>NZ_JBVJMS010000001.1:0-1231664 GCF_055584085.1 Streptomyces sp. NPDC104226
CGCCGACCCGCCACCGCCGAGCTCCCCGGGCTCCGCTACGCCTTCGCACTGGCCATGGCCGCAGCACTCCGCGCAGCCGGCCTCACCGTGGAAGTCTGAGCCACATCCCGCGCATCGCCGCACACATCGACCAGTCCCAGCCCGAACTGCGCCCCCGCGGTATCGCCTGGGCCGAGATCGGTGAGGCCCTGGGCATCACGCGCCAGTCCGCATGGGAACGCTGCGCCAACCCCGAGTAACACGGCCAAGACAGAGCATCTTGTTGCCCCTCCGACGCCGCCCGACCGGCTCTTCACAACAAGACCGGACCAGCTGCGGCCCTCACGGCCCTGCGTGCATGTCCGAAGACAGGGACACCGCGTCACCAGCAACCTGCACCCAAGCCGGCTTCGCCGCCCGCAGCGGACGGCGAAGCCGGCCCTCGGGTCAAGTGACGGCGTCAGGAGCAGGTGTCGGCGTTGTAACTGGCCAGTCTGTCGTTGCCGTTGCGGTCATTGAAGTGGTAGCGGCCGTTCGAATCGACGCTGAGGCCGAAGCTGTTCACAGCCCCGACGTAGGCGTCAGCTTTGCCGTCGCCCGTCCAGTCCTGCAACGCACCGCCGGCCCAGCTCCAGACCGCGGGACCGGCCTTGCCGTCGGGGGTCAGACCGATGTCGTCCTTGAGTTCCTTGGTGGCCGTGCTGGTAGCGGGGCCGAAGTCTCCGTCGACACCGGAGGCGCTGAGGTATCCCTCGGCCCACAGGATCTTCTGCCACAGGCAGGTGGCGTTGGAGTGACGGTACGCGGCCGAGGAGATCGTGCCCTCGTCGTCGAAAGAGTAGTAGTAGGGCCCGGGGGTGCTGTCGACGAAGCCGCTCGCGATGCTTGCGGAAGCCGGAGTCGTGGAAAGCACGGTGAGGATCATGCCGGCGGCACCGGACGCAGCGAGTGCGGCAAGGCGAGTCCTGCTGGTACGCAACGATTCCTCCTGATATCTGCCAGTCCCGGATGCCATCGAGCACCACCCGGGGTCCGCGACCACCTGCCACGGACAGCAGGATCCTCACCCGATGCCGATACCGAGGTCTTGTACATTCCGGCCCGCAGCAGCTCACACCACCAAGCCCAGCCCACACGAGGCAGACCAGCCTGCGAGCCGGAGCTGCGGGGCCGGCACTACAGAAAAGTTGTCCAGCACATGCGTGTCGAGGCTCAAGTCGACCAGCCCGAAATACGGCGCCCCGTCATGGTCGCCGTACCGCAAGCATGCAGGAGGCTGCTCAATGGGCACCTCACATGCCATCAGCCGCGTCGCGTGCCTCAGCATCAATCCGATCGCGGGGGCGACTTGGCAGCGCGGCTCGACAGCCGCGTACTGCCTTCTTCCACACTTGTGGTCAGGCGGCCCAGCGGGCGGCGGTGACCAGGGCGAGGGTGATCGTGACGACCGCGCAGGATCCGTGGGCGACGACCGCCTTGAGGGGGAAGTGCCGCTCGGGAGTGGCCTCCGCCTGGGTGTGGAGGCCCGAGCTGGGCATCCAGCGCATCAGCATCATGAATCCGAACGCGGCAACGACAAGGAGCACCGCACACGCTGCCCACCCCGAGGCCTCGACCGCGCCCCAGATGTACAGGCCCCACATCAGCAGGCCGGCGACCGCGAACAGGACGTGGCCCAGGACCAGCCAGAGGGGCAGCCGTGTCACGCCCTGGCCGCGCTGGCGCAGGCCGCCGTTGCGGATCCAGACCGTCGCGAGGTAGGCACCCAGTGCGGCCGTCAGCAACCATGCAGCCAGGACAACGACTCCCACGGCCCTCCCCCCCTCCCCTGCGCCGCCGGTAGGCCGCAGTCCTCCGGACGGGGAGGACCGCGACGCCCAAGAACAACGCACGCCCGCCTTCGGGCACAGCGCATGCGGCCCACGATCACTCGTTCGGATGACAGATTGTTCGATTCCGCACGCGGAGACGACATCACGTGTGATCCGTAGCCGTGGGGCGATCAGGACCGTCGAGTTGTTTCTGGGAGGTCACCACCAGCGTGCGGGGTAGCGCTGCTGTCCACGCACCAGACGGGAGGTGAGGTACTGCACCAGGACGAGGATCGTCGCGGCACCCGCCAGGAGCGGGACGAAGTGCGCGGGAGCGGGGGACTGCAAGGACACGATGGCACTGGTCGCACACGCCGGGGCGTGCGCAACCCTCAACAGTCCGGTCACAGCGAACGTCGCCGCGGCCGCGGCGACGGCCGCCCCCGAGCCCGCGTGCCCCAGAGCCAGCACCCCGTACCCGGCGCCGGCTCCGATCAGGTGGCCGATCAGCACACTGCGGGGCTGCGCCGCCGCCGCGGTCGGGGCAGCATGCACGACTGCGGCACTGGCGGCCAGGGACGGGATCAGGACCGGTGCGTGGATGACCGCGCCCAGCGCCGCCAAGACCAGCAAGACCGTCACAACGGCGCCCAGCCCGTGCACCGAGCCCGCTCTCGCCCGCCACCGGGACCGTTCCATGGCAGTCGGTCCGGTATCCGCCGACGGCGACGACGGCTTGGACAGGACGACGGAATCGGTGCTCAAGAACACTCCCGTGACACGCGGCCCAGGGCCAGACGGAGGCTGGTGCGGCAGCCGCCACGAACCTAACAACGCTGATCGGGCCCGCATCAGTGGATGATCCGCCAGCCCTGCCGCAAGGACAACTGGATGTATCGGTGATCCATACCGCACAACGGTCTCAGAACACCGGCGATCAGACCACACCGATCAAGCGCCGCAAGGACCCCCGCCACACCGCGACGCCACCCGAACGTTCCGTCTCGTCGACGCATGATGACGCCTCCCACCGACAATCCGGCGGCCGAACCCGCGGGCCGGTGCGTTCCCTAGGTACGCCGAGGGCCCCGCACCGGAGGGGTTGGTGGGGGCCCTGGAAACGGCGGGCGGCCGGCCGGATCCCGAGGAGGGGAACTCCGACCGGCCGACGGCCGCGTCACCCGGCGCGGGAGGAGCCGACCGGGTGAGGTGGGGTGGATCAGGCGGCGGCGAGGGAGATCTCGGTGGCCTTGATCAGGGCGACGACCGAGCCGCCGGCCGCGAGGCCGAGGTCCTTGGCGGCGTCGGCGGTGATCGCGGCGGTCAGGCCGCCACCGTTGATGTCGACCTTGACCGAGGCCATGGCCGCACCGGCTGCAACGTCGGAGACGGTGCCGGCGATCTGGTTGCGGATCGAGACGCCCGTGACGGGGCCGGTGGCCAGGGAGACCTCGGTGGCCTTGACCAGGGCCTTGACCGCGGAGCCCTCGGCGAGGCCGAGGTCCTTGACGGCGTCGGTGGTGATGGCCGCGGTGATGTCCTGGCCGCCCTCCAGGCGCACCTTCACCGAAGTCATGGCCGCACCGGAGGTGATGGCGGTGACGGTGCCGGCGATCTGGTTACGGATGGACAGGCTCATGAGGGATGCCCCTTTAAGGAAGTCGAGGAAAATCTATTACTAATTGCAGCGGGGAAGTGAATTCCCTTGCCGCGCTTCCGACTCTAGGGCATCGGAAAACGGCCTGCTGGAGGCGCGTTGCAGATGCGGGACGGAATCCGCCGCTATCAGGCGCAGATGCCAGGGGGGCGTACGACCCCTCTTCCCTGGGACCTAAGACCCTGGTGACGTGGGGTTCTTCGGCCGTCCGGCCAGATGGCGATCGTCCTGCGGTATCGCTGCCCCTTGTAAATGCGAGATTCGTTGGCGATTCCGGTAGCAGATACGAGTTGAATCGAATAACGAGTTCGGCACATGCCGACATTGCCTTCTTCGCGCACTCGGGGTATTTCTGTACCCGGCGTTCCCCGGTCTTCCGCCGCGACCTGCCGGTCTGGCTGTGGTCATGAGCGCCTCTACAACGTCAGGCCGTAGGCAACGGCAAGGGACGGCAGCTTTGGGAGATCTCGACGAACCCGCGTCTAAGGTCCGGTGCCTTGCCGCGAAGCTGCGGGTGCGCCGTAGCCGGGCACCCTCTCGACCATCGACGATGCCCGCCATATGCACCGAACAGACCATCAGCCTTCTCTGGCCTGCACGCCCGGCACCGGTGGTGTTCAGAGTGGGAGCGGCCATCGGTGTTCTCGGGCGGAAGGACCGCCTTGGGCCGTGCGGATTTTCGCCTGCCGCTACTGACTGGCCGGGGGGACCCACGACACCAAGAAGGGTTGTACGGCGTTACGCACGCGCGGGTCCGACCGGCTGACACACCTGCGCGCTTGCGCAAGGCAGGATCAGCGCTGCGGCGTTCCTGGCCGTACTCCGTGACGTATGGTCAGGAACGCCGCCAGCTCATAGCGGCATCAGGCAACAGCGCCGGCTTCCAAAAGGATCATCGCGTGGATCGCGAAATCCGCGCCCACGGCAGGCCGCATGATCCGGCCGCCTGATACCCGGCCTGCGTTCCAGCGAATGCATTCGCTCCCTGCCGGTTACCGATCTCCTGCTGCGGGTCGGACGTCGGCGAGGAAGGCTCCGGATGCCGCCGGGCCCGACCCGCTTCCAGGACCAGGTCCAGCTACGCCTGCGTGTTAGTAGTTGAAGTTGCTGCTGAGCACCTGCTGAATGACGGCGTCCGAGTCCCATTGGTTGGTGAGGAGGTCGTTCCAGGCGTTCGCGGCACCAAGGTTTCCACCAGTGAGGGCGATGCCGAAGAGCTCGATGTCGCCGTAGCCGGAGTAGTCGCTCGATCCGAGCACGCTCCACGTGTTGGGGTCAACGCCTTTGCGCCCGTCCGGCCCAGCCGGCTCGGTAATGTTCGAGACGTTGGACAGTGCGACCAGACCGAGCTGGGTGTTTCCGCCGGCGTTCGCCGTCACCGCTCCGCGCACCTGGCTGATCCCTGATTCCAGGCGGACCTTGCACGCCGTACCCGCGCTGTCGCAGGCGCTGCCTCGGAACACGTTCTGGCCGGGGCCGCTGTCGGTCCACGTGAACCCGGCCTGCACCAGCGCCTGCTTGGACGCCGCACCGAATCCTCCAGAGGCCGGGTCGGCGACCGCGATCCGGTGGCCACTGGTCGCGAGCCAGGTCACCACCTCCGGCATCGTGTCAGGCTGGCCCCCGGAGATCGGCGGGGCGTCGCACCGAATGGAGTGCGGTTTGCCATTGCCGCTGCCGCTGGCGTCCACGCCGAACGCCAGCGGCGGACTCGCGCCGTCGGAGGGGTCCACGCCCGCGGTCGGACCCGAATAGTCGCCGGAGCAGCTAAAGAGCACCAGCCTCCCGATTGCCAGGACGTGCTTGCTGGTGACATCGCCGTTGCACTCGGTGCTCACACCCGCCGTGCACGTCCCACCGTCCGCGGTCGGGATGACCGCGTCCACCGTGGCTTCGTCGGCCCCCAGGAGCGCGTCAATGTGCAGGGGCCCATCGACGCAGTGGTTCGAAGAGGCCGGATTGCACGTGGCGTAGGGGCCTGCTCCCTGCAGCTGCTGGCGCAGATATCCCGGCGAGATCCCCCTCATCGTCGATGTATCGATCGCCGGCTTGTTCCAGAACCCGCCGATCTGCGCGGCGCTGTTCGCCGTGAACGGAGTAAACCCCTCCAGCGCGCCTATCCGCCCCTTCAACTCCTGCAGCACGGGATACATGTCACTCCCGACAGCGATCTGCGAATCCGTCGATGCGGACGCTGCCGGCGTCGCAGCGGCAATCAGTGCCGTGGCGACGGCGCCCGCCGCGAACACGTTCCTTACCCGGCGTAGCGCGGTACGGCCGGAGCCCTGGGCACTCCACGTGCGCCTGGACTGTCGTTGCATCTGATGCTCCTCATTGATCTGGTTGGCTACACCTGTCTCACGGACACCCTGCTCGAGAGGTCAGGAAAATTCCGAAAATGCATGGGCATATGCGAACTTTCAAGCGCGACAGCGCCGCACATGCCCAAAAGGTGATCACGCGGGAGACATGGTAGTCAATGATTGACTACCATGTCTGCTGTGGTCGTAGCGCACCTGCGCAGACTGCAGCGGGTCAGACGAGCGAGTGCCGTCAGCCGTTGCAGGGAAGGGGCCGCTGCACTCCTCATCGGCCGGGCCAGATGGGCGGCCTGGACCGAGCGCGCAGAGCAGCTCACTGGGCATGCTTGGCCTGTTTGAGGCGGCGCCCACGCTCGTCAGCGGCCGAATCGGCCGCCGTGGCGCGACAGCAGTCTGAGCCGCCGCCCTCGCCAACACCCCCGTCGCCAGGGCGCGGCGCGACCCCCAGACACCGGGCGAACAGTGTCAGGCCCCAGCGCCGTCCGCTCGGGCGAGGGCGGCCATGAAGTGGATGTGGCCGTCTGCGTGCCGTACGGCGATCCACCGGCCGGCCTGCACATTCGCGGTGCAATGCTCGCGGTGGCCTTCAGCGCGGCCGCGCGTACCCGTCCGTCAGCTGCTCACCGGTGCCAACGTCATCCAGTGCGCCCGTGACGTCGAGAAGGAAGGGCTGCTGAGGCTCGGTCCAGCTCCAGGGCTCGCTCGCGGACCGGCTCGAGCCGGTAGTGGACAGGACGGAGAGGACGAAAGAGCGGTGCTCTGGTTCCGGGTCGTACCGGTGTGAGGTCACCGCGGCGAACGTCTCCGCATCGAGGCAACGGGTGAGGACCCACAAAACCGAGTCCCAGTCGCTCGCCCCCTCCTCCCCCGCGAGAGCTCTGGCCATCAGCTCGGCCACGGGCGTGAGGCCGCCGAAGGCCCATTCCAACCGGGTGAGGACCGCACCGGTGGTCGCGAAGAAGGCCCAGGTCAGCGACCTGGGCCTTCTTCACTGTCCGAACGGATCGGACTTTGCCGTGTTCTCGCTCCTTGACTGTCCTTGCCAGTCGCTCCTACCAGGCGCCGGTGATGGGGGTGTCACCCGGGTTGCCGAACCGCTTGTTGTAGATCACCGTGTCGGAGTTCTTCGCGGCACCGATGAAGTCGGAGGTCGCGGCGCGGTAGATACCGACCTTGTCGGTGCCGTCGCCGTTCCAGTCACCCTTGATCGGGGTATCACCCGGGTTGCCGAACTTCACCGTGTGCGACACCGACGCCGTCGCGTTGGAGTCACTCAGGTAGAAAGTCGTGTCACCCGGCCGGTAGACACCCACCGTGTCGGTGCCATCCCCGTTCCAGTCACCCGTCATCGGCCTGTCACCAGCCACACCCATCCTGCGGGTCACCGCCACCGAAGCGTTGTCGTTGGTGAGGGAGAACGTCTGGTCACTCGGACGGTAGATACCGATGGTGTCCTTACCGTCACCGTTCCAGTCCCCCACCACCGGAACGTCATCGGGATTGCCCAGCATCCGCGACACCGCAACCGACGCGTTGTCGTTGGTGAGGTAGAACGTCTGGTTGCTCGGCCGGTACACACCAAAGGTGTCCTTGCCGTCACCGTTCCAGTCACCCGTCAGCGGCACATCCCCCGACGCACCGAACCCCGCATAGCCGGCCAGCCCACCCGACGCGTCCGAGATGTAGAACACCGACTCACCCGGACGGTACACACCCGCGAGGGAAGGGGAATCGGCGGGCGTCGCCGGATAGGGGTCGGCGTGGTCCGAGCCGAGTCCGGCCGCCGGGCCGCAGTGGGGCCAGGCGCCCTGGCCCTGGCCGGCCAGGACCTTCTCGCCTATGAGGATCTGCTGCTTCTTCGTGGCCTGGTGCGGATAGGCCGCGTACTGCGTGCCGCCGAACGCCTTCCACGTGCTGAGGCTGAACTGCAGGCCCCCGTAGTAACCGTTGCCCGTGTTGATGCTCCAGTTCCCGGTGGCCTCGCACTGGGCGACCTTGTCCCAGGTGCTGACCGAGGCCGCCTGGGCGGGCTGGGCCGCGACAGCCGTCAGGCAGGCGGCGGCCAGGGCCAGGGAACCTGCAGTGCGGAGGGCGGTCGACAGGGTGTGACGCATGGGTGGGAACTCCTATGGCGGTACGGGCAGGTAAATGTGTTCCGTCAGTGGACGGCGGCAGGGGTGCCGGCCGGTGCGCGACCCGGTCGTCGGGTCGGCGGCGCTGCGGCGGTGCGAGCCGGCAGGCGCGGGCCGTTCGCGGGCGCCTGCCGGGTGACTCGGGACTTGAGCGGGGGCTACCAGGCACCGGTGATGGGGGTGTCGCCCGGGTTGCCGAAGCGCTTGTTGTAGATCACGGTGTCGGAGTCCTTCGCGGCACCGATGAAGTCGGAGGTCGCGGCGCGGTAGATACCGACCTTGTCGGTGCCGTCGCCGTTCCAGTCACCCTTGATCGGGGTGTCACCCGGGTTGCCGAACTTCACCGTGTGCGACACCGACGCGGTGGCGTTGGAGTCGCTCAGGTAGAAGGTGGTGTCGCCGGGACGGTAGACACCCACCGTGTCGGTGCCATCCCCGTTCCAGTCGCCCGTGATCGGGGTGTCGCCCGCGACACCCATCCTGCGGATGACCGCCACCGAAGCGTTGTCGTTGGTGAGGGAATACGTCTGGTCTCCCGGACGGTAGATGCCGATGGTGTCGGTTCCGTTTCCGTCCCAGTCGCCGACCACCGGGACGTCGTCGGGGTTCCCCAGCATCCGGCTCACCGCCACCGTCGCGTTGTCGTTGGTGAGGTAGAAGGTCTGGTTGCTCGGCCGGTACACACCAAAGGTGTCCTTGCCGTCGCCGTTCCAGTCACCCGTCAGCGGGACATCGCCCGACGCACCGAACCCCGCATAGCCGGCCAGCCCACCCGACGCGTCCGAGATGTAGAACACCGACTCACCCTTCCGATACACACCCGCGGTGGTCGGCTGGCTGTCGTCGACGATCTTGTTGTAGCGGAGCGCCTTGTAGTCGCCGTTGGGGTGGCCGTCGATGCTGGAGGCGTTGATGGACATGCCGGTGATGTGCTTCACCGGGGTCGATCCGAAGGTGTAGTACGAGAACTTGGTGTGCGCGGCGTCGTCCCACTTGTCGAAGAGGATGACGTGGTCGTAGTAGCTGTTGAGGACGTCACCGGCCTTGAGCTGGCTGCGCGGAATCTCGTAGGTGTCGGCGCTGTCCCCGATGCCGTGGGTGCTCAGGCTGCTGGACAGGTGCCAGGTCATGGACACATAGCCGGAGCAGTCGGTGCGGTAGTTCTTGCCGGCGGAGTCGGGGTACGAGCCGCTCTGGTTGTACGTGAGGTTCTTGCCGAGCCAGTACTTGGCGCGCTCGATGACCTCGCTTCGGGATATGGCGCCACCGACGTTGGATGAGGAGGCGGTGGCCGCCGCGAGGGTCGTGGCCGTGGCGGGGGCGGCCTGGGCGGGGATCACGGTGGCGGTGCCGGCGAGACCGGCGATGGCCAGGGTGGCGGCGGCGCAGGCGGCGGAACGCTTCATGGACATGCGTGACTCCTGAAAGTGCTGGAAACAGGTGGGGTGGTGAGATCCGTTCGGGATCACTTGTCGAGCTGTGCGCCGAGGGTGCGCAGGACGGTGGCGTCGCCTCGGAAGTCGTAGGACGGGGGGGTGCCGGCGGTGCCCGGGGATGCCACCTCGTCGAAGTGAAGGAGGGCGAGGACGGTGCCCCGCTGTACGGCGTAGATGTGGTTGGCCTGGTCGCCGGGGGACGAGAGGCCCTGGACTGCCGTCCAGCGGCGCTGCCAGGCCGCACCCTCGGGGGTGGTTGCCGTGTCCCGGACGGTGGCGTCCTGGGGCAGTGCGTTCTGCTTCTGAAGGGCGCGGCTGGTCGCCTGGCAGTTCTTCATCGCCTCGGCGGTCTTGCGGAACGCGGCGGCGGCCGTGGCCTCGTCCGGGAAGGTGAGGGTGTCCTGGACGGCGACGGTGTCGCGGGAGGAGCCGAGGTAGCCCTGCTGCTTCCAGGCCGTCGCCTTCGCGACGCTCACACACTCGTTGAGCTGGAAGTCCCCGCTGAGCGGGAGCGACTTGACGTTGCCCATGGGCTTCCACTGCTGCCGGGTGCTGTCCGGGAGTTCGGTGGGGTTGAGCACGGGCTGCGAGGGGGCGGCCCCACTCGGCCTGGCCGACGAACTCGTGCTCGGCTCGGTGGCCGGGGCGGCGGGCGCGGTCGTAGGGGCCGGGTTCGCGGTACGGGTCGCGGTGGGCGCGGCCGGCACGGTGGCTGCGGCCCGGGGCGTGATTGCCGGGGCAGGGGGCGCCGGGGCGGCAGCGATCGGCACCGGAGCGTCCGTCGCGGAGGCACTGGCCTGCTGGCTCACGCCGTAGACGGCGGCCACCGCAACGAGGCTGGTTCCGGCGAGAACGGCGGTGCGGACGCGACGGGACGCGGCGGTGCGGGGCATGGCGGATCTCCTGGGAGTGGGCAGGCCGAAGGAAGCCTCGGTGCGGGGAAGTCGGGGGCTCGGCAGGAAGCCGGGGCCCGCAGGGCGGAGAGGACCGCCTCAGTGATGCGTGACGGTGGCGTGGTAGCCGTGCGCGGTAAGGGGCGCGTGGGCGTCAGCGAGGATGGCGCGAGCCTGGTCGAGGGCCGCGTCCTCGGACGCGGCTCGCAGGAAGAGGTAGACGTCGATGCCTTCGTCGGAGGCCTTGGCCCGCAGGTGCTCCAGATTGCGGGACGGGGCGGTGCGCGCCCAGATCAGGTCGGAGACAACGGCGAGTGCGCTCTTGTGTGCGGGGCCTGGAGGGGTTGCGGTGAGTGAGGCGCGGACGACGCGCATCAGGGTCAGTCCCAGTTGATGCTGTTGGTGCCGGCCATCGGGGCAGTGTCCCAGTTGATGCTGCCCGGAACAGAGACCGAGGGCTTGGCGGTTGCGCCGGTGGCGGCTGCCGAGGCCGTCGTGACGGTGGCGGCGCACAGGAGGGAGGCAAGGACGGCAACAGCGGCGATTCGGGCGGTGCGGGACATGGGATTCCTCTGGATCGAAGCTTGTGGGGTGGTGAGTGCTGCTGCGCGCTGCTCCGGACCGTCCTTGCGGCTCTGGCCTTGAGTCGGGGACTTTCGCCCCCGCCGTTCCGGTGATCACTATGTTGCTGCCCGTCTGACGTGCGCAGAAGGGGTTCAGGCAGGCACCAAGACGCCAGGCACCTTGGTGCCATCTGTGGCTTACGATCAAGGAATCGGCCGCTGATGCGCGCGGCCGGAAATCAGTTGGGGGACTGAAGAGTGCTGCAATCGCTAGGGCTGGGACCGGATGTCGAAGCCGTGTACCGGGGGATGCTGGCCGACCCTTCGGGGGGTGTGGCCGAACTGTGCGCGAGTCTCGGACTCACCGAGACGCAAGTCCGCAACGGCCTGGACCAGCTCGTTGATCTCGACCTGCTGCGGCCCTCACGGGACAGCCCGGGCGCACTGCGCGCGGTGACCCCCGATCTGGGCCTGGAGCTGCTGCTGCGCCGCCAGGAGGAGGACCTGGCCCGGCGCCAGGCGGAGTTGGCCCGCAGCAAGGCGGCCGCCGTGCGGGCCGTATCGGAATTCGCGGACCTCCGGCCGAACACGGAGGTCGACGGAGCAGAACGCCTCGTCGGCATGGACGCCATACAGAGCCGGCTGGAGGAACTGGCCCACGGGCTGGCACGGGAGTTCACGGCAATCCTGCCCGGGGGCGCCCTGTCCGAGGCCAGCCTGGAAGCCTCGCGCCCGCTCGACCGACGCGCACTCAAACGCGGCATCGAGATGCGCTCGGTCTACCAGGACAGCGCCCGCAACGACCCGGCGACACTGGCCTACGCCCGGTGGCTGACGGAGGAAGGCGGCCAGGTCCGCACCAGCCCGCTCCTGCCGCCCCGCCTGCTGATCTTCGACGCCGAGGTAGCCGTCGTACCGATCGACCCCACCAACTCCCGCCTGGGAGCACTGTGCACCCGCGCGCCCGGCATCGTGGCGTCCCTGCTGTCCTTGTTCGAGCAGACCTGGGGCTCCGCCGTCCCGCTCGGCGCGGACCGCGCCCGCTCCACCGACACGAAGCCCACCTCAGGCGAACTCGAACTCCTCAAGCTCCTGGCCTCGGGCATGACGGACGAAGCAGCCGGCAAGCGCCTGGGGGTCTCCCTACGGACCGTACGCCGCCAGATGTCCGCGCTGATGGAACGCCTCCACGCCAGCAGCCGGTTCGAGGCCGGCCTGAAAGCGGCCCAGCAGGGCTGGCTCTGAGGGGGCCGCACGACAGGACACCAAACTGCAGCGCGGCTTCAGCATTCCGCTCCACCGGAGGGGACATCCTATAGATGACCGCACGATGCTGCTGGCCCTCCCGTACAAGGAGAGGTGGCGCCGGCTTGAGGTCCCCTTCGCGGCCCCGGCACGGGTTCACCGCTCCGAGCGCTCCCTACGACGTCGGGCTCATCCGGCTCGGCGACGGCGTACTCGAACCCGGCCCTGTAGGCCACGCAACGGGTCCCTCTACCCGGAGCAGCGTGGCCGCCACGTACAGGGGCACTGTCCTGGGAGGCTGGTGGGTAGAGCTCGTCCGGGTCTTCCTTCGCACGTCGGTCCGGGCGGGCCGCCTTCTGGAACCTGGTGGGCGTGGTCAGCTGTAGGGGCTCCAGCGTCCGAGGCGTGCCAGGAGTCTGCGGGTGGCGTCCTCGTTGAGGCCGAGTTGGGCGGCTGCTTGCGTGGTGTCGAGGTCGTTGGCGGTGGCGCGGGCGGCCCAGTAGCCAACCCGTTCCGCCGTGACCTCCAGGCGACGGGCCGCCCGCACCGCGGCGACCGGCGCGGTCTTGGTCAGCCGGTCGATCTCCTGCTCCAGCTGTGCCAGCAGCGTGGTGACGGTCCCGGGCAGGGGGACCGTGCTCGCCTCAACCTGGTCGGTGTGCCCGTCCCAGTCGCCTTCGCCTGCGTCCGCCTGCTCGCTCCCGCCTTCGGCCAGATCCTGGCAGCCGATCACCTCCCAGTCCAGGCAGTGTTCGAGGCCTGTCCAGCCGCAGGAGCACACCGCGCGCACCGCGGCGGCCCGGGGGACGTGGGGCCAGCGGCCGTCGTAGACGCTCCACTGGGAGACCGGGTCCCCTCCCCCACCAGAGCCACTGTCGAAGTACACCGGCGCCGGAACCGTCCCGTCTCCCAGGACGGCCTCGACCGAGCCGGTGTGGGACGAGCCGAACTCCTCCGTCGTCCAGGTCTCACGCCTACTCACCACGACCCCACCCCTCTCCCCTGCCCCCGTGTTCAGACGGCCCACGGTGTGGGGCCGCCCGACCACGACGATGCCGCAGCCGGGCCGCCGGCCAGGCGGATTTTCACGAAGTGGTCGCGGGGACCTCAGCAGCGCCGATCAGGTGGGACAGCCGTACCGGACCCAACTCCCCAGGTAGCGATGCCGGGACCGTTTTCAGGATGCCGACTCGGCCGTACCGTCCGCCGCTGACCGAACGGTTTCCGGCTCGGGCCTGCTCGAAGGCCTCCGCCGCCGTCAGCCGCCCGCGCACCTGAGCGGGGGGTGTGCGCGGCTTGTGGCGGACCGTGCGCTGCCCGGGAATGGCGCAGCCCGACTTCTGCGTCCTGGAGCCCTTGGTTCCTCGCCGTGGGGGTTGCGATCATGGGCGGTCTTGGGACCATCGCAGAGCGAGGGGGAAGCGTGCACGAGGAATCGATGCCTCTTCAGTACGGCACCACGACGAAAACGAGGTCCATCGTCCTGGGCGTACTGGGCCTGTCCGTGGCCGGGTTCCTCATCAGAATCTGGACGGAGGAGTATCGCCTCTGGTTCCAGACATCGATGACCGTCGTTGCGGCGGTCACCCTCATCTTCGTTCTCTGCACGGCGCCGCGCACCTTCACCCGCGTCGACGACGACGGCATCACCTTGCGGTCGAGCGTACGAATTCGGCGCCTCGACTGGGCCGACATCTACGACATCCGCACCGTCGCCCCGCCCTACCCGGGATAGGGGAACCTGCCGTAGCCTCGACGGTGCTCTACGCCTACCGGGCCGACGGTCGACGCGTACTTCTGCCGAACCTGGACACCTCCGAACTCACACCGGAGAGCTTCCCCCGGGAAGCAGCTGCCCTGCAGCAGTTGCTTCATGACCGCCGGGCAGTCGGCTGGACGCCAGACCCGCAGGTGGAAGCGCATATCGCCCGGCACGAAGAACGGTACGCGCGGCATTACCGGGCCCTCACCAGCAGAGCCTTCACCAATCTGACCGTCGTGGTCATGGTCGCCGTCATCATCGTCTGTGTCGCCGTCTTCTGACAGCACATGGCAGGGCGGCTTGTTTGTCTCCGGCGAGGCACTCAGTCTGTCGACACGCTGAGCTGAACTGCTGCACGGCTCATGCAGCAGTCTCGCTGTCATCCGCGCGCGATCACCAATGGCGCCTGTCCTCTGGCGGGCGATGCTTGACCTTGCCACTGGCGGCAGGGTTGGACGCTGTGCGGCATGAACAGCACCGCACCCCGCACCAGCAGGATCGTCGCCGTCACCGGAGCCGGCACCGGGATCGGCCGGGCCACCGCCCGTGCCTTCGCCGCCGAAGGCGCCCACGTGGTGGCGATCGGACGGCGAGCCGAGCCTCTCGAAGAGACCGCTGCCTCGAGCGCCAGGATCACACCGCTGGCCGCCGATATCACCGCCGAAGGCGAGCCCTGCCGGATTCTCCGGACCGTCCTGGAGAGACACGGCCGGCTGGACGTGCTTGTCAACAACGCCGGCATCGTGCGCAGCGGCGCTCTGGACACCCTCACGCCACACATGATCGACGCTCAGCTCTCCACCAACCTCGTGGCCCCCATATTGCTGGCACAGGCCGCGCTGCCGCTTCTGGAGGCGTCGCGCGGAGTGATCGTCAACGTCAGTACGTCGGTGGGACAGCGCGCCTGGCCGGGCAGTTCGGTCTATGCCGCGACGAAGACCGCTCTGGAGCTGCTGACTCGCAGCTGGGCCGTCGAGCTGGCACCCCGGGGGGTACGGGTGGTGGCCGTCGCGCCCGGCGCGGTCGACACACCCATCGGCGAGCACCAGGGGCTGACGGCGGAGCGGATGGCCGCCGTGCGGGAATGGCAGCTGGCGCACACCCCCCTTGCCCGGATCGGCCGCCCCGAGGAGGTGGCCTGGGCGATCACCCAGCTCGCCTCTCCGGCGGCCTCGTTCATCACCGGAGTGGTACTCCCGGTCGACGGCGGAGCGGTCGTGGCGTGATAGGAGTGGACCGGGAGGTGGGGCAGGTGCGCATCGGCGAGCTGGCCAAGAAGACAGGAGCGACCGCTCGGGCACTGCGGCACTACGAGCAGGCCGGACTGATCTCCTCCGACCGGGCCTCCAACGGATACCGCGTCTACGACGAGCGGGCCATGGTGCGCGTGGGCAACATCCGCTACCTGCTGAACGCCGGGCTCACCCTGGACGACGTACGCATCTTTCTGCCGTGCCTGGACGGTGACGTGGCTACGGCACCGCCCTCGGACAAAGGGCTGCAGGTCGCGCGACAACGACTGGCAGTCCTCGATCGGCGGATCTCCGCCCAGACCGCCGCCCGCGACCGGCTGACAACCGCGCTGCAGCAGGCTGCCGGTGGCCAAGTCCGCCCGCAGCCCTGACCCTCCAGCCCGACACCGACAGGTGGCCCGAGACCAAACGGCGGGCGACAGGGCTTCACCAACGAAGGCAGCCGCACGTACCCGGACGGCAACTCCGACCCGCAGGGAGCGGCAGCCCTGAAGACCTCCGGCATCGGCGGAGGCTCGTGCAGCGAAGGGGCGAGGAATGCGCAGTAGGCGTTCCCGCGGGGCCTGACAGCCCTCGCGCGGTGAGTCGGGCGGGAAGGCGCAGCACGGCCGGTGCCGCGCGCCCACGGCGAGGGGTCGCGGTCGAGGGGGAAGCGGAGCCGGTGATCGTGAAGCTGGGCGTGTGAGTCTCCAACCAAGCTGGGGGTGGACTGGGCGTGACCGGATCGGCCCGGATCGAAGCCCGTGTCGCTGCTGGTTCCCTGGCGGCTGTTGCGGAACGCCGGCCGGTCCGGCCGGCGTTCCGCAGTGAGGTTGCCATCCGCTTTTTGGTCAGGTCCGCAGGGTGGTGATGGCCTTCTCGATGCGGCGTTGGCGTGTCTCGGGCTTCTTCGCGCTCTCGATGGCCCGCACGTGCTCGCGCTTGCGGCTGTGCGTGAGGGTGTCGTAGACGGCGCGGGCGGCCGGGTCTGCGTCCAGGGCCCGAGCGAAGTCCTCCGGCTCGACGACGACGCGCGGCTCGGTGTCGAGCTCGACCTCGACCTCGACCTCCTCGCCGATCTCGACGCCTGCGGCCTGCCGGTTGGCATGGCTGAGGCCGATCAGGTGGCGGCCGCGCAGGAGGGCGATCCTGCTCTGCCAGGAATGCCCGTTGATCGTGATCGTCACCGGCGGCCGCGAGCCCTCGCCGAGCGCTGCCACCACCTCGGGCGGAACCTCCAGGCCCCGCATGGGCTCGGGAGGCTCGACATGGGCGCGGAACTTCACGGTCTTCTCCCCTTTTACTCGGCGTAGGGCTGGTCGGTGCCCTGGTCGCTGTAGCCGAGGCTCCAGACGTAGCCGTCCAGGTCGGCGAAGGTGCCGCCGTAGCCGCCCCACGGCAGCGCACCCGCCGGCTTGAGGATCTTGGCGCCGGCCTTGTGGGCCTCTGCCATGACCTCGTCGACGCGCGCCTGACTGCGCACCACGTACGTCAGGACCAGGCCGCTGAAGCCGCTTCCTTCCTGGTCCGTGCCCACCTGCTGGGCGAGACCCTCACGGCTGTAGAAACCGACGGGCGAGGCACCGTCGGACTCGAAGAACACCGATATGCCGAAGTCGCTCTGTACCTTCCAGCCGAGCCCCTCGACGTAGAACCGCTTGGCGGCCTCCATGTCGCGGACTCCGAGCAGGATCGAGCTGACGTGCGCCTTCATTGCGTACTCCTTGCGCTGTGTGTGACGGATGGTGCTCATGGTGAGGCTAGAGGCGGCCCGATGAGCCCAGCTTCTCGATTTCTGATCGATCCGGCGAAGGTCACAGACCGGAGCCGCCGGTGGCATCAATCACCTTGCCGGTGACCCAGCGCGCGGCGTCCGAGGCGAGGAAGGCCCCCACGTCGGCCACGTCCTGCCGCCGGCCGACGCGGCCCAGCGCGGCCAGGGAGGCCGCCCGAGCCTCGGCCTACGGGTTGCCGCGCAGCCAGCCCGCGTTGACGTCCGTGTCGATGATCCCGGGCCCGACCGAGTTCGCCGTGATACCGCGAGCGCCCAGCTCCTTCGCAAGGTTGAGGATGAAATTGTCCAGAGCGCCCTTGGCGGCACCGTAGGCGATGATCTCGGGCATGGCGACGCGGGCTGCGCCGCTGGAAATGTTGATGATCCGGCGGCCGGCGCCGCGCAGTCGCTTCAGCCCTTGTGGGAGTTGTTCGAACGCGTGGTGCCCGTCGGCACCGGAACGTCCTCAGGTCGGTGGCCGGCGTCGGCATGGGGATCGGGAGGTGCTGGCTGCGATCATCTCCGTGGCCACCTCTGGGTGCACCTGGATGGCGGGCTGGACGCGCCGGACGGCTGCTGCTACTTACGGGTGAGGGTTTGATCGTCCCCGTTATCAGGATCTCCCACGCTGCGCCGCATCTTCGGATGCGCCTTCGAGCCGCCGAATTCCCATGGGTTGCCGTCGCAGACGGTGGTCCAAACCTGCTGCGCTTCCTTGTCGTCGGGATACGCGCCCCACTTGCCCGTGCCGCTGCACTCCGACACCTTGTCGCCGTCGTTGTTGAACTCGGCAAGGTTCGTTACGACGACGGTGCCGTCGTCCTTGAAGAGCAGGGTCCCGGTATCGCCCTCGGTCCAGGTGCCTACGATGTCGGCCCGAGCCAATGTCTGTGACTGCCCCATGCACCCCGTGGCCAGCGTCAACACCGCGACCGCCACGACCACTCCACGCAACCCCGCAGCGACTCGCCCTCGTTCATCACGCATGACTCCCCCTTGCGTACGCCAAACCCTGGTTCCTTCGGACACCAGATCGTCAAGCGCTCACGCTGCCACGAAATCTGAACATGTTCAACTCTACTCGGCGTGCATCGGCAGCCCCGCTCCGCACCGTATTGAGCGGTGCACCTTGGCCGCTCGCCGTAAGACGCCCTTCACGCCCTGGGGGCCGGCCGCGCCCTGGGCACCCGCGTCGCCGCGGTCACCCTTGGCGCCCTGGGCTCCGGCCGCGCCGGTGATAGCGAGCAGGTGCCGTGGTCTGCGGCGCGGCGGGAGGCATACGCGAACGACCAGGCATCCCCTGACACGCTGATCGCGGTCTCTGCGGTCTCGAACAGGAGCAAGTCGGACAATGATCCGGCCGAGTGGCTGCCGTCGGACGGCGCCTACCACTGCACGTACACCGCGACCTGGGTCGCAACCAAACTCCGCTGGGACCTCGCCGCCGACGAAGCCGAGGTCCAGTCGCTCCTGGGGCTCGCGGAGGACTGCCCGACCACGACCATCGCCTACGAGAAGGCCCTGTAGGCCGAGGGACGGATCCCTCTTCCCCGGAGCAGCGTGGCCGGCGCGTACGGGAGCGCTGGCCTGGGAGACTGGGGGCTGGAGCTCGTCCGGGTCTTCCTTCGCACCTCGGTCCAGGCGGGCCACCCGCTGGATCCGGATCGGCGTGATCAGCAGTAGGGGCTCCACCGTCCGAGGCGTGCCAGCAGCGTGCGGGCGGCGTCAGCCGGTCAGGAAGAGCGCGGCCTCGGCGGCCGTGGCCGCGACTCCGACGGGCACCCACTGCCCGGACTCGACGTCCAGCTCCAGGAGGACGCGGGGAGCATCGGGGGCGAGGTGCGCGGCGCGGCCACGGGCGGCGGGGTCGAGGGGTTCGGCGCGGCGATGGCCGGTGATCTGCTGGTCCGATGCGCGGCGTTGGTCGCGGCGGGCCGCCCACTGCTCCAGCGACGGTTCCTCACGCTCACCCACGACACTCCCCTTTCATCGCCACTGCGCGCCCGGCAGCAGGTTGCCCGGGTCGTCCAACCATGGTGTCTCACCGTCGGGGGTGACGGTAAGCCCGAAGCGGTCGAGAGCGGGGCGGCCTTGCTCCTCCCACCAGGCGCAGGCGGCTTCTACGGCGTCCCAGAGCCGTCGGGGTCCGTGCTGGTAGACGGTGCCCGGTCCGTCCTCCTCCGGCCAGCGCACGGCCGCCCACGACCGGTCGCTCAGGGAGTAGAACCAGGCGGCCAGGGTGCCGTCCTCCTCGCGGAAGACGGTGTGGGTGAGGTGGGGGACGGCGAGCCCGATGACGAACTCGGCGTCGGTGAGCTGTCCCGGCTGGAGGACCGTGCCGGCCGATCCGGGCCAGGTGGTGACGTAGTCGGTGTGGGTCGGCCACACGGTCCGGTGCGAGCGGGCCCGCATGAACTCCAGCCCGGCGCGGAACCGTCCGGACGCCTCGCCGTCGCCGAGGACATCGAGGCGCAGCAGGGCGTCCCGGTTGCTGTAGTGGGTGCCGTACGGGACGGCGATGACCCCACCTGGGCGGACCTGGTCCGTCCAGGCCCGGGGGATGGAGCGGACCCCGAACGTGCACAACAGCCGGTCGTACGGTCCGCCCGCCGGGTGTCCGGCGAGGGCGTCACCGGTGAGGACTTCGGCGTAGAGGCCGAGCCTGCACAGGTTCTCCCTCGCGGTGGCCGAGACGGCCGCATCCACGTCGATGGTGACGACGTTGGCGGCGCCGCAGCGGTGGGCGAGGAGGCCGGCTGTTTCCCCGGTGCCGGTGCCCGCGTCCAAGACCTGCATGCCGCTGTCGGCCTCCAGGGCGGCGAGGAGCTGAAAGACCGTGGTGGGCTGTGAGCTGGACGACGTCGCCACACGCCCCGGGGCGGTGCCGCGATGGGCGCCGTCGTCCCACTGCGTGACGATCGACAGGTCACTGTCCGCGAACCCGTACCAGGCCGCCGGATCCGTACGCCGGTCAACGGTGACGGCCCGGGCCGCCTCGGCCTCGCCGCCGGATAGAAACGGCCACATCAGGCGCGGCAGGAATGCCGCGCGGTCGACGGCGGCGAACGTGGGCGCCCAATCAGAGGTGAGGGCGCCGGATTCCATGAGGCCGCGCCCCAGCTCGGTACGGCTGGGGCGCTCCTGGCGTGCGGTTGCAGTCATCTCTACTTGCCGTGCTTCCCGCCACCGGAAGGGGTGGAGGTGTCGGGGTTGGACGGGGGCGGCGGGGGCGGGGTGGAGATCGGCGCTGACCCGCCACTGTGGCTCCCGCCGCTGCCTCCACCACTCCCGCCGCTCCCGCTGCCTCCGCTTCCGCTGTTGTTGTCCATGACGGTCTTCCTCTCGTCGGTGGTGCGGTACCGGCCGGGCGGGCGCCAGGCCGGCGGCTGGTTCACTCCACGCGCTCGACGTCCCGTAACAGCGCCTTGACCTCCCTGCCGGACGGCAGTCGGGCCCACAGAAACGCCATCTGCGCGTCTACGCCGGGCCACCCGGAGCCGAGTTGGACCACGGTGCCGGTGAACTCTGCCGAGGCTTCGCGGCTCCGGTCCTCGGGCTCGACGTACGTGGTCCCGGTGACGGTGTCACCGACCCGGTACGGCTTGATGGCCACCCGGCGGGCCACCGCAGTCACCGCTCACCGCCGGTCTCGTCCTCGATGCCGGCCGGGTGCTGGACAGCCTCGTGCACGGGATCGTCATCCCAGCGGGCGAGGAACACGGCCAGACCGTGATCGGCCCGTACGCGCAGAGCGGGACTCGGCGCGAACGGCGGCACACCGTCTCGGGGGTCCTCTGACACGGCGTACCTACCTCTCTGGAAGGCGCAACGGCGACGGCGAGCACTGGCCGGCATGCGTGGTGCCGACCACAGGAGCCGGCGGAAGCCCCTGCCGGATTCCTCGGGTTGACCGTACGGGCGCCCGTGGTGGAGTAGGACTGACTGCGGGTACGAGTTCGGGTAGCGGCCCCGCCCCAGGGAGCGTCATGACCGCAAAGGACACCGCCCGGCCACGGTCGGGATTCATCAGCGGCTTCGTGCTGCGCACCGCCCGAGAGTCGATCCCCGCCACGCAGCAGGGCCTGGCCGAGCTCCTCGACGTCGACCTGGCGACCGTGCAGGGCTGGGAGTCGGGGCGCCGCCCGCTGGCCAACATGAAGGCCGGAGCCCTCACCGGCATGCGCCGCCGCCTGGCCGTCCTCGGCGCCGATCAGCACGTCGTGGTGCTCCTGGACGCGGCCATGGACGCGGACCGGATCGTGGCAGCCTGCATGGCCCCAGCCGACGGCGGCCGCACGCTGGGCGAATGGGTCCACACCCGCGACACCACCCACATGCTCGCGTGGGCGCTCACGGGCACCCCGCCTCCGTCGCTCGCCGAGCGCCTGGAACGGCCCCGGCGCGGCCCCGTCCCCACCGCCCCGTTACTCGACCCCGGCGACCGGCAGACCGTCTTCGACCAGCTCCGCACGGCCGCCGAGTCCGCGAAGCGCACGGACCCGCAGGGCATCCTGCTGCATCGTCAGGCTCTCTACCTGGCCTCCTACGACCGCACCCCGCAAGCACGCGCGTGGACCGCCCAGGCCCTGCACGCCCGGCGTGCCGTCCTGGCCCGCCGCGGCTGGACCCCTCAGTGGGCCGAGGCCCGCTCCACGGCGACCGCCCTGGCCCGCCTCGGCGACCCCGTGCCCTTGTGGGACTTCATCGAGCGGGCCATAGCCGGCAGCGACGACGGCGAAGCCGCGAACCTGACCTACTGGGCGTACTGGCTCGGCGTCGCCCGCCAGCCCCAGGCCGACGACACCTTCATGCGCGACCGCACCCTGACCGGCTGGGACCCCGTCGCCCTGCTGCGTGCCCTCGCCGACGGCATGCACCTCGCACCCGGGTACGTCGACCTGTACGCCCACTCGCTGTGGGCGCTGCTCACCGCACACCCCTGGCTGCCCCGCGCTCTGCCCCAGGTCACCGCATCCCTGACCGGGCGCGCGGAAAGACTCCTCGGGGACGGCGTGATCTCCCCCAGATCCAGACGCGAACTCGGTTCCCTCCACTACGTTTTACGACAGAACGCATGATCCGAACCGGAGGTCACCACATGGCAGACGAGACGCCGAACGCCCAGGGCACGGCCGGGTTCCTCTTCGAGATGGGCGTCCTGAAGAACGCGAAGCGCACCGGCTGGTGGTTCACCGGGAACAACAACCCCGAGTCCATCGCCGAGCACTCCTTCCGCGTCGGGATCATCGGCTCCGTCCTCGCGATGATGGAAGGCGCCGACGCCGGCAAGGTCGCCCTGATGTGCCTCTTCCACGACACGCAGGAGACCCGGATCGGGGACATCCCGCACATCGGCCGCCGCTACATCCAGGCCGCCACCAACCAGACCGTCACCGCCGACCAGGTCTCCGCCACCCACCCGGCCGTCAAGGCCGGCGTCCAGCGCATCGTGGACGAGTACGAGACCGGCAGCAGCCTCGAAGTCCTCGTCGCGCACGACGCCGACAAACTCGAATGCCTCGTCCAGGCAGTCGAATACCGGGCCCAGGGCTACAGCGAGGTACAGGACTGGATCGACACTTCCCTCGCCAGCCTCAAAACACCCTCCGCGCAAGCCCTCGCCGAAGCCGCACTCACCATGTCCCCGCTCCAGTGGCGCCGCACGTTCCTCGGCGGCTGACACCAGCCCGCAGCAGGCAACGGGCAGCACAGCGCCGACGCCGTGCCACCCTAGGAGGCCTTTGTACGCCGCGGCGAACAAAGGCCTCCTAGGGTGGCTCCTCGCCTCCTCCAACAGCCACGGCTTCGCCTACTGGCTGTTCCTCACCCTGATCGTCGCCACCAACCTCGGCGCCTTCTGCGTGATCCCCTACGCCCTCGTCCTCGGCACCACCAGGAGCTGCTGACCCTCCGAGCCGGAGCCGCACAGGCCCGTGGCCTACGGCGTCCCGGGACGCGGTCCGGTCGTTCCGGCCTGAGGGTTGGCCGGGCAGCATCCGCCGTGTGGCGCGGGGCGTCTTACCTGCGGTTCCCGCGACGGGTGAGGGCCCACCTGGAGGCGACTCCGAGTACGAGGACGGCCGCGCCGGTGAGGGCGATGGCCGGCGTGGTGTTGCTGCTGCCGGTTTCGGCGAGGTTCTCGCCTTCGAGCGGGGCCGAGCCTCCGTTCGGCCGCATGCCCTGGGAGGAGGACGCGGAGTTGGTGGTGGGGTCGTCGTCGCCGTGGCCCGCGTGCTCGACCGAGGACATGCGTGCGCCCTGGGTGATCTGTGCGTCGGTGGGGGCTTTGGCGTAGGGGCAGTCCGGAGTGCCGATCCGGTCCCAGCGGCCCCGGCCTGGGCGACCGGGCTTCGTGGGCTTGCCCGGCCTCGAGGGCTTGGCGGTCGGGGTTCCGCCGGTCGATCCGGTCGACCCCGAACCGGGCGCCGGAGCACCCGGGCCGTCCGGGTTTCCCGTGGAGGGGGCCGCGGTCGGCGCGCCGCCCGTGCTTCCGCCGCCATCAGCGCCGAAGACCACGTCGGAGCAGCTGTAGAAGGCTTCCGGGCTGTCGGAGCGCTGCCAGATCGCGTAGATGAGATGGCGTCCGGTGCGTCGGGGAACCGTGCCGGTGAAGACGTAGTCCTGCCCCTGCATCTGGGGGTTGTTGACGGCAGCGAACGGCTGGTCCTCCAGGTCGGACCACTTCAGCGGCTTGGTCGGGTCGTAGCTGTCCTTGGTGATGTAGAGCTGGAAACCGCCGGCGTGCGGGGCGGTCCCCTTGTAGCGGAAGGTGTGCTGTCCGGACTTCATGGGGCTGGCGGGCCAGTCACCGCGTGCGAGGTCCAGGCCTTTGAAGGTGGGGTTGCCCGCCGAGCAGAGCTGTCCGTCGGGGATGATCTGGCGGCTTCGGCCCCCGGCTGCCGGGATGTTGACACCGTTCCAGTCGTAGAAGGCCTGCTTCCCGCTGGCGGCGACAGCCGCTTTGCATGCGGCGGAGACCGGGTTCTCCGGACCTTCCGCGTAGCAGGCCGCGACCCTGCTGACGGGATCGGTCATCGAGCCGTGTGCTGAGGCCGGGAAGGCGGCGTACGCGGCGATACCCAGCGGGGCGAGAGTGAGCGTGGCGATACGGACAGCGGATCGACGAGCAGGCACAGGCGGATCTCCTCACAAGGGTGGCGCACGTTCTCCGAGACCGGGGAGACCGCGCGGCACCGGCCTCTCCCCTGGACGCGGCGCCGCCGCGTGACTCCCCGGCGGACACGAACGTAGCCACCGCCCCGCTACCGGATCACGGGCTTCCACCGGGATTACGGCAGCCTTAAGATCCACCTAATCCGAACATGCGCCCCATCGCCGTGGGCCTCCCGCCTGTGGGAGCAGGCCGGGGCCGGAACAGGCTGCATCGGGTGCGCCGATGCGACCTCCGCCATGTCGCCTTGGTTCTCCTTTGCGGGTCGGTCGCAGCAACTCGATTCCCTGGCGGGCGAGTTGGTTTTCGAAGTCGCGGCCGAAGTCCGCGATCACCGTCTGGCCGGGACGGTCGGCGATGGGGGCGGGGTTCATCCGCGATCAGGGCTCTGGAGAGTTTCGCGTTCGTCGGCTTTGGCTCCGGTCGGGGCGAAGGTGACCGGCAGGCCCTGGTGCAGACCAGGTGCAGGCGCAGGCCCCAGAAGAAGCGGCTGTGGCTGGTGCAGTAGCCGCATTCGGCCCATCCGGCCAGGTCGGAGCGTTGACGGTCTCGCGGGAGCGGCCGCATTCGATCGGGGGTGTCCACGACCCAGGCGTCGTCGTTCCACACCGAGGTGCTGGCCGCCAGCAGCCGGGAGACCCTGCGCAGCCGCTTGTTGTAGCCGGGCTGCTGGGGCAGGTACGGGAAGTGGGGACGCAGATGGGGGCGGGCGTATCGCAGCCATCGGGCCTCGGAGGTGAAGCCGAACCCGGCCTGCATCACCGCCAGGGCAACCAGCTCGGCATCGGTGAGCCGCGGCGCGATCCCCACAGGCGGACGCCAGGGTGCCAGGTCCGGGCGTTGCTTCAGCACGTCGTCGGTCGTCGCATAGAGTGCCGTCGCGAGGGCGTCCAGGCCAATTGTCACGAAAAGATCTTGTATGGGAGGTACTTACCCCCAGTGCACCCCATCGAATAGATCATCCAGCCAGTCGTGCGGGCCACCGGCACGCCAGAAGGGACCGCACCATGTCCAGCGACCGTCTCATGCGCATCCACAGCGCCGAGTTCCAGGCCATGGCCGAGAGGGTCCTGCAGGTCACCGAGCTCACCGCCCGTCTGAATGTCTTGCCCTTCGAGGACGACGCCGGCAAGGCAGCTCTGTTCGAACAGATCCTCGGCAAGCCGCTGCCGCAGCGAGTGACGATCTATCCGCCCTTCTACACCGACCACGGCCTCAACCTCGAGCTCGCCGAGCGCGTGTTCATCAACCAGAACTGCACGTTCCTGGACTACGCCGGCATCCGGCTCGGCGAGCGCGTGATGGTAGGCCCGAAGGTCACGTTCATCACCAGCGGTCATCCGGTCGACCCCGAGGAGCGGCGGCTGTACCTCACAGGTGCACCCATCGACGTCGCGGAGAACGTGTGGATCGGAGCCGGCGCCACCATCCTTCCCGGCGTCAGCATCGGCCGTGACTCCGTGATTGCCGCCGGCGCTGTCGTGGCCGATGACGTTCCGCCCGCAAGCCTGGTGACCGGCAGCAAGGCCAGCGTGTACAGACAGTGGTGACACTCCGCAGGATCACGGACCCCTTGGAACTGATCCTCTAGACCGGGGTCGGGGGCTACTGACTTCGGCTTGCCAGGGTGAACCTTGGCGAAGTGCCTGATGGGCTTGGGCGCTGGCTGCACGGACGACCGTGCCAACGGGGTCGCTCGGGCCACCCGTCCTGCCGATGTCCGGCAACCGGACCGGCTCATGGGTGCCGCCAGCAGCCCGTGACCCCGCCGCGGAGCCCCACACATACTGTTGCCCCGTACGTGAGCAGGTCATACGGGGGTAGGGAACATGGTGGACGAGACGGTAGGTCAAAGCTCCGGGCACCGTACGGAAGTTTTCGTGTGGCTGGGTCTCGCGCTACTTCTGGGCGCACTGTCGGCCCTGGTATTGATCCCCCAGGCACAGCATCTGCGCTCGCTCCGAGACGGTGTGCGCGTCGACGCCACCATGCACACCCGCGGCACCTGCACGCTGGGACGGTGCAGTATCGCCTTCGAGGCACAGGGCCGCACCGTCGTGGCTGTCTTGCCGCCGGGCAGTAGTGGCAGCAAAATCCCCGTGGGCGCGCACCTCACCGTCCTCTACCGGGCGGACGATCCGCAGGTAGTCGCCGCCGCGGACGACGTGGATGGCGGTGTGGCGGCCTTGCTGGCCGCCTCGACCAGCGCGGGGGCCGTGTTGTTCCTGCTTCTGCCGGTCATGAAGTCGGTGGCCCGAGCGCGGCGGCGGCGCGCGGCGTCCAGCGCCGGTGGATGAAGTGCCCGCGCCACACGACTCGTCAAGGTGATGCCGGGGCGTCGAGGGTCAGGCTGGTGTCTGCTATGAAGCCGTCGAGGGTGTCGGGCCGGTAGTGAAGCCGTTTGAGACGGTTGCGGACGAGGGTTTCGAGCCGGTCGAGGACCATGATGGCGAGGTTGGCCAGGCTGCGCTTGACGCGCGCCCAGACGCCTTCGACTGGGTTCAGGTCGGGCGCCTAGGCGGGCACGTCCGCTCCGCGACGAGGTCCCGCATCTTGCGCAAGACATGGGTGTTCGGCCGGTCCCAGATCAGCACGATCGACGCCCTGACCAGCTGATGGACGCCGTCGACCAGCACGATGAAGGCCCGCTCGTCCATGCTGCGGCGCTTGCCCTAGCCTGCGAGGTGGTTCCGCAGCCGGTGGCACAGCCGGCTCCGGGAGCCGGGCCGCGTAGCGATCAGGCCGGCGACCGACAGCCGTCCCAAGCGGCGCCCGCTCACCGTCACGACCGGGGTGCGGCCTCGCCTGCCCCAGGTCCGCCCCCGGGGCGAGCGACGGGCGAAGCCGCTTCATCCTCGAAGCAGACATAGCCCCCGCAGGCGCCCGGGCGGCAGCGGCGACGACGACCTGGTCGACGCCGGCACGGTGCGCGTCGACGAGGATCCGGGCGACGACGATCCCCCGGGCATCGAGGCGGCCCATGCCAGCGGCGATGCCGGGCCGGGCCGGGGAAGAGCGGATCGCGTCGCGGACCACGCCCTCGGGCACCGTCGCCTTCGTCCGGCCAGCCAGACAGCCACAGCGTTACGGCGGTGAACGCGCGACGGGCAGCACCTCCCGATCGGGGAGTAAGCAGGCTTCCCGCGGCGGCCTGGGCCCCGGCCCGGCCCGGCCCGGCCCTGAGCCGATGCCGCGGCGTGCGGCGCCGGGGCATCGGGGTGGGCTGGGCGGTGCGGTGGAGGAGCGGACGGCGCACCCGGGTCCGTACGGCGTTGGTGGCCGGAATGACGGCTCTGGTGCGAACGGCGGTTGCTCGGCGGAGTTGTGCCGGGAACCCTCCGTTAGGGAACGACCACGGACTCCACGGAAAGGTCGATGGTGAACGCCACCCGGTCGAGTCCGGGGCCGTCGTAGTCCGGCTTCACGGCTGAGGCCGTAAAGCCGAGTCGGGTGTGAAATGCCTGCGACGCACTGTTCTCCGGGCTGGTGATGCAGTGCACGTAGCGGCGCCCGTGTGACCGGGCGAGCGCGAAGAAAGCCCGGTAAAGGGCACGCCCGACACCCTGCCCGTGCAGAGCCGGGTCGACACCGACGAAGTGCACATAGGCGGTTTCGGGCTCTGTCTGCGACAGGAAACCCACCAGGAAGGCGGCAACGTCTCCACTGGCGCGTTCGACCAGGAAACTGGTGGTGGTGAAGTGCTGGAAGTACAGCCGGGGCAGCAGCAACGCACGTTCCGTCGCCCCGGCCTCCCCCTTCAGGCCACCCCACCACACGTCCAGTACGGCGAGCACGCGCAGATGGTCTTCGTCGGCAAGGTGTCGAGCCCTCAGGCCAGCGGCAAGATCGTCGATCATCTGTGCAGTCTGTCAGCCGTGCGAGGCGCACCGCGAACCCGGCCGGCTGGGCGCGACGACTCGAAAGTGCACACGACAAGCCGACACTGACCGCACTCAGTTACCCCAGTAGCTGGCCGCCCTGGGGGAAATCTTGATGCCCTCCGTCACCCCCACCAGACCCCCTCTACGACCGCCGAGGACCCCGACCGGACGCCATGACCTCTCCGACAGGCACGTACGGCTCCCGCGCCGGGACCCGCGGCCCAGCCGCCGGATCGGCCGCCAGGACCGCCATCGCAAGAGAGGGGACGACGGCGACGCTCCGCGTCCTCACCGCGAACTCCTCCTCCCCCACACCCCGCAGACCCCTCCCACGGGCAGGCCGGCCACTTCGCCGCGGGCAGCAGCCGAAGGCCTACCCAGAGGGCGTCCGCCGCGCAGTCGAGCTGGGTCGAGCGTTCCGACAGGTCTATCCGCAGGCCCCGCCCCGGCTTGCGGCGGCCCGTCCGCAAGGATCCGGACGGACCGGGGTACGGGCCCGCGGTGCCCAGGTGGGTGATTCAGTCGTTCCAAGGAGTGGTGGAGGCCTTGGACCAGGCGTGCTCTGCTCCGGACGAATACGAGAGGTCCCAGGGCCGATGACGTCACCGTAAGGCGCCTGCCTGTTTCAGCAAGCGTGTACACGAGCAGCTGCCGGGTCTCCGACTCAGGCGGACGCATTCCGGCGCGTGCCGCCAACTCCTCGCGGACCACGTGGGCGTAGCCGGTCAGTTCCAGGGCGGCCAGGTCCAGGGCGCAGGGCGGCGGGACCCTCAGCGCCGTCCAGGACAGGACCTGAGCTGTCAGCGCCAGGTGGACCTCGCCGCCCCGGTGGCGCCGCTGACCGGGGAGGGCGGGAGAGGGCCTCAGCGCGCCGACGCCGTCACCGGTCCGATGCCGAACCCACCCGCCACGCCATCGACGCCGGTGGGAGGTAACGCCCCGAGAGCCGCGATGGAGACCGGCACCGGTGCCGCCCTCGTGCCCTGGTTCCCGCCCCCGCCGGGTGACCCGATGGTGTCCGTCAAGGGGCTGCCGCTGGGTCACGAGCTGAAGACAGAAGCCGCCGTCAACCCGTTCCTGCCCCCAACGCCCCCAGGGGGCTTTGGCGGACGTGGGCCGTCGGCTGGTTCCTGGTGTGCTTCGAGGCCGGTGGGGCCTTTACTGCGCCCCGCCCGACCGGTCACTGCCGGCAGGTGACCGGCTCGTGCACTCCGACCCGGCTGCCACCCACGCCACCGTTGTGCGGGACAACGACGTATCGCAGTTCGGCGCCCCTGCCACCTTCACCGTGCTCGGCGCCTCGCAACACCACGGACGGGTCGGCGCGACCCCGACCGGGGCGGGCCGACGCCAGGTCCCACGGGCACTCGCAGGCCGCACGGGGTCATCCCTTCAGAGACAGCACCTGTCCGGCGACCACGAGGAGCACCTCTTCGCAGGCGGCACCCACCGCCGCGTTGAGCCAGCCGAGCTCGTCGCGGTACCGCCGCTCCCGGGTGGGGCAGGGCCGGGAACCGGATCCCACCTCGCTGCTGACCAGCACCACCCGCCGCCGGGCAGCCCGGACCGCGGCAACCAGCTCGGCGGACCGGGCACGCAGCTCCTGCTGGCCGCCGCCCAGCCAGGCAGTCTCGTCCGCGGCGCCGATTCCCTCCATCCCGTGGGCCAGCCACGCCGACAGGCAGTCGATCAGCAGCGGCGGACCATCCTCGGCGAGGAGCGGAAGCAACTCGCGGGTCTCCACCGTCCGCCAGTGCGCGGGGCGCCGCTCCCGGTGGAGCCGTACCCGGTGCTCCCCTTCGGAATCCCCGTCGCCGGTGCCTCCGGTGGCGGCGTACACCACGTCCGGGTGGGCCTCCAGGAAGCGCTCGGCCTGGAGGGATTTGCCCGAGCGGGTTCCGCCCACTAGCAAGGTACGGCGCTGCGAGGCCGGGGCCGGCGCGGCACGGCCCGTGTGCAACGCGGTCCCGTCGGGAACGGCCCGGGCACCGGCCGCGACGCAGCGGCGGGTCAGTTCGGCGCCGAGCGGGTCGTCGTGGTCCAGGTGCACCGCGATCACATCGGTGCCGGGGCCGATCGCGCCGGAGGTCCGCAGCCGGGCCAGGGCCTCCGGGCGGCCCAGCACGTCCGCGAGGACCACCTCGTACGGGTGCTCGGCGATCCGCTCCACCCGGCCCGCCGCCTCCCCACTGCCGGTCGGCGCGGCAGCGGTCCGGGCAGGGGCCGCGCCGGGCGGCAGGTACAGGGCGCGGGCGCCGTCGGGGCCGGTCACCGCGTAGCCGGTGCCCGGTACGTCGACGCGGACCGCCCGCACCCGGTGCCCGGAGGTCGCCGTCAGTTCCTGCCCGGCGGACAGCCGCACCACGGCGGGCAGGCCGGGCGGCGGAGCTTCGCCCGGGCCGCCCTGCTCGGGACGGGCCGCCAGCACGCACCGGATCCCGTACGGCGCGTGCCCGGCCCGCGCGGCGCCGGCGCCCGCGCCGGGCGTCGCGTCGAGGAGCAGGACCCCGTCCACGAGGACCGCCGTCGCGGCCCGGGCGTGCGGACCGACGGAGGCGGCGCACCCCGCGCAGGGGCAGCCGGGCCTGGGCAGCCCGCCAGGAGCGGCGGTGCCGAGCAGGGTGAGTTCCACAGGTGGTCCTTCCGAAAGGGTGCGGTCCGGCATGCCGGGAGGCGTGGAGCGGGAAGGTACTTCCCCTTCCCCGCCGGTGCATCGCCGGTCCTTCCAGGGAACGTGCCGCGCCCCGAGGCCCGCGTCCTCCGAACGGCCCCGGGGCCGGGCGAACCGTCCGACTCGGGCTACGGTGCATTTCACCGAGGCGGGGATCGCGGGTGCCCGGCACCTGGCAGAGGCTCCCGTGGGCCGGCACCGGACCGTCCTATGGAGCAGTCGACCGCTCGGGACCCCGTTCAGACCGCTGACCTCGGCCCGGCCGGCCGATGGCTCGACCGCGGACGTGCTGATGGCCGGGGGGGGGAGAGTCGTACGCCGGGTCCTACCCGCAGGACTCTCCGGATCCACCGACCCCGCCGTGACCGCGGCGGCTGCCAAGACCGGCACGTGGGACGAGATCGGCGCTGGCAGCGGGGAACTCCTCGACGCCGTCCGGGCATGGGAACGGTGGGGTCGGCGGCTGAAGCCCTGCTTGAGCACGGCGGTAGCGATACGGCAATGCGCCCCACGTCGTAGCGAGTGGTGGGTCGCTGGCTCTTCGAGCCGAGGGGTCTGCCGGGGCCGGGCCAGACAGGGCAGGCGGGGGCGCAGGTTTCTGCACCGTCGGCAGACCGGGGCCGGGGTGAGTCTCCTGGGTTCCCCCGGCCTCTGCCTGGGCCGCCGCACTTCCTCCCCGAGACCAGCCTTCCTGTGTCCGCGGCGGCCTGCGCGGGCGTCTGCGGTGCGGTGGTCGGCCGCCGCTTTCCCCCTGCCCGCCGCCGCTGCCCAGGCTGGGGGCCAGCCTGTGGGAACGTGCCACTGCGTTGCTCTCGCGATGGTCGTCCGCCGTTTCGTTCGTTCGGAGGACGGGGTTAGAGAAGGAGGATCGCTGAGATAGAGGGACCGATTCCTTTCCCCTCCTTTCGTCCTCAGGAGATCGCCATGCCTACTGACACTTCTCCCACCGGTTCTCGCCGGTCGGAACCCGACTTCCTGGAGCTGCTTCGGATTCCGGTGATTTCCAGCAGGTATTCGCAGGAGCAGGAACTCTGTGTCGCCGCTTGCGGTGCCTTCTGTTTCCAGGGCGGCGGCGAGCGGCAGTCGCCGAGGGTCGGAACCCGAGCCGAGAGGCAGACACTTGGTTGACCCGCGTTCGGCCTTTAGTGCTCGGGGAGGTTTCCCGGCCTTGCTGCCTTGGGTTCCTCTACCTGGGCGAGGGTCTTCCAGGGCAGCTGCGGCTTGATCAACTCGGTTTTGTAGAGGCCGATGGTCGATTCCATCACGGCGTTGTCGAGCGCGTCGCCGACCGTGCCGATGCTCGCCGCGAGGCCGGCGGCGTCCAGGTGCTCGGCGAGCCGGAGACACGTGTGTTGCGACCCGGCATCCGGGTGATGTATCAACTCACGTCGGACGTCTGGGTGTTGGTCGCGGTCGCGTTGCCACAGGGCCATCTCCAGGGCGTCCAGGACGAGCTGGCTTTCCTTCAACGTGGCGGCGGACCAGCCGACGATGCGGCGGGAGATGCCGGTGAGGGATCAGGGCGCCGGTTCCCTGGTAGCCGCCGTCCGCCAGGACCGGCGCGTCCCAGCAGACCCGGTCGACACCCGACTCGGTGAAAGCCCGGCAGTCGTTGCGGTTGCCAGGCAGCGGCAGGCCGACAGCGACCACCAACCGGCTGTTGGCGTCGATCACCACCTGCAGGTTGGTTGAACAGCGGCAGTTCTTGCTGGAAGCAGCGACCGTCCTGTCCCGGGTGGGTACCACGGTGCCGTCCACGATCACCGCGGTGTCCTGCCGCGGCCGCCGCGCAGGCGAGATCGCCAGCAGCGGTGCGAGGTGGTCCAGCACCCCGTCCGCAACGGACTTCGAGATCCCGAACAGCGGCGCTACCTGCCGCAGGGTCAGGTTGGTCCGCCAGTACGAGGCCACCAGCAGAACCTGATCCTCCAAGCAGCGCCCCCACGGCCGGCCACGCTGGACGTCACCGCCACGACGGCGGACCAGCGCGACCAGCTTGCGGAACTGCTACTCGCTCAACCCCGAGGACGGCTCGATCCACATCGGATCGCTCGCCGAGATCAACCCACCCATGCTGTGACCAACACGGAAGCAGGACGCCGGCTACGGGACAACCTTTAGCCCGCCAGCGTCCACCCGTTGCCCGGCAAGCAGGACGCCGCCAAGAAGACAGCGAAGAGGCCAGCCGCCAAGAAGCCCTGCCGCAGCTCTCGCTGCAGGATTAGTGACCACCCAGCCGAACCCAGAACCTAGTTCAAGGAACCGCAGCCCCTCCAGCAAAACAGTGTGCCCGTCCAAGCGCCCACGCAGCAGCATCCCAATGCCCGACACACGCACCCCCGCCCATGCGCCGAACCACGCATACATGGGCTCGCTGCCCAGGCCCACACCCCCGCAGACCCAGGCACCCACGCCCGCACCACCCCTACACCCACACAAGAAAGTCCAGGCACTCGCCAGCCGCAGAACGTGGCCTCACCAGGCGAAATGCAAACCCGTCGCCTGCGCACCTTCCCCCCATATTTCCCCGGACTCTTCCCCTCACCCCTCCCCCAATACTTCCCCCCGCTCTTCCCCCGATGCTTCCGGTCGCAGGACGGTGCCGTGCAGGGAGCGGCGGTCTCCTGTGCGGGCGTAGTGGCGGACAGCGAGTCCCGCGCTCATGGGCGAGCTGATCTTCACCTCGGAGTACGAGGCTGCCAACTGACGGAGCGCCAGGGACATGGCGCGAGAGGAAGAAGGACGTGGATACGCGAGGAGCGCCGCCCATTTAGCCCCCGCCCTCGTTTGCCCCCGCCCCGGACGGGCCGCCGCGTCGCGGCCGTCTGGCGGCCCCCGACCCGGTGGCGCCCAGCGACGGGACATAAGCGCCCGCGGCTGTCCTACGGCCCCAGAGGCGGGCGCTCGAGGCGGGCAGCGCGGCCCGCGCCCAACGAGGGCCGAGACGGTTCCTCTCATCAACCGCATCCGGCGGCCGAACCGGCCCGGTCCCGCCGGGTATCAGCCGCCGGCCCACGCCGAGCCCATCACGTCCGGCCGTACCCGGCAGCGAACCTCACCAGAAACCTCCCCGTTGCAGGTCACGGGCCCGCGCTGGTCCTATCTGCCGTCCGGGCAACTGGTGGTGGACCGGGATCCGGAAACTCCCCGATAATCTCCCCAGCGCAGGTCAGAGCTGTGCAGGCGTCTACGTCACCGGATCCCCCTACCCCCGATACCAAGCCGGCAGCGGAGCCCAGGCCGGAAGCTCCATGCCCTCGACGGCAGCCCTTGCTCCTGTTACAAGCGCCGCGCCCTGGCCGGAGGAGTACCGTGTCGGACCACTCGGGTAGCCTCCGGGCAACGCCGACCGGGCACGGAAAGGGGGCTGCTGGTGAGCAGCAACTGGCATCGGGAGAGCAGCGCGCGACGGCGAAGACGATTTCGTACATGGCCGATGCCGAATACCTACGGAACGCGAGCACGCTGCTGCGGGCGCACCTCGCCGACCGGCGTCCACCCCGGTGGCTGTCGGTATCTCGCCTCTGGCCGTGGTTCCGCGACGTGTGGGAGGCACGAGCTGCAGACCGCCACGGCTGGGTATGGCGGGCCGTTCCCCGGGACGCCGACCTAGAGCAGATGCACAGCGCCCCTTCCACCGCTCTCCTTGCCGCCGTCGTCCAGCAGGCCGAGGCATTGCAGGCCAGCCTCCACGGCGCACGGAACCTGCACCGGCTGCACGAGTCGTACATCCCCGAACGCACCGGAAACCCGGTCGACGACCCGGCCGGTAGCGGCGGCAGATCAGCTCCCACGCTGCCCGGGTTCCCCGGACCCGGGCACTTCCTCAACCGCGCCTTCCCCCAAGGTGACGGCATCCGCATCCAGCCCGGTCGTGAGCAGGAGTTCGATCGCCTGGCGTACGACCGGTCCGCGGTGCACACACGAGCCCGCGCCTTCGGCGACGCCGTCCTCGCTCTCCTCGTCAAGCACCGCACCGACCACGTCATGCCGGAGCCTCCACGGCCTCGCGGCGCCGGTCACTGACCGGAACGCGAGAAGCAGCCGGCACCGAACCGGGCAAAATCTCCTGGGCAGTGGTCTTCTGGCCAGAGGCCTGCCCGGCATCGGCCATTCCTGAAGGCGTCGCCAGTTCTTACAAGAGGGATACCGGTCCTCCGCGCCAAGATCCTACCCAGCCCCCGACGATCACCGTCGGACGGTGATCTGGAGGTTTGTGACCGTGGCCGTTGGCTCTTACCCCGCTGGAGGCTGTGCCCGCGTGCCGCAGCACCGCGGCGCGGCGCTGACCGGCGGCCCTGACGTGGCCGGTTGCCTCGACGTTGGCCGGGCGGCCCACCAAGCGGCGCTGCCTGCCCAGCCGGTCACCGGACCGGCCCGGCCCGCTACGGCAACGGTGTACCGGATGAGACCGTTGGGCAGAGCCGGCGGCGGAGCCGCGCCCGGTCCTGTTGGGTTGGTGGCCTCAACAATGGGTGACTCGATCTCCAAAAGCTTCCACCGGCTCCGATGCGCGGGGCGGACGGCCTTCGGGGGCCTGCACCCACGCTCAGTGTCGGCCGGGCACGTCCGTAGGAGGTGCCCGGCCGGGTTACGGTCAGCAGCCGCTGTGCTTGAGGGCACTCCAGGTCTTCGGCCCGACGATGCCATCGACCGGCATGTTGCACATGGTCTTGACCCGGTTCTGGAACTCCCTGACCGCGCGCTCGGTGGCCGGACCGAACTGGCCGTCAACGCCAGAGCTGCCGATGTTCACGTTCCAGTACTTGAGCAGACACTGCGCCTGCTTGACCGCCGAACCGCTCGAACCGCGGCTGATCTGCGGCTGGGAGTCGGTGTAGTTGCAGCCGTACACACCCGTCACGGAGGCGCCCGAGTTCGTGGCTGCCACGGCGCCCGGGGCCATGGCTACACCGGTGCACAGCGCGGCCGAGGCAACGAGGAGCGTCAAGCGCTTGCTCAGCATCATGGTCAGTCGTCCTTTGTTTACGGACCGCCTGCCTCACGGGCAGTACCCGGCGGCGAGCTGTCCTGGTGCGGAACCGGTAGTTGAACGGTTCCGTGGTGGTGCCGGGACGTGAACCTACGGGGAGCGCGTCAGCCCCGTCGTCCCACAAGGGATTGATCCCCGTGGCCAGCCTCCACCCGGTGCGGGAGGCGGCTCATACCCACAGTGGACACCGGGAGTTGGAGACGGGCGCACGGCTCTGCTCGAAACCGGACCTGCACGCGGAAACCTGCCGGTCGGAGGTTGTACGGCATGTCCGGCCCAGCCGGCGCCACCCACATCGAGACGCAAGGAGTGATCGACCACCATGACCGGATCCGCACCGTTGAAAGTGCTCGTGGCCGATGACCAGTTCCTCACCCGGGCCGGGCTCGTCGGTCTGCTCACTGCCGCGCCAGGCTTCGTCGTCGTCGCTGAGGCCGGGGACGGGATCGAGGCGGTCTCGCTCGCTGCCGCCACCCGGCCCGACGTCGTCCTGATGGACGTTCAGATGCCGGGCATGGACGGCATCACCGCGACCGCGCGCATCCTCGCCGCAACGCCTCCGCCCCCGCCCCGCGTACTGGTCCTGACCACCTTCGACCTCGACGAGTACCTTTACGGGGCGGTGAAGGCCGGAGCCTCGGGCTTCCTCCTCAAGGACTCGGGCCCCAAGGCCCTGCTCACGGCGATCGAAGCGGTAGCGAGCGGTGACACGATCCTTGCACCATCGATCACACGCCGCCTCGTGGAGGCGTTTGCCGCGCAGAGCGCGGGCCCCCCGGGCAGAATGGGTACGCAAGGCCCAACATGGACGAGGGACAGTAAGGGCACCGCGGTCCTCGCGCCGTTGACCACGCGCGAGTGCGAGGTACTCGAGCTGGTCGGCCGGGGCCTGTGCAACGCGGACATCGCATGCCGGCTGGTCATCAGCGAGGCGACGGTCAAGAGCCATCTAAACCGGACGATGACCAAACTGGGCCTCGAAAGCCGGGCCCAGGCCGTGGTGACGGCCTACGAGAGCGGCCTGGTGGTCCCCGGAGGCAACTGCTGACCATGCAGTCGGGGACCATCTAGTGTGAACCGTCCCCCTGATCGTGGACACCTGGAGACTGGGATCTGAGGTTCCAGAGGGAGTAGCACCAATTGGGAATCAAGTACACGAAGCGGTACACCGATGAGTTCAAACGGGACGCGATCGCGCTCGTCGACTCCACGGGTAAGACGGTCACCGCCCTCGCCCGGAATCTGGCATAAGCTCGGAGTCCCTGCGCGGCTGGTTCACCAAGGCCGTCACCAAAGCCAAGGTCACCGGGCTCGGCACCCTGTCCCTCGGCTTTGACGACGGCACTCGACTCAGCATCGGTCCAGATCCCGACTACGAATCCTGGAGCCTCACCAGCTCAGGACTCGAACCAGTCCTGGTAGGCCCAGGCGGCGAAACCGACTGGCAGCACTGACCACTTCAGCTGTGTTGCAACGATCCCTGGAATCCGCCCTGGAGGGTGCCGCCGGAGCGGCGGGTTGCCCGGCAGGCGGCGAGTGCGGTCGCGCTGGCGCCGCAGGAGGCGAGGTCGTGGCCCATGGCGTCGACGAGGGTCAGGTGCAGGGTGCCGTCGGTGAAGTTGTGGTCGAAAGCATCCCCGCCGATGTCGTAGGCCGGTTCCAGGACCGCGGCGGAGGTGACCGTGGCGGTGCCGATGGTGCGTGGGGGCAGAAATGCCCAGAGCAGCTCGGCCTGGACGGTCATGGCCCGGGTCCGCTCGCGGCTGATCAGCGCGTCGCTGTAGGGGGACTTGGAGACGAGCAGCAGCGTGACCAGTCCGGCCAGGGCCCCACACGAGTCGAGCAGGCTTCGGGTCATCTCCGGTGCGGTGACCTTCATGACACCGATCCGCTCGATGCCGTCGATCATCGGTACCCACGCCGTGCCGCCGTGCCGCGGCTGTTGGACCTGCTGGGTGCGGTAGGCAAGGCCGCCCAGGGAGGAGTCGATGTCGACGATCTCCTCGCCCTGCCCGGTATCTGACGTGCCTGGCAGGGCGATGAGCCGGGTCTGCTGGAGGTCTGTGACGTAGAGTCGTACAGCGGACAGGCCCAGGCGCCGGCCTGTCTCATCGACAGTGGACGGGATGTCACGGACCTCGAGACGGTGCGAGCGTGCCAGAAGCTCCGACAGCACGGCATCGGATCCGTTCATCGGCCGCTTCCATGTCACACCTCGTATCTCCGACGACGAGCCGGAACCCGCTCGTCGTCCTCACCCAGGTGCTCCTGGACCCAGCCGACACGACGGCTCTACGCTCCCCAGTTTCATCCGCCCGGCGGCAGCCATGACGACGCAGAACCTGCCGCCGATCATGCGACGGCCGGCCCCGCGCCCTTGCCACGCAGCCCCCTCGGGTCCTGCGGCCGAACCGCACCGCATCTGCGCCACCGTGGCGATCTCCACCACCATGGCTGCGGCGCGTTGCTGAAGGAACGGCTGCTGAAGGCGGCCCTGCTGACCTCCTCGATGCACAAGACAGCCGGCGGCCCGCGTGATCAGCGCGGTCACGGTAGAACCTTCTGCCGCAGCGCGTGGCGCTGTCGGTGGCGCCGTCTACCCTTCCCTGCATGTCGGTCAACATTGATCTCGCCTTCACCGTTTCCGGTGTCACGGGTGAGCCGCAGGCTTGGGAGATCGTCCGTGCTCTCGAGGAGCTGCTGCGTGAGGAGTCCCTCATCCTCCAGGTCTCACTGGGGGTGGCGGTGGACGACGACGGCGCGTTCTTCGTGTCCGGTGAATCCGACTTTCCGCTTGCGATCAGCCGCTTCTACCTGTGGCGGCCGCATTTCGAAGGGCTCTTCACCGCGACCGTCGCAGAGGTAGCTGCCGGTGCGAACGGGAAGATTCAGTGGGGCTACCCCGACGAGGAATACTGATTCCCAGTCGGCAGACGTGATCCCCGGAGCCCCGGCGCGGGGACCGACACCCCCGTCGCCAGCCCTGCCGCGGGCAACGAACTGTTCCGGTCGGGTCCGCTCAACCTCTGGACCCGGCACCCGCAGCGTTGCTTGGCTGGAAACGCCGCGCGATTTCCCGCAAAACCCGTGATGCAGGAGACGACCATGGGATTACGGTTCTGAGGCAAGGATCCCGACAGCGACACCGGGCGGTGCCCGTCGGTGTGGGTGGACGAGGAAACCGGTGACCTGCTCGAGCGGGGACATCCCTACCTCCGAGGCGGTCGTCCGTGTCCCGGCCTCGCTGAGGAAGCTCCTGAAGGAGGCGTGCGATGACGCAGACCGACGGCGTCCCGTGCTTTGACGAACTCTTCGACGGCGCACGCGTCTACGCCCTCCGCCTCGAGATGCGCGACGCCTACGGGGTGACCGCCAAGTCGCCCGGGTTCGCCGGCTGGTTGGAGACCGGGGAGCGGGAGATGGACACGGAGTCGGAGTACTGGAGCTTCTGGGTCGGGCTCGTGCGTCGTACCGTCGCCCGGGGCGTGATCGTGCGGCGGGCACGGGTGGTGTCCGAGCCGCTGTCGGACTACGCCCGGTACGGACTGGCCGGGGCGGCCGTCAACCAGCTGGCGGGTGGGGAGGTCCGGTACCTGTCGCGTCGCCGCGCGTCTGACATCGCTCTGCCTGGGAACGATCTTTAGAGGCGAACCCTGATCGACGTCACCGAGCGTGAGGCCGGTAGATAGGCGTGGGCTGGTTGGCGTCGCGAGGGACGGGGTTACCGTTCGCGTCACTCCTGTGCCTCTGCATGGTGCAGGGGTTGCCATCGGCGTCGTACCAGTTCGGGAAGGTGGGTGCGCCGAAGAGGGAGTAGTCCTCACTTCCAGCGAGGATGCCCGGGGTGTATTTGCGCGGGTGCTGGTCGTCGTTGCTCTTGCTTGATCTCTCGTCTGGCTTGTCGGCGACGAAGAAGACGATCTCTACGCGTGGCCCGCGATGCTGCTCGGGCCGGAAGGCAGGGGGGCTCAGCAACGTCGAGCGCCGCCGTGCCGACGCCCTCGCCGAGCTGGGATACATAGCCCCGGGCGTACGCCGCCGCCGACACGGTCACCGGCCGGCCCGGCCGCAGTGCGATGACCTCTAGCTTGGGACCCATGGCACTGGACTGGAACACGCTCCTCGCCGAGCAGCTCGACTGGCACTGGCAGCACCAGCTGCGTTCGCGTCTGGACGGCCTCACCGACGACGAGTTCTTCTGGGAACCCGTACCGGACTGCTGGTCCGTGCGGCCGCGCGGCAGAGGGACGGCCCCGATTCAGGGCGGCTCTGGCGACTTCACGATCGACTGGTCCTATCCGGAGCCGGTTCCCGCGCCGGTCACGACGATCGCCTGGCGCCTCGGTCACGTCCTCGTCGGTGTGCTGGGGGCGCGCAGTGCCTCGCACTTCGGCGGACCGCCCGTGGACTACATGACGTACGCGTACCCGGGCACCGCGACGGAGGCGTTGGAACAGCTCGACGCGGCGTACGCGCGGTGGGTCACCGGGGTGCGTGGCCTGACCGTGGAGGGGCTGGCGCGGCCGTGCGGCGAGGCCGAGGGCGCGTACGCGCAGGAGCCGATGGCGACACTCGTACTGCACATCAACCGCGAGATGATCCACCACGGCGCGGAGGTCTCCCTGCTCCGGGACCTGTACGCGCACACACACCGGGCCTGAGGCCATCAGTGCAGGGAACTCGCCTCGCCAAGGGTGGAGCTCGGCATGGAGCTGGAGGGCAGGCGGTGGTGGAGCGCCGCTTGGCCGATCAGTGCACCGGGTTCGTCCGGCCCGGAGGTCGTCATCGTCGGACTGGGCGCGCAGTCGGCGGTCGCGGTCAGGCCGCTGGCAGGTCCGAGGGAATGGGGCGTACTTCGGTCGGGTCTCTGCCGGGTTCCCGACCGGGCCGTGGCATGCCGAGGCCCGGTCGGCGATCTCCAGGGCCCGGTCCTCGCCCTTGAGGTCGACCACCCAGTATCCGGCCCCGGCGTCCTCGGGCTGCCGGGCCTTCCTATCGGCCGGGCAGGGGGTCGACCACTACGCCGGGGTTGAGGATCGCCGCCGGGTCGAGGACGGCTTTGCCCGCCTGGACGGCGGCGGCGAAGAGGTCGGGGCGCTGCCGGTCGTACCACGGGCGGTGGTCGCGGCCCACCGCGTGATGGTGGGTGATCGTGGCTCCGCAGCCGATGAGAGCCTCGGAGACCGCTGCCTTGATCTCATCCCACTGTTCCACCGTCCTCCCCCACTTTCCGGTGGCGTAGATGCCGAAGTACGGGGCAGGACCGTCCGGATAGACGTGGGAGAACCGGCAGGTCACGACGCCGACGGCGCCGACCTGCCGCATGGCGTCCTGGGCTGCCCCGTTGACCGCCGCACGCAGTCGGTCGAACCGGTCCCATGTGCACGCGGTCTCGAACGTCTCCACGATCATGCTCTGCGCGGCGAGCGCGTCCCGCTGGTACGGCATCCGAAGGAATGAGGAGCGCCAGGTGTCCGCGGCTCCGCCGCGCGCGGGATCGTCGGCCCTGCCGGTATAGCGCGGCTGGTCGGAAAGGACACCGCCGTGGTCCCGGCACAGTTCCAGCGCCCGTTCCATCGGGGCGGTGACGGGGTGGTCGGCCGACTCGAAGCCGAGTACCAGGACGGCCGTCGGCGAACCCGCGTTGATCAAGGCTTCCACGGGATCCAGGAGTCTGCAGTTAGCCGGGTCGAGCCCGGACTGCGACAGCGCGCGTACCGCCCGGACACCCGCGTCGTAGTTCGAGAACCCGACTGAGGCGCCGGCCCGCCACCGGGGGCGGTCCTGGAGCCGGACCCATGCCTGGGTGATGACGCCGAGCGCGCCCTCGGAGCCGAGGAACATCCGGTCGGGGGAAGGACCGGCCCCGGAACCCGGCAGCCGCCGTGTTTCGACGGGCCCGGCCGGGGTGATCACCCGTAGCGATTCGGTGAGGTCGTCGATGTGGGTGAGCCGCGTCGCGAAATGGCCGCCCGCGCGGGTCGCCAGCCAGCCACCGAGGCTGGAGAACTCGAAAGACTGCGGGAAGAACCGGAGGGTGTAGCCGTGCGTGCGGAGCTGCGCCTCCAGGTGCGGGCCCAAAACGCCCGCCTGGACGAGCGCGGCCCGGCTGGTGAAGTCGACTTCGAGGACCCGGTTCATCGAGGTCAGGTCCAGGCTGACCACGCCGGAGTACCCATCACCAACACGGGGTTCGACGCCGCCCACGACGGACGTGCCGCCTCCGAAGGGGATCACCGCGATGTTCGCGTCCGTGCACCACTCCAGCACCCGGACGAGATCACCTTCGGACGTAGGCCTCATGACGAGGTCCGGCACGTGGGTCAGTTTCCCCAGCAGTGCCCGCGCTACGTCCCGATACGCCTGTCCGTGGCTGTGCGCCAGCCGGTCGGACGTAGCCGCCGATGCGTACGGCGCCAGAGCCGCGGGCGCCTGTACGCGGCCCGCGGCCACGTCGAACGAGGCTATCGGCGGCGCCTCGTGCACGGTCAGATCCGCGCCCGGAAGCAGCGCAGCGACGCGCCGGGTGAGTTCCTTCCGCTCGGGACCTGTTACCCGGTCCTCCACGTTGCCCCATCCCCACCACGATCGTGTCTTGCCGCTCACTGGGCACCTATCTGAACGTCGAGTAAGTTACCGGGTGGTCAGATTGGCATAGGGTGAGGCCATGAGCAAGCACGAGGAAGGCCCGGCACTCCGGCGCGCGGGCACGAAGGGGATGCCTCGCAGAGACCGGGAACGGCTGATCCTGGACGCCGCAGCGGAGGAGTTCGGCACGAAGGGGTACGCCCGCGGTTCGACCGCGGCCCTGGCGGCGCGGGCAGGGGTCACCAAGCCCATGATCTACGAGTACTTCTCGTCGAAGGACGGCCTCTATCTGGCGTGCCTCGACCGAGCGGGGTCCCGCCTCAGGACGGCCGTCGAATCCGCACAGACGGGACCGAACGACATCACGCGCGCCGCACGCACGCTGGAGGCCCTGTTCCGGACCCTCGAAGGACGGCTGCACGATTGGGGGCTGGTCTACGACCCGACCTTGCCGGCTGAAGGGGAGCTCCACAGCGCCGCCGTCGTGTACCGGCGGGAACTGAACCGCATGGGCGCAGTCGGCGTGGCCGAATTCCTCGGTCCCTCGGCGGCGGACGATCCGCTCGACGCCGAACTCGTCACGCACCTTTGGTATGGGGCCGTGAGCGCTGCCGTCGCGTGGTGGCGCGGCCACCCCGAGCAGACCGCCGAAGGCATGGTCATGCGCATTCAGCGCATCTTTGCCGTGCTTGCCGTTCCTGCGCCGCCACTGCCTCGAGGCTGACGCCAAGTCCCGGAGGGCAGATCCGTTGTGCCGGTCCTCGCGCCGGTGAACGGCGCCTACGTAGGTGATGACCACCGACGCGTAGGCGGTGTCCGCGCCGCCAGAGTGGCCGCATGAGAAGCGAAGTGGGTTGTGGGAAGGTCGTGTTGTGGGTACGGGACGGCGGCGGATCCGGGCCGGGAACCACGCGGCAGGGGGCGGCGGCGTCACGGGCATGCACGAGCCGGCCCGGAACGAGCGAATCGGGGGGGGCCGACGGTGTCCGAGACCGCCCGCGCGGCCTTCGTACGCACCGGCGGGTGAATCCGGATCGGCCCGACAGGTGAAGAGGGGACGTACGGAGTTACGACTCCGTGCCCGTTGCCGCTACAACGCCGCCTGTGACAACGACCCCGCGCCATGCGGCACCCGTCTTCGTCCTCTCGTTCCTCGCGCTCGTGGCGGGGACCGCTCCGGAAGTCCCCGCGCACGCGGCGACGCCGCCCGATCCGATCGTTTTCGTACACGGCTGGAACAGCGACGGCTCCACCTGGAACACCATGGCCGAACGGCTGCGCCGCGACGGCTGGCCGGCCGAACGGCTCCGGCAGTGGAGCTACCCCACCGATCAGTCCGACATCACGACCGCCTCGCAGTTGGCCGACGTCGTCGACCGTGCACGGGCGGACACAGGCGCCGGTCAGCCCCTCACGCGAACACGCTTGGGACTGACTGCGGTCTCTGCCGCGACCGCACTGGGAAGCGGTCACGCCATGGCGGGCCTGCTGAAACTGAAGAGCAGGGTGACTGTCGGGCCTCCTCAGCCCGCCGGGGTCCTGGGGACCGGCCGGACGAGGGTGCAGCAAGCGAGTCCGATCAGGAGCATGGCCACGGGGAAGGCCAGCGCCGCTTGGGTGGCGGTAGTGGGGGTGTCGCCGAGGCGTGCCTGGAGGAGGACGCCGGTGGCGGCGCTGCCGAGGGCTCCGCCGAGTTGCCGCGTGGTGTTGAAAACTCCTGAGGCCGCGCCGACCAGGGATGGCTCCAGGGTCCGGGTGGCAATCCCGGCAAGCGGCACCGAGACCAGGCCGACCCCGACACCGGCCACGAGGAGCAACGGCATCAGCACCCAGATGCTGATGCCGGGGCGCAGCAGCCCGGCGAGAGTGGCGGTGCCCAGGGTGAGCAGGGCGAAGCCCAGGGCCGCGAGGGCGCGGGGACATGTTGTGTCGGACCACTTCCCGGCCAGACGCGCGCACAGGGAGGACAAGGCGAACATCGGGACGGTGGCGGCGCCGGCCGCCAGGGGGCTGTAGCCGAGGTTGCTCTGCAGGTAGATCATCAGCGGCAGGAAGAGTCCTCCCATGGCTGCTCCCATGGCACCGCCCCCGACGGAGGCGGCCGAGAAGTTCCGGTTGTGGAAGAGCCGCAGCGGCAGGAGCGGCTCGCGGGTGTTGTGATGCTGCCACCACACGAACACCGCCAGACACAGGACGCCGAAGACCAGGATCGAGGGGATCGTCACCGGTCCGGCAACTGTGCCCCAGTCGTACGCTTCACCGCTCTGCACCCCGAAGACCAGCGCGGTCAGCCCCACACTGCTGAGCGCGATGCCCCACAGGTCGAGGCGGTGCTCCTTGGTGGGCCGCCAGTCGGGCAGCAGCCGGGCTGCCGCGATCCAGCCGAAGATCCCGACGGGGATGTTGACCAGGAAGATGCCGCGCCATCCGGTCCATGTGATCAGCAGACCTCCGATGACGGGGCCCGCGGCCATCGCTGCACCGCCGACAGCACCCCATACCCCGAGCGCCTTGCCGCGGCGCTCGGCGGGGAACATGTGCACGATCATCGACATGGTCTGGGGCGCGATCAGCGCGGCGGTCAGACCCTGCACGGCCCGTGCCGCGATCAGCACCTCAGGGCTCGGGGCGATTGCACAGGCCAGCGAGGCCACGGTGAAGCCGGCCAGGCCGGTCAGGAAGATCCGCTTGGGACCGTATCGGTCGCCGAGCCGGCCCGCGAGGATCAGCGGCACGGCGTAGCAGAGGGCGTAGGCGCTGTTGACCCAGACGGCCTCGTTGAGGGACGCCCCGAGCGAGGCCTGGATGTCGGGGACGGCCACGTTCACGACCGTGGCATCCAGGCAGATCATGAAGAAGCTGACGCACAGCGCGTACAGCGCTGTCTGAGGGCTCGCGGGCGAGCCGGAAGACGTGAGGTTACGAAGCAGGCGGTGCAATTTCAGTCGCGTCCTTGGCATGCCCGCCCCGGCCGCACCAAACGGCGCCGGAAACCGAAGCGGGGAACGAAAGCCCGTCACGGGCGATGGCGCTCACACACACTTCGATTCGCACAGCAGGACTCCAAAGACTCGACAACACACCGAACACCTGGATCGGTATCCCTTTCATCTTCACAGCCGACACCGACACCGGGCATCCCCCGATTGGCTTTAACGCCTTGCTTCGGGCTCTGGTCCACTTCTCGTGGGGGCTCACGGACAGTGATGTCAGTGGCGTGTGGTCGGATGGCCGGACTCTGTCGTTAATCCGCCGGCAGGCCCTCATGACGTCCTCGTACCCGTCTCTGACTCGCGCCTTGGCCGAAGCCTTGGTCGATGTCCTGTGGTTCATCGACGGTAGCGAGGACGAGCAGATGGACCAGGACGACGCGGTCAAGGTCATGGAGGGTGTGGGCCTCGTGGTCAGCACGCTACCTTGGCCCGGTCCGGGTTGATGGAGGCGAGCCGGGCGAGGGCCTCGTCCAGCGGGTGGCCGCGCAGGTGCGCGGTGTGCAGGCGGTAGAGCGCTTTGGAGAGGGCCTGCGAATCCCGGGCGGGGCCGAGGTCGCGAACGGGGGCGTATACGAGCCGGGCGTTGCCCTGGGCACAACGCACGGTGCCCTCGAGCAGGCCGGACAGGTGCCGGTCGGCTTCCCCGAGCACAGCATCGGCAAAGGCGCGGACGGCGTGGCCTTCAGGTAGCCGGAGGACGGCCCGGCGGACGTCGGCGACGACGAGGAGCGGCGCGAACTGGCAGAGTCCCGCGGCGGCAGGCCAGGGCTGCCGCCCATTCCTGCCAGCTTCCTCGCGCTCATCATCAAGGCTCTCTGCACCGGCTGTTCAGAACCACGATCGATTTCGACCTAGATTCGACGGCATCGCGGCGGAACCTCGACGACCGTCATCCCGGCACGGCGGGCACGCCATAGTCGATCGGACCCTGCCAGCGTCATGCCGTATGCCCTGCCCTCCCTCAACACCTTTGGAGAAGACGCACGTGAAGCGCACCCTGGTCGCTCTTACCACCCTCGCCGCAACCTTCGGGGGCGTCTTGGTCGCCATGGCCCCGACCGCCGCGGCAGCCGATGGCTATTGCAGCGTAGGTAAGATTGTTACCCGTGGCTCGTACTGGACCCAGGTCCCCGCAACCAGCGGTGGGTCCACCGATTGCCTCATGAGCCGTGGTTCCAGCAGCCCGGCAGTCGAGCAGCTCCAGTTCGCCCTGACCATCTGCTACGGCATGGACACCGGGGGCACCGACGGGGTCTACGGCGCCAAGACCGAGGCAGCCGTGCGATCGCTGCAAAGGGCAACGGGCCAGAAGGTCGACGGGGTCTACGGGCCCAACACCCGTAAGGTCGTGGAGTGGCGCTGGTACGCGAACATCGGTGCGAAGTGCGATCGCATCTGACGCTGTGTAGGAGGCAACACAGGCTGTCCTGCTCACTTCCCCGAGCAGTGCACGCAAGAAAGGCTCCTCCCCCATGTCCCTGAGAATCAAGTTCGCCAAGGGCGGTATCGCTCTCACGACGGCGGGCGCGGCGATACTCGCTAACGCGGACGGAATCGTAGGCAACGAAACCGGTACCCAGTTACTGGGTTTCGGGAGCCCCTACTACAACGGGACCTTCTCGACGGGCCCGGGAGCGTTCTACTGGAAGCTGCCCGGCACCAAGGAGTTCAGGAACTGAATCCGGGTCCGGTCTCACCACCCGCTTCCGAGGGGTTCCAGCTCAGGCGGCTGGGGTCGCTCGCCGTCGCCACCGCTGCGATCGCCCTCGCCATCGGATTCACCGGAAGCGCCAGTGCTGCTACCTATGGCGGACAGGTCCCGATCTCCAGCGGCTGCGCGAACTCCGCCGTTACCGCGAAGTCGAGCCCGATCTACGTCAACAGCACCCAGGGCGGCACGATCGAGCTGCGCTACAGCACCTCCTGCCGCACCGTCTGGGGCCGTGTGCGCTCAACCGGCCCCTACGGCGCGGCCACCGTCACCCGTACCTGGGACTGGGAGTGGAACCGCTGCGACAGCCTGTCGTGGAACTCCTGCATGGGCCAGTACTCCTGCTACACCGCGATGCTGAACGACGCGGGCGTCCAGTCCTACGCCACGGGCTCCGCCTCGATGTCCAACGGCTACAACTCGGTGACCTCAGCACCGGTCGCTACTGAGTGAGCCGCGGGCGGCAGCCGCTCGGCCCTGCCCCACTCATCCACACGACGAACACCGAAGGACCCAAGGAATGAACCTCAAGAAGATCGCCGGCGCTGCCCTCAGTGTGGTGATGCTCGCGGGTCTCGGCACCGTGGCCACCGCCACGAGCGCCTCGGCCAGTGGCAACTGCTACTTCATCCAGTACTGGAACTCGGACCTCGCGCCACGCAGCTACTGGGTTCCCGACCACAACCTCTCCTACAACCCCGGCCGCCAGGACGCCTGCGTCGTCATCGTGCAGCAGCAACTGAACTCGGCTTACAACGCCGGCCTCGCGACGGACGGCTATTTCGGCCAGAACACCCTGAACTGGGTCAGGCGCTTCCAGAGCGACTTCCACTGCGCCGGCGGCGTCGACGGCGTCGTCGGGCGCAACACCGCCAGCTGCCTGGACTGGGTCACCGGCACGTACCAGGCCTCCTAGTAGCCGTCTTGTCATGTCGGGTCTCTGGTAGTTCGCTGACTGCATGAGCGCTGGGGACCTTGCCGCGGTGCAAGTCCGGCTGGAGGGGTTCACGTCCGCGCTCTTCGCGCCGCTGGTTCGCCGGGATCAGCGGGCGAAGGACCAGTCGTATCTGCGTGGCCTGCCGCTTGACGGCCGGCGCATGTCGCTGCAGCCAACGGCCGAGCGGCCCAGTGTGGGGTTGGATCATCAGCGGTTGCAGCACTTCACGACTTCTTCGACCTGGCCCGTCACTGATGTGCGGGCCACGCCGGCCCGCCGGGTGGGGGCCGACGGTCAGGCCGGGCAGATCGCCGAGAATCGCACCCCTGCGCACCGCGCTTGAAGTCCATGGAGCTGTTGGAGACGACGAAGCCGGCCCCGGTAGACGACCAGCTGCATCGGCGCCGTGTCCGTGTACTCGGTCGCAGCCTTCGGGGCTTCGATCGTCTTCGTGCGGGTGCTGCCGATGGTGTAGGCGCGGCCGTCAGCAAGGAGAGCGAGCTGGGTCGCCGGCCTGGGGCGCCATGATCATCCCTGAACCAGCCGAGAGCCAGGGACGGTTCGGAAGCGGTGGACGCCCGCTCCGGCGCACTCCAGACCCTCGTCAGGTGTTCCCTGACGCCCTAGGGTGTCAGGGAACACCTGACACCCTAGGAGTGTGTGATGGCCCTTCCCGACCCCGCAGCCGAACTCGCCCGCTGTTCCTTCTGCGGCAAGCCCAGCACCGAGGTTGCCAAGCTCATCGCCGGTCCTGGCGTCTACATTTGCAACGATTGCGTCTCCCTGTCGTCCTCGATCATCGACGGCACCCTCAACAGCAGCGCGAAGGGCCCGCGCGGGCCCATCTGGGACTCGATGGCCGACGACGAGCTGCTGGGCCACATCCCGCGCATCGCCGCGCACATCGACGAGTCCCAGGCCGAACTGCGCGCCTGGGTCCAAGAACTGCGCCGCCGCGGAATCGCCTGGGCCGGGATCGGCGAGGCCCTCGGCATCACCCGCCAGTCCGCATGGGAGCGCTTCGCCGACCAGGAGTAGCACCGCTGGACACGGTCCTGCCCGTTCCCGCACCGCACCTGCAGCGCGGCCGGGCCGGCCACGCCGGTCTTCTCCGAGGCCGTGATCGAGCCGCCTGTGTCAAGCCATGACCGGAAGGTCGGCTACTGGGATGCAGAGCGGGCGGGCGGGTTACGTCATCTGCCGGTTGTCGGTAGCCCGGCCCTTGGTGGTGCCGGGAGCCCTCGGCCGCCGCACGGCCCTGGATAGCTTCCTGAAGAGCTACCCCGGGGCCGCCGGGTTCAGTGACCGGGCGGCGCCGTCTTGCGGCCCCGGCGCTTCTTGAGCACAGACCCATGACCCGGCGGTGTCAGTGCGGGCAGTTAGGATCCGCTGTTCGGTTGTCCGATCGGACGGGGTGGGTCGGCAGTGGGGGGCTGGGATGAGCGTGCATTTGCGGGGAATCGCGTCGGAGTTGGCGCAGGTGCTGTGGCGGGAGCACACCGTGTACCGGGACCGTGAGGGCGGGGTCGTCATCCGCGGCGAGCACGTGCGGCGATGGATCAGCCTGGCGCCGGCCGGCGGACCGGGTGAGGTCCGGGTGCGGGTCGGCCGGATCCTGGAAGGCGGCACGACGGCCCCCGCACGTGCCGAGGCCGTCGCGAGCCTGTCCGTCGGGCCGACGGAGCTGGCAACAGTGTGCCGTCGGCTGCTCGCCGAGGCGTCAGTCGATGCAACCACCGCTCCCCCGCCGGGCCGTGGCCGACGTACTCCCCGACGGGGCCGCCACACTGGCTCAAGCTCGTGGCTCGTGGTACTCGCCGTGGCCGGAACCATCGTCGGCATCTATCTGGCCCGGGCCTCCGGCACCCTCTGACGCATCGGTGATGAGACTCTTTGAAAGTGGGTCAGGCGCCGGGCTCGGTGCCCGCCTCGCGGGCGGCATGCCGCTGGACTTCTTCCGAGGGCGCCACCAGCGGCCCGGCCACCGGTCCGGCGGACTCCGGCCGGTCCATGGCGCCCCGGCACAAGGTGGCCACCCCGGCCGTGCCGGCCAGGACCGACAGGACGAAGTCCGCCTGCACCGAACCGAGGTGGCCCGCCCGCAAGGCGGCCACGAGAACAGCGCGCCGGTCACCAGCAGGCCCTCCACACCGATCCGGTCCCGGCCCGACAGCGACCACCAGGCCGCCCGTACCCGCTCCGGGCCTGCCCGCGCCGAGCGCTGCATCCACTGGGCGCAGCAGAGAGTCACGCCCTGCCGGAAGTTCGCAGGAAAAGACACCTCAGGCCGAGCCGAGAAGGTCCCCCGCGCGCCTTCGGCGGGACCTTCACGCTGCTCCGCTCCCAGCAGCGGCCCCCCAGAGCGATGGCTGCGGCAAAGCCGTGGACGCGACTACCTGGGACCTCACCGAATAGGGCCTGACCTGCCCATTTATCGTCAGATATCTAGGATGGGCATGCACCGGCGACGGCGTGGAAGCAGCTTCGGCTGCTTCGGCGACATCCGCTCGCACACATACTCAGGACGGCCCAGGGGAGGGTGTTTCATGACAGAGTCCGGCAACCTCAGTCAGCCCGCGAACGTGAACGAGTACAACGCCAGTCACATCCAGGTACTCGAGGGCCGCGAGGCCATACGCAGGCGCCCCGGCATGTACATCGGCTCGACCAGCGAGCGCGGCCTGCATCAACTCGTTTACGACGTTGTCACGTATGCCGTCGACGAGCACCTGGCCGGCCACTCCGACAGCCTCGACGTCACGATCACCGCGGACGGCGGCGTCCGCGTCGCTGACAACGGTAGGGGCCTCCCCGTGGAGGTGGAGGAGGCAACGGGCACGTCGGCCGTCGAACGCGAGCTGACGGAGCTGTCTTTCGGCTCCAAGCCCCACAGCGGCTACTGGGTCCCCGGCGGCCTCAGCGGCCTGGGCCTGTGCGTGGTCAACGCCCTGTCGAGCCGGCTCACGGTCGAGGTCCACCGAGATGGGCGCCGCTGGTCGCAGGAGTACGAGAAGGGCACCCCTGTGACTACCTTGACGAGGAACGAGGAGACGGGCGAACACGGAACCACGATTGCGTTCCTGCCCGATGCCGACATCTTCGAGACCACCCGCTACTCGTTCGCCACGCTGTCGCAGCGCCTCCAGGAACTGTCTTTCCTCAACGGGGGCCTGGCCATCTCACTGACCGACGAGCGTCCGGAACGGTCGGTCCGCTACCACCACCCGGACGGCCTTCGGGCCTACGTCGCCCACCTCAACCCCTACCCCGCGAGCCTGGTCCACTCCCCCGCCATCTCCTTCGAGTCGGAGAACGAGGACGGGGACAAGACGATCCTCGTGCAGGCCGCCCTACAGTGGAACACCTGCTCCACAGGCGGGTTCCACTCCTTCGCGAACAGCACCCGCACCCATGAGGGCGGCGCCCACGAACTGGGCTTCCGTACCGCGCTCACAGAGGTCGTCAACGACTACGCGCGGCATCAGCGACTGATCGGTGGAGGCGACGAAGACATCACCGCCGAAGCCATCTTCGAGGGGCTGAGCGCGGTCATCTCCGTAAAACTCGCCCACCCCGTCTTCGCAGGCTCCACCAGGACCAAACTCAGCAATCCCGAAGCAGACGCCTACGTCCAAGAAGCCGTCCGAGAACACTTCACCAACTGGCTGCACCACCACCCCGACCAAGCCGCTGCCATCATCCTCCACATCGCCAACGCCTCCACCTGACCTGCGAAGAAGCGACAACGGAGCTCCAGCCGGCGAGCAAGTCCACTGGACAGGGGCAAACACCTGGATAGACAGGTGCCGATTACCTGCGGAGTACGGGCTACTTCGCCTCGGTTACGTTCTTGGCGCAGTAGAGGACCGCGTAGCGATGGCTGTCCCAGGTCGCACGTGGATCGTCAACGTGGAGTTTCGTGGTGATCTCCGAGCGCTGCTCGGGGCCGCCGGCGAGGAACACCGTGAGCTCGAAGACGATGTCTTCGACGTCTTCCTCCACCTCAGCGGTGAGCTCGACGACCACGAAGTGAAGGACGATCTCTTCCGGCCGAGGCTCGACGGCGACGGCGAGAACATCCGGTCCGATGAGCCCCAGCGAGGCCTGGAGCGTTTGGATCAGCAGATAGTTCCTCCGGAGCAGGTCACGCTCCTCGGTCGCCGTGATCTCCGGGTTGTAGTACTGCCTGCCGGGATGATCCATCTCCTCAGCGTAGCCCCCGGGCCGAACAGGATTCACAGAAAGATCCCTAGCCCGCCGGTTGGTATCAAGGCCGCCTCTCAGCCGGAGCCCGGAAGCCGCGCTCCGGTACCGGGCGCGGGAACATGCCGTACGGGCACGTCGAGGGCGCTTTCCCGCTCGGCCGGTGGCCCTCCGACCAGCGCCGCGCATTCCGGGCCGGATCCATGAGCGGGGAGCACGCCGCCGAGCGGGAAGGGCTGGGAATCATACGGGACTCCGTCGGGACTCCGTCGACGCCAACTTCGAGACCAACCTCGCGGCCGCGCGGGCCTACAACCAGGTCCACGGGGCCCTGGCCACCCCGCGGCACGCCACCGCCCTGGACAAGCCCGTCGGACAGTGACTCACCAACGTCCGCCGGCCCGGCGGGCTCGGCCAGGACTCCGTACGCGCCCAGCGGCGGGCCGCCGCCTTCGCGGGGATCGACGAGGACTGGAACCCGGGCATACGAGGGTGGACGGTGGACTGGCAACGCCAGGGATCTCAGATCCAGAAGTCTCAGGCCATCGTCATGCCCGTGCTCGAATAGCAGCGGCAGAAGCAGTCGAAGGCCCCGAGGGTGAATCTCCTCGGGGCCTTCGGCATAGCTGGTTGCGGTGGGGCTGGTCAGTCGGTCTCGGCCAGGTCGGCCGTCGGGCCCGATGTGGCCTGCAGGCCCTGAAGGCCCGATCGCCCCCGGCCTGTGGCCGCTGTTTCATAAGTGGTCCCTCGTGAACCACCGCTTCGGACGCTGCTCGAACTGCGACCGCTACCTCAGGAATCCCACGGGCAGGACCTGCCAGCGCAAGGGGCGGACCCCCGGCGCCACTGGCCGCGCTCGCTGCCGCGCAGAGAGGATACGGGCCGGCCGTCACCTCCAGCAGGCTCGCCGACCGCTACGGCATCGGCACCCGCGGCGCCGAACGCCTCATCCACGAAGTCCGCACCGCTGCTCAGAGCTGGGGTCTGTCGTCGAACTCCCGCCAGCCCCGGTCACGCCACGAGGGCTGCGGGGGCCGGGCGGGCGGCGGTTCGGTGGTCGGGGGCCGGGAGTTCCAGGCGCCGCCCCGTGAAGCCGGCCCGTAGCCGCCGGTCGTGGGTGACCACCACGAGGGTCCCTGCGTACGGCGCCAGCGCCGCCTCCAGTTCCTCCACCACGGCGGGGGCCAGGTGGTTGGTCGGCTCGTCGAGCAGCAGCAGGTCCAGCGGGCCGGCGGTGACGAGGCGGCCCAGCTCCAGCTTCCGGCGCTGGCCGGCCGACAGGTCCCGGACCGGCCGGTCCAGGTCGGCGGCGGCCAGCAGGCCGAGCCCTGCCACCCGCGCCGCCCTGGCCTCCCCGAACAGTGCGGAAGCCGACCGGGCCTCGTCCGCGAGCAAGTCGTCCTGCCGCAGCATCCCGACCCGGCCCGGCACCCGCAGGGTCCCTCGGGTCGGAGCCAGTTCACCGGCGAGCAGGCGCAGCAGGGTGGACTTCCCGGCACCGTTGGGCCCGGTGACCAGCAGCCGTTCGCCCGGTTCAAGGCGCAGCGACAGCGGATCGAGTCGGCCCGGTACCGCGATCCCCTCGGCGTGGACGGCCCCCACCGCGTCGCCTCCAGTGAAGCCGCCGGTGAAGACGAGCGGCTCGGGGGGCCGGGGCACCGGGTTGTCGTCCAGGCGCTGGAGCCGTTCCCTGGCGTTGCGGATGCGGCTCATGGCGCCGTGGGCACGCGATCGCGCCCGGAACGCGCCTGCTCCGCTGAAGGCCGCCGGGGCCTTGCGCGGGATCACCGCGAGCCGGTCGATGTGCCGGTCGGCCAGCCGTTCGACGCGCCGGGTCTCCTCGCGCCATTCCTCGTACTCCCGCTCCCAGCGCGCCCGGGCGGCGGCGCGGGCGGCCAGGTGGCCCGCGTAGCCGTTGCCGTGGCGGTGGACTGTGCGGCGTTCCTGGTCGACCTCCAGGACGGTGGTGGTGACGCGGTCCAGGAAGAGCCGGTCGTGGGTGACGGCGACGACGGTCCCGCGATGGGTCAGGAGGCGTCGCTCCAGCCAGTCGACGGCCTCGTCGTCGAGGTCGTTGGTCGGCTCGTCCAGCAGGAGCAGTTCCGGTTCGGAGGCGAGGGCGCCGGCGAGGGCGAGCCGGGAGCGCTGCCCGCCGGAGAGGGTGCCGAGGACGCGGTCGGGGTGCAGCGCCTCGCGTTCGCCGAGTCGGCGCAGGGCGGTGGCGAGCCGCCGTTCGGCCCCGTGGCCGCCGCGTGCCTCGTGGCGGGCCAGCAGGACGTCGTAGGCGGCCAGTTCCTCCGCTCCGGCCAGGTGCATCCGCGCCTCGGCCGAGCGGATGTCGCGCTCCAGGGAGCGCAGTTCGGCGAGGGCGTGGTCGACGGCGTCGCCGACCCGCGCAGTGAGGGGGAGGTCGAGGGTCTGTCCCAGGTGGGCCAGACCGCCGGGAGCGCGGACGAGGACCTCGCCCCGGTCGGGGCGCTCCAGTCCGGCGAGCATCCGTAGCAAGGTGGACTTGCCGGAGCCGTTGTCCCCGACGACCCCGACCCGTTCGCCGGGCCGGACCGTCAGGCTCACGCGGTCGAAGACGGGACGCGCGTCGTAGCGCTTGCCGACCTCGGACAGGACGATCTGGGTTGCGGCGGGTGGAGTGCGCAAGCGCGTTCCTTTCGTTGACGACAGGGGAGGCGGGACCGGAAACCGTTGCGAGACGGACCGTCTCGTCTTGTTGCGTGGGAGACGTTACCCCACGCCGACCCGCCACGCAAGACGCTACGTCTCGCGACATCCGGACAAGGTCGAAAGGGGCGACCGCAAGAGCCCTGGGCCTCACGCCGACCCCATCTCCGGCCCCCTCCGGTGCCCGGCCGCCGCGGGGCCTCGTGGGGGGCCTGGGTGGGGGTTGTCGCCGAGCTCGGGGACCTGGACCACGGTGGCCAGCAGCTCCCGGGCCCGGACGGTGATGGTGTAGTCCAGGCAGTGCTTCACCACGGAGCACACCGCCTCGACACCGAGGTATGAGCCTGCGGGGTTTGAGCTCGGGGATCGGGAGCAGTAGCGGGCTACGACCAATCCGGTACATCACGAGGAGGTCCCGATGTCGGGCACGGAGAAGACCAAGGCCACCGTCGAGCAGGCCAAGGGCAAGGCCAAGGAAGCCATGGGCCGCATCGCCGGCAGCAGGCGAATGACCGCCGAAGGCCACGCCGACCAGGTCAAGGGCAAGACCCGGCAGACCAAGGAAGACATCAAGGACACCCTCCGCCCCTGAAAAGCCCGCGCACGGCCAACAGCCGTCGCACCCCATGCTGGGCCCCGACCTACCCCCCCCAGGTCGGGGCCCAGCCACATTCCGCACCTCCCGGCGTCAGGGAGGAGGCGCTCGCCGGCTACAGCACGTAGTGGTCTGTCGAGCCCGTCACGGTGGTCTATCCCGCCATCTCCCGGTTGGCCGGGTCTTCGAGGAGGTGCTCAGGGGCACGGGACCCGCAGCAGTGGCGGGCGTCGGCAGCGGTGCGAGGCTGGAGGAGAGGCCCCGAGTCGAAGTGTGATCGGGTGAGGAGGCGATCACGGTGCCTGGAATGGACTCGCTGGTGTCGTTCGCGCCCTTCTTGGTGCCCGTGATCACCGGCCTGGTCGGAGCGGTCAGCCTTCTCGTCAGGGACCGTCGCGAGGCGCGTAGCGCCGACCACCACTACCGCCGAAGGCTGGAGAAGGCGCAGATGGAGGTGCAGTTCATCACCGGCTGGATCGAGGCGAAGAAGTCAGCTCCGAGCGACGGCCCCACCCCTGAGCCGGGCCGTTGGCTGGACGAGTGCTACGCCTCGGTACGCCGCTACGAGGAGGCCTCGCACCGCCGCCCCGGTGGCCCGGGCAGGTTCCGGCGACTTCTCCTGCTGCGCCCGCTGCGGGAAGGACCGGCCAGACTCGTACGGATCGCCTACTGGCTGGTCCTGCTCGCCTTCAACGCCACCCTCGCCTGGTGGGTGAGCTTGATCGTGGGAGGGCCGCCGAGCTTCCTGAAGACCGACGCAGGGTCCCATACCGAGGAGATCGAGTCGGTGCTGGGCCTGGCCGGCGGATTCCTCTTTGCCGCCGTCCTGCTGTGGGTGTGGACGGTACGTCTGGACGCGTCCGATCCGCGGGATGCCGTCCCGTGCATCGACTCGGCGGCCTGGTCGGCGCGGGAGGCCGAGCGTCGGCGTGGGACGGCTGCGAAGCCGCGGCCAGCGCGTAAGCAGTAGACGGGGGAGGTCCCCGGCGGCGGGAGCCGTGTCCTTCGCGGTGTCCGCTCGGCCGGAGGGCACCGGCGACCGAGGGCACGATCTCCCTGCCCGCCTGTGAGAACGCGTGCATGGAGGCGAGGGACCACTGCACGTACGCCGCGACTTGGGTCGGCACCAAGTTCCGCTGGTCCCCCGCCGCCGATGAGGCGCAGGGTCCAGGCGCTCCTCGGCGACGCCGTGATCAGTCGCCGTACCGCCTTTGGTACTCGTCGACAGCCACACCCACCGAGTCGCCTCCGCGCACCTCCCCGATACCCAGGGCTTTCAACTTCGCCTTGGTCTCGGCCTCGGCCTTATCCGACGGAGTCTTCTCCGCCGCGGCCTTATCCGGATCCGGTTGCGGGCTCGCGTTCTTCTCACTCACGTCAAACCGCCTTCCAGACAGGAGAGGGGCGCTTCCATCGTCACACCGCGTCCGAGCCCCTGCCCGGTGGAGCCCCCACCCCACGCCGCTCCGACGCAGCAGAACCGGGCCCTCAGGCCCGGTTCGTGCCGCTTCTTGCCCGTCCCCGGTCGGCCTCAGCGGCCGGTGCGGCGTGCCGGCGCGTGGGCGGTGTTCCGCGCGAAGCAGCCGTGGGCGCAGAGCGCACCACAGGCGCCCTTGCGCAGCGTGGTGTCGGCGAGGGCGCGCCATGTGGGGAGGGGCGTCAGGCCGAGCGTGATGTCGGAGACGTCCGCGTCTCCTCGTGTGTTCGTGGCTACCGTGTTCACTGTTCCTCCTCCGAAGAAGTCGTCCGGTCCTCTCCAGGACACCACCGGAGCGCCGGCCCGCCTGTCCTCCAGACGGACGATCGGCGAGAGGAGGTACCCGTCCGGGCTCGGGCAGGAGTGTCCGTACCGGTCGGGGGGCGGGTAGCGGGTCAGCCGACGATGCCGACGATGGCGGCGTTGCTGAGATTGGCGAGGGTGCCCGCCAGCAGGGCCAGGAGGCCGAACCTGGCGACGTCGGGCCGGCGCTCGGGGGCCAGCGCTCCGAAGGAGCCGAGCTGGATGGCGATCGAGCTGAAGTTGGCGAAGCCGGCGAGGGCGAAGGTCGTGATGAGCACGGTCTTGTGCTCCAGGCTGGGGATCTCCGGTCCGAAGGAGGCGTAGGCGACGAACTCGTTGATGACCAGCTTCTGCCCGAGGTAGCTGCCCACCGTCGTGGCTTCGCCCCAGGGCACCCCGATGAGCCACGCGACCGGGGCGAAGAGCCACCCCAGTACCCGCTGGAACGTCAGGCCGTCCACGCCGACCCAGCCTCCGACCGCGCCGAGGATGCCGTTGGCCAGGGCGATGAGCGCCACGAACGCGATGAGAAGGCAGCCCACGATGACCGCGAGGCGGCCTCCGCTCAGGGCTCCACGGGCGATCGAGTCGATGGCGTTGGCCGACTCCGTGTCGCGCACGCCGCGGATGTCGGCCTGGTCTTCGGGCTTCTCCGTCTCGGGGTAGATCGCCTTGGCGATGACGAGCATCGCCGGGGCGTTCATGACGCTCGCCGCCAGCAGGTAGGGCAGGGGGGCACCGAGCAGTGAGTATCCGACCAGCGTGGAGCCGGCCACGGAGGCGAAGCCGCCCGTCATGCAGGTGAACAGCTCGGAGCGTGTGAGTCGGCGCAGGTACGGGGCGATGAGCAGCGGCGCCTCGGACTGTCCGAGGAAGATCACTGTGGTGGCCCAGATCGACTCGACCCGGCTGGTCTTGAGCAGCCAGGAGATGGCGCCGCCCACGATCTGCACGATCCACTGGATGACGCCGAGGTAGTAGAGCAGCCCGACGAGTGCGCCGAGGAAGATGATGACGGGCAGCACGCCGAGGGCGAAGGGGATGTTCGAGCCCTTGGCGAGCGAGCCGAAGAGGAACTCCGTTCCCGCCGTCGTGTAGGCGATCAGCTTGGCGATCATGTCGGCCAGCCCGCGCAGCGCCTCCCGGCCGGGTCCCCATTTCAACACCAGCAGGGCGAAACCCACTTGCAGGGTGAAGCCGATGCCGAGGGTCCGCCAGCAGATCCGGCGGCGGTGCCTCGAGATGGCGTAGCACAGGCCGTAGATCACGATCAGGCCGAGCAGTCCCTGCAGCCGTGTCATCGGACGCGTTCTCCCCATCGGGCCGGTCCGGCCCCTCGCGGCCTGGCGACTCGCGTGTGGGCCGGACGGTACCGGGCGCACGCCGTCCGACCCTTCGGACCACAACCCGGACAAACAAGACGGTTCGAACCTACGAGACAGCTCCTCCTGAACCGTCCAGGACACGCCCGATCTCCCTCGCTCGCGTCGCGGGGATCGCGCCAGCGCGAGCTAGTGCGCGTCGCCGACGGCGCCGCGCAGCTCGGCCTCCAGGTCCAGCGGGCCGAGTGGCTGGCGCCCCTTTACCCAGGTGTCCCGTGGAGTGAGCCACATGACCTCGAATTCCAGGCCGTCCGGGTCCTTGGCGTAAAGGGATTTGGTGGCCCCGTGGTCAGTACCGCCCAAGAAGGCATCCGCTGCTATGAGACGCTTGCGTATTCCCACCAGGGAATCCAGCGAGTCGCACTGCCAGGCCATGTGGTACATGCCCGTACCACCGGGTGGAGCGCTCGCTTCGACCTCGGCACGAAAGAGACCGAGGTCGTGGTGGTTGGGGCTGACGGGAGAACGAAGGAACGCCTTTTCGTCTCCGTGCTGCTCGATCACAGACAGGCCGAGCACCGAGCAGTAGAAATCGGCAGAACGATTCACGTCCCGGACCCAGAGAACCACGTGGTTGACTCGTTCGACGGTCATGGTTCGCTCCTCGCTCCGAACTTCGCTGATCTCTCCTATTTCAACACTCCGGGGGCATCCAGGATATTCGCGTGCGTGAAACCTGACGGAGCACGGTGAGGACGATCCGCGGTCATCCGCCTGTTGACCGATCGGATGACGCGGCAGGGGCCAACAAACCGGAGTCTGGACCGTATTCGAGACGGGAGGACCCTGATGCCGCACTACAGGAATGTGGGGTGCTACCCACCGAAACGCCACATCTACTGGGCGGGACCGGAGGGGTCGCCCCTGGTGGAGGAATTGCTGGGTGATGACGGATTCGACGGTGAGTCGTCGCTGCTGTACCACGTGCACGATCCGGCAGGGGTAGAGGGACATGCTCCGTGGGAACCGCCTTCCACTGACACCCGATCCGGTTCGGCGGCTCTGCATTCCGCTCTTCATTTCCCTCGCCGGCCGGCCCCGGCGGACGGTAGGCCGGCCGATGCCGTGCGACACCGCGTCATGTTGGTCGGCGGGGACAGGCTTCGCGTCTGGCGCGCCGTGGCCACGGATCCCTCCCCTCTCTACCGCAATGCCTGCGCCGACGAGTGCGCTTACGTCGAAGCGGGAAGAGCCCGGCTGGACACCGCCATGGGCAGCCTGGAGGTCGGCCCCGGCGACTTCGTCGTCATCCCCGCAGGCGTCGTGCATGCGTGGCACCCCACGACGGACGCGGGGCACGGGCCCATCCCCTCGGCCGACCCGGGACGGCGCACACCCCCTGCGGCGCGGGACACGACGCCGCCTCTGCGCCTGACCCTCTTCGAGGCAGCGGGCCGCATCGGGCCTCCGGCCCGCTACGTGTCCCCCAACGGGCTGCTGCTGGAGGGCAGCCCGTACTGCGAGCGCGATCTGCGGCATCCGGACTCGCCGCGCGTCGTCGACGCGCACCGTGCCGCCGTGCTGACCCGGCACGGCCGCCACGGCACCGCGATCACCTACCGCCACCACCCGTTCGACGTGGTCGGCTGGACCGGGACGCTCTACCCGTACGCCCTCAACGTCGCGGACTGCGAGCCGGTGACCGCCCGCCTGCACGCACCGCCACCGGTCCACCAGATCTTCGCCATGCCCGGCGGAGATCTGCTGTTCTTCACCCCGCGCCTGCTGGAGTACCACCCGCAGGCGGTCAAAGTGCCCTACCAGCACGTCAACCTCGGTGGCGACGAACTGCTCCTGTTCGCGGACGGCGATTTCGGCTCCCGCGCGGAGAGCGGCGTACGCCAAGGGTCGGTGGCCGTGTTCCCGCCGGGCGTTCCCCACGGTCCGCCCCCGGGTCTGGCCGAGGCGACCAGCGGTCACCGTTCGACCTCCGAGTGGACGCTGCTGCTCGACGGACACGAGCGCCTCGAACCCGGCCGCGAGGCCCTGCCCCTGCTGGACCCGGGCTACCCGTTGACCTGGTAGCCCCGCACGACGGGAGCTCTCACATGAGCACGAGCCCGCTGCCCCTCCTCCACACGTGCCACCTCCCCGCCACGGGCGAGGAGCTGCGGTCGGCGACGGCCGAGGTCGACACGTTGATAGGTGATCGCAGACCGCCCGCCTCGGAAGCCGAGTACGCCCGGCTGCGGCAGTTGCTGGTTCCGCTGCACTACGAGCCCGCCGGCCCTCAGGAGCCACCCGCGGTCGACGAGCCGTTCAGCGAGCACGACGCCTTCTTCGGCGTCACCCGGGCGCACGGTCCCTTCGGCCTCTTCCTGCGCAGCCTCCTCGCGGCGGAGATCGACACCGTGTCCGACCTGGCCCGCACGGTTTCCTCCCTCTCCCCCGCTGAACGTGCCGCGCTGGTGGGAGGCGGTTCGGCCCTGCTGTCAGCGGCGCGTGCGCACCGCGGATCGGGCACGCTCGTGGCGCCACCGGAGTCGTCCGCGCCGACCCCGGCCGACCGACGCACCGCGCGGCTCCGCTGGATGTCGGGGCACCGTCTCTTCTTCACCCACCTCCAGGCGATCACCGTGACCAGCAACTGCGCCGTCGCCGCGCGGACGGCCGCCGAGCAGACCGCGTACCTCGAGTACACCGTGCTGTTCTGTGCGAGCACGGCCCTTGCCATGCGGCACGCGGCCGACTTCGCCCCCGAGCTCTACGCCCGCTCCGTACGGCCCATGATGACGCCGCCGCTCGTCAGCCCGGGGTTCAGCGGGCTCCAGACCCGGGACCACCACTATCTCGTGCGCTCCCTCGAGAGCCTGGGCACGCACCTTCGGCCGGAGGTCCTCGCAGGGCAGGCGTACGAGCGCCTCATGGCCGAACTTCAATCTCTCTACGCGGCGCACGTCCACGTGTGCAGCCGCTTCGGCGGTGACACGCATGCGAGTCTGCGGATGGAGGCCAGCAAGGAGGACAGCGGCACGACGGGTGCGGAACGCGCCCAGCAGTACGCGCAGAGGCGGCTGCGCAAGCTGCACCGCAAGCAGCCCGCACGATGACCACGACCGTCACGGACTGGCACGCCCACCTCTGGCCGCGCGCCTACCTCGACTTCCTCGACGCGCACGGCCAGGACTGCCGGCACCAGCGCAGCGTCCGCGCGGGGGACGACAGTTCCGCGATGCTGCGTCTGCGGTTGCAGCAGATGGACGAGAGCGGCATCGACCGCCAGGTCTTCGACGCGGCCGCCCTCTACCCCACGCTCGGCACATCCGGGCAGAACGCCCGGGCAGCCCGGATGGCCAACGAGGCCACGGCCGAAGCGGTCCGTTCGGCTCCCGGCCGGTTCGCGTTCCTGGGCCTGCTGCCGCTCCCTTCGGTAGCGGCGTCGCTGCGCGAGCTGGAGCACCTCGTGAGCGGACTGGGAGCGCGCGGAGTCGTTCTTCCCCCGGCCTTCCAGGGAACGTCCGTCCTTGCCCCCCGGTACCAGGCCCTCTACGCGGCCCTGGACGCCTGCCGGGCAACCGTACTGTTCCACCCCGCCGGAACCGGGGCCGGGCCGTCGGTGTGCGACCCCGCCACGGTCAGGTGGTCGGTGGGGGCGATCGCGGAACAGACCACGGTCGTCCTGGACTGGCTGGCCGCAGGCATGTCCGAGCGGTTTCCGCACATCCTGCCGATCGTCACCAGGGGCGGAGGCGCCTGCTTCCTGCTCGACCCCGCCACCGTGCACCGCATCGCCGGATCCACCCTGCACTTCGACAGCCACGTTCAGGGCAACGCCGCGAGCCTCGCACTGACCGCACACCACACGGGCCCACACCGGCTCTTCCTCGGTACCGACTACCCGCTCGTCCACGGCGCGCGCCTGCACGCTGCCGTCCGGCAGTTCCACACGGTGCTCGACCCACACGGGCAGGGGGGAGGCGGCAATGTGCCGGCGTACGAACTCATCGGCGGACTCATCCGGAAGGGGGACCGAATGGATGACAGGTGGGGCGGCCCGGACGGGGTTCTGTAGTGGGGTCGGTGCACAGCAGATCCAGCCCCCGCCCCCTGGGGTCCGCCACACCACGGTGCGGCACCGACGGACCCCATCGTCCTGGAGGACCTGAACCATGCGCCTCATCCGAACCCTTGCCACCGCCGCCCTGACCGTCAGCGCCCTGGGCATCGCCGGAACCGCGACCATCGCCTCGGCCGCGACCACCAGCAGCGTCAGCAGCACCACGACGGCGTTCCCCCACACCGCCCCCAGCGGCAACCAGGTCCTTGCCTCCACCGTGCAGGGCGGCTGCAGGGGATGCCTCCCGTAGCCTCCGGCGGAACCTCGTCGCGCGGCGGCGGCTGCCCCACCAGGGCAGCCGCCGCCCCTTTGGGCGTCCCCGTGGGTGTCGGAGCCCGGGGCGCAGCCGGCGGTTCGGAGCGGGTCCGCACGGCCGGCAGGACGAGGTCAGGACAGCAGCAACAGACAGTCCCAGGCGGTGCGCGGCGTACGGGAGGGCAGGTCCGCGAAGTCGGCCAGGGCCAGGGCCGCACCCGAGGCTCCCGTCAGGAAGCCGGCGTCCCGGACGAGGGACTCCGGCCGCTCCCCCGCGAGCAGGCGCACGGTCCGTCCGGCGGCGCTTTCGGCCAGTGACGGGCAGCGGCAGCGCACCGCTGCCCGGAGGAGCCCGGCGGCGCCGTGGCACAGGCCCGGCCCCCGGATGTCCCAGGAGCCGGGAGGGCGGCCGGCGAGCGCCCGCAGGACGCCGACCGCCCCGTCCGCGTACCGCTCCTGTCCGGCTGCGGACGCGGCGAGGTCCAGAGCGCGGGCGATGCCCGGTGCGCCGTAGCACCAGGCGTCGCGGCGGCCGCCGGCTGGTCCGTCGGGTGTCCACGGCGGCCAGGAATCGCCCTCCCGGTGATCCAGGAGCCAGTCGGCGGCGACCTCGATGGCGGTCTGCTGGTCCGGTACGGACACGCCTGCGGCCTCGGCCAGGGAGAGCAGGGCCAGCGGGCCGCCGATGCCGTGGGCCATGCCGGTGTCGGCGCTTCCGGCGGGCGCGGCGGACGGGACGCGGGTGGCTGCGGTCACGGTGGACCAGCCCGGCCTTCCGGGCGTCCCGTCGAGGACCATCCGGGTCAGCAGGGTCAGGGCGGCCGTCAGCCCCGGAGCCGCGTCGGCCGCCCGGCCTCCTTCCGACGCGGCGAGCAGGAGGCGCCCGATGCCGCTGAGGCCGCGGACCACGTCGTAGACCGGCGGGGGCAGCGGTGCGCGAGCAGGCCCGTCGCACGGTGGTGCGCCGGCCGCGATCGCCTCGGCGCGGCCGGACAGCCACCGGATCCCGGCCCGTACCGCCTCCTCGGGGATGGCATCCCCGGGGAGGTATCCAGATCCGACGATCAGGGAAGCGGCGAGGCCGCCCGGGCCGCGGAACGCGCCGTCGACGCCGAGGGGTCCCCGGTGGCGCAGGGCGGCCGCGGCCATGTCCCAGTGGGCCCGGGCACGGTCGGCGGCGGCCGGGTCGGCCGTGCTGAGGCGGGCATGGAGCAGGGCGGTGCCGGCGAGTCCGTCGCTGAGGGTGTGGACGCGCTCGGCGGGGAGGCTTCCGGCGATCCCGGCCGGATCGGACAGGGCCGCGGCGATCTCCAGGACGGTCGTGGCGGCGCGTGCGGCGGTCACGGGCGGTGCAGGGCGTCCGCGGCGAGGGACCGCACCAGGCGTTCCGTCGCGGGGTCCGGACCGAGCAGCCGGTTGACGTGGAGGTGGATGACGTCGGAGGCGCAGAGTTCAGGGATGCCGGGGGAAAGCGGCCGGCCCGGCACCGTCGGCGGGCCGCCTTCGGTCGTGCGAGGCGCCGTCAGCGCCGCACGGTAGGCCACCAACGCGGTGTCGCGGGCCTGCCAGGCCTCACGGAGCGCCGTGCCGGGAGCGGTGGATTCGGGCAGGAGGGCCCGCAGGGGGCCGCGGAGGGCTTCGCGGTGGCGGCGTTCCCCTCGGCTCAGCCCGGGCGCCGCGACGGCGCGGGGCGAGCCGTCGGCCAGCAGTCGGGCCACGGACACGGCGCCCGCCGCGGCGAGCGCGATCCGCTGGTCCTCCCGGACGGTGCCCTCCGTGCCGGGGGCGGCCGCGTCGGCGGTGATCACGGCCAGCGCCAGGGCGCTGTCGGCGGTGAACACCGCTTCGGCGGCGGCCAGGCAGGAGGGTCCGCCGTACCGCTCGGTCTCCGGTGCGTACGGTTCCCAGCGGGCCTTGCCCGCCAGCCCGTCGGCCCGGAGGGTCCGTGCCCACTCCTCGGCCACGGACCGCACAGACGTGTCCGGCCGGCCCGGCCGAACGCCGAAGCGGACCCTGAGCTGCGGGCCGAAGCCGGGGGTGGCGTAGCGGATCCAGAAGCAGGGGTCGCAGTCCGCTGGCGCGAGAGCGGCCAGGGCGCCGGCCAGCCGGCGCAGTGCGGAGTCCTGTCGCGGGCCCGCCACCTGCACGGCCAAGGAGAGCCATCGCCGTCCGGCCGTACGGGCCGGGTCCGGGGCCTCGCGGGTCCGGAGCGCACAGCGCGGGTCGAGCCGTACCCGGTCTTCCCCGGCGCCGGCCCGGCGTAGTGGGACCACCACTTCGAGCAGGTGGGCGCCTTCGCTGCCCTGGACGACCGCGGGATCCGCCGCGGCGCCGAGCGGCTCCAGTACGGCCCGTGCCCCGTGCCGGGTCCGGGCGCGCAGGATCTCCCGGTCCCGGGGGTCGTCGAGGTCCAGTGGCAGCAGCCGGTCAGCCTCCTCCACGACCACGTGGCGCGGAGGGAGCGGCCGGGTATCCGTGCGCCAGGCATGCAGTCGGGCGGCGAACTCCTCGGGCCGGTCGGCCGCTTCGGTCAGGGGCAGGGGGAGGGTCCAGCGGGCCGGGGCGAGGATCACGTCCCGGTGGCGGACGCGGGGGGTGGCGGGCAGTTCGGCGTACGGTCCCCAGGACCAGGTCCGCCAGGGGCGGGTGCCGGCCTGGCCGAGGAGCCGCAGCAGCCGGACCTCGACGGGCAGGAGCCCGGGGGCAAGGCGCTGCATGACGACGGGAACGACCTGGCGCCCGTGCCGCGGCGACCAGAGCACGAGCCGCCGTCCGTCGGAGGCGACGTACAGGTCTCCCGGTACCAGGTCGCCCGGCCGTGGCGGGACGCCGACGGCAATGCGCGGCCCGGGGCCGTCCGCGGGCGGGGCGAGTGCAGCCGCGGCGGGGTCCGCGAGCCGGCACACGACGGGGGCGACGAGGGCGTCCGGGGCGTCGGCCGTGGACGGACGCCCCGGGTCCGAGGCGAACGGGTGGCCCGGGCAGTCCTCGACGGAACGAGGCTCCTGGACGGGTGGCTCGGACGGGGTCTGCGGGGTCGCCGGGACATGCAGCGGGTCCCGGGAGGCGTCGATGAGACCGAGCGCGGCGAACCGGGCGGCCGCGGAACCGGCCTGTTGGGATCCCGCGCCGGGACAGACCGCGAGCCGCAACGGCCCGGTGGCGTCGCGGACGACCCGGACGTGGATCTCCGCCGAGCGCGGCGGGGGTTCGGTGCCGGGGGCGGCGAGCCGGTCCACGAGGGCCTCGGTGAGCACGACTTCGTTGTCGGGGCCGTGGTGCACGGCCAGTTCGGCGAGGAGTGCCAGGCGGGCGGGTGCGGGGTCGGTGCTCGCACCCAGCCCGTCGTCGGGATCCGGCGGGCCCAGGCCCGCCGCGGTGTCCAGTACCTCGGCCAGGGGAACCATGCGGTGGGGCCCGTACGCCGCGAGGAACCGCCGGTGGTAGTCGGTCAGCGGGGGCTTGGTGTGCGCCGTCCGCCACAGCACGCCCGCGGCCTCCGCGGCCTCTTCGGCCAGGCGTCGCGGCAGCACGATCTCGGCGTCGGCCCTGGTGTCGGCCACCAGGGGGCGGGCCGGCCGGGCCGGGCCCCGCATCAACTGTCCAGCCCGTTGCAGCAGTTCCAGGCGCCGGGCATCGCCGGGCGGGTGGGCGTCGGCTCGGACCAGCAGTTCCTGCAGCCGGGGCAGGACCCGCCACGCGTCGCCCGGACGCGTGAACGAGGCGAGGAGGGCGAGCGTACGGGCCAGGGTGCCGCCGGCGGTGAGATCGGTCAGAAGGAGGCCGGACCGGATCATCTGGAGGAGCAGGGTCCGTGCGGTGCGGTCGTACGACCGCTCATCGGCGGCGTGTTCGGCCGGTGTGCGTCCGGGCAGGGCGAGCGGCGGGTCGCAGGCGGTGGCGGCACCGTTGAGGATCCCGCGCAGGAGGGCGAGGACCTCGACGGCCGGTCTGCCGTTGGCGCAGACATGGAGCAGCATCCGCGACACCGGGGTGACTCGGACACTGTGGACGCCCGCGCCCCCTCCCGGAGGCGCGCACTCGACTTCGAACCTGCCGTCGACGACGCGGAAGGTGTTGTCCGTGGTCACGATGGCACGGTCGAGAACGTGCGGGTCGTCGAGCATGCGGTGTGCGAAGTCCGCGAGCCACGGACCGCTCGGTGCGGTGACCGCCCGGTGGGCCGTACCCAGGGTCAGCCGTTCCGTACGGGCATCCCCGTGGCCCGCCGGGCCGGGGTCCGCGAAGCGTACGGGGGCGACTGCGCTGAACACACCGCTGGGGGTGGGGCGCGTGCGCGAGCGGATCTCGTAGGACCGCAGGGACCGCTCGCTGCCGGCGTCCCCTCCGCTTACGGCACCCGCTCGTCCCGGCCTCCGGGAGCCGATCGGATCCGGGACGGCGGGCGGAGCGGACGGCGGAACGTACAGGTCAGGGGCGGCCAGGAGGAGGGCCTCTCGCAGTACCTCCCGTGCGCGCTCCGCTCCCCCACCGTCCCCGGGGCGGGCCTCGAAGGGTCTCAGGGGGATGCGGGCCAGCGCTCCCGGCACGGGCTCGAACACGCGTCGTCGCATGGCGTGGTCCTCTTCCTCCGTAGGGCCGGAGCACGCCGGCGAGTTGCGCTGCCGGTGACCGTGAACCGCTGCCGTGCTCCGGTCCCGCCGGGTGGGCCTTACCGGACCTCCTGCCGTCCCCGCCCAGCACCCGGGTCGACACAGCCCGTGGTCACCCATTCGGGGACGGACAGGTCCCGGGTCCCGGCGGCCGCCGTGTCGGCCGTGCGGGGACCCGCCGTGTCGACGCGGGGGTCGAGCCGAAAGGCGTCGGCCAGTTCGTGTGCACTCATCGGATCTCCCTTCGCCTGCCGTTCGGGCAGGCCTGTCGGTGTTCGGCTGCCAGGCTAGGAACAGGCCGTGCGGGACGGTGTCCTCCGTTCGTACGGTGTGCGGGACGAACGGAGGGGACGGGGCACCGCCGATGCCTTGAGTGCTCCGCCACCACGCCCTATCGTCCGACGGTCGGAAGAACTGCTCGGCGGGTGCGACCGGTGGGAGAGCGGACATGGCGCAGGCGAGGCGTGTCGAAGGCGGGGCCGATGCCGGGCTGAACGGGCAGGTGGCCCTGGTCACCGGCGGATCGGCCGGGTTGGGCCTGGCCATCGCGGAGGGGCTGGCCCGCGCCGGATGCACCACCGTGGTGGCCGGCCGGCGACCCGAGCTGTGCCAGGAGGCCGCGGCCTCGATCACGGCCCGCACCGGTGGGGTCGCTCACGGCGCGCCCTGCGACGTGACCGACGAGAAGGCGGTTCACGAGCTCGTGCGGGCCGTCCACGCCGAGCACGGCCGGCTGGACGTCCTGGTCACCAGCGCCGGGATCCAGCCCCGCGGCGATCTCGCCGCCCTGGACGCCGCCACGTTCCGGCACTGCCTCGACGTCAATGTCGTCGGCACCTTCCTGGCCTGCCAGGCAGCCGTCCCGTTGATGCGTGAATCCGGATACGGCCGCATCGTCACGCTGACCAGCGCCCTCGGGCTCGTCGGCGCCGCGGGCAGGGCGGCGTACGCGGCCAGCAAGGGGGCGGTCATCCAGTTCACCCGCAGCCTCGCGGTCGAACTGGCGGGCACCGGCATCTGCGCCAACGCCCTCGCCCCGGGCCCGTTCCGTACGCCGATGACCGCCGGCACGGAGGACCACCCCCGCATACAGGAATTCCTGGCCCACCACATCCCGCTGGGCCGCTGGGCCGACCCCGAGGAACTGGTCGGCGCAGCCCTCCTCCTGGCCGGGCCCGCCGCCTCGTACGTCACCGGCTCGGTTCTCACGGTCGACGGGGGCTGGACCGCGCAGTGAGCCGCGGTCAGATCGTGGAGAGCCCCCACCACGGTGCGGGGTCGACGGCTTAGGCGTAGGGACAGTCCGGGGTGCCGATCCGGCCCCCGCCTCCAGGTCGGACCACTTCTCAGGGCGGCCGCGTAGGTGCCGGGCGCAGTTGTGGCTCGGTCCGGCCCGGGGGCGAATGCGGCTTCCGCGAGACCTGCCGCAGTCAGGAGTCGGGAACAGCGGCGATCCCCACGCCGAATTCGAACCCGAACCCCAGGTCGGGGCCCGGTGTGCAGCCAAGGTCGGGAACGAGTACCCAGCCAGGTTCCACGTCCGTGCCGAAACCGGACCCGGAGGTCGTCAGCGACCCGTCCGGCCCACCCCGCTCACGTGCCACGGCACCTCGATGCCCTTGCCATCGACGGAAAACGCCCACTCTCGATCACCCTTCCACAGGAGCTGCACCGGCACGCGGGGCTGCATGCCGGAACCAGCCTCAAGCCCGAACAAGACGGAACAATGAGACGGGTATGCGGAAGAACCACCCAGTTGGTGATGGTTTGATGACGAAAGCCCTGACGGACAGCCCTGCCGGCCACCGCGAGCAGGGGACACAGGGCCGGGACCTCGGGCGGGAGCCACCCAGACCGATCCCTACAGGCGGCTTGTTGCATGGTTTCCATCAATATTTGCAAAGCCCTGCATCAGTATTGCGTCTGCGTGTTCGCGTCAATACGCTCTCCCGCATCGAGCTCGCGCTGCCGCCGCACCGTTCGCTGACCACCCCCTTCCGGCAGCGGGGTTGACGACCAGCCGGAGGAGATCCACATGGGTGTCACGCGTCGTACGGTCCTGCAGGCCGCCACCGCGGCAGGGGTAGCCGGAGCCGTCGGTGTCGGACCGGGCGCGCTCGTCGGGCAGGCCGTCGCGGCGAGCGCACCCGGCGACGTGGTCGGCAAGGTGACCGTGGGCTACCAGGGCTGGTTCGCCTGCGCCGGGGACGGTGCTCCGATCAACGGCTGGTGGCACTGGTCCCAGAACTGGGGCCAGACCCCGTCGACGTCGAACAAGGCCATCGTGGCCTGGCCCGATGTCCGCGACTACCCGGCGACGTACCGCACCGCCTTCGGCAACCTCGGCAACGGACAGCCGGCTTCACTGTTCTCCTCCTACGACCAGTCGACCGTCGACGTGCACTTCCGCTGGATGAAGCAGTACGGCATCGACACCGCCGCACTGCAGCGGTTCAACCCCACCGGTGGCGAGGGTCCGACCCGCGATGCGATGGCGGGCAAGGTCCGCGCCGCGGCCGAGTCGGCGGGCGTGAAGTTCTACGTGATGTACGACGTCTCCGACTGGACGTCCATGCAGACGGAGATCAAGGCCGACTGGACCGGCAAGATGCGGGCGCACACCGCGTCGTCCGCCTACGCGCGCCAGAACGGCAAGCCGGTCGTGTGCGTCTGGGGCTTCGGCTTCAACGACAACCAGCGCCCGTTCGCCCCGGAGGCCTGCCTGGAGGTTGTCAACTGGTTCAAAGCGCAAGGCTGTTACGTGATCGGCGGGGTGCCGACGTGGTGGCGGACGGGTGACCGGGACTCCCGGCCCGGATTCTCCGGCGTCTACCACGCGTTCGACATGCTCTCGCCGTGGATGGTCGGCCGGATCGGCAACGCAGGGGACGCCGACAACTTCTACAACGTCGCGACCGTGCCCGACCTCGCCGAATGCGCCGCTCACGGCATCGACTACCAGCCGTGCGTCCTGCCCGGCGGGGTGGGTGACCGTCAGCGTGCCCACGGCGACTTCATGTGGCGCCAGTTCTACAACATGGGCCGGGCCGGGGTCCCGAGCGTCTACATCTCGATGTTCGACGAGTACAACGAGGGCAACCAGATCGCCAAGACCGCCGAGTCCCAGGTCTGGGTGCCGACCGGCTCGGGCTTCCTGGCCCTCGACGAGGACGGGACCGCCTGCTCGTCCGACTACTACCTGCGGCTGACCGGTGACGGCGGCCGGATGCTGAAGGGCCAGATCGCCCTCACCGCCGTCCGGCCCACCCCTCCGGTCCTCGGCGGTGACACCGTGCCGCCGACCGCCCCGGGGAACCTGCGCGTCACCGCTCTCACCGACACCACCGTCGCGCTGGCCTGGACGGCCTCCACCGACAACGTGGGCGTGACCGGCTACCGGATCCGCCGGATCATCGACGGTGCCGCCACCCCGGTCGGCACCGCCGCAGGGAACACCACCTCGTTCACCGTGGCCGGGCTCACCGCCTCCACCTCCTACACCTTCGACGTACAGGCACTCGACGCGGCCGGTTCCGTCTCCCCGCCCTCCGGGCAGGTCCTGGCCACGACCGCTGCCGGCGGCTCTCCCACCGTCAACCTCGCCCTGAACCGGCCGACTTCGGAGAGCAGCCACACCCAGGTGTACGGCTCGGGCAACGCGGTGGACGGCAACGCGAACACCTACTGGGAGAGCTCCAACAACGCCTTCCCCCAGTGGCTGCAGGTGGACCTGGGGAGCACGGTCGGTGTGCGCCGCGTCGTCCTCGCCCTGCCCCCGGCCGCGGCCTGGGCCGCCCGCAGCCAGACCGTGGCCGTCCACGGCAGCACCGACGGTGCCTCCTTCGGCCAGCTGCTCGGCGCCACGGCCCGTACCTTCGACCCTTCCACCGGGAACACGGCGACCCTGACCCTGCCCGAGGGTTCGACCACCCGCCACCTGCGACTGGTCTTCACCGCCAACACGGGCTGGCCGGCAGGCCAGGTGGCCGAGCTCGGGGTGTACGGCAGCTGAGGATTCACGCTCGGGCGGAAAGGGCCGCAGCGACCACGGAGCGGGCCGCTTCCTGGACCTCCGCGAGGTGTTCGGGGCCGTCGAACGACTCCGCGTAGATCTTGTACACGTCCTCGGTGCCCGAGGGGCGGGCCGCGAACCAGGCCCGGTCGGTGGTCACCTTGAGCCCGCCGAACGCCGCCCCGTTGCCCGGGGCGTGGGTCACCACGCCGGTGACCGGGTCACCGGCCAGGGTGTCCGCGGCGACCTGCTCCGGGGAGAGCCTGCCGAGGACGGCCTTCTCCTCCCGGGTGGCCGGGGCGTCGATGCGGGCGTAGGCGGGCTCCCCGAAGCGGGCCGTGAGCGAGGCGTACCGCTCGGAGGGGCTCTGCCCGGTCACGGCCTGGATCTCCGAGGCCAGCAGGGCGAGCAGGATGCCGTCCTTGTCGGTGGTCCACACCGAGCCGTCGCGGCGCAGGAACGAGGCCCCGGCGGACTCCTCGCCGCCGAAGCCGAGGGAGCCGTCGGTCAGTCCGTCCACGAACCACTTGAAGCCGACGGGTACTTCGACGAGTGGGCGGCCGAGGTCGGCGGCGACCCGGTCGATCATCCCCGACGACACGAGCGTCTTGCCGATGCCCGCCGCGGCCGGCCAGCCCTCTCGGTGTCGGTAGAGGTAGTCGATCGCGGTGGCGAGGTAGTGGTTGGGGTTCATCAGCCCGCCGTCCGGGGTGACGATGCCGTGCCGGTCGGCGTCCGCGTCGTTGCCCGTGGTGAGGTCGAAGCGGTTCCGGCCCTCAATCAGGGAGGCCATCGCGTACGGGGAGGAGCAGTCCATCCGGATCTTCCCGTCCCAGTCCAGCGTCATGAACCGCCAGGTCGGGTCGGTCAGCGGGTTGACGACGGTCAGGTCGAGGCGGTGCTCCTCCGCGATGCGCCCCCAGTAGCCGACCGAGGCCCCGCCCAGCGGGTCGGCGCCGATGCGGACGCCCGCCGCGCGGACGGCGTCGAGATCGAGCACGGAGGGGAGGTCGCGGACGTAGCTGCCGAGGAAGTCGTACCGGCCGGTGGTGGCGGCCGTGAGGGCCCGCGCGTACGGCAGCCTGCGCACCTCCTTCGAGCCGCCCGTGATGATCTCGTTGGCCCGGTCCTGGATCCAGCCGGTCGCCTCGGAGCCGGCCGGCCCGCCGTGGGGAGGGTTGTACTTGAACCCGCCGTCGCGGGGCGGGTTGTGCGAGGGCGTGACGACCACCCCGTCGGCGAGGGCTACTGTGCGGCCTCGGTTGTGCGTGAGAATGGCGTGCGAGACGGCGGGGGTGGGGGTGTACCCGTCGTCGGTGTCGAGCAACAGCGTCACGCCGTTCGCGGCGAACACCTCGATGGCGGTGACTCTGGCCGGTTCGGACAGTGCGTGCGTGTCAGCGCCGAGGAACAGCGGCCCGTCCACCCCTTGGGCGGCCCGGTACTCGCAGATGGCCTGGCTCGTCGCGGCGATGTGGTCCTCGTTGAATGCCGTGTCGAGGGACGAGCCCCGGTGGCCCGAGGTACCGAACGCGACGCGTTGCGCCGGGTCGGCGGGATCCGGGTGCAGGGCGTAGTACGCGGTGACCAGCCGGGACACGTCGACAAGATCCTCCGCGCGCGCCTGCTGACCCGCTCGCTCGTTCGCCATCCGCTTGCTCCTCCGTACCGGTCGGGACTCCCGCGCGGGGTCCGCGCCACTCCATGGTCGGGCGGGCGCCGCCCGGGACCGGGGCACGACGCCCCTCCCCCACTGCTCCGCCCACCACACGGCCTACCCAGGGGCACCGTACCTAGGCCATCGCGCTTCTCCCGAAGCGCGCGGACGCCCGGGCCGCGAGGAGGTCCGGAGCGTGGACCTGTTCGCGGGCCGGGCGGCCGGGCGGAACCGGGAGTGCGGCCCGGCTACTCCGCGGCCTTCTTCAGTGCCGCGAGCCACGAGACGAGCGAGTCGTCGAGGGCCGCCGCAAGGGCGTCGCGGTCGGCGTCGACGGGTGCGCCGGCCCAGGACTCGCGGGTGCGGACCACGACGGTGTCACCGTCCTGGGTGAACGTCCACTCGTGGATGCCGGTGATGCCGTGGGCGGGGCCGCCCCACAGGATGCGGTGCCGGGTCTCGTCGACGTCGTCGACCTCGTAGACGGTGGAGTCGATGGACAGTCCCGCCGTCGCCCAGTGGAAGGTGGCGCCGGGGGCGACGGGGCCGTCGAGCCGGGCTTCGGTGATGGCCGGCTGCCAGGCGGGCCATGTGCCGATGCCGGTGTGGAGCTCCCAGACGCGCGCCAGGGGGGCGGCGATGCGGACGGTGTGGTCGGCGATCACGGGCGCGTTCTCGTCGATGGTCGTGGGGTGGTTCATGACAGCTCCTTCGGGAAGAGTGCAGGTTCTTCGGGTCGTGGCAAGGGCGGCGGCGGGCCGGCTGGCCGGCCCGCGAGGGGTCAGGGGCGGGCGGGCTCTTCGGTGTCCGGGATCCAGTGGCCGTGGATGCCGGCGGGGACCCGGTGCGGGAGTTCCACGACGGCCACGGTGCTGAGGTCCCGCGCATCCAGCACCATCAGTTCGGAGGAGTCGGTGGTGAGGTCGCTGACGAGGGTGAGCAGGTAGCCGTCGTCCTCCGCGGTGGCGCCTTCGGCCGGGGCGAAGACGGCCTCGCCCGGCATCCGGCCCGCGCCGTGCTCCAGCAGCCGCTCCCGGCCGGTCCGGGAGTCCAACTTGACGGTGTGGTAGCCCGACAGGCCGGCGCCGGGGAAGCCGATCGCGTAGCTGTAGCGGTAGTCGCTGCCGGTGTGGGCGTCGTTGATCGACGGGAACTCCGTGACCAGGCCGCTGAGCGGCTCGGAGGTGACCGTGCCGGTGGCCGGGTCCACGACCCACCGCTGGAACGTGGAACCGGTGGCCGGGCTGCTGCCGAAGCCGGGGGCGCCGACCCACCACTTCCAGGAGCTCTCCCAGGCGGACCGGTCGAATCCGGGTGCTTCGAGGACGATCCGGCCGCGTGCGTCGGTGTAGGCGTTGGACACGTGGAGCAGGACCGCCTGGTCGGGCACCTCGAACCAGCGGGCCGGGCCCCCGGCGCGCGGCATCACGCCCAGGCGCAGCGGGACGTCGTCGTGCCAGCGGTAGGGGATGCCGGAGTGCTCCGCGTGGTCGAAGACGACGGGTGTGTCGATGAAGACGACGTGTTCGCGGGTGATGGCGAAGTCGTGCATGAGGGAGGGGCCGGCTCCTTCGACGACCTGCGAGCGGACGATGGCGCCGGAGGCGTCGGCCACGTAGTAGGTGAGGTGGGGCGGGAAGGGGCCGTATCCGAAGAAGTGGAGCTCGCCGGTGACGGGGTCCTCCTTGGGGTGGGCTGTCATCGCCCCGGTGAGCTTTCCTCCGAAGTCGTGGACGCCGATCGTGTCCAGCTCGGCGCTGACCTCGTAGGGCAGGTTCGCCTCCTGGAGGGCCAGGTAACGGCCGCCGTGGAAGATGATGTTGGTGGCTGCCGCGCTGACGTCGAGCTCGGTACCGGTGAACGGCACGCCCTCCAGGAAGGGGGTGCGCACCCAGCGGTTGCGGTACCACTCGGCGCGGCCGTCCCTGAGGCGGATGCCGTGGATCATGCCCTCGCCGCGGAACCAGTGGCTGGGGGTGATGCCCGGCTTGGGGTTGTGTCCGTTGCGGAAGTAGCGGCCGTTCAGTTCGGGCGGGAGGGTGCCGCGCACCTTCAGGTCGTGGCCGGTGATCTCGTCGGTGACGGGGGCGAAGTGTCCCGCGATGTAGGGCTTGTCGAGGCGCGGCAGTTCGAAGGCGGGCTGGTCAAGGGTCGGCTGGCTGAGAGTCGGCTGGTCGAGGTTCATGGTCATGCCTTTCGTACGGGCTGCGCCCGGAGGGCGGGGAGGAGGGAGAGCAGGGAGATGGCGAGGGCGAGGGCGGCGCAGGCGAGGAACGCCGAGCCGTAGGTGGGGAGCAGGGTCAGGAAGGACAGGCCGACGGCGCCGCCGATCTGCCGGGTGGCGTTGACCAGTCCGCCGGCGAGGCCGTTGTCCGGGGCGGCGACACCCGCCGAGGACAGGGCGGTGAGCCGTACGAAGGCCACTCCCAGGCCGGTTCCGATCAGGAGGGTGGGGCCGAGCAGGTCCACGGGGAAACTGCCGTCGGCCGGTGTCCGTGACAGCCAGGCCAGCCCGGCGGCGAGGACCAGCAGGCCCAGGGGGAGCACCCGCCGGCCGGAGAGCCTGCCGGTGGCCCACGAGGAGAGGCTGGTCATGAGGGCGAGGGGCAGTTGGGTCAGTCCAGCCTCCAGGGGCGAGTACCCGAGCACGCGCTGCTGGTAGAGGGGGAGGAAGTAGAAGAGGCCGAGCCAGACCGCACCGAGGAGGGCCATCAGGACTCCGGGCAGCGCCACCGCCTTCATGCGGGCCGGTACCAGGGGTGCGGGGGCCCGGCGCTGGAGGGCGGCGAACACCCCGAGCAGCGCCAGCCCGGCCAGGGCGACCGGCCAGGGGCCCGACAGGCCGTAGGCGAGGGCGACCAGACCTGCCGTCACCGTGACGGCACCGGGTGCGTCCAGACTGCCGCCGCGCGGCCGGTCGGCCGGTACCAGACGGCGCGTCGCCAGCAGAACCGCCAGGGCGAGGGGTGCCAGGACCGCGAACACCGCACGCCACCCGTACAGCCCGGTGAGCACTCCGCCGAGCAGCACGCCCGCCGCCCCGCCGGCGCCGGAGACGGCTCCCCAGACGCCGAGTGCGGTTCCGCGCGCCCTGCCGCCCGGATGGAGCGTCAGCACCAGGGCGAGGGAGGTGGGAGCCAGCAGGGCGGCGCCGATTCCCTGCACCGCCCGAGAGGCGATCAGTACGGCCGCCGAGGGCGCCAGGGCCGCTCCGAGGGAGGAGACGGCGAACAGGCCGATGCCGGTGAGGAAGACCCGGCGGAGCCCGTACACGTCCCCGGCCCGCCCGCCGACCAGCAGCAGCGCGCCGAAGGAGAGGACGTAGGCGTTGACCGTCCAAGCCTGGCCGGTCTCCGACAGGCCGAGCCCGGTCCGGATCTCCGGGAGGGCGACGTTCACGATCGAGGCGCTCAGGACGACCAGGAACTGGGCGGTGGCCAGGACCGCCAGCGGTGTCCAGCCGGTGGCGGTCCGCGGTGCCGGGCCGGTGCCGGCCGGAAGCAGTGCGGTGCGTTTCATGGCTTGAGCTTCGCCGCCGCGGCGGGTCGCTCGCGTCGGTGGTCATCACCTATGCGCGTCTACGTGTCTACGCATCTGCGCGTCTACGCAGGCGCGTAGACGCGGGTTGCGCACGGAGGAAGGGAGGGTGATGCGCGGCTCGGACGGGCGGCCGGAACGGAACGTCCTGTTCCCGATTCCCCCGCGGCGTACGACCGCATAGGTTGTCGATCATGCCCGAAACGCACACGGACACCGCCGTCCCGATCGGCCGCCAGGACGAGATGCGCCGGCTCGACGCCCTGCTCGACGAGGCCCGCCGTGGGCGGGGCGGCGCCCTGGTCCTGCGGGGCGAGCCCGGCATCGGCAAGAGCGTCCTGCTGGAGCACCTGCGCCGCGCCGCGAACGGATTCCTCGTGATCGGGGCCTCCGGCGCGGAGTTCGAGATGGAGCTGCCGTTCGCCGCGCTGCACCAGCTGCTGGCGCCGGTCACCGGCCGGCTGGCGGACCTGCCCGCCCCCCACCGCTCCGCGCTGCGGATCGCCTTCGGCCTCGACACCGGCACCGCCGACCCCTTCCTGGTCGGCGTCGGCTCCCTGGGCCTGCTGACGGAGACCGCGGCCGAACGCCCGCTGCTGTGCGTCATCGACGACGCCCAGTGGCTGGACCGGGCGTCCGCCCGGGCACTGGCCTTCCTGGCCCGCCGGGTCGCGGCCGAGCCGATCGCCCTCGTCCTCGCCGCCCGCGAGGCCGACAGCACGCCCGAACTGGAGGGGCTGCCCGCCCACCACCTCCGCGGCCTCGGAGAAGCGGACGCGCGGGCGCTGCTGGGTGCGGCGCTGCGCGCCCCTCTGGACGACAGGGTGCGCGACCGGATCCTGGCCGAGGCGCGCGGCAACCCCCTCGCCCTGGTGGAGCTGCCGAGGACGGCGGGGCTCGCCGGGATGGCGGGCGGTTTCGCGCAGCCCGACTCGGTGCCCGCCGTCATCGAGCAGAGCTTCCGTGCCCGGCTGGAGCTCCTCGCGCCCTCCGCGCGGCTGCTGGTGACCGTGGCCGCGGCCGACCCGATCGGGGATCCCGGCCTGCTGTGGCGCGCGGCCGAGCTGCTGGGTGTCGACGCGGCCTCGGTCGCCGGGTCCGTGCCGCTGGTGGAGTTCGGTACCCGGATCCGTTTCAGCCATCCTCTGGCCCGCTCCGCCGCCTACCGGGCCGCCGCGCCGGAGGACCGGCGCCGGGCGCACGAGGCGCTGGCCGCCGCCACCGACCCCCTCGCCGATCCCGATCGTCGGGCCTGGCACCGCGCCCAGGCCGCCACCGGACCCGACGAGGAGGTCGCGGCCGCGCTCGAAGCCTCGGCCGCCCGCGCCCAGGAGCGGGGCGGCGTCGCAGCGGCGGCCGCCTTCCTGGAGCGTTCGGCGGCCCTGACGGCCGCTCCGGTGCGGCGGGCCGAACGGGCCCTGGCCGCCGCCCGGGCGAAGCTGTCGGTCGGGGAGTTCGACGCCGCGGCCGACCTGCTGACCACCGTCACCGGCGACGATCCCGGGACGGCCGCACAGGCCGATCAGCTGCGCGGCAAGCTGTCGTTCGTGCGCCGTCGCGGCGACGAGGGCCCCACCGCCCACCTCCTGCGCGCCGCCGAGCGGCTGGCCTCCGAGGATCCGGCCCGGTCGCGGGAGTACTCGCTGGACGCCGTCGAGATGGGCATCCTCCTCGGTGGCCTCGACCAGGTGGTCGAGGCCACGAAGAACACCCCGCTGCCGGACGGCCCCCCGACCGCCACGAGCAGGCTCCTGAGCGGCGCGATCGCCCTGGTCGGTGAGGGACACCGGGCGGCGGGAGAGATCCTCGGGCCCGTCGTCGGCGATCCCGACGACGCGGTCTGGGCCTCACGCCCGTCGCTGGGGTACCTGCTGGCCGCCGAGTTCTGGAACTTCGACGCCATGCACGGCATAGCCGCCCGGGCCGTAGCCGCCGGCCGCCGCTCCGGATCGTTCCACGCTCTGCCGGTCGGGCTGGCCATGCAGGCCACCAGTACCGTGCACACGGGTGACTTCGGTGCCGCGACGGAGCTGATCTCCGAGGAGGAGGCCATCGCCGACGCCACCGGCGCCGCCCCGCTCGTCTATCCGCGCCTCCATCTGGCGGCGCTGCGCGGGCGGCGCGCGCAGGCCCTCGACCTGTTCGCGTCCGTGGACGACCGGATGAGCCTGAGCGTGCAGTGGGCGACGGCCGTGCTCTGCAACGGCCTGGCCGACTACCCCGCCGCGCTGGAAGCGGCCCAGCGGGCGGTCGCGTACGGAGCCGTGGGAACCGCCGGGCTGGCCCTGCCGGAACTGGTCGAGGCGGCGGTGCGCTGCGGCGAACCCGAGACCGCGGCGGCGGCACTGGCGGCCCTCCGGGAACGCACCCGGGCCGGGGGCCACGCCTGGGGCCTGGGCGTGGAGGCCTGCTCCCGCGCGCTGGTCACCGAGGACGAGGAGGCCTACCGGGAGGCGATCGACCTGCTCCAGGACGGCACCCTCGCCGTCTACCGGGCCAGGGCGCACCTGTTGTACGGGGAATGGCTGCGCCGCCAGGGCCGGCGCAGAGATGCCCGCGCCGCTCTGCGCAGCGCCCACGAGCCGTTGACGGACCTCGGCATGGAGGCGTTCGCCGAGCGTGCCGCCGGGGAACTGCGCGCCACGGGCGAGCAGGCGCGCAGCCGTACCTCGCAGGCGTCGGACCAGCTGACGCTGCAGGAGACGCACATCGCGCGCCTGGTGGCCGAGGGCGCCACCTCCAAGGAGGTGGCGGCGACCCTCTTCCTCAGCCCGCGCACGGTCGACGCGCACCTGCGCAACATCTTCCGCAAGCTGGGGCTCACCTCACGCAGGCAGCTGCGCGGGCTTCCCGGGATCCGTTAGCCACAGGGTGGTGGCCGCGGCCTCGTCGCCGTTCATGGAGGCGACCGGGCCCGGCCACTGCAACCCGTACGTGGACCGGTAGGCGTCGGAGACCCGCGCGACGAGAGCAGGGATCGGCCACCGGCCGGAGCAGGACCTCCCGCCGGTCCCCGGGTTCCACCTCGACCTCCACCTCGACCCGGCACTCCGCGCCGGCCCCTGCCTCCGTCCCGGCCCGCTCCAGGACCCGGCGGTACCAGGCGCTGCGCCGCCCGAACGCGGAGCGGATGTACGCCTCCCCGTCGACGACCACCACCCACACCGTCCGGCCGGACCATCTGCCGCTGCCGTCCCGGATCCACAACACGATCGCCGTCCGATCCACATCACCGTTCATGGAGCCACCTTCGCGGTGCGGAGTCCGCCTGCGCGTCGGTGGTCATCACCTATGTCGGCACCCGTGGCGGGCCGGCATCCGGACCCGGTGGCCGGCCGGACGGGGATCTCGGCAGGAGTTCGGGCACGGGGTCTTCGTCGGGACGGCACATGGCTTGCGTGAGACGGGGCAGAGGCAATGCACGAACCAAGGAGGCTTCATGTCCGCGTTGTTGACCCGTATCAAGCAGTTCGCGCGCAGCCCGCAGGGGCAGCGGTTGACCGTCTCGGCCCGCCGGGCCGCCGCCGACCCGCGCAAACGAGCTCAGGCCGGACGGCTGCTGAACCGCCTGCGCGGGCGGCGCTGAGCCGCACGCGGCTGCCGAGGGTGCCACCCACCGACTGGCTCGTGCGTGCGAGCAGGTACTCGTTCGGGAAAGGTATGCCGGAGGCAACATCACGGCGTGAAAAATGGAGTTTGCTCCAAGGCAGGCTTCGTTGCAAGGAGGTGAGGGCCCGCCCTTCGGGCCCCCGACATGACGACTTCCACCGGGCCGACGCGCCCCCTCACATCAGCCGTTGACATTCCCTGGCATGCGGCGCCCTATCCGGTCCTCGCGGCGGACGGCAACGGAACCATCCTGTTCTTCAATGATCTGGCGCGACTCCTCTTCCCGAGAGCGCGCCCCGGGTCCCTGATGGCACAAGCCGTCCCCGGCTGGCTCGCCGTCCCGGCTCAGGGGCCCGCAATGGTGCAGGGACCCGTCGGTGATCGTCTCTACGAGGCGCATCCGTCCGTCGGCGAGGACGGCGTCGTGGTCTGGTGGCTCGTCGACGACACCGACCATCGGCTCGCCCGTGATGCCCTCAAGCTGGAACGGGAGCGGACGGCCTTCCTGACCGAGGCATCGAACCTGCTCCTGTCCTCCTTGAACCTGGAGCGGTGCATGGACGTCACAGCACGCATGGCGGCAGAGCACCTGGCCGACGCCGCCCTGGTCATCGCTCCGCCCCGGGCCCGGGGGCTGACGATCGTCACGTGCCTGCACGGCGGCGACCCGTCCTGCGTGCGGGTCGATGCCGACCCTGACGAGGTGCCCGGGTTGGGCGAGGCTCTGCAGGGGTTTCCACCGGTCCCGTCCCGCTGGATCGACCCTTCCACCGCTCCCGGGTGGCTGATCCCCGAAGGGTTCGGTCCGGTCGGCTCGATGGTGATCACTCCGCTGCCGGGTCACGGTGTCCCCGCGGGTGCCCTGGTTCTGCTGCGCCGTACGACGAACACGGCGTTCACGGAGGCCGAGGAAGTCTTCGCCCGGCTGTTCGCCGCCCGGTCGGGTGCCGCGATGTCCGCCGCCCGCCTCTACGCCGAGCAGACGTCGATCTCCGACATCCTGATGCGCGAGTTCCTTCCCCCCGTTCTCCACCAGATCGCGGGCGTCGAGTACGCGGGTGGCTACCGGCCCTCGCAGGACCACGAGCGGGTGGGCGGCGACTTCTACGACGTCCACCCCGCCACTGTTCCCGGGGACGCCTCCCTGATCGTGCTCGGCGACGTCGCCGGCAAGGGACTGGAAGCCGCGGTCATGACCGGCAAGATCCGCAACACCATGCAGGCCCTCCTGCCCATGGCGGACGATCACCTGCGGATGCTGAACCTACTGAACACCGCCCTCCTGGACTCACACCACACCCGCTTCGCCACCATGGTCATGGCCTCCGCCGTCCGCGAGGACAGCCTGGTACGCCTGCGCCTGACCAGCGCCGGACACCCCGCCCCTCTGATCGTGCGCGCCGACGGACGCGTCGAGGAAGCCTCCACGAGCGGAACTCTGGTCGGTGTGCTGCCCGAAGTGACGGCCGACACCGTCGAGGTCACGCTCGCTCCGGGCGAGGCCTGCGTGCTGTACACGGACGGGATCAGCGAAGCCCGCGGCGGCGCGCTCGGCGGCGACATGTTCGGCGAGGACCGGCTCCAGCGCATCCTGGGCGAATGCGTGGCCATGCCCGCCGAGGCGATCGTGGAGCGGATCCAGATGCTCGCCTCCCAGTGGGTCGGCACCGGCCAGCACGACGACATGGCCGTCGTCGTGATCTCCGCCCCCCGCACCCATCACCTCAGCGCGGTGGACGGCCACACACGCGGCAGGTTCACCGCATGACCGATCAGCTCTCCCCCGCAGGCGAACGCGGTGAAGACGACTCGAGCGGGTTGGACGGCCTCGCGCAGCAGTTGTGGGAAGCCGCGCTGGGCTGTGAGGAGTCGGTCGCCACCGAGCTGGTCCGCAAGGCCCTCGACGGGGGTGTCGATCCCGAGGTCGTGCTGTTGGATGTCATCGCCCGTGTGCAGAGCCGGGCCGGTCAGGAGTGGGCGGCGAACCGGATCTCGGTGGCGCAGGAGCACGCGGCGACCGCGATCAACGAACGGGCCGTCGCCGTCGTGGCCCAGCACCCGGCCGCCAGGACCGGAGCGAGCCGCGGCAGGGTCACCGTCGCGTGCGTAGACGGCGAGTGGCACGCCCTGCCGGCCCGGCTCCTCGCCGAGGTGCTGCGGCTTCACGGCTGGCAGGTCGACTATTTGGGTGCCCAGGTTCCCGCCGCGCATCTGATCGGGCACCTGCACCGCACCGACCCCGCCGCCGTCGCGCTCTCCGGCTCGATCGCGACGCGGCTGCCGAGCGCACACGCCACGATCACCGCCTGCCAGGCCGTCGGATTTCCCGTCCTCGTCGGTGGCGCCGCCTTCGGCCAGGACGGGCAGTACGCGCGCCTCCTCGGCGCGGACGCCTGGGCGCCGGACGCCCGCGCCGCCGCCGACACCCTCGCGGCCGGTCCGCTGCCGCGCCCGCGCCGCGACCACCAGACCATCGACGACCTCCCGCACCTGGCCGACCAGGAGTACACCCTCGTCGCCCGCACCCGTACCCAGCTCGTCCGGGCCGTCTTCAACGGGCTGGAGAACGCCTACCCGCCCATGCGCGACTACGACGAGGTCCAGCGCGAGCACACCATCGATGACATCTCCCACATCGTGGAGTTCCTCGCAACGGCCCTGTACGTCGGTGACGAGGACCTGTTCCTCGGCTTCCTGCACTGGACCGCCCTCGTCCTCGGTGCCCGCGGAGTCCCCGCCCAGTCACTGCCACCAGCCCTGGCCATCCTGGAGCGGGAGTTGAAAGACCTGCCTCGAACCGCCGCGATGCTCCACTCCGGCGCCGAGCAAATCAACGCCGTCCCCACACCTGCTACCAGGATCCCCCGATGAACTCCTACGTCCCCAAACCGCTTCGGCTGACCCGTCTCGAGACCTCGGACGCCGTCCGGATCGAGCTCGACGGCGCCCTCGACCACGAGTACGCCCCCGCCCTCCTGGACATGGTCACCACCGTGCTGACCGACCGCCCCGGCCTTCAGGACCTGTACCTCCACTGCGCGGGAATCACCGCCGTCGACTCCACCGGCCTCTCCGCCCTCCTCACGATCCGCAGGCGCACAGATGTCACCGGGACGCGACTCCACTTACAAGAACGTCCCCCACGACTCGAACGCCACCTGGAACTCACCGGAACCCTCCGATACCTCTCCTCGCAGCCCCACCCCACGCACCACGGAGACCAGACCGCCGGTCCCGACCTCACCGGAAGCTCCGACCTGCACCCCTGAGGCTGCGGCTCAGGGGTGCAGGTCGGACGTCGGACATCGTCTCGACCTGTACCGGCCCCGACAGACAGGCCGTATCCCAGGGGCAGCAGGATCGTTTCCCAGACCATGAAGAAGATCATCGCCATCACCGCGCTCACCCTGGCCGGCATCGGCCTCGCCGCCCCCGCCCACGCGGACAACGACTCGAACTTCGGCGGCGGGGTCAACGCCGCCAACAACTGGAACTTCACCGCCGCGGCCGTCTGCCTCCAGGAGGTCGCCGTCGTCCCCGTCATGGGTGACTGGGTGGGCGACCACGCCAACAACTGCTCCAACGGCAACGTCATCGACCACTCCGGGCGGTAGGAAGCCACCGCGCAACCCCGCCACATGGCCGACGAGGGCGGGCAGGTCCCGGCGGCGCCGGGGTCAGCCGCCGCCCGAGCCGGCCGAGGCGGAACCTCCGGAGGTCCAGCCGGAGTTGCGCTGCGGCCGGTCGCGCGTGCTCCGCTCGGTGCGCAGCCACACCACGACCCCGGCCGGGCCGAGCAGGGCCTTCAGGCCGTCGGAGAGCTGCTGCGGGTCGCCGCCGCCGCCGAACGGGACCGTGAGCCGCTCCCGTTCGCCCCGCAGGACGAGTTCCAGCTCGAGCGTGGAGACGGCCGGCTTGCGGTCCCCCTGGTACGGCTCGACCACCTTGTGCGTGAGCCGCACCTCGCTCAGGGTCTTGACGGGGAGCCAGTCGCCCGACCCGGCGGCCCGGACCAACCGCAGAGACCCTGGCACCCCGGCAGGCGCGAACTCCACCCGCAGGATCTCCCGGGACCGGGAAGAGGCCAGCGCCAGCCAGCCGATCAGGTACTCCAGCCCGGCGATCACCCCCACCACCACGAGCACGGTCGACGCCCGCGCCCCGGCCAGTGCCATCGCGAAGGCGACGATCAGGGTCAGCGCGCCCAGAGCGAGCGGGGTGAACAGCGCCAGCCCCGCCGAGGCGAGCACGTTCCGCACCGCCCCGGCCTGGCCGACGTGCAGGACCAGATCCGTAGAGTCGGGGCCTTGTCTCAGCAAGGGATCGGTGGCCATGCCTCCAGCGTAGGACCGGTCCACAAGAGCGCCTCGACCACGTCCGGGCGACGGGGTTCCGGGGCACCGCCCGCGGGTCTGCCGGGGCCGCTCGATGGTTGACCACAACTCAGAGCCGGGCACCCGGTGTTGCGTCCCCTTCCTGCCGTGGCCGGGTTCATCTGTGGCACGGTGAATCCACATGACCGTGGAAGACGCCTGTGGTCAGTACGATGAGCTTGTTGCGGACGGGAGGTTGACGACGGTGAGAGACGATGTGAACGGTGGAGCCGGGCAGGCGTCCCGCCGTCGCGGCCAAGGCGAGCTGGAGGCTCAGGTACTGGCCGCCCTGGGGCAGGGGTCGCGGCCGGTCACGGCCGGTTGGGTGCAGGAGCGCATCGGCGGCGGGATCGCCTACACGACGGTGATGACGATCCTGACTCGGCTGCACGCCAAGGGCGCTGTGGTGCGGGAGCGGGTGGGCCGCTCGTTCGAGTGGACGGCTGTCGCCGACGAATCGGGGCTGGCGGCGCTGCGGATGCGCAAGGTGCTGGACGCGGAATCGGACCGTCAGGCCGTGCTGGCGAGCTTCGTGACGGCGCTGTCGCCGGGGGACGAGCAGCTGTTGCGGGATCTGCTGGCGCAGGCATCGGACAAGGACGAAGACTGACGGCATGGGGGTTTTCGTCTTCCTGCCACTGGTGCTTCCACTGACCGCCTGGCCCATCGCCCGGCTGGCCGAGCACCGGCTCCACCCGCGGACCGCGACCTGGCTGCTGACGTGGACGGCCGCGCTGCTCGCGGTGTGCAGCACGCTGTGCCTGGGCTTGCTGATGGTGGTCGGTACCGCGCAACTGCCCGGCAACCCCCTGCCGGACGGCTGGTCGGATCCGGAGGTCCGCGAAGCGGTCCCGTACGACGAGGTCGCCGGTCGGGCTGCCATCCCTGCCCTGCTTTCCGTCCTCGTGGCGTGCCTGAGTTCGGGGTGGCGGCACTACCGGGTGCGCGGACAGGCCACGCGCGCCGTCGCGGGGCTGCCCGGCCGGTCGGTGGCGGTGCTGCCCGATCAGCTTGCCTACGCGTACGCGCTGCCCGGCCGACGGGGTGACGGACAGGTGGTGGTCAGTACGGGCATGCTGGCCGGTCTCACTCCGGGTGAGAGGCGGGCGCTGTTCGCCCACGAGCGGGCGCACCTGGTCGGGCGGCACCACCGGTTCCTCTTGGCGGTCCAGCTGGCGGCGCAGGCGAATCCGTTCCTGCGCCCGTTGCGGACGGCGGTGGCGTTCACCGCGGAACGGTGGGCGGACGAGGAGGCGGCAGCCCGGACCGGCAGCCGCCGCACCGTCGCCCTGGCGGTGGGCAAGTCCGCCCTGGTGTCCAAGGGAGCGCCCGTCGCGTCCCTGGCGCACTTCGCCGTCGGGCCGGTGCCACGCCGGGTCACGGCCCTGCTGGGCCCGGCCCCTGTGGCCAGGAGCTGGCTGTCGGTGTTCACGACGCTGGGCCTGGCCATGTGGACCGCCGCTGCCGGGATGACGGTGTCGGCCCTGTCGTCGGCCAACTCGGCGGTGACACTGTTCTTCATCCTGCACGCCGCACTCGACACATAGTCGGAGAACCACGGCGCGAGGCCGGTGAGGGCCGCTCGGGGCGTGACCTCACCGGCCTCGCCGCTCCCTACAGGTCGAACTCGTGCGGGGGAAGGTCGAGGGCGTAGCAGGCTTCGCGGACGATGGCCTGCTCGGTCTTGTCGAAGTCACCGTCGGCACCGCCGATGACGATGCCGATCTGGATGACGGCGCGGGCCTCGGTCGGCTTCTTCTTCGCCTTGGCGATCTCCTGCAGGACACCGACCTTGCCGAAGGCGAAGTCGGCGGTGAGCTTGTTCAGGTTGTCGTCGAAACGCCGCTGCAGGTCGGTGGCGTCGAAGTTCTGCAGGACCTCGTTCGTGGCGATCAGCTGACCTACCCGCTGCCGCTCGGCAGGGTCGATGCTGCCGTCGGCCGCGGCGACCAGGGCGCACATGGCCATGGAGGCGTCGCGGAACGCACCGGACTTCAGATCGTTCTTCTTCGCAGTCAGCTGGGTCTGCATCGTCGATGCGGACTCCTTGATGCGGTCCCACAGTGCCATGAGAACTCCGTAACCGTCAGGGGCGGGCCAGCCGGATGAGACACCCCAGGCTCGACCGCTACAACTTCTACAACACTGTAGAAGTTACCAGGCTGGTTGATGTCGGGCCGATGCCCGGAAGCCGCCATCCGCCCGACTCGACCTTGAGGCCCGACCCGGCCTTGAACCGCTCGCGCGTGTGGTGGTGTTCGTCGACGGCGCGGGGCGCGACCAGGGCTGCGACGAGGCCGCTGCCGCACCTGCCGAACACAGGACTCCTCCCGCCGGCGAGACATCCGGGGTCGCGGGCACGCGAAGGCGCACCCACACGCCGGCAGATGCGCCTTCAAGTCCCAGGGCCGGATGCGGCGCCGCAAAGGCACAAGAGTGGCGTGACACGGCCGGGCGCCCCCTTCAGCCGTAAACCGGCAGCGGCGGGCCGTCGGCCTTACGACTCGTCGTCGCCTTCGTCCTCGTCCCCCTCGAAGAAGTCCCCTACCTCGTCCACCACCTCGGCGGCGACGATTCCGCCGACCACTCCGACGGCCAGGCCCGCAGCGCCAGCGGCGACGACGGTACCCACGCCCGGGCCCGAGCGGTGGTCTCCGCCGTGGTGGCCGTGGTCACCCTTCCCGGCTTGCCCGCCCCCGTGGCCGTACGGGTCATGGCCGTAGTGGGCGGGCGCGGCCTGGCCGGCGCGGGAGGAGAGCAGGCGGTTGATCCACGAGTCGACCTCGGCGTTCCAGTCCGTGCCCGCCACTTGGCCGTGACTGACGGTGTAGCGGGCGAGGGCGTCGTGGCCTCCGGAGAAGAACCCGCCGCGCTTGTCCGCCTCGACGACGACCTCCATGCCCGCGGGGTTCGCGAGGAAGGTCACCTCGATCTCGTTCGCCTGGCCGGCATACCGCGGGGCGGGGGTGAGCTCGATCTCCTGGTAGAACGGCAGCTGCTGGCCGGTGCCGTTGATGCGCCCGTACTCGAGATCGGCGGACTTGAAGCCGCAGCCGAGCTGCCCCAGAGCCTCCAGGACCGCCTCCTGCACGGGCAGCGGGCGGACGGTCAGCATGTCGAGGTCGCCCTTGTCCTTGGCGCCCGCCACGCCGAGCTCGGTGCGTACCCCGAGGACGATGCCCAGCGGCTGCCCGTACAGCTCGGTGATGGGGGTTTCCCACGGCAGGGTGACCGCGAAGGGCACACTGCGCTGCTCGCCCTCGCGGAGGCGGAAGCCGCCGCCGACACCGAAGCGTTCGAAGACGACGACGCCGTCGTGCTCGCCGTGCTCGGTCTCGGCCTCCACGCGGGCGACGAGCTCGAGCGTGATGTGCTCGATGTCGAAGTCCGCGCGCCCTCCGGTCATGCGGACCTCGCCGGACAGGCTGCCGCCGGGGGTGGCGCCGGCGAGGTCGAGGACCGTGTCCACGGACGGGCCGCCTACACCCACCGAGCCGAGCAGTCGCTTCAACACCATCGTGACGTTCACTCCTTCAGTCATGGTTCACAAAGGCAGGCGCCCCGGCGACGGACCGCCGGGGCGAGAGCGTGCGTCGGCAGCGGCGCGGGGTACTACTTCGCGGAGTCCAGCGCGGCGAGCGCCTGGGCCCAGCGGGCGAACTTCAGGTCGGCCAGGTCCGCGACGGTCTTGATCCCGAACGCCTCCTTGAGCAGCTCCCCCTGCCGCTCACTGACGCCCTTGAGCGCGTCCACGGGAGCCGCCAGTACCTCCGCCACGCTCTTGTCCGCCCACGCCTTGTCCAGCACCTTGTCGAGATCGATCGAAGCCATGAAAGGTCCCTCCCTGAAGAACAATCAGCCAGCACGTCCATGAACCAACAGGCAGTCCAGCACGCCCGGTTGCGGGCATGCGGGCACGCCTGCGGGCCGGTGCGCGAAGATCACCACTAGCGAAATCTACACACATGTAGAAGCATAGGAGCAGCCAGGCCACCGCGAAGCGTTGTCACCGAAAGGGCGCAAAGGATTCCCCCCTAACCGCCCCGCCGGCCGGACGAATGCGGGTCGGCAGGTCAGGAGTTTACTTTCCCTTTACCAAAGGGTGCGGATACTGTCCGTAATCAAACACGCATCCGGGCCCTTGAAGCCCGCCGAGAAGAAGACGGAGCAGCAGACCCGCAATGGGTGAACCTCCCAGTCCCAGCCGTGCCACGCCTTGCCCGAAGACTCTTGAGCCGGGAGCGGGGGTGGCACGGTGACCGAGATCCTGCTGCTGCTCCTCGCACTCGGGCTCACCTTGGCGTGTGCGGTGTTCGTCGCCGCCGAATTCTCCCTGACCACCGTCGAACGCAGCGAGCTCGAGCGGGCCGCGGCCCAGGGTGAGCGCGGTGCCGCGAGCGCCTTGAAGGCCGCCAAGCGGCTGACGTTCCAGCTCTCGGGCGCCCAGCTGGGCATCACCGTGACCTCACTGGTCATCGGCATGCTCGCCGAGCCTTCGGTCTCGGCCCTGCTGCGCGGGCCCCTCGAAACCGTCGGCGTGCCCGCTGGCGCCGTGGCGACCACTGCAACCCTGCTCGGGGTCGCGATGTCCACGATCGTGCTGATGGTGGTCGGCGAACTCGTCCCCAAGAACTGGGCGATCTCCCACCCCCTGGGTGTCGCCAAGGTCGTGGCCGGCCCCCAGCGCGCCTTCACCTCGGCCTTCGCGCCGCTGATCCGGCACCTGAACAACGCCGCCAACCGCCTCGTACGCAGGTTCGGGCTGGAGCCGGCCGAGGAGCTGGCCTCGGCCCGCACGCCGGAGGAACTGGTGGCGCTGGCCCGGCACTCGGCCCGCGAGGGCGCCATCGCAGCCGATTCGGCCGAGCTGTTCGTCCGTACCCTGCACCTGGGTGCGCTGACCGCGGAGAACGTGATGACCCCGCGCGTGGACGTGCGCGCCCTCGAAGCGCACGCCACCGCCCTGGACGCGGCCAACCTGACGCTGGCCACCGGGATCTCCCGCTTCCCGGTCTACCGCGACAGCCTGGACGAGGTGATCGGAACCGTCCACGTACGCGACGTACTGGCACTGGAGGAGGAGAAGCGCGCCCTGACCGCAGTCACCGCGCTCATGACCGAACCTCTGCTGGTGCCCCACTCCCTCCCCGTGGACACCCTCCTCGGACGGCTCCGCCGCTCCCGAACGATGGCCGTGGTCATCGACGAGTACGGCGGCACCGCCGGCGTCGCCACCGTGGAGGACATCGTCGAGGAAGTCGTCGGCGCGGTCCGTGACGAACACGACCCGCCGGAAGTCCCCGACCTCATCGAAGCACCCGAGGAGAACGGCCGCCGAGCCTGGGAAGCAGACGGATCCGTCCGCCTCGACCAGCTCGAAGAGATCGGCCTGGAAGCCCCCGGCGGCCCCTACGAAACCCTCGCCGGCCTGATCGCCACCCACCTGGAACGCATCCCCGCCGCCGGTGACACCATCACCATCGCCGGCTGGACCCTGACCGTGCTCGACATAGACCACCACACGGCAGAGCGCGTGGCCCTCACCGGACCCGCCCAGCTCGACGAGACAGAGGAGGAGGAACGATGACCGCGATCCAGCTGCTCATCGGCGCACTGACCCTGGTCACAAACGCCTTCTTCGTCGGTGCCGAGTTCGCCCTGATCTCCGTACGGCGCAGCCAGATCGAGCCGGCCGCCCTCAAGGGCAACCGCCGGGCGAAGTCCACGTTGTGGGGCCTGGAACACCTCTCCGCGATGATGGCCACTGCCCAGCTCGGCATCACCGTCTCCTCCCTGGTCCTCGGCGCCGTCGCGGAGCCGGCCATCGCCCACCTGCTGGAACCCCCCTTCGAGGCGATCGGCGTGCCCGAGGCGCTGATCCACCCCATCGCCTTCGTCATCGCCCTGGCCCTGGCCACCTACCTCCACATGCTGATCGGCGAGATGGTCCCCAAGAACATCGCACTCGCCGCCCCGGCACCGACCGCTCTGCTCCTCGGCCCACCGCTGGTCGCCCTCACCCGTGCGCTGCGCCCGCTGGTCTTCGGCATCAACGCCTTCGCCAACACCCTGCTGCGCCTCATGAAGGTGGAACCGAAGGACGAGGTGGCCTCCGTCTTCACCGACGACGAACTCGCACGCCTGGTCAAGGACTCACGAGACGCCGGCCTGATCGCCCCCGAAGGGGGCGAACGTCTGCAGGACGCCCTCGAACTCGGCACCCGGCAGGTCGGCGAGATCATGATCCCGCGCGGCCGGTTCGTCAGCGTCTCGGAGGGCATCACCCCACGAGGACTGGAGCGGACCGCCGCCGAACACGGCTTCTCGCGCTTGGTCGTCACCGGCGCCGGCGCCGAGATCCTGGGGTTCCTCCACATCAAGGACGCCCTCGCCGCCACCGAACGTACCGCCCCCTTCCCACGCACCGCCCTGCACACGGTCACGAAGGTCGCCAAGGACACGCCCCTGGACGACACCATGACCGCCATGCGCACGGCCGGCACCCACCTGGCCGCCGTCACGGGCGACGGCGGCGATGTCATCGGCTTCGTCACCATGGAGGACGTGCTCGAGGAACTCGTCGGCGAGGCCGCCGCCCCCGGCGCCTGACCGACGGGCAGGGGCGGCTGGCGGGCGGCGGCGCTTCACACCGCACCGGCCACCAGCCGCCCGCCGACGCTGGCGTGCCGCACGTACCGCGCGGCCCGGCCGCAGCTGGTAGGTCCGAGCCGAGGATCAGGCGGGGCCGTCGACGAAGTGCTGGATGTCGGCAGCGAGCAGCGACATCTGCTCGCCCGCTTCACACCACGTGGTCACCGAAGCGCTCCATCCGCCCGCGGCACCGCGCCAGGGGCGCAGCGTCCACGTCAGGCCGACGTAGCCGCCCGACCTGCACACCGCGGACACCGTCAGGTCGCGGTCATTGGTGGACCAGACCCGCTCCCCCTCCCAGCCCGCGAAGTCGTCGGCCAACGTCCCCAAGAAGGCTGCGAGGTCCTTCGGGTCCCCGATCCATCCCACCACCTCGTCGGCGCGGGCGCTGAGCCCTGGTGCCTGGACCTGGACCGAGTAGTGGACACACCAGTCGTCCTCGGATTCCCGCTCGCAGAATCGCACTCCCACGGAGGCGTTGTCCCGGCAGACGACGCGGACCGCGCCTGATTCATCGGAATCGCCGCTTGGGAAAGTCACGGCAACAACCATAGGTCGTCCTGCCGTGCGCGGAGCACATCCACGGCCCCGGCAGTCCGTCGGTGCCGGGCTCGTTCAGAGCGATCGTCATATCCGGGATTTCACGCCACCACAGCACCCGGCCGGAACCTGCGAGGCACTGGTATCGGATGATCTTCTCCTCCATCCTGGGGGCGGAGCCGAACGGCCCCGGTCGACCTCGTGAAGGAGCCCCGTGCCGCAGATGGAAGACCTCCCCCGCTCCCTGGACTTCGACCGTGTCCGGCTGCCCGAACAAGCCGTCCGCTACCGGGCGCAGGGCTGGTGGCGGGCCACGACGCTCAGCGACGACCTCCGTGAGGTGGCTGCCGCGGATCCTGGCAGGCCGGCGCTGGTGACCGGGCGGGACGGCGGGGTACTGACGCTGGGGTACGGGGAACTGGACCGGGCCGTCGACCGCTTCGCCGCAGGGCTGACCCGGCTTGACCCGCCCGTCGGGGTGCTGGCGTACCAGCTGCCCGACTGGTGGGAGAACATCGCCCTCGTACTGGCCTGCATGCGCGCGGGTGTCGTCGCGCTCCCGCTGCTCCCGGTGCTCGGAGAGCGGGAGCTGCGCCGCGCGCTGGCGCTGGCCGGTGCCGACACCCTCGTCACGCGGGGCGGCCCGCAGGCCGAGACCGCCGCGCGGGCCGTCCACGCACTGCCCGGCTTCCGTCGGCACATCGTCCACGACGGGCCGGACGCCCTGGCCCGCGCGGGGCTCGAACTCGACGCCGCGCCGGTACCCGCGCGCGGCTCTGCGGACCGGGTCTGTCTGGTGCTGTTCACCTCCGGCACCACCGGCCGGGCCAAGGCCGTCCTGCACAGCCCGAACACCCTCTATTCCGGCGGATCCGCCCTGGCAGGCGCGATCGGCGTCGGAGAGCGGCCCGTCATCGCCGCCGCGAGCACGGTCAGCCACATCGCCGGCCTCGGGTTCACCCTGCTCGCACCGCTCGCCGTCGGCGGCACCGGTGTCTTCCAGGACTCCCCCGACCCCGGTGCGCTCCTGTCCCTGCTGGAGGCATCGGCCGCCGAGCACCTTTTCGCCGCCACCATGCGGCTACCGGAACTGGCCCGGGAGCAACGCGCCCGTCCCCGCGGTCTGGACACGCTCCGGAGCGTACTCACCGGAGCGACCACCCCGACCGCCGTCCTGGTCGAGGACGCCGAGAAGGCCTTCCCCGGGACCGCGGTGCGATCGGCGTTCGCTTCGACGGAGACCTGCCTGGTGTCGATGGTCTCCCCGCACGCCCCCGCCGGAACGTCCGCGCACAGCGACGGCCTCCCCGTGGCAGGGCTGGAGATCACGGAGCCGGAGTCCCCGGACGCGCCCGCCCGCCTCCGTGTGCGCGGCCCTTCCGTCTGCCTGGCCACGGGCGGCGCCGACGGGCTGAGGTCGACCGCGGATCACGACGGCGGCTGGTACTCCAACGGCGACCTGATGCGGCACACCGCTGACGGCGCCCTGCGCTACGTCGCACGTACCAGCGAATGGATCGGCGTCGACTTTCTCGTGCCGGCGCGCGACGTCGAGGACGTCCTGCACCAGCATCCCTCGGTCGCCGAGGCCGTCCTCGTCGGCGTCCCGGACGGGCAGGGCACCGAACACGTCTGCGCCGTCGTGGTCGCGAACGGACCCGCCCCCGACCTCGACGAACTCCGCCGCCACCTGACCGACCACGGCGTCACCTCCTGGCACCAGCCGACCCTGCTCCGGCTCGCCACCGCCATCCCCCGCGACCACCTCGGCAAGCCCCGCCGCGGCGAACTGCGCGAGACGACCGCCTGACGCCGCACCGGCGGGGCGGGCTCGGCCCGTCAGCGGGGCAGGTGGCGTGTGGCGGCGGGCTCGCTTCCGGTCGGGCCCGGAGCACGCCTTGACCAGGTGTCCCCCGCGCCCTGCCGGGGAACGTACCGCCCCGGGAAGGCCGTCACGATCAAGGACAGCGCGACGGTGTAGGTGATCATCACGACGAGCGGCCGGCCGGGGAAGTCGATGCCCGCCGCCCGGAGGCCGATCAGGAGGTCGGAGACGACGAAGAGCGCGCCGCCCCAGGCCGCCCGCCGGCCCAGGGCGTGTGCCGTGGCCGCCATCGTGAACAGCGCCAGGCTGTACGCCGCGAGGGCAAGCGCCATGACCGGCCCGAGGGCCGGTGCGAGGACGGCCGCCGCTGCGCCCCAGACCGCGAAGTACGCGGCGCACAGCCCCCGGCGTGCCTTCAGGTGCGCGACCGCCCCGGCCCGTACGAAGGCGGTGGTCCAGCACAGTTGCAGGCCGAGGAAGAGCCCCAGGCCCGCCCCGAAGGCGACGGGGCCGGGAAGCAGCAGGGCGATGTCGCCGGCCGCGGCGAAGGCGAGTCCCGCGAGGAATGGGCCGTGGCGAGTGCCGGTGGAGCGCACCAGGTGGAGCGCCAGCACGGGCGCGAGCAGCGGCTTGGTCGCCCACATCAGTACGGGGGCGTCGAGGGCGACACCGGTGACGTCGACGGCGGCCAGGGCGGCGAAGAGGAGGAGCAGGGGCGGCACGTCAGCGCTTCCTCGGTGGGGCCGGGGTCCAGCCGGGAGGGGCGAGGAGGTATCCGGCGCGGTCGCGGCTCCGCCGGGCGGCGCGGACGTCCCGCCACGTGGCGGCGTACTCGTGGAAGGCGACCCGGACCGGGTTGTGCGTCGTGATGTTCTTGGTCAGGCCGTAGACGACCGGCTCGTCCTCCGCCTGGAAGGTACCGAAGAGGCGGTCCCAGACGATGAGGATGCCGCCGTAGTTCCGGTCGAGGTAGCGGTTGTTGGAGCCGTGGTGGACCCGGTGGTGGGACGGGGTGTTGAAGATCCACTCGATGGGGCGCCACAGCTTGTCGACGCGCTCGGTGTGCAGGAAGAACTGGTAGACGAGGCTGATCGACTGCTGCAGGAGGATCATCCACGGAGGGATGCCCAGCAGGGCGAGCAGGAGCCAGTAGGGCAGGGTCGTCATCGGGGTCCAGCTCTGGCGCAGGGCGGTCGACAGGTTGAACCGGACGCTGGAGTGGTGGACCACGTGGCTCGCCCACAGCACCCTCACCCGGTGGTGAGAGCGGTGGAAGGCGTAGTACGTCAGGTCGTCGGCGAAGAAGAGCAGGAACCAGGTCCAGGGCGAGGCCGGGGACAGGTGCCAGGGCGCGAGGGTGTACGCGGCCGCGTAGGCCAGGACCGCGAACGCCTTCCAGGGCAGGCCGATGACCTGGCTCCCGGCACCCATCGACAGACTGGTGACGGTGTCGCGCAGGTCGTAGCCGCTTTCCGCGTCGTCGGGCCGGTAGCGGTAGGACAGTGCCTCCACCACTACGAGCAGCACGAACACGGGTATCGCGTACACCACGGCGGGAATCATCCGCGCGCCTCCGCCCGGAGCGGGTCCGCGGCGGAGGGTTCCGCGGGGACGCTGCGGCCGAGCAGTTCGCGGGCCAGCCGCTCGGCGGCCTCCGGTTCCCGCGCGGCGATGTGGCCGGCGAGCCGCATGTGCGCCTCGAAGTCGAGGAGTTCGGCCGTCCGCGCCTCCATGGGCACTTCGCCGAGGTGGAGGGTGCCGCCCACCAGGGTGTTGAAGGCGAGGAGGTAGGCCAGGTTGCCCGAGCCCTCCACGATCAGCCGCCACCAGGCGACGTCCGCGGCCCCGAGCGCCGCCAGGTCGGGTCCGGCCGAGGCGTAGGCTCCGGCCGCCTCCACCACCGCCGCCGTCTGCCGCGCGGAGCCGCGGGCGGCGCAGAGCCGGGCGGCGTCCGCCCCGATGCAGGCCCGCATCTCCAGAGCGTGGCGGGCCAGGTCCGGGAGGGTGGGGCCGGCGCCGGACTGCGCGATGCCGATCGCGAGGTCGAGGCCCGCGGTGTGCCGCCAGTCGAGGACGAGGGTCCGTCCGCCCTGGCTCACCGCGACGAGGCGCGCCTGCTGGAGGCGCTTGACCGCCTCCCGGACGGCGTGCCGGTTGACCGCGAACTCGGCGGCGAGGTCGCGCTCGGCGGTCAGCGCCGAGCCCGCCGGGAGGGCCCCGGCGAGGATCCTGTCCCGGAGCACCGCGTAGAGCTGGTCCGAGACCGCCTCGCGCCGGATGGGTTGCTGTGTCATGGCGCTCACCTTGGGGCACGCCTCGTCACTGGTCAACTGGTTGGACCAGTAATTCTCGTGCGCATACCGCCCGTTCACGGCACCAGGTGGGGCGATTCTTCACTGAGGCTCTCCCTCAGCCCTCCCAGCACGGTCGACACGGCTGCCCTGTGGCACGCGTTGCGCAGTCGCGGATCAGCGATCGGGCAGAGGGGGCGCTCCTGCGGGATCGCCGACGGAGTCGACGGCCGGGGCGCAGGCGAGTGCGCAGCGGATCTCGCTGATGGGGTCCGTCTCGTGGTACGGCCGCTCGCTGGTCTCGATGTGGTCCAGGAACTCCTGGTACCGCACCGCGTACGCGAGGTGGAACAGCGGCGCGATCAGCTCCAGGGCGCGTTCGGGCTCCGAGCCGGGCAGGTGCCGACGCCAGGCCCGCGCCCACACGTCGGCGATCTGCGTCCACCGTTCCTCTGCGACGAACTGACGCGGTCGCAGACCGTCCATCGCCGGGTGGCCGAACGCGGAGTCGGCGTAGTCCACGATGACGGCCCGGGCACCGTCGGACCGCCAGTTGCCGGGGTGGAAGTCGCCGTGGACGAAGGTGTCCGGCAGGCCGCAGGCGGCCAGTTCCTCGGCCAGCGCGGGAAGCCGCGCCGCCAGCGCCCGGGCGGCCGCCAACTCCGCTGTGGTCAGCCGGTCCTCCGACGCCGCACCGGTCTCCGTGTCGAGCCGGTCGAGCCGGTCGAGCCGGTCGAGCAGGGCGTGTACGTGGACGGCCAGGGTGGCGGGGGTCCGGTCCCGCAGCCCCGCCGCGGCGGCCCGGCCGTCCGCGGCCAGGGCGGCCTGGGCGGCGACCAGCCGGGGCACGACGGCGGCGACCTGCTCGGCGGACGGGCTCCACAGGTCCTCGCCGGCGACGTGGTCGAGCAGCAGCCTGCCACGCCGGGGATCGGCCCCCAGCACGGTCGGCACCAGGCCGGGGTCGACGGAGCCGAGCAGCGCGATGACCTCGCCCTCACAGGCGTTGAAGGCGGGGTCGATCGTCTTCAGCCAGGCCTCGCCGCCGTCGGCGGTGCGGAAGCGGAACAGTCCGGACAGGTTCCAGGTACGGACCTGCACCGGCCTGCCGGTGGGCGGTCGGCCCGCCCGGTCCAGCACCGCCTCGGCCCAGTCGAGCGCTTCCCGCAGCCCGCCGGTGTGGGCCCAGGGCGCCCGGCGCTCGGCCGGCCCCAGCAGCGACACCACCTCCGGGCTCATCTGGCGGTGCGTCGTCCCGGTCGGCCGTTCGAGCGCTTCGGCGTGGTACACCACGTGGCCGCCGTACCCGCTGCTCCCGTCGCTGGGCCCGTACGCGAGCCGGAGCACCACGACCGGCACCCCCACCTCCTGGGCCACCCTCACGACCACGGGCCCGGTGGAGGACCACCATCCCTCGTCCATTTCGTACGGGCCGAAGAGCCCGAAGTACTCCTCCCCGTGCGTGAGGTGAACACCGACCGTACGACCGCCCGCCTGCTCCATCCGATCCCCTCTCCTCTGCGCTGCCGGTCACCACCGTGCGCGGCGCTCACGGCCGGAATGTACAAGACCTCCGCGCCCATGGGGTGGGGCTCAAGCTCGGGGGCGGCCCTCCCGGCGGCGACGGGCACGTTCGCGTTCCAGGTCGGCGACGTCCGGCAGCCAGGGGCCGTGCCCGTCGAGGGCGGCGCAGCCTCCGTGGACGAAGGCGTTCACCAGGGCCCGGTATCCGGGCATACCGTCGACCAGCCGGTACTCGACCCGGTACTGCGGATCCGACCCTCCCGAGCCCGCGCGCAGGGTGGTGATCCGGGCCAGGGAGTCGGCGTAGAAGTGGAGCTGGATCCCTTCGCCCCTCTGCTCGTCCTCGATGGTGAACACCTCGTTGTCGGCGGCGGAGCGCTCGCTGACGAACTCCCAGAACGCGGCGGCGGCCGTGCGGGGAGCATCCCGTGGTCCGTCCCGTAGCCACTTCTCCTCGGCGCCCTTGTCGTCGGTGAACGTCAGGGCCGTCTTCCGCGCGTTCCCGGTGTCCGTGCGCGGCTCTGCCGTCTCCTCCTCCTGGGACTCGTCCTCGTCCGTGGGGGCGCTCAGGGAGCGGTGCGCCGCCTCCGAGCACATCAGGAAGCTCACGGTGCGCACCGCGTCGTCGGCGAGCCCGGGGTGCGCGCGGCGTACCGCGGCTTCGACCGCCGCCTCCATCCGCTGCCAGTCGCGCTTGTCCGTGGCACGCCGTCCCCGCCGCGGGTCGCGGCCGATCCGCATCCCGGCGCACGTCCGCTCCGCCGTACTGATCACCTGTAGGACCTCGGGCAGCAGGGCGGGGTCGACGGTGTCCGGCATCCGCTTCGGGACCGCCCCGCCGTGGACGTACCGGCCCGTGTACTTCAGGATCGCGGCGTCGAGCGGGCCGAGTACGGTTCCGCGGCGGGCGCGGCGGAGGTTCGCTTGGTGCTCCTGGGCCCGCTTCTCGTTCGGCGCCTCCGTAGCCGTACGCATCGCCTCACACAACCGTCCGCGTTCCAGGAGCGCGAGGTCGGCTCCGTGGGCGACGAGTCGGCTCCTTTCCCACGGGATGCGGCGGAAGAGCGCGTCGACGTCCGCGGGCGCGCCCAGCAGGACGGGGTCCAGGAGTGCGGCGGCAGCGCCTTCGTCGAGCGGGGCCCGGGTCCCGGCGGCCTCGCAGAGCGGAAGGACCGCGCTCCACAGCAGCAGGTGCCGGGCGAGATCTTCCCGGATCACGGTGAGATGGGCTTCGGCGATCGCGAAGGTGAAGGTGCGCGGGTCGTGGTTCGCGTCGGCTCCGGCACCGAGCATCAGTTTCAGTTCGCCGCCCTCGCGGACCACGCTCGGGATCCAGCCGGTCCTACGGAAAACGATGTCGTGCATGAGCTCAGGCCTCCGCACAGGGGATCCGCTCGGCGCGCCCGCGTGGTGGCGCCGTCCCGCACCGGCCGCTCGCGGCCCTCATGCGCATGCGGCGTCGAGGCGCGGGTCGGTACGCACCCAGACCTCGCCGGCGGCCGCGCCGGTGGGAGCGTCGACTCGGTCGAGGCCGAGGAAATCGATCAACGCGAGGAGTACCGCTCGCTCCGCCTGGTCCTCGTCCGCCCCGTGCCCGTCGAAGAAGACGTAGTACTGGTCGCTCGGGTCCACGAATCCCGCATCCGCCCAGATCCGGGCGACTTCCGCGATCGCCGCCGCTTCCGTCGTGATGGCGGCGGCGCGGGCGGCGCCGCGCGTCTGCGGTGGGGCGTCGAGGGAGCCGGGATCCGTGAACCACTGGCCGAAGCGGTCGAGGCCCGCGTAGCCGTTCTCGAAGAACAGCATCGCGCTCGGCATGTAGCGATTGGCCCTGTCGACCTTGAGGTACTCCGTCCGCGCCGGGGCCGCGGTCCTGATCCGGGAGATCACGCCCTGGCCGGGCATGAGGACGAGTCTCTGGCCCGACGGTTCGTCGTCGATGGTGCAGGTGTCGGATTCCCGGCCGCGGAAGAAGGCGGAGAACGCGACGTAGGCTTCCTGGGCATCTCCCACGGAGACGGTTTGGTCGTTCCCGTCGCCGACGGCGAAGACGAACTGTTTCGGTCCGGGGCGGTAGGGGCGGGCCATGATGTCCTTCGGTCGCACGGACGAGCGCCCCCAGCGTAGTCGCGGAGGAACGGGCGCCTCCGCCGGGGTGCCCGGCCTGTCCATTCGGCCGACCGGTCTCCGGCTGTTCTGTGACCCATCTGGCTCGTACTCCTGTGAACTTGGTGTTCTCGTCGGATGCCTCGTGCGTCGGAGACGGGCGCGGAGGCACTCCCGGAGGCGAGGGGGCACCTCCATCTTCGGGCCCGGTTCCCGGGGCGCTCACCTACGGAAGTCCGGCGCGCGGACCACCACTTTCGTCGGGCCATCCGCCCGATAACGGAACGGTCAAGACCTGCCGTGCGCCGCTCGCCCCAGCCGCGGAGCCAGGTCCGGGTACGAGGTCCCGGTCGGGCGCGAGCCCGCAGGGACGTACGGCCCGGGTGGGCCCGGGTACAAAGCCCTGCCGCCGCAGGGGAAGAAGTTCCGACCCGGACGGGAGGCCGCCGGGGCCTGGCCGGAGATCCGCCTAACCTCATGGAGCAGGCCGGGATCCGCGGCGGTCGGTTGCCACCGCAGCGGTCCGCTCCGTACGGCTCCGTGTGGCGCCGGCAGCGATGGGCAGGCCGCCGCAGACCCTGCGGCACGCCCCGGGGAACCGTCCGACGGAAGCGGAACCACCGCAGTACGGCGGTCCGGTGGAACCCGACGCGGCCCAGCCCGCCCCGACCGATCCCGGCACGCTCCGACCGGCTCCGACGAGCCGCGGGCCGCCACCTACACCCTTTCCCTGGAGGACTCCCGTGCACACCCGTGTCCCCGATGCGCTCGCCGACCCGCGCCTCAACCGCGGAACGGCCTTCACCCCCTCCCAGCGCGATGAACTCGGTCTCGTAGGGCGGCTCCCGGACGCCGTCTCGACCCTCGACGAACAAGCGGTCCGCGCGTACGAGCAGGTGCGCGCCCAACCCGACGACCTGGCCCGGAACGTCCACCTGGAGCAGCTCCACGACCGCAACGAGGTCCTGTACTACCGTCTCCTCACCGACCGTCTGAGCGAACTCCTGCCCGTGGTCTACGACCCGACGGTCGGTCAGGCGATCAAGCACTACAGCCACGAGTTCCGCCGCCCCCACGGCGTCTACCTCTCCATCGACCGTCCCCAGGAGATCCGGCGCGCGTTCGAAGGCCTGGGCCTGGGCCCCGACGACGTGGACCTCCTCGTGGTCACCGACTCCGAGCAGATCCTCGGCATCGGGGACTGGGGCGTCAACGGCATGCAGATCTCCGTCGGGAAGCTCTCCGTCTACACCGCGGCCGCCGGCATCGACCCCGCGCGGTGCGTGCCCGTCGTCCTGGACGTCGGCACCGACAACATCGACCTCCTCACCGACCCCCTCTACCTGGGAGCGCGCCACGCACGGGTGCGGGGGGAGCGTTACGACGCGTTCGTGGCGGCCTACGTCGAGACCGTCCGCGACCTCTTCCCGCACGCCCTGCTGCACTTCGAGGACTTCGGCCCCGGCAACGCCCGCCGGATCCTGGAGACCTACAGCTCCCGGGCGCGCGTCTTCAACGACGACATGCAGGGCACCGGAGCCATCGCCCTGGCCACGGTGACCTCCGCGCTCCGCGTCACCGCCACCTCCTGGTCCGGGCAGCGCGTCGTGGTCTTCGGTGCGGGCACCGCCGGCGTCGGCATCGCCGACCAGCTGCGCGACGCGATGGTCCGGGACGGACTGACCGGGCGGGAAGCCACCGAGCGGATCTGGCTGGTGGACCGGCAGGGCCTGCTCACCACGGCCATGGACGGCCTGCGCGACTTCCAGAGCCCCTACGCCCGCTCCGACACGGCCGACGCCCTCGACCTGGCGGCAACCGTGAACGCGGTGCACCCCACCGTCCTCGTCGGAACGTCCACCGCGCCGGGCGCCTTCACGGAGGAGATCGTCCGGGAGATGGCCGCCGAAGTGCACCGGCCGGTGATCCTGCCGCTGTCCAACCCCACCGAGCACATGGAGGCGACCCCCGCCGACCTGATCGCCTGGACCGACGGGCGGGTCCTGTGCGCCACGGCGTCCCCGTCGATCCGGTGGTGCACAAGGGCACCACGTACGTCATCGGGCAGGCCAACAACGCCCTGCTCTACCCCGGTCTCGGCCTCGGCACCCTGGTCAGCCGCGCCGAGCACGTCACGCCCGGCATGCTCCGGGCCGCCGCCGAAGCGGTCTCCGGGCAGGTCCAGGACCGTACACCGGGCGCAGCCCTGCTCCCGGACGTGCGCCTGCTGCGGACTTCCTCGGCCGTCGTCGCGGTCGCCGTGGCCGAAGCGGCCCGGCAAGACGGGGTGGCCCGCGCCGCTCTCGCCGACCGTGCAGCCACCGTACAGGCGGTCCTCGACGCCATGTGGGAGCCCGCATACGCCCCGATCACGCAGGAGCGCGACCGATGACCGGCAACGGACACCGCGCGCGCACCGGCCCCGGAACCCCGGGCACGGCCGCGGCACCCGACCTTCCCGTGGGGCTCGACGGACGCGGTACTCGGATGGAGAACGATTCCATGGGCTCCGTGGAGGTGCCCGCCGACCGGTACTGGGGAGCCCAGACCCAGCGGTCCCTGGAGCACTTCGCGATCGGCGACGACCGGATGCCCAAGGAGTTGTACCACGCCTACGGCTACGTGAAGAAGGCCGCGGCGCAGGTCAACGGCGCCGACGGGCGGCTGCCCGGCGAACTGGCCACGCTCATCTCGCGGGTGGCCGACGAGGTGATCGGCGGGCTGCTCGACGACCACTTCCCGCTCTACGTCTGGCAGACCGGATCCGGCACCCAGTCGAACATGAACGTGAACGAGGTGATCGGCAACCGGGCTGCCCAGCTCAGCGGAGTTCCGCTCGGCTCGAAGGCCCCGGTCCACCCCAACGACCACGTCAACATGAGCCAGTCCTCCAACGACACCTTCCCCACCGCCATGCACGTCGCCCTGGTCCTCGCGTTCCAGGAGAGCCTGCTCCCGCGCCTGCGTGAACTCGCCGGCGCCTTCCAGGACAAGGCCCTGCTCTGGCACGACATCCCGAAGGCCGGCCGCACGCACCTCCAGGACGCGGTCCCCCTCACCGTGGGCCAGGAGTGGTCGGGCTACGCCGCGCAGCTCACCGACGCCGTCGCGGCCGTCGAGCGGGCCCTGCCGGGTCTGTACCGCCTCGCCGCGGGCGGTACGGCCGTGGGCACCGGGCTCAACGCCCCGGAGGGCTTCGGTGAGCGCGTGGCCGCGCGCATCGCCGAGCTCACGGGGTACCCCTTTGTGACGGCGCCGAACAAGTTCGCCGCCCAGGGCTCCCTCGACGCCGTCGTGGCGGCCTCGGCGGCCCTGCGCGCAGTGGCCGTCCCCCTGATGAAGATCGCGAACGACATCCGCTGGCTGGCCTCCGGACCGCGCTGCGGGCTCGGTGAGCTGCGCCTGCCCGCGAACGAGCCGGGGAGCTCGATCATGCCGGGCAAGGTCAACCCGACCCAGTGCGAGGCCGTGGTCATGGTCTGCATCCAGGTGATCGGTGAGGACGCCGCCGTCGCCTTCGCCGGTTCACAAGGGAACTTCGAGCTCAACACCATGCGGCCCATCGTGATCGCCGACGTCCTGCACGGCGCCCGCATCCTCGCCGACGCGAGCGAGAACCTGCGCAGGTTTTGCATCGAGGGCATCGAGCTGAACCGGGCCCGCATCGACGCCTACCTCGGACGCTCCCTGATGCTGGTGACCGCCCTGTCGCCGCTGCTCGGCTACGACCGTGCCTCCGCCATCGCGCACAAGGCCGAGGCGGAGGACACCACGCTGCGCGAAGCCGCACTGGCCACCGGCTGGATCGGTGCCGACGACTTCGACCGGATCGTGGACCCGCGCCGGATGGCCGGCCTCCCGGAGCCCACCGGGACGCGCTGAGCCACCCCATCCCCACGGTGGCGGGCGAGCCACCGCCCCGTCGTGCAACGGGCCCAAGGTCCCTCCGGCATCCCCGCCGGGGGGACCGAACGGCTGATGTCTCGGACTCCGGGCCCCCCTAGCCTGGAACGATCCCCCTCCACGATCCGGTCCCCGAAAGGCAGGCCCATGGCTCCCGAACCCGGCACACCGACGTCCTCCGAAGGCGGCGGCACGCCTCCGGAGCCCACGACGCCGGGCATGGTCCGCGTGGTCATCGCGGATGACGAACCGCTCGTACGGCGGGGCTTGCGCACCTTCGTGGAGTCCTCGGGACGGTTCCACGTCGTCGCCGAGGCCGAGGACGGAGCGCGCGCGGTGGAAGCCGTACGCCGCTTCGTGCCCGACATCGTCCTGCTGGACATCCGGATGCCCCGCACGGACGGTCTGGAGGCCACCCGCCAGATCATGGGCCTGGGCCTGCCCGTGCACGTCGTGGTGATGACGACCTTCGCCCTCGACGAATACATCGAGGAGTCGCTGCGCGCGGGCGCCGCGGGCTTCCTGCTCAAGGACACCGCACCCGCGCGCCTGCTGGATGCCCTGGAATCGGTGATCGACGGCAACACGGTGCTCTCCCCCAAGGTGCTCCGCTCCGTCGTCGACAGCTACCGGCTCCCGGCCCGCCCCGGCACCCGCCGCTCCCGCGCCCCGCTCGACACGCTCTCCGCGCGGGAACGCGACGTGTTCGAGCTCGTCGCACAGGGCGACGCCAACGCGGTCATCGCAGAGACCCTCGGCATGAGCGAGGCCACGGTGAAGGCACACGTGAGCCGGATGTTCGACAAGCTCGGCGTGACCAACCGGGTATAGCTCGCGATCCTCGCCTACACGGCGGGCCCGGTCGGATCCACGCGGTGAGGCCCGGCCCGAACATCGCGACCGCCGCCACCGCTACCGCCCCAACAGGCCCCGCCCCCGGGTCTCTGCCCCGTGGCGACGTGGCTCTGGCAGGTGCAGTGGCGGCCTTCGGCGTGCTCGACGCGCTCACCGACGTGGGCCACAGCGGCCTGCTCACGGGCGTCAGCCCCCGCTACTCCTGCCTGCTGGCCCTCGTCATCGGCCTCGTCTTCCTCCTGCGCAGGCGCTTCCCCGCCACGACCATGGCGCTGGTGCTGGTGCTGACAGCCGACGTACTGCGGGCCGACCCGGTCACCCTGCTCGTCGCCGGGTTCACCATCGGTACCCTCGTGGAAGCCCGCCGCCGGCCCGCCCGCGCCGCACTCGTCCTGCTCGGCATCGCCTCCCACACCGTCGCCCAGCAGGTCAGCCACGGCCACGTGCTCAGTCTCAAATGGGGGCTGATCTACGCCACGGTGCTGATGGGCGCCGCGTTCACCGCCGGTCTCTACGCCCGTGCCCGTCAGGAACTCAAGGCACAGCTGACCGCCCAGCGGGCACAGTGGCAGCGGGAGCACGAACTGCTGGCCGACCGGGCCCGCGGAGACGAGCGGCGCCGCATCGCCTGGGAGATGCACGACATCGTCGCCCACCGGGTCATGCGGATGGTGATGGACGCCGAAGTCCTCGCCCTGACACACGGCAGCCGCCTCCCGGAGGCTGCCGAGGACGCGGCACGGATCAGCGCCACGGGTCGTCGCGCCCTGGACGAGCTGCGCACGAGCCTGGGCGTGCTGCGCGACGAGGACGCCCCCACCGCCCCCCAGCCCGGCCTGTCGGACCTGCCCGCGCTGGTCGAGGAGCACCGGGTGGCCGGAAACGCCTCCGTGGACCTGTACGCGGACCCGGGCACGGCCTCCATGGCCCGCACCACGCAGCTCACCGCGTACCGGATCATCCAGGAGGCTCTGACCAACGCGGCCAAGCACGCGCCCGGCGCGCCCGTCACCATCCAGATCCGTGACGCCGGCCCACCGGAGAACCCCGCCGGGCAGTGCTGGGAGGTCCACGTGGGAAACGGCCGGTCCGTCCGCGGGTCCGACGCGCCCCGCTTCCCCGCGGGCGGTCACGGCCTGATCGGGATGCACGAGCGGGTCGCTCTGACCGGGGGCACCCTCACCACCGGCCCCAGGCCTGATCGGGGCGGCTTCGACGTGCGGGCCCGGCTCCCCGTCCGCGACCTGCCGTGAAGCCGGTGCGGTCGCTTTCGGGAGCCTCACCGCTCTTAACGGCCCGATGTCTCGGAACCCTCGGAGCCCCCGGAAGCTTCCGGAACCACCGCCAGTGGGCACCCCGCGCCACGGACCAGCGCGTGCACCGTTCGACCCGCGGAACCGAGCGCCGGATACGGACGGGTGCGCCGGCCCACGACGAGGAGACGGGCGTGCCCCGACGCCTCGTCGAGCACCCGGGCCACCGGCCCCGGCCGGGTCTCCAGAGCGATGTCCACACCGGGGAAATCACGGGCGACGCCACCGACGGCCCGCTCCAGGATGCGTGCCCGGGCAGCCGCCTCGCCCCGGAGCTCCTCCTGCGTGACGCGCCAGGGCTCGGCCGGAACCGGGCCCTGTGGCCAGGCGCGGACCACTACCAGGGCCGTCTCCTGGCTCCGGGCCTGCCGGAAGGCGAATCGGAGCGTCCGCTCGCATTTCTCGTACGGGTCCACCGCTGAGATCACCGGCCCTTCGCCCCCCGGCATGGGTGCGTCGGCCGTCCGCGGGGCCCGCACCAGTACCACCGGTATCCGGGAGCGCGCGACCACGGTCGCGGCGGTGGAACCCACCACCGGAAACGCGTGCGCACCGCTACCGCGGTTGCCCAGGATGAGGGCCTCCGCACCGGGCGGCGCTGCGGCCGCGCCGAGCAGGCGCGTACAGGCTCGTCCGGCGACCACCTCGGTCGAGATGACTGCATCGGGATGAGCGGCGCTCAGTTCGGCCACCGTGCTCGACAGCACGGCGCCGCTCACGTGCCGCTGCTCTTCGAGGCTCCCGGGCGACACGGGTTGCACGGGCGGCCACGGATGCGTGACGTGCACGAGTTGCAGGGGTGCCCCGAGTGCTACGGCGCTGCGGGCCGCCCAGCGTGCCGCGGCGCGGCTCTCCTCGGAACCGTCCACGCCGACCAGAAGGGGTTGTGCCACGAGACGGGCCTCTCTCAAAGGGGGATGGGATGAGGCACCCGCCATCGACGAGCGCCCGTTTCGATTCTGGGCGCGTCAACGGGGCATCCCACGCGACTTGCGTAGGACGCGCACCCCGGACCGAAGGCGGGTACCGGACCACGACTTTGGTCTTACTCCTGGCCGCGTGCGCGGACCTAGCGTGGAAGGACGGCCCGTCAACGGATCTCCACGGTCCGCCGCCACCTCCGAAGCCCTGAAGGACCCTCATGCCCAGCACGTCCAGCACGTCCAGCAAACCCGGCAAGCCCAGGAGGCCGAGTACACCCCGTGCCGTGGTCGCTCCGCACGCAGGTGGGCTTCCCGTGGTTCCCGCCGTCCCCGACGCGATGGCCAACGCGTTCACCAACCACGGCACCGCCTTCACCCTGGCGGAACGTCGGTCCCTGAACCTCACCGGCCGCTTCCCGGACGCCGTCACGACCCTCAAGGAGCAGGCCGAGAACGCCTGGGAGCAGGTGCGGCGCCTCGGTGACGACCTGTCCCGGAACCTCTACATGGAGCAGCTCCACGACCGCAACGAGGTTCTCTACCACCGGCTCCTCGCCGATCGGCTCTCCGAACTCCTCCCGGTCGTCTACACCCCGACCGTCGGAGAAGCGATCAAAAGGTACAGCCACGAGTTCCGCGCACCCCGGGGCGTGTTCCTCAGCATCGACCGCCCTCAGGACGTCCGGCGTTCCTTCGAAGAACGGGGGCTGGGGCCCGGCGACGTCGACCTGCTGGTCGCCACCGACTCCGAACAGATCCTCGGCATCGGGGACTGGGGCGTCAACGGTGCTCCCATCTGTGCAGGAAAGCTCGCCATCTACACGGCCGGGGCGGGCATCCGCCCCGAACGCTGCCTTTCGGTCGTCCTCGACGTCGGCACCGACAACCAAGAACTCCTCAACGATCCCGGCTACCTGGGCCTGCGGCACCCCCGGATCCGCGACGAGCGCTACGAGGAGTTCATCGACCACTACGTCGAAACGGTCCGCTGCCTCTACCCCGACGCCCTCCTGCACTTTGAGGACTTCGGCTCCCGCAACGCGCGCCGCGTCCTGGAACGCCACGCCACACGGGCCCGCGTCTTCAACGACGACCTCCAGGGCACCGCCGCCGTTTCCCTCGCCGCCGTGTGCTCGGCCCTGCACACGCTCGACCAGCCGTTGGGCGCACAGCGCATCGTCGTGCTCGGCGCCGGTACGGCCGGCGTCGGCGTCGCCGATGCCCTGCGCGACGCCATGGTGCGCGGCGGGCTGCCGGCCCCGGAGGCGAACCGGCGGATCTGGCTCGTCGACCGCAGCGGCCTGCTCGCCGAGGACACCCCGGCCCTGCGCGACTACCAGCGCCCCTACGCCCGCCCCGCCGGGATACCGGGCCCGGGAGGCGGCGCCACGCTCCTGGAGACGGTACGGGGCGTCCGTCCGACCGTACTCATCGGAACGTCCACGGCCACCGGAGCCTTCACCGAGGAGATCGTCCGCACCATGGCCGCACATACCGAACGCCCGGTGATCCTGCCGATGTCCAACCCCACCGAACGAATGGAAGCACGCCCCGCCGACCTGCTGGAATGGACCGACGGCCGCGCCCTGTGCGCCACCGGCGTCCCCAGCGAACCCGTCCTCCACAACGGCGTCGAGCACGTCATCGGCCAGGCGAACAACGCCCTCGTGTTCCCCGGCATAGGCCTCGGCACCGTCGTCTCCCGAGCCGACCACGTCACCCCCGGCATGCTCGTCGCCGCTGCCGACGCGGTGGCCGCACACACGGGAAAGCCCCACCCGGGCTCCTCCCTGCTGCCGTCGATCGCCGAACTGCGCGAGGTCTCGGTCACCGTCGCCGTCGCGGTGGCCGCGGCCGCGGTCCACGACGGTGTCGCGCGCGCCCACCACCCCGACCTGTCGGCCGCGATCCGTGCGGCGATGTGGGACCCCTCCTACGCGACCGCCTGACCGGGCACCTTCCGATCCCCCGCACACATCGCGCACCGTGCCCCGCCAGCCCCCGGAGGAGACGACCACCATGTCCGCACTGAGCGCCCACAACGTCATCGAGCAGGCGGTACGGCTCATCTCCCACAACGGGTCGGTGACCGCGACCGCACACACCCTGCTGCGCCCGGCCCTGACGGCCCCTCTCGTGTCCGGGGCCATCGCCCTCGTCGCGGCGGCCTACGGAATCCGGTCGCTCGGGTGCTCCCGTGCTCCGCTCAGACCGCTCCCAGGTACCGCAGGACCGCGAGGATGCGGGGGCTGTGGCCCTCGTTGCCGCGTAGGTCCAGCTTGTCGAAAACCGCGTTGAGGTGTTTCTCCACCGCGCTCAGGGACAGGTGGAGCCGTCCGGCGATGGCCGCGTTCGTGTAGCCCTCCGCAAGGACCTGCAGCACCTCGCGCTCGCGCGGGGTCAGCCGGGCGAGCGGATCGACGTGGGCACTGCGGACGACGAGGTGCCGTACGACCTCCGGGTCGATCGCGGCTCCGCCCGCGTGGATCCGCTCCAGCGCGTCGAGGAACTCCTCCACCTGCGCCACCCGGTCCTTGAGCAGGTAGCCGACCCGCTGCGCGCCGGTCTCCAGCAGCCGGGCCGCGTAGCTGCGCTCGACGTGCTGGGAGAGGACAAGGACCCCGGTCTCCGGCAGCCGTTCCCGGATCTCGACTGCCGCCCGCAATCCCTCGTCGGTGTGGGTCGGCGGCATCCTGATGTCGACGACGGCCACGTCCGGGCGGAGCGTACCCGTCTCGGCGACCAGCGTCCGTGCGTCGCCGAACGCCCCCACGACCTCGTGCCCCTCTTCCGCGAGGAGACGGGCCAGGCCCTCCCGGAGCAGGGTCGAGTCTTCGGCCAGGATCACACGCACGGCAGCTCCGCGACGATGGTGGTGGGTCCCCCGAGGGGGCTGTCGATCCGCAGAACGCCGTCGAGCGCGGCGATCCGCCCGCGCAGTCCCGTAAGGCCGCTGCCCTCCGGGTCCGCGCCGCCCCGGCCGTCGTCCTCTATCCGTACGCTCAGCGGGCCGCCCGGCACGCCCGCGACCCGGACCGAGACGGCCGAGGCGCAGGAGTGCTTGGCCGCGTTGGTGACGGCCTCGGAGACGACGAAGTACGCGGCCGTCTGCACCGGGAGGGGAAGCGGACCCGTCACCTCGTACGCGATCCGCAGCGGCAGGGCGCAGCGCTGCGCGACCCCGCCGAGCGCCTCTTCCAAGCCGAGGCTGTCCAGCGCCGAGGGGTACACCCGCCAGGCCACCTCGCGCAGTTCGGCGAGTACCTCCTGAGCCTCCCGGTGCGCCTGGAGCAGGAGGTCGGCGGCCCGCTCCGGATCCCGGGCGGGTCCGCCGCGGCGGGCCCGCCCGATGAGCATCGCGAGCGCCACGAGGCGCTGTTGCACCCCGTCGTGGAGGTCGCGTTCGATCCGTCGCCGCTCCACGTCCACGGCTCGTACGACGGCGGCCCGGCTGACCGAGAGCTCGTCGATGCGGCGTCGCAGCACCTCCCGCTCCGACGGCCCGAAGCATTCCCGGGCGAGCCGGGTGTCGAGCGCGGTCAGCGCGAAGAGCCCCTGGAGCGCGAGGAACAACAGGACGCCCCCGAGGAGCAGTTGTGTGAGCAGCTCCAGCGTTCCGGTCGTCCCGCGCACCACTCCGGCGGCCAGTAGTCCCCCGAGCACCAGGCCGTAGCCGAGCAGTGCCAGAACGATCCCGCACACCAGCCCCGACCAGGAGCGGAGCGCCAGGTAGCGGACCGCGTCCGTGCTCCCGCCCTCGTACGCCTCGGGGAACCGGTCGCCGAAGAAGCGCGTACGCCGGCTGCGCTCCACCTCGGCGAGCCGCCGGGCCCCGGAACCGAGGAGTCGCAGGGCGTACGGACGCGTGCGCGGCCACAACAGGAGGGCTCCGAGCGGCAGCCCGGCGAGCAGGAGGTACAGCAGGCCGACCGGCGCCGTCAGGCATCCGGCGAGCACCCCGACCGACCGCCGGACCGCCGACCGGCCTCCGCTGTCGCCTTGTTCGCCCCCGCTCACGCTGCCCACCCTATGCGCGACGGTGACGGGCGGCCGCCCCGCGGGCACGGACCCGTACCACCAGCCAGGTCGCGCCGGCCGCGCAGACCAGGACGAGGACGGCCTTGGAGGCCACGCCCACGTACGACTCGACCAGTTCCCAGCGGTCGCCGAGGGCGTAGCCGGCGAGGACGAGGACGCTGTTCCAGGCCAGGCTGCCCACGGTGGTGAGCAGGAGGAAGAGCGGGACCGGCATCCGTTCCACCCCGGCCGGCACCGAGATCAGGCTGCGGAAGATCGGCACCATCCGTCCCAGGAGCACCGCCTTCGTGCCGTGCCGCCGGAACCATTCCTCGGTCCGCTCCAGGTCCGATACCTTCACGAGCGGCAGCCGTGCCCACAGCGCGTGCATCCGCTCCCGGCCGAAGAGCGCCCCGATCCCGTACAGGGCAAGGGCGCCCACCACCGAACCCAGCGTCGTCCAGAACAGTGCGGAGGCGAGGCTCAGCACGCCCTGTCCGGCGGCGAAGCCGGTGAGCGGCAGGATCACCTCGCTCGGCAGCGGCGGGAACAGGTTCTCCAGGGCGATGGCCAGTCCGGCGCCCGGGCCGCCGAGCGTGTCGACGAGGCCGGCCGCCCAGCCCGCGATGCCGCCGGAGGGCTCCTGGGCGAGGATGGTCGAGGTCGAAGTCGCGGCCGAGAACGGCGTCATGAGCCCTCCAGGTCTCAGGGATGGGTCCCCCGGCGGGCCTGCCGGACGACCCTTCCCAACCTAGGAACCGCAGATCACGACCGGTATGCGTGTTCCCGCCCGGTGCCCCTGCGGAAAACCGCAGGGGCACCTCGGTCGGCACGTCTCCGCCCGGCGATGACATCGGCCGGTGGCCCGACAGCCGCGGCACCGGCTTGGGCAGCTGAACGCCGAGCGGCGCGGGCCGGCGCGGTCAGCGGACCGGGCGCAGCGCCATGTATCTGCGGCCGTAGGCGAAGAGCCTGGTTTCGCCCACCCGATCGCTGTCGGCCACCGCCGCACGGTACTCCACGCCGTCGACGTAGAGGTGGCTTCCGTTCTCGATGCCCGGGGTGTCGGACACCGACCGGGGAAGGCCCGTGTCCCGGGCCCATGAGGTGCGTTCCTCGCGGGTGAGCCAGAAGACCCGCTCCTTCGGCGGCCACGCCGGGACGATCCTCACGTCCTCCAGGGTGTCGGCGGCGGCACCGGCAGGGGTGTTGGCGGCCTCCCAGGCGATCAGCCCCGGCACGCCGTGGTAGGTCAGGAAGAACGTCTGCTGGGGCGGGTCGGTCAACCCGAGGGGGCCTGCCTGGGCCAGGAGGGCTGGAATGATCCGGTGCCGGTAGAGGTCCAGGACACTGAGCACCGTTGCGCCGTGTGTCGCCTGCGCCTCGTCGATGATGTCCAGCGGGTCGACGCGCTGGAACGTCCTGAAGGCCACCAGCGTGGACAGGTCACCGTCGACGGCGGGGCGGGCTGGGACGGCCGGCCGAGGCGGTAGTTGCGCCGGATGAACGGCCTCGGGGCCACGGCTCCGCAGGGCCTCGAGTAGGGCCGCCAGCCATCGCGCGCGCTCCCCCGAGTTCGACACGCGGTTCGCCGGGGTGGTCTCGTAGCCCGCGAACTGCTCAACGGCGTCCGCGCAGGCACCTGTCATCAGGTGAGCGCCCCAGTCGTGCACGGAACTCCCCACGGTGGCAACGCGGATCCGGGCCGCACTGCGGACGTACTGCTCCTGGCGGTCGAGGGCTACGTGCTCGTCGGGGCGGCGCAGGTAGGCGAGGACCAACCCGAGTCGGGCGTCGTCGGACCGCACGTCCTGACTGATCTCCCTGAGCAGGTCACCGGCGGGTGCCACGTGGAGCTCCAGTTCGTGCAGCAGGGTGACCGCTGCCTGGCCCGGGTCGGTTCCCGGGCCCACCAACACGGTCACCTTGATGAACGACTCGTGCGGCGCGAGGATCATCTGCGGTGCCAGCAGGAAGGCCTCCGCGATCAAGGTGCCCTGCGGGGCCTGGGGCGGACTCACGAACACACCGGTGGACCCGTGCGCGTCGCAGCCCGAAGCGAGTGCGTCGATGAACAGGTGGCAGGTGAGGTTTCCGTCGACCAGGTCGAGGAATTCCCGTAACTGCGGGCTGAACGATTTCCGATTGTCGATCAAGGACTGCAACGACGATTTGACGGCGGCCGGAACGGCGGGCTGACCACTGAACTTCATCATTTTCCCGACGATAGCCTCGGCCCGAGGAGCTGAACAGACGGCCGACGCCGGTGCGGCGAGCCGCTTTGGTTCTGAGTCTTCCCAGGTGAGGAGGTACGCGCGGCAGCGATGGGTTTGCTGATGCAGTGGCGACTGCGCGGGCGGAGCGGAACACTTCCACGTACGCGAGTACCAGCAGTGCTTGCTTTAACCGCCCGAGGTGAAAACAGTCCGCAGATTCATTCCACACCCGGGCCGCCAGGAGAAGATCTCCTCGATCTCCTCGTCGGGGAAGAAGCGATCCCTCAGGCGTGAGAGAGCGTTGCAGGGCCGGATTCGCCCATGACCGCGAGTGCCTCGGCGAGGTGTCGGTGGACGCGTCGGCCTGGACGATGCGCTCGAAGTAGGCGTTCAGCCGGGGGTACCGCCCCAGGGATCGCACCGCGTTCAGTGCGGACCGGTTGTCCATCCCCATGACGAGGAGGAGCCCGTCCGTCCCCGGCGATCGGTTACCTGCTTCATCTGGGTCCAGTTGCTTCGGCCCCAGGGCAGGAAGAAGCCCATGACCTTGAGCGCCGCTCCTGATCTCCTCGCGGTCGGCGATGAGCCGTACTCGGAGGTGCTCTCCCCGCCCTTGGTGCACTGCCGCCGCCTCGGGCGGGTATTCGCGACGGCCGTTCCCCCGACTACCGCTCGGCTGATCGAGACCGCGAAGGAAGCGGACCGACTGGGCGAGCGTGAGAACCACGGCGTATGGCAGCCCGTCTCGCGGGGCTTTGTCGAATTGTCGGCGCTGTACCCGGCGTCATCGGCTGTCCGCGGACTGCTCGTGGATCGGTAGTGCGATGCCGTGGCGGCGGCCGGGGCAGCCGCCGCTACGGGCTCTGTGCACGAGGCTCTTCGGAGGTTCGCTCGGGGGCCGGATCAGTCGCTCGGCGACAGTGCCGCCGCGTGTCGGCGGGCTTCCTCCAGCCAGGCCGCTCGCTGCGCGTCGGAGGAGTCCGCGATCGTCCGGAAGACGACGCGCCGCACGGTGTCGACCCCGACGTACGGGAGGACGCACGCCGACCAGACCTGCTCGAGCGGGTCGCCGAACTCCTCCGCTTCCCGGGTGGCGGGTGTGTCGGAGGTGTTCAGCACCAGGGCCCGGCCCGCCGTCAGAAGCCCCGTAGGCTCCCCCTCCCCGGAGCCCAGCTTGTAGGCGACGCCCGGTACGAGCACCCGCTGGATCCACCCCGTCATGACGGCGGGCGGCAGGCCCCACCAGTTCGGGTGGATGAAGACCAAGGCGTCCAGATCGGACACTTCCGCACGGTGCAGAGCCACGTGCGCGTCACCCGTGTCCGGTGCCGATTCGACGGTCCCCGTCTCCTGGGCCGGCACCAACGGAGGAAACCCCTCGGCGTACAGATCGTGCGCCGCCACCTCCCAGCCACGCCCGCGCAGCTCGTCGACGACGGCAGCGAACAACGCGTGGTTGAAGCTTCCTGACCGTGGATGTGCGAGATACACCCCTGCGCGCATGACTCCCCCTCGTTTTCCCGGATGTTACCGGCTGCCCTGCGCCCTCCGAGGCGCCGTGGCACCTCGTCACCCGCTCCGTGCCTGGGCCCTCTGGGCGGCTATCGGTTCGCCGGTGCGCGCGGTGCGAGAACCGGTCCGCGCCCGTGGCTCCCAGGCGGTGCACGGCGTCGGTGAGCCGGGCGCGTCGGGTGCCGAGGTCCGCGGTGGTCGCGTCGTCAACGGTGACCACGTACTCGATGCCGTCGGTCATACGGACGCCGAGTGCCTCGCCCGAGCGGAGTACGACACCGCGCCGGCCGGGGCGCAGGCGGTAGCCCCAGCCGCCGAAGTCGGCCACGGGGTCGATGCGGGTGGTCGCGGAACTGGCGATGGCAGCCAGCGGCAGGACCAGGCGGGGGCGGGGCAGGAGTGCCGGGCCGACCGTGACACCTCACCGGTCCACGGTCACCCTGACCGTCGCGATCACAGCACAGAACAGACCGAGAGCGAGCGGTGCGAGGCCCACGGGCCAGAATCGGGAGACCGGCGAAGGGGGCGCGAGGCTCAGGAGGTCGGGTCGGGTGCGGGCATGAGGCGGCCGACCGAGTTGACCATCTGGCGGCGGCTGAGCAGGCGGCCGCCGACGGCCATCACCCGGTTGAGGGCGCCGGAAATCACGCTGGGCCCGGGGTTCTTGCGGTCCAGCGCCGCCAGCGCCGTGTGGACGACCTCCTCGCACGTCTGGACCCTGGTGCCGCCGCTCACCTCGGTCGTCCCGACGACGTCGAAGAACTCGGTCTTCGTCGCGCCGGGCGAGAGCGCCAGCACCCGCAGTCCGGTGCCCTGGGATTCGTGCCAGAGCGCTTCGGTGAAGCTCAGTACGAAGGCCTTGGTCGCGCCGTAGACCGCCATCTGGGGTATGGGCTGGTAGGCGGCCATGCTCGCGACATTGACGAGGACGCCCTTGCCGTGGGCACGCAGGGGCCCGATGAAGGCACGGCTGATGTCGACCACCGCGCCCACGTTGACGGCGAGTTCCTGGCGCAGGCGTGCGGGATCCTCCTGGTGGAGCGGGCCGAAGGTGCCGAAGCCGGCGTTGTTGACCAGGCTGGTGACCGTGATGCCGCGTCGCGCCAGCTCTTCGAGGAGCACCTCGCCGATCCGGTCCGCTCCGAGGTCCATCGGGACGGCCGTGGCCTCGACCCCGTACTCCGCCGAGAGTTCCGCCGCCAGCCGCTCCAGGCGGTCGGCGCGGCGGGCGACCAGGACGAGGCCGGATCCTCGGGCGGCCAGCCTGCGGGCGAACTCCTCGCCGAGACCGGAGCTGGCACCCGTGATCAGCGTGGTCTGGCCCCGGTAGTCGACCGCGTTCATGGCCCGTCTCCCCTGCGTCTGGTGGCGTACCTTCCGTACGGGGTCACCGTACGCGCCGACCACCGCCGTTCTGCAGCTCCTGCGACCGACCGGCGGGACACCCCGGGGGGTGTCGGGTGTGGTTGTCGGGCATGTCCGGACCTGCGGCCGGTACGTCGCGCAGCGTTCGGTCGCCGTTCAGCGAAGGGCCCCCTCTCGGAGGGTGGCGGTTCGGGGCGGGACGCGAGCCTCGTGCCGCCTCGCACACCGCAACCACCTGAGGGATGTCCCCGTGACCGCATCGCGCGCCCCCCGTCGGCGCCACCGTCTCACCATCGTTCTCGCCGCCGTACCGGCACTCGCCGCGGGCATGCTGGTCGCCGCTCCCGCGCAGGCGGCACCCGCCGACGACATCCGCATCAACGAGGTGGTGACCACCGGGGACGTCGACGACTCGATCGAGCTCTACAACAAGGGCACCACGGCCGTCGACCTGTCCGGCTGGATCCTGAAGGACGAGAGCAACAGCTCCAAGTACAAGATCTCCTCGGGAACCACCCTGGCTCCCGGCGCGTTCCGGGCCTTCGACGTGCACGGTTCCTTCGGTCTGGGCTCCGGGGACAAGGCCCGTCTCTACCTGGCGGACGGCAGCACCCTGGTCGACAGCTTCACGTGGAGCGAGCATTCCGACCCCTCGTGGTCCCGCTGCGCGGACGGCACCGGCGCGTTCAAGAAGGCCTCGCTGACCCTCGGCGCGGCCAACGCCTGCGGTACCGGCGGCGGGGGCGGCACCACCCCGGTCGCCTGGCCCGGCGGCAGCTCGGTGGCCACCGCCGACGGCACCAACGTCTTCGGCCAGGACCTCAGCGGCCTGTACCAGGAGGGCGGGGTGCTGTGGGCCGCCCAGAACTCCGGGAAGCTGTGGCGGCTGCTGCCCAACGGCTCCGGCTGGACCCCGGACACCGCGGGCGGCTGGTCCTCCGGCAAGACCCTGCGATTCCCCGGCGGCGGCTCCGGCAGCCCCGACTCCGAGGGCGTCACCCTCACCGGCAGCGGCGCCGCGGGCGGCGTCTTCGTCGCGAGCGAGCGCAACAGCGCCTCGTCCGGCACCAGCCGGCTCTCGGTCCTGCGCTACGACGTGAGCGGCAGCTCCACCACGCTGACCGCCACCAAGGAATGGAACCTCACCTCCGACCTGCCGTCGACCGGCTCCAACGAGGGGCTTGAGGCGATCACCTGGGTCCCGGACAGCGCCCTGACCGCCGCCGGCTTCAAGGACGCCTCGACCGGCTCCGCGTACGACCCGGCCCACTACGCGGCCCACGCCGGCGGAGTGTTCTTCGTCGGCGTCGAGGGCACCGGTACGGTCTACGGCTACGTCCTGCTCGACTCCGGCGCCTTCACCAAGGTGGCCACCGTGTCCAGCGGCATGTCCGGCGTGATGGAGCTCCAGTGGGAACCGCAGGCCGCCCGCATGTGGGTGGTCTGCGACGACACCTGCGGCGGCCAGCACCGCACCCTCAAGGTCGACGCCGGCGGCGCCCTGGCCACCGTCGCCGTCTACAACCGGCCCAGCGGGATGCCCGACCTCAACAACGAGGGCTTCGCCGTGGCCGGCGCCGATCAGTGCGTGGGCGGCACCAAGCCGGTGACCTGGTCCGACGACGGCAACACCAGCAGCCACGCCCTCCGCCGGGGCACCCTCGCCTGCTGACAGCGGGGGCCGAGGGCCGGGGGCAGGGCGGGCGAGCGGTCAGGGCGGGTGACGTGACCGACCTCACTCCGCCCCGCCTCCGTCGCCCGGTCCCCGGGCGGAGCGGCGATTTCGGGCGTTCCGGACGGCCGGAGCTCCTTCGGATGGGCCGATCGGGGGAGGACGGCACCGAACCGGACGGCCTAGCCTGGACCCGCAGCTGACGTGAGCCGGGGGGCCGAGCACGAAGGAAGACCGTCTCCATGGGCATCACCCGCAGTTCCGCACGCCGCCTCCGGGCCGGATCCGCCGTCTCGGTCGCCGCCCTCGGCCTCCTGGCGGCCCTGGGCACGCCGGCCGTCGCCGCCCCGGCGGGCTCGGCCGACCGGAACGCACCGGACCGGGCCTCCGCCACGGTCGCCCACGGTCCCGCGCGGGTTCCGCTGGGCATCTCCCGGCTCGCGCAGGGCACGGGCCGCGACATCGCCATCACCGTGGACGACGGCCCGGACCCGCGCTGGACCCCCCAGGTCCTCGAGGTGCTGCGGCAGAACCACGTCAAGGCCACCTTCTGCATGATCGGGACTCGCGCGCAGCAGTACCCGGACCTGGTGCGTGCGGTCGCAGCCGACGGGCACCGCCTCTGCGACCACTCCGTCGACCACGACGTGACCATGGACCACAAGCCCGTCGCCTATCAGGAGCAGCAGATCCTCGACGGCAAGGCCATGATCGAGAAGGCGGCACCGGGCGTGCCGGTCGACTACTACCGGGCTCCGGGCGGCGCCTTCACCCCCGACAGCCGGGCGATAGCCGCGGCGAGCGGGATGCGCCCCCTGGGCTGGAGCGTGGATCCCAAGGACTGGAGCAGGCCGGGCCTGCCGGCGATCGTCGCCACCGTGGAGGGGAAGCTGCCCGCGCAGCCCACGGTCCTCTTCCACGACGGGGGCGGCGACCGCAGCGAGACGGTCGCGGCACTCAAGGAGTACCTGCCGTGGCTCAGGTCGCAGGGCTACACCTTCACCTTCCCGGAACGCACCACCCCGTAGGCCCGACCGGTGCGTCGAGGGCCCGGCCGAGGTGGTGGCCGGGCCCTGGTCGGGGGGAGGATCAGCGGGTCGGGCAGGAACTCTGGGTGACCTTGCCGGGCTTCGCGCTGATCGTCGCCGGGTCCATGGTCAGGCACTTGCCCGTCCACTGGTTGATGAAGTAATAGGCGCGGGTACCGCCGTACTGGTCGACCGGGATGACGTTCCACAGCTGGCTGCCGGAGAAGTTCTTGGTCTCGCACGGCCACCAGAAGAGCTGCGTCCCGTTGCCGGGCGGCGTGCCGTTGTTCCAGGGCACGGTCAGGCAGCTGCCGTTCCCCGCCTTGATCCAGTAGAAGCCCTTGCCGTCATAGGTCGGCTTGGTGGCCGTCCACTGGTGGCTGCTGGGCGCCGGAGTCGCACAGACCCGCTGGGTCACCAGGCCGCCGCTGCCGTCCGCGAACTCGTCACCGCGGACCATGCACCGGTTGGTGGCAGTGGTCTCCGAGGTCTGGCCGATGTACTGCTTGGAGGCGTTGACCGTCCACAGCGCCGGGTGCGGTGCGTAGGTGTAGCTGGTGTCGTTGAGCTCGTTCACCACCGACAGGGGCGTGACACCGTTGCTGTCGCCCTTCTCGTAGAAGTTGACGGCGGCGTAGTTCGGGTTGCGCTTCGCGACGCCGTCGCGGCATTCCTTGATGCGGGACTTGAGCGCCGCGCCGTTGTCCCCCGGTGCACGGGCCTCCGGGTTCGGCACGCTCGAATCGAACTGGTTCATCGTGTACAGCGGGGTCAGGGACGTGCCCGGCATGGGATTGGTCCCGAGCCCGTTGCCCGTGCGCGCCTCACAGCCGCCGGGCCGGTCGGAGTAGTCGTAGAGCGTCTCCACCGTGCGGTTCCAGGTGTACATGAGGGTCCCGTACTGGGCGCCGCCGGCCCCGGTGACGGGGACGTCTTCGGCCCACTTGTCCTGGAGCACCACCAAGCGGTGGTTGTCGGCAACCATGGAGCGCAGGAGCGGCCAGTTCTTGCGGTCGATGTCGTAGTCCGTGGACGAGAACAGCAGGTCCTTCGCGTTCTTGGACTCCAGCACGTCCGCGACGGCCTGGGTGAGCGACGCGCGGCTCGCGTAGTTCTCCAGGAAGACGGTGACCACTTCCTCGCGGTGGGCCTGCAGGTAGTCCACGACCCTCGCGAGTCCGCCGCGAAAGCTCTCGAAGCAGACCGCCGTGGAGTGGCAGAGCATCAGGTCGACGTCGCCCTCCTGGTTCACGGAGACGTCGTAGGTATCGAGCATCAGCGCGCGCACGCCGTCGCCCAACTGTCGCGAAATGTCGCGCGACTGGTTGCGCGGCGGCAGGATCCCCGAGGTCGCGTACGAGTTGTGGGTCGTCACCCACGACCACTGGTCGAGGCGCGCCATTCCGTACTTGTTGCCGGACGCGGCCGACGCGGACGTGGCGGCGGGCAGGGCCGCCGCCAGAACGAGCAGCGGAAGGACGGACAAAGCGAGCCTTCGCAGCACGTGGAAGCCTCTTGCGAGCATGTGGTTCCTCAGGGCAGGACGTTCGTCGGAGCCCCCATGGCTCCGCTATCGGTCCAGCAAACCCAGTGCACCGGATTCGGACCACGAAAATGCACCTGCAAAACTAGGGTGCGGCCTACTTTTGCAGGTCGGCCCGACCGGCCCCACTGTTTCAAGGCCGACCAGGGGGCTTGCGGTCCGGGCCGCGCACCAAGGCCCGGGCGTCCGCCACGCGTGTCCCGGCGCGGGCGACCACCATGTGGCGGTGGACGGCCCCTGACCGGGCCGGGCAGGGGCCGTCCGCTCCGTGGGCCGCGCCGCTCAGGCGTCCGTGACGGGGGACGTCGACAGGCGGACGTTGTCCACGGCCCAGAACCAGTTGTTGCCGGCCTGGTGGACGCGGAAGGCCGCCTTGGCCGAGGTCGCGCCCGGCGGCACGGGCACGGAGCCGGTCACCAGCCGGTTCCGCTGGTCCTGGCCCGCGTTGGTGTTCCCCGACTGCGCACTGGAGTAGTGGATCACCCGCGAGGTCTCGCCGGTGTCGAAGACGACGGTCACCTCCGCCTCCTGGGGGCTTTCCTGGCGGTAGTGCGAGTCGAAGGCCAGGTACAGCGTCCCGGTTCGCGCCGGGATCGGGACCGGGGGCGTGGTCAGCGTCGAATCGAAGGTGCCGCGCGCGGAAGGACTGCCCGTGTCGTCCCAGTCGTCGGGGTCGGCGACGGCGATGATGCCGAGGGCGCGGTCGAAGGCGGGACGCTCCTGGCCTCCGGGGAACCAGAACTGCCGGGTGAGGAAGGTCCAGCCGTTCAGCTCCCGGGTGCCCTGCGGCATGCCCGGGGCGTTGGTGACCGTCCAGCCCTCCGGCGGGGTACGGGTCCAGCCGGTCAGGCCGGGCCGGGAGAGGTCGGCGGCCGGTGCGAGGAGGGGCGCGAGGGACTCGAAGTCCTCGGCCAGGAGGTGTCCGGTCATGACCGGGCCGACACGGCCGGCCAGCGTCGCCGACGTGTTCCGCTCGCCGGGGGCTCCCGCGCGGACGGTGACGTCGAGCCGCGCCGCGGTACGGGCCGCGGAGGCCGGGGCGCTCACGTTCCACACGACCGTGCCCGAGGAGCGGGGCGCGATCGAGGCCGGGACCGCGGAGGCCGGGGTGGCGGTGAAGCCGTCCGGGGCGGCGAGGGCGACCGACAGGCCACGGAGGGGCGTGCTGCCCGCGTTGGTCACGGTCGCGGTCACGGCGAGCGGCTTGTCCGGTGAGAAGACGCAGCCGTCGGTGCCCGGCGAGGACGCGGGCGCGGTCAGGGCCACGCTCACCGCGGGGGCGACGGCCGCCCGCACCCGGGCGTCTGCGTGCCGCAGCAGACCGGAGCCCTCGCCGTGCACGGCGGCCAGCAGCAGGCCGGTGGTGGCGTCGGGGGCCGGGGTGACGGTGAAGCGGACGTCGACGGACGCGCCCTGGTCCAGACCCCGCGGAACGTTCCCGTGCGGCTTCGCGGTCCAGCCGGGCGGCACGACGAGGGCCACCGCGAGGTCGCGCAGCCGGCCGGCCTGCTGGTTGCGGACGGTCACGACGACCTCGGCCGGGTCGTTCTGCACCAGGGGGGCGTCCAGCGGAGGGAGCGGCTTCGGCAGTGTGATCGTGGTGGTCAGTGGCGCCGGGGTGCCGGTCGCCGGGTCGCTGGTTCCCTCCCGCTCGTCGGCGAGGCGCCCGGTGGCGCGGCGCAGGTAGCGCGGGTCGTCCTGGTCGAGGACCACGACGTCGTACCAGCCGTGGGCTGCGACGGGCAGGCTGACGGTGCGCTTGCGTCCGGGCGCCAGGCGCACGGTCTCGACGCGGTCGTGGCCTCGGCGGGCGTAGGTGCTCTCCCCCACCAGCAGTGTCCGGGCGCGTGCGGACGGGTTGACGCACTCGATGTCGACGGTGCGCTTCCCGGGCTGCTGGGAGACGGTCGCCTCGGCGCCCGCGGCGGAGCCCCGTAGCTCCCACAGCGACCAGCCCGGCCCGTGGACCTGCACATCGTACCCCTCGGCTCCGTGCGCGAGCGTGGCCGAGGCGCTGTCCCGGCCCGCGACGGTCCAGTTCCGGGGGGCGGTGGCGTCCCCCGGGTACGCGGTGAGGGCGGCGGCCCGTGAGCCGTTGTTGTCCAGGCGCAGGCGGACCTCGCCGGCCGTGACGTCGGCGCGCAGCGACAGCCGGTACGGGGAGGGGCGCGTGGGCCGTACGCCGGTCTCCTGGGTCGGCAGCACCTGCTGGGCGGGGGGTCCCGGGTTCCAGCGGCCGGTCGGGGCGGGTACCGGGCCGGGGGTCTTGACCTGGGGCTTGCGGCGCGCGCGGTCGAAATCGAAGGCTGAGGTGAGGTCGCCGAACACGCTGCGGCGCCAGGCGCTGATGTTGGGCTCCTGGACCCCGGTCCACTTCTCCAGGAAGCGGATGACCGAGGTGTGGTCGAAGGCTTCGGAGTCGACGAACCCGCCGACCGTCCACGGCGAGACGACGGTCATGGGCACGCGGGGGCCGGGACCGACGGGCCGCCCGCCGGTCCAGTCGTCGCCGTCCCCGCTGTCGGGGCGGGGCGCGGTGGGCGACGGAACGTGGTCGAAGTAGCCGTCGTTCTCGTCGAAGTTGATGAACAGCGCGGTCTTCGCCCACGTCGCGGGGTCGCTGGCGATCGCGTCCAGCAGGTCGTAGACCAGGCCGGCGCTGCCCGCCGGGGTGGAGGAGCTGGGGTGCTCCGACAGGGCCGCCGTCGGTACGACCCAGCTGACCTTGGGCAGGGTTCCCTTGCGGATGTCGTCCTTGATGCGGGTGACCAGGGTGCCCGGCGCGGAGCGCTGTGCGCCGCGCAGGAAGAGGCGGCGTTCGCCGTCGGGCAGGGAGTCGACGCCCTTCTGGAAGCGGGTCAGCGCGGCTTCGCGCTCGGCGTCCCCCAGGTCCCAGAGGCTGTCGTAGAACTCCTCGGTGGTGTGGTGGGTGAACCCGCCGGCGGCCAGGATCTTGGCGCCGATCCGCTTCCACGGCTTGAAGTACTCCACCGCGTTGTCGGTGAAGTTGTCCCACTCCTGGTAGATCTGCCAGGAGACCCCGGCGGCCTCCAGCCGCTCCGGGTAGGTGGTCCAGTCGTAGCCGGCGTGGGTGTACGCGTACGCGGCGTTCGTGACCGCGCGCCCGCCGCCGCCCGGCTCGAATCCGGTGGTCCCCGTCCACAGGTAGTTCCGGTTGGGGTTGGTCGAACCGAACACGGAGCAGAAGTACGAGTCGCAGATGGTGAACAGATCGGCCAGCTCGTGCTGGAGCGGGATGTCCCGGCGGTCGTAGAAGGCCATCGTGCCCTGGCCCTTGGCCGCGATCCAGTCGTTCCACCAGCCGCCCGCGCGGGCCTGGACCCCGTCGGTGAACCCGTGCGGCAGCGAGCCCAGGTACTGGATGTCGCCCTCGGGCCGTCCGGCGTCGAGGGCGGCCTTGCGCGCGGAGAAGGGCAGGACGGCCTGGCCTCCGGGGCGGGGCTGCTCGAAGACGCCGGCACCGTTGGGCAGGCGCAGGGCCCGGCGGTCGCCGAAGCCGCGCACCCCGCGCAGGGTGCCGAAGTAGTTGTCGAAGGAACGGTTCTCCTGCATCAGCACGATCACGTGCTCGATCGACCGGAGCCCTCCGCGTGGCAGGGGCGCGGCCATGGCCTGGTGCAGCGAGGGCGGCAGGAAGGACAGGGCGGAACCGGCCGCGAGTGTTCCGATGATCTGACGGCGGGAAAACGTGTGCATGCGGCGAGGCTAGGACGCAAGATCGACTGTCCGAAACCACCCAGACCGGGTATTTGACCACTGTTCACGCGCGCGTCACGGACCCCTCGGGCGGCGGAGCCACCGGCAAGGGCGACTCCGGTGACGGCCCGGCCGGCTCCCACCGGCCGGAACACACATGGTCCTCAAGGCGGTTGTGCGACGGAGCGGCCCCACGCGCCTGCTGCCGGCGGATGCGCGGCGTCTACACTCCGCGATCATGAACGCTTCTTCAGCATCCGCCGAGTCCACCGGCGCGGACACCCGCACCCAGCCGTCCCTCTTCGACACCATGTCCACCATGCGGGCGATGCGCCGCATCAAGCCCGATCCCGTCTCCGCCGACCTCGTGGAGCAGCTCGTCCAGGCTGCGGTCTGGGGCCCCAGCGGTGGCAACATGCAGCGCTTCGAGTACGTGGTCGTCACCGACCGGGAGGTCATGGCCCGCCTCGCCCCGCTCTGGAAGCGCTGCGTGGACGCCTACCTCGCCACCACCGGCGCCCTGGCCCCCGAAGGGATGGACAAGGCGGCCTACGGCCGTATGGTCGCCGCCATCGAGTACCAGCGCGACCACTTCGCCGACACACCCGTACTGATCGTCCCCTGCTACCAGTTCCCCGAGCCGCGGGTCACCGGGGAGGGCTACGCCGCCTCCGCACAGGCCCTCGGGCCTGAGGCCACCGAACGCATGATGGTGACGCAGGAACGTTTCATGGCCCTGGCGGAGGGCTCCTGCGTCTACCCCGGAGTGCAGAACCTGCTGCTCGCGGCCCGAGGCCTCGGACTCGCCGCGAACATCACCATCTGGCACCTGATGCTGGAACAGGAGTGGAAGGAAGCCCTCGGCATCCCCGAGGGCATGCGCACCTTCGCGGCGATACCCGTGGGCTGGCCGATGGGCAACTTCGGCCCGGTACGCCGCCGTCCGGTTTCCGAGGTGGTCCACCACAACCACTGGTGACCGCAGGGGACGCGTGTCCGCCCGGGGCCTACGCGGCGGGGAGGTGCAAGTCCGGCGCAGCCGCTCATCAGGAGGCACCGGCCGAGCGCGCCTGCGCCTGATCCGCGTCGATGCTCGCGTAGCGTTCCGAGTTCCGCACGATGCCGGCAAGGAAGGACGTCCGCGATGGGGATGACAGACGGCCCGAGCCCGGACGTGGTCGTCGTCGGGGCGGGCGCCGCCGGACTGGCGTGCGCGACCGACCTCGTCGCGGCGGGTCTGCGGGTCCGCCTGCTCGAAGCCTCCGATGCCGTGGGCGGCCGGATGCGCACCGACCGGATCCAGGGGTTCACGCTCGACCGCGGGTTCCAGGTCCTCAACACCGCCTACCCACAGGTCAAGCACCGCCTCGACCTGCGTCCGCTGCGGCTGCGGCCGTTCACGCCCGGTGTCCTGGTGCACACGCCCGACGGGCGCCGGCGGTTCACCGACCCCACCCGGCGTCTGCGGGACAGCGGTGACCTCCTCCCGGGCCGGCTCGCTTCGGCCCGGGACCTCGCGGCCCTCTCGGTACTGTCCGCCCGCGACGTACTGACCGCCCCGGCACGCCTTCGCAGCCGTCCTGACGCCACCACGCTCAGCGCACTGTCCGCTGCCGGATTCTCGCCCCGCTTCGTGGAGACGTTCTTCAGGCCGTTCCTGTCCGGCGTCTTCCTCGAGGACCGGCTCGAGACCTCGGCGCGGTTCTTCCACTTCGTCTGGCGTACGTTGCTGCGCGGCACGGTGTGCCTGCCCGCCGAGGGCATCGGTGCCGTGCCGGCCCAGCTCGCCTCCCGCCTCCCCGATGGCGTCCTGCACACCGACACCGCTGTCGCCGCGCTCACACCGGACGGCGTGTCGCTGGCCGGCGCGGGCGAGCTGCCCGCGCGCACGGTCGTCGTCGCCACCGGACACGCTGCCGCCGCACGGCTGCTTCCCGGGCTGGAAGTCCCCCGCGGCAGGACGGTCACGACCCTCTATCACGCCGCGGAGCGATCGCCGTTGGCGGAGCCGACGCTGGTCGTCGACACCGAGCGTCGGTTCCTGAACACCTGCGTCCTCACCGAGGTTCACGCCGGCTATTCCCCGGACCGGAGGGCGCTGGTGGCGACATCGGTTCTCGGTACGCCCGGGCCCGCGGAGGAACTGGCCGTCCGCGCGGCCCTGTCGGACGTGTACGGCGCGGACACCGAGACGTGGGAGCCGCTCCACCGTACGACCGTCCACGACGCGCTCCCCGCCATGCCCGCGCCGCTGCCGCTCTCCCGGACCACCCGCTTCGCCCCCCACCGGTACGTGTGCGGCGACCACCGGGCGACCGGTTCGCTGCAAGGCGCCCTCGCCTCCGGCACGCGGGCCGCCCGAGAGGTCCTCGCCGACTTCCGCAGCTGAGGGCGTCGGTACGGGTCGGGCGGACCGCTCTCAGGCCGGACCGTCGCCCGCATCGCGGTGCGCGCGCACGACCTCGGCCAGGTCGCCGAGCCGGTCCAGGCCCTGTACGGCGCGCGCCATGCGGGGGTTGGCCGCCAGGCGCGGGCGGTGCCGGTCGAGGAAGGACCAGTAGCCGACGGTGTACGGGCAGGCCCGTTCGCCGGTGCGGTCGGCCGGTCGGTACCGGCAGCCCTTGCAGAGGTCGCTCATCCGGTGGATGTAGGCGCCGCCCGAGGTGTAGGGCTTGGTGGTGATCAGGCCGCCGTCCGCGTACTGGGACATGCCCACCACGTTGGGCAGCATCACCCAGTCGTAGCCGTCGACGAAGCACCGGTGGAACCAGTCCGTGACCTGCGCCGGGTCCCAGCCGCGCTGGAGCGCGTGGCTGCCGAGGACCATGAGGCGGGGAATGTGGTGCGTCCACCCGGTGTCCCGTACCTGCGCCAGCACCGTGGACAGGCATCGGGCCTCCACGGCGTCCGCGTCCAGCTCGGCGAACCAGGCGGGGACCGGCGCGGTGTGGTGGAGCTCGTTGCGGTGCCGGTACTCCTCGCCGAGGTGCCAGTAGAGGTGCCACACGTACTCGCGCCAGCCGCAGACCTGCCGGATGAAACCCTCGGCGCTGTTGAGCGGTACCAGCCCGGCTCGGTAGGCCTCCTCCGCCCGGCGCACGCACTCCCACGGGTCGAGGAGGCCCAGGTTGAGCGATGAGGACAGCAGGCTGTGGCTCATCACGGGGTCGGCGGCCAGCACGGCGTCCTCGTGGGCGCCGAACCCGGCGAGCCGGTGGGTGACGAAGTGGTCGAGGGCGGCCAGGGCCTCGCGGCGGCTCGCGGGGAAGAGGCGCGGACCGTCGCGCCCCACGAAGCTGATGCCCTCCTCGCGTTCCCAGCGGTCCAGGTCCCGCCGGACCTCCTCGTCGATCTCGTCCTCGTGCGGCCGGTACGGCTTCGGCGCGCCCAGGGTGGCGCGACCGCTGGGCGGGGGCTCCCGGTTGTCGTGGTCCAGGTTCCACCGGCCGCCCATCGGCCGGTCCCCCTCCATGAGGATGTCGTGAGTGCGGCGCGTGTGCTGGTAGAGGTTCTCCTGCAGGAGGCGGTGGCCCTGCTGCCGCGCCGCCCAGTCGGCGAACTCCCGGTGTCCGACCACGAATCCGCGAGCCGGGTGGACCGTGACCTGCGGCAAGGACGTCACCAGCGCGAGGGCCGCGCGGGAGGTGGGGTGGTGCACGGTGACGGGCGCGTCGCCCACGGCCCGCGCCAGTCCCTCCCGGTAGGTCTCCGCCTGGATGTACTGGGCTCGCTCGCCCAGGTCCGCCGCCCGGTGCCGCATGGCGCTGAGCACGAGATGGGCCTTGGCGCGGTGGAACCGGCGCCGCCGCAGCACGGCCAGGGACTCGATCAACAGCCACCGGGTGTTCCTCGGTGTCCCGCCGGCAGCGGTGGCGGTGAAGTGCGGGCCGAGCTGGTCCCCGAACAACCAGTGCACTGAACTCATCCCCGCATCCAATCCGTACGGACCGGGCCGGCCCCGGCAGACGCGGCCGACCGGCAGTCCCCGGAACGCACGTGCGGAGCCGTCACACGCGTCACAGTCTGCCCAGCACCTGGGGCATCACCCGCTCCACCTCGTCCGCCAGCCGGTCGAAGTCCTTCCGCAGGAACGGAGCGGCGAGCTTGAGCAACCCCTTGAAGTCGAGCCGCGCCCGGTACGTGATCAGTGTTCCCGTCGCGGCGGAGGTGAGGAGGAGATCGTCCGTCGTGGTCACCGACGAGTTCTCGCCGACGAAGGACACATGCTCCTCGTCCAGGCGGACCAGCCGGTACGTGAGACGCGTTTCCCGGCCGCGGAACACGGACACATTGCTCCACGTCGATCCCACCCGGACAGGCCCCTCGTCGAGCCGATCGCACGTTCTGGTGCCGGGATCCCACTCCGTGGTGTGGGAGAAGTCCTTCAGGTAGTCGACGAGTACCGCCCGCGGGGCAGGAACGACGAACGAGCGCTGGACGGCGACCACGGCGGCTGCTCCTCAGAAGGGGCGGAACGGTTTCTCTTTGCTCTTCCCTTCGAACCAGGCTGTCGGATGCACCTCGCCGACCCGCTGTGGGGCTGCGTTGCGTCGTGCGATGTCGACGTTCAGCGCCGTGGCGAAGGCGCACCATGCGGCGTAAGGGCCGAGGGCGCGGGCTGCGGACGGATCACTGCGATGCATCCGGCGCAGGAGCTGGAGATTCGACAGGTCGAGCAGCACGGTTCCCACCACCCCGGATGCCGGACTCCTACGACCGAAGAACGCCCAGCTCCATGCCGCGTTCAGGGCCAGGTTCGCACCGAGGCCGAGCCCCAGTGCGCGGCGTTCGGAACCGGGTGCTCGTGCGAGCGCGTGCCCACCGGCCCAGGCGATCGTGGCGTACAGGGGGGTCCAGACCAGGCCGAAGGCCCAGGCCGGCGGCTGCCAGGGCGGCTTGTGCAGCGCGCGGTACCAGTCGCTGTCAGGGTCGACGGCCACGCCGCCCAAGGCGGCGCCGGCGGCTACGGCCACCGCGCACGCTGCATATGGCTTCCATCGTTCCACGACCGGACCGCCCCCGAACCGCTCTACAGGCCCGCGACGCGTGCCACGAAGAAGCCCGCCACCAGGACAGCGCCGAGGACGATCAGACCGAGGAAGAACCACGGGTGCTCCCACACTCCGCCGTCGGGACGCTCCTGGTGGGCCTCGGCCGTGGAGCCCTCCACGGCCGGGGTTTCCTCCGGTACCGCAGGATGGACGTTCATGCCGCCTCCTCCGCGAGATGAGGTGGACCGTTCACTCCACTGTCCGGTGTCGGCCGGGCTGCCGCATCGTGCACCGTTCGTGCACCGTTTGCCCGCCACGCCCCGTCCGGTCCGCCCGCTTCGCGGGTTCAGCCGCCGGTGCCACCGGCGCCGTGCCGCAAGCGGGTGAAGGTGAGCACGGCGTACGTCTCGCCCTCGCGCGGTGCCCGGGACCAGGAGCGCGTCGTGAAGGAGCTGAGGCTGCCCCGCGCCAGGGCGAACCGGGGCAGGGAGAGACCGAGTTCGCTCTGCAGGGCCCGGAGGGCTGCCCGCTCATCCTCGGGCTCGGTGGTGCTCCGGGGGAAGAGGGCCGCGGGATCCAGGCCCGGCGGTATCGCACCGGAGCGCTCGATGTCGGCGCCCCGGACGGTGAAGGCGAAGATTTCCTTGCCGTCCTCGGCCACCGATACGTGGAACGCGCTGGGAGCCGCGCCCGGGTGCTCGCTTCTCGGCTCTCGCCACACCGCCACCGCACGGCCCGCCACGGAGGCGCCCGGCGCGAGGGACACGTACCGCCGCCCGTCCAGGTGGCGCGCGCTGCCCTCGAAGGCAAAGGCCCAGCCCTCGGCCGTCCGGCCGAGGGCGACCCGGGCCCGGTCCTCCCATGCGGGGACGTCCTCACGCGACTGCCGCGACATCCCCCAGTACCCGAAGGGAGCCGTCGGCGGCTTCGCCACGGCCCCCGGCTCGCCGATCAGGGCGGGCAGCGCTGCCGGTTCGACCCCTTCGACCCACAGGCACCGGTACCCGGAGTCCGGACGGTAGTTGCCCGCGGAGTCGGTCAGCCACGACAGGCCCGGCGGGTCGAGCCCCGGGAGGGGCACGGGCAGCGGCCCCGTCTCCCCCGACCGGGGGACCGAGAGCAGCTCGCGGCCGCGCTCCGCGGTGACCAGCGGGCCCAGCACCGGGTCGGCGAGCAGGCCGACGGGGGCGATCAGGTGGGGCCCCGGAGACTGCCAGGCGGGCAGCGCTTCCCGGAGGGCGGACCACGCGGAGTCGGTCTGGCCCCAGCGGGCCGCCTCCCTGGCTCCGGCCACGGCCCGGCCCCATGCACCGGGCGGCGCGTAGCGGTGGGTGCCGTCCCGTACCCCGTCCAGCACGGCCGCGGCGGTGTCCCGCGCGATCCCGCGCGCGGCCATCATCCGCAGCCAGCCGTCGTCCCCGCCGAACCGCCCGGGGCTGTGGGCCGGTTCTGAGGCCTCCAGCGGGAGGAGTTCCGCCGAGTAGTGCGGATCCGCCACGAGCAGACCGTACGCGTGGACCGCGCTGCCGCCCGACAGCCCGCGGATCTGGCCGGCCAGGAAGTGACTGAAGGGCCGGCCGAAGGCGGCTGCCTCCTCCAGCAGGGGCAGCGCCTCCTCGTGGCGTCCGCGCAGGGCCAGGAGCCGTGCTTCCTCGACGCGTGCGTCCTGCGCCCGCGTGGTCGCGTTCACGAAGTCGGGCTGGGCGGCCCGGTCGCCGTGGAAGCCGCGGTACATGGCCTCCATGTACGCCCGGAACGACGGGTAGCGGCGCGGGGTCTCACCGTTCCAGCCCCTGTAGACGTACAGCGCCCATTCGCCGTCGGGGCCGGTGTCTCCCGGGTCGAGGAGCGCGTTCGTCATGTCGGAGTCCGTCTCCAGCCGCAGCGCCCGGCGCCACATCCCGGCCAGGAGGACTTCCTGCGGGTCCGGGTCCCGCCCGAGGGTCTCCTCGTCCGTCGGGGTCATGCCGAACGGGTCCCCGAACCAGTCGATGTCCGCGACGCCGCCGAGCCGGTACACCCCGGCGGTCTCGTCCACGTACCATCCGTCGCTCACCGCCAGGAACGCGCGGTACGAGGGCGGCAGCCGCCTGCCCAGCCGCTCCTCGGCCCCTGCGATCGCCGCCTCGTCCGCGCCGGGACGACCGGGCAGTCCACCGTCGTCCACGGCACCGTCCGACTCGTCCGCCTCGTGCGCGTCCTCGCGCGGTACCCACTCGGCCTGCCAGCGCCCAAGGAAATCCTGCCAGTTCAACGACTCGTCGCTCATGCCCCGAGAGTGCCACCCGGCACTGACAGCCACGACTGCGGCAAACGGATGCGCACCGCCTGCTGTCAGAGGAAACGGCGCAGCGGCTGGACGGCCAGTTCCCGGGCGCGCTGCGGCAGTGAACGGCGCCGCCAGCGCTTCGCGTCGATCCGTGTGCTGACGGTCAGGTCCTGGTCGTACTGGTCGTCCAGGGTCCGGGTGAAGGCCGGGTCCATCACGGCGAGCATCACCTCCTCGTCGTGGTCGAGGGAGCGGCGGTTGAAGTTCGACGAGCCGATGAGGGACAGCACCCCGTCCATGGTCATGATCTTGGCGTGCATCATCGTCGGCTGGTACTGGTGGATGCGCACGCCTGCCGCGGCCAGTTCCTCGTAGTGGTGCTGTCCCGCGAGCTGGCAGACCCGCTTGTCGGTGTGGGGTCCGGGCAGCAGGATCTCCACCGTCACGCCCCTGCGCGCCGTGTCGGCGAGCAGGCCGACGAAGTACTCGTCGGGGGCGAAGTAGGCCGTGGCCAGGCGGACCCGCTGTTCGGCGGATTCGAGGACCACCCGCATGAGGGTCTGCATGTCCTGCCAGCCGAACGCGGCCGAGCCCCGGACCACCTGGACCACGGCGGAGCCCGCGGGGGCGTGGTCCACGAAGCGGTCGCGTTCGTCGAACAGTTCGGGGTGGCACTCCGCCCAGTTCTGGGCGAAGGCCGCGGCGATCCCGTCCACGGCGGGTCCGCGGACCTCGGCGTGCGTGTCGCGCCACTCCCCCGGGCCCCGGGCGTCGCCGCACCATTCCTCGGCGATGCCCACGCCTCCGGTGAAGGCGGTGGTCTCGTCGACGACGAGGACCTTGCGGTGGCACCGGTGGTTCTGCTTCAGCGGGGAGAGGAAGGCGGGTTTGCGGAACCAGGCGACGTCCACTCCGGACTCGGCCATCCGGTCCAGCAGGTCCCGCTCGATCAGGCGACTGCCGAATCCGTCCAGGAGCAGCCGTACCCGTACGCCCTCGCGCGCCCGTTCCGCCAGGGCCTCCGCGAAGCGGCGGGCTATGTCGCCCTTCCAGTAGACGAAGGTCATCATGTCGATGGTGTGGCGGGCACCGCCGATGGCGTCCAGCATCGCCGTGAAGATCTCGTCGCCGTTGCGCAACGGGAGCACGGAGTTGCCCTCGGTCGCGGCGATGCCGATCAGCCGCTCCAGCCGCCGGCGGATGCGGCGGATCTGCTCGTCGTGCGGCGCCGCACCGGCACCCGCGCTGGCCGTGGCGTGGGCGGGGGTCGTGTCGGTCCGGGTCAAGGCGGGGCCTCCTCGAGGTCGTGGCGGGCGGGTCCGTTCGCCCGGGCGCGGCGCGGTGCCGGATACCGGTCCCGCGCCGCGCCCGTGCTGTTCGACGCCCGTATGGCCGGGCTCGCGGGATCCAAACCCGCGCAGCCGCATCGGAGTCGGGCCCGGGGCAACTCCGCCGGGGCCGGGGACCGGTCAGAACTCCCTGGGCGGGACGGTCATGACGCTCGCCTCGGCGACGCTCTGCGCGGTGGCGAACGCGATCTCGGCGCCGGTGAGTTCGAGGAGCCTGGCGAGCCTGGGCGGGACGGTCCCCGCCAGGATCACCGGCCGTTCCCTGGCGGGTTGCAGGAGAACGCCGAGTGCGGTGGAGTCCACGAAGGTCACCTCGGCCACGTCCAGGACGTAGCGGGCGACGCCCTCCGCCTCCGGGTCCATGGCGGCCCGCAGGGCTGCCACGTTGTCCATGTCGAACTCGCCCGCCATGACCACGATGCGCACGTCCCCTTCGGACCGTGTCGTCACGTGGCTGCGCGGTTTCGGGTCGTGTGCATCCATGTGCGTCTCCGCCTTTCCACGTCTCTGATCGTGTTCTCGGCCCATGTGCCGGTGCCCCTGCCCTACAGTCCGCGGGGCAGTTTGACCACGGTGACGAAGAAGTCGTCGATCTGCTGGATCGCCCGGATGAACTGGTCGAGGTCCACCGGCTTCGTCACGTAGGCGTTGGCGTGCAGTTTGTAGCTGCGCAGGATGTCCTCCTCCGCGGCGGAGGTGGTGAGCACGACCACCGGGATGTGGCTCAGCTCCGGGTCCGTCTTGATCTGCTGGAGCACCTGCCGGCCGTCGTACTTGGGCAGGTTCAGGTCGAGGAGGATCAGGTCGGGACGCGGGGCGTTGGTGTGCTCGCCGCGCCGGTAGAGGAAGTCCAGCGCTTCCAGGCCGTCCCGCACCACGTGCAGGACATTGCCGATCTTGTTGTCCTCGAAGGCCTCACGGGTCATCAGCTCGTCGCCGGCGTCGTCCTCCACCAGCAGTACCTCTGCGGGGGTGGCGCGGCGGCGGTCGTCGGATTCGGTCATCAGGGGGTTCCTTCGGCTGGTACGGGTGCCTCGTCCGCGGCGGCGGAAGCGGAAGCGGGCCCGTCGGTGGGCCCGTCGGCGGATTCGGCGGCGGGCTCGATCACGGGCAGGGTGAAGACGATCCGGGTGCCCACCTGCTGGGCCGTGTCGAGGTGGATGTGACCGCCCGCGTGCTCGACGATCTTCTTGCACAGCGAAAGCCCGATCCCGGTTCCGCCGTACGCCTCCCGGCCGTGCAGCCGCTGGAAGATGACGAAGACCTTCTCCGCGAACTCGGCCGGGACCCCGATGCCGTTGTCCGTGACCGCGAAGGTGTGCAGGCCGGATCCGCCGGCCGGAGCCTCGACCACGGACACCTCGACCCGTGGCGGACGGTCGGGCGACCGGAACTTGACGGCATTGCCGATCAGGTTCTGCCAGAGCATCGTCAGCAGCGTCGAGTCGCCCAGCACGTCCGGGAGCCGGTCGGGGCGTACGATCTCGGCGCCGCTCTCCTCGACGGCGGTGCTCAGGTTGCGCAGCGCCCGGTCCAGGGCGGTGTCCAGGGCGACCGGCTCGCGTCCGTCCTGGACCCGGCCGACCCTGGAGAACGTCAGCAGGTCGTTGATCAGCACCTGCATCCGCTTGGCACCGTCCACCGCGAAGCCGATGTACTGGGTCGCGCGGTCGTCGAGCTGGTCTCCGTACCTCTTCTCCAGGAGCTGGCAGAAGGAAGCCACCTTGCGCAACGGCTCCTGGAGGTCGTGCGAGGCGACGTACGCGAACTGCTCAAGTTCGGCGTTGGAGCGGCGCAGCTCCACCGTCTGGGCGTCGCGTTCCGCCGCGATGCGGTCGAGGCGCTCCGCGTTGCGCCTCGACGCGGTGAGCTCGGTGACGGTCCGGTGCCGCATGGCCTCCACCGCGCCGGCCACGGCCCGCAGGTCGGCGGGGCCGCGGAGCGGGATCTCCTCGTCGAAGGCGCCGTCCGCGACCCGCTGCGAGGCCGTGCGCAGCTGGGCGAGCGGCCTGAGCACGCCCACGTGCAGCAGGACGGCGAGGCCGGCGGCGACGAGCAGAAAGGCCGCGGCGATCGCGAGCAGGATGTGGTCGCGCTTCGAGCGCGCCTCGCCGAAGGTGGTGCGGGCCTCGGCCTGGATGCGGTTCAGCCGGTCCTGCTGGTCGGTGATCCGGTGGCGGAGCTCGTCGAACCGGTCCTTGCCTGTCTGGACCGAGGGCGGGGCTCCCCCGTCGTCCACGGCGGCGATGGCCGGTGCCGCGAACTGCTCGCGCCAGAGGCGGGCGGCCGCTTCCACGGCCTCCAGGTCCGCCCGGGCCCCGGCGTCGTCGTCGAGCACCTCGGAGAGGCGTTGCACGGCCTCGCGTTCGTTCGCCAGGCCGCGTTCGTAGGGTTCCAGCAGTTCCGGCTCGCGGGCCAGCAGGTAGCCGCGGATGCCGGTCTCCTGGTCCAGGAGGGCGCTCTCCAGCCGCAGGGCGTCCCGCTGTGCGGGCAGGATCCCGTCGACGAGCCGGTTTCCGGCCGTGGTGGTGTGCGAGAGGAGGGTGGCCCCGAGGGCGCCCGTTCCCACGATCATGAGGGCAAGGACCGCCAGTACGGCGGTGAGCCACCCGCGCAGGCTCGTCCGGTGCCGGCCCGGGGGCCGGCCGCCGGCCCGTTCCGGGGGCTGTTCGGGGGGCTGTACCGAGGGGTTCACGTGGGGGTGTTCCATTCGAGGTGGAGGACGGCGACGTCGTCGGCCAGGCCGCCCCAGTCCGCGGCCAGGCCCTGTGCCTCCTGGATGAGCGAGTCGACGAAGGGTTCGGCGGGCAGGTCCGGGTGCCGGCGGGCGATCGTGAGGAGTCCCCCCTCGTCGAGGCGGTCCGGCCCGGGGCCGACGCGTCCCTCGATCAGGCCGTCGGTGAAGAGCACCACCGCGCCGTCCGCCTCCAGCGGGACCTCCGTGACCGGCCAGCCGGCTCCCCAGCCCGGCAGTATCCCGAGCGCGGGCCCGCCGGGAACCACCTTCAGCTCGACGTCGCCGGCGCGGCGGATCAGGAAGCCGGGGTGGCCCGCGCGCTGGACGTGGACGGCGCCGGCGCCGGACGGGCGGGTGAGGGAGACGAGCGTGGCGAAGATCTCCGGGCCGGAGCGCTCGGCGAGCAGGATCCGCTCCAGCAGCCCGAGGAGCTCGGCGCCCCGGGCTCCTGCCATGACGAAGGACCGCCAGGCCACGCGCAGGCACACGCCGAGCGCGGCCTCGCTCGGGCCGTGGCCGGAGACGTCGCCGACGACCGCGTGGGTGGCCCCGTCGGGTGTCTGCACGACGTCGTAGAAGTCACCGCCGAGCAGGGTCTGGGAGCGGCCGGGCTGGTACCTGGCGCAGATGGTGACGGCGTCACCGCCCGGGTCGTCGAGCAGCAGCGGGGTCGGCAGCAGGCCGCGTTCGAGGCGGGCGTTCTCCTCGGCTCGGAGCCGGCCCGCCTGGAGGGCGGCGGCGGCCAGCTCGGTGCGCTTGCGCTGGATGGCGTAGCGGATGGCCCGCATGAAGACGTCGGGTTCGAGACGTCCCTTGAGCAGGTAGTCCTGGGCTCCGGCGGCGACGGCGGCAAGCCCCGCCCGTTCCTCGGAGAGCCCGGTGAGGACGACCACGGCGGTTTCGGCGGCCGCGGCGAGGATCCTCTTCAGTCCCTCCAGTCCCTGGGCGTCGGGCAGGTGCAGATCGAGCAGGACGCACTGCGGGGCCTCGGACTCCAGCAGTCCCAGGGCGCCTGCGAGGGAGCCGGCCCTGCCGAGGCGGACCTCGATCCCGCTGTCCTCCACGAGTTCCTCGACGAGCAGGGCGTCGCCCTCGTCGTCCTCGATGAGCAGGACGTACGGCGGTACCCCGCTCCACAGGGCGAGGGAGTCGTCGGCTTCCCCCCGTGCGGACCCCGGGTCCGGATTCGGCTCCTGCGGCGAGGGTATGCGGGCCTTCAGGTGCTGGGCCCCCAGCCCGAGAGTGCTCCCCATGGCGTCGCGTTCGTCCCTTCCCAGCGCTGGTGTGGAAGCTCCCCGGACGCCTGGCCACGTCGAGGCAAGCGTAGAGCGATCATTTGCCGTTAGGCAATGTTTTACGACGTCAATGATTGTGTCATCCCTCCGGTCCGGCGGTGCACCCGCCTCCGGAATGCGGCGCAGGGCCGCGGCGGAGCGCCGCCTACGTCTCGCGCGGCTCCGTACCGGGGCGTCCGTGCCAGTCGAGGCAGACGACCAGGGCGTCGTCGACGGCCTCGATCCCGCCGCGGTGGCCGGCCAGTTCCTCCAGGAGCGCCCTCGGTACCTGGGAGGGCGGCAGCAGCCGGGTCCTGAGGACGGCGCGGGCCAGGGCGTGCAGGCCGTAGGCCTCCCCCGCCGGGGACAGGACGTCGTAGACGCCGTCGCTCAGGAACAGCAGCCTGTCGCCGGGCAGCACCTTCATGCGCTGGCAGGTGTAGACGGTGTCCTCGAACATGCCGAGCGGCAGCTGGGCCTCCAGCGCCACCGGTTCCACCACGCCCGCGCGCAGGCGCCAGATGCGGGGTGACCCGGCGTCCACGACGTCGACCTCGCCGGTGTCCAGGTCGAAGCGGAGCAGCAGGAGCGCGAGGTGGCTCCGCCCCTGGTACTGGCCGTAGACCGCCTGGTCCGCGAGGGCCGCCTGGTCGGCGAGGCCGAGGTCGGCCCGTCGCGCGTTGCGCAGTGCGCTGACGGCGAGGCTGGTGAGCAGGGCCGCATCGATCCCCTCGCCCGTGCCGTTGTTGACGGCCAGCGTCAGGTGGTCGGCCGACGCCGACCAGTCGAAGCTGTCGCCGTGCACCGCGTAGGCGGGCTCCAGCTGGCCGCCGAGGTCGTACTCGGGCCGGGAGGTGGAGCGTCCCGGGAGCAGCTGCCACTGGATCTCGGCGGCCAGGGTGAGCCGCTTGGCCCTGCGCGCCTGGAGGAAGACGTCGGTCTCGCGGTCCGCGACGAGGATCTCGTGGGCGAGTGCGTCCGCCACCTCTCCGAGCGGGCCGAGTCTCCCCGGGGTGTACGCGCCGTCCTCGTAGCGGACGCTCAGCACGCCGAGGCGGTCCCCTCGCACGCTGACCGGCAGGTGCACCGTGACGCCGCCCGGCCCGTCGGCCACGTACGGTTCCTGCGAGCCGAAGGCGCGGCCCTCGGCTCCGTTGCGGGCGGAGACGGACTCGGTCGTGAAAGGGTGCCGGGTGACCGTCTGGAGCCGCGTCGAGGCGTAGTCCGCCATCAGCAGTTCGGCCCCGCTCGCCCCGTGCTCGCGCACCAGGGCGGCGCGGACCTCGTCGAACAGCGCGTGGGGGGCCGCGCCCCGCAGTGCGCGTCCCGTTCCTTCGTCTCCGGCCACCGGTCCGATGCCGCCTCTCGTGCAAATGACAAAATGGGGAGCCGCGAACCGCTGGTCCGCCACCACCGGGGAGGGCGACCTGTTCGCCCGGTAGGGAGTGTCACATGGATCAACCGCAGATCGGCACGGACGGACCCGCCGTGTCCGCGGTAGCGGTTGCGGAGATGAGTGCGCTGATCGAGCTGCTGGAAGTGGTCTGGGAACGGGGCCGCGACACGGCGAGCGCCCCGCCGGTCTCCTCCGCCCAGGCTCGGGTGCTGTTTCTCGTCGACGGGCACGGGGAGCTGAACCCGGGGCAGCTCGGCAGACTGCTGGAATCGGCTCCGCCTTCGGTGACCAGGCTCTGCGACCGCCTCCAAGCGGTCGGATTCCTGGAGCGCCGTCCGGCTCCGGACAACCGCCGCGAGGTGCTCCTGCGCCTGACGCCGGCCGGACGGGCCTACCTCGACCGGCTGCGCGTGCGTCGGCGCGAGGCGCTGTCCACGGCCATGGCCACCATGTCCGCGGCCTCGCGGGCCGCGCTGGCGTCGGGGCTGGCCGAGTTCTGTTCGGCGGTCGCCACCCCGCTGAGGCTGCCTTCCCGGCAGGACGCGGTCCCCCGGTCGGCCTGAGGCACCCGCGAGCACCGTCCCCGCGCACCGCCTCGGCCGGCGTCGCGGCGGTCCGGGAGGCATCAGGTGAGGCGCAGGACGACGGTGATGGTCTTGCCTCCGGGGTGCCGGTGTACCGCCGGGTCCGCGGTGAGCTGCTGGACGAGCCGCCAGCCGTAACCGCCCGGATGCCCCGGGGCCGGCCTGCGCACGATCGGGAGCTCCGGGCTCGCGTCACTGACGGACATGCACAGGGTGCCGTCCTCGGTGATCTCGGCATGGAACCCCGTGAGGCCGCCTCCGTGACGGATGGCGTTGGCCACGAGTTCCGAGGTGACCAGGAGCGCGTCCACCGCGGGGACCGCGTCCGGATCGAGGTCCGCGCACCGCAGAAGGGCCCGGACCACGGCACGGGCCTCGGAGGCGGTGCCCGGCACGACGCCGGCCGCTCCGTCGTTCTCCCCGCCTCGGGTGGGACTCCCGGTGGCGTCGGCTGTGGGGTGGCTCATACCGTGACCGCCTGCCCCGCCTCGTATCGGTCATGCCGCCGCCCTGACGTTTGGCGGCGGGCTGGTGAACTCAGCATGTCAGCGCGGTCTCCAGGCTGTCCGTCATGCGGAACACGGATCCGGTGCCGGTGACGTCGAAGAGTCTGCGAACGGCCGGGCGCAGCGGTCCGGCCAGTACGAAGAGCGTCCCCGCCTCACGGTGGGTCTGGTGTGCGTCCAGGAGCGCGTGGAGCACGGACGAGTCGACGAATCCGGCTTGCGAGAGGTCGACGACGGTGCGGGGGGACCCGCTCGCCGCCGCCTTCGTGAGGATGCGGCCGAGATCCGGAGCGTTGTCCGCGTCGACCTCTCCGTGCATGTGGACGACTGCCACGCCGTCGCGGGTGGTCGTGGTGACCACTGGTTCGTCTCCGATCACCCCGACATCCTCCTACACCGCTGTCCCCGGTCGCGACCCAGCCTCCCGTTCCGGCCTCCCGTGGGCGACGCGGCCCACTGACGAAGCAGCCTGCAACCACGCGGCGCGAGCGCGGCTTCCTCATGAGCCGTGCGGCAACTTTCCGACATTCCGCTGCTCTTGGGACGATGTGCTGTGCGCATCATGTGCTCATTCGGTGCGGGGCGCGGCGGCGAGGGTTGCAATTGCCATTTGCGTGGCGGATGGAGGATGGTTGCCATGAGGCAACCATTTCCTTCGAGACGGTGAGGTGAGGGGTTCGCGTAGCGGGCCTTCGACGTTTGGTGAAATTCGCCCAGTCAGCATCGACTCCGACCGCGGTGGGCATTCCGTGGCGTGAAGCCCCCTACCCCGTGTTCGTGGCGAACGACCAGGGGACCCTCGTGGACGTCAACGACGCGGCGGGCCTCGCCTTCCCCCTTGCCCGCCCCGGTGTGCCCGTGGCGCAGGCCATGCCCGTGTGGCTGTCCTCGGCGCACGCAGAGGCGGTTTCCTGCATTCCCCCTCAGCGGCCGCGGAGCGACCGGCCCTGCGTGGTACGGGGCCTGGTGGGGGACCGTGCGTACGAGGCCCGTTCCACGGTGCCCGGCGACGGCACGGTCGTCTGGTGGCTGATCGACGACACCGACCACCGGCTCGTCCGCCAGGCCCTGCAGATGGAACGGGAGCGCACCGCCTTCCTGACCCGGGCGTCCAATCTGCTGCTGTCCTCCCTCAATCTGGAGCGCTGCACCGACGTCACCGCGCAGATGGCCGCGGAACACCTCGCGGACGCGGCGCTGGTGATCGCCCCCGGCGGCGGGCGTGAGCTGCCCGTGGTGGCCTGTCTGCGCGGCGGGGCCCCCTCGCGCTCCCACGTGATCGCCGATCCGGAGCAGGTGCCGGGGCTTGCCGAGGCACTGCAGGGCTTCCCTCCCGTGCCCTCCCGCTGGATCGATCCGAGGTCCGCCCCCACTTGGCTGATCCCCGACGGGTTCGGGGAGGTCGGGTCGATCGTCATCACTCCCCTGCCCGGCCACGGGGTGCCCGCCGGCGCCCTCGTCCTGCTCCGGAGCACCGAGAGCGACACGTTCGCGGAGGGCGAGGAGGTCTTCGCCCGGCTCTTCGCCGCCCGCGCGGGCGCGGCCATGTCGGCCGCACGGCTGTACGCGGAACAGTCCTCGATCACCGAGACCCTGATGCGTGCGCTGCTGCCCCCCGTACTGCGCCAGGTCTCCGGGGTGGAGTACGCGGGCGGGTACCGCCCTTCGAAGGATCACGAGCGGGTCGGCGGGGACTTCTACGACGTCCACCCCGCTGCGGCAGAGGGCGAGGCCTCGCTCGTCGTCCTCGGTGACGTGTGCGGGAAGGGCCTGGAAGCGGCCGTGATGACGGGGAAGATCCGCAACACGATGCAGGCACTGCTGCCCCTCGCCGAGGACCACCACCGCGTACTGAGCCTGCTGAACACCTCGCTCCTGAACTCGGACAACACCCGCTTCGCCACGATGGTGCTCGCCTCGGCGGCACGCGAGGGAAGCACCGTGCGGCTACGGCTGACCAGTGCCGGGCACCCCGCTCCGCTGATCCTGCGCTCCGACGGCCGCGTCGAGGAGGCCCCCACACAGGGGACCCTGATCGGCGCTCTCCCCGACGTCACCACCGAGACGGCCGCGGTGACCCTCGCACCGGGCGAGACCTGCGTCCTGTACACCGACGGGATCACCGAGGCCCGCGGCGGTCCGATGGGCGGATCCATGTTCGGGGAGGCCCGGCTGCGCCGGGCCCTCACGGAATGCGCGGGGATGCCCGCCGAAGCGGTGGTGGAACGGGTGCAGATGCTCGCCTCGCAATGGGTGGGCAGCGGTCGCCACGACGACATGGCGGTCGTGGTGATCTCCGCTCCGCGGACGCACCACCTGAGCGCGGTGAACGGGCACACACGGGGCAGGTTCACGGCATGATCACGGACCTGACGCGGCCTCCGACGCTCGCACACCTGACGGATCGGCTGTGGGAGGCCGTCCTCCGCGGCGACGAACCCGCCGCGACGACAGCGGTCCGCCGGGCTCTGGACGAGGGGCTGGACCCGGAGAGCGTCCTGCTCGACGCCATCGCCCCCGTCCAGGGACGCATCGGCGCCGAGTGGGCCGCCAACCGCATCGGGGTCGCCAGGGAACACGCCGCCACGGCCATCAGCGAGCGGGCCGTGGCCGTGGTCGCACAGCACCCCGCGGCCCGTACCGAACCGTCCCGCGGGCGGATCGTGGTCGCGTGCGTGGACGGCGAGTGGCACGCCCTGCCCGCCCGCCTCCTGTCCGAGGTGCTGCGGCTGCGGGGCTGGACCGTCGACTACCTCGGCGCGCAGGTCCCGCCACAGCACCTGGTCGCGCACATCCACCGCACCGGGCCGGACGCCGCGGCCCTGTCCGGCTCGATCGCCACCCGCCTGCCGACCGCACACGCGACCATCACCGCCTGCCAGGCGGCCGGTACGCCCGTCCTGGCCGGCGGAGCGGCCTTCGGGGCGGACGGGCGGTACGCCCGCATGCTCGGGGCCGACGCATGGGCCGGCGACGCCAGGGCCGCGGCCGACACCCTGGCGCGCGGCCCGCTCCCGCCTCCCCGGCCACACCATCAGGCCATCGACGACCTCCCCCACCTGAGCGACCAGGAATACACGCTCGTCACCCGCTCGCGCCCCCAACTCGTACGGGCGGTCCTCAGGAAGCTGGAGGCCGTCCGTCCGGCGATGCGCGAGTACAGCGAATTCCAGCGCGAGCGCACGGCCGAGGACCTCTCGCACATCGTCGAGTTCCTCGCCGTGGCCCTCTACACGGACGACGAATCCCTGTTCTGCGACTTCCTGCACTGGACGGCCGGCATCCTCTCGGCGCGGGGCGTGCCCGCCCACCTGCTGGCCCCGACGCTGGAGTTCCTGGGCCACGAGCTGGGGGACTTCCCCCGTGCCACCGGCATCCTCAGAGCCGGCGCCGCCCGCTTGACCAGTACCCCTCTCACCGCCGCCGGGACATCCGAATGACCAGCCTGCCCTCGACCCCCCTCGGTCTCGTACGCGTCGACACGGACGGGACCGTGCGCATCGAGCTGCGGGGCGACCTCGACCACCTCAGTGCCGACGCCCTTCCGCAGGAGGTCACCGTCCTCCTGGCCGAGCGGAGCGGCATGCTCGCCCTCCATCTGCATTGTGCGGGGCTCACCGCGATCGACTCGTCCGGGCTGTCGGCCCTGCTGATGGTCCGACGGCTCACCGACACGGCCGGTGTGCTCCTGTACGTCGAGGACCGGCCCGAACAGCTCGACCGCATGCTGAGGGTCACCGGTACGTTGGAGCACCTCACGGCCGCCGAAGGGGGCAGGCCCGGAACCATCGCCCCGGCGCGACGATCCACCGCCTCGGAGGACCCCGTACCGCCCCGTTCGAGCAGGCCCGACACGGTCATCTGACCGGCACCACCGGCGGCTCGCGCCGTGGGTACGGCGGACGACGCGGCTCGGATGGAGCATCTGGCATGCACGGGGGTCGAAGTTGGCGCCGGGCTGTTTGCCCGGGTCAGGCCTCCAGGTCCGCCGTCACGGGCAGGCATTCGGCGAGCAGGTCGACGACGTCGCGCCAGGCGCGCTGCGCGTGCAGGGGGTGGTGGCCGACGCCGGGGACCGTGGGGTGATCGACCGTCGGATGGTGGAAGGCGTGCAAGGCGCCTCCGTAGACCGTGAGGCGCCAGTCGAGGCCCGCGGCCTGCATCTCGGCGGTGAACGCGTCCCGTTGCCCGGGCGGCATGATCGGGTCTTCCGATCCGACCCCGGCCCACACCGGGCAGCGGATGCGCGCCGCCTCGCCCGGGCGGCCCGTGGTGGTTGCGTTGACCGTCCCGATCGCGCGCAGGCTGACGCCGTCGCGCCCGAGTTCCAGTCCGATGGCGCCTCCGGTGCCGTAGCCGATGGCGGCGATGCGGTCGGGGTCGGTCCGCGGTTCGGTGCGCAGCACGTCGAGTGCCGCATGGCCGATGCCCCGCATCCGGTCGGGATCGGCGAGCAGGGGCAGGCAGCGGGCCAGCATCTCCTCGGGGTCGCCCAGGTAGCGCCCGCCGTGCAGGTCGAAGGCCAGCGCTACGTAGCCCAGCTCGGCGAGGGCATCGGCCCGGCGGCGCTCGACGTCGCTGAGCCCCATGCCCTCGGGCCCGAGCAGCACGGCGGGCCGGCGGTCGACGCCGGCCGGGAGCGCGAGGTGCCCGATCATCGTCAAACCGTCGGCCGGGTACTCGACCGCACGTGTCGTGATCATCGTCATGGGACCGGACGGTAGTGATCGTCGAGCCCGGTCCCCCGCTGTTCCGCCACCGGCAGAACAGCGCAGGTGACCGGCGACGCCGGGGCGCGGTCGCGTTCGGCGTTGAACTGGGCTCCGGCGAGCATGGCCAGGTTCGTCAGCCAGAGCCAGATGACGAAGACCACGGTGCCGGCCAGCGAACCGTAGAGCCGGCCGTACGTGTTGAGCTCCGTGTACACGGTGAAGAGCCCCGTGGCCGCGAGCCAGAGCAGGGCCGCCAGGATGCCGCCGGGCAGCCCCCGGCGGGTGCCCCGGCTCTGTGCGGGGCCGCTCCGGAAGAGCATCAGCACCAGCAGGGTGACGACCGCCAGCAGCAGGGGCCAGCGCAGGAGCGCGATGCCTTCGGCGCCGGGCAGGCCCGCGGTGTGCGCCGCCCATCGGGCCGTCGGCCCCGACACCACCAGTACCGCGGCGGCGGCGACGAGCAGGAGGAGCAGCGATGCGGCGTTGACGAGCAGCATGTGGGCGGCGCGCAGCGGGGGCCGGGTGTCCGGCACCTGGTGCATCGCGTGCAGGGCGCGGCGGAACACCGCCAGGTAGCTGCACGCCGACCACAGGGCGCTCAGTGCACCGCTGATCAACAGGGCCCACATCGAGGCGTGTTCCGACGTCAGGCCGCCGAGTGCGTCGCGCAGGACCTGTGCCGACTGGGGAGGTGCGTACGAGGTGAGCCGGGTGATCAGCCGGTCCCTCGACGCGCCGCCCAGGAACCCGACGAGGGAGACGGCCATCACGAGCGCGGGCAGGAGTGTGAGTACGGCGTAGTAGGTGAGGGCGGCGGCGTGGTCGGCGAGGTTGTCGGTCCAGACGCGGACTCCCGTGCGGCGTAGATCGGCTGCGGTGCGTGCCACGGTTTCGGTCATCTTGGTGTACTTCAGCGCCTGCGGCCCCGTCTGCGCGATGCCCACCCGGTCGTGCCGATGCCGGCGATGTGCAGGGCGAGTGCGGCGAGACCGAGCAGCATGAAGTTGGTCGAGGTCAGTACCTCGTTGGTGGCGATGTCGGCCGCGTTGATCAGGAATGCGATGAAGAACAGCACTGCGGCGGTGATGCCGAGCATGTCCATGCCCCCTTTCGGTTGATGACGGCCGTGTTCCCCGTACGGGCCGGATCATGAGCCGCTACCGGAGACGTACTCCCGCCGACGGAATCGGGCACGGAGTGCGTCCAGCCGCGGGTGGCGGGCACGGCGGTCGTGGGCGTGTCGGTCCAGTTCGTGCAGGAGGCGCTCGGAGCGCTTCTCCACGCTCAGTTCCTCGAGGACTCGGTCGGCCTCGGCGAGGAGCGCCCCGTAGAGCTGCCACTGGGCGGGATGGCGGTCGATCTGTTCGGGGAGGAGTCCGGCGAGGCGACCGCGGCAGGTCCGGGCCGTTTCGAGCTCTTCGATGAGCTTGTTCTCGGCCTCCTCCGCGTTGGAGGTCACCTGGGCCGTGATCAGTTGTGCGAAGGACTCGACGCATGCGGCCGTGTGCTCGTACAGGTTCCGCAGGGCGGCGGCCACCGGTGGAGGGAAGGGCGGTTCGTCGCCGTGCGCCTTCGCGAGGTCGGCGAGCGTACGGCAGGACACGCGCAACACCACCGCGCAGATCTCCAGGGTGTCGAGGCCGGTGCGCAGGACGAGGCGGAAGAGGACTCCTTCGCGCACGCGGGGGTTCAGCCGCAGGCTGTCCTCGGCCTGCTGGAGGGCGGCGTCGACTGCGGAGATGTCGTTGTCGAGCCGGCGGGCCTCCTGCAGCCGGGCCACTGCCCGCTCGACGGTGGTGGCATTCGCGGACTCACTGCCGATGTGCACGAGCAGCGTTGCGATGCGGCCGGCGAGGTCGGTGATCGCGTCGCTCGCGGGCCGGATCCAGACGGGCGGCACGAACAGGACGTTGAAGCCGAGGCCCACCGCCGCGCCGATCAGGGTCTCCAGAACCCGGTCCCAGGCGGTGTCCGCGACTTGGGTGACCCCGAGGACGAGCATGGCGCTGATGGCGACTTCGGAAACGAACTCGCCCGCGCGCACGAGGCGTCCCACGACGAGCGAGGCGAGGATGATCAGGCCCAGGCTCCACCAGGTCAGACCGACCAGGACGCTGAACCCGATCGCTATCAGGACCCCGGCGACGACGGCGTTGACGCGCCGGACTCCGGTGGTGAGCGTCGAGTACAAGGTCACCTGGACCACGAGCAGCGCCGTCAGTGGCGCGGTGAGCGGCGCCTGTTCGCTGCTGAGGCGCAGCGCGACGACGTAGGAGACGACGGCTGCGGCCGTCGAGCGGACGGCTTGGACGACGGCGGGCTCCCGGTGCCGTCGGACGAGTTCCAGTAGGGGGGCAAGTGCGTCTGACATGTACCGCCCCTGCCCCGCTCCTCGGCAAAACATCATGGCGGAGCGGACAGTTCCGGCCTGACATGTCGCTGCCTCGATCCGCCGGTCCGTCCTGTACGGCCGATCCGGCAACGAGGTGATGCGGCCTCTTGCCCGGCTGGGCGAGGGTGCCCCACACTCGTGAGTTGACAGTCGTCAACTCCTGTTGGAGGTGGGTTCGTCATGCCCGAGAGCGCTCACTCGAAGGGTTCGACCGCCGGCTGGGTGGACCGTGCCTCGGCGATGACCGATCGACTGGCGGACGAGCTGGTGGACGAATTACGGCACGGGGGACGGCAGACCCGGATCGACCTCCAGCGCGGTCTGGCCCGCGGCGCACGGGACCTGACGCGCCCCTCACCGGCCTTGGCCGCGTTCCTGCACGACCTGGAGCACCGGCCCGCCCACCTCGATCCGGACGTGCTCGACCACGGGTCCCGGGCCTGGTTCACCCACCCCGGCTGGGCTCACGCGATCGCCCTGTCGGCCGGATCGTTGGTCAAGGTCTACCGCTGCCCCTCCATCGCCGCGACCCTGACTGCCACCGGGTCCCTCGTCGACACCGCCGGCGCCCGCCTGGACACGACCGGGCTGTGGGTCAACTCCGCGCTGCTGCCCGGCTCCCTGCACCCGGGGAAGCCCGGTTACATCGCCACCGCCCACGTGCGTCTGGTGCATGCCAGGGCCCGGCTGGCCGCCCTCGCGGGCGGCTACGACCCGGCGGTGCACGGACCGCCCGTCAACCAGGCCGATCTCCTGCGTACGTGGTTGGCCTTCACCCACACCTCGTTCCGGGCCGAGGCCATGCTCGGCTACACCTGGACCGGATCGGAACTGGCAGGGCTGTACCGCTACTGGCAGCACATCGCGCACCTGATGGGAATCGAGCCGTCCCTGGTGGAGCACCTGACCGGCCCGGCCGCGGCAGCCGAGGCGGATCGTCAGCTCTCGTCGCAGGGCCGCCTACGGGCTGCCCCCGAGGCCGATGTCCTCACCCGGCACACGATCGAGGCCGTGGCCAGGACCCTGCATGCCGAGTTGGGACTTCCGGCCGTCGTGGGCCGGCCTCTTCTTCGTGCGCTCGTCGTACGGTTCCATGCCGATTCGACGGCCGAGTCCCTTCCGGCACGTCAGGTCCAGCCGGCCCTGGCCGCGATGCGTCCCGTGATCGGCCTCGGACACCGCTGGCGGAGCCGACCGGCGCGCCAGGCCGCACTCATCACGGAGAACCTCGCCGTCACCCGGGCCTACATCCGGTCCCTCGAGGCCCACCACTCCCCCTCCTGAACTCTCGCCTCCGGCCCATGCCCCCCGGCGGCCCGGAACGCCGGATAACCTGGCCCCATGCAGCACGCCCCCACCGAAGGCGCCCTCAAGGCCCGGCGCCTGGTCCCCGAAGGTGAAGTCCTTCGAGCCGCGCTGACGGCCTTCTCCCGCCACGGATTCGAGGGCGTGTCGCTGCGGTCGCTGAACGCGGAACTCAACGTCAGCCACAACATGCTCACCAAGCGGTACGGATCCAAAGAAGCCCTGTGGAGGGCCGCCGTCGACGACGCCTGCGCAAGCCTGACCGAGGCTCTCGACCGTGCGGAGGATCCGACGGGCTCCCCCCTCGACCGCCTGCACAACATGATCGTCGCCTTCGTCCGGGCCGCGGCCCACCAGCCGGACCTGCTCCGCCTCGTCACCTCCGAGGCCACACACGACTCCGAGCGCGTCACCCACCTGTGGACCCGTCACATCCAGCCCACCATCAACCGCTTCGCGCCCTTGTACGCCCAACTCGTGGCCGAGGGGACCCTCAAGGACGTTCCCCTCCCGGCGGTCTATTTCATGATCACTTCAGGTGGGACCGCACCCTGGGCCAGCCCGGCGCTGAGCACCCGTCTCGGCCACCCGCCGGACTCCCCCGCCACCATCCGCGCACACGCCCACCACGTCGCCGACCTCATCCTGAGCGGCCTGCGCACCCACCGCTGAGACCGGAGCCACCCACTCGCACGGGCCTCGGGCTCATGCCTCGGAAGCCGACGACAAGGTGGCCGGATCGACTCCGGAGAGTTCGATGATCCGGTGGGCCGGAACACCGGCTGCGAGTGCGCGTCGCAGCAGCACGTCCCGGTTGGCCTCCCCTTCGCGGAAGGCGAGGAGTTCTTCCTCGACTCCCGCCACTCGGTCGGTGGCACCGGCCCGGCGCAGCAGTTCCAGCTCCTCCTCGCTCAGCGGCACGGGGAGCCGCTGGGCACCCTCGGGAATCAGCCCGGTCTCTTCCGGTGGCACCACGCGGACGGCCGGAGAGTCCGCGCTCACTCCCAGCGCCGCGAACCAGGCCTGCACGGCGGCGGTGTTCAGGCACTCCAGATCCCCGACAAGGGCCAGCGACGTTCCTTGCCAGCCTTCCGTGGTCACGGCCAGGTAGAAGTAGGCGTCATCCGTCATCGTGGTCACACTCCAGGTACACCGTGGCGGCAGTCGATCACCCGGCGGTTACCCCCTCGCTCCGCGGTCAAGCCGACCCGTCCTTGTAGATCATGCGTGCGAGCGGCGACGGCTCCGCGACCCCCTCGCACGGAGTACTCCGACCGGCCGACGTCTCGTCGCCGGGTGCGGTTCCCGCTTAAATCCCTGGATGGACCCGTGAAGGTCACGTACCGTGTGGCTCGACGCCCGAGACGAACGGAAGGAGGCGAGTGCCGTGCAGTCCACACCTTTCAGCGCTCCCCCTTCCACCGTCCCGGCGTAGTACGCGATTTCTGACCGGGAGCGCTTCCAGCAGCCTGTATCCCGGAGGAATCCATGACCGACGTGGTCATCCGTACGCTCTCCGCGAGCGACGCCCATCTCTTCGACGCACTCCCCGACCCCCTGGGCGCCCGTGAAGCCCATCGACGCACGCAGTTCCGCCCCGACTGGAAGCGCGTGGCCCTGCGCGACGGCCAGGTCGTCGCGCGCGGCGCGTGGTGGGGCGGCGCCCAGGACTCCGAACCCGTCAACATCAACTGGTTCGACGTGGCCGAGGGCGAGGAGGAGGCAGGAGCCGCACTCCTGCGTTCCGCTCCCCGGCGGGTCGAACTCGAGATCAACCTGCCCGGCCGCTGGCGGGACGACCCCGCCCTGCGGGCCGCCGCCGAGACGCGCTTCGCCGCCGCACGAGCCGCCGGGTACGAACTCCTGGTGGAACGCTTCTTGTACCTGTGGACCCCGGAGCGAGGTCTGCCCGAGCGGCCCGGACGCCTGCGTTTCAGCACCGAACCCGACGACAGCGTGTTCTTCGACGCGCTGCGCCGCATCCACTCCGTCACCCTGGACGCCCACTCACTCCGGGCCACCGAGGAAGGCGGCGTCGACCGGGCCGCTCAGGAGGAACTCGACTTCTTCCACTGGTGCCCCTCCCCACGGGAGTGGTGGCAGATCGCCCACACCCCCGAGGGCGACCTGGCCGGCATCCACATCCCGGCCCGCAACACCTCGGGCCCGACCGTCGGCTTCATCGGAGTCGTCCCGGAGCAGCGCGGTCACGGCTACGCGTACGACCTCCTCGCCGAGTGCACCCACTTCCTCGCGGAACAGGGCGCGCAGTCCGTGAGCGGGGCGACCGACCGGGGCAACTTCCCCATGGCCGCCCACTTCGACAAGGCGGGCTACCCCGTCGTCAGGGAACGCATCAACTTCCACCCGACGGGCCGGACGGCCTGACGGCCTGACGGCCTCACGAGGACCAGTTCGGCGCGCGAGGCCCCGGTCAAGACGGGTGCATCAAGGGCCCGGCCGAGGGTATCGGCCGGGCCCTGCTCGGTTCGAGGTCGTCCCGCTGCCCCTTCCGGGACCACCTGCGCTGGACGTTACGACCAGCGCAGGATGGTTCCGGCCCAGCTCATTCCCGCGCCGACGGCGGCGTGCAGGACGGTGCTTCGCGGGCGGAGGCGTCCTTGGTCGCGTGCCACGTGCAGGGCCATGGGGATGCTGGCAGCACCGGTGTTGCCGAACGTGTCCGCGGTGACGACGAGTTGTGTGTCGGAGATGCCCAGCTCGGCGCTCAGGGCCCGCAGCATGCGGGGATTGGCCTGATGCGGGATGACGAGGTCGATCTCGCTCAGGGGCAGACCGGACTGCTGGAGGAGTCTGTCGACGATCCTGGGGAAGACGTCGTGGAAGTAGGCCGCAACCGCCTTGCCGTTCATGTGGAGGTAGTGACCGCCTTCGGAGAGGGTGCGGTCGGTCGTCGGCTGTGCGCTGCCGCCGGCTTTGATCCCCACGATGTCGGCCAAGGCCCCGTCGGTTCCCAGTGCGCTGCACAGGATTCCCTGTCCCGGGGCTGCAGGACCGATCACCACGGCGCCCGCACCGTCCGCGAACAGGACTCCCGTGGACCGGTCGACGGGATTCTGGAACTTGGAGAACGTCTCGGCTCCGATGACCAGGGCGTGTCCGTGGGGGTGGGATGCCATGAGGATGTCGTGGGCCGTCTTCAGGGCGTAGAGGAAGCCCGCGCAGGCCCCGCCCACGTCGGTGGCCCAGGCCCGGTCGGCGCCCAGACGGTGCTGGACCCGGCAGGCCGTGGCGACCGCGAGCTGATCGGGTGTGCTCGTGGCCACCAGGACGACGTCGATGTCCCGGGGTGAGAGGTCGGCATCGGCGAGGGCGCGCTCGCCGGCCGAGACGGCGAGATCGGACGTGGCCTGTCCCGGCTCCGCGTACTGCCGGTGCCTCACGCCCGTCATCCGCTCGATCCACTCGGGGGCCACACCGTACTGGTCGGCGATCTCCGCGTTGCCGATGCGCCGCTGCGGGACGTGGACACCGAGGCCCAGGATCCCGAAGGGGGTGGACGGCCGGCCGGTCACGTGCGGATTTCCCGGGCGTTCGCCTCCTGCACCACGTGCGCGCAGTGGGCCACGGTCACGCCTTCGGCGGCCAGCCGCGAGTCGTCGACGGGGGCGCCGAACTCCTCCTCGGCCCGGACCGCGATCTCCACCACCTGGAGCGAGTCGAGGTCGAGGTCTTCGACGAGCCGGGATTGGGCGGTGATGTCATCGACGGGGCGATCGGCGACGGCGGCGACGAGGACCGTGACCCGCTGCAGGAAGTCGGTGGGTGTGGACATGGTGGGTTTCCCATCTCGGTGGACCGGGTGGAGGGTGGTGTTCTGGCCGGGGTGACGTCGCCAGGGCGTGCGCGCTCGCACAGAGCGTCGGGGCATGCGTCAGGCGACGGTGCTGCGGGCGCCCGCGGTGAGGACTTCCAGGTCGGTGTAGAAGCGTCCCGACGGGCGGGGCTGGCCCAGCAGGATGCGGCGCGCCGCGTCGGCGGTGAGGGCGCCGCCCAGCGCGACTCCCGAGGCGAGTTGCGGCCAGCTGCTGAGGGTGACGCCGATCTCTGCGATGGAAGCGGTCAGCTCCGGGCTGATGCCCTCGCGGTCGACCATCGTGAGGATGACGTCGACCATCTCCTGGGGGGTGAGGTTCTTCAGGTCGCCGGAGGTCGCCTCGCCGAGGAGGCCGTGCAGGAGGGGCCGGTCCGGTTCGAGGTCGAAGCGCTCCACGTCCAGCAGGCCCCGGTCGTTCGCGTCCATCACGACCGGGATGCCCAGAGCCCGGGCGTGCTCGCGCGCGGCGAGCTTCACGTAGGGGGTGTCGCACTCCTCGACGAGGAGGTCGATGGGGCCCGTGCCGCCGCTGAAGAACGCCTCCATCGTGTCGTCGGTCAGACCGTCCTGGTAGAGCTCGATGTCCAGCCAGGGGTCGATCTCCAGCATCTGCCGGGCCGCCAGCACGCACTTGTTCAGTCCCAGGTGGTGGACTCCTGCGCGCAGGCGGTTGAGGTTCGAGACGCTGAGGGAGTCGAAGTCGGCCAGCTTGAACGATCCGCCGATGCCTTCCATGGCGAAGGTCAGGGCGGCGCTGCTGCCGACCGAGAGACCGATGATGCCCACACGGCGTCCCAGCAGCCGGCGCTGCTGAGCACGGTCGATCCGCCCGCGGTTGCGGTCGGTGCGCACGAGGCGGAACTCCTCGCGGGGCAGCAGGTGCACCAGGCGTCCTGACCACGGGTACCAGACCCAGGTCCCGTACTCCTGCGCACTGGCGCCGGCCAGCTGCTCGGCCACGGCCCGTCGTACCGCGTCCGGTGACGAACGCAGGCGGGGCTCACGGCTGGTGACCAGCTCGGTCAGCTGCTCCGCGATCGTGTCCATCACTTCCCGGACCTCACCCGAGTCGATCAGGCTCTGCAGGGCGGTCCGGTCCTGCTCGTTCCGGGGATCGAAGAGCACGGGCTGCCAACACGTGCCGGAGCCAGGACGGCCGCTGGTGGCCGAGGAGGCCGTGAGGTGGGTGGAGGACAGCCGGGAGGACAGGCGTACGAGGCTCTGCGGGGCCGTGGCGGGCCGCGACGCCGGCTTCAGCCCGGCATTCTGTGCGGGGACCACTGCGGAGGGAAAGGATTCTTCCAATTGCTCGACGAGCCCGCTGAACTCGCCTGCCGAAGAGCCGGCCCGGTACAGCATGATCACGACGTCCTCGGTGTAGTGCTCGACGTAGCGGCGCGTACCGGGCACGGCGCGGAAACCGAACCGCTCGTGGAACCGGTCCTGCCCGTCGGCGGTGCCCGAGGTCCCGATCATCGCCTTGGCTCCCAGGAAGCGCGCGGCGCCCATGGCGAAGGCGTTGAGATGGATCCCCAGGCCCAGCCTGCGCGCCTGGTGCTCCACCACCAGACGACTGTGCTCGAACGTTTCCGCAGCGCCGAGACCGTTCTCCCTGAGTACCTCGTCGTAGCGCTCGACGCCCAGGTACGCCCGGGTCTGGAAGAGACCGCCCGTCTCCGGCGTCGAGAGCCGCACGTACCCCAAGGGCGAACCGCCGGCCTCCCGCCTTCCGACGAAGTGCCAGGCCCCGAAATCCAGATCCTGATCGTCGGCGTAGCCGCCGCCGGGAGTCCGGAAATCGGGCCGGCGTCCGCGGTCGAAGAGGATCCTCGCCCTCAGCTCACGAACCTGACCGACCAGCTCCGACGCCTCCGACTCGCCCGTTTCGACGCGGAACGCGGACACGTGCCACGGAACGCCCGTGGCCGTATGCATGCTCTTCACAACCAGTAACCCACTTCGCCCAGCGCATGGCGCTCGAATGTGCTCCGGGGCGCACGCCCTGCGCACCCAAGATCACAACGAGTGCGCCGATGATCGGTTGCGCACCGCTGTCGGGATCGCCAGGAACGACTCGACACGGGGCACGGGTTACGACCTAGACCGCGGTCACGGCGCGCATGGAGCCTTTGTGGCCTCGGAGTTGGCGCCCTCGCGGCCGGTCCGTGCCGCGGCCGCCGGGTTCACCCGGGCATCGAGCCGTCTGATCCCACCCCGAGCGGGCAACCACCGGATGTCTGTTCCCCGCGTCCGGACGGGTGATGGATGCGGGTGCCGGTGATCGGCCCTGCCAAGGATGGGCCGCGACCGCTTTGACGCTTGCCGCTACGTGGAGGAGCCCTCGTGCCCGATACCGCCACCCCTGTGCTGACCCGCAAGATGCACTACATGTTCACGTTGCTCGACGCCGACCGCGACGGCCTCCTCGGGGAGGGCGATCTGGACGCTGTCGCGGACCGGATGGCCGAAGTGTTCCCGGGGCAGCCGGACCGGATCCGCACGCTCCGCGACGCCCTGCACCGGCTGTGGGTGGACCACCTCGTCCACGCCGGTCCCGGGGGTGGCCGCCTCGACATCGAGGCCTTCGAGCAGGGCATCCGACGGTCGGTCGCCTCCAGCCCTCTCACCCTGCTGGAGACCCTGCACGCGGGAGCCTCGGCTTGGCTCGCCCTCACGGATGCCGACGGCGACGGCCTGATCACACTGGACGAGTACCTGCGCCTCAGCCAGGCCATCGGCGGGGTGCCCGCGCCGCGGATGGAGGAAGCGTTCCGCCGCCTGGACCGCGACGGGAACGGCACGTTGGACCCGGCCGAAATCGACGCCGCCGTCGTGGAGTTCTTCACCAGCGAGGACCCCGACGCCCCGGGGAACTGGCTCTACGGCCCGTTCTGACAGCCGACACCTCGCGACACGCTGATCGCGGCCTGTGACCGGGGCCGCGACCGGCACGGGACGGTTCCGGGCTCCGCGTCCCAGGGCCACCGAGGCCGGTGGTGTCAGACGTTGGCGTAGCCGGGGATGGCGGTCTTGATGCGTTCGAGTTCCGCGGGGTCGGAGACGCCCTGGAAGTCGTGGCGCGGGGTGTACGGGGTCTGGAGGCGGCGGGCTTCGTCGTCGGTGAGGTGGAGGTCGAGGGAGGCGACGGCCTCGTCGATCTGCTGGATCGTGCGTGCGCCGACCAGGGGTGCGGCGACCACGGGGTTGCGGCGCAGCCAGGCCAGGGCGATCTGGGCTCGGGAGACGCCGCGGGCCTCGGCGAGGGCGCCGACCTCCTCGATGATCCGGCGGTCGCTGTCGGCGTTGGCCTTGTAGAGGAGGTCGGCGTAGCCGCCGTCGGTGGCCGCGCGGGCGCCGGCGCCCGCCTGGTCGAAGGGGCGGGCGAGGCGGCCGCGGGCGAGCGGGCTCCAGACCATGGTGGCGACGCCTTCGTCCGCGCAGAGCGGGAGCATCTCGCGTTCCTCCTCGCGGGCGAGGAGGTTGTAGTGGTCCTGCATGGTGACGAACCGGGCCCAGCCGTTGCGTTCCTGCAGGTGCAGCGCCTTCGCGAACTGCCAGGCGTGCATCGAGGACGCGCCGAGGTAGCGGGCCTTGCCGGCCTTCACCACGTCGTGGAGGGCCTCCAGGGTCTCCTCGATCGGGGTCTGGGCGTCGAGGCGGTGGATCATGTAGACGTCGACGTAGTCGGTGCCCAGGCGGCGCAGGCTGGCGTCGATCTCGGACATGATCGCCTTGCGGGAGAGGCCGCCTCCGTTGGGGTGGCCCGGTCGCATGTCGTGGCGGACCTTGGTGGTGATGACCACGTCGTCGCGGTCCGCGAAGTCCCTCAGCGCCCGGCCCAGGATCTCCTCGCTGGAGCCGTAGGAGTACATGTTGGCGGTGTCGAAGAAGTTGATCCCGGCGTCGAGTGCGTGCTTGATCAGAGGGCGGCTGGACTCCTCGTCCAGGGACCACTCCGGGTGGCCGCGGTCGGGTTCGCCGTACGTCATGGCGCCGATCGCGATCGGGGAGACGTCCAGGCCGGTGCGGCCCAGCTTGATGTAGCGCATGGGGAAGCTCCTATGATGAACGCGGGCGGAGAGCTCTCCGCTTCGCTTTCGACCGTAACGGAGAGTTCTCCGGTAGGCAACCCGAGCCGACCGCGCACACTCCGGAGGAGGACCCATGGCCGGCACCGCTCCGCAGCGCTCCGACGCGCTCGCGAACCGTGAAGCGATCCTCCAGGTCGCCCACGACGCCCTGTCCGAGAGTCCGGACGCCTCCCTGAACTCCATCGCCAAGCGCGCCGGCGTCGGCGCGGGGACGCTGTACCGACACTTTCCGACCCGCGAGGCCCTGATCCTGGAGGTCTACCGGCACGACATCGGCCGCCTGGTCGCCTCCGTACCGGAGCTGCTTGCCGCGCTGGACCCCCTGGACGCGCTCCGGCAGTGGTTCGCGGACCTCGCCGGGTACGTCCGCCTCAAGCACGGCCTCGGGGAGGCGTTGCACTCCGCCGCCGCGCAGCAGGTGATCAGCGAGTCGTGGCCCCCCGTCACCGCCGCCGTACGGCAGCTCCTCGACGCCTGCGAAGGAGCCGGCGCCGTCCGCCCCGGAATCGACCCCGTCGACGTCGTCATGCTCCTGAGCTGCCTGTGGCGCACTCCCGACACGCCGGACGGCGCTCTGCAGACCCGGCGCCTCATGGAACTCGCGATCCACGGCTTCCGGCCCTGACCTTAGGATCACGGTCGGCGGTCATGCGGAACGCCGTACGAGGACTGGACGGACCGGGAGACGGAATGGCGATCGACAGGCCCGGGCGGCCGGAGGACCTGCCGGCGGCCGAAGTGCTGTGGGCGCGCTGGGCCTTGGCCGCCGTACTGGAGGCCACGGCGGCGGCGGCGGCGAGGGGCGGCCGCCGCAGCGGCACGTGGATCGACGGCCGGGGCCTGCACCTCGACGACCGGGGCTGCACCTGGTGGACGTTCCAGCAGCTGGGAGAGGGTCGCTACCTGTTGTACGGCGAGGACGAGTCCAGTGCCGTGAAATGGCACGAGCCCGCGATCGACATGCTGGCCCAGGGCCCGGACTGGCTCCCGTACGGGCGTCTGCGGGAGCTGTTGGAGGGCTGGGAGCTGGGCTGCGTGTACTGGTACGAGAACGGCGCCTGGGCGCGGGCGCCTTACCCGGACGCCCTGGACGACGACGGCCTCGACTGCGGAATGAGCCGCTTCGCGGTGCGCGAGGAGGCCTTGCGGGACCTGATCGCCTCGGAACGCGGGCTGCCCCGGGGGCGGGCCGACGACCTGCTGGCCGCGGCCGAGGCGCGCAGCCTCACTGCCGCCGAGGTCCGGGAACTCCTGGACGCGGCCGCCGCCGCGGAGGAGCACGTGCCGGCCGACCGGGAGGCGATGCTGAGGTCCCTGGAGCTCGCAGCCCTGACGGCCCCCGTTTCCGCTGCTCCCGCCCCGTCGGACGGAACCGGCTGACGGCCCCCGCACCGAACGACCGCGGTTCCCGTACGGAGCCGCCGGTCAGGGCTTCGGATGCCGGCCGGCGAGGGCCTGCGGGAGGGCCGCGCGGATGGCCGTGATCAGGGTGCGGCTGGACTTGAAGGCGGCGGCCATGCCCGCTGCGGGGGTGGTGTCCGCCTGCTGGTGGAGGACGACGCCCAGGATGAGACGGGGGGCGCCCGCCGCCTCCTGCGTGGCGGCCCACATGAGGTTGCCGCCCGCCGGGGTGGAGGAGCCCGTCTTCAGGCCGATGACTCCGTCCTGGCCGAGCAGTTTGTTGCTGTTCTGGATCTGCGTGCCGGCGCCGGGGGCCGTGACGGCCGGTGTGGCGACGATCCGGCGGAAGGCCTCGTTCTTCATGACGGCACGGGCCAGCTTCAGCTGGTCGGCCGCGGTGCTCGTCGTGTCGGTCTCGATGCCCGAAGCCCCGGTGTAGGTCGTGTGGTTCATTCCGAGTGCGGCGGCGGCCTTGTTCATCTTCTCCGTGAAGCGCTGCTGATCGCCGGAGTCCCAACGCGCCAGCAGCCGGGCGACGTTGTTCCCGGAGGGCAGCATCATGAGTTCCAGGAGCTGGCGCTGGGTGTACTGGTGCCCGGCCAGCACCGGTGCGGTCGACTCCGCGGTGGAGAAGGACTCGTCGGCGGCCTGCTGGTCGGCCTCCACCTGCTCCCCCGGGCCGTCGCCGGACATCGGATGCCCGTCGAGGATCACGTAGGCGGTCATGACCTTGGTGATGCTGGCGATCGGCACCGGGACCTGCGCGCCCTTGGTGCCCAGGCTGCCGACGCCCTCGACCTCCGCGCTCGCCTGGCCCTCCGAAGGCCACGGGAGGTCCGGCAGCCCGGCGAGCGCAGCGGCCACCGCTCCGTCGGGGCTGCGCGGCTCGTCGCCGCCTGAGACATACCAGGCGCCCGTACCGGCCATCAGGGCGAGGGCGACGGAGAGCGGTACGAGCACGGACCTGCGCGACATCGGGGAACCTCCAGGAATTCGGGTGCGGATCCCGCACTCGAATCACCTTCGAGGAGCCGTACTTCCGGGCCCGTACGAGCCTGTTTCCACCGCCGCGAGGGCCTGTTGCGGTTCTGTTTCAGGCCCCGGAGGGAGCGGGTCCGCCCGTCGGATCGAGGTCGAGGGTGGCGACCGCGCCTCCTTCCGGGGCGTTCGCGAAGGCCAGCCGGGCACCGAGGACCTCCGCCTGCCCGAGCGCGATGGTCAGCCCGAGTCCGTGCCCGCGCCCGCGCTCCGGGGTTCCCGTACGGAAGCGCTGCGGGCCTTGGGTGAGGAGTTCGACGGGATAGCCGGAGCCGTGGTCCCGTACGACGATCCGTGCGCCCGTGGCGGTGGCCTCCACGGCGATCTCGACGGGGGCGGCCCCGTGCCGGTGGGCGTTGGCCACGAGGTTGGACACGATGCGTTCCACCCGGCGCGGGTCGGTCTCCAGGATCGTGTCGGCACGGACCGCCACCGAGGTGGGCATGCCCGTGCGGCGGACGATGTCGGTGACGAGTTCGCCCAGCGGCACCGCGTCGGTCCGGGCGCGTTCGGCTCCCGCGTCGAGCCGGGAGATCTCCAGGAGGTCCTCGACCAGCCCGTTCAGGGCCCGGGCCCGGTCCCTGACGAGCTCGGCCGCCTCGTCGTCCTCCGGGAGGAGCCCGGCGGCCGTGGACAACCCCATCAGAGGGGTGCGCAGTTCGTGCGCGACGTCCGCGGTGAAGCGGCGCTCACCCTCCAGTTTGTGCTGCAGGGCTGCGGCCATCTCGTCCACGGCCGCCGACATCTCGCTGATCTCGTCACGGGCCCGGCCCCCCGGGCCGATCCGGGCGTCGAGGTCGCCGTCGGCGATGGCCCGGGCCGTACGGGACCCCCGGCGCAGCCGGCGGTTCATCGGCTCGGTGGCCAGGGCGGCGAGCGGTACGACGACCAGGAGCGCGGCGAGCACGGCCTTGACGATACTGCGGTCCAGAAGCTGGAGCCCGCGTACCTCGAAGCTCATGTCCGTCCGGGCGACGAGCACCCGGCCACCCTCCACGGGCATGACCCCCCACTTCCAGTACCAGTTGGGGGGTTTGCGGTCGTACCAGGTCCCGTACAGACCGGCCGGGTCCTTGGCGGCGAGTGCGCGCGCGAGGGGTGCGTCGAGCTGCTCCGGCGTGAGGAGTTCGACGCCGAGCGACACGCTGCCGGTGCGGTTGTACTCGCGCTCCGCTTCTCCCAGTTGCACGGTGAGGCGCTCGTCGCCGATGCGGTCCCCGCGTTCGGCCATCGCCTGGTGGACCAGGACGCCGATCACGGCTGCCACCGCGCAGCAGGCGGCGGCGGTCAGAGCGGCGATCTTCCAGCGCAGGGCGCGTGGGTTGAGGAGTGTCATGGCGGCGGACCGCCCCTCAGCCGCGGACGAGTTTGTAGCCGAAGCCCCGGACGGTCTCGATCCGCTCGGCTCCGATCTTCTTGCGCAGCCGGAGCACGCACAGGTCCACGACCCGGGTGTCGCCCTCCCAGCCGTAGTCCCAGACGTCGCGAAGGAGCCTGCGTCGGTCGAGCACGGCGCCGGGAGCCGCGGCGAACTCCAGCAGCAGCCGCAGCTCGGTGGGGGTCAGCGGAACGGGCCGGCCGCTCCGGTGCACCTCCAGGCCGAGGGTGTTCACGGTCAGGTCCCCGAAGACCAGCTTCCCGGGGACCGCCGCGGGATCCGCGGGGGCGGCCGCGGGAGCCACCGGTCCGGCCGACCGCCCCGCCGTCGGCACCGCCGACGTCGGCTCCGGTTCGGCGGGCCGGAAGGTGGCGCGGCGCAGCAGCGTACGGATGCGGGCGACGAGGACGGGGGTGTCGACGGGTTTGACGACGTAGTCGTCGGCTCCCGCCTCCAGTCCGGACACCACGTCGAGGGCGTCCCCGCGCGCGGACATCATCAGGACCGGGACCAGGCTCTCCTCGCGGATCCGGCGGCACAGCCCGATGCCGTCGAGTTCGGGCAGCATCACGTCCAGGATCAGCAGGTCGTGGCTGCCCGCCCGGAACGCCTCCAGGCCCTCGAGTCCGTCCGCGGCCACCGCGACCTGGTAGCCGTACCGCTCCAGGGAGAGCTGTACGGCACGGCGGATGGTGGCGTCGTCCTCGACGACGAGGACACTGACGGGGTCAGGGACCCGGGGTACCGACACGCCACCTACCTGCCTAAACATGGATATATGAGGAGCCCCCATCGTAGTCAGTGGGCTCGGGGTGTTGGTCACAGCCGGAAGGAGGCGGCGACGGGGAGGTGGTCGCTGCCGGTGGCGGGGAGGGTCCACGAGCCGGTTGCGCTCATCCCCTTCGCCAGGATCTGGTCGATGCGGACCACGGGGAACCGGGCGGGCCAGGTGAAGCCGAAGCCGGCCCCGGCCTCGTCCTGCGCGGAGCTCAGCCGGGAGGTCACGGGGCGCAGGGCCGAATCCTGCGTCGACCCGTTGAAGTCGCCCATGACGACGACCCGGGCCAGGGGTTCCGCGCGCACGGCCTCGGCCAGTTTCCGGGCCGCGTCGTTGCGGCGGGCGGTGGTGAACCCGGCGTCCGGGGTCACGCGTACCGAGGCGAGGTGGGCGGCGTACACCACGACGGGGCCGCCCGGGGTCGCCACGGTGGCCCGTACGGCGCGCGTCCAGGGCATGATCGGCACCGCTTCCACGTCGTGCAGCGGATGCTTGCTCCAGATCCTGACTCCGAGGGTGTCGGAGCGGTACGGATAGCCGGCGGCCAGCGCGCGCTCGTAGACGGGCGTGGCCTTCGAGGACATCTCCTCCAGCGCCAGCACGTCCGCGCCCGACGCGGCGAGCGCGCGCGCCGTCCCCGCCGGATCGGGATTCTCCTCGTCCACGTTGTGGCTGACCACGGTCAGCGTCTCGTTGGCCGCATGCTCGGACCGCTTGTCGGTGAGGGTTCCGCCGAAGAGGCAGGCCCAGACGACCGCGGGAGCGAGGACGGCCACGGCCGCGAGCCGGGACCGGCGTACCGCCGCCGCCACGAGGAGGACGGGGACGCTGAGCCCGGTCCAGGGGAGGAAGGTCTGGAACAGGCTGCCGAGGTTGCCCACTGCGTTCGGGACCCAGGCGTGCAGGGCCATGATCAGGGCAGCGCACACCGCGGCGACGGCGATCAGCAGGCCACGGCGGTGTGCCTGCAGGGTGCGCCGGCGCCAGACCGGGGGAGTCGGAAGCGGGCCGGGCGGCTCCTCTTCGGCGGTGGCCTCGGAACGGTACGGGGTGCTGAGCACGGCAACTGCCCTCCGGTATCGCGTACGCCGGTGGTCGGGTACGGGCACAGCCTCGGAGAGGCGCGCTTCCAGGGCGTCAGGAGAGCCTTTCGAGGGCCCCGCGGTTGCGTTTCAGCTGGGTATCGGTGTTGCGGGAGCAGACTGCCGACGTGCAGCACCGGGCCGCCACGCCCGGTCACGGGTCGGGCCGGGCCCTCACCGGTTCGGGTGGTTCTCCGTACCGGCCGATTCCTTACGGCACCCCCTCCCACCGGGCCGTACTCCCTTCGGACGGGCCCGGAGCGTCAATCCGCGGGTTTGCTCGCGTTGTGACCGAATGCGAGAAAAGGGCAGCGCAGGTGCGATTGCCTGGGGCAACGAAGGGAGCAGTACGTGGGCGGTATCACTCTGGTGACGGACGAGCAGGCTGCGCCGCGGCCGGCTCCCGTCCGTTTCGACAAGGAGGGCGGTCCCGGGTCGGCCGGCCTGGACACCACGGCGAGCGGACCGCCGCCCTCCGCCGAAGTGGGCCCCGTACGAGAAGACTTCAGCCCGCGCCGGGTCCGGCTGGTGTTCTTCGGGCTGATGCTGGCCCTGCTGCTCGCCGCTCTGGAACAGATGATCGTCGCCACGGCGCTGCCGAAGATCGTCGGGGAACTCCACGGGCTCGACAGGATGTCGTGGGCCATCACGGCCTACCTGCTCACCTCCACCATCGGCCTGCCGCTCTACGGAAAGCTCGGAGACCTCTTCGGCCGCAAGAGGGTCTTCCAGTTCGCCATCGTGGTCTTCATCATCGGCTCCGCGCTGGCCGGCTGGTCGCGCACCATGAACGAGCTCATCGCCTTCCGTGCGGTGCAGGGCATCGGCGCCGGCGGGCTCATGATCGGCGTGCAGGCGATCATCGCGGACATCGTGCCGCCCCGGCAGCGCGGCCGCTTCATGGGGCTGATCGGTGCGGCCTTCGGCCTCGCGTCCGTCGCCGGACCGCTGCTCGGCGGGTTCTTCACCGACCACGCGTCGTGGCGCTGGTGCTTCTACATCAACGTCCCGTTCGGGCTGATCACCCTGGCCGTCATCACCGTCGTACTGAAGCTCCCCAAGCCGGCGGTCCGGCCGCGGCTCGACGTCATCGGCGCGGTCCTGCTTGCCGCGGCCTCGACCTGCCTCGTACTGCTGACCAGTTGGGGCGGCACCGAGTACGCGTGGGACTCGCGGATGATCCTGGGACTCGCCATCGGCGCTGCGGGAACGTCCCTCCTCTTCGTGGTCGCCGAGCACCACGCGGCCGAACCGATCATTCCGCTGCGCCTCTTCCGCGACCCCGTCTTCGCGGTGACCGGCCTGGTCGGCGCCGTCGTCGGCATCGCGCTGTTCGGCGCCGCCAGCTATCTGCCGACCTACTTCCAGATGGTCGAGGGCGCCACCGCCACCGAGTCCGGGCTCCTGATGCTGCCGATGATGGGCGGGGTCGTCGTCGCCTCCATCGGCTCCGGCCAGCTGATCAGCAGGACCGGCCGCTACAAGATCTATCCGGTCCTCGGCGGGGTGCTGTCCACCCTCGGCATGTGGCTGCTGTCCTGGCTGGACACCGGGACGACCCGGCTCGCCTACAGCCTGTGGATGGCCGTTCTCGGCGTCGGCATCGGGCTGGTGCTGCCGGTGCTGGTCCTCGCCGTACAGAACTCGGTGCGCCCCGCCGACCTCGGCACCGCCACCAGCGCCAACAACTACTTCCGGCAGATGGGCGGCAGCATCGGGGCGGCCGTCTTCGGCACGGTCTTCGCCGGCCGACTGACCGACGCCCTGGCCGACCGCCTGCCGGACGGCGGCACCGGGCTCCCGGACCCGTCCGCCATCACCCCGCAGCTCGTGCACTCCCTGCCTCCGGCCGTCAGGGACGCGTACGTCGCGGCCTATGCCGAGGCGATGCCGCGGATCTTCCTCTACCTCGTGCCGGTGCTCGTCGTCGGCCTGCTCATCGCCTGTTTCCTCAAGGAGAAACCGCTGGTGTCCCACAACGCCCCCGCAGCCGATTCGCCGCTCCCCGAAGCCCTTCCGCAGCCGCTCCCCGGTGAGGTGCCCGCCGCGCGGACCGCGGTCGACGCCTCCCGTCCGGGCGGGCTGCCGATCGGCGGAACCGTCCAGCACCCCGACGGCAGTACGGTGCCCAGCGCCGCCCTGACCCTGATCGACGTCGGCGGCCGGCAAGTCGGCCGGGTGGCCAGCGGGACCGACGGACGCTTCGCGCTGAGCGTGCAGGGCCCCGGGTCGTACGTACTGATCGCGGCGGCCGGCGGCCATCAGCCGCAGGCCGTCAGCGTGACGGTGGGCGAGCGGCCCGTAGAGCTCGACGTGGTGCTCGGCGGCACCGGGCGGCTGGCCGGCGCGGTCCTCACGGCCGACGGCACCCCGGTCCACGACGCGGCCGTCACCCTCACCGACGTCCGGGGCGAGGTGGTCTCCTCCACCCGGACCGGCCCGCAGGGCACGTACGCCCTCTCGGATCTGGTGGCGGGCGAGTACACCCTCGCCGCGAGCGCCCCGGCGTTCCGGCCGGCGGCACTGCCGGTGAGCGTGCAGGCCTCCCGTGAGACCCGCCAGGACGTGGAACTCGCGGGAGGAGCCGTCCTCCGCGGCACGGTGCGCGCCGGTGCGGGAAGGCCGGTCGAGGATGCCCGGGTCACCCTGCTCGATGCGGCCGGCAGCGTGGTGGACACCCTGACCACCGGTCCGGACGGGACCTTCCGGTTCGTCGACCTGCCGTCGGGCGAGTACACGGTCATCACGGCCGGCTATCCCCCGGTGGCGACCGTACTGCAGGTCGCGGGCGGCGGGCGGACCGAGCGGGACGTACGGCTCGGACACAAGGACTGACGAGCGGTCAGGGGGGCAGATCGAGCCCCCTTGTACGTCGCGATCTCTCAGAACAGGGATCCATGTGGACATCTTCTGATTCAGTTCGACAAGTGGGCGCGATATGTACGGAACTTCGAAACCATCGAGGGGTTCGTCGTGCCCGATCCTGCGGGTGCGCGAGCAGCTCGCCGTCGCCACCCGCACCGGGCGGTGACGGCGACCGCACCGCTGCGGTTCCCGGGGCCCGCCGGTTCCCGCCGTCGTGGTGCGGCCCTCGGAAGGAGAGACAGTGGCCTCTTCCCGAATGCGCGGCGCCTGGCCCTTACGCCGGATACGGCGCTCCGGGCCCCGCTCCCTGATCGCCGCGGCGTGCTCCGCCGCCCTGCTCCTGACCGGCCTGACCGCCGTGACCGCGACGCCCGCCCAGGCGAGCGCCGGAGGCCGGATGGCCTATGTCACCAACCTGCGCGGCAATTCGGTCTCCGCCATCGACACCGCGACCGGCACCGTCGCCGCGACCATCCCCGTCGGCAGGTTCCCCGAAGGGGTGGCCGAGTCCCCCGACGCTTCCCGCGTGTACGTCGCGAACAACGGGGACAACACCGTCTCGGTCATCGACACCGCCACCAACACGGTCACCGCGACCATCGCCGTCGGCCGGATACCGGGTCCGCTGGCGGTCTCCCCCGACGGCTCCCGGGTCTACGTCGGCAACAACCTCGGCGCGGGCGCGGGCGTCGGCGGCATTTCCGTGATCGACGCCGTCAGCAACACGGTCACCGCGACCTTCACCACCGGCAACCAGCCCTTCGGCATCGCGTTCACGCCCGGCGGGGACAAGGCCTACGTGGCCAACTTCGTCGGCAGTTCGGTCTCGGTCGTCGACACCGCCACCAGCACGGTCACCGCGAACATCGCCACCCCCTCGGCCAGGACACCCACATCGGTGGCCGTGACCCCCGACGGGGCCCACGCCTACGTCGCCAACTTCAACAGCAACAACGTCTCGGTCATCGACACCGCCTCCGACACCATCACCGCCTTCATCAGTGGTTTCAGCGGGCCGGAGGGCCTGACGATCACACCCGACGGGTCCCGCGCCTACGTGGCCAACGCCAACGCCAACACGGTCTCCGTGATCGACATCGCCACCAACACCGTCACGGGGACCGTCCCGGTCGGCTCGGCACCGGTCAGCGTCGTCGCCGACCCGGTCGGCAGCAACGCCTACGTGGCCAACGCCGCCTCCCACACGGTCTCGGTCATCGACACCAGCGCCAACACGGTCACCGGCACCATCGCGGTGGGCAACACCCCGTTCGGCATCGCCCTGACTCCCGCGCAGGTGGCCGTGACCGGGCTCAGCCTCACCCAGGGCCCCGCCTCCGGCGGAGGAACCGTCACGATCACGGGCACCGGTCTGGCCGGCGCCGGCGCCGTACGCTTCGGCACCATCCCGGCCACCGGCGTCACGGTCATCAACGACCGGACCATCACCGCGACCGTACCGGCCCACGCGGCCGGCACCGTGGACGTCACGGTCACCACCCCGGCCGGCACCAGTCCGACCTCCACGGCCGACCGGTACACCTACTTCGCCCAGCCGGCCGTGACCTCGGTCAGCCCCGCCGGCGGACCCACCGCCGGGGGCACACCGGTCACCGTCCACGGCACGGGCCTGAGCGGCGCCACCGCCCTCACCTTCGGGGCCGGCAACCCCGCCACCACCGTGTCCTGCCCCACCGACACCAGCTGCACCACGACCTCCCCGGCCCATGCGGCGGGCACGGTGGACATCCAGGTCACCACTCCCGGCGGGACCAGCCCGACCAGCAGCGCGGACCGGTTCACTTACGCCGACCCCACCGCCGACATCGCCGTCACCGTCACCGGCCAGCCCCACCTGGGCATCCTGACGCCCTACCTCACCTACACCCTGACCGCCCACAACAACGGCCCCGACCCGGTCACCTCGGCCACCGTCACCGCGACCCTGCCTCCCGGAGCCACCGCCACCCACCTGCCCTCCGGCTGCACCACCGCGACGGGTCACGTCACGTGCGTCTACGGCAGCATCGCCAACGGCGCCGGGACGGCGAAGTCCTTCCGCATCCCGCTGGGCGTCCTGTCCCTCGGCCCCGTCCCGGTCACCGCCGTGCGCACCGCCTCCGCGCCCGCCGACACCACCCCGGCCAACGACACCGGCACCACCACCTGCACCGTCGTGTCCGTGCTCCTGGCCACCTGCCCGTAGCTCCTCCCCCGCCAAGTGGTCCGGCCCGCTCGCACGGCCGGACCACCTGCGGGGGCTGTCAGGCTGCGGAGGTCCGTCGCGGCGGGCTGGTCTCGAGAAGGGCCCATACCCGGCGGCCTTCGGGGCTGGAGTCGGTTCCGCAGCTGGATGTCGAAGGGATGGCGGCGAGTTGGGCCAGCAGGCCTTCTTCCGGCTCGGCCGCGGTGTGGCTGAGGACCACGACCAGGAGCAGGTCGTTCTGGTCGGCGAGGTGGATGCTGATCCGCCTGCCCCGGTCCGCGAGGGTCGCACCGACGAGCAGGTGCACGGTCCCTTCGATCGCGCTGTCCCCGGGGCAGGTGTAGCCCCAGCTCCGTACCGCCTCCAGCACGAGGCGGGTCGCCTTGGCCGCCGCCCAGCGGTCCCCGTGCAGAGCCCAGTTGTGGACGCGCCGGTTCTGCATGGCCATCCGGGGGCGCCGTGCCACGACCCTCTGTGCGCCGGACGACGGCAGAGGCAGGCCGCCGGGCAGGAGGCTCGCCGGTTTCGTGGCCGGCTTGGGCCGGGGGGCCTCGACGGGCTTCTTCTGCGGCGGTGGTGTCCTCGGCGGGTAGGACGGCGGCACCTTCGGGCCCTGGCTCCTGGGCGGCTCGTCCATGGTGACCTCCGACCTGCATCGTTCAACGGGGGATCCCGCGCCAACTGTCCATGGTGGCAGCTCGATCCCTCTTGTCGGTACCGGTTCACCTCATTGGCGGCATCCCGTGCACGTACGGCGGCCGTGCGTCCGATCACCGGCGCAGGCAGCCCGGTTCGCCGGCATCCGGCTCACCCGGGACCTCCCATCGGGCATCGCCCGCGGCGCGACCGGGGCGGCTTCGAACCGCGCACGCTCCGTCGTGTCTCGGCCAACTTGCCCGTTTGCTCCCGAGCGCCCCCCGCAGTGACGTTCCATCGATGCCGTGCGGGGCAGCCGCATGGTGCTTGGTTCGTCCGCTGGAGGGAGCACACGATGACAAAGGTCCTCGTCCTGCACAACGTGACCTTGGTCGGGTCCGCACTGGCCGCCCTGCTGAGATCGGAGGGGTCCTTCGAAGTCACCTCCGCGGGCTGGCGGAGTGCCACGCGCCGCGCCGAGTCCTTAAGGCCGGACGTGATGGTAGTCGACCTCGACTGTCCGGGTACGACGGCCGTCCTGACCGACGGGCCGCGCGCGGACCGCCAGGTCCTCGCCTCCCCCTCGGCCGTACTCGTCCTCGCGTCGGCCGGTGCTCCCGGTGCGCTGCAGCGCGCCTTCCGGGCCGAGGCCCGCGGCTACGTCGACAAGGACGGCTCGCCCGGACGGCTCGTGCGGGCGGTGCGCAAACTCGCCGCGGGGGAAAGGTTCATAGACGCCTCACTGGCCTCCGCCTTCATGGAGGCCGATCCCGTGCCGCTGAGCCCGCGGGAGCTCAGCGTGCTGACCCGGGCGGCACAGGGCGATTCCATCGCCGAGATAGCCCGCACCCTGCACCTCGCGAGCGGGACGGTGCGCAACTACATCTCCGCGGCGACCCGCAAGACCGGCGCGCGCAACCTCATCGACGCGATCCGGATATCCCAGAGGGCGGGCTGGGTATGAGCGGCGGACCGGCCCGGAGTTCCCGGGTGACGGTCCGGGCCGGATCCGGCCGCGCGGCGGGCCGCGTCACACCTCCGTAGCGCGGTCCCAACTGCCCACCAGATCGCGGTACATCGCCGAGACCGCGGGGAGTTCCTCGTGCGTGCCGCACACGGCTCGGGTCCCGTCGAGGACGAGGACCCGGTCGGCCCGGGCCGCGGACGAGACGCGGTGGGCCACGACGACGAGGGTGCCGGAGCGGTCGGCGAGGGCCCGCTCGGCGCGCTCCTCCGTACGGGGGTCGAGGTGGCACGTGGCCTCGTCCAGCAGCAGCAGCGGAGCCGGTGAGAGGTAGGCGGCTGCCAGCGCGAGGTGCTGGCACTCTCCCTGGGACAGCAGTCGGGGGGACACCTCGCCGTCCAGGCCGCCCAGCCGTTCGACGAGGTCTTCCAGTCCCAGGGCGCCGATGGCACCGCGGAGCAGCTCGTCCCCGGGTGGCGTACCGTCCGGGCTCACGGACAGGTGGGACAGGTTCTCCCGGACGGTTCCGGTGAACACGTAGGCCTGCTGCGGCAGCAGGGTCCGCCGCGGGTCCGGAATCCGGGCGGCACGTTCCCGGCGGGCAGCCTCACCGTCGACGAGGACCGTGCCCGCGTCGGGTGCCAGCATCCCGGCGAGCAGTGCGGTGAGCGTGGACTTGCCGATGCCGCTCGGCCCGACCACGGCCAGGTGCTCCCCCGGCCGCACGACCAGGTCGAGGGAGTCGAGGACGGGCAGTGCTCCCGGGCCGTAGGCGAAGGTGACGCCCCGGAGCTCGGCCGCCGGGGTGGTGCGCGGGTGCGGCAGGTCGGGCCGCGCGGGCTTCACCTGCCGTACGGGCCTCGTCGCCGGGTCGGTGGCGGCGTCCGCATCCGCCGCCGGGGGCGGGATCGGCGGTGGCGGCTCGGTGAAGCGGTCGAGGACCACCAGCAGCCGGGTACCGGCGGAACCCAGTGCCGTCATGAGGGAGTCGAGGGCGGGCAGCAGCGCCTGCATCAGGTACGCGAGACCGCCGGCCAGGGTGCCCGCGGTGACCCCGCGGCGGAGCAGCCAGGGCGTCGCCACGAGCAGGGCGACGACGGGGAGCCGGCCGGCCGCGCCCAGGGCCAGGGTGCGCAGGGCTCCCCAGTGTGCGAGCCTGCCCGCCAGCCGCTCCTGGACGGCGATCAACGGCTCGACCCGGGCCCCGGCTGCCGTCTGCCCGCCGCAGGCCACGATGTCGCGCAGCCCGTCCCCCAGCGTGGCCACCCGGTCCGACAGGGTCTCGTCGGTGTCCAGGGAGCGGCGCTGTACGGATGCCATGGGGCGGAGCGTGGCCAGGAAGGCGACCGCGCCCAGCAGCAGGGGCGGCAGCACGATCATCAGCAGTACCGGGTCCAGCGCCGCCATGCCCGCGACGGCGCCCACGGCGGTGAACACGAACGAGCGTGTGGTGAGGACCAGTCCGGCGAAGGAGTCCCTGGCCATCTCCGTCTGCTGCGTGAGCCGGGACACCGCGCCCGCTCCGGGGGCGCGCGCCGGGTCGGTGAGCGCGCGGTCCAGGGCGTGGCGCACCGCGCGCCGGACCAGGCCGTCCCGCAGTGGTTCCACGAGGTCGGCGAGTCCGGTGAACACCCCGCGCAGCGCGACACCGCCGAGCAGGGCTCCCGCTCCGGCCGCGCCGAGCCATGCGAGACCGGTGCCGGTGTCGCCGGCGAGGAAGCCGTCGTCGAGGGCGCGGGCCACGCCGTAGCCGCCGAGGAACGTGTGCGCCGACTCCAGGAGCGACCATGCGGCCAGCCTGCCCACTGCCCCCTTCCGTCCGCGCAGGAACCGTCGGCCCTCGGGGGCCAGCCGTCGCCAGGTCTCGGACTCGGTCGCCTGCCCGGTCCCGCCCTTCGGCTCGCTCCCGCCCTTCGGCTCGCCCCCGGTCACGGGGCGACCTCTTGGGTGCCGGCCGGTGCCCGGTCGGCGTCCGCTTCGGTGGCGAACACCGCCCGGTAGTCGGGTTCGCGCCGCCACAGCTCGCCGTGCGTGCCGCTCGCCCGGACCCGTCCGTCGTCCAGCCACACGACGAGGTCGGCGTGGATCGCGGACGAGAGCCGGTGGGCGATCACGATCCTGGTTCCGGGCCGGACCTCGTGGGCGAGTGCCCGCTCGACCTCGCGGGCCGTGACGGTGTCGAGGCTGGACGTGGCGTCGTCGAGGACGAGGAGGCGCCCCGCACCGCGGAACGCCCGCGCCAGTCCGAGGCGTTGGAACTCGCCCCCGGACATCGGGGCATCGGAAAGGGGCGTGTCGTAGCCGTGGGGCAGGCGCCGTACGAAGGTGTCGGCGCGGGCGGCCCGGGCCGCGGCACGGACCTCCGGCGGACCGGCGCCCCGATCCGCGCCGAAGCCGATCGCGTCGCCGATCGTGTCCCCGAGCAGCACGGGCCGGTCGAAGGCGTACCCGACCTCCCGGCGCAGCTCTTCGGCCGTCAGCTCGGGCAGGGGCACGCCGTCCAGCAGGACCCGGCCCGCGTCGGGGTCGGTGAGCCGGCCGGCCACGGCGGCGAACAGCGTCTTGCCCGCTCCGGAGCGGCCGACCACGGCCACCGTGCTGCCGCCGGGGACGACCAGGTCGATGTCGCGCAGGACCGCGGTTCCGCCGCGCAGGACCTGGACTCCGCACAGGTGCAGGGTGCCGGGGCCGTCCTGCGGAAGTTCGGCCCGGCCGTACTCGAAGGGCGGCAGGGTCAGGAGGGCGGCGGTCCGGCGGGCCGCGGCGCGTCCCCGGACGAGGGCGGCCAGGACGCCGGTCACCGCGCCGATTCCGGCCGCGAGGCCCGCGTACCGCATGGCGGCGAGGAGTTCGCCGACGCCGATGGCTCCGGCCGACAGCCGGATGCCGCCGACCGCGAGGACCGCGTACAGGAGCATCGGCATCAAGGTCGCGGACCGGGCCGTCGTGCCTCCGTAGACCTGCCACATGCGCCTGCCCTCGGCGCCGAGTTCGGGCAGCTGCGCCAGGATGCGGGCGCGCTCGCGGTCCGCGGTGCCGGCGGCGGCGATGGTGCGCGCTCCGGTCAGTGCTTCGACGAGGCGGCCGGCGGTCGCGAGCTGCACCTGCTGGTAGCGGGCGACACTGCCCAGGGTGGAGCGGGTGAAGGTCCGCAGGAGGAGCAGGAGCAGGGGCACGCCCGCGAGGAAGGCCAGGGCGGTCCACAGGTCGATCAGGAAGAGCGCGGTGAGGGCGCCGAGCGGGGGCAGCAGCGCGACGACGGCGTGGGCGGCGGCGGCCGGGACCTTGCCCGCCTCGGCCGTGTGCGCGGTCAGTCGGGCGGCGGTCTCACCGGGTGTGTGGCGGGCCGCGTGGTGCGGGGCCGTCCCCAGGAGTCGGGCCAGCCCGAGCCTGCGCAGCCGGGCGGTGGAACGGCCGTCGACGGCTCCGCCCAGCCGGACGGCGGCGGCATCGAGCAACACCTCCGCCATGATGAGGGCGGCGCACCACAGCGCCCAGCGGGAACCGGCGGGGTCCTGGCGCAGCAGCAGGTCGAGAGCATGTCCGAGGACGGCGGGCTCGGCCACGGCCGCCGCGGCGGCGGCGAGCGCGCAGCCGAGGACGGCGGCGGTGCGCCCGCCGCTGTGGCGGGCCGCGGCCACGAGCGCCCTGTCGGCGACGCGGGCCTCAGCCTGTGTCTGCGTCCGGGCGTCCGTCTCGGGCCGCAACCGCGCCTGCGCCGTGTCGGCCGCCTCGTCGGGGGGGCTCATCGGCGCGTTCCTCCAGTGATGTGGTGCGGGCCCGGGCCCGGGTGCCGAAGCACCCGGGCCCGAGGCGACCTGGGTCAGTTACAGGTCGTGATGCTGAGGCTGCTGTCGCCGCAGAGCAGCAGGCTGGCGCGGCTGCCGCCCCCGCCACCGCCGTGCAGCTCGGTGGTCTCTTCCTTCGGGGTCTCCATCGACTGCAGGTCAAGAAGCGTCATGTCGGTTCCTCTTCTTCTGTCGAGTGGTGCGATGGGTCACGGTCCCGGACGGGACCGGCTCTGGGGCCGCCGCGCGCGTGCGCGGGGGCGGGAGGAACGGCAGGTGCGCGCGCCCGCCGGGCGCGGCGCTGCCGAGGGCGAGGAGAGCGCCGGCCGTGCCCGTGACGAGGTCCATGGACAGGCGCATCATCTGCTCGCCGGGGAAGGCCAGGTGCCCCTGGTACGGCACCGCGTGCCGGGCCAGTGCGTCGATCTGGCGGGCGATCGCGTCCGGCCCGCTGCCCGGGCCGGGTGTGGTGGTCCGGGCCAGGTGCAGGATCATCCCGGCGGCGCCGCGCATCAGCCCGGGCTGGGCGTAGAAGGTCGCCTGCGCCGCCCGTACGATCTCGCGCCGGGACTGTTCGAACCGCTCGTCGGAGCCGTGCTCCAGCCAGTCGTCGAGCACCATCCCGATGCCGACACTGCCTTCGCCGAGGTACGGCATCGTGCGCCGACCCTCGTCCACCTGGAGGGTGCCGAAGGCGCTGGTGACGCAGCGGTCCAGGTCTCGGTGGAGCGCCTGGGCGGCCTGGGCCAGGAGTTCTTTGTCGCCCGTGCGTTCGTACAGCCGGACGAAGAGCAGGGCCGCCCCGGAGTTGCCGTACAGGAGTCCGGCGCGGGCGGGCCGGTGCTCCGGCCGGGCCAGCAGGTCGGCGCAGCGCAGGGCGGCGGTGTGCAGTTCGCGTTCGCCGCTCGCCGCACCGAGGGCGTCCAGGGCCAGACCGATGCCGGCGAGCCCGCCGTGCAGGTCGGGGCCCGCGCTCTGCCAGGGCTGGTGCAGCAGTCGCTCGGCGAGGGAGAGGGCCCGATCGTGGTGTCCGAGCCGGTTCAGGGTCCAGGCGGTGCCGGCCAGGCCGTCGTAGAAGCCGAGCGGGGTGCCGGACTCCGGGTCGGCGGTGCGGTCGAGGAGCCATTGCTCGGCCTCGGGCCAGGGTCCGGCGCCGGTCTCGGAGAGGGCGTACAGCACTCCGGCGATGCCGTAGCCGAAGCCGACTCCTCCCCCGGCGGCCGCGAACTGCGCGATGTCTCCCGGGACCAGGCGGTCCTCGCGGTCCGGGGTGGCGCTCGCACGCACCGCAGCGGTCATGGAGGTACGGGCGGCCGGCCATTGCCCGGGCTCGACGGGCAGGTAGTGCCCGTCGGGCGGGGTGGCCCGTCCGCTCGGCGCGCCCTCGGGGACGCTCCCGGCGAGGATCTCCTCGACGGCTTCGTCGAGGAACCGGCGCGGTACGGGGAACTGTTCGGCGGCGACGGCCGCCAGGTGCACCGCCTTGGCCCGGTCCAGGACGAGCAGGCTGGTCAGCGGCAGGAACAGGGCGAGCCGCAGGCACGCGAGGGCGTACCGGTCGACGGAGAACCCGCGCCGGTCGGCCGGGGCGACGAAGGCCGGGTTGGCGACGGTCTGCCGCAGGCCCTCGTCGACGTGCGCGGCGGCTTCGAAGTCCAGGAGTGCCACGGAGGGTTCGCCGGTCTCGTCCTCCGACACCATGATGTTGAAGAGGTGGAGGTCGTTGAAGACCACGCCGCGGGCGTGTACCGCTTCGATGGCCCGCGTGACCTTCCGGTGGATGGTCAGGGCCCACTCGGTGTAGGCGGCGAGTTCCGCGGGGTCGGGATCCGCCTCGATCAGGGGGTGTCGGCGGGCGAAGTAGGTGTTGAGCGGCTTGCCCTCGAGGTGTTCCATGACCAGGAAGTGGTGGTCGCCGACCGTGAAGGTGCCGTGCACGGTGGGGACGCAGTCCAGGTCCGACAGCCTTTCCAGCGCGGCCTGTTCGCGGTGCAGCCGGGTCACGGCGTCGGCTCCGTCGGCGGCGAGCCCGGCGTACGGCCGGGCCTCCTTGAGCACGACCGGCGCACCGGTGCGGGTGTCCTTGCCGGCGTAGACGCCGCCGCCGTTGGAGAAGTGCAGGGCCCGCTCCACCGTGTAGGGGACGCCGGCCAGGGTGAGCGCGGAGCGCGCCTCCAGGTGGGGGCGCAGGAACTCAGGCAGTTCGAGCCATGCGGGCGGCTGGAAGGACGGGCCGCGCGGGTCCGGTACGAGACTTCCGTCCGGGGCCTCGATCGCCGGGACCAGTGCGCCGTGTTCGTCGTAGCAGTGCCGCAGGGTGAAGCTGCCGTAGCGCAGGTGGACCGGCCCGGCGCCCCAGCGCAGGTCGCTGAGGATGTACGGGCCCGCCGCTCCCTCCAGCGCGGTGTCGAGGTCCTGCGCGATCCGGTGGCACTGCGTCTCGTCGGCCGGGTACACCGTGATGAACTTTCCGCTGCCGGCGCGGTCGGCGTACTTGGCGTTGCGCAGGTGCAGCAGGTAGCGGCCCGGTATGAACTTGAAGGCGATGTCCCGGGCGGTGCAGTAGTCGTACACCTTCGCCAGCAGGGACTCGGCGTTGTCGAGGGTGGCCGACACGTGGATCTTCCAGCCCTGTGCGGGCAGTTCGGTGTCGGCCGGCCGCAGGGCCAGCCAGTCTCCGCTCCGGTGCGAGCGCCACCCCGCCGGTACGGGAGCGAGGGCCTGCGGATAGCTCTCGCCGGCGCGCCGGTACGGGGCGTCGTAGAACCAGCGGTCGGCGTCGCAGAAGGCTGCGTACCCCTTGTTCACTCCTGCTCCCTCGGTCGGTGGCGGTAACGACCGTGTCACGCGGAGCGGAGGCGGCGACAGTCTCCGATGTCACCGTCGGGGTGTGCAGAACCCACGAGTAGCGGGGCTCGGCGGGAGGGCGGATCCAAGTGTCGGAGGGATCAACCGGCCGATAAATGTCACCCATCGTGTTTATGAGCCCGGATTCCGGTCACACCAAGTAGTTACAGGAAGTCGGAACCCGACGGAAGGCGGAATCATGACGCTCATCACGGTGATCATCCTCGTCCTGGCCCTCGCGGTCATTGCCCTCCTGGCCCTTGCTCCCAGCGTCCCCGCACGGCGCAACCCCTTCCCCGGCCGCCGCCGGCGTCAGGGCCCGGCCGGCCATCGCCGCTCCCGGGGTCCGCGGCTGAACCACGTACCCCACCAGTAGGAGTTCCACCGGGACCTCCCGTCCCGACCGCTCCTGCCGCGGATCCCGGTCCGAAGAGACGGCCTAGCGGAGAACCGCGTCGGGGCCGGCCGCGAGGGCCTCGCTGAGCCTGCGGAGCGGGGCGAGCAGGAGGTGTCCGGCGTGCTGCACGGGCATCGCGTGGAGGTGTTCGGCCGCGAAGGCGTCGAGGGCGTCGCTGAACGGCTGCCAGTCGGGGACGCGCTGCTCGCGCACTGCCTGCGCCGCCCGTTCGGCGGAGTCGCGCAGGGCCGTGGCCAGCGGCGCGGCCCCCGGCACGGTGGCCTGCGGGGTGTTGGGGAGGTGGGCCTCCAGGAGGAGGGCCACCCGGGCGACTTCGGCCAGCGCCTGCTGGGCCTCGGCCTCCGCCGCGTGCGGGAGTCCACCGGGGCGTACCGGTTCGTTCCCGGCGCGCAGCACGGCCTCCTGCCAGGCCATCCGGGCCGTGCGGGCGGCGAGGAGGGCCTGGCGCAGTTCCCGGTCGGCGGTGTCGGTGGGGTCGGCGCAGCGTGCCAGGACGGCGGCTGCGTAGCCGAGGTCGGCGTGGAGCCAGTCGGCGAGGCGCAGCCGCAGGCCGGGGGTTTCCCAGGCCGGGTAGAGGGCGTAGGACAGCATGGCGAGGGCGCCGCCGACGAGGGTGAGGGTGAGGCGTTCGGGGGCGGCGCGGGTCCAGGGCTCGCCCGCCATGCCGAGGGTGAGGACGACGTAGCAGCAGCCGAAGGTCTGGGCGACGAGGTAGCCGGAGTTCATGAGGAGGAACACCAGCGTCGCGCAGACGGCCGCCAGGACCCCGGCCAGGACGGGCCGTGGGTGCACGAGTTGGGTGAGGGCAATGCCCGCCCCGACTCCGCACAGGGCCCCGCCGAGGCGGGAGACGGCTCGGCTGTAGGTCTGCGAGAAGTCCGGGCGCATGATCAGGACGGCGACCATCGGGACCCAGTAGGCGTGCCCCAGCGGCAGCGCGTGCCCCAGGAGACAGCCCGCCACGACCACGACGGTGGTGCGGATCGCGTGGCGCAGGACGGGTGAACCGGCGTGCAGGTGCGGGCCCAGCCGGCGCCGTACGTCGGCCGACAGCTCGGCGGCGCGCGGCCGGGCGAGCGGTACACGGGGCTCCGTGCACCCGCGGGTGACGGGGTCCACGGCCTCGACCACCTCGCACAGCAGGGCTCCGAGGCGGACGGCGGGGGCGGCCGCGGAGGAGGGCATCCCGTCCTCCACCTCGCCGAACACCGTGTGGGTTGCGGGCAGGAGGACGGGCCGCCCCCGGCGGACCGCGAGGGCGGCGGCGTCCAGGACTCCGGCCGCCGTGGCGAGCAGGGTGCGGGCCTCTTCCCTGCTGACGGCGGCCGTCGTGAGGGTGGGGTCGGCGAGGGAGGCCAGGACCGGGCGCAGGCGCTCGGCCAGCGCTCGCGGTCCGTGGAGTTCGGCGGGTCGGCAGCGGGCTTGGAAGGGGCTGAGGCCCGTGGCGGCATCGCGGGCCAGGACGAAGGGCCGCGGGTCGAAGGGGGCGGCCGGGTCGTCACGCAGCCGGCGGGCGTAGTCCGCCTCGGCTGCCAGGGCGTCCGCGAGCGCGTCGCGATGCGGGGCCCACCTGCGGACCGGGAAGAGTACGACCATCAGCGCGGGCATCAGACCGCCGCCGAGGGCCAGCGCCGCTTGGCCGAGGCTCGTGGACATCGCGGTGGGCAGGGGCACGGTGGCGACCATCATCACCACGTTCATCACGGCGATGCTGCCCGCGTTCGGGCCGAAGGCCCAGGCCAGGCCCGCCAGGAAGGTCCATGCGCCCAGGAGGGGCAGGAACAGGGCCGGGTGGGCGCCGGTGAGGAAGCCCAGGAAGGTGGTCAGCCCCAGGCCGAGGGCGCAGACCGTCGGGTAGAAGGGCCGGGGCCGCCAGCCGCGCAGACAGACGGCGATGCCGGTGAGGAAGGCGCCGAGCGCGGCCATGGAGGCCGCGCCGACGCCGAACAGCCACCACGCCGTGCCGCCGGCCAGTGCCAGCCCGAGGCCGGCCCGCAGGGCCGTCGGGGGGTCCAGACGGACCCGCCGGACGATGAGGCCGGAGCGGACCGACGCCTTGAGCGAGTCGAACCATGCCATGGGACGGCGATCCTTCGGGTCTGGAGGGTTTTCGATCACGCCGGCACTGGTCCGGGGCGGGGTGACGAGAGGCTCAGGCGGGTTGAAACCCGGCCGACCGCTACCAGACCTTTCCGAACACCCGCATGAGGTTTTCGCCGAGAATCTTCTTGATGTCCTCGGGGGTGAATCCACGGCCTCGTAGCGCGGTGACGAGCTCGATGGTGTTCGTTCCGTCGAGGGGGTAGTTCCAGGGCGGCGGCGGGTATTCGTCGCGACCCCAGTTGCCGAGTTCCACGTATTCCGCCCAGGACGATCCGAAGAAGAAGTCGGTGCCGAGTGAGACGTGGTCGATTCCCGCTACGTCGACCATGTGTTCCAGGTGGGGCATCAGGTCGGCGACGGTCGGATTCGGGTTGTCGGAGATGAAGTCGGGGAATGCGCAGAGGCCGACCACTCCGCCCTTGTCGGCCGCGGCCCGGATCTGCTCGTCGGTCAGGTTGCGGGGGTGGTCGCGGATCACCCGGGAGTTGGCGTGGGTGAAGACGTCCGGGCGGTTCGAGTGCTCCATCGCTTCGAGGGTGGTGCGCTCGCCGGTGTGGGAGAGGTCGACCAGGATGTCCCGGTCGTTCATGGCGCGGATCGCCTCGCGGCCGAACTTCGACAGGCCGCTGTTCGCGGGCTCCAGACAGCCGTCGCCGAGGTTGTTGCGGTAGTTGTACGTCAGCTGGATCGTCTTGACCCCGAGTCGGCGGTACAGCTCGACCAAGCCGACGTCGCGGCCCAGGGGTCGGGCGTTCTGGAACTGCAGGGAAATGCCCAGGCGGTTGCTCCGCTTGGCTTGGAGGATGTCCTCGGCGGATTCGACCAGGAGGAGCTTGTCGGGGTTCGACTCGATCAGCCGGTGGAACTTCGACAGGGCCGCCATCGTCCCCGGCATGTCGTCGGCCGTGGTGACCGTACCGAGGATCGTCGTCACGCCGTTCTCGTAGAAGCGCTTCCACTCCCTCAGGTCCTGCATCAGAACCGGTGCGCAGCCGTCGATCACGATACTGCTGTCGAGCAGCTCCCGATCGGACGGGACTTGAGCGCCTGACTCTTGCACGGAATTGCTCCACTCTCAGAGGTGGTTCACGGCTCCGGAATACCGGCCGGTTTGCCCGGCCGGCGATTCCCGATGGAATCCCTTCGGGGCCGTCTTCCGTTGTACGCCTTGCATCCACCCTGCGCAAATTAGCCTGAGGCAACCATTTCGCTCCCGCGGTCCGACATTCCGATGATTGAACTGCGGCTTATGTATCCGCGTTTTATGTGCGCACGTCGATCCGCGTATTGGCGACCAAACAGGACCTTCTCCCTCATAGCACTGAGGGGAGATCCTCAAACACATGGGAATACTCGATCCGCAAGAGCCGGACCGGCGGCCGGGTCAGTTCTCCCCGGACGTCGGCGTGGGGGTGGGAGTTGGGGTGGGGGTGGGGGGCTCGGCCGGAGGGCCGAGGTGGATGCGGGGGCGGGCGCCCAGGCGGGCGCCGGCCAGGATGCCGAGACCGATGGCGACGAGGGTGACCAGGGCGTTGACCAGGAGGCCCAAGCTGGAGGCGTTCTGCCGGGTGAGGAGTTCGGAGAGCCCCTGCAGGCTGCCGGCACCGGGCACCAGGACCCAGTAGCAGGGCAGGAAGACGAGCAGCTCCGGGATGCGGTGGTGGCGCTGGATCCATGCGGCCATGGGGGGCAGCAGCATGCCGGCGGCGAAAGCGCCCAGGGCCAGGCCGCCCACGGCCTCACCCGCGGTCTGGACGGCGCGGGCCAGGAGCAGGGCTCCGACCATCCAGGGCAGGGCGCGCAGGGGTGTGGAGAAGTAGAGGACGAAGCCGACGAGGAAGAGGACCGCCCCCGCCCAGCCCGCCCACCCGCCCATGAGGTGCGGTGGCGGCCCCGTCGCGGGACGGGCGTCGACGGCCTGGACGCCGACGAGGATGCCGACCGCGAGGAGCAGCAGCACGTTGAGTGCGCCGGCCAGCCGTGAGACGCCGGACAGGGTGTAGCCCAGCGACAGCTCGATGGGGCCCATGGACAGGGCGGCGCCGGGGAGGAATCCGACGAGCGGCGCGATGAACAGGTACTGGGGCTGTTCGTGGAGCAGCGGGCCCGCGAAGGCCTGGGCCAGACCCGCGGCCAGGGCGCCGGAGAGCAGGGGCAGCGCCGGGGCCAGGAACGGCATGTGGCGCGGGATGAGCACCCGGAGGAGGCCGATGAGCAGGCCGAGTGCCGCGTATCCGGCCAGGGCAGGCGCCGTCGGGTGGAAGAGCATGCCCAGGCCGACGGTGGCCACGACGTAGCCGGAGACCGCCACTGCCGGGCTCAGACTCTGCGGCATCGAGCGCATGTCCTCCAGCGCGGTGCGCACCCGGGCGAGGGGCATTGCCTCCTCGCGCAGGCGGGCCATCAGGTTCTCCAGGGCCTGGGCCTGGTCGAGCCTCAGGTCCCCGCCGCTCAACAGCGCGAAGTCGAGCTCGCCTTCCGTCTGCGCCGTCAGGGGTTCCACGCGGACGAACAGGCCGGTGGGGACGACGAAGCTGCGCGCCAGCATTCCGTAGCAGGCGGCCACTTCGGCCAGGTCCGTCTCCACCGAAGCGGTGCGCTTGCCCGCGCGCAGGAGTTCCACGCCGAGCTCGCACAGCGTCCTGGCCAGCTCGCGCATCCAGGTCCGTTCCGCGGTCAGTACGCCCGGGACCGTGACCGGGGCCGGGGCGGGGCCGCCGGCCAGGCGGGCCCGCAGCGGCCTTCCCCACCGGCCCGCACGGGCCGGATCAGCAGCAGACAAGGCGCAACCTCTTCCCTCTCGAAAACCGGTCGGATCCCCAGCCGAAGGGCGACGGGACGCCGAAGGACACCCCCGGTGCGGCGGGCGGTCCTGCACGGCCCCGCCACCGCTCCCCCGGCAGCGGCGAGCGGACCAAGGAGGGAGGAAAGGGGCATCTGCACCCTTACCGTACGCCTGGTTCGGAGTCGCCAAAGGCCGCTCCTCACCCGAAGGGCGGCCGTTCGGCAGTTCGACGACAGGTTCGACGACGGGTCCGGCGACAGGCCCTAGCCCAGGTGCTTGCCGAAGAACTCGGTTGCGTAGCGGATCGCGGTCTCGCGTTGCGCGGTGGGGATGAGCTGCTGGACGGTGCCCGTCCCGTTCGTGCTCTCGCATCGACCTCCGGGGCGGTTGCGGTTCTCCACGGCGACGTCGTCGGTGGCGAAGGCCGGCCCGGTACCCGGTGTCCAGACCGTGTTGAAGAAGTTGTGGTTGCCACCGGGCACGTCGTGATGCTCGACGTCCGGGTTTCCGGCGGCCATCGCGACGGGCACCTTGCTGTCCTCCCACATGGCGTCGCAGGTTCCGGCCACGAGGGAGAGGGGGACGCGGGTGATGTGGTCCTTGCCGGGGTCGATGCCGTTCATGGCCGGCGCGAGGGCCATCGTGGCGCGGATGTGCACGCCGGCCGGGAGCCGGTGGCCGTCCAGGGCCTGGGCGAGGACCCCGCCGCCGCCGCGCGAGTGCCCGAGCGTGCCGACGCGGTCCAGGTCCACGTGGCCCGTGAACTGCTTCAGCTCGCTCAATGGCCCCTCACCGTCGGAAAGCTGCTTCCACATCTCCAGGTGCTTGTCCAGCAGGGCCGCGCGCGCGACGTGGCCCTGGTCCTTCTCCTGGGCCTGGATGCCGTTGGCCGCCACCGACACCACGACGTAGCCCTTCTCGGCCAGTGCGTCGGCGAGGTACGAGTAGCCCAGGTAGTTGTCGACCGGCTCGGCTCCCTTGCCGCACGGCCAGCCCTTGCCGCGGACCGGTTCGTCGCCCGCCGCGCAGGTGTCGGCCCAGCCGTGGAGCAGCATCACCAGGGGGTGCTTGCCGGTACCCAGCTCGCTCGGGTAGGTCACGGCGGCCTTCAGCTCCGTACGCTTGCCGTCGCCCAGGCCGGGTGGCGCGTAGGCGGTGTCACCGAAGTCGTAGGTCAGCCGGGACGAGTGGGCCGTTCCGGCCTGTACGGAGACCTGGGCCGAGCCTACGACTTCGGGCTCCGGCTCGGGACTGCCGCACGAGGCGGCCCCCAGGGTCAGCGCTGCGACGGCTGCCAGGGAGAGGACGCGGCGGCGCGGGGAGGGCAGGGGCATGCGCATCGGCGAGGAGGCCTTTCGGGACACGGGGTTTCCGGCTGGGACTGCCGCGGCCCGTGGGAACCGAGGCGGCCTTCGGAAGCTATGCGCCCCGGTCATCAGGGGCGCATCGGGAAGACGCTCAGCCATGTATCAACGGCAGGCCGGAGGAGGGTCAGGTCCGCGTCGTGAGGCGTGCGACCGCCGCCTCGTACCGTGCCTGGTGTTCCGTGTCCGTCGGTACGCGCAGCAGTGCTCCGAGCGCCCGTACCGCGCCGTCCTCGTAGCCGGAGGACTCCGCCTCGCGGGCCGCCGGGTCGAGTTGCGCGATGCCCCCTGCCCGGTCCCCGAGCCCCGGCAGCGCCTCTCCCCGGACCATGAGCAGCCGGATCCGGGGCACATCGACCGTCCCCGGATTCCCGTCGCAGGCCAGGGCTTCAGTCGCCGGCCTTGCGCGCCAGCTCCCACGCCCGCTCGCATCCCTCCGCGGCCTCGTCCGGGGAGCCGAGCCGCGCTGCGCGACGCCCAGGACGATCAGGGCGTTCGCCTCGGCCACCGCGTCCCCTCCCCGGGAGGCGAGCAGGGAGGCGGTCTCCAGGTGCGTGAGCGCCTCCGGGATGCGGCCTTCTTCGGTGAGGACCCAGCCGAGCACGTTCAGCAGGCGCAACTCGCCGTGCGGGTCGGCGTCGGGACCTGTGTCGGGGGTGCGTGCGTAGAGCCGCACAAGGTCGTGCATCCTCCATCGGCCGGAGGCCGTCTCCGTGACGAGGTGCGCACCCGTCAGCCGCTCCAGGGCGGTCTCGGCGGCTGACGGGTGCGTGCCCGCCAGGGCCGCGGCCGCATGGCGGTCCACGTGCGTGCCGGAGTGGCGGCCGAGATGGGCGAACTGCCGGGCCGTTTCCGGCGGGAGCTGTGGGGCTCGGCTCGCCCGTGTCGCCGAAGCCGCGCAGAGCAGCCCGTCGGGGAATGCTGACCGCTCCTGGTGGGCCCAGTGCAGCATAAGGGCCGTCTTGCCGACGTCGGCCGGCCCGACGGCCAGGCAGACGGGCGCCTCGCCCGTGGCCGCGTGCGACAGCTCGGCGAGTTCCGCCGTCCGCCCGTGGAAGCCGCGGTGCGCGGGGCAGCCGATCGGGAGCGCCGTTGCGCGCGGCGGAGTCCGGTGGTGCGGCGGGGCTCGGATCGTCTGCCGTGGAGGCCGGGTGGGGGCGGCCCAGGCTCGCGAGGTGTTCCAGTTCCGCGGCGGCCGCTTCGTGCAGGCCCCGCAGCAGCGCCGAACCCCCACCCGCAAAAGTAGGCGGCACACAGTTTTGCGGGTGGAACTTCCTGGTCGGGGCTCGTCCCGTCGGCTTGGCTTTACCCACGAGGGCAGGCGGCACCCGGACCTTCCGGAGCGTGCTTGCGCCGTTCTACGCATCCCCCCGCATCAGGACTGGAGTTCCATGCCCCGCACGACCCCCCACACCGTCGGCGCCGGACCGCGCCGGCGGTCCCGCCCGCTGGCCCGTTTGATGACGGTCTGCCTCGCGCTGGGCGCGGCACTGATGACGCCTGCCGCCGCCGGAGCGGCCGGGTCGACCAACGCGGACGCCTACCGCAACCTCGGGCAGGCGGACCGGGCCGAGTGGATGTGGGGCCTCGCGAACGACACCCCGCTGTCGGCGATGTCGATCCCGGGCACGCACGACACGCTCGCCCTCCACGGGGGCGCCGACGTGCAGACGCAGGAGGACTACGGCGACAGCGCGGACACGCTCAGGGCGCAACTGGACCGGGGCATCCGGGCGATCGACATCCGGGTCCGCGTCACCGAGAACCAGTACTTCGCGGTCCATCACAGCGCCTTCTACCAGCAGGCCAATTTCGACGACGTCCTGTCCAAGACACGGTCGTTCCTCACGGCGCACCCGACGGAGACCGTCGTGATGCGGCTGGCGGCCGAGTGCCCCTACGAGAAGCCGTCCCTCGTCGACTGCAGGAACGATCCGACGACGGTGACCGCGGAGAAGGTCCGGTCCATCTTCGCCTCCTACGCGGCGAAGTACCCCGGACTGTTCTACGGCGCCTCCGCTTCGGGAGGCGGCCGGGTGGACGTTCCCACGCTGGGGCAGGCCCGCGGCAAGCTGGTCCTCGGCAGCTTCGACGGGGTGGAGAGCGACGCCTACGGGATCAAGGGCTTCAACCTCCACAAGGAGGACACCTGGTCGGCGCCGACCGTTCCGGAGAAGTGGGGCCACGTCAAGGACAACGTCAACAAGGCGTTCACCGGCAGCCGCAGCGACGTGTACCTGACGTACTCCTCCGCCTCCACCTCCCCTTTCGGCCAGAACCCGGCGAACTACGCCGGGGGCTACCGGTCCGTCCAGGGCGGTGTCACCACGGACATCGCGGGCATCAACTACCAGCTCATGAAGCACCTCGACAGCACGGTCGGCCGGGTCGGCATCGTCATGTCGGACTTCCCCGGCTGGGGCCTGGTGAACGCGATCATCGCGCACAATGCCGTCAACGGAGACCGGGCCGTCTGGCTTGTCAACGCCGACAAGACCTACGTGAACAGCCGGTACAACCGCTGCATGGTGCGGGGTCCCGAGTTCGACAGCTCCAAGACCGGCGGGCTGGTCACCCAGCGCGCCTGCCAGTCGAGTGCGCCCAGCAGTCACCAGTGGGAAGCCGTGACGCCCTCGTACGACGGCAAGGGCCATTTCTGGATCAAGGCGAGCAACGGCAAGTGCCTGACCGTTCCGTACAACAACGGCACCCCGCCGGGCGCCGGAACCCAGCTGTTCTGGTGGGACTGCGAGGGCCGCTGGTTCTCGGGTAGCCAGTTGTGGAACATCATCCCGACCAAGGTCGACACCGCGGCCGGGTCGCGGCAGGCCTACACGTTCATCAACAACTGGACGGGCAAGTGCCTGTCGATGGACCCGTCCACGGCCTCCGACTCGGGCGGCAAGGTCACGCAGGACACCTGCCCCAAGTAGCACCGCCCGACGCGCCCGCCGGCCGCCCCTCCTCGTGGCGGACGGCGGGCGCGTCGTGTCGGGGCGCTACATCTCGAGGGCGGGTTTCACCCGGGCGAAGGTCCAGGTGCGCCGGCGGTGGGCGATGAGGACGGCCAGGGCGAGCGCCCCCGCGAGGAAACACGTCAGCACCATCACGTCGAACCAGTAGTCCTGTTCGCGGCCGCCCGAGATCGACACGCGCAGGCCGTCGATGAGGTAGGACATCGGCAGCACCGGGTGCAGGAACTTGAAGGGCTGTGAGGCGGTCAGGACCGGGTACGTACCGCCTCCCGAGGTCAGCTGGAGCATCAGCAGGACGAGCGAGAGCAGGCCGCCGACCACGCCGAGGGCGGCCCGGAGCGCGTAGGAGATCGCCGTGAACGCCCCCGCCGCCAGCAGCATGATGCCGATCGTGTGCACGGGGTGCAGCGGGTCGAGCCCGAGGCCGAGGTCCACCGACAGGTACAGGACCGCGACCGCGAGGGTTCCGACGGCCATGATCGGCAGCCAGCCCCCGAGGGCCACGGTCGCCGCGGGCAGGCTTCCGGCCAGTGCCCTGGCGTTGAAGGTTCCCAGGATCTGGTAGCCGAGCAGGCCGAGGACCCACAGGGCGATGCCGAAGAAGAAGGGGGCGAGACCGCGGCCGTTGACGCGGGCCGGGTTCTCGACGTCGGTGCGGATCTCCACCGGGTTGGACAGGACGTCGGCCATCTTGGCGCGCAGATCCGGACGGATCGTCGGGATCTTCTTCACTCCCGCGTCGAGGCCGTCCGCCAGTTCGTTCGCGCCCGTCTTGAGCTTGACCAGGCCGGAGGAGAGTTCGTTCGCGCCGTTCTGCGCCGTGCCGAGGTTGTCCCGGAGGAGGTTCGCCCCGTCCGCGACCTGATGCGCCCCGTCGTTGAGGAGCTGCACCTGCGACTTGGCCTCGGCGATGGTGTCCGGCAGCTCCGCGAGGCGGGCGGCGGCCTGGTCCACAATGGCCGCGAGGCGCCGTACCGAGGCCTCGATCCGGTGCTGGGCCCTGTTCAGCCGGTCGGCCGCGGACTTCACGTCCTTCGTCAGCGCCACGAGTCCGGTGCACACCGGTCCCGGGTCTCCAGCGCAGCGTTGCTTGACGTGCCGGTGGACCGCGTCGGCCACCCTGGCGGCCTTGCTGGTGGCCCGGGTGAGGTCGTCGGCGATGCCGAGCACGGTGCGTTCGCCCGTGACGAGCAGTTTCGCCAGCGCGTCGAGCGTCGGCGGCACGGTGGCGGCCTTGTCGAGCAGCCTCTGCAGGGCGTGCAGGTCGTTCGAGATCCGCACGGTGATCCGGTGCGCGGCGGTCGCCGCGGCGACAGCCTCCCGGCAGACGGGCCCCGGGTCGCCGGCGCACAGCTGCTTCACCGTCGTCAGTACGGCCTGGGTGTCCGCCACGGCCTTGTCCGCCATCAGGGTCAGCACGTCCACGGCCGAGGACGCCGCTCCCGCTCCTTCCCGTACGGCGGAGGCGATGTGCGCGACCTCCCCCTCGAAGGCCGCCTCGGCCTCGTCGACGGCGTCGACCAGCTTCTGCGTGCCGTCGGCGACCTGCCCGGCACCGTCGGCCAGGGTCTTCGAGCCGTCCGAGAGCTGGGTGATCCCGTCGGCGAGCTTCTGGGCCCCGCCGACCGCGGTACCCGTTCCCTTGGACAGTTTCGCCGCTCCGTCCGCCGCCTTCGCCATCTGATCGTGCAGCTCCGGCAGCTTCCCCAGTACGCCCTGGGTGTAGGCCGCGAAGGCCGCCGAGTTGACGCGCCGCTGCAGCTCCGGCTCGGCGGACTCCCCCATCTTGCCGATGGTGAACCCGCGCTGGTCGTTGAGGGTGAAGGTGAGGTGGGCCCGGCGGGGCTCCAGGGACAGCGGGCTGGCCAGGGCCGCGCTGAAGTCCCGGGGCACGGTCACGATGAAGTAGTACGTCCCGTCGTCGAGCCCGCGCCGCGCCTCGTCCTCGCTGACGAAACGCCAGCCCAGGGTGTGGTCCTGGGTCAGTTCCTCGACGAACTTGTTCCCCGCGTCCACGGTCTTGCCCAGGGCCGTCACCGGTTCGTCCAGGTTCACCACCGCCACCGGTACGTCCTTCAGCCTGCCGTACGGGTCCCAGTTGGACCACAGGTACAGCCCGCCGTAGAGCGTCGGCAGCAGGACCAGGGCCAGGGGGACCAGGCGGCGCACCAGGGGTCCGGTCGTGAAGCGGGCGAGCTCGACCGCGGCGAGGCGCAGTGCGCTCATCCGGCCGCCCCCCGCCCGAGGTCGATCACCCCGTCCACGACGGGCGGGGCCGCGCAGGCGCTCGCCACGACGGCCACGCCCGAGTCGGCCACCTCGCGCAGGTAGGCCCAGGCCCGTCGCAGTTCCGTGGGCACCAGGCCGTCGTCGACGTCGTCCACGAAGACCGCATCGGCGCCGGAGGCCAGGGCCAGGCGCACGTCGACCCGCAGCCGGTCCGCCGCGGACAGTTCGCCGTAGCGCCGGCCCTGGTCACCGGGGAGCGTGCCGCTCAGGCCCTGGTCCCGTAGGAGTTGGCCCACCTTGCGGTACTCCTCGGTCTCCACCACGCCGGTGATCCGGGCCAGGGAGGCGACCTCGCGCACCCCGTGCTCCGGGCCCTCTCCGCTGCCGCCCCGCAGCCTGCCCGCCAGGGCCATGAGCAGACTCGATCTGCCGGAGCCTCCCGGTCCGACCACGGCGATGAGCTGACCTTTTCCGATCTCTGCGTCGACGGGACCGAAAACGGGGCCCTCCGGCCCCTCCAAGCTGAAACCCTTTACCGAGATCACCGGCACACAATAATGGTCGATATTGAACATTTTTGGAATTGCGGGGCGTATTCCACGAAATACGCATTTGTCGTATGAGCCTTAATTCCGCGCTCATCCCCGCGGATCACTCATGTCGGTCGGGCAAGCGCTCGGAGGGGGTGCAGGGCGAAGGAAATGCCGGCCAATCCGCAACCGTATCGGCGCCGAATGGCGAAGGAACGGCAGTACCGGGTCGTCGTGCCCGCATCCGAGCAGCGAGAGGGCCAGATGAACGCGAACGATACGCACAGCGTCCTGCACGATCCCGAGGGACGGATGGGATCGGAGTTACTCCCTCTCGACCGCGAGCCGAACGAACTGCTCTCCCGGGACGTGCTCGCCTGGCGCCTCCCGCACACCGCACTCCCACCCCACGACTACGAACGGATCGCCCTCCAGCTCACCGGCCACGCCCGGGCCGTGGCCGAGGACATCCACCACCACGCACGCCGCCGGCCCGGCGGCTCCACCCGCCTCGCCCGTGCCGCCCTGGAGGAGGCCGAGCGGTGCCTGGCCGCACCGTTCGAGGCGACTGCGGCCTGCGTCCAGGACCGGGCCAGGGTGGTGCTCGACCTCTACGCCCGACTGGACCGCCTCAACGCCCCGGGGACCGCCACCGCGTGAGCTGACCGCCCCCGCCGACGGGACGGGACCCGCCAGGAGATCGGTTAGCGTGGGAAGTACGCACATACCGGCCAATCCGGCCATTCATCTCGAAGGGCGTCTTTCCGTGCACGGTGAGTACAAGGTTCCCGGCGGCAAGCTCGTGGTCGTCGATCTGGAGTGCGCGCAGGAGGTGTTGCGCGGGGTGCGGGTCTCGGGCGACTTCTTCCTCGAGCCCGACGAGGCGCTCGACGCAGTCGACCAGGCCCTCGAAGGAGCCCCGGCCGACACCGATGCGGCCGCGCTCGCCGCCCGGATCACCGCAGCGCTGCCGTCCGGGACCCAGATGTTCGGAGTGACCGCGGAAGGCATCGCCATCGCCGTGCGCCGTGCGCTGGCGCAGGCCACCGAGTGGTCCGCGCACGACTGGCGGCTCGTCCGGATGCCTCCGCAGGATCCCGCCCTGCACATGGCCCTGGACGAGGTCCTCACCCATGAGGTCGCCTCCGGGCACCGGCCGCCGACCCTGCGGGTCTGGGAATGGGGTGCGCCGGCCGTGGTCATCGGCAGCTTCCAGTCCCTGCGCAACGAGGTCGACCCCGGAGGGGCGGAGCGGCACGGCATGACGGTGGTGCGGCGGATCTCCGGCGGTGGCGCCATGTTCATCGAGCCGGGCAACACCATCACGTACTCGCTCTCGGTCCCGGAGTCCCTGGTCTCGGGGCTGTCCTTCGCCGATTCCTACGCCTACCTCGACGACTGGGTGCTCGGCGCACTGGGTGAGATGGGCGTGAAGGCCTGGTACCAGCCCCTGAACGACATCGCGACCGAGGCGGGAAAGATCGCCGGCGCGGCACAGAAGCGGTTCGTGGCGGGCGGCGGCGCCGTGCTCCATCACGTGACGATGGCCTACGACATCGATGCGGACAAGATGACCGACGTACTGCGGATCGGCCGCGAGAAGCTCTCCGACAAGGGGACGAAGAGCGCGAAGAAGCGGGTCGACCCGTTGCGGCGGCAGACCGGCCTTTCCCGCGAGGAGGTCATCGAGCGGATGATCGGCGTCTTCCGGAGCCGCTACGGGCTGACGGAGGACACCGTGACGGCCCAGGAGATGGCCAGGGCGCGCGAACTGGCGAGGACGAAGTTCTCCACCGAGGAATGGACCGCCCGCGTCCCCTGAGCGACCGGCGATCCGCCGCGTCGGGCCGGGCCGGTTGGTCGGCGCCTGGGCGTGCGGTCCCGGTGCGTCGTCGGGTGCACCGGTGCTCGGGCGGTGCCGTCGAGGCGTACTTCCCCGCCCGGCCGGGCTCCTGCATCATGGCCCGGCAGCGGACTCCGTCTCGTGCGGGCCGTCTCGCGTCCCGCCACAGCAGCGCCCGCCGTCGACACCGGAGGCCCCGTGCCGTCTCAGGACCAGGCAAGGCGTGACGATCTGTACGCCGACCCGTACCCGTTGTACGCCCGCGCCCGCGCGGCCGAGGGCCTGATCCACGTGCCCGAGGTCGACGCGTGGCTGGTGGCCCGCGACGAGGACGTACGGGAAGTACTGCTGCGCGCGGACGACTTCTCTTCCGCCAACGCGCTGCTGCCGGACGTCCAGCTCTCCGAAGCCGCGCTCGGGGTGCTGCCCCGCGGGTTCGCACCGCGCCCCACCGTCGTCAACACGGGTGGCGCCGAGCACAAGCGCCACCGGGCCGTGCTCAACCGCGGGCTGAGCGCCACGCGTGTGGGCGCCCTGCTGCCGTACATCCGGCTGTGCGCCCGGGAGTTGGTGGACGGCATCGTGTCGGACGGGTCGGCCGAGCTCGTGGAGGCGTACGCCCGCCGGCTGCCGGGGCAGGTGGTCGGCAGGCTGATCGGGCTGGATCCGGCGGACGTGCCCGCCGCGGTGCACGGCGGGTACCGGGCGGAGGAACTGCTGTTCAGGCCCATGTCCCCGCAGGATCAGGCGGCCGCCGCCGAGGACGTGGTGGCGCTCCAGCACCTGCTGGACGGCTACCTGCGCGACCGGCGGGCCGCTCCCCGCGACGACCTCTGCTCGGCGATGGTGGCCGCGCTGGCCCCGGGCAGCGGCGAACTCACCCTGGAGCAGCGCCACGAGCTGGTGGCGAGCGTCCAGAACCTCCTGATCGCCGGGTTCCTCACCACCAGCGCGATGATCGGCACCACGCTCATGCACCTGCTGCGCGACCGCTCCCAGTGGGAGCTGCTGTGCGCCGATCCGGGGCTCGTCCCGGCCGCCGTGGAGGAGGCCGCACGCTTCGACACGGCCATCCAGGCCTTCCGCCGCACCACCACACGGCCGCTGTCACTCGCCGGTACGAAGCTTCCGGCCGGTGCCAACGTGCTGGTCGCCTACGGTTCTGCGAACCGGGACGGGGAACGGTACGAGGACGCCGACCGGTTCGACATCCGCCGTCCGGCCGAGCACCGGCACCTCGCCTACGGCCACGGGGCCCACCGCTGCCCCGGCTCCCAACTGGCCCGCGAGCAACTGCGGCTGACGCTGGAGCTGTTCGTCCAGACCTTCCCGGGTCTCCGGCTGGACCCCGACGCCCCCGCGCCGGCCATGCGGCCCACTCTGATCCACCGCTCACCGCACACCCTGCACGTCGTCTGGTGAACCGGACGGGCGGCGGCCCCGGCCCGGGTCACGGCGTACAGGGGCTGTGACCGAGGAGGGCGCGAGCGGGCGTTCGGGGGGACACACGTCCGGGTGGAGGCCCGGGCGCGGGTCGGTCGGGCACGAGGCGGGGGCGTTGTACGGGGTGCTGGTGTCCCCCGTAGAAAAGGAACTTCCTGTGACCTCTGTGCCCGCTGTGCCGCCCGTGGACTTACCCCCCGTCGAAACCCTGCTGCGGCAGACCCTGGGCGAGCGGCGCATGGGGCTCGTGGCATGGCGGTTGTTGGTGCTGCAGATCGCCCATCCCGTCGTCGCCGCGGGCATGGACCGCTATTCCACCTACCGCGCCCATCCCTGGCGGCGGATCGAGCACACCATGGAGAGCGGCAGCAGGCTGTTCTTCGCCGGGCCCGAGGAGCGGCGCCTGGAAGTGGCACGCCTCCAGCGCACGCACCGGCGCATCCGCGGGACCGACTCGGCCGGGCGGCCGTACAGTGCCGAGGATCCCGCGGTCCGCGCCTGGGTGATGGTGACGCTGTACGAGTCCATGACCGCCATGCGCGAACTGTCCGGAGATCCGCTGTCTCCGGCCGAACGTGACGTGCTCTACGGGGAGTTCCTGGAGGTGTGCGCCGCCCTCGGGATCCCGGAGGAGGTGCTCCCGGTGAGCGCGGCCGATGTCCCGGCGTACGTCGAGCGGATGGTCCGGGAGGTCCTGGAGTACGGACCCGAGGTCCGGGACATGTTCCAGGGCATGCTCCGCCAGTCCCCCGCCCCGCGCCGGCTCGGACGGCTGGCACCCCTGTGGCCTCTGCTGCGGGTGCTGATCGCCCGCGCCCTGGACGCGCTCACGGTCAGTGACCTGCCGCCGGTCTGGCACGAGAGGTTCGGTACGTCGCGCGGGGTCGGGGGCGCCGCGCTGTCATGGACGCTGCACCACGGGATGCGTCACGCGATGGCCCTGGCTCCCGACCGGGTGCGCTACCGCCACCGCTCCGTGGTCGGCTCGCCCGCGCGGGCCACGGTGCCCCGGACCCGGAGCAGCGGCGACTCCCGCCCGGTCCGGCTCGAGGCGTTCTTCCGCCAGGTACTGGACCAGACCGGCAACGGCCGGGTCGACTCCGCGGACCTCCAGGCCATGGTGCACGCCATGTGCTGGCGGCTGGAACTGCCGGCCGAGCGGGAGGACGAGCTGTACGCCGCGTTCGAGGGCTGGTGGCAGCAGCTCCTGGCGGCCGCCGACGGAGGCGGCAACGGAGACGGCGACGGGAGCGTGGACTGCCGCGAGTTCGTGTCCGCGATGCTCGCCGGGGTGGACCGCGACCCCGAGTATCTGGCGAAGGGCCTCGTACCGGCGGTGCGGGCACTGTTCCGGGCCGCGGATGCCGACGGCAGCGGCTACCTGGGAGCGGACGAGTACCGGATGCTGTTCGGAGGCCCCCGGGTGCACCCGGCCGAACTCAACGTCGGATTCCGGGAACTGGACGCCGACGGAGACGGACGTGTCGACGAGACGGAGTTCGTCGAGGCCTTCTGCGACTTCTTCACCGCCCGGACGGACAACACCGCCGGCGCGGGGCTGCTCGGCCGCGCCTGAACCACGGCGATCGGGGCCGCGCCGCCCGCACCGCGAGCGCGGCGTCCGTCAGGTGGCCGCCTCCTCGGAGGGGGCGACGCGGCCCCTGCCGCGCCGGTCGGCGAGAAGTGCGAGGGCGATGCCCAGAGCGACCCAGGCCGCCAGGGTGAGGGCCGGGAATCCGGCGCCGGAGCCGTCGAAGAAGGCGTTGGCGCGCAGGAGGCTGCCGGAGGCGCCCGGGGGCAGGAGCTGGCCGAGGGTGGCCCAGCCGGTGGGGAGCCAGTGGGGTCCGGTGGCGAGGCCCGCGAGCGGGTTGCCCAGGAGCATCATCAGTGCGCCGCCGAAGGCGAAGCCGGCCATGCCGAAGAGGGCCTGGAGGCCCAGGAGGGTGGTGGACAGGGCAGCCGTGCCGAGGATGAGGCCGAGGGCGGTGAGCCAGTAGCTTCCGTCAACGGAGTGGGTGGCGAACTGGAGGACGGCGCCGATGGCGGCGCCTGCGACGACGGAAAACAGGAGGACTCCCGCGATGCGGGTGCGCAGTCCGCGGTGTCCGGGGAACATGCCGGCGAGGATGAGGGCGGGGAAGATGCCGCCGAAGATCATGGGCAGGAGTGCGGCGGTCATTCCGGCGCCTCGGGGGTCGTCCGCGGTGAAGGGCACCAGGTCGTGGACGGTGGCCCGGACGCCGCGCTGAGCGGCGACGCCGTCGCCCAGTGCGGTGAGCGCGCTGGTGGCGGAAGGACCGCCCGCGGTGGCCGTGTACACGTCGACGCGGTGGGCGGTGACGTCGAGGCCGCCGGCTATGTCCCGGTGCTCCACCGCGGCCCGGAGGGCGGCGGTCGTCGGGTAGGGGCGGAGGTCGAAGGCGTCGCCGTCGGTGCTCCGCGCGAGAGCCGCTGCGGATTCCCCGGAGCCGGTGACGCCGACGGGGACGCGGTGCGGGCCGCTGTGGAGCGAGGGCAGCGCGAAGGCGCACAGCATGGTGGTGATCAGGGCTGCCAGGCCCAGGACGACCATGGTCAGCTTGCGTCCTGTGGCGGACGGGGTGTGGTTCGGCATCGTGGGTCCTTCGTTTCCGGGTGCCGGACGCCGGGGCGGACGGCCCCGGCGACCGGCAAGGAGTGTCAGGCGCGGGCGGCTGCGGCGGCGACGATCCAGTTCCTGAACTCGACGGCGTAGTGCCGCAGGTGGTGGTCCAGGACCTCGTCCGGGCACGTGACGGGGAAGTAGACCGTCAGGTTCGCCGTGAAGCCGTCGGCGGTGTCGCCGAACTGGATCAGGGCCCGGCCCACGACGGTGCCGTCGGCCAGGAAGAGGTTCGAGGACATCTTGCGAGGGAACTCCGACTCCGGGAGGAGCTCGGCCGCGTCCTTGGCCCAGTCCAGCGCGTCGGTGCCCCAGCCGCCCATGTAGAAGTCGGCGACGTGCGGGCCGATGTTCTCCACCACGCGCGCGCCGATCTCATCCGTGCCCATCACGTAGTGCTCGGGGTGCGCCGCGAGGAGTACGCGCTCGTCCCCTGCGAAGGCCTGGTCCATCCAGGCCAGGAACTCACCCGAGGTCAGCCCCTTCGCCGCGAGCACGGTGGTGCCCCCCGTGAAGACGCCGTCGGAGGTACGGGCGCTCTCGCGCAGGAAGGCGTTGCCCTTCTCGATGTCCGCGGCCAGGAGGTCGAGGAGCCCCTGGCGGCCCAGCAGCGTCCGGAAGCGGTCCACGGCGCGGCGGGCGTAGAAGAGCTCGAAGTCGTCGATGCTCCCCGCGCCGCGGGGTCCGGCCTCGAGCGTCACGGTTACGGGCGCCACGGCTTCGGGCGTCACGGCTACAGGCGTCACGGCTACGGGCGGGGAAGTCTGGTCGTCGATCATGGTCGAACCTCCGATAAGAAGTGAATGTGAATTCACGTTCGCATCACGAGAGTACGCCGAAGGGACCGGCAGTTGTCAAAAGCCCCCGGTGGGAGCACTGCGGATACCATGCGAGACATGATCGAGGAACCGGAGCGCCCGGCGGCCTACCGGGAGCCCCAGCAGGCCCGCAGCGCCGCAACCCTGGCCCGCGTGCTGCGGGCGGCCGAGGAGATCGCCTCCGATTCAGGCCTGGAGGACATGACGATCGCCGGCGTCGCACAGCGCGCCGGCGTCGCCGTCGGAACGATCTACCGCCGCTTCCAGGACAAGGACCAGCTGATCAACGCCCTGACCGAGCGGATGCTGGAACGCCGCGAGGAGTACGTGGCCGAGCAACTGCGCGCGGCCGAGCCCTCGCTGCCAGGCGTCATGGACGCCTACGCGCACGCCCTGCTGCAGTCCTTCGCCGACAGCAGCAGCCTCTTCCCCGAGCTGCTGCGCACGCGCGGGACCCGGTCGCTGGACCGCGGGGCCCGCACCATCACCGCACTCCACCGCCTCCTGCTCGAAGCGGCAGCCCCGTACGCCGGCCAGATCCGGCGTTCCGATCCCCAGCAGGCACTGGACACCGCGGCCCGAGCCATCCTCGGCGCCTGCTTCCACAACTCCCTGCGCCCCGACTCCGCCGCCGGCGAAGCGGCCAGACGCCGGTACGCCGACGAGCTGGCCGACATGGCGACCGCCTACCTCCTCACCCCCGACCGGCGCCGCAGCGCCGAGACCTGAGCTCTCACTCCGCCGCAGCAGCATCGAGGAGAATCCGCGCCAGCTCGCGCGGCTGGGAGAACATCGGCCAGTGACCGGTGTCCATCCTGGCCAGCCGCCAGCGCCCGCTGTGCACCAGCTCGGCCACGGCATCGTCGGGCTCGGCGTCATCGGGCTCGGTCCCCGGCATCACGCACAGGATGTACGTCGCCGGAAGTTCGCCGAGCGGCCCCGCCAGCACGGCGGGCTCGGTCAGCGTGGCACCCGGGTGAGGCGTCGAGCCATGGACGAGGCGTGCGATCTGCTCCTCGGTGAGACCTTCGCCGTCGAAGTGAGCGGCCGGCGCGAGCGGCCAGAACCCTCCGTTCTCGGCGATCGATGCCACCAGGGCCGCTCCGCCGTCCGGCCAGCCGGCGGCAAAGGAATCCCCGTCGGCCGGAACGCTCGAGTCGACGAACACCACGCGGGCCAGGCGGTCACCGATCCGCTCCGCAGCCTGACCGACCGGGATGCCCGAGTAGCTGTGACCGACCAGGACGACGTCACGCAGACCCTGGCGTTCCACCTCGTCCACGACGTCCTGGACGTGAGTCGCCTGCCCCGCCGGTACACCCTGCTTGTCAGCAAGACCGGACAGCGTCAACGGATGGACGCCGTGGCCGGCCGCACGCAGATGCGGCACCACGTCACCCCACGCCCACGCCCCGAGCCGCGCACCTGCCACAAGTACGAAATTCACCATGCCCGCACGGTAGCCGGGCAGCCTCACGACCTCCTAGTCGGCTGTGAGCGCCTTGCCTTCGACCCCTGACCGCGCGACCCCGTCGACTGACGCGCAGATGCCGAAGACACGATCGTGGCTGGTCCAGCCGTTGATGCGGCCGCGGTTGTTGCTGATCTGCACCCGCTTCTTGGCGGGGTCCACGGACGACACCACGTGCAAGTACACCGTCCCGGCGACACGGGCGAGGACGATGTCCCCGACCTCCAGCTTCGACGGGTCGACCGGAACGACGACCACTTGCTGCCGACTGCGTATCAGCGGGACCATCGAGGAACCGCTGGGCCGGAACGTCACGGTGGCGCCGCCGGCGACCCTGCCCGCCACTGCATCCAATGCACCCATCCGGTGATCGTGGCAGATTCCCCCGCATCGCCCCACCGAATACTTCGCGGTCGGCGTCGGCGGGTCAGCGGTCCTGGCGGAAGCGGTGGACGGCCGGGTCGTAGGCGGGGGCGGGGAAGCGGGTGCCGGTGATGGCGTCCGGGACGGGGGTCCCGGGGGCGGTGGTCAACGGGATCCAGCCGGCCCATGCTTCGACGGCGTCGTCCTTGGGTTCGTCGCGGGCGAAGCCGGCGCGGACCTTCATCGAGAACTCCTCGATGGGAAGGGTGAGGCACGCCGTGTAGTGGGCTTCCTCGACGCTGGGGCGGCGGGCGGCGTAGGGCCCGTCCAGGCGGCCGGGGACGACGCTTTCGACGACCCGGGCGAGCGCTTCGGCGCGTTCCGCAGGATCCTCGATCGGGGTGGCCCTGCCGAAGATCATGACGGAACGGTAGGCGGCCGAGTGGTGGGAGGAGGCCCTGCCCAGGATGACACCGTCGATCAGGGTCGCCGTGACACACAGCGGCGCCCCCGACGCGGCGGTGGTGATGAAACGGCCGAACGCCGAGCCGTGCAGGAGGAGCTGGTCGCCCTCGCGCATGTGGAGGGTCGGGATGACGACCGGCCCGTCCTCGGTGGCGAAACCGACATGGACGGCGAGAGCTTCGTCGAGGATGGCGTAGACGGCGTCGCGGTCGTAGGTGACCCGCTCGGGGTAGCGCTCGGCGGTGGTACGCGCGGTAGCAGACATATCGGGCACTCTAGGCATGGTGGGGAGGTCCGCCCGGCAGGTGGGGCCGCCGCTTCTGCACGTGTCTGCGAGGGGGCAGCCCCTGCCCTCCCCCTGTGCGACCATCACAGCGCGAACGCCCGCAGGGGCAGCCGGAGGTTGGCCTACTCCTCCACCCCGTCGGCGCACGCCGACCGGAGCTCCTCCAGCAGCTCCGGGTAGCGCTCACCGTAGGTGTTCACCGCGTGCCAGACCGCGTCCAGCGCCGCCTTCAGCGGGTCGGGGTCGGCGGCGGCCGAGCATGCCCAGTCCCCGGCCGAGGCGCCGCTCGTCGCCCGCCGGCTTCGCCGCGGGGATAGGCGCCCAGTCGGCCGCCTCCGGGGACGTCGGGGGACCATACGGCGGCCGTTCGGGAGGTATCGCCTCGGCCACCGACCGGCTCGGAGCAGACCGTAGACATTGCCGCCGACACCGCGCAGCCTGTCGCTCGGGAGCCGACCGCCCCACCGCCAACGCTCGTGGTGCAGTCGCTTCTCCTCGGCGGCCCGCAACTGGGCTTCGCGGGCCAGTCGTTCGGTCTCGGCCCGCTGCTCCGGTGTGGGGGGTGGTGGAAGTTCGCGCGCGTAGCCGTGCCAGTAGGCGGCGTGCTGCGAGGTGTGGCGGATCACGCGGTCCGCGCGGGGCGGTGCGGGCCAGAACTGCAGGAGGTGGCTGTCCGCCTGCGGATCCCCTGACGCTCCGGTGTCGAGGTTCCGTGCTTCGTCCATGCCCCGGGCGCAGTACCGCACCCGGTGCAGGTTCCTCGTCGTGGACCTCCACGACGAAGCCGACGTTGCCCGTGTGCAGCCCGGTGATCAGCCAGAGCGCACCCCGGGACCGCCGCCCCGCGCTCTGGCCGGCGAACGCCTCGGAGAGGTCCGGGAAACCGTTCTCCTGACAACCGGTCGGGCAGGATGGCTTCGTGCAGACATCGGAGCTGATCGAGAGGGCCGCCCTGCTGGCCGAGCAGGGCTCCCGGCGGATTCTTGGGATCGCGGGACCGCCCGGAGCCGGGAAGTCGACCCTGGCCGCGCTGATCGCGGAGGCGCTCGGGCCGGAGCGGGCCGTGGTCGTGCCGATGGACGGGTTCCATCTCGCGCAGGCCGAGTTGGAGAGGCTCGGGCGGGCCGAGCGCAAGGGTGCTCCGGACACCTTCGACGCGGCCGGGTACGTCTGCCTGCTCCGCCGGCTGCGGCAAGCCGGCGGACCCGCCGTGTACGCGCCGGCCTTCGACCGCTCGCTGGAGGAGCCGGTCGCCGGCAGCATCGCCGTCGCCCCGGGCGTCCCCCTGGTGATCACCGAGGGGAACTACCTGCTCCACGAGGCGCCGGAGTGGGCACCCGTACGGCCACTGCTGGACGAGGCCTGGTACCTCGCTCCGGAGGAGGCCCTGCGCGTGCGGCGCCTCGTCGACCGGCACGTCCGCCACGGCAAGGACCCGGCGTACGCGAGGGCGTGGGTGGACCGGTCGGACCAGCCCAATGCCCGCCTCGTCGCCCTCGGCCGCCACCGCGCCGACCTCGTCCTGGACATCGGCTGACGCCCGGCCCGTGGCCGGCACCCACCCCGGCGCCGGTTCAGGTCGCGGGGAGGATGCGGCGCGTCTCGTAGGCCCACATGGCGATCTCGACGCGGTTGCGGGCGCCGAGTTTGGCCATCAGGCTGGCCAGGTGCGTCTTCACCGTGCTGAGGCTGATGTGCAGGGCGTCGGCGATCTCGGTGTTGGTCAGCCCGCGGGCGACGGCCAGCAGGACCTGCTCCTCGCGGGCGGTGACGGGGGCGATCGGCTGGGCCGCGGGCCGGCCGGCGGGGAGGTCCGCGAAGGCCTGGAGCAGGCGGACCGTGACGCTGGGGGCGATGAGCGCCTCTCCGTCGGCCGCCGACCGGACGGCCTGTGCCAGAAGGTCTGGTCCCGTGTCCTTGAGGAGGAATCCGCGGGCGCCTGCGCGCAGCGCGCCGTAGACGTACTCGTCGAGGTCGAACGTGGTGATGACGACCACGGCCAGCGGGTCGGCGACGCCCGGACCGGCGACCAAGCGGGTGGCCTCGAGCCCGTCGATCACGGGCATGCGGATGTCGAACAGGCAGACGTCGGGGCGTAGTTCGCGGGCCAGACGGACCGATTCCTGTCCGTCGGCGGCCTCGCCGACCACCTCGATGCCGGGCTGGGCGTTCAGTATGATCCGCAGCCCGGTGCGGATGATGGTCTGGTCGTCAGCGACGAGGACGCGAATGGGCACCGCTCTCGGTCCTTCCTCTCGGCAGCTCGGCTTCCACGTGCCAGCCCCGGTCGGGGCCGGGGCCGGCTCGTAGTGTGCCTCCGAGCAGGGTCGCGCGCTCGCTCAGGCCGGCAAGTCCGTATCCGGCACGGCCTCGGCCGGTGCGTTGGCCGTTGTCGCGCACGCTGACCCGTACCGTGTGCCGTTCGCCGGCGATCCGTACGACGACCTCGGTCGCCTCGGCCGCATGGCGCATCGCGTTGGTCACCGACTCCTGCACGATGCGGTAGACGGCCGCGTCCACGGCCCGGGGCAGCGTGTCCAGCTCGCCGTCGAGTCCCAGGTCCACGCGGAGGCCGCCGGCCGGGGTCCGCGCCAGGCGTTCCAGGTCCGCGACGCCGGCAGGCGGCGCCAGCTCGGCGCCGTCGCCGCGGTCCCGCAGTGCGGCGACCATGGCTCGCATCTCCTCCAGCGTGCGCGCCCCTTCCTCCTCGACGCCCTCCAGCGCCTCGACGGCGGCGGACGGGTCGGTGGCTGCGAGCACCCGGCCCGCCTGGGCGATGATCACCATGGCCGACACGTGGTGGGCCACCGTGTCGTGCAGTTCCCGGGCGAGCTGCTCGCGCTCGCTGGAGCGGACCTGGTCCAACTGCCGCTCGCGAGCCGTCACCCGGAACCGCACGGCAGCGCCGGCCTCGCCGTTGAGCAGCAGGAAGACGAAGCCCGCGACCTTTTCGACGAGCGGGCCGTCGTCCGTGACGGTCACCAGGGTGCAGGCCGCGAGGATCAACGCCCCGCCGAGCACGATCTCCCGTCCCGATCCCCAGCGCGTCAGCGCGTACACCAGCACGAGCACGACCGCGCCGGTGTCCAGGCCGACCGACGCGTGCGGTGCGAAGGCGAGCGAGGCCACTTGAAGCACGATCACCGAGCCGAAGGCCAGCTTGACCATCGCCAAGGGACGGGTCCGGCGCCACAAGGTCAGCAGGCACAGCCCTACGGCGAACACCACCGCCACCGGCCGCCACACGACGTCCTCCCGCAGGGTGGCCTCCAGCGCCACAGCGGCCAGGCCCGCGGCGAGCAACGCCCAGTCCCGCCACACCCGGACGGGCGCGTCGGGCGGCCGGGGTTCGGTCCACAGGGTTCGGAGGTCGTCTCGTAGCACGGTTCTCAGCCTAGGCACCGCGGCGCGGTGCGCATCGGCCGAAAGGACGGGTCGTCACTCCGCCCCAGGGCTGACGGATCCGCGGCCCGCGGGTCGATGCCGCGCAGCGCCGTGGCGGCGAGCCTCTGCATCGGCGGCCGTACAAGGACGGCCGACGAGTCGGCTGGAGGAACCGATGCTCTCGAAAGCCCTGTTGCGCCTCGGCTGGGGCGCCGCACGCCATCCCTGGCGGGTGATCGCGGCATGGCTGGTCGCCGCCGCGCTCGCCGTCCTCGCCGCGGTCGCCTTCGGCGGGCGGACCGCTGACTCGATGACCGCTCCGGGGCTGGACTCCCAGCGGGCTGCCGAACTCATCGAGCGGGTCGGCACCGGCCAGGAGGGCATGACCGCCCAGGTGGTCGTCACCCCCCTCGACGGCGCTGCGACGTTCTTCGACCACGGCACCGCGCGCACCGCTCTCGCGCGGCTGCAGAGCGAGGTGCAGCGGCTGCCGCACGTGCTCGGCACCAGCGACCCGGCGGGGGTACTCGACGCACGCGGGGAGAGCGCCGTGCGCGACGGCCTCGTCTCGGCCGACGGGCGGATCGCAGTCGTCCGGGTGCAGTACCCCGACCAGAGCCGGCTGTCGGCCGCAGACCTGGACGCCCTCGTCGGTCTCGGCGACCGGCTGCGCGCCGAACTGCCCCTGCGCATCGAGATGGGCGGGAACCTCTTCTACGCCTTCTCCGACCCCGACGGCGGCGTGAGCGAGCTGATCGGCCTCCTCGCCGCGGCGGCGATCCTGTTCCTGTCGTTCGGTTCACTCGTCGCCGCCGCGCTGCCGATCGGTATGGCGGTCTTCGGGCTGACGATCGGCGTGGCCGTGATGACGGTACTCGCGGGGGTGACGGACGTCCCGACCTTCGCCCCCGTCCTGGGCAGCATGGTCGGTCTCGGAGTGGGCATCGACTACGCGCTGTTCGTGCTCGCCAGGCACCGGGAGTACCTCGGGCGCGGGCTCGACCCCGATGAGGCGGCGGGGCGGGCCGTGGCCACGGCGGGGAGGCCCGTGGTCTTCGCGGGCGGCGTCGTCGTTGTCTCGATCCTCGGACTGGCGGTCGCGAACGTGCCGTTCATGACGGTGGGCGGGCTCGCCGTCTCGGTGGTCGTTCTGATCATGGTGGTCGCGTCGGTGACGCTCCTGCCGGCCTTCCTCGGAGCTGCCGGCCCACGCGTGGCCCAGGTCGGCAGGATCGGCCGGGCCCTGCAGCATCGGAGGCCGGGCCGACTCGCACGGCGGCGGGACACGGTGGCGGGTGCTGCTCCCGCCGCCGGTTGGCGGCGCTGGATCGGGCACGTCAGCCGGCACCCGGTGGTGTACGCGATCGGCGCGGCGGGGCTGCTGCTGGCCGCGACGCTGCCCGTGCTCGGCCTGCGCGTCGGCCTGCCCGACGACGGCTCGCAGCCCCGCAGCCGTACCGAGCGCCGCGCCTACGACCTCGTCGCCGAGGGGTTCGGCCCGGGCACCAACGGCCCCCTCGTCATCGCCGCCGACCCCGCCGGTGATCCGGCAGTGCTGGAGCGGCTCGTCGGGGCGGTCACGGCGGATCCGGGCATCGCGTCCGTCGCGCCGACGCACATCGACCGGGCCACCGGCATCGCGACCTTCGTCGTGTTCCCGACCACCAGCCCTCAGGACAGGGCCACGGCCGACACGATCGCCCGGCTGCGGACCGGCGTGCTGCCCACGGCGATCGGACCCGGCCCGGCCAGGGCCCACGTCGGCGGCGCCACCGCGAGCCTGTCCGATGTGGGCCGACGCACCAGCGGGCGCCTGCCGGTGCTCGTCTCCGCCGTGCTGGGGATGTCGTTCCTGCTGCTGATGCTGGTCTTCCGCTCGATCCTCGTACCGCTCAAGGCGGTACTGCTGAACCTGCTGAGCATCGGCGCGGCCTACGGCATCATGGTCGCGGTCTTCCAGTGGGGCTGGGGAGGCGCACTCATCGGGCTGGAAGCGACGGTTCCGATCGTGTCGTTCATCCCGATGTTCCTGTTCGCCATCCTGTTCGGCCTGTCGATGGACTACGAGGTGTTCCTCCTCTCCCGCGTACGCGAGGAGTACCTGCGCACCGGCGACAACCACACGGCGATCGTCGAGGGCATCTCGTCCACCGCCCGGATCATCACTTCGGCCGCCCTCATCATGGTGGCGGTCTTCCTGTCCTTCGCCGTCGCCGAGGACCCGTCCACCAAGATGTTCGGGCTCGGCCTGGCCACCGCGATCTTCATCGACGCCACGGTGGTGCGCATGGTGCTGGTACCGGCGACGATGACGCTGCTCGGCCGGGCCAACTGGTGGCTGCCGAGCCGGCTGGACCGGATGCTGCCCCGCGGCCCGGTCGGCACCGACGGCGCCGCCGTCGACGCGGAATCCACGGGTGGGCCCCCCTCGCCCACGGCTGGTTGACCGTTGGAGGTCCGGAGCGGTGTGCGCGGGGTGACGCTCGGTGCGCCGTCCGGGGCGGGGGCCGATCGAACGACACGCGGCCAGGGCCGCAGCGGGTCTGCTGGTGTTCAAGTCCACCACGCTTCCCAGGAGGAAAGCCATGACTGCCATGACCACCATGACCACCGCATCCGTGCGCACGCCGTCCGCCGACGCCGAGTACGTCGACGTCCGCCTGGTTCCGATGGCACTGCCCGTACGCACCGAGGAGGAACGTGCCTGCTCGTGCATCTACTGCTTCAAGTCCAAGGCGACCGTCACCGCGCCGCCGATGCGGTACGCCGCGGACGGATCGGTTTCCGGCCGCTGACCGCTCCCCCGGAAGGCCACCCGGCCTACCGCTGCGAGCCGGCCCCGTACGGGGCCGGCTCGTGGCGCTTCCGGGCGGACGGTCCTCTCCCGGGCGGCTTCGCGCGGACAGCCCACCGCCCCGGTCGCCGCCCTCGAAGGGCGGCGACCGGGGCGGTGGGTCGCGGTCCGCGGTGCGCGCGGTGGCCGGCTTCAGCCGAAGGAGGGCCCGCCTTCGGGCGCGTACGGCCGCACCGCGGCGGGGACGGGGGTGAGGTGGTGGCGGACCGCCCACTCGGCGGAGTCGAGGGAGAGGTACTCCGCAAGCACGCGTCCCTCGGATGTGGACACCTGGTAGCGGTCGGCTATCGGGCTGATGCGGTAGGCCACTGAACTCTCGGCGCGGATCACGGTCCGCTCCCTTCCTCGATGACGTCGTGTTCTTCGTCTCAGAACCGAGAATGGCCCCTGTCGCCCCCGGTCGGCTTCGACCGTACGAACGAGCGAGGGGATGACACCGAGCCCCTCGATCGTCCAGGGCCCGGACCGCTGGAACGGCGCCCGCAGGGCCCCTCGGAGCGTGCACGCGTGAGCGGCGTGCCGCGCTTCGTCCGTGCCCTCCTCCGGTCGGTCGTCGTAGCCCGGAGGCGGTACCTGGTGTGCTGGTGGCGGCGGCCGGGCCGGGCCCGCATCCCGCGGGCGCCGGCGCCTCGGCGGCCGGACGGAGGGCGGCCATGACACGTACGCGCGAGCACGAGCCCCGCGCCGCGGACCTCTGGGAGGACCACGCGGCGCTGTACGTGCGGACCCTCGGCGCCGCCTGCGCCGGGCCCGTGCACCTGCTGCTCGATGCCGTTCGCGTGGGCCCCGGCACCCAGGTTCTGGACGTCGGCACCGGTCCCGGGACCGTGGCCGCCGCGGCCGTGGAACGCGGCGCCTCGGTGACGGCCGTCGACTCGTCGGCAGCCATGGTGGGACTCGCCCGCGAGGCCGCGCCCACCGCCCGGACGCTGGTCGGCGCGCTCCCGCGGCTCCCCTTCCGCGACGGGAGTTTCGATGCGGCAGTCGGGAACTTCGTGCTCGGGCACGCCGGTCCCACCGAAGCCGTCGTCACCGAACTGCGCCGGGTCGTGCGCCGCGGCGGCGCGGTGGGCCTGACCGGCTGGACGGACACCCCCGGCGCCGGGCAGACCGTGCTCGGCCGGGCGCTGCGCGCCGCCGGGGCTCAGCACGCGGCGCCGGACCGGCTGCGGCCCCCGGGTTCCGGATACCCCGGCGACCCCGCGGGGCTGGCCCGGGTGCTGCGCACGGCCGGGCTGCGCGAGGCCGTCTGCCGGACGGTGGCCTGGGACCACCGGGTCGACGCCCGAGCCTGGTCCGACGGCATCACGCAGATGCTGCGGACCGGGCTGCTGACACCGGACGCCGCGGATCCGGCCACGGCCGCCCGTATCGTGCGGCACGCCGTCGAGCTGAGTGCGCCGTTCCTGTCCTCGGGCGGGGAACTGCGACTGCCGCACGTGGCGCTGCTGGCCCACGGGTGGCAGTGATCCGCCTCGCGGCGGGCGGCCGCGCCCGGATGCGCGTACACAGGAAGGAAGGGGAGGTCGAGGTGTGGTGCGGGACGGCTGGAAGGGGAGCGGTGTGCATGGGGACTGCGGAACCCGGGCCGGCTTCGGTCCGGTACGGGGGCATTAGATGATCGGCGAGGTGGTGCCGATGGCCGTCGTGATCGCGGTGTCCCCCTTCACGGTGATCCCGGCCGTGTTCATGCAGTTCACCCCCCGGGCCCGCCCCACCAGCAGCGCCTTCCTCGCCGGATGGGTCATCGGGGTGGCCGTCCCCGCCATCGGGTGTGCGGTGCTGACCTCGGTGGTGGGGTTCGGCTCCCACGAACGGCCCTGGACGGCCTGGGCGCGGATCGGGCTGGGCCTGTGCCTGGTCGCGCTGGGGATCCGCCAGTGGCTGGTGCGGCACGGCAGACCGGCCCCCGGGTGGATGCGGCTGCTGAGCGAGGCCGGGCCGGGCAAGGCGTTCCGGCTCGGTGTTCTGCTCGCCCTGGCCAATCCGAAGATCTTCCTGCTGTCGGCGGCGGCAGGGCTCGCCGTCGGCTCCGCCGGTCCCTCGCTCGCGGGAGCCGTGGTCGCGCTGGCCGTGTTCACGGCGGTCGCCGCCAGCACCGTCGCCCTGCCGGTGCTGCTGCACACCGTGGCCGGCCCGAAGGCGCTGGGGCCGCTCGCCGTGGTCAAGGAGTGGCTGGAGACCCATGCGGCGGCGGTCATGGCCTGGGTGATCATGGCCATCGGCGTGCTGCTGCTGGTGGAAGGCGCGGCGGGCCTCTGACCGTGACGGCCGGGGCCGCTCCCGGTCAGCCCGTCCAGTGGACGCCGGTGAGTTCCTCCGACACCCTCCACAGCCGGGCCGCGGCCTCCGGATCCCGGGCGGAGCCGGCCATCGCGGTCAGGGACGGGGCTCCTTTCAGCGCGCCGAGTCCGATCGGACCGAAGTACTGGCCGCCGATCGCCGCCGGATCGGTGGCGGCGCGGACCACGGGCCAGGCGCCGCGGTCCTTGCCCTGGGCGAGCAGGGCCAGCGGAGCACGGCGCACGGCGGCGAGCGGGCCGGGCTCCCACAGGGGCGGCCTGGCCGGGGTCAGGCCCTGGACGGCCCAGCCCGGGTGCGCGGCCACGCTGCGGACGGTGCTGCCGCTCGCGCGCAGCCGCCGGTCCAGTTCGGCGGCGAACAGCAGGACCGCGAGCTTGGACCTGCCGTAGGCGGTCATCGAGCGGTAGCGGGTGCGGCTCTGCAGGTCGTCGAAGTCCAGGCGGGCCCGGGTGTGGGTGAGGCTGCCCAGGGAGACCACGCGGGCGTACGGGCCCAGGGAGGGGCCGAGCAGGAGGGTCAGCGCGAAATGTCCCAGGTGGTTGGTTCCGAGCATCAGCTCGAATCCCTGCGCGGTTTCGGCGCGCGTCGCGGAGGCCGTGACTCCGGCGTTGTTGACCAGGACGTCCACTGGTCCGGCCGCCGTGAGCTCGGCGGCCGCGCGGCGGACGGAGTCCAGATCCGCGAGGTCGAGCCGCACGTCCGTCGCCGAGGCGCCGGGCACGGCCCTGCGCAGGGCGTCGAGGGCGGTGCGGGTGCGTGCCGTGCTGCGCCCGGCGAGGACGACGTGCGCCCCGGCCCGGGCCAGCTGCTCGGCCACGTGGTAGCCGATTCCTGCGTTGCCTCCGGTGATCACGGCGGTCCGGCGGTGCTGTCCGGGCACATGCTGCGGGTCCCAGGTCATCGGTCTGCTCCTTCCGCTGCCCGGGCCGGCAGGGCCTGTCGCCCGGGTCGTGATCGGCCGGCGGTCCCGGCGTCCGTGCCGCACGGAAGCGCCGGCCGGGACGCACACCGTAGGCGGGAGGGCGGGTCCGGGGTGTCCTCCCATCGGTCAGTCGGTCGGGCGGTCCGGTCGGGCCGTCCGGTCGGGCGGGCTTCGCTGCGACGGCCTTACGAGGTAACCGCGTCCCCGTGCCGGCAAGGGGCGGGGCGCACGGCGGCTCCGGCGCCGACGGACGACCCGGTGCGCCCCCGGTTGCCCCGTCCCCCGCCCGGTCCCGCTGTTCGGCGGCCCGCAGCCTCAGGGGGCCTCCTCGGCGGGAACCCCGAGGCGGTGCGCGTCCCGTTCGGGGCGCAGGAAGACGGCGGCGAGCAGGCCGGCGAGCGCGAGGAGGGCTGCCGTGAGGAGCCAGGCACGCTCGTAGCCGACGGCTGCTGCAGGGGCGCCGTCAACGATCCGCCCCAGGACCACCGGGGAGACCACGCCGCCCACGGACGACAGGCCGACGACGACACCGAGGGCCGCACCCCGGCGGTGGGCCGGTGCGATCCGGGCGCAGGCCGTCTGGCCGACCGTCATCATGACCGCGGACAGTGCCATCGGGCCGCACATCATCGGCAGCTTCAGCCACGCCGGACCGGCGACGAACACTGCGACCGCGGAGGCCGCTGCCAGCATCAGCAGGCCCGCCCCCGATCCGGCGGGCAGCCTGCGCAGGCGCCGGGCTCCGCGTGCGGTGGCGGCCCGCGCCAGCAGGCCGTGGGTGAGCAGCACCGCCGCGTTGGCGAGCGAACCCGCCGCCACCGCGAGGCCGGTCGCGCCGGCCGACCAGCCCAGGGCCGTGTGCAGATAGTCGGGGACCCAGGTGAGCTGCGCGCTGATCTGCCAGTAGACGGCGAAGCAGGCGAAGCCCGCCGCGAGCACGCTCGGGGTGACCAGGATCCGACGCAGCGGGGGCCCGGGGTCCGCCGTGTCCGGACCGGCCGCGGCGGCGTGGGCGCCGAGCGGCGGTGCGAGCGGCCCTTCGCGGCCGCGCACCGCCCACACCGCTGCCCATCCGAGCCCGGCCAGCCCTACGGCTCCGAAGGCCCACCGCCATCCCCACAGGGCGATGACCCAGGTCAACACGGGTGCGGCCAGGGCTACTCCGGCCGCCGCACCGACGAGCAGCACGGCCGTGGGCAGGGTGCGGTCCCGCTGCGCGAACCATCCGTACAGATGGTGCGCAGCCACCGGGGCCGCCGGTCCCTCCGCTGCTCCGAGGAGCACCCGGGTGGCGATCAGCATCCCGAGTCCGGCAGTGGGCCACAGCATCGGGAGCTGGGCCGCCGACCAGGCGAGGGCCATCGCCAGCAGCAGGACGGTGGTGCGGATGCGGCGGGTCAGCAGCGAGACGCCGATGGCCGAGAGGGAGAAGAGCGCGAAGAACGCCGCTTGGGCGGAGCCGAACCGGCTCCGGTCCAGGCCGAGATCCTCCATGATCCGCGGCCCGGCCAGGCCCAGTACGGCCTTGTCCGCGAAGTTGACCACCATGAACAGCAGGAGCAGCCGTGCCGTGGGCCAGGCACCGGGAGCGTGCGGGGCGGGGGCCGTCCGCCCCTTCGGGGCGGCAGGCCTCACCGTACGGTGTCGCCCGCCACGGTGCCGGCCGCGTCGTCCGCGAGTCCGACGCCGACCCGGCCCGCCACGTGCCCGGCGCCCTGTGGGGTGCGGGCCAGTTCGGTCGCCACGTCCGTCCCCTCCACCACCGCGGAGGACTCCGCCGCCGCCCAGGCGAAGATGCCCCGGGCCATGGTCGAGGTCTCGTGCCCGGCGCGGCGGGCGTAGACCTCGGCCCGTATCCGGGCGACCTCCTTGTCCCGCGGCGCGGCGAGCGCCGCCGTCTCCGCCAGGTGCGCCGCCAGGCGCAGCCGGCCGGATGCCAGCAGTTCGGCGGCCCGGGCCGCGAGGGCCTGCGCTCCGCCCGCGGCGGCGGCGAACTCGGCCGCCACGTCCGACTCCGGTGCCGGCTTGAGGTGGGCCGGGTTCTGGTCGTACCAGCCTCCCCACAGGCGCCACAGGTTGCGTACGACGAATTCCGGTTCGTCGTACGCGGGCCGCAGGTAGGGCTTGGCGAGCAGGTCGGCCGGCACCTGTACCCGGCGGACGACCTCGTCGAGGCGCAGCCCCCGGTTCATGAGGTCGCGGGTCTGGTCGCACAGGGTCTGGAGGACGAATGCCGTGTCCAGGAGGGCTTCCCGTACCCGTCCCGACCCGATGACGGGAATGCCGTGACCGGGCAGCAGGAGCTCGGCCCCGAGGTCGGCCATGGCCCGCAGGGCGGCGGCCCACTCCTCCGGATAGCGCTGCACCTTCTGCGGGTTGCCCGCGTTGGGGGTGTTCCAGATGAACAGGTCGCCGGTGCAGAGCACCTTGGACTCGGGCACCCAGACGTAGGTGTGGTCGTCGGTCTCGCCCCGCGCGTGCACGAGTTCGAAGGTCAGGCGTCCCTGCCGCAGGGTGCGACGGCTCCGGTAGGTGGTGTCGGGGTAGCGGTACTCGGTGGGCCAGTCGAGCCACGGGACGCCGAACTGCCTCCGGTTGATCCAGGAGTTGTATCCGTCGGTGCGGCGGTAGCGGTCGAAGCGGGCGGCCACGGCCTCGTGGGCGTGCACCTCCGGGCGGTGTTCCTCGGCGTCGAACGGGCCGAGCCCGCCGACGTGGTCCACGTGGCCGTGGGTGAGGATCGCCGCGGCCACGCGGTCGGAGGAGAAGTTCCTTACGGCCGCGTGCCGCTGGGCCGCGGACATGACGTCCCCGGAGTCGACGAGGACCAAGCCGTCGCCGGTGTCGAAGACCACCGAGTTGGCGAACCCGGGACAGAAGCCGACCTCCTCGCGCAGCCGGATCAGCCGGTCCCCGGAGTAGACGCCCGTGAGGTGGTCCTGGAGGTCCGCCGTCCCGTACCAGACGCGGTCGGCGTAGGCGAGGTACTCCGCGGAACGGTCGGGCGGGACCGGGCCGTGGGAGAGCGGCTCGGGGGCGAGGGGTGCGCTCATGGGGCTGTCTCCTTGGTTCTTTCCATGCTCTTCACTCGTGCGCTGGCACGCCGAGTCTCGGCCGCGCGGGACGTGCACGAAACCGTCCCGCATCCCACCCGGTGACGCCGGTTAGGGTGACGCGTCACATCACCGGCATCTGGAGGGCACGTGGTCTCCGACGACGCCCGCGCACTCGCCCTGCGGTGCGAAGCACGCGCCAACTCCCTGGCCCGGAAGCTGAGCAGAGAGGTCTTCGACGGCATACCCGGCTACGCGGAGCTGCCGGCGGAGGTCAAGGACGTGGAGATCGCGGCCACCGTCCGGCACGGGGTCCGGCTGTTCCTTCGCGGTGCGGTGTCCCCGCCCGCGGCCCCGGACGGGTACCGGCTCTTCCAGGAGCGCGCCGCCCGACGGGCAGAGGAGGGGGTTCCGCTGCACCTGCTGCTCCGTACGTACGCCCTCGGCGTGCACGGGTTGTGGCAAGTGATCCGCGAGGAGGCCGGGCCGCACGAGAGCGGGGCCGTGGCCGAACTCGTCGACCTGCTGCTGCGCGCCCAGACCGAGGTGGTGGGGCTGGTGACGGAGCGCTATCTGGAGGAGCGGGAGGCGCTCGCTTCGGAGCGGGCCGCGGACGGGACCCGGCTGGCGCACCGGCTGCTGGACGGCGGGCTCGGCCCGGAGGACGTACGGCAGGCGGGCATCGACCTCGACGGCCCCTTCCTCGTACTGGCGCTGGGGACCGGCCCTGCGGCACCGGACGGCGGTCCCGTCGGGCACCGGCGGCGCTTGCGCGGGCTGCGCACCGCCCTCGGCAGGACGACTGCCGTCGGGGCGCCCGTACTGCTGGCCGGTGAGCCGGAGGGCGGGGCCCTGGCCGGGCGAGCCGTGCTGCCCGGGTGCGGGAAGGTCCCGCCGGGCCTGGCCGGGCTGCTGTCCGAGGGGTACGGGGGCCCTCTGTACGTCGCCGCGGCGCCCGCCCGGGACGCGGCCGGGGTACCGGAGGCCGCCCGGATCACGGAGGAGATCGTACGGATCGCCCGTGCGGGGGGTCTCCCGGTCGGCCGGGTGCACCGGCTGGAGGACGTCCTGCTGGAGTTCCACCTGTCCCGGACCGGCCCCGGCAGCGACAGCATCGCCGGGCTGCTGGATCCGGTCGGGCACCGTCCGGAACTGCTGGCCACCCTGCGCAGCCATCTGGAGCTCTCCCTGGACCGCCGGGCCACCGCGACGGCCCTCGGCGTGCATCCGAACACCGTGGACAAGCGGCTGGCCCGGCTGACCGCCCTGACCGGCCTCGACCTGTCCTCGCCCCGGGGCACCGCGCTGGCGCTCGCCGCCCAGCTGCTCCGCGAGACGAGCCGTCCGGTCCGTGGTGGCAGCAGCGGCGACGGCAGCGGCCGCTGAGTATCCCGTGTCGGGGAACTGCACGGTCCCGCTCCTCAGGCTTCGACGGCGACGGGCCGCCGGGTGGCGGCGACGGTGTGGCGCGGCCGCACGCACCCGGGGCTCGTGACGGGCCCGGCGGGAGCGGTGGTCCGGGTGCGGACCACGGCGACGACGGCGAGCACGGCGATCCCGGCGCAGGCGGCGCCGGTGAGGGCGAAGGCACAGCGCGGCCCGAAGGCTTCGGCGAGCGTGCCGACGAGCGGGGCACCCGCCGCGGCCGAGCCCAGGGTCACCAGCATGGCCAGTCCGGCCACCCGGCCCTGCAGGGCGGGGCCGACCCCCATCTGGATCGCTGTGGCGGCGGTGGTGGTGAAGCACAGCGCGGCCGTTCCGACCGGGACCAGCAGGGCCCCGAAGGCCGCCATCGAGGGGACGAGGGCGGCGCAGGCCTGGAGGGCTCCCACGGCCAGGGCGCAGCCGGCGAGCGTGCGCAGCGGGCAGGTCCGCAGCCGGGCCGCCAGCAGGGCGCCGAGGACGGAACCGACGGCCAGCAGGGCGCTGAGCAGGCCGAAGGACTCGGGCGCCGCGCCGAAGCCGTCGGTGGCCAGGGCCGGCAGGAGGACCGGGAGGTTCAGTCCGAACAGGGCCATGAGCCCGCTCAGCACCAGCGTCCACCGCAGGCGCGGGTGGGCGGCGAGGAGCCCGAGCGTACCGCGGGCCCTCACCCGGTCCGCGGCGTGCCGGACGGGGGTCCGGTCCAGGGCCGCCGTGTGCCGCAGGGCGAGCAGCCCGGTGGAGCAGGCCACGGGGGTGAGGGCGCAGAGGAGGAAGGCCCAGCCGGTGCCCAGACAGCCGATGACGAGGCCGGCGAGGGCGGGCCCGGCGATCCGGGCGAGCTGGAAGTTGGCCGTGGCCAGACCGGTCGCACGGCGGCGGTGCTCCGGCGCCACCAGGCGCGGGATCAGGGCCTGGCGGGCCGGTCCCTCGACCGCGGTCATCACGCCCAGGGCGCCGGCGAGCAGGCACACCGTCCACATGCGGGCGGTGCCGGTCACGACGAGCACGGTCGTGGCGAGCGCCAGCGCGGCGGCCACCGCGTTGCACAGCATCATCAGCCGCCGGGGCCGGTACCGGTCGGCGATCGCGCCGCCCCACAGCCCGAGCAGCAGCGCGGGCAGGCACTGCACGGTCACGACCAGGCCGACGGCCGCCACGCTCCCGGTGAGTTCCAGCACCAGCCAGTCCTGTGCGGTGCGCTGCACCCAGGTGCCGGTGCCCGCGACGGACTGGGAGAGGAGGAAGAGCCGGAAGGCCCGGGAGGCGAGCGGACCGTCCTTGCGGCCTGCCGCGCGCAGTGGGCGTACGGCGCGCCGGAGGACGATGCGGGACAGGGCGGTGCGGGGCTTGGCGGTGCGGGGCAGGGCGGTGCTGCGCGGGGCGGTGCTGTGCGGGGAGGGGGACATGGCACGTACGCTCCTGGGCGTTGCACGGGGATGCCGCGGCGTCAGCCGCGAACGCGGCGCGGTCCACCCGGTGCGCCTCCCGCCGTACGCGCCGCGCGCTGTGCGCGGGCACGGTCGGGGCGGGTCGGCTCCGTCCGGTGGGCCTCCTCGACGCTAGGCGCGCCGGCCGCTCCCCCGGTTCCTCCCAACGGTCGGTGGGGAGGAGGAGCAGGTCGGTCCCCATCGTGTCCGGCACCCGCACCGGGAGGCCCGCAGCCTCGCGGTGGCCACCGGGACGGACCGAACGGAGGACACGGCCGCCACCGCACCGCTCCTACCGTCGTCAGGAGCCGGTGTTCCACGGTTTCGCACCCTCCCCCCCCGACGACGATCCGAAGGACGGCCGTCCCATGACCGCCACCACCACGCGTCCCGCGCCGCACCACGCACTGACCGTCGAGCGTCTCGGCACCCATCGGGCGGCCGCGGCCGAAGAGACCTGGCGCCGTCTGGAGCCGCTCTTCCCGCGGGCCGGGATCACGCGGGTGGCCGACGTGACGAAGCTCGACGACATCGGCCTGCCGGTCTGGCAGGCGGTACGCCCGAACGCCGCCAACCTGTCCGTCGCACAGGGCAAGGGGTTCACCCACCGCCTGGCCCGCGTGTCGGCGGCCATGGAGGCCTACGAGTCCTACGTCTCCGAGCAGCCCCGGCCGGACGCGGTCACCGCGTCCGTCGCCGACCTCGCCGACGCCCTCACCTACGACCCGTACGTCCTCGCCCCCTCCGCCGACCGCACGCCGCTGCCCGGTACACCGCTCCTCTGGTGCCCGGCCGAGGACCTCACCGGCAGCCGGGCGACCTGGCTCCCGGTGGACGCCGTCCGCACCGACCTGCGCGTACGGCCGCACTGGTCCCCCGGCACCTTCGCCGCCGTCACGAGCAACGGCATAGCCGGCGGCAACACCCTCGTCGAAGCCACCCTGCACGCCCTCCAGGAGGTGGTCGAGCGCCACGACCTGGCACTCGCCCTCACCGCGGGCGGCTCCTGGGCTGACGCCACCGCGCTGCGCCCCGGCCGCCACGGAGCCGCCGCAACCGTACTGCGCCACTGCGCCGCGGCGGGCGCGGTGGTGCAGGCCGTGGACCGTACCGGCCCCTGGAGACTGCCGACCTTCGAGGCGCGGCTGTGGTCCCCCAGCCTGCCCTCGTGGTTCTCCGGCTCCGGCACCCACCACGACGCCGACGTCGCCCTGTCCCGCGCCGTCACCGAGGCGGTGCAGTCCCGGCTCACCGCCGTGGCCGGAGCCCGCGACGACCTGCCGTTCATCACGTACGCCGTCGAGGCCGCCGATCCGGCCGCCCCCGACGCACCGGACAGCGACGCCTTGATCGCGCGCCACCACGCCCCGCCGCCCCCGGAGCCCTGCGGCCGCGACCTCGACGCGGACCTGGAGGACCTCCTGGGCCGTCTCGCCGCCACCGGGCACCGCGTCCTGCGCGTGGTCCTCACCCCCGCGGGCTCCCCGGTGCCGGTCGTCCGGATCGTCGTACCCGGCACCCTCCGCTCGCACAAGGCGGGCAGCTGACGTGACCTCCCCGACCGGCACCCACACCCGTACCCGCACCGCGAGCAGCCTCCGCGGCCGCACCGTCGTCACCACCGGGCCCACCCTCACGCCCGACGAGGTCCGCTCCCACCTCCCCGCCGCGGAGGTCCGACCGCCCGTGGCCGCGGACCAGGTCCTGCGCTGGGGGCTGCGGTCCGGCGACCGCCTCCTGATCGTCGACGGGCTCTTCCTGCACTCCCGGGCCGTCCGCCACAAGGAACTCCTCGCGCTCCTCGACGACGGCGTCGAGGTGTACGGAGCCGCCAGCATGGGGGCCCTGCGCGCCGCCGAACTGGCGCCCTTCGGCATGACCGGCATCGGCAGCGTCTTCCGCGCCTACCGCGACCAGGAGGTCACCGGTGACGACGAGGTCGCCCTGCTCCACGCCGGCCCCGAGGACGGCCACCGGGCTCTGAGCTGGGCCCTGGTCGACCTCCGCCACGCCGTCGGCCACGCCCTGCGCGCCGGCGTCATCGGATCCGGATGCGCCCGGCTCATCGTCGACACCGCTGCGGACATGCCCTTCACCACCCGCGACAGCGCCACCGTCCTCACTGCCGCCCGCACCCGGGGAGCCGACGCGGACGAGGTGCGGGCCTTCCACACCCGGTACTCCCGCGGCGGCCCCCGCATCAAACGGCGCGACGCCGTCACCGCCCTGCGCCGGCTGGCGCTCACCGAGGCCCCGCGAGCCGGGTCGACCGAAGGCCCCGGGGAGACCGCAGGACCCGGGGAGACCGCGGGCCCGGGGAAGAGCGCGGCGCGCGGCCGGCTCACCTACCTCGGGGCGCCGACCCCCCTGGCCGAGACGGTGTTCCTGCGCTCCTGGCGCAGCAGCCCGCTGCCACAGGGGTTCCCTGCCCGGGCCGACGCTTCGGTGGGCAGCGAGCAGGTCCTGGAGGCGTTGGCCCTGTGCTGGGACGGCTTCCCGGACGCGCTGCGCGACATCGCCGCCGCCGAGATCCTGGCCGCGCTCCCCCGCACCGGCGCCGCCCCGCCACCGACGGCCGGGGCGGGCTGGCCCGCACTCGCGGCCGCGCTGTCGGAGCACCTGGCGGAGCTGCGGCTGCCGGCCGATCCGGCGGCGGCCCGCCCGTACGCGGAGCTGCTGCGCCCCGCCGAACGCGAACTGCCCTGGCCGCAGGCCGGCCCCCTGCTGGCGACGCGGCTGTGGCGGACCACCTCCCGACTGGACTGGGCCACGGCCGCCGTCGCCGTACTGCACGACCACCCCGTCTTCGCTTCGACGGCCGCCTCCCTGATCCGGTGCGGCGCGGACGATGGCCCGGCGGATTCGGCGGCCGAACGGCAGTGGACGCAGACCCATTGCGCCCGCCTGCTCGGCGCCTGGAAGGTCACCGGCCCGGCGGACCTGCTCCCGGCACTGCGCTCTCACGGCTTCCTGGGCCTCGCCGACTTCGTCCGCACCGTACGCGCCCACCTGCCCCTCCTCGCCGATGAAGGCCGGCACGCAGCACGGGGGGAAGGAGCCCCCGCATGAGCGGCGGAAAGCCCGCTCGGCGCCGAGCAGCCTCCACGGCCCCGGCGCCGGGGACCTTCTTCGGACACCCCCGGGGACTGGCCACCCTGTTCCTCACCGAGATGTGGGAGCGGTTCAGCTTCTACGGGATGCGGGCGCTGCTCCCGCTCTACCTGATCGCGGGCGGGCCCGCCGCCGCCGCGGGAACGCAGGGGCACGGTCTGGCACTGAGCGCGACGACCGCCATGGCCGTCACGTCGCTGTACATGGCCATGGTGTACCTGCCCTGCATGGCCGGGGGCTGGCTGGGCGACCGGCTGTGGGGGCCCAGGCGCACCGTGATCGTCGCCGGCTGCGTGATCGTCGCCGGGCACCTGCTGCTGGCGGCGCCGGGGCTGCCGCCGTTCTTCGCCGGCCTCGTGCTGGTGGCCGTGGGGTCCGGCCTGCTCAAGGCCAACATCTCCACGCTGGTCGGCCACCTCTACGAGGGGTCCGACGATCCGCGGCGCGACGCCGGCTTCACCGTGTTCTACATGGGCATCAACCTCGGCGCCCTGCTGGCGCCGCTGGTCATCGGTACCGTCGGCCAGCAGGTCTCCTGGCACCTGGGCTTCGGGCTGGCAGCGGTCGGCATGGCCGCCGGGCTGGCACAGTTCGTGCTGGGCACCCGGCACCTGCGCGGCCGCGGCGACCTCGTGCCCGAGCCGCCGGCACCCGGTGAACTCGCCTCCGTCGTGCGCAGGTTCTCGCGGTGGCTGGGCGTCGCGGCACTGGGCTATGCGGCCCTGGTGCTGTCCGGGCACTTCACGGTGGGCCGGGCACTGATCCCACTGGCCCTGGCGGGCATCGCGATCCCGGTGGCGGTACTGGCGAGGATCAAGCGCGACACGTCGTTGGACTCCGGTGAGCAGTCCACGATGAGCGGATACATCTGCTTCTTCGCCGCCGCCGCCGTCTTCTGGATGATCTACGACCAGGGTGCCTCGACGATGGCCGTGTTCGGTGCGCGGCACACCACCGACGAGCTGTTCGGCCTCGCGTTCCCGAGCTCTTGGTACCAGTCGGTGAACCCTCTGTTGATCCTGGTGCTGGGGCCCCTGTTCGCCTGGGCCTGGGTGTGGCTGGCCCGGCGCCGCAGGGAGCCGGCGGCCGTGGTGAAGTTCGCGCTGGGCCTGTGGCTGGTCGGGATCTCGTTCCTCGTCTTCGTCGTCCCGATGGTGAGGGCGCAACGGGGCCTGGAGGTGGGCCCGATGTGGCTGATCTCGGTCTACCTGGTCCAGACGGCCGGCGAGCTGAGCCTGTCGCCGGTGGGGCTCTCGCTGACCACGAGGACGGCGCCGCCGAAGTACGCGAGCCAGATGATGGGCGTCTGGTTCCTGGCCGTGACCGCCGGGGACAGTGCGGCGGCCCTGCTGCTGCAGACGGGCGTCGATCTGGGCACGAGCCCCGTGGTGGCCGTGGAGGGGCTGCTGGCCTTGGCGGCGGGCCTGGCGATGTACCTCGGGCGCGGCCGGATCCAGCACCTGCTGGGGACGGTGCGCTGAGCCTGCGGGGTGCCGGGCGGGGCGGGCGCGTGTCGTCCCCTTCGTGGTCCGTACGGAGGACAGTCGGACCCGGCGCCGGCTGGTGGACTTGCCGTATCGAGCACGGACATCCCGTCCGTGAACCTGACGAAAGGCCGGACATGACCGTCATCCAGGAGCTCGCCCTCGCCCTCGCCGCCGAGTTCGGCGCCGTCAGCGCCGGAACGTTGTCGGAGTAGCGGACCCAGGGGGCTCACCGCCTCCGGCTCCCGGTACCGGCCCCGCCGGTACCGGGAGCTTCTTCATGCCCGCACGAAACGCCCCGTCCGGGCCGGCGTCCCCAGGGAGACGGGCTCCGGAGCCGCGGCCGTACGAGGCCACAGGGCGTGCCCGGCGACGAGGACGACGGCGCAGCCGATCAGGCTGTCCCACATCAGCTGGCCGACGAGTTCCGTACCCTCCAGGTTGGCCACGTCGGACAGCAGCAGGACGATCGGGGTGACGGCGGCGGTCTGGGCTCCGTATCCGCGCCCGGACAAGGCGGGGACCAGGGCGCCGAGCAGGACGAGGACGGGCACGTCCCACCAGCCGCGCGGTACGCCGGCGAACACGGCGACGGCCGCCAGGAGGCCCGCGGCGGTGCCGGCGGCCCGCAGCAGGGCGCGGGACAGCACCGGACCGAGGTCCGGTTTGAGGACGAACACCACGGTGACCGGCACCCAGTAGGCCCGCTCGAAGGGCATCAGGACGGTCAGGGCCTGGGCCAGCCCCACGCACAGGGCGAGCCGCAGGCCGTAGTCCCAGGGGGCCGCCGAGGAGCAGAACGCGCGCGGGCTCCTACGGGGCACCGGACGGGTCGCGGAAACGGGCGGCCGGCCCGTACGCACGCCGGCCGGGGTGCAGAGGACCAGGACCAGCAGGCCGCCGCCCGCGATGAGCAGCGGCGGGACCCATCGGGGGCCCGATGCGGGCGGTCCGGCCGCCAGGACCGCGTTCAGCAGGAGCATCAGCCCGCCGAGCGAGGCGGTGCGGCTCAGGGAGGAGAGCATCCCGGACACGAGGGCCAGGCCGGTCAGTGCCGCGCAGGCGACCCATCCGTGGCCCTGGACGAGCCCGCCGAGGGCGGCTCCGGTCCCGCCGAGCAGCAGGCAGGCGGTGACGGTGCGCAGCCGGGTCCGGAGGTCGGGTGCGGTGGCGGCGAGGACCCCGAACAGGGCTCCCAGGGAGGCGACGGCACCGTAGTCGGGCCGGTGCACGGCCAGGCCCGCGGCGAGCGGAACCGCCAGTGCGAGGGCGGCGCGGGCGGCGGGCGGGATCGTGGCGCTCCTGCGGGAGCTGGGGCCGGGGCGGGTGCCGGGGCTGTCCATGGTGGCGTCCTCCGACGTCGTACGGGACGGTCGTCGGCCAGCACACCAGTGGTCCGTGCGGTCGCGGGTCATGCCTTCGGGCGATCCGCGGGACGAAGGACGGCGCCGGTGCGCCGTGGCGGCGCACCGGCGCCGTTCGCCGGGTGCCGCGCGGGCCGGGACCGGCCCGCGCGGCGGGATCATCGTGCGGGAGTCACTCCGCCGTCGTCACGGGTCGATCTGCAGCGTCGCCATCATGCCCGCGTCCTCGTGGTTGAGGATGTGGCAGTGCAGGACGGTCTTGCCCGGGAAGTCGACGAAGCGCGACCGGATCACGATGTTGCCGCGTGCGGGGACGTCCACGGTGTCCTGGAAGCCGTAGTTCACGGCGGGCTTCCCGTTGACGCTCATGACCTGGAAGTCGTTCGTGTGCACGTGGTAGGAGTGGACCTCGTCGCTGTCGTTGCGGATCGTCCATTCCTCGACCGTGTTCAGCTTGACCCGGAAATCGATCCGGTTGTGGTCGAACTGCTTGCCGTTGACGTAGAACAGCGTGCCGTCCTTGTTCTCCGTGAACACGACCGTCTTGCGCCCGGCGATCGGCTCCTTCCCCAGGTCGTCCACGGGGGCGAAGGCCGTCGGCAGGGCCGCCTGCTCCACCGGCGTGCCGGAGGTCTCGACGGTCGCGAGGGTCGCCTGCGGGAACTGGTTGCCGGCCTTGCCCGAGTTGTAGGGCTGGGTGATCAGTTCCTTGGTGCCCGTCTCGCCGCCCTGGACGAGGACGTCGTAGCGGGCGCCGGCCGGGATGACGATCGAGTCGACCGGGAAGACCTTGTTCACCGGGTAGCCGTCCTGCGCCACGACGTGGAACGTGGTGCCGGGCAGCGCGACCTTGTAGAAGATGTTGGCGCCGATGTTGGCGATCCGCCACAGCTGGGTCTCGCCCGGCTTGATGCGGATGCGCGGGTTCAGCTGTCCGTTGACGGTACGGGTGGTCGGTGCGCCCATCTTCAGGTCGGTGGTCTTGATCTGATCGCCGACGAGCTGGAAGTCCTTCAGGGCGATGGAGTGCTCGGTGATCCCGCGCAACGGCTCCGGCATGTACCGGTCGAGGCCGTCGACGACGATGAGGCCCGCCATACCGCCCGCCGTCTGCGCGGCGGACTGGGTGTGCGGGTGCGGGTGGTACCAATAGGTTCCCGGTTCCAGCGACTTCAGGAACTGGAACTTGAAATCGAAGGTCTTTCCCGGATCGATGGCGAGGAAGATGTTGTCCGAATTCCCGCCCGGCGAGACGTGCATGCCGTGGACGTGGAGATTCGTGGTATTGGTGACCTTCTCCGGAAGCCTGTTCTCGAAGGCGATCTCCATGCGGTCGCCGGGCTTCAGGCGCAGGGTCGGTGGCATGTAGAGGCCGTTGTACGTCAGCGCCCAGACGTCCTTGCCCGCGAGCCGGACCTTCTTACGCTCGACCACGATCCGCGTCTTGAGCAGGCCGTTCGCGCTGACCACCTCGGCGGGGTCCCGCAGGTCCTCGGTGGCCGCGCCGGTGATGGCGGGCGACGGGCTGACCGGCGCCGACGCGGCGGCGGACGGGGCCGCCTGGCCGCGGTCCGGCTGGGCCGTACCGCAGCCGGAGGCGAAGGCCAGGGCCGCCAGGAGGGACCCGACCGCGGTCCACCTGCCGAAGGGATTTCTGATCATCCGGACACTCCGAGAGAAAAAGAGGAACAACGCAGCCACCGGGGCCGATTCCGCGCCATCATGCCGCGCATGGTCGGAAAAGCCTTCCAACGACCCGCGTTGCGGAAAGAGTTGTCGGATCGGACCGCCGCAGGCCCGGGAGAATGCGCGATGGTCGTACGACTTTCATTCCGGCAGCGGGTTCATTTCCGTGCCGGAGCGTTCCGGGTCGGGGCCGTTCCGCCTTTCTCCCCTCCGATCGGATGACAGGTCCGGCGCTCCGCCCGTGGGCTACTCGTGGAACCGGCGGCACTCCGCCACCCGCCACCCGCCACCCGGAAGGCCACCTGCCATGAACAGCCACCCCGACCGCGGCACGGACACCCCCTCCTACGGCGACGGGCCCGTGCTCGACACCGTCGAACGGGCCGTCGCGGAGATCGCCGCCGGCCGCCCCGTGGTCGTGGTCGACGACGAGGACCGCGAGAACGAAGGCGACCTGGTGTTCGCCGCGGTCCACGCCACCCCCGAGCTGATGGCCTTCACCGTCCGGCACACCTCCGGGGTGATCTGCACCCCCATGACCGGGGCGGCCCTCGACGCCCTGCGGCTGCCCCCGATGGCCGCCGTCAACGAGGACCCCAAGGGCACCGCGTACGCCGTGTCCGCCGACGCCCGCACGGGAGTCACGACCGGCATCTCGGCGGCCGACCGGGCCCGGACCGCGCGCCTGCTCGCGGACCCCCGCACCGGCCCCTCCGACCTGACCCGGCCCGGCCACGTCTTCCCGCTGCGCGCGGCCGCGGGCGGGGTCCTGGCCCGCCCCGGGCACACCGAGGCCGCCGTGGACCTGACCCGGCTCGCCGGGCTGCCGCCCGTCGGCGTGATCGCGGAGATCGTCGACGACGACGGCTCCATGGCCCGGTTGCCGCGGCTGCTCGGCTTCGCCCGGGAGCACGGGCTGGCGATCATCTCCATCGCCGACCTGATCCGGCACCTGCGGAACTCCGCCTCCCGCGTCGAGCGCGCCGCCGCCGTGTGCCTGCCCACTCCGTACGGGACCTTCACCGCGGTCGGTTACCGGGACGCGGCGACGGGCTCCGAGTACGTGGCCCTCGTCGCCGGCGGGCTCGACGCGGACGGCCGTGTGCCCGACGGCACCGACGTCCCGGTACGCCTCCACTCCGGCTGTCTGACCGGGGACGTCTTCGCCTCCCTGCGCTGCGACTGCGGACCCCAGTTGCACGAGGCGCTGCGGCGCGTCGCGACGGGCGGCCGCGGCGTGGTGGTCTACCTGGCCGACCACGAGGGGCGGGGCATCGGACTGGTCCAGAAACTGCGCGCCTACGCCCTCCAGGAGACCGGGCGGGACACCGTCGACGCCAATCTGGAACTCGGGCTGCCCGCCGACGCCCGGGACTGGACGGCGGCCGCCCGCATCCTCTGCGACCTGGGCGTGCGCTCCTGCCGGCTGCTGTCCAACAACCCGGACAAGGCGCGGGCGCTGGCCTCGCTGGGGCTCCTGGTCACGGGTGTGGAGCCGCTGCCCGCGCCGGCCGGCGCCGACAACATCCGCTACCTCGTGACCAAGCGCGACCGCATGGGGCACCGCCTGCCCTGGCTGGCCGACGGCAGCGGCCACCCCGCCTGAGGCCCGTCCCGGCGGGCGTCAGGTCTCGCGGTCGCAGGCCGCGCAGATCCGGACGCCGCTGATGGGCGGCCACCAGGCCTCGCCGGCCGCGCCGGGCCGGTCGCCGGGCGCAGCCGGCATGCCGGCGGTGCTGCGCCCGCACAGGGTGAGCGGCCCCGCACGGAGCCCGCCGTCGTCGGTCTCCGCCGCGTGGACGGTGCCGATGCGGTCCGCCGCGGTCGGGCCGGCCGGGCGGTGCGGCGGCTGCGCCACCACCTCGTAGACGGCCGCGTATCCGTTCACCCCGGCTCCCTTCGGACCTCGGCAACCGGCCGTGGCAGGGCCGCGGCGATGGCCCGTACGTCGTCCTCCATCCGGCGCACGTGCATCAGCACGCGCGCCTCGTCCGGATCGGGGGGCACCGGGCCCGGCGCACCGGCCGCACCGGCGGGCTCCGGGCCGTCCGCGTGCCCGGCGGCCAGCCCCTCCAGCCGGACCACCACCGTCCGTGCCCGTTCCTCCAGCAGCGGCCGGGCGGGCGAGGCCGACCAGCCGCCGGGGGCTCCGCGGCCGGCCTCCACCGCGAGGACCCGTACGTGGTAGGCGCAGGTCTCCAGCAGTCCCAGCACGTAGAGGGAGGTCCGGCGGCGGGCCCGGTGGAGTGCGGCGGGGTGCACCAGCGGAGTGAGCGACCGCGTCAGTTCCTCCACACGCAGATCGGCGGTGTGCGCGGCGCGCACCGGCGCGTCGGGCGGCTCCGTCGGCTCCGGGGAGGTCAGCCGGGTGACCGTCGCGGTGACCGCGTCGGCGAGCGCGCGCAGGGCCTCGGCGAGCAGGGCGTCGGTACGCTGCCCGGTCGCCCGTGGCAGGACCAGGACGGCGGCCGCGACCCCGCACAGGACCCCGAACGCGGTCTCCGCGATCCGGATCAGCAGCAGGCCGTCCGTGTAGGTGCCCAGCAGGTCCGAGAGCAGGGCGATCATCAGGGTGATGAAGAAGGTGGCCGCGGTGTAGGACAGGGCGGCCGTGTAGGCCATGCCGAAGACACAGAGGAGGGTGAGGACGAAGGCCGCCCAGGGGTGTCCGGCGAGGGCCGAGGCGACGAACAGTCCGACGAGCGCACCTGCCAGGGTCCCGGCCACTCTGCGGGAACCCTTCAGGGCGATCTCTCCGGTGGAGGAGGTGTTGAAGAAGACCATCCAGCAGGCGAGCACCGCCCAGTACGCGTGGTCGGAGGAGATCAGCTGGCCGCCGACGGTCGCGACGGCGGCGCCGCAGGCCACCTGGACGGCCGCCCGTGTCGTCGGACGCTCCATTCCGCGGCTCCGCGCCTCCGGCTCCGGGTGCGGGGGCCCGGAGGCCTGCGCCGCCGGGGCGGGCAGGGTTCCGGGCTCCCACCGGAACGCCTCGCGGAGCCCGGCCGCGGCCTGCTCGAAGTCCGTCAGTGCCTGATCGGCAACGGCGACGGCCTCGGCCGTGACCGCCTCTCCGGGCTCCTCGGGCCGCGATAGCGGGGTGGGGGCGGTGGACGTGTCCCGCGCGAGACCGGCCGCCGGGCGGGGAGGCCCGCCCCGGGCAAGGACCCCCGGGAGGGCCCTCAGCCGGGCCGCCAGGCCGTCTCTTTCGGATCTTGTCGGCCGAGTCCGCGGTGTCTGGTGCCGTGCCTGGGCGTGCTGTCGGGGCGCTCTCGTACTGGGCGTACGTGGTCGCCCCGGCAGTGCGGCCAGGCGCGGTGCCGGGCGCCGCGGACCCGACCAGATCCGAAAGAGACGGCCTAGAGCCGTCCCGGCCACGGGAGCGCCTCCGGTGTGCCCGTCGGCGCCGCGCAGGTGCAGCCGGTGTGCGAAGTCCTGCGCGGCCGAGTCTCCGGAGGCCCCGCCGGTCCGCAGCAGCATCACCGCGAGCCGTTCGGCCCGTACGTCCGTCTCGGTCATCCTGGTCCGCACCCGCGCGGCGACCGCCGGGGCGGCGCACGCTTCGACGCTGTCCTGGAGCATCAGCGCGCACGTGTGCAGCCTGCGCAGCCGCCGCCGCAGCACAGTGATCCGGCCCGGCCGGTCCCCGGGGTCCGCGAGCGCCGCCAGCGCCTCGGCCACGTCCGCGAGAGCCGCCCGCACGGACCTGCGCAGCCGTACGAAGGACCGGGCGGGCGAAGTCCGCAGCAGGACAAACCGCACCACGGCCCCGCACCCGAAGGCCACCAGCAGCGCCGCCCACAGCCGGGGCAGTTGTCCGTCCGGCAGGGGCACGAACTGCATGACGAAGTACATCTGGAAGGCGTTCATGCCCAGGGCGGTGCCCCGGGGGCCGTAGCGGCGGACGTACACCGTCACGAACAGCAGCACCACGAAGACGGCCCCGGACCAGACCGGGTACGGCGCGAGCAGCACGGCCGCCGTGGCGGCCAGCAGCGCGGCGGGCAGGCCGAGCGCGTGGGTGACGGCCTGCTCCCCCTCCTTCGGCCCCGTCAGCACCATGGACCACACCAGCGCGGACGAGCCTGCCGCCACCAGGAAGGGCGTGTCGAAGCCGAGGGCCCACAGCACGGCGAGGGTCAGGCAGATCGCGCCGACGGTGTGGGCGGCTCCGACCAGCCGCACCAGCCCGGGGTCGGTCGCGTCGAGTACGTCCCGGACGCCGCGCAGCGCCCCGCGCGGCGGCGGGAACGTGTCTCCGTCCGTGTCGGGATCCACCTCCCCAGTGAACCCCGACCTTGCGGCGGGAGCGCGCGGAACGTCCCGGCAAAGGGACCCGGGCACAGGGAAAAGGCCGGCGGGTGGCCGGCCTCCGAGTGCAGGTGCGTTCCGAAATGTGCTGTGGGGGTCTACTCACGGTCTGATCACCGCCGGTTCGGATGCCCGGTGAGCGGTTGCCGTCACAGCCGCGCATGCTCCCCATGTCGCGGACGTTCCGGTGCTGTCCTGCTGTCCCTGCTCTTGTGTTGGTCCTGCTGTGTGCACGCCTTCGACACTACGGATGCCTCCTGGCCCTGTGACCCTCCGAACGGACGGACGGGGGGACGGCTCCGTTCATCCGTTCGACCCCCCGGAGGGTGGCCTCCCGGTCCCCTCCCCCGGGAGCCCTCACCCCCGCGGTCACCGGTTGCTCCGGGCCCGCGGGCCACCGGTCAGCCGCGCGGGACGATGAGCCCCGCCCTGGCCAGGGAGAGCAGCAGTGCGCTCGCCCGGGTCGGCGGGGCGCCCGCTTCGGCGGCCGCCCGCCGCGCCGTGCGGGTGCCGTCGCACAGGGCGAGCAGGTCCCGCGTACCGGGGTCGAGCCGGAACGCGCGCACGGGTTCCCGCCACACCCGTTGCAGGGCCACACTCACCGGGCCGTCCGGAACGTCCGCGGGGGCGTCGGGGGCGGTCACGTCATGGGCGTACGAGAGGACGAGGACGGTGGCCGGTACGACGACGACGCCCCGGTCCATCCAGGCATCACCGCGCTCGCGCCGCTGCCGGACCCCGGTCTCGTGCCAGTAGCGGGCGGCCTCGGACGTGATCTCGTCGCGACGCAACCGGAAGCGGTCCAGCTCGAACCGGCCGAACTCGACCAGCCCTGCGGGGAGCCGGGGGGCGCCGTGTGCCAGGAAGGCCTCCGCCGCCCGCTCCGCTCCGACCGGGTCGTCCGGATGGGGAACCCGGACCGTTCCGGTCACGTAGTCCTCCAGGACGGCGGCGTGTCGTGCCGTCACCTCCGTGACAGTGTCCGGCATCGCCTGGGCGACGACCAGGCGGTGTTTGGCGGCGACGTCGCGGGACACCCTGCCGTACACCTCGTCGGGGACGGCGGCGAGGAGTGCCAGCTCCTGCTCGCTCAGGCCGAAGCGGGTGCGTACCGCCTCGGGATCGTCCCGGAGTTCGGCGGCGGTCAGCAGGGGGCCGGCGAGCAGTGCGGCGAGCGCGTCCATCACGGTCATCGCTCGGCCCTCCCCCGTCCGGGGAGTGCTGCCGGCGCTCCCGGCACGCCCGAACCGGCGCCCCATCCTGCGGTCTCCCGGGCACGGGCGATCTCTGCGGTGATCTCGGAGAAGTCCTCGGGGAAGTCCTGGTCGCGTTCCAGCAGGGTGGCCTTGATCTCGGTGCGCGCGGTCAGTTCGGCCAGCAGCTCCCACACGCGTTCGGGTACGGGGGCGCTGTGGGTGTCCCGGGCGGTGCCGTCGGCCTCCTCGGTGCCGCCGGCAAGGTGCACCTGGACGATGCGTTCGACCGGGATCGTGTCGAGGAAGTCACCGACGTCGTAGTGGTGGTTGCGGGAGTTGATGTCGAGGTTGGTGAGGTCCAGCAGCAGTCCGCACTCGCAGTGCTCCATCACCTCGGCGATGAACTGGGCTTCCGTCAGGGGGTTCGGCAGGTCGATGTGGTAGGTGATGTTCTCCAGGATCAGCGGGACGCCCACCTCGTCCTGGACCCGCTGGGCGCGCTGGCCGACGAGCCGGGCGACGGCTCCGCTGCGCGGCAGGGGTGCCAGTGTCCCCACGGAGACGGCGTCGGCCCGGGTGAAGCACAGGTGGTCGCTGAACCAGGGGGCACCGATCTCCTCGACGAGTCCGGCGAGCTCCTCCACGTAGCGCGGGTCGGGGGGTTCGGGTGAGCCCAGGGAGAGTTCCAGGCCGTGCGGGACCAGCGGGTGGCCGCGGCGGAGCTCGCGCAGGGCCTCGCGGGTGTCCGGGGGTGCGAACAGGTAGTGCTCGGTGATGACTTCCAGCCAGTCGATGCCGAGGCCCGATCCGGTGATCCCGTCAGCCAGTTGCCTGCGGTATCCGAGCCCGGAACCGAGGTGCGGCAGGTAAGCGGACATGCTGTCTCCTCCGGCGGTGGTCGCGGGCCGGACGGCGTGCGTCGCGGCGTTCCCGCTGTGTCGTCACCGAGGCTAGGGAGCGCCCCGGCCGGCAGCCGTCCTGCAATCGGTCGATGCGGGGGAGGCGGCCGTACCGACGGAGGCCGTACGGACCCGAGCGCACGGCGCGTGCGGTGGGGGTCGTCCTGCCGGAGGTCCGATCGCAGGACAGCTCCGGCCCCGCCGGGTTCCTAACGTGGTGGCTGTCGCTGGACGGCGCACCACCCCCGCGCCGGGCTCCGACTCCGCACGGAAGCCGCCGAAGGCGGCCCGCCGTGCCCACCGAGCAGGAAGAGCCGCAGCGTCCCGGAATCCGGACCTGCCTCACACGATCGGGAGTTTCCATGAACACCACCGTCACGACCACCACCCGCACGGTCCGCTCGTTCGGATTCGAGCAGCTGCCTGCGGCGGTCGAGGGCCCCGCAGCCGCGTGCCAGCAGTCGTGTGTCGACTGTCTGCAGGTCACCCAGGACAGCGGCGCGCCGACCCGGCGCACCGAGCACCCGGTCCGGTCCCACGGCTGACCTCGGTCCTCCGGAACACCACACCACCCACGACAGGAGCACCACGATGTCCCTCATGTCCCCCGCGCCCGCCCCGGCGCCCGCCTCCGGACCCGCCGCCGAACTGGGCTTCTCCGCGGTGCCCTGGGCCACCCGCCGGCACGCCGACCCGATGATGCGCTGCATCTCCTGCGCCGGTCCGCCGCCGCCCCCTCCGTCCTGCAGCAGCCTGGTCCGGCGCTGAAGGGCTGACGGTACGCGGGAGGCCGGGCCCCACCGGGCCCCGGCCTCCCGTTCTCCGCGCCCGCCTCCGGCCCGCACGCGACCGAACGTCCCGAGGAGCCCACCGTGACCACAGCCCCCTCGCCCCCTCGCCCGGCGCCGAGCAGCGTCTCGTCGGCACGGCCGGCGCCGCCGGGTCCAGCGGATCCGTCCCCTCCGTACGCCGTCGAGGCTCGCGGCCTGCGCAAGACCTACGGCGACGTCGAGGCCGTGCGCGGCGTGGACCTGAGCGTTCGGCCCGGGGAGATCTACGGATTCCTCGGCCCGAACGGGGCCGGGAAGTCGACGACCATCGGGATGCTGTGCACCCTCGTGGAACCGACCGGCGGGACCGCGACCGTGGCCGGGCGGGACGTGGTGCGCGAACGGGACGCCACCCGGCGCCAGATCGGCCTGGTCTTCCAGGAATCCACCCTGGACACGCAGCTGAGCGTGGAACGCAACCTTCGGTTCCACGCCCGGATGTACGGGATGCCGCGCTCCGCCGTCCCCCCTCGCGTCGACCACGTGCTGGACCTGGTGGGTCTGACGGAGCGGCGGCGCAGCAAGGTGAAGGAACTGTCGGGCGGCATGCGGCGGCGCGTGGAGATCGCGCGCGGCCTGCTGCACGCGCCCCGGGTGCTGTTCCTCGACGAACCCACCGTCGGACTCGACCCGCAGACGCGCCGTCATCTGTGGGACTGCATCCGCGAACTGCGTCGGACCGAGGGAGTCACCGTCTTCATGACCACGCACTACCTCGACGAGGCGGAGGTCTGCGACCGGATCGCCATCATGGACCAGGGGGTCGTCGTGGCCCTGGGCACTCCGGCCGAGCTGAAGGCCCGTACCGGAGCCGACGTGGTCCGGTTCACCACCCCGGACCCGGTCACCGCGGTGACGGCCCTGCACACCCGCTTCGGGCTGTCCGGGCACGCCGAGGGCCCCGCCGCCCGCGGCACGGTCCTGGTCCGAGTGCCGGACGGGGCGGCGTTCCTCCCGCGGCTGGCCCGCGAACTCGGCGTGCCGGTCCGGTCCATGGAGGTGTCCCGGCCGACGCTGGACGACGTGTTCCTCTCCTGGACCTCCCGTCCCGGTGGAGCCGTGGCCGACGAGGACGGACCCGGCCTCGGCGAACGGGCCGCGTGGGCGCGCAGGAGGGGAGCGCGGTGAGCACCGCCGGCCTGCGCGCGCTGCCGGCGGCGGGTTCCCCGGCCGCGTTCGGCCGCGCTCCGGTCACGGGAGCGCGGGCACAGCTGCGGGCCGTGTGCGTGGTGTGGCAGCGGGACCTGCTGCGGCTGATGGCCGAACCGGTCCGGGTGGCCACCGCCCTGCTCCAGCCGCTGCTGTTCCTGTTCGCGCTGGGCGGCGGCCTGGGCTCGCTGACCCGTTCCGCGTACGGGGTTCCGTACCAGACCTTCGTGTACGCGGGCGCGCTCGCCATGCCGGTGGTCTTCGCCTCCATCGGGTCCGCCTCGTCGATCGTGTGGGACCGGGAGTTCGGCTTCCTGCGGGAGATGCTGGTCGCGCCGGTGAGCCGGACGGCCGTGGTGGCGGGCAAATGCCTGGGCGGGATGACCACGGGCCTGTTCCAGGGCACGCTCGTGCTCGCTCTCGCGGGCGCGGTGGGCGTCCCGTACAGCCTCCCCCTGATGCTCACCCTGTTCGCGTACATGAGCCTGCTGGCGTTCGCCTTCTCCTGCTTCGGGGTGCTGGTGGCGGCCAGGATGCGTTCGGTGCAGTCCTTCATGGCACTGACCCAGATGGTCGTGCAACCGCTGTTCTTCCTCTCCGGGGCCCTGTTCCCGCTGTCCCGGCTTCCGGGCTGGCTGGCCGTCGCCACCCGCTTCGATCCGCTCACCTACGCGGTGGACCCGATCCGGCGCGCGGTCCTCGGCGCGGTCGGTGCGACGGCCGCCGCCCCCGGGGTGACGTGGGGCGGCTACCTGGTGCCGGTCTGGATGGAACTCCTGCTGGTCCTCACGGCCGGCACCTGCATGCTGTGGGCCGCCTCCCGGGCGTTCCGCCGCGGCTGACGGAACGCCCCGCGTCCTCCCGCGACAGCGCCCCGGCCTCCCCGGCCGGGGCGTTGTCGCGCGGGCGGAACTCTTCGGTGCGGTGCGGTGCGGTGCGGTGCGAATCGGATCGGATCGGCCGGACGGTCGGCTGCCCCGGCCCGGTCGCAGGCGTCCGTTCATCCGGCCCGCCCGCCGATCGGATGACCGGCCGGGCGGCGGCCCGTCCCTAGCGTGGAGGTACGGCGGCGAACCGCGCCGCCCTACGGAAGGACGTCCCATGCCCACCTCACATGTGGAACCGCCCCGTCTGCTCATGCCCGCTCACTCCGCCCCCGAAGTGAGCGCCGACCTCGCGGAGGAGCGCGACTGGATCCCGCCGCTCGTGGCCCCGGCAGCCGTAGCCCGGTGAAACGCCCGGGGCGGGCCGTCCGGCCCGCCCCGCGGCACTTCTGCCCCCCTCCGCCCCCGCCCTGCGAGGTGAATCGCATGCAGCGCACCTACACCGAGATCGACCGGATCCTCGGCACCGACCCCCGGTTCGGCTCCGCCGATGCCATCGCGGACCGCAACACCGCCCGGTTCCGCGTCGGTCTTCGGCTCCTCGGCCGCCACCACCCTTCCCACGCGGCCGGGTTCCGCCGCGTCGAGCGGCTCCCTGACGAGGCCCTGCGCCGCGTGCTCTTCGACCCGGTCCTCCGCAACGCCTTCGAACGCGACCTCAACCTGCTCTCCGTACGACCGGAGGATCCCAGCACACTGGCTCTGATGATGCGTCAGTCTGCTCTGAAAGAAGACAGCTTGGGGCCGTGCGAGGCGCTCATGGATCCGCACCACCAGCCCTGGGCCGACCTCGGGCCGGCCTGGACGTGGACCTCCACCCTCCCCGAAGAGGCCCATCCCCTGCTGACGGCCCTCGGGCGGCGCCGCGACGACGTGTTCGCCGAGATGGGCGCGGACCGCAGGGTGGTGCCCACCGAGGAGACCCTGACGGCACTGGCGCGGGGCGCCCGGCTGCTGGCCGAGCTGCTCCCGCACAGCGGAGCCGGGGCGCTGCGCCACGTCTCGCTCGTCGGCTTCGCCGAGGGCGAGGACGAGGACGGCAGCGTGCACTCGTTCGCCTGCGGCGACCGGCTGCCGTCCGCGCTGTTCCTCTCCCCGCAGGCGCTGAACGATCCGTGGAAGGTGGCCGAGCTGCTCTTCCACGAATCGCTGCACCTCAAGATGTTCGACATCATGCGCACCGGTGCACTGGTCGGTGACATCGGCCGGATGACCGGCATCCCGCCCTGGCGGGTCGTCGACTGGAACCTCCGCCGTGTGTACAGCTCGCTGCACGTCTACGGTCACATGGTGCTTTTCTTCGCGGCCGCCGCCGACGCCCCGGCCGACCTGCGCCGCCGCTACGGCGAGCCGCCCGCGCCGGATTCCGTCGGCATGGTGACGCCCGGCAGCGCGGCCGCCGCCGACGGCACGTACACCTCCAGCGAGGAACGCACCCGCTACCTGGCGCACCAGGCGCTGGAGGCCCACGCCGACGCGCTGACCCCCGACGGACGCGCCCTGGCCACCTGGATGCTGGACGCGCTGGAGCCGCTCCTCCCGGGTGCTTCGCGGTACCGGGCCCCCGACCCGGCGGAAGCGACGCCGTCGGCCGCGCGGGAGTCCACCCCCGACGCCGCCGGATACCGGCAGTGCCGGCCGGTGACGGCGCTCCCGCTCGCCGAGCAGGGCATGCTGCTGGCGGCCGCGCCGGGCACGAACCGAATGCACTGGCTCAACTCCCGTGCCTGGCTGGTCTACTCTCTCTGCGACGGCCGGGACCTGGCCGGGCTGGAGCGGGAGTACCACCAGGCCCTCCCCGGCGACCCGGACGGTCCTGCCGCGGCTCTCGCCGTCCTCCAGCAGGTCGGTCTGGTTGACGCCGTCCACGGCCGAACTGCCGAGGACGGGGAAGCGATCCCTGAAGGGGCACTGCGATGAACTGCCTGACCTGTCGTACCGAAGCCGGCCACGCCCACCCCGCCGAGGGCGTGTGCCGCTCGTGCGGGGCCGCCGTGTGCGGGGACCACCTGCGGGTCGTCCGGCAGGAGCGGACCGTTCCCATGGGGCTCGGCACGAGCCGCGTCCGTACGGTGACGGCCGTCCACTGCACCGGCTGCCCCCGCTGAACGATTCGCGGTTCCCGCAGCGACGTTCCTGCGGCAACGCGAAGGGCCCCGCGGTCTCTGTGGACCGCGGGGCCCTTCGCGTTGCCGCGGGAATCAGGGGCACGGGGAGCGCGGGCCGCCGGCCGTGGGGACGCGGGGCGTGCCCAGGCGGCGGACCTCCGCGGTCACCACGTCCACGATCCGTTCCGCCTGCCCGTCCGTGAGCACCAGCGGCGGGGTCAGCCGGACCAGGCCGAACACCGCCGGGATGAGGACGCCCGCTTCGGCGGCCCGGGCGGGGATCGTACGGGCGCGTTCGGCGACCGCCGGGCCGCCCGACAGTTCCACGGCGATCATCAGGCCGCGGCCCCGTACGGTCCGTACCCAGGGCAGTTCCTCCAGCGGGCGCAGCGCGGCCAGCATCCGGGCTCCGGTGTCGGCGGCGCGGCGGGCGAGCCCTTCCCGCTCGATGATGTCGAGATTGGCCAGGGCGACGGCGGCGGCCGTGGCGTGCCCGCTCGCGGTGAAGCCGTGCCGCAGCGGGAGGCCGTCGAGCATCTCCAGGACGCGGCGGCCGACGAGGACGGCGCCCATGGGGATGTAGCCGCTCGTCAGGGCCTTGGCCGTGATCACGATGTCCGGTTCGAGGCCGAGTCCGGGCGAGGCGAACCAGTCGCCGGTCCGCCCGTATCCGGTGGCCACCTCGTCGGCGATGAGCAGGATGCCGTGGGCGTCGAGGACCTGGCGCACGGCGGGCCAGTAGCCCGGCGGCGGCACCACGTTGCCCGCCACACCCATGACGGGTTCGCCGATGAACGCACCGATGCGGGAGGCTCCGACGCGGTGGATCGCGTCCTCCAGTTCGGTCATCAGGGACGGGACGGGGTCCGGGCCGAGCGCGGCCGGGTCGGGCCGGGTGAGCCTGACGGTGTACCGGGACGACGCGGCGCCCAGGCCCCGGTGGACCTCGTCGCGGGCGGTGACCGCGAGGGCGCCGGCGGTCGCGCCGTGGTAGGAGCCTTCGAGGGCGAGCACGTACGGCCGGTGCTGTCCACGGTGGTGGAAGTGCGCGAGCCGGGCCAGTTTGAGGGCCGTCTCGGTGCCCTCGCTGCCGGAGGAGGTGTAGCTGACCCGGCTGCCGGGGGCCGGTGAGAGGGCGGCGAGTCTGCGGGCCAGCAGGAGTGCGGGCTCGTTGACCGGTCCCGCGTGCAGGGGGTAGGCCATCAGCTCGCGCATCTGGGCCGCCGCGGCGTCGGCGAGTTCCTCGCGGCCGTAGCCGACCGCGCACTGTCCGAGCCCTGCGAGGGTGTCGACGAGCGCCCGGCCGGCGCTGTCCCACACCACCGCTCCGCGGCCCCGTACGAGGCACAGCCGGTCGGCCGGGGCCCGGCCGACCGGGGCGTTGGGGAGCAGGACGGGGTAGCCGGTGTCCCGGTGCTCCGCGGTGGCGGTCACGGCCGGTCCCCGTCGGTGGGGCCGGTCCGCGGGACCAGGCCGTGGCGCGGGGCCGGCGTGCGCTGCGGGACCGCGGCCGGGCAGTGCCGCGGCCGGGTGTACGGGGCGGAGTCCGCGGCCGGGTGGGAGCCGGCCGGCAGGGGGGTCTTCGGCAGCATGTGCGCCTCCTCGCGTCACGGGGTGCGGGACGCGTTCACGGTAGGCGCGGGACCCGGAGGGCCCCGTCATGCGTTCGAGCGAACACCAGGACGACGGGTGGCCCGTCCCCGTCATTCGAGCATGTGGGTCCGCATGGCCTTCGCGACGACCGCGCCCCGGTCGGAGACGCCGAGCTTCTCGTACAGCCGACGCAGGTGCGTCTTGACCGTGGTCGGCGCGAGGAAGAGTTCCCTGGCCATGTCGGGCACCGACAGACCTTGGGCGATCATCTCGAGGACCTGCCGTTCGCGGGCGCTGAGCAGCGGTTCCTCCGACCGGGCGCGCAGGCGCACCTCGGAGGCCAGCCCGGTGACCAGTTCGGGCGGCAGGACGCTCTCGCCCTTGGCGCAGGCGATGACGGCCGCGACGATGTCGTCCCGGTCCGAGCCCTTAGAGAGGTATCCGGCGGCGCCCTCCTGCACGGCCCGGTAGACGACGTCGCTCTCGGTCGTGGCGGACAGCAGCAGGACGCGGGTCGGCAGTTCGTCCCGGGCGACGGCGTGCGCGACTTCCAGGCCGTCGAACTCCGGCATGCGGTAGTCGAGCAGGGCCACCGCGGGCGCGTGCTCGCGGATCGCCTCCAGCGCGGCGCGTCCGTCTCCGACGGCGGCCACGACCTCGATGCGGCCGCTGCCGGTCAGCGCGGAGACGATGCCCTCGCGGTACACGGGGTGGTCGTCGCCGACGACCACGCGCACACGTTCCTTCTGTCCGTACGTCATGTCGCCCCTTCGCCGAGGTCGCCGTCGCGGTCCGGATCCTGGCCCTGGCCCTGGTCGCGGGTGCGGTCCACGGGCACGGTGACCCGGATCCACGTGCCCCGCTCGACGGGGAGCAGTTCCATGCGTCCTCCCAGGGCTTCGATGCGGGCGCGTTGCGAGGCCATTCCTATGTGGCCCTCGGCCAGCCGGTCGGCGATCACGTCCGCGTCCATGCCGACGCCGTCGTCCTGCACTTCCAGGATCACCGCACTTCCGGTGTCCCGCAGCCCCACCCGCACGTGGGTGGCCCGGGCGTGCCGCACCACGTTGCCCAGCAGCTCGCGGGCCGCCCCGAAGAGCATGAGGTCGGCCGGTGTCCGCGGCGGCCGCTCCAGCTCGCAGTCGAGCGTGACACCGGCCCGCTCCGCGGCCGTCTCCGCCAGGGTGCGCACCGCCGCGGCCAGGCCCGCCTCCTCCAGCACGGAGGGGTGCAGGGTGACGCTGACCTGGCGCAGTTCCCGTTCGACGTCGACGAGGAGGTCGAACGCCCGGTCCACGAAGGCGGGGCCGCCGTCGGCCGCCTTGCGTGCCTGGCCGAGGTCCTGGCGCACCGCGAGGACCGTCTGCAGGGGGCCGTCGTGCACGGACTCGGCGACGGCGCGGCGTTCCCGGCTCTCCGCCGACACCACGTCCTCCAGCAGCACGGAGCGGCTGACGGTCAGCGCGGCCACGCTCGCGAGGCGGCGTTCCTGGACGCGCGAGACGGCGATGGCGACGATGCACAGAAGGACCAGCATGGCGAGGATCGCGGCGCCCTGGCCCGTGCCGAGCTCCCTGCGGAAGGTGGGGTCCGACAGGACGGAACCGCCGCCCGCGATGGCCGCGAGTGACAGCAGGAGGGCCTTGCGGCCGGGGTGGGTGGCGGTGAAGAACGGCAGGAAGGCCAGCAGCCCGAGCGACAGGTAGCTGCCGATGGACAGGAACTGCAGGACGCACACGGCGGCGACGTCCACGATGGCCATCGGGGCGACGTCCCGTATGCGCCGGGCCCGGCCGGGACGGTGCCGCCACATCCACCAGGTGCCCGCCGCCAGCAGGCCGTAGGCCCCGACCAGTGCGAACTGGGCCAGCCACTGGTCGGACGGGGTGCCCGCCCACGCCACCAGGGCCATGACGGCCACCAGACCGAGCCGCAGGATGCTGCGCAGGCGCTGCGCCTGCTCGTCGAAGGCGAGGTGGATGGCGGCGACCGCGTCGGCGCCCGCCACCGCACCGGGCTGCGCCGGCGGCCGGCGCGGGACCGAGCGCCGTCCGGCCGCTTCGCCGCCGTCCTGGTGCACCGTCCCAGTCTAGGTCGCCCGGTACGGACGGCGCCGTCCGTACCGGCCCGGGGCGGGTCGGGGCGGGGCGGGGCGGGCAAGGCTCCTCCGAACGGTTGCGGGGCGGAGGAAGCGGCCCGGGCCGGGGGTCGGCCCGGCCGGGCGGTCCGCCGACCGGGGCCGGCTTCCTACGCTGGCGCCCCGCGAGAGAGCGGTCCCGAAAGGAGGGCGCCATGCGCGCCACACTGATCCAGCTCCGCGTGGACGACACCGAGGACGCGGCGGCCCGCCGCCGCCGGGCGGCGGAGCTCGTGCGCGCCCGGGCCGGGGACGATCTGGTCGTCCTGCCCGAAGGATGGGCGGCCGGCGCGTGGAACCACGCCACCTGGCCCCGCGACGCCGAGCCACTGGACGGGCCGACCGCCCGGGCCATGTCCGGGGCGGCCCGCGACGCGGGCGTCTGGCTGCACGCCGGAACCATCGTGGAACGGGACCCGGACGGCACCCTGTACAACACCGCCCTGCTGTTCGGCCCGGACGGAGTGCTCCGGGGCCACTACCGCAAGATCCACCGGTACGGCTTCGACACCGGGGAGGCGGCCCTGATGGGCGCCGGCCGGGAGATCGTGACCGTGCCGACCGGCTTCGGCACGGTCGGTCTCGCCACCTGCTACGACCTGCGGTTCCCGGAGCTGTTCCGCGCGCTCCTGGACGCCGGGGCGCGGTTCCTGCCGGTCCCGGCGGCCTGGCCCGCCGCGCGCCTCTCCCACCTGCGGCTGTTCGTCCGTACGCGGGCCGTCGAGGAGCAGTGCTTCGTACTGGCCTGCGTCGCCGCCGGCGAACACGGCGGGGTCCGGCAGGCCGGGCACAGCATGGTCGTCGACCCGTGGGGCGAGGTCCTCGCCGAGGCGGGCGGGGACGAGGAGGTCCTGACCGCCGTCATCGATCCGGCGGCCGTGGACCGTGTCCGGACCGAGCTGCCCGTCCTGCGCGACCGGGTCCTGGGCATCGCCGCCCCTGGTCCGGCCGCCGCGCCGTAGTGCGTTCGGAGGACGGTGCGGGTGACGGCGCACCGCTCTGCGGCCCGACCCGACGGACGACGCGGCGCAGCGTACCGCTCGCGCACAGTCGGAGGGCGGGAGCGGTACGCGGCGCTCCACCCACACCACCCGCTCTACCCACACCACCCGCACCACCCCACCCGCTCCACTACCTTCCGGGAGTCGCATCATGAACGACCGTGCCATCGCCGCCGAGTTCACCGGCACCGCCCTGCTCGTCTTCTTCGGTGTGGCGGCCGCCGCCATCGGAGGCCCGACGATCGGGGCGGTGGGCATCGCCCTCGTCTTCGGCCTGGTGCTGCTCGCCCTCGCCTACGCGCTGGGCCCGGTCTCGGGGGCGCACCTCAATCCCGCGGTGACCTTCGGCCTGCTGCTGGCCGGGCGGATCGGGCCGCGGACCGCCGTCCGGTACGCCGTGGCGCAGTGCGCGGGCGGTGTCGTCGGTGCGGGCGTGCTCTACGCGATCGTCAGTGCCATCCCCGGTTTCACCGTGCACGGCGCCTTCGGGTCCAACGGCTGGGGAGCCCGCTCCGCGGTCGGCGTCAACGGGGCCGGCGCCTTCCTCACCGAGGCCGTACTGACCATGCTCCTGGTCCTCGTGGTCCTCGGCGTCACCCGCCGCACCCCCGCTCCGGGCGCGGGCGGCGCGGCGATCGGCCTCACGCTCTGCGCGCTGGTGCTGGTCGGCCTGCCGCTGACGGGCACCGGGGTGAACCCGGCCCGCAGCCTGGGTCCGGCCGTGTTCGCCGGCGGTCCGGCCCTGTCCCAGCTGTGGCTGTTCATCGTCGCCCCGCTGGTCGGCGGCGCGCTGGCGGCCGGCATCGACCGGCTCGTCCACCCCGTGCCGCGCGCCGTCGCCGCGGTGCCCGGCCGGGACGCCGCGGTGGTGCGGGCCGCCTGAGGTACGGCCGCACACCTGAAGCCGCCGGCGGGCGGGGTCCCTTCCTCGGGATCCCGCCCGCCGGCTCACGTGCACCCTGCCCGCGGGCCCTCACGCAGGGCCGCGGGTGAGCCAGAGCCGCATGACCGCGGTCAGCGCCTGCGGCTGTTCGATCGGGGTGCAGTGGCCGGCGTCCTCGATCAGCGCGAGGGAGCCGCGGCGCAGGGACGATGCCAGCAGCGGGGCCTCGTCCGGGTGGACGACCCGGTCGTGGCGGCCCCGGACCACCAGGGTGTCCGCCTCGATGCGCGGGAGCAGGTCCACGGTCGCGTAGTCACGGGCGAGCGCGCCGAGCTGCCGTACGTAGCCGGCCACCGGCATCCGTCGTTGCCAGGAGCGCAGTCGGCGGCAGAACTCCCGGTCGGCGTACCGGCCGGGGGCCAGCAGCAGGCCGAAGTGCGCGTCCAGGGCGCCATCGCGGTCCCGCTCGAGGTGTCTGCGGTAGTCCTCGATTCGGGCGGCCGTGCCGGGGGTCGAGCGGGTCCAGGTGTCGCACAGGAACAGCTTTTCCACCCGGTCCGGTGCCATGGCAGCCACCTCCTGCGCGACCCATCCGCCCAGCGCATGGCCCGCGAGCGAGAACGTGCCGGTGACCCGGTCGAGCAGGTACTCGGCCATCTCGGCGCGGGTGTTCTGTGCGTCGAGGACGACCACTTCGGTGCGCACCAGGTCGGAGAGGTGGTTCAGCTGGTGGTGCCACAGCCAGGGGCCGCCGCCGGCACCGGGAACGAGGACGAGACGTCCGGTCATGGGATGCCGCCTTTCGTGGAAAGGGGTGTGGGGACTGGGGAGTTGCGTGTGGACTCCCACGGCAGCACGCGCCCCCGGGCTCGGGCGTACTCCGATCAGCCGATGGCGGTGGGGAATCCGGTGGCCGTTGTCGTCCCGGGACGGACCGTCCGGAGGACAGGGGCGGGCGTCGCCCGCTCCACCATCGAGGAAGGCGTCCGACCGGACCGCCCCTTCCCCTTACAGAGGAGCCCCTCATGTCTCCCGTCACCCCGACCGCGACCACCCCCGGCCCTCAGGTTGCGCTCTCCTGGGCACCCCTTGCCGGCAGCCGCCGCTCCACGGGCAGCAAGTGGTGCTGTTACACCCCCACCTGTGGCCAGGAGGTGGCGAACCGGGCCCCGGCACCGCGTCGCGCCGCCGCCTGAGTCGCCACGTCGTACGGCGCCGCCCCTGCCCTGGCACGGGCGGCGCCGTACGGCTTTCCCCCCTGCCCGTCCCCCGCGTGCTGACGAGAAGGAGACACCACCATGAGCCAGGAGCAGAGCCTGCTGCACCGCATCCTCGACCACGCCAGCCGGCCCGACCCGTACCCGCTGTACGCCGAACTGCGCCGGACTCCGGTCTGGCACGAGGGCGACGGTCCTTATGTCATCAGCGGGTTCACCGACATCCAGGGGCTGCTGCACGACCCCCGGATGAGTTCCGACGCCCGCAACCTGGCGACGAGCACCGGTGATCCGCTGGCAGAGGCGGTCGGGGACGGCGGGAACGGCGGCTCGGGCGCGGACGGCGGTTCGGGCGGCGACGGCTCCGGCATCCTCCCGCCCGGCTTCCTGCGCCTGGATCCGCCCGAGCACGACCGCCTGCGCCGGATGACCAACCGGCCCTTCGGCCCTCCGCACACCCCGCACAAGATCCACGACATGCGCGGCGAGCTCACCGCCGCCGTCGACGGCCTCATCGACCGGATCGCAGAAGGGGCGGACCCCGACGAGATCGACCTCGTCGGCTCCTTCGCCTACCCGTTCCCGGTCACCGTGATCTGCCGGCTGCTGGGCGTGCCACGTGAGGACGAACCGCGTTTCCACGTCTGGGCCGAAGCCGTCGCGGCCAGCCTGGACCCCGACCCGGACGCGCCGGACCCGACCGCGCGCCTGCGCGCCTCCCATGACGCGAGGCTCGCGCTGGGCGGGTACCTCGACCAGCTCATCGAGGAGCGCAGGCGCCACCCCGGCGACGACATGATCTCCCGGCTCGTGTCGGGCGACGGCCCGGACGGTCCGATGAGCACGATGGAGCTGCTCACCACGTCCGCGCTGCTCCTGGTCGCCGGGCACGAGACCACGGTCAATCTGATCGCGAACGGGATGCTCACCCTGCTGCGGCACCCCGAGGCCCTCGAACGGCTGCGCCGCGACCCCGACTTCGCCGTTCCGTTGGTGGAAGAGCTCCTGCGGTACGAACCGCCCGTCCAGCTGCTGCCGCAGCGCACGCCGCTCGCCCCCGTCGAGGTGCGCGGCACCGTCATCCCGCCGGGCGCCTCGGTGTGGCTGGTGCTCGCCGCCGGCAACCGGGACCCGGAGCGGTTCACGGACCCGGAGCGGTTCGACCCCGACCGGCGCGACCTCCAGCACCTGGGTCTGGGCAGCGGCATCCACAGCTGCTTCGGGGCGCCGCTGGCCCGGCTGGAGGCGCAGATCGCCCTGAGCCGGTTCGCGACCCGCCTGGAGCGGCCCCGGCTGCTGGCGGACCCGCCGCCCTACCGGCGCAACGCGGTGCTGCGCGGTCCCCGCAGCCTGCCCGTCGCCTGCGACGGCGTACGACGCCCCTGAGCGGTCGCCTTCGTACTCCGAAGGCCGTGCGGGCCCCTGAGCCCGCACGGCCTTCGGAGTACGACGGCGACCGGTGCCACGGCCGCGCGTGCCGTGTCACGCCCGCGCTTTCATGCGCTGCGGGCGGGCTCCGGTGCTTCCGGGGCGGGGGCCGCGGGCGCCTCCAGGGCCTCCCGTACGGCATGCTCCGCCGCGGCCCCGCTGCCCGGCTGCGCCGTCCACCTCCGGGCGATGTGCCCGTCGGGCCTGACCAGCACGGCTCCGTCGGCGCCGATGCCGTAGCGGGCCGGGAAGGCGCCGACCGGGTCGCGCAGCGAGCTGTGCGGCCCTCCGATCCGGTGCACGGCGAGGGGCACGCCCAGCGCGGCGGCCGCCCGCCCCCCGGCGGGCGGCCAGCCGCTCCCGTACGGGCCCGCGAGCAGGGTGAACCGGGGCCCGAACAGGTCTAGCACCGACAGCCTCCGGCCGTCGGCGTGGCACACCCACAGGTGCGGTGCGCGGGCACCCGGGCGGCCGGTGGGGTGGTACGGGTCCTCGCAGGGGCCGGGGTCCGGTCCCCCCGCGGGGTCGGGGTAGAGGTAGCCGAGCTGGAGGGTTTCCGGGTGCAGGGCCTGCGGCAGCCCGCGGGCGGTCGCGAGGACGTGCCACAGGGTGTGGGCCGCCACCCGGCTCCGCTCGGCGTGGTAGGTGTCGAGGAGCTGCCCGCCGGAGCTGCCGCGCAGTACGGCCGCGAGCTTCCACGCGAGGTTGTGGGCGTCCTGGATCCCGGTGTTTCCTCCCAACCCGCCGATCACGGGCATGGTGTGGGCGGCGTCGCCCAGCAGCAGGACCCGGCCCTCGCGGAACCGCCGGGCGATCACCGCGGAGGCCCCCCAGCGCAGCACGCTGCGCACGTCGGGCTCGAGTCCGGGCAGCCCGGTGACCTCGCGGATCCGGTCGCGGGCGAAGTGGCGGAGCACCTCTTCCCGGGCACCGGAGACGAAGGGGCTGTCGGGGATGCCGTACTCCCACAGGGGCGCGTCCGCGGTGCCGCGGGCGAACAGCACCTGTCTGCCGGGGAACACGACGGCGGTGGGGCGGCGGCCGTGCAGCACGGTGTCGAGGTCGGCTGCGAAGACGGTGCTGAGGAAGCGCGGTGCGCCGCGGTGGCCGTCCAGCTCGATGCCGAGGCTTTCCCGTACGGGGCTGCGGGTGCCGTCGGCGGCGAGGAGGTAGGCGCAGCGGACGGTGCGGGTGCGGCCGGTGGCACGGTCGAGGATCAGGGCGGTGACACCGTCCGGGTCCTGGTCGAAGGCGGTCAGTTCGTGGCCGTACAGGACCCGCGCGCCCCGGGCCCGGGCTTCGGCCAGCAGGATCGGTTCGACGAGGTTCTGGTCGCAGAGCCTGCTGCCGGAGGGGCTGATCGGCCGGGTCGGGTCCCCCGCGGGGCCGAGCCTGGTCCAGGCGGCGTCCGCGAGGGTGTCGGCCTGGAACCAGCCGCTCGGGCGGCGGCTCACGGCGTCGACTGCGGGCTCCAGGCCCACGGAGCGGAGCACTTCGCCGGAGCGTGCCGTGAGGACGCGTGACCGGGGATGGGTGCCGATGCCGGAACGGCGTTCGACGACCAGGCAGTGCACTCCGTGGTGGGCGAGCAGCACCGCGGCGCAGAGGCCGCTGAGGCTGCCGCCGGCGACGAGGACCGGCACGTGTTCGGGGCCGCCGGGAGGCGTGGCAGCGGCGGCGTGCGCGGCGGGGCGGGATTGCGTCGCGATGTTCATGCGACCGTCGGCGCAGCGGCCGGGGGGCGCCACCGGGAGGGCCCGCGCCGTGTGCTGTGCGGAGACCCGGTGGGCCAACCTGCCGGGGATCCGGGGCGCGTGCGGGACGTGACAGACGCAGGGGCACGGCCGGCCGTCGGCGCGCGGCCCAGTGCCGCTCGGGAGCCCGTCGGTGTCAGCCGGTCGCGGTCGGTCCCGGCGGGACCGGTCCCGGTGGTGCCACGGCCGTGCTGCGGGGTGCTCGCGTTCATGACGTGTGCGTTCCTCTCCTGTGGCCGGCGCTCACCGGCACGGGCCCGGACGGGGCATGCAGGGCGTCCGGGGCACCGGGCCGGGTGGCGCGGGGGGCCGCGCCGCCCCTCCAGTGCAGCCCGCGGGCCGGCGCGGCGTTGTCGTCCGACCGGGCGAAGCACGGGACGAGCGCCGCGAGGGACGGGACGGCACTCGGCTCGGGCGCTCCCCCGGGTCGTCCGGCCGATGGACCGACCGGAGGACGGGACCGGCGCACCTGCGTCCCTACGGTGACGTCAGGAGGCCGCACGCACATCGGCCCGCACCGTGAGAGGACCCCCCATGACCACCGCACCTTCGGGCTCCGCCCCGGTCGCCACCCCTGCTCCCGCCACCGCGGTACCGGTGACCGGCCTGCCGTACCTCGGCTCGGGGATCGGATACCGCACCGAGATCAAGGACGCGATCGGTTCCCCGGCGAGCCGCGTCGACTGGCTCGAAGTGATCACCGAGCACTACCTGTTCGCGCCGCCGGACGTCCGCGAGGTCCTGCACCGGCTGCGCCGCCGGTTCCGCATCGTGCCGCACGGGCTGGAACTGTCGATCGGTGCGCCCCGCGAGCCCTCGCCCCGCTATCTGGACGCGCTGGCGCAGCTCGTCGACGAGATCGACGCGCCCTGGTTCAGCGACCACCTGTGCTTCACCCGGGCCGCGGGCGTGGCCCTGGGCACCCTCACCCCGCTGCCCCGGACCCGGGACATCGCCCGTGAGGTCGGCCGTCGCGCGCAGCGCGTCCAGGCCGCCGTCGGCAGGCCCCTGATCCTGGAGAACGTCACCTACTACATCAACCTGGACTCGCCGCTGTCCGAGGCCCAGTTCATCGCCGAGGTGATGGAGAACTGCGAGTGCGGGCTGCTGCTCGACCTGACCAACCTCGACATCAACGCGCGCAACCACGGTTACTCGGCGGCGGAGTTCCTGGACACGATCCCGGTGGAGCGCGTCGTTCAGGTGCACTTGGCGGGCGGGACCCCCGGAGAGGACGAACGGATGGACCTGGACACGCACAGCGATCCGGTGCCGCCCGCGGTCTGGGACCTGCTCTCCGAACTGGTGGACCGGGCGCCGGTGCGCGCCACGCTCCTGGAGCGCGACCAGAACTTCCCCGACGACTTCGGGCAGCTCCAGGCGGAGCTCGACCATGCCCGCCGCATCCTCGACGGTGCCCGCGCTACCCGGCCGACGGAGGTGTGGTGATGGGCCTGCGCGAGGCCTTCGCCTCGGTCATCGCCTCCCCGGACAGGCTGGTGCCGGTGCTCCGCGACGATCCCGGCCAGGTCCAGGCGCGGTTCGGGCTGTCCGACACGGAGCTGGCCGTACTGGCCGGCGTCGACGCCGACAGCTATGCGTTCATGGCCGAGGAGAGCGGTGCCAAACGCAGGATCCACCTTGCGGTCGGCGTTCCCCGGACGGTGGAGGAGCTGACCGAACACCATCCCCAGGTCCTCGACGCGTTCCTGACGACGACCGTCCTCGCCGAGGATCCCGACGACCCGATGGGGGTCGTACGGGCCTGCGAGCAGCTGCTGGCCTTCGACGGAATGCCGCCCGCCACGGCCGCCTTCGGCCGCTTCGAGCTCGACCAGTACCTGCTGCTGAACGACCCGGTGGCCGCCGAGACCTGTCGCCCCGGCCCCTTCACCCGGCTCCCGGACACCACGGGGATCCCGCTGGCCCTGTCCCCGGCGGCCCGCGTGGCGACGTACGGGCACGACGTGACCGATCCCGGGGCGCCCGTCTCGCTCCCCCGCGAGGAGGTGACCGTCCTGCTCCAGCGCATCTGGGACGCACCGCTGCAGGCGTACCGGATCGGTGCCGGGACGGGGCTCCTGCTGGCCCGCTGCGACGGCACCCGGACGGGTCCGGAGGCGGCCCGTGCGGCCGGTCTGCCGGAGTCCCAGGCCCTGGAGCTGCTGGACCAGCTGGTGGGCGCCGGCATCGTGCTCCCCGTGGCCCCGATCGCCCACCAGGTGCGTCCGGCCGCATGACGTCCCCTCCAGGCGCCGCCCGGTGTCCTGGAAGGCGACCCGTCCCACCCGATTCGACGAGGAAGGACATCCTCATGAACAGCACCTCACCGTCCGAACGGACCGAACCGCGCGTCGGCGCCCCCGGCCCGGCCCTCTCCCTCACGCCGCTGGCCGATGTCGTGGCCACCCGCCGGTCGGGGCCGGGGGACTTCAACTGCATGTGCGTCTTCTGCACCCGGTCGGCCGACCCGTCCAGGACCGGCGCGCCGCGCACCGCGGACCGCCGGTCCCGCTGACCCGCCCGCGCACCCCCGCCCTCGGCCCCCGTCGCCCCGGACACCTCCGGAGCGGCGGGGGCCGAATTGCGCCGGAGCCGTGAAGGGCTTCCCTGGAGGGAGGGGATGCGACGCGTCCGGAACCGGAAGGAGCGGAGCCATGGAGACGATGCTGGCCGCACGGCTGTCCGTCGAGGGTGGCGGCCTGGCCGTCGAGGAGGTGCCCGTGCCCGCCCCCGGTCCGGGGCAGGTGCTGGTGGAGGTGCGGGCGGCCGGCGTGTGCCTGTCGGACGTCCACCTCATCCAGGGCATGCTCAAGGCCCGGCCCCTCGTGGGCGACAAGGTGACGCTGGGGCACGAGACCGCGGGGGTGGTCCGCGCCCTCGGCGAGGCCGTGACCGGGCTCGGGGTCGGCGACCACGTCGTCCTCCAGGCCGGCGAGCTGCGCGACGGGGTCCGCTGCACCCGCGGGGTGAACTGCGACGGGGGCTGGGCCCAGTACGCCCTCGCCGCCGCGGACGCGGTCGTGCCCCTCCCGCCGGAGATCCCCTTCGAGCAGGCCTGCGTCATCCCCGACGCGGTCTCCACCCCATGGGCGGCGATCACCGCTCGGGCCGCCGTACGGGCCGCGGAGGCGGTGGGCGTATGGGGCGTCGGGGGCCTCGGGGCCCATGCGGTCCAACTGCTGCGGCTGGTCGGGGCCTGTCCGATCATCGCGGTGGACCCGCTCGCCGAGGCACGTGACCGCGCCCTGCGACTCGGAGCGGACGCCGCGCTCGACCCGACCGACCCGGAGTTCGGCGCCGCCCTGCGGGCCGTCACCGGCCCGCAGGGCATCACCGCGGCCTTCGACTTCGCAGGCGTCCCGGCGGCCCGGGACCAGGCCCTGGGCAGTCTCGCGGACCAGGGAAGGCTCGTGCTGGTGGGGCTCACCGACCAGCCGCTCACGGTCAACGACAGCACCTGGTTCTGCCGCTTCGGACAGCAGGTGATCGGCCACTACGGGTCACGGCCCGAGGACCTCTCCGAACTCGTCGGCCTCGTGAGCAGGGGGCGCCTGGATCTCTCCGCCTCGGTCAGCGGCGTCTTCCCCCTGGCCGAGGCGGCGCGGGCCGTCGAGGCGCTGGTGAGCAAGGAGGGGAGCCCGATCCGGCTGGTCCTCAAGCCCTGACCGGCGGGGCGTTCACCCCGGGTGTCGACCGATGGGACGACCTGCGGACGGCGGGCCCGTCCCTAGCGTGGTGGCAACGGCGCACGGCTCCACCGGAACCCGGAGCCGTGCCCCGTGGCCCGTATCCCCGCATCCCCGTCAACCGGAATGAGGAGTCATGACCCGGAACACGCGAACCACCGACCTCTCCGACCTCGCCTTCCGCCCCGTCCCCGTGGCCGCCACGCAGCGGCCCGCGCTGCTGTGCCAACCCTGTTCGCGGGTCTCCTCCGTCCGCCGGGCCCCCGGCACGACGGAGGCGAAGGCGAGCGGCCGGTCCTGACCGCGCCCGGCTCGGCGCGCGGCGCCTTGCGACGTGATGGGTGGGGCGGCCGGCCGGCCGCCCCACCCATCAGGTCACTTGGCGTGGCCGGAATGGCCGCCGTGGCCCCTCTGGCCGGAGTGACCGCCATGACCGGAGTGGCCGCCGGAACCGAGGGGCAGGCCCGCCGGGACGCCCTTGGGGAGGATGTCCAGTACGGCCATCATCCCCGCGTTCTCGTGGTTCAGGATGTGGCAGTGCAGGACCGTCCGGCCGGTGTAGTCGAGGAACCTGGTGCGGACCACGACCTTGCCCCTGACGGGCACGGTCACCGTGTCGTACCAGCTGTGGGACGGGTCGGCCGGGACGCCGTTGGTGCTCATCAGCTGGAACTGGTTGGTGTGGACGTGGAAGGAGTGCTGCTCGTCGGTGTTGTTCTCCACGGTCCATTCCTCGACCGTGTTCAGGTGCGAGGCGAAGTCGATCCGGTCCGGGTCGTAGGTCTTGCCGTTGATGTAGAAGACGGTGCCGTCCGTGTTCTCGGTGTAGGTGATCGTCTTCCGGTCGGAGAGCTTCGCGCGGGACAGGTCCTCGTACGGTCCGAACGTGGTCGGGATCTCGGCGCGCTCCATGCGCTTGCCCTCGGTCACCACGGTGGCGAGGTCTGCCTGCGGGAACTGGTTGCCGGCCGAGCCGGTGTTGTACGGGAGGGTCTCCAGCTGGGCCGTTCCCGGGCGTCCCGGGGCCTGTACGAGGACGTCGTAGCGGGCGCCGGCGGCCAGGACGAGGCTGTCCGCCGCGTAGACCTTGTGCACGGGGTGGCCGTCCTGGGCGATGACGTGGAACTTGTATCCCGCCAGGTGGAGCTTGTAGTAGATGTTGGCGCCGATGTTGGCCAGGCGCCACAGCTGGGTCTCGCCCGGGCGGATCGCGATCACCGGGTTCTGCTGGCCGTTGACGGTCCGGTTGGTCGGCGCCCCCATGCTCAGCGGCGACGTCTTGATCGCGTCACCGTCGACCTGGTCGTCCTTCAGGGCGATGGTGTGCTCGGTGATGTGCCGCAGGTCCGGGGGCAGGTACTCCTTCAGGCCGTCGACGACGAGGATTCCGGATTCCCCTCCCGCGACCTGCGCGGCCGAGAAGCCGTGGGCGTGGGAGTGGTACCAGTACGTGCCCGGCGCCAGGCTCTTGGGCAGCGCGTACGTGTAGTCGTACGTCTCGCCGTACGCGATGGCGATGAAGATGTCGTCGGCCGGGGGCCTGGGCGACACGTGGATCCCGTGGAGGTGGAGGTTGGTCTCCTGGTCCACCTTGTTCGTCATCTTGAGCTGGACGACGTCACCGGGCCGTACCCGCAGCGTGGGCGGCATGTACCGGCCGTTGTAGGTGAGTGCGTACAGCATCTGATTGCCGACCCTCACCTTCTTCCGCTCGACCGTGATGGACGCGCGGAGCACGCCGTCGCGGCTCACGTACTCGGGAGGATCCTCCAGGCGCGGGCCGAGGGGTGAGGCGGGATTCGAGGCCGCCTGGAATCCGGCGCTGACGAGCGATGCGTCGGCAGGGTGTGCCTGCGTCGCGGCGAAGGCGGCGGCAAGGGCGACCGTCCCCCAGAGCACTTTCAGTCGAGGCCGCATGATGGTGACTCCTCAGCAGGTCGGTTCCATGGTGCAGACCTACCTCTGGTATCACCCCGCAAGGGGACGGCTGCGGGACACGGACCGCGGCTGCCGGCAATTCGCCCGCACAGCCCCCCGACGCGCCGACGGCACACGGCAGTGCACCGGCGCCCCGGAGATCCGGGGCGCCGGTGCGCGGTCGATGCGGGGCTCGCCCCGCCGCCGCTACGGGTGGAAGCGGTCCCGGTCGCTCTGCGCGAAGGCCAGGGACCGTTCCTGGCCGGCCGCTGCGGGCTTCTTCGGCCCGGTCTGAGCGGCCGCCGACCGGATCTCGGGCCCGCCAGGCCCGGCACTGGCCGACCGGATCTCGGGCCCGCCAGGCCCGGCACTGGCCGACCGGATCTCGGGCCCGCCGGACCCGGCACTGGCCGACCGGATCTCGGGCCCGCCGGACCCGGCACTGCTCGGCGACTGGGTGGACGCGGTGGTCACGCCGGAGGGGGTGTGGGGGGCCGCCGAGGCGATCGTGGCGCCGCCGGCGATGCCGAGGGCTGCGAGCGTGAGGCCGGCGGTGGTGAGCGTACGGGTGAGGCGCATGGATCAGGTCCTCCAAGACGAGGGGGTGGGGGGTCTTCGTCCGTGCTGCACTGACACCTCCAGAAGACCCCGGGGCGTGTCCCGACCGCGTCGTCCGATCGGTCCCCCTGCCGGAGGAACACGGCAGGATCCACGCGCGGCACCGGTCGCCCGCGGGGTGGGACGGCGCTCGGCTCGCAGGTGCGTCCGCGCCGACCGACCGGTCTCGGACACCCCCGCCTCCACCTCCACCTCGACGAGGCCGAGGATCAACTTGACTTTCCAGCAAGTGAGTTGGCGACAGGTTCAGTGGGCGAACCGGTCGCTGCAGCCCCCTTGCCGCCCCACCGCGACTCGCCAATGATGCTGCGGGCGCGCACCGGCAGACCCCGTCGGTGCTCGCCTCCCCCGCGCCCCCACGACCCCTCAGGAGCCCTCGTATGCGGACGAGTCATCGCATCCGGCAATCGGCTGCCGTCGTCGCAGCCGCTCTCGCCTTGGTCGTCGCCGTCCCGCAGGCCGCCTTCGCGGCTCCGCCCCCGGGCCTGCCCGGCAACGCCTCCGCCCTGGAATCGACGTTCCAGCCGGCCTACGACTACGACACGGACGGCTGCTACCCGACGCCCGCCATCGGCTCGAGCGGCGAGCTGAACGGCGGACTGAAGCCGACCGGCGCGCTCGACGGGAACTGCCGTGACGCCTCGGACCTGGCCAACACCAACGGCTATTCCCGTGCCAAGTGCAACAACGGCTGGTGCGCGGTCGTGTACGCGCTCTACTTCGAGAAGGACCAGGCCCTCCCGGGCATCAGCCTCGGCGGCCACCGCCACGACTGGGAGCACGTCGTGGTCTGGAGCCAGGGCGGCGAGGCACGGTACGTGTCGACTTCGGCGCACGGCGATTTCGTCGTCCACGCACGTGACCAGATCCGCTGGGACGGCACCCACCCGAAGATCGTCTATCACAAGGACGGCATCGGCACCCACTGCTTCCGGGCGGCGAACACGAACGACGAACCCCCGGAGAACCACCGCCGGGCCTGGCAGTTCCCCACGCTCGTCGGCTGGGACGGCTATCCCGCGGGCCTCCGGGACAAGCTCAGTGGGGCCGACTTCGGCAGCGCGCACTTCGGCCTGCGCGACGACTCCTTCGCTTCCCACCTGGCGGAGGCCAAGCCGGCCGGGATCCCCTTCGACCCGAACGCCTGACGGATTTCCACCCCCGCTTCGGCTACTGCGCCCGCCCTGCTTCGTTGCGCAGGACGGTGTAGGCCACCATGGCCGAGTCCAGGTAGGCCCGCACCTCCACGATGGTGTCGCCGTCGAAGCGGCACACCCAGCAGTAGCGGTTGGCGAACGGGGCGCCCTCGTTCGTGGTCGACGTCGAGTACAGCTCGGCGACCGTGATGTCGCCGTCGACGTGTACGTGCTCGACCGCCAGCTCGGCCCCGCCCTTCAGGACTCCGGCCAGGCGCCGGAACGTCGCGTCGAGGAACTGCTGCTTGCCGCGGTAGCGCCCAGCCAGGGGGTGGGTGCCCTGGACCGTCCAGTCCACGTCGTCGGAGACCCGCTCCCAGAACTTCGGCTGGGTGCCGGAGTCCTGAAGGAAGCCGAAGAGCCGGACTCGGTCGGCGCGTACGTCTGTCATCGGATCTCTCCCTGGGTGACCGGCCTTCGCGGCTTCCGGCGCCACGGAGGCAGGACCGTGGCGGACGGCCCATTCTGCTCCCGCCTCGGGCGATCGGGCGGAGGCCCGCCGGAGAGGTCGCGGTGTGCAGCACCCGACCGATGCAAAGGGAAGGAGCAGGGGGTGCCGGGTCGAGTCCGCCGGTAGCGTGGCGGCAGCCGTGACGAGGAGGAAGCATGACCCGACGCAAGAGTGCGGCCGAGGTGTTCGACGCTCTGGGTGAGCGGTACGAGGACCTGTTCGGTTCCGTGCCCGAGCAGGTGGAGGCCCTGGAGTGGCTCGTGGGTCGGCTGCCCGCCGGAGCCCGGGTACTGGACGTGGGCAGCGGCACCGGCAGGCCCACGGCGGAGGCCCTCGTCCGGGCCGGGCACGCCGTGACCGGGATCGACGTTTCGGCGGCCATGGTCGAGACGGCCCGGTCCCGTGTTCCGGGGGCGCGTTTCGAGCAGGCCGACGTCCGCACGTACGTGCCGTCGACGGCCGGCTTCGACGCCGTGTGCTCCTTCTTTCCGCTCCTGGTCATGGACCAGCCGGACGTCGCGGCGGCCCTCGACAGGATGGCGTCCTGGGTAGCCCCGGGCGGGTACCTCGTGCTGGCCACGGTCCCGGGGGACATCCGGGCGCTGGACATCGAGTGGATGGGCCATCCGGTGACGGTCAGCAGCCTGTCCGCGGACGAGCACCTGCGGCGGTTGACGGCAGCCGGACTGGAGGTGCTCCACCACCACACCTCATCCTTCGTACCCGCGGACTCCCTCGCGGGGCCCGAGGAGCACTTCTTCTGCTACGCGACGCGGCCCGCTCCGGCGACGTGACGACGCCGCGAGGGAACCCCGGTCATTCGGTCCAGGTTTCCCAGCGGCGGTCCGGAGGGTCGCACTGGCCCGCGTCGATGGCCCGCTGATGGGCGCGTTCCGGTGACTCGTCAGGTGGTCCGAAAGCGAAGAACACGCAGTCGGGGTAGACCGGCTGCATCGCGTACCAGCCGGTCGATATCAGCACGGTGAGTGCCAGGGAGGCGAACAGGTGCCTCCGCTTCGGAGGGCCTGAGACGGGGCTGATCACGCCGGAGAACATCCGGCGAGCATAAGGCCGGCCGGGCACGGTGGTGGGGGCCGGGGTCTCACGTCGGCATCAGGCCGGTCTGGTAGGAGATGGCCACCGCTTGTGCCCGGTCACGGGCGTCGAGCTTGGCCAGGATCCGCTTGACGTGGGTCTTGACGGTGGACTCGGCGAGGGAGAGCAGCTCGGCGATCTCCGTGTTGGACAGGCCGTGCGCGACCTGCCGCAGCACCTCGCGCTCCCGGGCGGTGAGTTTCTCCAGGCGGGCGTCGGACGGCGGTTGGGTCCCGGGGGCGGGCTGGGCGGCGAGGCGGGTGAACACGTCGCGGGTGACGGCCGGGTCCAGCACGGCCTGGCCTGCCGCGACGGTCCGTACGGCGTCGATGAGGCGTTCGGGCGAGGCGCGTTTGAGGAGGAAGCCGCTCGCCCCGGCCCGGATCGCGCTCCCCACGTATGCGTCGTGGTGGAACGTGGTCAGGACCAGCACCCGGGTCGGCAGGCCGGCGGCCACGATCCGCCGCGTTGCCTCGACCCCGTCGATGCCGGGCATGCGTACGTCCATCAGGACCACGTCGGGCGCGAGTTCGTGACAGAGGCGGACGGCGTGAAGGCCGTCCGTCGCCTGCCCGACGACCTCCAGGTCGTCGTCGGTCCCGAGGATCAGGGCGAGGCCCGCCTGCAGCAGGGTGTCGTCGTCGGCGATGACGATCGTGATCCGGCGCCGGCGGGAGGCCCGGGCCGGGTCCGGGGATGCCGCCGGTCCGACGGCTGGCCCCGTCATCGGACCGGGAGCCGGACGCGCAGGCGGAACCCGCCGTGCTCGCCCTGCCCGTGTTCGAGCCGGCCGCCGAGGATCGAGACCCGTTCGGCGATGCCGAGCAGCCCGCGTCCGGGCGCATAGCCGTTCCCGGCGCCGTGGCCGTCGTCGCTGACCTCGATGTCGAGGAGGTCGCCGACGCGACGGACCGTCACATCGGCGGACTCGGCGCGGGCGTGCTTGACGGTGTTGGTGAGCGCCTCCTGCACGATCCGGTACGCGGACACGTCGATGCTGCCGGGAAGCTCGGCCACGCCCGGCTCCACCCGCGCCGCCACGGTGATCCCGGCCCGTTCCATGCGTGACGTGAGCCGGCCCAGGTCGTCGAGGCCGGGCTGCACGGACGGGGAGGCGGAGGTGTGGCGCAGCAGGCCGAGGACCCGGTCGAGTTCCTCCAGTGCCTCGCGGCCGGAGTCCTCCAGCTGTGCGAGCACCTCGCGGGCCCGCTCCGGGTCACGGCCGAGCAGCCGCCTGGTGGCACCGGCCTGCACCAGCATCACGTTGACGGTGTGACCGATGAGGTCGTGCAACTCCCGCGCCATGCGCGCACGTTCGCCCGCGATCACCTCCGACCGCAGTCGCAGCTGGGTGGCGTCGCGCTCCTCCAGCCGCCGGGCGGAGCCGAAGCCGATCGCCCACACGAGCAGCCACAGGAAGAGCACCCCGGCAGGCACCGCGGACCACACGTGGCGCTGCTCCTGCCCGGCGAAGTAGGCGATCATGCCCAGGAATGCCGCGAACGGACCGCACCAGGCGCGGTTCCGGCTCGCGTGCAGGCCGAGGGAGTACAGCCCGATCAGGTTCGCGTACGGGGAGACCGCGTTCTCCAGACCCCACAGGGCCTCGGCCGACAGGGCTGCGGTGCCCACCAGGTAGGAGGCCAGCGGAGCCGTCCTGCGGGAGGCCAGCGGTCCGGCGACCGCAGCGCAGATCAGGACCGCCCGCGTGGTCGTCCCGCTGTCCGGACGTCCGTCCGGACCCAGCTGTTCGACGAGCATGACGGCGAAGAAGACCGAGGCGAGGACGGCGTCCGTGACCGCGGCGCGCCTGAACGGGGGCCGGTCCGCCCGCAGCGGCCGGGCGCGGGACGGCCACCAGGTGGCCGGGTGGGGCACGTGTCGGAGCATCGGAGCCGAGGTCCTTCCAGCAGGGGGCGGGCGGGCACGGGACGCCGACGGCCCCGTCGCCGCACGCTAGCCGGGGACCGCGGGGTGCGCATCGTCCCAGTGGGGTACTTCGCCCCGGTCGGGCACCCCTCCGGGGGTCCCGCGGATGCCTCCGGCAGGGGACGCAGCCGAGGTGCCGCCCTTCCTAGCCTGGCGGCCACCAGCCAGCGTCTGCCCTCGGAGGACCTGTGAACCACGCACCGGCACGACCACACACCTGGCATCGCCCACTGATGCTCAACTCCGCCCTGATGTTCGCCCTTGCGCTGGCCGCCGCCGTCGGAGTCCTCGTGGACGACCGCCAACTCATGGGCGAGTCGGTCTGGTTCAAGCCGATGAAGTTCGGATTCGCCTTCTGCGTGTACGGAGTCACGCTGGCCTGGCTGTTGAGCCGACTGACCAAGGGCAGGCGGCTGGGCTGGTGGACCGGCAGCGTCATCGCGGCGGCAGGGGTGATCGACGTCTGCGCGGTCGCCTACGCCGCGGCCCACGGCACGTACAGCCACTTCAACGAGAACACGGACGCCGTGGCCCGCACCGTCTCCACCGCGTTCTCCTTCGGCGTGATGCCGCTCCTCGCGGCCACCCTCGTCATCGCGGCACTGGTCCTGTTCCAGCCGGCCGAGGACCGCGCACTGCGCATCGCCCTCGGCGCGGGACTCGCACTGGCCGCGGCCGGCATGGCCGTGGCGGCCTGGCTCAACACCTTTGCCAGTGAGCCGCGCACGGTTGCGGACGCGGCCGGGAACCCGGTCGTCCTGAGCGGCGGCCACGGCATCGGCGATCCCGACGGGCACGGCATGCCGCTCACCGGCTGGAGCACGACCGGCGGCGACCTCCGCGTACCGCACCTCGTCGGCATGCACGCCATCCACGTCCTGCTGCTGCTCGTCGTCCTGATGCACCTGTCCGGCACCCGCCTCGGCCGACCGGTCGGCCACCGCGTCCGGACGCGGCTCGTCGGCGGCTTCGCCCTCTGGTACACGGGGCTGTTCGCGGTACTCACCTGGCAGGCGCGGCGCGGCCAGTCCGTGGTCCACCCGGACCGGCACACCCTGGCCGCCCTCGCGGCGGTGACCCTGGGCGCCCTTGTCCTCACCTCGCTCGGCCTCGCCGCCGCCCGGCGTCCGAAACGGCCCCGAGCCGCCGGCTGACGGGCTCCCCCGGCGACCCGGCCCTCACCGTTCCCGGTGCCAGGCAGCCTCGCACAGCGAGGTCTCGGCCGCCTCGGTGTACCGGGCCGCGGCCAGCCAGGTGCGGGCGAAATCGGTCGGGTCGGCGGGGAGCAGGCGGCCGAAGGGGTCGCGGGCGCGCCGGGTGGCGGTGCGCTGCAGTTCGGCCAGGAGATCGGCGGCGGTGCGCAGGGCCGAGCGGCGCAGCTCCGCGGCGTCGGCCGGCAGGGTTCCCGGGACGGCCAGGAAGGGGCGTCCGGCGGCAACGGCCTGTTCCAGGCGGCGGCGCAGGAGGTGGAGGGGCGCCTGGTCCGCCTCCCGGTCGGCGGGAACCTGCACGACGGGCGGCTGAGGGGCCGGGGGGAGGTCGGCCCGTTGCAGCCGGTCCAGGCCCAGGTCGACGCGGCGTACGGGATCCGCCGGGTGGGCGGCCGCCAGGAGCTGGACGCTGGGCCGGGAGTCCGGGAGGAGACGGCCGACGACGCGCAGGCGCGTACCGGGCAGGGCTGCGAGCATCCTGAGGTTGTCGCGGTAGGCCAGCGCGGGATGGTCGTGGGCCGCGGTGAGGCGGAGTGCCAGGTCCCCGCACGTGGCGAGGAGGCAGTCCCCGCCGGCCTCGCGGGCGGGGCCCAGGATCGTCACGTCGAGGAAGAGCAGGTCGGCGCCCGGTGCCTGGGAGTGCAGGGCGCGCGCGACCTGTTCGGCGGCGGGCGGTGCCCACAGGGCGGCGAGCGGTTCGTCGGTCCAGGCCGCGCCCGCCGCCTGGACCGCCCTGACCCCGGCGCCCGCGCCGAGGCGGCCGGTGGGCGAGACGGTGGCCCCCGACAGGGCGAGCCCCGCGTGGGACAACTGGCGGTGGGTGAGCGCGGTGTCGCCCAGCCGTACGGTGCGCCCGGCGGCCGCCGTGGCCCGGCCGGGGCCGCCCGGGGCGACGTCCGAGACGGTGTAGAGGCGGCCGTCGGCGGCGGCGGTCCAGGTGATGGCGCCCGCGTAGCCGCCCGCGGTGATCAGGGGCTCGGTGAACAGGCCGTACAGGCGCAGGGATCCGTCCGGTACGTAGGTCTGCCGGGCGGTGCCGCGCAGGGCGGCCAGTTCGGGCCCGTCGGCGTCGGGCAGCCGGTGGGCGGTGCCGAGCAGTTCCAGGACGGCTGCCGTGAGGTCGGCGAGCCGGTAGGCGGGGTCTGCGGACCGGGCGGAGCGCAGTGTGGTGACGACGGAGACGGCGGCCGCGGCCGGGCGGGGCAGGCCGGCGAGCTTGGCGGTGTGGGCCGCCCGCAGCAGTTCGGCCTGCAGGACGGCTCCGGCGCCTTCGATGCCCGTGTCGAGCAGGGCGGCGCCCGCTGTCCACAGGTGGCCGGCCGCGGCCCGCTGCTCGGGGGTGGGCGCGCTCTCTTCGGGCTTCGGTGGCTGAGGGGGGCTGGGGGCGTCGCCGGGGGACGGTTGGGCCGTGTCCGGATCGGACGGGGTGGACGGGTCGGACGGGTCGGACTGGTTCGACGGGCCGGACGTGTCCGATGTGTCCGACGGGTCGGCCAAGGGGTCGGCCACCGGTGCGGCGGACGCGATCGCTGCCCGGTGCAGGCAGCCCGGGGCGAGCAGGCAGCCGCAGCGGATGGCGTCCGCCGTGTTCACCACCCCGGCGGGGGCGTGGAGTTCCAGGGCGGTCTCGTCGTCGACCGTGATCCGCACGGTGTCGCCGTCGCGGACGACGGGCCGGTCGGCGATCTTGGTGATGGCGCCGTCGAGCCGCTTGCGCAGCCTGGGCGAGAGCGCGCCGACGATCTCGGCGGTCACGGCGGGCGCGACAGCGGGCAGGTGCTGGCTGTCCTGGCTCATGCGATCTTCTCCCCTACCCAGCGGGCGAGTTCGAGCGGGCTGAGGGCGGCGACGGGCATCCCGGCGGCGACGGGCATCCCGGCGACGCCGGTCGAGTACCGGGGGCGGCCGGTGTCGTCCAGGCTCGCGCAGCCGAGTACGTGGCAGCCGGCTCCGACGAGGGTGCGTACCTCGGAGAGGAGCCCGCCGACCGGATGGCCTTCCTCGAAGTCGCTGATCACGACGATCAGGGTGCGGGACGGCACGGTCACCAGGGTGCGGGCGTGGCGCAGCCCGGCGGCGATGTGGGTGCCGCCGCCGACCCGTACCTCCAGCAGGAGGGAGAGCGGGTCGTGCACGTGGTCGGTGAGGTCGAGGACCTCGGTGGAGAAGGCGAGGAAGTGCGTGGAGATGGTGGGCACCCCCGCCAGGACGGCTGCGGTGAGGGCCGACCAGATGGTGGAGGCCTCCATGGATCCGGAGACGTCGGTGACCAGGATCAGCCGCCAGTCGGCGGCGCGGCGGGCGCGGGAGCGGAACACCGGATGCTCGGGAACGACCTGGACGCTGCCGTCGGGGGCCCGGCGTGCGGTGGCGAGGTTGGCGTGCAGGGTGCGGGCCAGGTCGAGCCGGCCGCCGGGGCGCCGGCTCGGGCGGGGCAGTGCCAGGCCGGTCAGGGCGGGGCGCAGCCGGGTGGCGAGCTGCCGGGTGAGTTCGTCGACGAGCCGGCGGACCAGGGGGCGGAGTGCGCCGAGCCGGGCCTCGGGGAGGCCGCCCGCGTGCTGGAGGACCGTACGCAGCAGGTCGACGGAGGGGCGGACGCTGTCGGGGTCGAGTTCGCCCAGGACGTCGCGGCGGCCGGACGCGGCGGCCGCCGCGAGGACCTCCTCGCGGATGCCCGGGCCGAACAGGGCGGACAGTTGCTCGGACCATTCGCGGACGCCGGGGTAGGGCGCCTCGCGGCCGCCGCGGTTGCCCGCGCCGAGATCGCCGCGGGAGCCCTCGCCGCGGCCGGTGCCGTACAGCTCGTCCAGCGCGGTGGCCAGCGGCGCTGCCGAGGGGGGCAGTTGGTCGGTGCGGCGTCCGAGGACCAGCCGCCAGCGGTCCGCCGGGGCCAGGACCCGGTCCGGCACGGGCGCGGCCTCCCCGGCCGCTCCCCCGGATGCGGCGGGCGCTGGCGATTTCCCGGTGCGGTCATCGGGGTCATCGCGGTCGTCCGGGGACGCGGCGGGCGGCAGGTGGGGGTCGGGAGTCGTCTGGGGGGCGGGGGGCAGCAGGCCCAGTCGGGCCAGGGTCGCGCGGGCGGCGAGGTCGGCGCGGGTCCACCTGGCCAGCGCGGACGGGTCGATGCCGTCCGTGTCGCCGACCCGGCCCGCGGCGTCGCCGAGCCGGTCCTCCACCGCCGTGAGCAGACGGTCGCGGGAGGCGGGGCTGAGGGTGTCGAAGCCTCCGCGCAGTGCGGGCAGGCGGTCCAGGAAGGCGGCGTCGCCGAGGTCGGTGACGCGCTCCAGTACCGGGTCGAGGACGGGCGCCATGGTTTCCAGGAGTGGGCCGGCCGCGGTGAGCAGGCCGGTGAGGCGGGCGGTCAGCGCGGTCCGGGTGGCGGTGTCCGTCGCCGCGTCCACCCAGGACGCGGTGCGGGTCCCGAAGGCGTGGGCGTCCTCGTGGCCGAGCAGGACGCGGACGGCTCCGGCCGCGGCGGACATCAGCGGCGAGCCGTCGGCGGCCAGTCGGGTGAGGGCGTCGGTGAGCCGGATTCCGCCGAAGACGTCCGCGCGGTGGGCGAGTTCGACCAGTGCTCGGGCGTCGTCGGGGTCGTCGGAGCCGGTGAGGCCGTCGACCTGGCGGACGGCGGTCGAGGTGAGCAGTTCACCGACGGCCGCCGATCGCGCGGCACGGTCCGGGTCCGGGCCGAGTCCGGCGATGTGGCCACCCCGGATGCGGTCCAGCAGGGCGAGGGCGGAGAGGAGTTGGGGCAGCGTGCCGGTGGCCGGGACGGTGTCGCCCAGTTCCGCGAGGCGTTCGTCGGCCAGGGCGGGCAGTCCGCAGGCGGCGGCCTGGGCGAGGCCGTCGATGCTCTGGGCGGCGGTGGGACCGCCGTCGTCCTGTTCGGCGCGGCGCCGTTCGCGCAGCAGGCCCTCGGCGGCCTGGGCCGGGGTGACGCCGCGTACTCCAGCGGCGGTGAGCACGGCGGCGGTGGCCGGTGTCCACCGCACTTCCCACCGGGTGGTCACGGCCTCGCCGGCGCCCGCACCCGTCACGGGTGTCGACGTGGCATAGGGGACGCCGCAGACCGTCAGGCGGCGCAGCAGGAGTTCGCGGCGGCGGTCGAGGTCCGAGCGCAGGGGGTCGAGCCGCAGGTCGCGGGCGGCGGGGCCGGTGTCGGTGGGGCCGGGCAGGCCGAGGGACGCGACCTCCTCCTCCACGGCCGGTGCCAGCCCGCTGCGCGGCGCGGCGGGTGCGGGCCGGCCGGACCGGGTGCCGACCAGGACCCGTTCCAGCGAGCGGGCGACGGCGCGCCCGCGGCCGAGCGGTTCGCCCTGGGCCAGTACGGTCTGGACGGCCTCGATCAGTTCGCCGCGGCCGGGCGCGGGCAGGCTGCGCAGCCGGGCGAGGTCGCCCGCCAGCCGGACGATCTCTCGGGCGTCGGCGGGACCGGAGGGGTGGTCCTGCGCGCGCAGTTCGCCACAGATCCGCACGGCCGTGGTGAGCAGTGCCTCGTTGATGGCGGCCGGACGGCCGGCCGCTTCCAGGATCAGGTGCTGCCATTCGGGGTCGCGGATACCGGCCGGGTAGCCGGACCGCTCGTCCAGCAGCGGATAGGTGTACGGGATGAGGGAAACGGTCCAGGCAGGCCCGCCGGGGAGCGGGTCCGCGGGCGGCACCGGGGCGGTCCCGGGGCCCAGCAGCGCCGGGGTGTGGAACGCGCCCACCACCACGGCCGCCCGGCGCCCGGCGGCCGTGGCCTCGTGGATCCGGGCGCGCATCCAGCGCTCGCGGGCCAGGTCCGACGAGGCCACCGCCCCGGCCCGTTCGGCGTCGTGCCGCAGCGCCCAGCCCGTGAGCAGGGCGGCGCGGCGCAGCGCCTCGGGCGGGGAGCCGGGGGCGGCGGTCTCCACGAGGCGGTCCCACAGGTCCTCGCCGGGACGGCCGGTGAGTCGGGCGGTGAGCGCCTCGCGCAGTCCCGGGCCGTCGTGGCCCGCCGCGGCCGGGTGCCGGGGTTCGTGCGGATGCGCGTCCCGGGGCTCGAGCCGGGCCTGGTCGGACAGCGGCAGGTCGCAGGCGATCACGGGGATGCCGTGGCGGGCGGCCCAGCGCAGGGCGACGAGTTCGGGGGAGAAATCGGCGAACGGGTAGAAGGCCGGCCCGCGCCCGTCCCCGCCGGCGCCGGCGGGGACGGCGGCCAGGGCGACGGGGGCCCGGGTGTCGGCGTGGGCGAGCCAGGGCAGCCACTCCTGCAGATCCGCGGGCAGCTCCACGAGCAGCACCTCCGGCTCGGCCGCCTCCAGGAGTTCGGGCATGACGGCGGCGAGCGACGGCGCGTGGTGGCGGACGCCGATGAGGTACGGGGCGGTGGGGTCGGTCAGGGCCTCCACCGCCTCGTCCGGGGTCATGGCCGGGGTGGTGGACTCGGGCGGGACGGTGGAGGGTTCCGCCGTGGTGGCGGGGGCCGGAGGTGCAGCGGTCATGGTGTCAGCCCTCCAGGGCCGGGCGCAGGTCCCACAGGGTGCGCCAGGTGGCCGAACCCTGCTCGGCCCGGCGGCGCACCGCGCCGTCCCAGTAGCCCAGCAGCCTCGCGGCGTCGGCCGGGTCGTCCTTGCGGACCACGCCCAGCAGGTGGCCGGGGAGCAGGGACAGCACGTCCCGGTCCCCGGGGAAGTAGGCGGCGGCCAGGGCCAGGGAACCGGCTACGGACACCGCCTCGGCGGTGCTCATCACCGTCGACGGGCGCTCGACCTCCCAGCCTTCGGCCGACCGCCCGTCGCGCAGGTCGCGGAAGGCCGTCACGAGGGCTTCGAGGATCGCGTCGTCCACCTGGAAGGGGGCACCGGCCCGGGTGACGGCCGCGTGGGCCTGGCGGCGTACCAGGGCGGTCTCGGCGTCCAGGTCACCGATGGGGCCGACGGTCTCGAAGTTGAAGCGGCGCTTGAGGGCCGCGGACATCTCGGAGACGCCCTTGTCGCGGAGGTTGGCGGTCGCGATGAGGGTGAAGCCGGGGGCGGCATGGGCGAGGGCGTCGGCGCTGCCGGCCAGCTCCGGGACGGCGATGCGCCGTTCGGACAGGAGGGAGACCAGGGCGTCCTGCACCTCGGGCAGGCAGCGGGTGATCTCCTCGACCCGGGCCACCGCGCCGCGGGTCATGGCGGTGAGGACCGGGGAGGGCACCAGGGCCTGCCGGGTGGGGCCCTGGGCCAGGAGCAGTGCGTAGTTCCATCCGTACTTGAGCTGGTCCTCGGTGGTGCCCGCGGTGCCCTGTACCACCAGGCCGCTGGTGCCGCACACGGCGGCGGACAGCAGTTCGGAGAGCATCGACTTGGCGGTGCCGGGCTCGCCGACGAGCAGCAGTCCGCGTTCCCCGGCGAGGGTGACGACGCAGCGTTCCACCAGGGCGCGGTCGCCGACGAACTTCTGCTCGACGACCAGCTTGCGCGGGACGCCGTCGGGTGCCGCGGCGCCCTCGGGCAGGCGCAGGACCTCGCCCGCGCTGCCCATCACGAAGGTGACGACGGCGCGCGGGGTCAGCAGCCAGGCGGGCGGGCGGGGGCCGTCGTCGTAGGCGGCCAGGAAGGCCAGTTCGGTGGCGTGCCGGTCCTCCGGCGGGGTGACCTGCCGGGCGGCCGGAGCTTCGGATGGGGGTGCGGAAACAGTGGTGTCGGTGGTCATCGGCGGCGGCCCTTCCGGGTGGCACGGGTGGTGAGTTCTTCGAAGGCGGGGGCGTCGCCGTCCTTGACGCGGCCCCATGTGCGGGCGAACAGGGCGGGCACCGGCTGGTGCGGCACGGCCCGGGTGCGGTCGCGGAGCGGGTAGAGGGGCTCCTTCCAGGTCTCCACCGGCAGGGCGGGGGCCTTGAACTCGTGCCAGCCGCAGGGCAGGAACAGGGTCCGGCCCGCGCGGGACCGCTTGGCTTCCAGGACCAGGCCGCTGGCGGCCAGTTCGGTCCTGGCCTTCTTCGATCGGCCCGGCGTCCACCCGGTCCAGCGGGTCCGGTCGCGGTCGGTCGGGTCGGGCAGTGCGAGCAGTTGCAGGTAGAGCACGGCCGCGTCCTCGCCCAGGCCGTGGGTCTCGGCGACCTCGGCCACCAGCTCCGGGACGGAGCGGGCGGGGTCCTGGGCGTAGCCGGTGAAGCCGCCGGGAGCCGAACCGGCCAGGACGGCCTGTTCGAGGTCGTCGCCGAGCAGGGTCCGCACCGCCGCGAGACTGTGCGCGCGGCCCGTACCGACCAGCCCTTCGAGCAGCCCGAAGACGGGGTCGTCCGCGCCGGTGAGCCCGGCCGTACGCACCAGCGTCATCTCTGTGTCGCCGTACCAGGGGCGCAGCACGAGGGCGTCCCCGAGGCGGGTGAGGCCGTCGGCTCCCGCCCCTCCGGTCGCGGGCACGCCGTACGCGGTGCGCAGCGGGAGCGCGGTCGCGGTGCCCTTCTCCGTCCACTCCACGTCCAGGTCGAGGATGAGGCCGGGGTCGGCCAGGCGCCGGCGCAGCGCGGCCAGTCCGGCCGGCAGGTGGGCGCGCAGCGGATGGCCGTACGGCAGCCCGTACGCGAGCCCGCTCAGCGCGGCCACCGCGCCCGCGAGGTGGTGGCGGCCGGGGACGGCGGCCGGGTCCTCCGCGACGAGGTCGCCGTCCTTGTCGAGCCGCATGGGGGTGGTGCGGCTGAGCCACGGGGTGCGGTCGGGGTTGAGGACGGCTTCCGCCGACGCGACGGTGACGCCGGCCAGGACGTCTCCCAGGTCCTCCGGGAGCCGGACCAGCGATCCCAGGCGCTGCGCCCAGGTCTTGGCGGCCGCCGCGGTGTCGGGGCCGGTCTCCCACAGGTCGGCGGGGTCGGCGGGCAGGAGCGCGTCCAGCAGTGCCAGCCGGTGGGTGGCGCCGAGCCCGCTGAGCCGTTCGTGGGCCCGTTCCGCCTGCCGGGCCTTGAGGCCCGTCAGGGCCAGTGCGGCCACGTGGGGTTCTCCGGTGCCCGCCGCGACCAGCAGGGTCGCCTGTGCGGGCCCGATGCCCGTGGCGGCGTCGAGGGTGGCGGGCGCCTCGGGCCGCCACGGTGCGGCGCCGCGCTCGCGGACGAGGCGGATCAGCCCGAGCAGGCGCTCGTGCGGGAGGGCGGGGGCGTACCCCTGGTCCTCGTGGTGGGTGAAGTCGGCGATCTGGCCGAACACCCCTTCCGGGTCGTGGTCGAGGGCGAGCCAGTGGACGCGGCCGTCGCGGCGGGAGTACTCCCGGCTGAGTATCACCACCGTGCGGTCGCCGCGGCGCAGCACCTGGCCGATCCGCTGCTTCTTGTTCTTGTCGGCCCGGTCCTCGCCCTCCTCCTCGCACAGCCGGACCTGGCGCAGGGCGCCGACGGGGTGGGCGAGCGGGCCGGTGGCGACCGCTTCCAGGAGGAGGAGCAGCGCCTCCCGGTGCTCGTCGGTGGTGGTGGGGGCAGCGGCCCGGTAGGCGAGGGGGCCGAGGGCGTCCAGGAACGGCAGCCAGGCCAGGTCCATGCCGGGGACGGTGCGGGGCTCGCTCGTCCAGCCGTCGCCGAGGGCCGGCAGCGCGGTCGGGTCGGGCAGCGGCGTGCCGTCGGCGGGCTTGCCGGACAGGACCTGGTTGACGGAGAGGATCTGCTGGAGGCCGCTCCACTTCTCGTCCCGTCCCCAGTAGCGGTATCCGCCCGATGCGGCGATCCCGGCGACGGCTGCGGTGAGGGTGCCGTCGTCGCCGTGGACGGGCCGGTGGTCGGCGTACATCCCGTCTCCGTACGGCTTCCCGCTGCTCTGCGCGTCCTGCGGGGGTGTGGCGTACGCGGCGGTGGCGGCGCGGTGGTGGACGGCCGTCCGGACCAGGGCGCTCACGCCGGTGAGCAGCCGGGCGTCGGTCAGTGCGGGGAGCGCCGCGGCGACGGCGGCCTCGGTCAGCTCGCCCGCGGTGGGGCCGTCGTGGGCCGGGTCGGCCGCGACCGCGGCCTTCCGCGCGGCCAGTGCGGTGGCGACGGCGTCGAGGAGGGCCGCGATCTGTGCGTCGGTGACCGTGCGCAGGGCGACGGAGCCCTGCTCGTCGCGCGGGCGCAGGGCGTGCCAGAAAGCGGTCGGCGGGACGTACCGGGTGCCGGCGGCGTACTCGCCGCCGCGGTCGCCGAGGGGGACCGATCCCAGCGCGTCGGTGGTGACGGCGCCCTCCGGGTACAGCACGACGCTGCCGCCGACGAGGGCGGCGAGGGGCGCGGCTCCGCCCGGCAGCCGCAGGGCGCCCAGCGGTACGGGGTCCCGGCGGACCGGCTCGGCGGGCAGGGTGACGGTCCTGCCGTCGGGGGTACCGGAGGTGATGCGGCGGTCGGGGCCCTGTCCCTCGGTGCGCACCCAGCGGCCCAGGACGGTGCCGTCGGTGCCGAACGGCGTACTCTCCAGGCCCGGGAGGAGCGGCAGGACCTCGCACTCCTCGGTCACGAGGCGGGCGCCGTCGCGGATTCCCGACTGCAGGAACGCGGGCAGCGAAGCACGGCCGTGGGTGCCGCCCGCCGGGTCGTACTCGACCCAGCAGTGGTCGCGGCCCTGCTTGCCCTGGCGCCAGTGTCCGGTGCCGTCGCCGAGGACGGGCCGGGTGGACGGCAGGGTGGTGTCGCCCGCGTGCAGGGTGCGGCCGCCGGTGGCGCGGCCGCCGGCGGGCAGGGGCAGCGACGGGAAGTCGACGTCCTGCCCGTTCCACCACTGCGGCAGTTGTTCGCCGCCGAGGACGAAGGGGTCGGCGGGGCGGGTCGACCAGTAGGCGCGCTGCTTGCCGTCCTGCGTCCAGATGACGAGGAGTTCCCCGTCGGTGTAGCGGAAGCGGGGGCGCTGCCAGTGGTCCAGGTCGGCCGGCAGGCGCAGTTCGTGTTCGAGGAGCACCCCTTCGGGGCCGACCACGACGGCCGTGTGGCGGTTGGCGATGACCAGGGCGGGCCAGGCCTCGCAGACCACCATCCAGTGGTCCTTGTCGGCCTGGTCGCTGTCGAGGCGCCGGTAGGTCTCCTCCAGGGCAGGCCAGCCCAGTTCGTCCAGGACGCCGGCGCGCAGGGTGGCGCCGAGGACCGGCGCCAGGTCGTACGCGGCGATGTCGGCGACGGCCTGCGGGTTGACCTGGCCGGCGACCGCGCGGAAGGACGACAGGCGCCGCAGCGCGGCGCGCGAGCCGGGCAGTCCTGCCGCACCGGTGAGTTCCGCGGTGCGATCGCGCAGCCAGTCGTGGAGCACGGCGCCGAGCACCGGGTGGGCGGCGATCGCGGTGAGTACGGAGTCCCCCGTGCGATGGCCGTTCAGGCCGTTCAGCGCGTCGTACAGCAGTCCGCGGAAGCGGGGGCGGCCGACGACGGCCGTCAGGTCGCGGCGGCCCGGGGTGTCGTCGCCGATCCAGCGCTCCAGCGGGAGGTGGACGTTGGCGCCCGGCGCCGGTTCGGTGACCGGAACGCCCCAGGCGACGCAGGCGTCGAGCAGGTCCAGGTCGGCGCCCGCGTGCCAGCGTCCCTGGAAGAGGTCGGCGGGACGGCCGTCGGAGCGCAGCCGGGGGGCCATGCGCTCGACGAGGGCCAGGGTGCGTGCGCACCGCTGCGAGCTGGACGAGCCGTGCTTGCGGTGCAGGGCCCAGCGGCTGAGCCAGTCCGCCGGGTCGACGCCGTCCGTGCTGCGCTCGTCGGTGAGCAGGGCGTCCGCGCCCGTCTCGGCGAGCAGCGACAGCCAGGCCTCGTCGGCCTTCCGGTCGCCGCCGAGGCCGGCCGGCATGATCTCCAGCAGCCGGATGCGGATCTCCGGACGTGCGGCGGCGAGCGCCACCAGGGTCGGCCGGTAGGCGGTCCAGAAGGACGCGGGGGCCCGCACGATGCTCGGCGAGGCGATCAGGTCGCCGACGAAGGCGCTCTCGGCCGTCTCCCGGTCCAGGCCCGCGGCCTTGATGAGCGCGCGGGCGTCCTGCGGCAGGGTGGCGTACGGTGCCATGCCCGCACCGCAGCGTTCGACGGCGAGCTGCCGGAACTGCGCCCAGGCCTCGGCCGGGGCGAGCCGGCGGGAGAGGTCCTGCGCGTGGTCCTTGAGCGCCTTGACGGTCAGGGCTCCGGCGAAGGCGAACTCCAGGAAGACCGCCCGCTGCCGCTCCTCGTCGACCGGCAGGCCGTGGACGCGCTCGGCGGCGCGCGCCTTGCCGAAGAGCGTCGCGGCGTAGGTGCTGTTGTCGTGCTGGAGGAAGACGCGCGCGGCCTGCTCGTAGAACGTCGGCAGGAAGTGCGGTACGGCGCGGCCGAGTCGGGTGGCGAGTGCCTCGAAGCCGTCCTTGGCGGCGCCGGCCCGGGACTTGGCCTGGCGGGTCAGCCGTTCCATGTCCTTGACCAGGGCCAGCGCGTGGTGGCCGTTGGCCGGGTCGTTGACCAGGGCCCAGGCGGGGAAGCCCAGTGTCTCCCGGCGCACCTGCCCCACCTCGGGGGCTTCGGGCTCGCGGGCGAGTCCGAGGAAGTCCAGGGCCAGGTCCTCGGCCTCGCCCAGGGTGCCCGCCACCAGGCGCACCACGCGCCGGTCGTCCAGGGCCGGGTGGGTGTAGGTCCGGGCGGTGAGGGTGTCGGCGTCGTCGCGGGCGACGGAACCGGCGCGCAGGATCGCCCCGGCGTCCAGCAGGGCGGCGGCCCGGGTGACGTCGTCGGGGTGCGCGCCGGTGTTCGTGTCGACGTTCGTCTCAGTGCTCACGCCGGTGTTCGTGTCGGTGCTCGTGTCGGTGTTCATGCCGCCTGCTCCTCGTCCTCGATGTCGCGTCCCGCGTACAGGGCGGCCGCCATGCGCATGCCTTCCGACCAGGCGACCGGGCCGACCTGTCCTGCGGTCAGGGCCCGGCCGGCAACATCGGTCCAGGTCAGTGAGCCGGTCTCGGTCCGCTCGTAGCTGTCGTAGTCGCCGATCCAGATGCGCGCCTCGACCGCCCGGCCGTCCTCGACGACCGGGCAGACCGCCTGGCCGCCGCGGGCCCGGTAGCCGAGCTGGGTGGTCCGCCCGTGCAGGAACCGCAGTTCCTTGAAGGCGCCGCCCGCGTAGTCGTCGACCGAGGCGGTCTCGGGGTCCAGGTCGGCCGGGCGGTGCCAGACCTCGCGGAAGAGCTGCTGCACCTGCTGGTCCACGGTGAGCTCGACCGCGAACTCGCGGAGTTCCTCCAGGTCCGCCAGCAGCACCGGGTGCGGGATGCGGACCAGTTCGGGGCTGATGCGCACCGTGTCGCCGTCGAGGTCGACCAGGCCGAGGCCCCGTACGGGGTCGGCGTCGCGCAGGAATCCGGCGACCTCGCCGTCCTCACCCGTGACGACGAGGTCGCGCAGTGCGGAGCGCCAGGCCGTGTCCTGCCACACCTGGGCAATGACCGCGACGGGCACGGGCAGCGAGCGCACCATCCAGCGCTCGACGTCGGCGACGCACTGGCGTTCGTGCCGGTCCAGCCACTCCACCAGCTGGCGCAGTCCGATCACGGCCGGGTCGTCCACGAGTTTTGCCGGGACCGTCTTCAGCCGGCGCCCCGCCGCGTTGCGGCAGACCACTTTCCCGTCGTCGAGGGCGACTTCGTAGTCGCCGGCCGGAACCCACCCCATGTGCTGTCTCCTCGGTAAGACGGCCTGGTCCGGGGCATGGCACGGCACGGCACACCCCCGGTCGCAGCGCCGCCGCGATCACGTTGGGGTGACTCTAGGGGCAGGCTCGGACAATGCCTCCGGCAGCACCGCCGGGAGGGCGGATCGCGCGTGGGCGGTCCGCGGTGTCCGAAACTGAACTGCTCTCCCTCCTGGGTGAGTTCGGGCATTCCGAGCGACTGCAGCGGCCGCTTCACCACGACCCCACACACGAGCTGCCGCCGTCCCGGTGTGGCACGGCGGCAGCTCGTGGTGCTGGGGCACGGCGGGGTGCGCCACAGGTTTTGCGGGTCAGTCGACCATGCGCCCGCGCAGCTTGATCAGGGTGGGGATGTCGAGGCCGAGGCCGTTGGTCAGGAAGGTGCCGAAGCTGCCGTAGTCGGCGACGGCCTGGTCGCGGAACGCGGCGAGGTACGGGCTGCGGACCTCCTGGAGCGGGATGAGCAGGTCGGGGTTCTGCATGTACCCGCCGGCCTTCACCTGGTCCCGAAGTGCCTTGTCGGAGGCGGCGCGCAGCTGGTTGGAGAGCAGGTAGTCCTGTTCGGAGACGGTGGCCGGGACGCCGACCGCGCGCAGGATCGTGTCTGCGAGGACGCCGGTGCGGTCCTTGCCCGCGGAGCAGTGGAACGCGATCGGCTTGGTGGAGTTCGCGACCGCACGGATCGCGGCGCCGAGCGCGGAACGGTTCGCCGGGTTGGTGACGAAGCCCCTGTACAGCGCGGTCATCCGGGCTTCCGCCGCGCCGTTGCCGAGTTGGGCCTGCTGGTAGGCGGGGTCCTTGCTGCGGACGATCTGCCCGATGAACGCGAACAGGTTGGTGTCGTCCACGGGCTTGGGGTTGGAGGTGACGCCGGCCGGGAGGCGGTCGAGGCCGTCGGCCTGGACCTCGGGGCCGGTGCGCAGGTCGATGACGCTGCCGAGCCCGAGCCGGCCGAGCTCGGTGACGCCCTCCGGCGGGAGCTTCGACAGGGTTTCCGAGCGGTACAGCACCCCCCACCGGGTTCTCTCGCCGTCGTACGTGATGTACCCGCCGGTGTCACGGAAGTTGACCGTGCCCGGTACGGCGAGGACACGGCTGGGGGTGCTGGAGCCGTGGACGGCTCGTACGGCGGCCCGGGGCGCGGCGTGCGCGGCCACGGGGGCCAGCGGGGCGGCGAGGACCAGGGCGACGGTGGACGCACCGAGGGCGCGGAAGAGTGATCGCACGACGAGGGTTCCTTCCTTACGGAGGGACGGAACGTAACGCTCTGGTCGTGGGATCTGAAGCCTTCGTCCAGACCGCCTGGGCATCGACCCATGCCGCGAACCACTCGGGATTTCGTTCGGCCCTCGGCGTTACCGCTGCCGACACCGTGTAATAACGTTGCCCCGTCGCCTTCTGAGTGAATTCCTGGTCCGGGGTGGGGGAAATCGGTGAGTGCACGCATTCTGGTCGCCGAGGACGACGAAAAGCAGTCACGGCTCGTCCGGATCTATCTGGAGCGGGAGGGAAACGCGGTCCAGGTCGTGGCCGACGGACGGAGTGCGCTGGAATACGCGCGGGCCAACCGGCCGGATCTCATCGTTCTGGACGTGATGCTGCCGTACGTCGACGGGCTCGACGTGTGCCGCATCCTGCGGGCCGAGGGCTCCGAGGTCCCCATCCTGCTGCTCACCGCCCGGAGCACCGAGGAGGACCTGCTCCTCGGCCTCGATCTCGGCGCCGACGACTACCTGACCAAGCCCTACAGCCCGCGTGAGCTCACCGCCCGGGTCCGGGCGCTGCTCCGCCGGTCCCACACCGGCGGCGCGGGCGCCGCCAGGCCGGGCCCGTTGCGGGTCGGCGCCCTCGAACTGGACCCCGCACGCTTCGAGGTGCACGTGGCCGGGCGGCCGGTGGTGCTCACCGCCAAGGAGTTCGCCCTCCTGGAGGTCCTCGCCCGCGAACCGGGGCGGGTCTTCACCCGGGCCCAGCTCATCGACCACGTCTTCAGCCTGGACCGGGGCGTCCTGGAACGGACGGTCGACGCCCATGTGATGAACCTGCGGCGGAAGCTGGAGACGGATCCCGGGCGGCCGCGGCTGCTCGAGACGGTGTACGGGCGGGGGTACCGGCTCGCCGACGGCGCGGGGGCGGGCGCGTGAGCTTCCGGGTCCGGGTGTTCGCGCTCTTCCTCCTCGTCGTGGTCGCCGCCACGGCGGCGACCGCGTGGCTGACGCTCGCGCAGGTCACCCGGCAGGTGCGGGAGTCGGCCGCAGCCGATCGGCAGGTCGTCGCGGGGATCACCGAGGCGCTGAGGCAGTACGCGCTGGAGCACGGGACCTGGGACGGTGTCGGCGGGACCGTACGGGAACTCGCGCGGGACACCGGGCAGCGGATCCGGATCACCGACGCGACCGGCACCCAGCTCGCCGACTCCGACGTGCTGCTCGGCCGCGAGCCGAGGGGCCGCGGCACCGCAGCCCCGCTGTTCGTCGATCCGCGCCCCCAACCGGTCTTCCCCGGCGGCGGATTCGTCCCCTCACAGCCCAAGATGACGGCTTCGGCCATCGACCAGTACGCGCGGAGCGTCACGTACGCGGGCTGTCTGACCCGGGCCGGCCGGGCCGTCACCATGACTGTCGGCGCCCTCGGCGTACCCGAGTACGCGGACGCGGGCACGGGCCCGGCCGAGACCAGCGGGACCTGCGCCCCGCCGGCTGCCGTCGGCGACCCCGCCGAGCTGCGCGAGAGCGGCGCCGCCATCGATGCCGCCTGCGGCCGCCAGGAGGGGGCCGCGCGCACGGACTGCCTGCGGCGGCTGTTCGCCGAGCGGACCGCGAAGGTCGCCCCACAGCCGCTCACCGTCAGGCTCGGCGCACTCGACGGCACCGGGCGCTCGCTGGCCGTCGGCCCCACTGTCGCCGTAGCCGTAGCCGTAGCCGCCGCGGCCGCCTTGGGGGCGCTGCTGCTGAGCCGGACCGTGCTCCGCCCGGTCCGGGCGCTGACCGCCGCCTCCCGCGGCCTCGGCGAGGGGGACCTGGCCCGCCGGGTACCGGAGGCCGGAAAGGACGAGATCGCCGAGCTCGGGCGCTCCTTCAATCGCATGGCTCACTCGCTCCAGGCCAGCGAGGAGCGGCAGCGGCGCATGGTCGGGGACATCGCGCACGAACTCCGCACGCCGCTGGCCAATCTCCGCGGCTATCTGGAGGCGCTGCGCGACGAGGTCCTGACGGCCGACCCCGAACTGCTCGACTCGCTCCACGAGGAGGTGCTGCTCCAGCAGCGGATCGTGGACGACCTGCAGGACTTGGCACTCGCGGAGGCCGGCGTCCTCACGTACCACCGTGCGAGCCTCGACGCGCGGGTGCTGGCCGAGGCGTGCCGTACGGCGCACGGCGCACTCGCCGCGGCGGCCGGGGTCGAGCTCTCGACGGCCGTCCCCATGGTGCCGGTACGGCTGTACGGGGATCCGGGACGGTTGCGGCAGGCGCTCAGCAACCTGGTGGGCAACGCGGTGCGGCATACGGCTCCGGGAGGCAGCGTACGGATCGAGGTGACCGAACGGGACGGGCTGGCGCACCTCGCGGTACGGGACACCGGCAGCGGAATCCCGGCGACCGATCTGCCCCGGCTCTTCGACCGGTTCTGGCGGGCGGACGCGGCGCGCGGCCGGACGACCGGGGGCAGCGGGCTCGGGCTCTCGATCGCCCGTCAGATCGTGGCGGACCACCAGGGCGGGATCGAGGTCGAGAGCGAGGTGGGGGTGGGAACGGTCTTCACGGTCGCGCTGCCCGTGCGGGGCGGCGCTGCCCCGTGACCCGATCGGGCCCCCGGTCGCCCGGACGCCCGATCCCCCGGTCACGTGACGGACCACGTGGCCAGGAGACCGGGTCACGTGGTCCGTGGACCGGTCAGCGGTGGTCCGGAGACCCGGTTCAGCAGTGGACGCTGGCCCCGTTGCCGGTCAGCAGGCTGTCCTTGATCCAGCCCTGGTACCCGGTCGCGTAGTCGTAGATGTGCGACCAGGTGCCGTTCTCACCGCTCACGTAGCAGTCGTAGCGCAGGGCGTGGCCGATCTGGGCCTGGCCGAGGGCGGTACAGCCGGTGGACGAACCGGAGCGGATGTTCACCGCGTTGGAGGTGGTGTTGCCGGTCTTCCCGTCCTTGACGCTCCAGCCGGGGGAGCTGCACGCGGCCGCGCCGGAGGGCGCGGCGACGGCCGTGGCGGGCAGGACCAGGCCGCCGGTGGCCGCGAAGACACCGATGGCCGCCGCGGCGACCTTCGTCCGAAGATTCATTTGGTCTCCCTGAACTCGTGGATTTCCCGCCGAGCTGTTGCGCCGGGCGGGTCAGTTCGTTCGGGTACAGGGAGAAGCCTTGCCGTGGGGCGCGCTTTGTTCAATGCCGTACGCCGGGCCCGGTCGCTTTTCAGAAATTGCCGGTTTATCTCATTCCGGAGTCTTTCGCATGAGTCCGGCCAGGGTGGCCAATTCCCTGCCGAATTCCGGTTGGAACGATTCCCGGCACCCCGCGCGGAGACCGGAACGATCCGCTTCACGGGACCCGTCCGTTCCGGGCGGCCGGGGGACGAATCGGGACGGCAGGCGGTTCCCGGGGCAGGTTGGCCGCATCCGGACCGAGGTGGGGCGGGTTCCGCACGCGGGCCGGGTCGGTCCCGTGGGCCGGGCGGGCGGCCCGGGGCAGGGGCAGCGGTCAGGTGCCGGACAGCGCCTCGGTCGGGGCGAGCCGGCTGGCCCGTACCGCCGGATAGAGCCCCGCGATCATCCCGATCACCAGCGTCGCGGCGACGCCCGTGGCCGTCGCCCACACCGGCACCACCGTGGGCCAGCCCCGCGAGAGCGCGTACGCGGCCGTGATCAGCGTGCCGAGGACGGTGCCGCCGAGGCCGCCGAGGAGCGAGAGCAGCAGTGACTCGGTCACGAACTGGACCCGGATCTGACCCTTGGTCGCGCCGAGCGCCCGCCGCAGGCCGATCTCGGGACGGCGCTCCAGGACGGAGATGACCATGGTGTTGCCGACCCCGACCCCGCCGACGAGGAGCGCCACCCCGCCGAGGCCGAGCAGCAGTCCGGTCAGCGCGGACTCGGTGGCCTCGCGGGCCGCGAGCGCGTCGGAGGGGCGGGAGACCTGTACCTCGCCCGGGGCCGCGGGGTTGGCGGTGGCCGCGAGCACCGACCGTACGGCCGCGACCTGCCGGTCCTCGGCCCGTACGTACACGGTGGACGGGTGGCCGTCGAAGCGCAGGTACGTACGGGCGGCCGGCCAGCCGACGAGTGCGGCCCCGTCGAGCTCGGGGGCCAGCGGGACCGGGTCGAGGACGCCGACCAGCGAGAACCAGTGGCCGCCCAGCCACACCCGGGTACCCGGGGTGTGCACGTCGAGGCGCTGGGCGGCGGTCGCGCCGAGGACCACGGCCGGGTACTGCTCGGTCGTGGCATCCAGCCAGCGGCCCCGGCCGAGCCGCCCGCCGACCACGGGGAGCAGCTCGCGTCCGGCGGCGAGCACGGTGAGCGAGCCGGTCCGCCCGACGGCGATCCGCTCGTTGCGGTAGACGTGGGCATCGGTCGCGCCGGTGGCGGCGACACTCTGCACCGGCGGGATCCGCCCCGTCATGGCGGTCGCCTCCTGCGGCAGCCGCGTCGTGCCGCCGCCGAGCCGGCTTCCCGGGGTGACCCGCAGGAGATTGGTCCCGAGCGCGTCGAGCCGCCGGTCCACCTCGGCCTGCCCGGACCCCGAGATCCCGACGACGGCGATCATGGCGGCGACCCCGATCGCGATTCCGAGCGCGGACAGGAACACCCGCAGCGGGCGGGTCCGCAGCCCGGTGCTGCCGAGCCGCACGACGTCGGCGGGGTGGAGGCGGGCGGCCCGCAGCTGCGCGCCGCCGCGCCGGGCCGGAGGGCGGAGGAGCGTCATGGGGTCGCCTCGGGGCTGAGGGGCGCGCGCGGCCCGGAGGGCGCGGGCGCCGGTGAGGGCGTGTGGGGGTCTGAAAGCGGGTCGGTACGGGGGCCTGAAAGGGAGTCGGCGTCCACGGCGGGAGTGGTGGCCGCGTGGGCGCGCCCCGAGTCCGCGACCACGCGGCCGTCGCGCATCTCGATGCGGCGCGGGAGCGCGGCGGCGATCTCACGGTCATGGGTGATGATCACGACGGTCGTGCCGGCCGTGTGCAGTTCGCGCAGCAGGGCGAGTACGGCGGCGCCGGAGGCCGAGTCGAGGTTTCCGGTCGGTTCGTCGGCGAGCAGGACCGCGGGTTCGCCGACCACCGCCCGCGCCACGGCCACCCGCTGGCGTTCGCCGCCGGACAACTGGTGAGGAAGGTGGTGGACTCGGTGGCCGAGGCCCACCCGGTCGAGGGCCGCCGCCGCGATCACCCTGCGGCGGCGCGCCGGGACGCCCGTGTACAGCAGGCCGTCGGCCACCGCTTCCAGGACGGGCACGCCGATCGCCAGGTGGAACTGCTGGAAGACGAAGCCGATCCGGGTGGCCCGCAGCGCCGAGACCTCGCGGTCGGACAGGGCCGCGACGTCGTGGCCGTCGACCAGCACCCGGCCGGCGGTGGGCCGGTCCAGGCTGCCCATCAGGTTGAGCAGGCTGGACTTGCCGGAGCCCGACGGGCCGACGATCGCGAGGAACTCGCCGCGTCCGATGGTCAGGCTGACGTCCCGAACCGCCGCCACCCCGCCGGGGTACGTCTTGGACACCGCGTCGAAGCGCACCACCTCGGGGGCCTCCGCGCTCACTCGGGGACCCGCACCTTCAGGCCCTCGCGCACGGCTGGCCCGGAGACCTCCACCTTGCCGTCGGCGAACAGACCCGTCTGCACCGCCACGAACGTGCCGTCGGCGGTCTCCAGACCGTGGCCCCCCTCCGCGAGCGCAACGAGCGCGGCGACCGGGACGGAGAGGACACCCCGGCGCTCCTTCCCCACGTACGAGACGCCGACCGGGCCGCTCTCCAGGCGGCCCAGGGCCTCTTGGTCGGCGATGACGACGGTCACCGGAACGGTCGCGCGCGCCGCATCGGAGCCGCCCTGTCCCCCACCCTCCTCCCCTCCCCCGCCACCGGCGTTGTCGGAACCCGCGGTCGCGTTGGTGCCCACGGACGCCACCTCGCCGGGGGCTTCGCGCCCGTCGGGCAGCGTGACCGTGACCGCGGCGCCGCGGACCGCCCAGGACGCCTCCTGCGCCGAGGCGTTGACCACGACCTTCCGGGCCGTTCCGGTGTGGGTGAGCGCGTTCTCGCCGACCGCGGAGCCGAGCCGGACGGCGGCGTGGCCGATGCGGACCTGGCCGGTGGAGTAGATCACCTCACCTATGCCGACCCGGCCGGTCTGGGGCAGGCCCAGGGACTTCTGCCAGCGCTTGACCGCCGTGGCGGTGCCGGTGGTGAACTCCTCGTCCACGGTGAAGCCGGTGTAGCCGAGCGCGGCGAGGTTCCGCTCGAACTGCATGACGTCCATCCCGCGCAGGGGGCGGGTGGCGGAGGCGGTACCGGCGGCCGTGCCCGTACCTGTGCCCGTACTCGCGCCCGTACCCGTACCCGTGCCTCCGCCCTTGCCCGTGCTTCCGCTCGCTGCCGCACTGCCTCCCGGACCGTCCCCTCCGCGACCGCTCCCCGGCGTCGCCGTCGGTGTCGGCGCGGGCGGCGTCGTCTCCTGGACCAGGCCCAGTTCGCGGAACATCGGCAGCGCGCCGTACAGCAGCACCACGGGGCGGTCGTCCACGCGGATCAGCTCACCGCCGCGCTCGACGGTCGTGCCTGGCTCGGGGAGCCAGGTGACCGTTCCGGTCGCCTTGACCGGCAGCGGGATCTCGGCTCCGTAGCCCAACTGGCCTTCCACCTTGGTCCGTTCGACCAGGTTCTCCTTGGTCACCTGGACGGTGGAGCCCGACCGGGCCGGGGTGCCGGGGTCATCGGCCCCGCCGCCGAGGCCGAGGGCGCCGACGACCGCGACCGCCGCGACGAGTGCGACTGCGCCCGCCACGAGGACGGTGCGGCCGCGGCCGGCGCCCGCAGCCGGGGCGGCGCTCCCCTCCGCCACCGCCCCGGCCACGTGTTCCGGCTCTCCCGGCTCCGGCTCCGTCCGCTCCAGATCCGTCATGTCCGAAGTCCTGTCCGAAGTCCTGTCCATGCTCCGCCCCGCACTCCGCCCCGCCCCACTCCCGGCCCCGAACCCCACCCCTGCCCGAGCCCTGGGATCACCCCTTGCCCGGGCCGGTGCCGACCGGGTCGCCGATGATCGAGGCGCAGGCGCGGGTGGCCTGCTTGGCGCCGGCCGCGTTCTGGTCCCACATCGCCTTGCCCGAGTTGTCGTCCTCGGCATAGCCGTCCGGGCCCGGGTCGGGGAAGTCGGGGGCGCCGTTCTTCTGCATGCAGTCGGCGTAGTCGCGCTGGGTCTTGACCTGTTCGGGCGTGAGCTTGGGACGCAGCAGCTTCTCCACCGCCTTGGGCACGGTCACCCTGAGGTCGGCGCACTTCTCGGAAGCGGTCTGGAACTTCGGGTCCTTCTTCAGCGCGCCGACGTCGCCCGTCTCGACCTGGCCCTTGGCGTCGGGGTCCGGCAGGTCGACGCCGTTCTGGCGCATGCACCCGACCCACTTGCGCTGGGCGTCCACGTACGCGGCGACCTCCCCCTGCGCGCCCCCCTGCCCGCCGGCCTGCGACGCGGCGGGCGACGAGGTGCCGTCGCCGGCCGTCGGGATCTCCTTCGTGTCGTTCCCACTTCCGCAGCCGGCCAGCGCGAACGCCAGGAGCGGCGCCGCGAGCGTCGCCATCAGCAACCGGTTCGTCCTCATGGGTTCTTCCACTCCTCACCTCGGGTCGGGCACGACCGTAGGGCGGGGTGATGAAGAACCTTTGAAGAACCTGTCAGGCGATCATGGGGTCATCGCGGTGACCGAAGCGCAGGTACGCGACTGCCTGGCCTACGTCGTGCCGACGGTGGAGTGGGCGTCCTGCTGTCCGTATCGGCTCAGTTCGTGGAAGAAGCCGTCGATGACGTTCAGTTGCCCGGAACGGGCCGCCTCGTCGTAGACGTGCTTGCCGACGGCGAGGTCGAGGACGCCCAGGCCGAAAGGTGAGAACACCACCGGGCGGTCCTGTGGCAGTACCGCCCGGCCGGTCGCGACCTCGTGCAGGGTGCCGGTGAGGAAGTCCCGGTTTCCGGTGAGCTGTTCGGCCAAGTGGGGCGAGGTATCGGCTTTCAGGCAGTGCTCGACGTCGTCGACGACATTGGCCGAGGCGAGCAGGATCTCGGGGGCGAGGTCGCGCAGGGACACGTGCAGGACCAGGGGGTTGTGCTCGAACCATGCCGGGTCGGTGATGTGTGGCCGGCCGGCGACGGTGGCGAAGACGAGCAGGTCGCTGGAGCGGATCAGCTGCTCCGGGCTGTCGTGGACGGTGACGCGGGTGTCCCCGGAGGCGTCCTGCAGGTAGCTGTGGAAGCCGGCTGCGCTGTCCGCGGAGACGTCGTACACGCCGGTCTCGTCGAAGGACCAGCCGGTTGCGGTCAGGAAGGTGTGGATGTAGCGGGCGATGAGGCCCGTTCCGAAGAATCCGACGCGGGCCGGTCGTGTCCGCCGGGCTCTGCTGAGGCTGCCGGCCGCTGATGCGGCCATCGCGGCCGTTCGGGTGGCGCTGATGATGGAGCTCTCCAGGCAGGCGAACGGGTAGCCGGTGTCGTGGTCGTTGAGGATCAGCACCGCCGATGCCCTGGGGATGCCTGCCTGCACGTTGTCGGGGAAGCTGGAGATCCACTTGATGCCGTCCACCCGCGCCCGTCCGCCGATCGATGCGGGCAGCGCGATGATGCGCGCGGTCGGGCGGTCGGGGAAGCGCAGGAAGTACGACGGCGGGTTCACCGAGTCCCCGACGGCGTGGAGTTCGTACGTGGCCTCGATCAGCTCCATGATCTGCTGTTCCTGGCCCTGGAGGGTCTGTTGGACCTGGGCTCCGGAGATGACGGCGAACGGGGGCACCGAGATCGGGGACCGGGCAGGGGTGGGACGGGGCGCGGTCATCGGGTGCTCCCTTCCGAGGCCGGGGCCGGGTGGTGTGGGGCGGCCATGGCCACGAGGACCTCGCGCGGCGGCTCGAAGGGCTCCCTGCTGTGCGCGGTGCGGATGTTGTCGATGAGCATCAGGTCTCCGGGCTGCCAGGGCTCGCGGACGGTGTGGTCCGCGTAGACCGTGTTGATCAGGTCGACCACGTCCTCGCCGATCGGGTCGCCGTCACCGAAGCTGGTGTTGAACGGCAGGGCTTCACGGCCGTAGACGTCGATGAGGTACTCCCGTACCTCGGGCGCCAGCGTCCACTCGTTGAGGAACGCGATCTGGTTGAACCAGCAGCGCCTGCCGGTGACCGGATGCCGCACCACGGCGGGGCGGTGCTGGCGGGTGCGCAGGCTGCCGTCGGCCTGCCAGGCGAACTCGACGGCGTTGGCGCGGCAGTAGCTTTCGACGGCCGCCGGGTCGTCGGTGCCGAACGCCTCGGTCCAGGAGGCGCCGATCTCGTCGTTGTAGGTGCGGGTGAGCAGCCAGCCGTGCTGTTCGAACCGCTGGACGAGGTCCGCCGGCAGTGCGTCCAGGACGGTGGCGGAATCCGCGAGGGCGGTGGCTCCGCCCGTGGTGGGCGCCGTCAGGCAGGCGAGCAGCAGCAGACCGGGGGGCCTGTGGGTGTAGCTGAGCTCGTGGTGCATGCACATGGGCTGGCTGGCCGGCCAGGCCGTGGAGGAGTACACGCCGGGGGCGTACGTCTGCCGGGGCGCGAAGGCTTCCGTGTCGTTCATCAGGGTGGGGGCCAGTCGGCCGAAGACGGAGGCCACCTGCCCTGTGTCGCGCAGGCCGAGCCCGCGGACGAGTACGGCACCGTGCTCGGTGACGAGGCCGTCCAGGGTGTGGCGGTGTTCTGCGGCCCAGGCCGGTGGATCGGCCTGGGCCGGGGTCGGAGCATGCAGTATCGGGGGCTTGCCCGGGTGCAGGTCTGCTCGGGGCGCGGACTCGGCGGACGCGGAGGTGAGCACGGGGCCGGGGCTCGTCGGGGCGGAGCTGGTGAACGACATGGTCTTCGTCCTTTCGGTGGTGGTGGTGAGAAGGAGGGGGATGACCCCGGTCAGGGGGAGGCCGGTTGGGGGACGGGGCGCTCGTGGGATGCGGTGTCCAGGAACCCGGCCAGATCGGTGAGTACGGGGTGGCGCATGACGTCCGCCGGGGTCACGGCGCGGTCCAGGGTGATGGCCAGTTTCACGGCAGACAGGGAGGTGCCGCCCCGGTCGAAGAAGTTGTCGCGCCGGTCGATCCGGCCTTGCGGAACGCCGAGCACGCTCGCCCACGCGGCCGCCAGCCGCTGTTCGGTGGGCGTACGGGGCGCCTGGACCTCGTCGTCGGTGGTGTGCAGCCGCGCGGCCAGGGCCGTCAAGGCCTTCCGGTCGATCTTGCTGTTGGGGGTCAGCGGGAGGCTCTCCTGCCAGTGGATGGCCGAGGGGACCATGTACCCGGGCAGTGACGCACCCAGCCGGTCCAGCAGGATGCCGGCTTCGAGCGGGTGCGGGGCGCTGTAGAACGCCACCAGGTGGGTGCTGTGGTCGGGCCGTTCGGTGACCACCACGGCGCTGTCGCGGACCCCGGGGGCCCGGAGCAGGGTGCTTTCGATCTCGCCGGTTTCTATGCGGAAGCCGCGGATCTTGACCTGGTTGTCGCGGCGGCCGAGGAACTCCAGCTTGCCGTCGTTCCTCCAGCGGCCGACGTCGCCGCTGAGGTACAGGCGTTCGCCCGCACGGTGTGGATCGCCGCGGTACGTCGGCGCACTGCGCTCGGGGTCGTTGACGTAGCCGCGGCCGACGCAGACCCCGGAGAAGGCGATCAGGCCTGGCGCGCCGAGGGGCACCGGGTGGAGGTGCTCATCGACGACGTAGAGGTTGACATTGCGGACGGGCCGGCCCAGCGGGACCCGGTCGGAGTCGGGTGCACGGTCCATGACCTCGTGGTTGGTGTCGTCGCTGGTCTCGGTCAGTCCGTAGGCGTTGACGAGCTTGATCCGGGGCTGGGCGGCGAACCAGCGCCGGGCGAGTTCCTTCTTCAGCGCCTCACCCGTGACCGACACGTACCGCAGGTGCGGCAGCGTCCGGGGGTGCTGCTCCAGATGGGACACGACGACGTCGAGGTAGGAGGGGACGACCTGCAGCACGGTGACCCGGCCCCGGGCAACGGTGTCGACGAACCGTGCGGCGTCGAGGATCGTCTCCTGCTCGATCAGCAGGGTCCGTCCGCCGGCCAGCAGGGGGGCGAGCAGTTGCCACAGCGAGATGTCGAAGCACTGGGGTGCGGTCTGGGCGACCACCTGGCCTTCACCGATCTCCAGGTCGTCGATCTTGGCGTAGAGGTGGTTGAGCATGCCCTGCTGTTCGCACATCGCCCCCTTGGGCTCACCCGTCGAGCCGGAGGTGAAGTAGATGTAGGCCAGCTGGTCGGGTGAGACCTCGATGCCGAGGTCGGTCGATGCGTGCTCCTGGCCGTAGGCGGTGTCGACGAACAGCACCCGCACTGCGGGCTGGGAGGCCACGGCCGACCGGAGGGTGGTGGCGGCCGCTTCTGTGATCACGAGCCCGCATCCGGCCCGGGCCAGCATGGCTTGGATGCGTTCGGCCGGCAGGTGCGGCTCTACGGGCAGGTAGGCGCCGCCGGCTTTGAAGACGGCCAGGACGGCGGCCAGCCACTCCAGGTTCCGCTCCGTCGCCACCGCAACCACCCCTTCCCGGTGGAGGCCTTGGGCCCGCAGGGCCCGGGCCAGCCGGTTGGCGCGGGCGTTGAGCTCCTGGTAGGTCCACGTCCGATGGCCGTGCTGGGCCGCGACGGCGTTCGGGTGCTGGCGTACACGCTGTTCGAACAGCTCGTGCACGCGGTGCTCGGGCAGGTCCCGTCGCGGCCCGGCAAGTCCATGGATCTGGAAACGGAGCTCTTCGTCCGAGATCAGGCTCTGGCCCGTGTGCTCGGCATCCGGGTCGGCGGCGATCGAGGCGAGCGCAGTGAGGTGGTACCCGGCGATCCGGGCGGCGCAGGCCGCGTCGAGAACGTCGGTGCGGTAGCGCAGCCGCACCGTCAGGCGTCCGTCGTCGTGCTGGGTGATGCCCGTCCACAGCGCCGTTCCGGCGGGCAGGGTGCTGCTGTCCGGGGCCGGGGTGGCGTCAGCCTCTGCGGCAGGCAGGTCTCCGGCGATGCCGGTGGGGTCGAGTACGGTCTCGAAGGGCGCTTCGGTCAGGCCCAGTTCGCGCCTGAGGTCATCGACGGGGAAGTCCTGGTGGGCCAGGAGGTCCGCCATGGCGTGGTGGGTGTGCCGCACCAGGCCCCGCCAGGAGCCGGAGCCGGGGCCGGAGCCGGGGCCGTGTCCCGGTGCGGTCGTCAGCCTGCACGGCAGGGGGCGGCCCCCGGAAGCAGCGACGTAACCCGTGCTGATCTCCTGTTCGCCGCTCAGCGCGGCCAGCACCTTGGCGTGGGCGGTCAGCAGTACGCAGTTCAGCGACACCCCCAGGTCGTCTGCCAGGCGGCGCAATGCCGCCCCCTGGCCTGCGGGGACCTGCGTCTCGTACCCGGCCACGCCCGCGACCGGATCCCGGGTCCAGCGCGGAAGGGGCGCGAAACCGCTGCCGGCGGCCAGGACGCCGTGCCAGAACTCTCTACTGGGGGATGCGTTGAGCTCCATGAGGGATCTCTCCTGTCTCATACCGATGTGGGTGGGGTGTGGTCCGGCAGCTGTCGGGCCGGGTTTCCCGCCCACCGGGCCCCTTGGGAGACCTGCTCGCCCTTCATGAGGAAGGAGTCGCAGGCGAGCTGGACACGGTCTGCCAGCGTCACGCCGTAGTGGACGAACGCGCCGACACCGAGGGTGCAGCCGTCGCCGATCGTGGTGCGGTCGGACTTGAAGGCGCCGTCCTCCTGCGAGTGGCACTGGATCACCGTGCCCGCGTTCAGCGTGCAGTCGTCCCCGATGGTGACGAGGGTCCGTTCCGGGAAGAAGCAGCCGTCGTCGAAGACCCGCTTGCCGATCCGCGCACCCAGCAGGCGCCAGACGACGTTCTTGAACGGAGTCCCGTTGAGGAACTGCGCGTGGTCGACCGACGCCATCTTCCAGAAGCGCTCGTGCCGCCAGAACGAGGGTTCGTAGATCGAGCAGTACAGCGGCTGCTGCATCGTGAACCCGGTGGCGGCCCGTTCGACCAGCGCGAAGTAGACGACGCTGACCAGCAGCGTGACGACACCGGCCAGCGCGAACGCCGACGCTCCCAGCGACGGGTGGAGGGTTGCGGCGCCCAGGCCGATCAGGGTCATTCCGAAGACGTGGATCCACCGCGCCGCCAGGTACAGCCCCGCCGTGACGGCGTTGTGCCGGTTCTTGGCGGCCAGGCGCCGGCGCAGCTCGCTGCCGCTCTCCAGGTCCTGGAACCGGGTGTCCCGCATCACCGTGCGCGGAATGGAGAAGGCGGGCGAGCCCAGCAGTCCCACGTTCTCGCGCACCTCCCCGTCGACCGGGACCATCACCTTCGTGGCCAGCAGGCAGTTGTCACCGGTCCTGGCCTGCGCGGGGTAGGCGATCTGGTTGCCGAGGAAGCTGTGGGCTCCGATCGAGACCCGGGACAGCCTGAAGGACGTGTTGGAGAACTCCGCGTTGATGACCGACAGGCCGTCGGCCACCATCGTCCTGCTGCCGACCGAGGTCAGGAACGGGTTGTCGTGCTTGACCTCGCTGCCGAAGTTCGAACCGGTCTGTACGACATGGAACAGGTCGTAGCCGAGATAGCGCAGGTAGTGGACGATCGCCGAGCTGTCCCCGAACAGCGTCGTGAAGTACTTCATGTTCGTCAGACGGGTGACGGCCCGCTGCAGCCCGTAGTGGAGGCCGTAGAGCGGATAGACCGTGTCCGGCTTGAGCGCCAGGTTGAGCAGGCGCGGCACCACGCCCTGGATGACCAGCGCGGCCAGAGCTGCTCCGAAGAACAGCACGAAGGATGCGGCCAGCACACCCAGGTAGAACGTCCCGCTGGTGAACGTCCGGGCCCCGGTCTCGGGCGTTGCGGCCAGCCGCGACAGGGGTGCCAGGAGGACCGTGACGCAGCCGGCGGCCAGCGGCAGGTACACCAGCACCAGGGCGAGCAGCTGGCCCACGGTGTAGCGGAGCTTCCTGGCCGTGGAGCCTTCGACGGCACCGACCGTACGGAAGTCCGTGCCCGTGGGCTCGGCCGGCGACCCGTGCCAGCGCTCGCCCGCGGGGACGGTCTGGCCGGCGTGCAGGCTCGATGCGTGCCCGAGCTGGGCCTGGTCGCCCATCGAGGTGTCGATGTCGAGGACGGTCTGTTCGCTGACGTGGACGTTGCTGCCGAGGGTGACGGGACCGGTCTGGATGAGGCCGTCGTGTGCCCGATAGCAGGAGAAGAGCACGTCCTTGCGGACCACCGTTCCGTCACCGATCGTGAGCAGATCGGTGCAGACGGGCACGTGCGTGGAGAAGATCGCGACATCGCGCCCGATCTTCGCGCCCAGCGCCCTGAGGTACGCCGCGTACAACGGCGACCCGATGAACAAGCGGACGGGACTGGTGCGGATCAAGGTCTTGACCAGCCACCAGCGTACGTAGCCGAGGCTCCAGACGGGGAACTCGCGGCTCGTGAAACGACCGATGAGGGTCCACTTCGCCGCGATCGGCACCACGCACAGGCCGGCGAAGCCCGCACTGCCCGCCAGTACGGATCGCAGGTAGACATCGAGCACACCCGAGCCGGAGCCGACCCACTCGAAGCCGCGGACCGCGGCCAGGGCGGCGAGGTAGGAATAGCCGAGGAACGCCAGGAACTGCAGCATTCCGCACAGCACGTACCGGCCCGTCCCCGCCCGCGCCGCCGCCCTGCGCGCCGGCGCGGCCTCCGAAGGAGACGGCTGGGCAGGCACGGGCGCCGGCGCTGCGGGCTCCGTCGGGGCGGAGGCCGCGGGCTCGGCGTGGGCGAGTGCGGAGGCCAGGTCGTCGGCCGTGGGATGCCGGTAGACGTCCTTCATCGATACGGTCGGCAGGTCGGCCCGCTTCCTCACCCGGGCGCAGAACCCCGCCATCACCAGCGAATCGGCACCCAGGTCATCGAAGAAGTTGCTGTCGCCCGGCACGTGCTCGACACCCACGACATCGGCGAGCACCTCCGCGAGGAGCCGCGCGGTCTCGGCCGCCGGGCTGCCTGATGTACAGGTCGTCCTGGTCTCGGTGGATTCTTCGAGCATGTGCACTCCTCGACGAGGTTCCGTCAGCAAAGGGGCATGCGCTCCTTCCGTCCGCGAAAGGCCTCGGGCCCTCGGGAACAGCCTCGCGATGCCGCCTCTCCAGTAGGACGCGAGAGGGGGAGGTCCGTCATGCCGCTGAATGTCGTGGCTTGACGCCGCACGCCTGCGGCGGTAGGCGCCGCGCGTGACGGCCTTCGGGCCCTGCCTCGACCCGCGTGCCGGGCGCATTCAGCCCGCGCGTTACCCCTGGTCCCAGCCGATGTCAAGCCACGACTTCCGGTGGCATGACAGGGCCCCGGTCAGCCCGCGTACTGGAGGAGCGGCGTCCCGAAGACGTGGCACCGGGCGACACCTTCCCCGAGCCGCCCCCCACCCGGGCCGGCGGCACCCGACGGCGCCGTGAGCGCATGCGAGGAGGTAACCATGCCGGTCATATCCACTCCCCAGGAATTCAACCAGGACGACCTCTACGTCGACCTCGAGAAGATCACCGGGCACCGGCTGTTCCTCAAATGCGAGGGGTTCAACTTCGCGGGATCCGTCAAGCTCAAGGCCGCCACCGCGATGGTCGAGGCCGCCGAACGCGACGGCCTGCTCACTCCCGGATCCATTCTGGTCGAATCCTCCTCCGGCAACCTCGGCGTGGCGCTGGGCATGATCGCCGCCAGCAAGGGCTACCGGTTCGTGTGCGTGACCGACTCCCGCTGCAACCTGGCGACCCGGCTGCTCCTGGAAGCCCTCGGCAGCCAGGTCCAGATCGTCACGGAGCCCTCCCCCACCGGCGGACTGCTCGGCGCCCGCATCGACCGCGTCCGTGCCCTGTGCGCCTCCGACGACCGCTACGTGTGGCTCAACCAGTACACCAACCCCAACAACCACAGCTCTCACTACCGGACCACCGCACCGGCCATCGCCCGCGCCTTCCCCGACCTCGATGTGCTCTTCATCGGTGCCGGGACCACCGGGACCCTCATGGGGTGCGCCCGCTACTTCCGGACCTGGCACCGCCCGGTGCGCATCGTCGCGATCGATCCGGAGGGCTCCGCCACGTTCGGGCACACCCACGGCCGCCGGATGATCCCCGGCCTCGGCACCAGCATCCGCCCTCCGCTCCTCGACACCTCCTACGTCGACGAGGTGGTGCACGTCAACGAAGCCGAGACGATTCGCGCCTGCCACCAACTGGCCCGCCACGGATTCGTCTTCGGCGGCTCGACCGGCACCGTCGTCAAGGGCGCCACCCAATGGCTCGCCCGGCAGGAGCGGCAGGTGACCGCGGTCGCCATCGCGCCCGACCTCGGCGAGCGCTACCTCGACACCGTCTACCAGACCGGCTGGGTGCAAGACCTCTACGGCGAGGACGTACTGCACCCCCAGACCGTCACCTCGGCCGGTTAGTCTCCACGCATGCGGATTTCCGTCTCCTCGGACATGGACGAACCCGTGGCGCGCGCCCTTCTCGCGCAACTGCGCGACCGCGGGCACGACGTGGTGGCGTACGGGGCGCTGAGCCCCGGCGACGATCCCCAGTGGGCGGTCTGCTCCGAGGCGGCGGCCCGCGAGGTCGCCGCCGGGAGGGCCGACCAGGCCGTCGTCTGCTGCTGGACCGGTACGGGCGCCTCGATCGCCGCGAACAAGGTTCCCGGCGTACGCGCGGCCCTGTGCACGGACGCCTACACGGCGGACGGTGCGCGCCGCTGGAACGACGCCAATGTGCTGGCGCTCAGCCTGCGCCTGACCTCGGAACCGCTCCTCGGGGAGATCCTGGACGCCTGGTTCTCGGCCGAAGCGAGCACGGACACCGAGGACCGGGACAACGTCGCGCGCGTCGCACTGCTCGACCGGACCAGAACCACACCCTGACTCCGGCGGGGCACCGACGGCCTACCGCGACAGCCGGCTGCGGGTGGCCGGAACTCGCCCAAGGGTGGGCAAGGGGTGCATACCAACTGGTAACTTGCGCGAGTTGATCATGCTCGCAGCCCTGGCCGGCCTCACTCCCGGCCCGAGCCGAGCCGTCCCGCACCTCGGTCAAGGAACCACATTGGCACGCACCGCCCGGACGACGTCCCTCGTCCTCACATCCGCCCTCGCCGTCGCCCTTCCCCTCTCCGCCGCCACCCCCGCGTCCGCCGCCGACGCGCCCACGCCGCACCTGGACGCGGTCGAGCAGACCTTGCGCCAGGTCTCGCCGGGTCTGGAGGGCTCGGTCTGGGAGCGTACGTCCGGCAACCGGCTCGGCTCGTCCGTGCCCGGGGCTGCCGACTGGCTGCTCCAGACCCCCGGCTGCTGGGGCGACGCCACGTGCGCCGACCGGCCCGGATCGCGCCGCCTCCTGGAGAAGATGCGCCAGGACATCGCCGGCGCCCGGCAGACGGTCGACATATCGACACTGGCGCCCTTCCCCAACGGGGGTTACCAGGAGGCGATCGTCGCCGGCCTCAAGGAGTCGGTGCAGAAGGGCAACCGGCTGAAGGTGCGCATCCTGGTCGGCGCCGCACCCCTCTACCACTCCACGGTGATCCCGTCGTCCTACCGGGACGAGCTGCTCGCGCGGCTGGGCCCTGCCGCCGCGGCCGGCATCACCCTCAACGTGGCCTCGATGACCACCTCGAAGACGGCCTTCTCCTGGAACCACTCCAAGCTCGTGGTGGTGGACGGCAGTTCGGTCATCACGGGCGGCATCAACAGCTGGAAGGACGACTACCTGGACACCACGCACCCGGTGAACGACGTCGACCTCGCGCTGGAGGGACCCGCGGCGGGCTCGGCCGGCCGCTATCTCGACTCCCTGTGGGACTGGACCTGTCGCAACAAGGCGAGTTGGAGCACGGTCTGGTTCGCCGCGTCACCCGGAGCGGACTGCATGCCCGCCCTGCCCCGGCCCGCCTCGCCGCAGGGCGGGGGCGACGTGCCCGCGCTCGCCGTCGGCGGACTCGGCGTGGGCATCCGCCAGAGCGACCCCGCGTCCTCGTTCCGCCCGGTCCTGCCGACCGCGGGCGACACCAAGTGCGGGATCGGCCTGCACGACTACACCAACGCCGACCGGGACTACGACACCGTCAACCCGGAGGAGAGCGCCCTGCGCGCCCTGGTCTCCAGCGCGAACTCGCACATAGAGATCTCCCAGCAGGACGTGCACGCCTCCTGCCCGCCGCTCCCCCGCTACGACGTACGCCTCTACGACGCCCTCGCCGCGAAGCTCGTCTCCGGCGTCAAGGTCCGCATCGTCGTGAGCGATCCGGCGAACCGCGGCACGATCGGCAGCGGCGGCTACTCGCAGATCAAGTCGCTCTCCGAGGTGAGCGACGCCCTGCGCGGCCGGGTGACGGCGCTGACCGGAGACGGCGCCCGGGCACGGACAGCCCTGTGTGAGAACCTCCAGTTGGCCACGTTCCGGGCTTCGGACCGGCCGACCTGGGCCGACGGGAAGCCGTACGCCCAGCACCACAAGCTCGTCTCGGTCGACGGCGCGGCCTTCTACATCGGCTCCAAGAACCTGTACCCCTCCTGGCTGCAGGACTTCGGCTACGTCGTCGAGAGCCCGGCCGCGGCCGCACAGCTGAAGAGCGAGCTGCTGGACCCGCAGTGGCGCTACTCCCGGGCCACCGCGACGTACGACCACACCCGCGGCCTCTGCCAGGGCTGAGGTCCCGTCCCCCGGCGGGTCCGCGCCGCCGCCCAGCGCGCCCCTTCACGCCCCCGGACTGACCAACCCCGACTCGTAGGCCACGATGACCAGTTGCGCCCTGTCCCGTGCCTCCAGCTTGCCCATGATGCGGCTGACGTGGGTCTTGGCGGTCAGGGGGCTGAGGCCGAGGGCCTCACCGATCTCGGTGTTGTTGAGGCCGCACGCGACGAGGGTGAGCACCTCGCGCTCGCGGTCGGTGAGGCATTCGGGGCCGGTCCCGGGCGGCGGCGCCGCGGGGCTGCGCAGGAAGCGGGCGATGAGCCGGGAGGTCGGGCCGGGCGAGAGGAGGGCCTCCCCGCCGGCCACCGTGCGGATCGCCTCCAGGAGTTCGGCCGGGCGCGTGTCCTTGACCAGGAATCCGGAGGCCCCGGCGCGCAGGGCCTCGACGATGTTCTCGTCCGTGTCGTAGGTGGTGAGCACGAGCACCTTCACCCCGGCCAGATCCTCGTCCGCGGCGATCAGCCGGGTGGCCTCGATGCCGTCGAGGTCGGGCATGCGGACGTCCATCACCACCAGGTCCGCGCGTTCCGTCCGGGCCAGCTCGACGGCCTCCCGGCCGGTGCAGGCCTGTCCGACGACCGTCATGTCCTGGGACGACTCGAGGAGCATCGCGAACGCGGCCCGTACGAGTGCCTGGTCGTCGGCGAGCAGAACGCGGATGGTCACGGGTTGCCTCCCAGCGGCAGTACGGCACTGACCTCGAAACCCTTGCCTGGAAGCGGCCCCGCGTCCAGTGTTCCCCCCACACTGCGTGCCCGTTCGCGCATGCCGACGAGCCCGAACCCGGGCGTGCCGCCGCCCGCGCCGGTCCCGTCGTCGGTGACGGTGACCCACAGGGAGCCCTCCCCGGCGCGCACGCCGACCCGGATGCCGACGTCCTGCCTGCCTCCGTGGCGCACGGCGTTGGTGAGGGCCTCCTGCACGATCCGGTAGGCGGCCGCGCCGACGGCGGCGGGCGGCGCCTCCTCGGTGCTGACCGTCAGGTCCACCTCTGCCCCGGAGACCCGGGCGGCCTCCACGAGGCCTCCCAGTCCGTGCAGGTCGGGCAAGGGGTCGCGGGCGTCGGGGGCGTCGTGCTCGCGCAGCACCTCCAGGGTGGTGCGCAGTTCGCTGCGGGCGGTACGGCAGGTCTCGGCGATGTCGTCGAGGGACTTCGCGACGGCCTTGCGGTCCAGGCGTCCCGGGTCGGCGTTCAGGACGTGCGCGGCGACGGAGGTCTGTACGCCGATCAGGGTGATGCTGTGCGCGAGCAGGTCGTGCAGGTCCCGGGCTATGCGCAGCCGTTCCTCGGCGACCCGGCGGCGGACCTCCTGCTCACGTGTGCGTTCGGCGCGTTCGGCGCGTTCGACGGCGGCGGCGACGTACTGCCGGTGGAAGTGCAGGGCGATGCCGATGAAGACCACAGCGAACACCCAGCCGGAGATCCGCAGGGCCTCGGCGGCCTGCTTCCTGTTGATGACCATCATGACGCTCAGCGCACCGGTCATGGCCGTGCTGGTGGAGAGCAGGGTGTAGAGGGGCCGGCAGGTGGCGGCGAGGGTGTAGAGCACGACGGCCGAGACCGGGAAGGGGGCCGCGTGGTTGTTGTCGAGGGCGTGGTACGGCAGGAGCAGTGCCGCCATCGCGGCCAGTGCCATCAGCGGGTGGCGCCGTCGCCACATGACCGGCAGCTGCGCGGCGATCAGGAGGAGCCAACCCAGCGCGTCGGGTCGCCGGGCCGCTTGGGTGGTGAGGGCGAGGACCACGGCCAGGGCGGTGACGCCGAGGGTGAGCAGCACGTCCTTGCGGGTGGCGTGCTGGGCGGTGCGCGGATCGCGGTTGATCACCGTCATGATCCGGTCGCCTGCATGGGGTTTGCGTTCTGCTTCGGGCACGGGCTCATCTTCCGTCACATGGGCGCCCCTCCCGCAAGGAAGGGGCGCCCATGGGGATCGCACGGGGTCGGGAAGGGTCAGACGCGCTCGGGCTCCCGGAGCCGGACCTCGGGCGCCGGCGCCTTCGACAGGGGGCCCGGCCACCACACCGTGCGGCCGAGGGCGACGCTGGCGCTGGTGACGAGGTACGTGCGGACGAGGAAGGTGTCGAGGAGCACGCCGACCGCGATGACGAAGCCGAGCTGGACCAGTGAGACGAGGCCCATGTTCATCAGCACCCCGAAGGTGGCCGCGAGGACGAGGCCCGCGGAGGCGATGACACCGCCGGTGGTGCGCAGGGCGGTGAGCGCGGCCGCGGCCGGTTCGGCACCGTTCAGGGATTCCTCCCGCATACGGTGCATCAGGAAGATGCCGTAGTCGACGCCGAGGGCCACCAGGAACACGAAGGACAGCAGGCCGAGGGCGGGGTCGGTGCCCTGGAAGCCGAACAGCGGCTCGAAGACGAGCCCGCCGATGCCGAGGGAGGCGCCCCAGACCGCCACCACGGCGGCGACCAGCATCAGCGGGCCGACCAGGGAGCGCAGCAGGACGATCAGGATGAGCAGGACCGAGAGGAGGACGATCGGGACGACGACCTTCTGGTCACGGGCATTGGTGTTCTCCAGATCGATCTGCTGGGCGCTGGGACCGCCCACGAGGGAGCCGTCCAGCCCGTCGCGCAGGCTCTGGATGGTGCGGGTCTCGGCGTCCGACTGCGGCGGTGCGGAGGCGGTCACGTTCACCTCGGTCCAGCCGTCTCCCGTCCGGCCGATACTGGCGGAGGCGACGCCCTCGGTGGCGGTGGCCGTCGCGAGCGTGGCTTCGGCGCGGTCGGCCGGAGTCATGATGGTGATGGGCTGGCTGGAGCTGTCGTGGTAGGCGTCGCCCAGGGTCAGCATGGCCGAGACGGACTCCGGCCTGGTGACGAAGGCGTCCTCCTGCTTGAGGTCGCCGGGCAGGTTCAGGGCGCCGAGGGCGAGCGCTCCCAGCGCGAGGGCGCCGGTGACGAGGACGGTCAGCGGGCGGCGTCCGGCGGAGCTGCCCATCGCCGAGAACAGCGAGCGGCGCTCCTTGGGGGTGCTGCCGAAGGCCGGGACGAGCGGCCAGAACACGCGGCGGCCGACCAGGACCAGGATCGCGGGCAGCAGGGTGAGCATGGCGATCAGTGCGCACAGCACGCCGAGGGTACCGAGGGGGCCCATGGCGCGGTTGGAGTTGAGGTCGGCGGCGAGCAGGCACAGGAGGCCGACGGCGACGGTGCCGGAGGAGGCGATCACGGCGGGCCCGCAGCCGCGCAGGGCGGCCGCCATGGCCTCGTACGGGCGCTCGATGCGGCGGAGTTCCTCGCGGTAGCGGGAGACGATGAGCAGGGCGTAGTCCGTGCCGGCGCCGAAGACGAGGATGGTCATGATGCTGGTGCTCGCGCCCGAGATGGAGGTGCCGAAGGCCTGGTGGAGGCCGTAGGCGACGCCCATGGACAGGTAGTCGGCGAGGCCGGCGACGATCAGCGGGATCAGCCACAGCACGGGGCTGCGGTAGATGATGATCAGCAGGATGGCGACGACGGCGACCGTGGTGTAGAGCAGGGGGCCGCCGAGGGAGTCGTACACCTTCTTGGCGTCGCGGGTCATCGCGCCGGGGCCGCCGACCTGCACGGTGAGGCCGTCGGCGGAGCGGGCGGTCTCCCTGACGTCGTCGACGAACTTGTTGCGCAGTTCGTCGTCGGCACCGGGTTCGTTGCTGGTGACCGGGTACATGAGCGTCGTGCCGTCCTGGGAGGGCACGCCCTTGGGGGTGTCGGTCAGCTTGTGCTCGGAGGCGATCTGCCCGATCTGCCGCTCGGCGGTCGCGCGGTCGGCGGCGGTGAGTGCCCCGTCGCGCTGGTAGACGAGGACGAGCTGGGTGCTCTCGCCGCCGGGCAGCTTCTCCTGGAGCTTGGCCACCTGGGTGGAATCGGCGTTCGCGGGCAGGTAGTCGGTGACGCCGTCGCGCTGGACGTCGGCGAGTTTCCCGGCGAACGGCGCGGCGACCGCGAGCACGGCGACCCACAGCGCGAGCACCAGCCAGGGCCATGCTCGTCGCCGACTCTGTGTAAGTCCGGCCCCCATGTTCGGGCCTCCCTCCGGTCCGGATGTCTTGGTGGTTCCAAGACTCCCGGCGGGCACAGGGCGGATCGTCGCGCTGGAGGCCGAGTTCGCGGGTACTTCCGGGGGTGGCCCGGGCGGGCGAATTACTCCCGCGGGAGTAGTGCGGCCGGCCTGCCGTTCAGTGCTTCGACCGTCTCACCCCGGCGCGGCGCAGGTCCTCAGCACGTCGGCGCAGGTGGGTGGCGAGGTGGTCTGCCGTGTCCCGGGGTGGTCCGCACGGAGTGCCGCGGTGGCCCGCGACGGCTGTGGTGGTGAGGCCGGCCATGACCTGTTCGGCGTGGGCGAGGTGGTCCCGCCATGTCTCCAGCGCGTCGTGGTGGCGCGGATCGGTGTGCAGGCGCGTGAGTTCGGACTGTACGGCGGCCAGGTCTCCGTGGATGCGGCGGCGCAGGGTGTGCAGGGCCCCGGCGTCGCCGGAGGCGGTGCGGGTGTGGTCGGCGTACTCGGCCATGGCCTCGTAGGCGCGGGCCAGCCGGTCGGGGACCCGGGCGCGGGTGTCCTCCGGCCAGAGCAGGTAGCCGCAGACGAGGGCGACGGCGCAGCCGGCCAGGGTGTCGAGCAGGCGGGCCGCGGGTACGGCCGGGCCCGCCAGGCCCAGAGGATCGGCGAGCAGCAGCATGACCGGGGTCAGGAAGAGGGTCTGCAGGGCGTAGTTGCGGCGGGCGTACGCCTGGAGGAGGCCGGTCAGGACCACCACGGCGCCGATGCGCCACCAGCCGGGGGGCAGGACCGTGGTGGCGGCGAGTCCGATCAGGACCCCGGCCGTGGTGCCGAGGGCACGGGTCAGCAGCCGGGCGGGCACGGTGCCCAGGGCGGGCCGGACGACGAGGGCGACGGTCAGCACCAGCCAGCCGGAGCGCGGCAGGCCGCTGAACGAGGCGACGGTCTGGGCGACCGTCAGGCACAGGGTCAGGCGGAGGGCGTAGCGGCGGGCCGCCGGGTCGCGGAACCTGCCGGCCACGGCTCCGGCGAGCCGGCGCACGGGGGCGGGGTGCGTCGGCAGCAGGCGGGGCCTGCCGTCCGCGTGCTCCTCTGCGGGCGTGGCGAGTGCGGCGACGGCGGCGCGCAGGGCGCGTCCGGCCCGGTCCGGCGGGGTGGGTGGCAGGGTGATCGGCCCGGGGGTCCGCGTCTCGACGGCGTCGGCGACGCGGCGTACCGCGTCGGCGTACGCGGCGGCCGACTCGCGGGCCGGTGCGGTGCGGACGGCGGGAGCGGCGGCGATCACTTCGATCAGCCGGTCGAGGTGGGCGGCCAGCTGGGCGGAGGTGCTGCCCCGACGGGGTGGGGAGAGCCGGCGGACGACGACGGTGTCGTAGGCGGCGTCCATGGCTCCGGTCGCCCGGTGGCGGCGCTCGGTCCAGGTGGACTCGTCGGCGTCGAGGAGGTCGGCGACGGCACGCAGGGCCCCTGCGACGGCCTGTCGTTCGGCGCGTCCGGGGTGGCGCAGGGCATCGGTCAGGGAGAGCAGCATCAGGGGGATGCCGCCGATCAGGAACAGCAGCGGTACCTGCCACCAGGGCGGGCCGGTGGGCAGTCCGAGGCCCATGGCGGTGGCGAGCAGCAGGACCAGGGCGGCCATGTCGCTGATCCGGCCGATCGTCGACAGCAGCCCCGAGACCAGGGCGACGACCGCGACCAGCAGGATCTGCGCCCACGCCTGGCCGCCGGTGATCCGGCCCAGGGCGAGTCCGATCGCGCCGCCCAGTTGCGGCAGGAGGAGGGTGAGGGCGCGGGTGCGCCAGGGTGCGGCGGTGTCGTCGACGGCCGCACCGTAGGCGCCGAGGCCGGCCGCGGCGCCCAGGTCGGGCCGCCCGGCCAGCTGGCCGACGGCGAGCGGGACGAGCATGCCCAGGGCACCGCGCGTGACGAGGGCGCGGTCGACGGGGACGGCGCGGATCTCGGCGGCGTGCCGCAACCACGCGGTGCCGGGCATCAGTACGCCATGCCCATGGCGGCCCGGACCTCGGCGAGGGTGGTCTCGGCCACCGCGTTCGCGCGCTCGTTGCCGCGCCGCAGGACGTCCCGTACGTGCCCCCGGTCGCCCGCGAGCTCCGTACGGCGTGCCCTCAGGGGGGCGAAGTGTTCGTTGACGGCCTCGGTGACGACCTTCTTCAGTTGGGCCGCGCCGCCGTCGCCGATCTCCTCGGCGACCGTCTGCGGGTCGCGGCCCTGGCACAGCGCGGCGAGCAGCACGAGGCTGGAGACCTCGGGGCGGGCGGCCGGGTCGTAGGTGATGCGGCGGACCGCGTCGGTCTTGGCGCCCTTGAGGAGCCGGGCGGTCTCGTCGGCGGTGGCCGACAGGGAGATGGCGTTGCCGCGGGACTTGCTCATCTTGGTGCCGTCGGTGCCGAGCAGCAGCGGGGCGGCGGAGAGCAGGGCGTCGGGCTCGGGGAAGACCGGCCCGTTCGTCCCGTAGCGCTCGTTGAAGCGGCGGGCGATGGTGCGGGTGACCTCCAGGTGCGGGAGCTGGTCCTGCCCCACGGGCACCACCCCGGCCTTGCAGAAGAGGATGTCGGCGGCCTGGTGTACCGGATAGGTGAACATCAGCCCGCTGACCGAGGCCTGCCGGGAGTGGGCGATCTCGTCCTTGACGGTGGGGTTGCGGCGCAGTTCCGCGATCGAGACGAGGGAGAGGAAGGGCAGCAGGAGCTGGTTGAGGGCGGGCAGCGCGCTGTGCGCGAAGATGGTGGACCGTTCGGGGTCGATGCCGGCCGCGAGGTAGTCGAGGACGAGTTCCTCGACGTGCTCGGCCAGGTGTTCGGCGACGTCCCGGTCGGTGAGGACTTGGTAGTCGGCCACGATCACGAAGGTGTCCACGCCCAGGTCCTGGAGCCGTACCCGGCCCTGCAGGGTCCCGAAGTAGTGCCCCAGGTGCAGCCGTCCGGTCGGACGGTCGCCGGTCAGCACCCGGAACCGGCCCGGATCGGCGGCGATCAGGCCTTTCAGTTCGGCGCTGCGCCGCCGGGCCACCGAGAGGTCGGGGGCCGGGGGCGTCACCGGGTCGGGCGTGCTCATGAACTTCTCCTGCTTCTTCGTCGTGGCGGGCGGTCGGGCCCCGGACGTCTGCGTCGGGGCGGGTCGGACGGCTCAGGCGTACGCCCGGAACGTCATGATCTCTGGTGACATCGCATGAACGGCGCTGAACTGCGCGGGGTTGCCGATCCGCAGTACACGGACGCGTCGGCGGCCGGTGTGGTGACGGGGCTTCGTCCGCCGGTCGGCCCGGACGGGCTGCGTACGGATCCCCACGGCTCGGAGTCGGCAGCGGGCGAGCCGGGCGCGGGAGCGTGTCCGCGTGGGGTTCGGCGAGGGGTGGCGGGGGGGGACGGGAGGGGAGACTCCCTCAGGCGTCCCGCGCGGTGCGCTCAGCGCACAGCCATCGCATGCCGTTGACCTGGCCCCGCTCGGAGCCGATCGCGTACCGCACCCGGCGGCCGTGCACACGCCGCGCGGGCGCCCGGCAGCCGCGAGGGCGGCAACCGGGCGCGAGGCGGGCGTGAAGGGGCATATCCGCAGCCTAAGCCCGCCGCACGACGCACGGCGGCGGACCAATGACCCGAATCCTCAGCCACAGGACCCGGGCGGCCGACTTCGAGTTCCGATGTCGGCGTCTGCCGACAGGTCAGCCTGTGGCGGCGGCGGTCATGGTCCAGGCCGAGTCGTGGCGCTCGAACCCGATGTGCGGGTAGTAGTCGACGGCCGCGGGGGCCGCGAGCAGGATCACCTTGGCCCGCGGTGCGGCCTCGCGGGTGGCACGGATGAGGTCGCGGCCGACGCCCTTGCCCTGCCAGGCGACGTCGACGGCGAGGTCGCTGAGGTAGGTGGAGTACGCGCCGTCCGTGAGGGAGCGTGCGATGCCGATCAGGCGGCCCTCGCCGTCCCGGGCGGTGACGACCAGGTTGGCGCCGGCCAGCATGCTCGTGAAACGGCCGGTGTCCTCGACCGGGCGGCGCTCGGCAAGGGTGGAGGCCCGGTAGAGGGCGGCGACCTCGGCGACGTCGAGGCCGGCTCCGATGACCAGTTCACATGTCCACATGGCGGTGGTGCTCCTTCTTGAGGGTGTCGAGTCGGGACTTCAGGTGGTCGCGGTTGCCGAGGAAGCGGCGGGGGTCGAACCACGCGTCGGGGGCCTCCACACCACGGGCCGAGAGCGCCTCGGCCAGGGAGGACCCGGACGTGTGCGCGTCGGCGGCGGCGGCCTGGACGAGGCGGTAGGCGCTCTCGCGGTCGGTGCCTTCGGCGGTGAGGCCGAGGAAGACCTCGGAGGAGTGGACGAGGCCGCGGGTGGCCTGCAGGTTGCGGGCCATCCGTTCGCCGTCGATCGTGAGGCCGGCAAGGAGCTCGGAGGCGGAGACCAGCTGGTAGTGGGCGACGGTGAGGCTGTCGGGGAGGACGACGCGCTCGACCGAGGAGTGCGCGAGGTCGCGCTCGTGCCACAGCGCGATGTTCTCGTACGCGGCTCCGGCGTTCGCGCGCAGGATGCGGGCGAGGCCGCACAGCCGTTCGCTGGTGGTCGGGTTCCGCTTGTGCGGCATCGCACTGGAGCCCTGGTAGGCGCCGCTTCGGGGTTCCTCGACCTCCCCGACCTCGGTGCGCTGCAGGAGCCGCATTTCCAGGGCGAACTGCTCCACCACGGCGCCGGTGATCGCGAGCGCGCCGAGCAGCTCGGCGTGCCGGTCACGGGCGACGACCTGGGTGGGGAGGGGCTCGATGCCCAGGCCGAGCTCGCCGCAGACGTACGTCTCGACCTGCGGGGAGATGTGCGCGTACGTCCCGACGGCTCCGGAGAGGGTTCCCACGGCGACGGCCCGGCGGGCGGCGGTGAGCCGGGCCGTGCAGCGGTGCAGCGCGTGGGCGTGGACGGCGAGCTTGTGGCCGAAGGTGGTCGGCTCGGCGTGGACGCCGTGGGTGCGGGCCACGCAGACCGTGTCCCAGTGCTCGAGGGCACGGTCGATCAGCAGTCCGGTCAGCGTGTGGGCCGCGTCCAGCACGAGGTCGACGGCTCGGGCCAGCAGCACGCCCTGGGCGGTGTCGACCAGGTCGTAGCTGGTCATCCCGTGGTGGACCCAGCGCGCCGATTCGGCCGGCATGGTCTCGGTCCAGGCGGCGAGGAAGGCGAGGATCTCGTGGTCCCGCTCGGCCTCCAGCTCCCGGATCCTCGTGACGGCCGGCGCCGGAGCCCGCCGGATGTCGGCCAGGGCCTCCTCGGGCACCAGCCCGAGGGATGCCTGCGCGGTGCTCGCCAGCACCTCGACGCGCACCCAGGTCGCGTACTTCGTCTCCTCGCTCCACAGCGCCGCCATCTCGGGGCGCGTGTACCGCTCGATCACGACACACCTCTCCTTCGGACGTCCGCGGGCCCGTTCCGTCCGGACCGGGGCGAAGCGCCGAAGGCAGCATACGGTAATGGCCACAGGGTCAATTGACCTATTACAAACGAGCTCGGCGCGGGCCGCCACCGTGATGTGGCGGCCCGCGCCGTCTGCGTATCGTCTGCCGGGCCGGGTGTTATCGGCGGAGGTAGTCCTGCCGCAGGGCCTCCAGGATGTCGGCGGCCTCGGGGAGGCCGGCATGGCGGCAGCGGGCTGCGGCGTCGGTGAGCCGGGCCGTCGCCTTCTGGAAGAGGCCGAGGCCCTTCCCCTCGATCAGGGCGGCCATCCGGACCGCTTCGGCGCGCGGCACCTCCCCGTGCTCCCCGCCCTCCTCGTGCGCCGCGACGGCGGCCTCCGCCTCGGGCAGGGCCTCCTCGAAACGCTCGGTCTCCGCCAGGACGCAGGCCCGGCGGTAGTGCACGGCGCCGCGCTCGTACCAGTGGGCGAAGTCCTCGGCGTCCTGAGGCACTTGGGCACGGACGGCGTCCGCGCGCGCGAGGTGCTCCAGCGCCGCTTCCAGGCCTTCAGCTGCCCGCGCCTGGACCGTGAGGCGCGCGAACTGGCACATCATGGTGATGACCAGCGACGGGTTCGGCGCCTCGGCGTGCGCGGCGACGGCCCGCTCGTAGGCGGTGTCCGCCGCGTCCCACCGGTCGGCCATGGCCAGGGTCATGGCGGCCTCCGCCGCCACCAGGGTCTGGACCGGGCGGTCGTCCTCCCACGCGGCGACGGTGTCCGCCAGGCGCAGGAACTCCTCCGCCGCCGGCAGGTGTTCGCCGAGCTCCCGCAGCCCGCGGGCCAGGGACAGGCGGGCCTGGGCGAAGGCGCGTTCGTTGTCCGGGGCCTGTGCCTCGTCCGCCAGGAGGGATTCCAGGACGGCGACCGCGTCCTCCGGCCGGCCACCGCGCCCCAGCACGTCGGCGAGCTGGAGGCGTACGTCCACGGCTTCGGCCTGCTCCCCGTCCTGGTCGAAGAGCGCGGCAGCCTCGGAGAAGTGGCGTACGGCGCCGCCCAGGTCCCCGAGGTGCGAGAGCGCGTGCCCGAGCAGGGAGTACGTGGGGGCCAGCGCGAAGTCCGTGTCGTCGTACCGGGCCGCGTCGGCGAGCGCCCGGTGCAGGAGCTCCGCCGCTTCGTCGGGCTCGCCCTTGGCGAGCAGGAACTGCGCGAGCAGTGCACGCGGGCGCGTACCGCGCCAGGGCCGCTCCGAGGCGTCCGCGGCGTCGAGGGCAGCGCGCAGCAGTTCCTCGGCCGCTCCCGTGTCTCCTCCGCGGCCGGCCAGGTCCGCGGTGAGCTGCAGCGCGTTGGCCACGTGGTGGGGTACGGACAGCCGCTCCGCCTCGGCGCGCAGGGTGCGGGCCTGGGCGTGGAACCGCTCCGCTGCGGGCCCTTCGGTCTCCGGCAGGTCCCGCATCGCGTCCTGGTAGGCGGCGAAGGCGGCGGCGTACCGGAGGGTGAGGTAGTCCAGTGCGGTCTCGGCCGTCAGGGGAGCCTGGGCCCGGAGGTGCTCAGCCTCGGCCAGGATCGTGTCGAGGCCCGTGCGGATCGCCTCGCGGTCCGTGTCCTCGTCCTCGGAGCCGGTCCGCCAGGCCAGGGCGCGGGAGCGTGCGTTGAGCGCGCGCCAGGGCATCTCCAGGCCCTCGTACAGCTCGGCCGCCCGCTTCAGTTCGGTGGCGCCCTCCTCGTCCCGACCCTTCTTGGTGTGCTTGTAGGCCCGCTGTTCGGCGAGCTCTGCCGTCAGCAGGTCCTGCGGGCCGAGCTCCTCGTCGTGGGCGAAGTCCCCTTCGGCCAGGCGTTCTTCGATGCGGTCCCAGAGCCGGCTGTCCCCCGGGTGGCCTGCGGCGGCCAGTCGGCGTGCTTCGCGGACCAGGGAGGCCACGTCCTGCGAGAGGTCCGCGCCGGCCACGGGTGTCACGGCGGCCGGCGCGGCCACGGACGCGGCGGGCCGGGTGGCCTGGGTGCGCAGACCGAGCGGCAACGGCTCGTCGAGGAGCGGGCGCTGCACGAGGCGGGTGCGGAGGCGGTCCCCGACGGTGCCGGTGCCGTTGCGGGCGTCGAAGGCGGCCGCGAGGCGGTCGGCTTCGGAGCGGACGTGGTCGAGGAGCGTGCCGGCGGTCCAGTCGCGCCCGGGCGGTCCGGCGACGGCGGTGTCGGCGTGCCCGTCCTCCACGAGGCGGGTGAGCAGCACCCCGGCTCCGGTGAGGAAGCCGAGGTGCGCCAGGGGGGCGCCGGTCGCCTCGAACAGCGGGCGGTTCTCGGCGAGGATCTCCAGGCCCCGGCCCTCGTTGCGGGACAGGGCGCAGAACTCCAGGTGGAGGCCCACGGCGTCCTGCGTGCCGGTGTTCCCCCGGACCTGGCGGTAGCCGCTGAGGTGGTGGGAGCGGGCCTCGTCGGCGCGGCCGGCGCGCAGCAGCGGCAGGAGCGAGCGCGACCGGCTCAGCTGCGGTTCCTCGGTGCACCCGGTCTCGCCCTGGAGGACGGGACCCCAGATCTCCAGGGCGCCTTCGTCCTCACCCGACTCCACCTGGTGTTCGGCGAGGTGGCGGATCTCGCACGCCTCGCAGTCGCTCAGCTCGGTACGCGCTCGGGTGGCCCAGAGGTCGTAGGCGTCGGCGAGGCCGGTACCCGTGTGGTTCGCGACGTGGTAGCGCATCGCCGCGACCGGCTGCATGCCGTGGTCGGCCGCTGCGTAGCGGCCGCGCATCGTGTCGATCCAGCCGTGGATCGCGGTCAGCGGTACTTCGGGTACCTGGAGCAGCGAGGTGGTGACCCACTTGAAGCGCCAGAAGACCTGACGGGCCTCCCACGGGCTGAAGGTGTCGGGGACGGTGTCCCACAGCTTGAGCAGCCGGGCGAAGACGACGGGCGACTTGCGGTGCTCGCCGGTGAACTCGTACGAGGCCATCAGCTCCAGCAGCGCCGTGACGAGGGTGTCGGGCTCGTCGAGGAGCTCGGCCGCATCGACGATCTCCTCGGCGGTGACGGTGCGGTGCAGGCCGTGCGGACGGTCGTGGTTCTCGCGGAGCGCCTCGACCACGGCCTCGGGGGTGTCCAGCATCTACAGTTCCTTCCGGGGCTCGGAGCCGGGTGCGGCGGTACCGCTGTGGTGCATGGCGTGGGTGAGCAGGCCGATGAAGGCCCTGTTCAGCAGGGCGCTCTCGCTGGCCCGGAGCGGGCGGCGGCTGAGCAGCAGCGCCTGGCCGTAGAGGGCTTCCGCCGTCGTGACGGCCAGCCCGCGCTCGGCGATGGTGATCGCCTGGCGCACCAGCGGGTTGAGGTGGTTCAGGACGAGCTGGGCCCGCGGGGTCTCGTTGCGCAGGGACCCGAGGATGTCGGCCCACACGCCGTCGCTGTCGGCTGCCAGGCTCGACCTGGTCCGCTCGTGCCGGGCCTCCCGGTTGTCGAGGAGCAGCGCGGAAGCCGTGACCGGCTGGAAGTCGCGCAGGACGACGTCGCAGTCGTGAACGCCGACGGTCTCCCGGGCGACCGCGAGGAAGGCCGCCGCGCGGAGCTCGGCGGACGGGTCCACGGCGTCGAGATGGGCGGTGACCGTGGCCGGGTCCAGGTCGGTGACGGAGGTCCCCGGCCGGATCTCGGGCAGCCTGAGCACGAGGTCCCGGTCGTAGGTGTAGCCGCCGTTGACGACGCCGAGACCGGCCGCCGAGGCGATGGGCGCGACCTGGCGGAACTCCTCGACGCTGCGCGTGATCAGGAGGGCCGGGTGGGTCCGCGCGAACTCCTCCAGCGTGACGTTGCCGTCGGTGGTCTCGAACGGCAGCCACGGCAGCACGATGCGCAGCAGCTCGTCGTCGTAGCGGGCCAGGGCCTTCACGGCGAGGTGGTGCGTTTCGATGAAACGGTGCAGCAGGGAGGGGCTGCTGGCGGCGAGGCCGGTGAGCCAGTCGCGGATCCGGTCGCCCAGGGCGTCCCGTACGGCGGACAGGGTGCCGTCCTCGTACAGGGCTTCCCGCGAGGCGGTCGGCCGCAGGCTCGTGGTGTCGACGACACAGCGGACGAAGAAGGCCCATTCCGGGAGCAGTTCGGGTGCCTGGTCCGTGAGGAGCATGCCCTTGAGGTGGACGCGGTGGCCGGCCCGCTGTGCCGGGCTCATGGCCGTGGGCAGGACGTAGGCGACCCCGCGCAGCCCGGCGGCCGGCAGGTCGAGCTCGATGGTGTCGAGGGGCGTGAAGCCGAACTGGCTCCGGCAGTACGCGGTCAGTGCCTCGCGGCGGGCCAGCGGAGAGCGGTGGGTCTGCTCCCAGGGGGCCGTCTCGTTGATCTTGTCGATCTCGCCGCGCGGGCCTTCGACCGTGACCTCGTGCCGCAGGAGGCCGCCGTAGTGCCGGGCCAGTTCGACGACCTTCTGCGGACTGGTCCACTCGGCGTTGTCGGCGCGCGGGGTGAGGCGCACGGTGGTGCCCGGCTCCGGCACGGCCGAGGCGGGGAGGGTGCGGATGGTGTAGCGGCCGTCGGAGTGGCCGCGCCATTCGACGGCGGGCGCCGAGGGGTCGGCCGCCGAGCGGCTGAGCACGGTGATCTCGTCGGCGACCACGAAGCAGGCCAGCAGCCCGATGCCGAACTGGCCGATGAAGTCCCCGCGGGCGGCGTCGAGCCCGGCGCCCTCCAGGGTCCGCTTGGAGCTGCGCCCGATGGTCGCGAGGAACCGGTGGACGTCGGCCTCGGTCAGCCCGACGCCGGTGTCCGTCACTGTGAGGGTAGGGCCGGTGCGCACCGTGATGGAGGCCGGGGAGCCGGGCGCGAGGGTCTGGCGTGCGGTGATGGCGTCCACGGCGTTCTGCAGCAGCTCGCGCAGGTAGACGCGGGGGCTGGAGTAGAGGTGGTGGGAGAGCAGGTCGACCAGGCCGCGCAGGTCGACCTGGAAGGTGTGGGACGTCTCGGAATCGGGCACCTGGCGGCATCTTTCGGTGGGTCCGCCGACGCCGTGGGCGGCGCGGGCGGAGGCGGAAGGGAGGAGCTCGTGGGGGTGTGGCGCGAGGGTGTGGCGGGGGTGCGACCCGAGGGGTGCGGCACGAGCAGAGCGCCGTGCCGCACCGGTCGCCCGGCCGGGTGGAGCCCTTGGGAACGATCCGTCGGCAGCCGGTACGCGGCCGCGGAGGCGGGAGCGGCCGGACCGGGCTCGGGGCCGGCGGCGACCGCGACGGCTGCTGCTCGTGGTGGGCCGGGCGGCCGCCGGGTCAGCGCGTCAGCCGGTCAGCGTCCGGTCGACGCGCGCTGCTTGCGGTAGGCCGCAGCGGGGTCGGAGCCGTTGACGTAGTACCAGGGGAACTCGGTGACACGGCCCTGGGTGGCGTCGAAACACTCCCGTGCCGCCTCGCGGTCCCCCGCGAGGGAGAACGCCATGGCGAAGGTGTTGAGGACCTGGGTCCATCCGGCCCGGCGCTCGAAGTCCGGGTGCCGGAAGGAGTGGTCGGCCGCCGCCCGCAGGGACTCCGCGACCTCGGGTCTGCGCATGTACGCATCGTCCGGACCGGAGTCGGGGGAAAGCCACTGCTCGATGTGGGCGATGGCCACGAGCTGGCCCAGCTGCGTGCCGGCGGGGGCGCCGAAGGCGGAGTCCCGGGCGAAGGCGTGCGCCTCCTCGTGCGAGCCGCCCCACTTCTCGCAGACCTGCTGCAACTGCTGCTGGTGCGCTCCCAGGTGGTGCGGATCGCGGCGCACGGTCGCCTCGAAGCGGCGGCGTGCGGTGGGCGCCCCGACCTGGAGTCCGCGGCCGGTGAGCTGGAGGCCGTACCAGGGCGAGGTCCACAGCGGCTCGCGCTCAGCCGCCTCGTAGAGCCACTCCTCGGCGCTGCGCAGTCGCGCGTGGAACACCTCGAACTGCTCGCGCGAGACCTCCGACGCCCTGGCGCCGGTCCGGGCATCCCAGCCCCAGCTGATGTGGCGGACGCCCGCCACGAGCCGGGCCAGCGACGCGTCGGGGTCTGCTTCGAGGACCGGGACGATCCACCGTTCCACCCCGGCGGTGTCACCGACCGCCCAGAGCAGTTCGGTCCGGTCGTCGCTCTCGGGACGTGTTTCGAGCACCTCGCGCACACCGGTCCAGTCCGCGGCCGCGGCGGCCTCGCGCACCCGTCGCACGTCCGGATCGCCGGAGTCCTCCTGGACCCGTGCGAGGGGCCTGCCGCCCCATTTCCCCAGCGCAAGCCCCCATTGACGGAGCACCGCCATCTCCCCACCCCTTGCTGTGTCCTCACGGGAAGGCATGGAGCGCCACCCGTGAGACATGTGACTATCACGCACGAGCGACCATCGCACGTTTGTTTTCGCGAAGACCCCGAGACCTGGCGGGCGTCGGAGGCCGTGGTCGCACGAACCGACGTCTAACGCGCCATCCCGTAGCCCTGTGCCGCGGGGGTGGGGCGTGCCCGGGACAGTTTCACGGCCCTTCCGCGAGCCGCCTCGAACGCCATGACCGGGTTCCCCGCCTTGCGCCAGGGTTCGGCTCCGCACCACGGCCCGATCCGGCGGAACTGCTCCAGGGCGGGACCGTACATCATCGACTGGAGCATGTAGTGCGCCAGCAGGTGGCGTAGGACCGGCAGGCGCTCGTCGTCCGCGGCGACCTGGTCGAAGGAAGCGGCGGTCCGCTTCAGCAGGCTCCTGGTCCAGGGAGTAACCGGCAGGGAGGCGGCGGAGGACCGGTCGGCGAGCTCGCTCAGCGCGTGCAGGTAGATCCCGGCGAGCGGGCTGCCCGCCGGTGCCTTGCGGACCGCCTGGCGTGCGAACCGCATCATCCGCCGGTTGCTGCCGTACCACTTGGCGCACCAGTACTGGAGGGCCTGCCAATGCCCCTCGTAGTGGTGGGGTGCGCGGGCAATGAGCCCCTCCCACAGCGGCTTGAACTGTGCGTGGCCGTACTGGGCTCCGCGCGCCGCGGTGACCATGACCACCCAGGGGCCCGGGTTCGCGGGGTCGAGCAGTGCGGCCGCGCGGGCCTCCTCGATCGCGGCCGGGAGCATGGCGCGGAAGCGCCTCATGTCCGAGTCCAGGACCTCGTGGGCGAAGCCGCTGCCCCGGATCTCCCAGGCCCGGTGGACCATGAGGCGTGCGTGGACGGTGGCCGCGTCGCAGTCGGCCGGCTCGGCGGTGCGCCAGGCGTCGAGCCAGGCGCCGTCCTCCCGGGCGACGTGCTGCAGGAGCTCAAGCCGGTCCCAGCGCGCGTCCCAGTCGTCCCCCGCCGCCCGGACGTACCGCGCGGCGGTCTTCCAGTCCCCCTGCCATGCGGCGTCGGCGACGTCCTGCCTCTCCTGTGCCCGGTGGGCCGCAGGCGGAGGACCGGCGCGCCGGTTGTCGAGCGCCTCGCGGGGCGGAAGACCGTAGGCGGACGCCACGAAGTGCTTTTCGGTCCAGCGGTCGGCACGGCCGGGGATGCCGGAACGGAGGAGTCCGACGAGAAGCACGCCGAGTGCAACGGCGAGGAAGAGGGTCACGGCGGGAGATCATTCCCGAACCGATCGCTCTCCGCAATAGTCCAGGCCAACGATAAGCCGAGGTCAGAGCGGGCGAACGGACGGACGCCCCGGCGTTTCAGCCGGTTTCCAAGGCCTTCTTGAGGTTGCGCAGGGTCGTGGCGATGTTCCTGCGCTGGAAATCGGCGAAGACGCTGCCGCCCGTGGCCACCCGGTCGAAGGTGTTCGCCACGAAGTCCGGCCACGACCGGCGGTCGTCGGTCCACGTCTCGGTGACCAGGGTCCCTTCCGAGACGGGCTCGAAGCGGTACTCCCAGGTGGCGATGGGACCTGGGAGCCGGGGCCGCGTGATGCCGATGGCATGCACCCGGAACCGGAACAGCTTGTCCGGCTCGAGCGCCGTCACGGTGCACCGGGTGGTCCAGCGGAAGGCGCCGCGCTTGTTCCGGCCGTCGAAGACCATGCCGACGCTTGGCTCCCGGGCACCCCCGCGCACGGTGGCGCCGAGGTTCTCCGGGCTCCAGTCCCCCATCCGCGCGGGATCGGATATGCGCCGGTAGACCTCTGCGGGACGGACATTGACGACGATGCTGTCGGACACGGTCAGCGTACGAGACATGCTTCTCCCCTCGAGAAGCCCGACGGTACCGCGCGGCCCACCTCGTGGCTACCCCTCGGTAACTTCAGGAGTGAGGAGGTCGGCGACGAGGGCGGCGAATTCCTCGGGGTCGAGGATGCGGATGCCCAGTTCCTCGGCCTTGGTGCGCTTGGATCCGGCCTTCTCGCCCGCCACGAGGAGCGTGGTGCGCTTGGAAACCGACGATGACGCCTTGCCGCCCGCCCGCTCGATCAACTCGTTCATCTCGTTGCGGGACAGCACCTCGAGGGGGCCCGTCATGGAGCCGGTCACCACGACGGCCTGGCCGGCCAGCGGGCCGCCGGCCGGCTCCTCGCCGTCGGGCGCGTCGGCTGCGGCCCCCTGCGGCTCGGAGACCTGTGTGCCGACCTGTTGGGCCTGGAGCTTGTCGAGGAGCGGGGCGAGGTCGACGAGTTCGGCCGCGACGACGCGGGCCTTCTCGGTGCCGATGCCGGCGACCCCGGCCAGCAGGTCCGCGTCGGCGGCCCGGATCGCGGCCATCGAGCCGAAGTGTGCGGCGATCCGCCGGGACATGGTGCGCCCGGTGCCGCGGACACCGAGGGCGCAGAACACGCGGCTCAATGCCGCCCCGCGGGCGGTCTCGATCGCGGCCAGGAGGTTGGTGGCGCTGGTCTCGCCCATGCGCTCCAGACCGAGGAGCGCCTCGCGGGTCAGTGTGAACAGGTCGGCGATGTCATGCACCAGGCCGGCCTCCACGAGCTGGATCGCGCGCGTGCCGCCGAGGCCTTCGATGTCGAGCTGGTCGCGGCCGGCCGCGTAGATCACCGAGGCCACGGCCTGGCAGTTGCGGCCCCGCACGCACCGCCAGCGCTGCTCGGAGGTGTCGATGGCGTCGCCGCAGCGGGGGCAGGCCTCGGGGAAGACGATCGGGCTCTCGGCGCCGGTGCGCTGGTCGGCCAGCGGTGCCTCGACCCGGGGGATCACGTCGCCGGCCCGGTAGACGAACACCTGGTCGCCGATCATGAGTCCGCGACGGGTGATGTCGGACGGATTGTGGAGCGTGGCGTAGGTGACCGTCACCCCGTCGATGACCACGGGCTCCAGGACCGCGCGCGGGGCGATGATCCCGGTCCGGCCGACGTTCCACTCCACCGCCAGCAGCCGCGTCACCTTGTGCTCGGCCGCCAGTTTCCGGGCCACCGCCCACCTCGGGGCGCGCGAGCCGTTGCCGACCTGCCGCTGGTCCTCGGCGGTGTCGGCCTTGACGACGACACCGTCGATCCCGAAGGGCAGGTCCGCGCGCAGGCCGGCGATCGCGTCGATGCGTTCCTGCACCTGCTCCACGGTCTCGCACCGCAGCGGGGCGACGGCCGTGTCGGCGGCCGTGTTCGCGCCGAGCGCGGCCAGGTTCTCCAGCAGGGCGGCGTGGCCGAGGTCGTCCAGGCCGATCGCGCCGTAGGCGAAGAAGGTCAACTCGATCCGGTAGGGGCGGTCCTTGGCCCGCAGGGTGCCGGCCGCTCCGCTGCGGGGGTGCGCGAACGGCGTGGCCTCGTGGGCGAGCCGGATCCGGTTGGCCTCCTCGAACTGCGCGGTCGTCAGCAGGACCTCGCCGCGCAGCTCGACGTCGATCGGCTCGGTGAGGACCGGGGGCAGACCGAGGACGGCGTCGGCGGCATGGGTGATGTCCTCGCCGGACTGGCCGTCGCCGCGGGTGAGGACCTGAACGAGCCGGCCGCCCCGGTACCGGGCGGCGACCGCGAGGCCGTCGAGCTTCGGCTCCACGCACCATCCGGCCACGGGTCGTCCGAGACGCCGTTCCAGCCCTGCGGCCCACTCGGCGAGCTCGTCGGCGTCGAAGACGTTGTCGAGGGAGAGCATCGGCACCGAGTGCGGCACGTCGCCCTGGACGGCCCCGCCCGCGACCTTCCCGGTCGGCGACTCGGCCAGCACCTCCTCCGGGTGCGCCTCCTCGTAGGCCGCGATGGCGCGGAGCAGCCCGTCGTATTCGTCGTCACCGAGCGGGGTGGTCCCGTCGCCGTAGTACGCGGCCGACGCCGCCAGGGCGACGGTCACGGCCTCGGTGTAGGCGGCAGGGGAAAGCAGGGAGCTGTTTTCGGTCATGCAGGTCATCTTCCTGCCCCCCACTGACAATGCCGCCGGAGCTCGCCCGGCCACGGCGCGCGTCCGATCCGCTCGGCGGCACGGGAGGAGCAACGGCACCGTCGGTGGGCTAACCTGCCCGCATGCGCAGACAGTTCACCGGCTGGCCTGAGCAGGCCATGGACGTCCTGTGGGAGCTCCGGGGCGAGCCGGCCCACGCGACGCGCGAGCGCTGTCGTGCGGACCGCGAACGCCTGGTTCGGCAGCCGATGATCGGCCTGCTCAACGAGGTCGCGGACGCGGACCCCCGGTACGAGGACTTCTCCGTCTGGCACTACCGCACCGACTCCTGGTGGTGGCAGAACCAGAGCGCCGTGATCCGCATCGGCCGCAAGGTCGAGATCGGTCTCCGCTTCTCCCTGGACGGCCTGCGGATCCAGGGCGCCTGGTGGTACCCCGATCCCGGCCAGGTGGACAGGTTCCGCAAGGCCGTGGCCTCCGAGGGGAGCGGACGCGAACTGTCCGCCATCGTCGAGGACGTACGGAGGAAGGGCTACGAGATCTCCGGCGACGTGATGAAGCGTCCCCCGCGCGGCTATCCGGCGGACCATTCCCGTACGGACCTGCTGCGCCACCGCTCGCTGATCGCCGCCCGCCCCCTCGGCTGCGAGGAGTGGCTGCACACCCCCGAGGCCGTCGACCGGGTCCTCTCGGCCGCCGCCGACCTGGACGCCCTGCTGACGTGGCTGGCCCGCCACGTGCAGAACACGGGCTGACGCCACGCCATCACGCCACCGGCGGGACGCAGTCCCAGCGAAAGTCCTCCTGGTCCGTCGCACGCTCTGCACGGGTGGTCTGCGTGGCGGTGACGGCGCCGAGCGTGGCGGCCTTGAGACGGCTGGACATGACCGGATTCCCCCGAGTGGTACGGCGTTGGGCTGACGTGATCAAGGTTGCCGCAGGAGAGGGAGGGTGCTCCAGGGTTCTCCCGTGTCCGGGACGGGCCATGTCCTCCACAGGACAGAGTCCGCTCGGGCGCGTCCTGGGCCACATCCCCCTGCCCTGTCGGCCTGGGTCCGCCGCGCTGCGGGGACGCGACCGGGGACGTGGGGTACGTAGGGCGGGTCCCCCTCCGGATCGGAGACCCCGATGTCCCGTCGTGCAGGCGTCTTCGTGACCCGCCGTCCCCCACCAGGCGCTCGACGATGTCTCGAACCACGGGGGGACGTCCACTGCCAGTAGCAGCCGACAATCGGAGGTCCGGCGTGGCCGTCCTGCCTCAGGCAGCTTGACGACAGGAGCTCATCCTTACAGCCCGGCCTGAGCGAGCAAGGACTCTGCCTGTTGCCGCGTGAGATTAGGCGGGGTCGATGCGGCTGGGGGACACGTGTGGGTGCCGCGACGGAACGACAGCATCCACTCAGCAAGAAGGCTGTCGGGCTCCAGGGTGGCCATAACCTGTTCACGCAGCGCCGGCGGGATATCCGACCGGGCCGCGATCTCGTTCCTGACGAAGATGTCCTGGTCACCTGCCAGCAGGTCGCGCAGACCGGGAGGCAGGTGCGGATGTGCGGCGACGGCCTCACGGACCTCGGAATCGGGGTCGGACGCCAGTTCGGGAGTTGGCACGGCATGGGCGACCGCAGCAGCGCGCGTCGCCGGATCTGCCAGCAGTCCGGGCAGGAGGTCCGCGGGAGGGACGAATGCCCGAACACTGCCACTGCGAATGCCTGGGTCGGCATCCGTCAGCAACATCCTGCGGACGTCGTCCGGAGCATCGCGCCAGCGCTGGATGACCGACGATCGCACACTGGCCTCCGAGTCCGCGGCCAGGAGGGCCAGCAACTCCGCCGGCAGATGCTCGTTCATCGCAAGGAACGACCGCACGGAAGGGTCCGGATCGGCCGCCAGACGGGCGAGCAGCCCCAGAGGCTCATCCCTGACGCTCGCCGCGACCGCACACCGAACGGACGGCTCCGGATGCTCCGCAAGGCGAGCCCTGATCCGAGAGGGCACGGAGGAGTTCGCGGCGAGAGTCCGTACGGAGCCGAGCTCGATGATCTCCGCTATCAGTTCGTCAGTAAGGTCCCGACGCAGCAACGCCACCGCGCGCCGAGCCCCCGGGTGCTGGAGCAGGCGCCACACCAGGTCAGCGGGTAGGTCATCTTGGGCTGCTAGAGCACTGAGTTCAGCATCCAGGTCCATGGAACGCAGGGTAAGCCTCGGGCCTGAACGAGGACGCCCCAAGCCGATCTACCGTCGCAGCCGGACAACCCAGCTCGTCATGGGCGACTCAGACATCGGTACTTGGGTGCCACTGTTACAGCTGGGGGACGTACGGGGCGAGGCCGACGATGAGGATCGACCGGCCGCCCGGTCCCGGTTCGGGGCCCCTGCGCACCGGGCCGACGTAGTGGCTGACCCTGTGGTCGTGGACGGCGTAGCCCTCCAGCGGTTCGGTGAGGGTGAAGCTGGCGTGGACGTCCGCCCACGGGTCCTCGGGCTGGAGGCCCGCACTGCCCGGCGTGGCGATGACGTTCTCGCCACCCGTGACGTTGGTACGGCCGATCAGGTGGGCGAACGTGAACGTGCTTGCGGAACCCCCGTCCTGGTGAAGGCAGTTCGGGGAGGAGACGGCATCCTGGCCGGGGAGGTCGACGCCGAGCCGGATCAGGTGGACCCCGGCCCACAGCGGCCGTCTCGTCAGATCCCTCAGGGACAGGACCTGCTCGATGTCCCACCTCAGGAGCCGCAGCAGCAGGGCGTTGCCGCGCAGGTCCTCGGGGATGCCGGGGAGCACGCGGAGCGTTCGCGGACGCTCGGGGTCGTCCTCGCCCTGGGAGAAATTGGTGACCGTACCGTGTACGGGGTCGGGGATGCCGGGGATCCAGGACAGTTCGTCCTTCCACGGCAGGTACACGGCGTGGGAGTAGCGGCGGAACCGGTTCGTTCCCGGTGCGTACGGGTCGGCCGGCAGGGCCGCGAAGCCCTCCTGGAGCCGGGCCAGATCCCTCGCCGTGGAGCCGCCGGGAACGACGCCGAGCTGCTCGGCACCGTAGCGGGCGAACCCGTGCGCGCGCAGACCCTCCACCCCTGCCGCGCCAGGACCCCCCGCGCAAGAGTGCGACCGCGGCCGCGGCTCGGCATTTCCCACAGGTTCCTCCACCAGGTCGGCACCACGGCGGATGCGCCGGCGGCCGTGCCGACCTTACGCACACCTCGCCCTCTTCCCGGCACGCGCTGCATTCGGCCGTCCGCCACACCTCCCTCTACCAAAAGTGCAGATTTCATGAAGAATGGGGTCAATGATGACCGTTCTGGTGACGGGTGTGGCGGACGGTGCCGAGCTGGAAGCCCTCCGTGCGTGCATCCACACGGGCCCGCACTTCCGCATCGTGGCCCACGCGCACGATGCCGACGTCGCCCTGGCACAAGCCCGCGTGCTGCTTCCGGACATCGCCGTGGTCACCCTCCACCGACCCGACGCTCAGGGAGAACAGGACCGTCGGACCCTCGTTCGCGCCCTGCGGTCCTTCGACCCTCCCACGGGGATCATCCTGCGTCGCGACCCGCACGAGGTGTACGAGGCGATCAGCCCGGGACTCGAGGCGGTCCACGGGGCCATCCATGACGTCCGGCGCGGCGACCTCGACGCCCTGCACCACGCGCTGGTCACCATCGGCCGCCGCCGGGCCAGCTGCAACATCGACCCCGCGGCGCACTGACCGTCCGGCGCCTACGGGCCCGGGTATGCGGAAACGCCCGGCCGGTGGGATTACCGGTCGGGCGTCGCGTGGTCGTGTTCCACCAGCGGTTTAGTACCAGTGGTGGGTCTGCCAGAAGTTCCAGGCACCCTCGGGGCTGCCGTAACGGGAGTTCATGTAGTCCAGGCCCCACTTGATCTGGGTCGCCGGGTTGGTCTTCCAGTCCGAGCCCGCCGAAGCCATCTTCGAGGCCGGCAGCGCCTGGACCAGACCGTAAGCACCCGAGGAAGCGTTCGTCGCGGTGTGGTTCCAGCCGCTCTCACGGGACACGATGTTGTTGAACGCCGCGAACTGCGCCGGGTCCTTGATCATCTGCTGGGCGATCGCCTTCGCACCCATCGGAGCAGCCTGCGCCGGAACAGCGGCCAGCATGGAACCGGCAACACCCAGAGCCAGGACGGTACCCGCGAAGGTCTTCTTCGAAGCGGCGATACGGCGGATGACGGCGTTGGACACGGAGCAACCTTTCGACGGGAACAAGGACGGTCGCAGACACGCCAAAGACGTGCGTGAGCCACTCACGCGAAGGAGAGGGGATCGGTGGCGGGAGCGGGAGAACCAGGTGTGTACCCGGGGGAACTCCGTCCGCCCTGCGACTCATCCAGTTCTACGGGGGTAGCACCCGCCTGGCAACAACCCCTCTTACTAGTGGCCCTCGCAGCCCAGGCGCAACGACCCCCCACCCACCGGCCACACATCACCCCAGGTCAAAGCCCATGCGAGAGGGCAGGTAAGGGACGTTTAAGGACTACGATCCCGCCTCGTACATGACCAAGGTCCTGTGGGGCGGGTCACCACCCAGAGCCCCGAATCTCACCCTGCGTTCCCAGTCGTGCACACGGCCCAGTGGTGGCGGCGGCGCCGGGTGGTCCCTACGGCGTGTCCTTCGGCCGCGGCCGGAGGGGGGCGGGACCGCTGCCTAGCGTGGACCCATGAGCACCCGTACGACACCGACACCGCCCATCGCCGGGTACGGCATCCGGTTCGCCCGGCCCTCCGAGTCCGGGGCGGTCGCCGCCCTGCTGGCCCGCGCCTTCTCCGATGACCCGGTGATGGCGTGGATGGTCCCCGCCTCGGCCGACCGCGAGCGCCGGATCGCCCGCTACTTCGAGCTCGCCCAGCGCCAGCAGCGCCCTCGTGCGGGCGGCGTCCGGGTCGCCGCGACCGGTGACGGGCGGCTGCTGGCGGCCGCTCTGTGGTCGGGGCCCGGGCGCTGGAAGGGCTCTGCGGTACGAGAGCTGCTGGCGCTCCCCGCCTACGTGCGCGTCTTCGGTCTCCGGGGCATGTCGCGGGCCGGTGAGGTCCAGAACCTGATGCACGCCTCCCATCCGGACGTTCCGCACTGGTACCTGCCGTCCGTGGGGACGGACCCGGGACTCCAGGGGACGGGGGTCGGGTCGGCACTGTTGCGCCAGCAGCTGGCCGACTGCGACAGGCTGGGGCAACCCGCCTACCTGGAGTCGAGCAAGGCGGCCAACGTTCCCTTCTACGAACGGCTGGGCTTCCGCGTCGTCTCCGAGCTCCGTCTCCCGCAGGACGGCCCCACCCTCTGGCCCATGTGGCGCGAGCCCTCCACCACCCCGCCCCCCACTGCGTGAAGCCGGCACCGGCGTCAGGCCGGGGAGACCAGCCGGTTCTCGTGGGCGAAGACCACGGCCTGGATCCGGTCGCGGAGCTCCAGCTTGAGCAGGATCCGTCCCAGATGGGATTTCACGGTCGCCTCCGCGAGGTGCAGGGCGGCCGCGATCTCGGTGTTGGACAGGCCGCGGCCGACCTCGACGAGTACCTCGCGCTCCCGGGCGCTGAGCCGGTCCAGGCATTCGTCGCGGACGGCGGCGCTGCCGTCGGCCAGGTGCGGGCGGAAGTCCTCCAGCAGGCGCCGGGTGATCCGCGGGGAGAGCACCGCGTCGCCCGCAGCGACGTTCCGGATCGCGGTGAGCAGTTCCTCGGGCCGGGTGTTCTTCAGCAGGAAGCCCGAGGCGCCTGCGCCGAGCGCGGCGAAGGCGTACGCGTCCAGGTCGAACGTGGTGAGGATCAGCACCCTGCTCCCCGGGGAGACCTCGACGACCTGCCGGGTCGCCTCGATCCCGTCCGTCCCGGGCATCCGGACGTCCATCAGGACGACGTCGGGCCGCAGCTCCCGGGCGAGGCGGACGGCCTGGGCACCGTCCGCGGCCTCGCCGACCGGCGCCATGTCGGGCTGGGCCTCCAGGACCGTGCCGAAGGCCATCCGGAGCAGGGCCTCGTCGTCGGCGATCACGATGCGGATCGTCATGCGGCGACCGTCCCGCCGCTGCCCAGCAGGAGCCGGGTCCGCACACCCCAGCCGCCGCCCGGCAGCGGCCCGGCCCGCAGCGTCCCCCCGTAGGCGGCTGCGCGCTCGCGCATACCGGGGATGCCGTGGCCGGGCGGCTCGGCGGCGGGTCGCGCCGGCCGGGGGCCGCTGTCGGTGACCTCCACGCCGACGCTGCCGGCCGAGCACTCGACCAGGACCGTCGCGCGCGTGCCGGCGGGGGTGTGCTTGAGGGTGTTGGTCAAGGCTTCCTGCACAAGTCGGTAGACGGTGAGCTGTGCGGTGGCCGGCACATGGGAGTGGCCGCCGCGGACCTCCAGGCCGGTCGGCAGTCCGGCGGCGGCCATCTGCGCGGCAAGCGAGTCCAGTTGGTCGATGCCGGGCAGTGGGTGGCGCTCGGCGTCCGGTTCGTCGGCCCGCAGGACGCCCAGCGAGCGCCGCATGTCGGTGAGGGCCTGTCGGCCCGTCTCGGAGATCTGCAGCATCGCGGCGGTGGCCCGGTCCGGAGACCTGTGCTGCGCGTAGACGGCCGCGTCGGTGAGCGCGACCATGACCGACAGGTTGTGGGTGACGATGTCGTGCATCTCGCGGGTGATCCGGGCCCGCTCCTCCGCGACGGCCAGCAGCGCCTGCTGCTCCTGGTGCAGGGCCAGCCGTTCGGCCCTCTCCTGCACGGCGGCGAGGTAGGCCCGGCCGGTCCGCACGTTCACCCCGAGGACGGCGGCGGCGACCACGGTCGCGGAGAGCGCGATGAACGGGGTCAGGAGCGCGCCGTTCGTCGACCAGCGCAGGCAGGCCAGCGCGGCCCCGCCTTCCACGACGGCGGCGGCGAGCAGCGTGCCGCGGCGGCTCGTGTGTGCGGCCACCGTGTACAGGGCCACCAGCAGGGCGATGGCGGCAGGCAGTTGGAGGTCCGCCAGCCACTGGACGGAGGCCGCGGCCGCCACGGCGGCGAACACCGCGCGCGGGGCCCGGCGCCGCCAGAGGAGGGGCAGGGCCAGGGCGGCGGTGAGTGCCGCCGCCACCGGCAGCTCCCGGGCCGGGTAGGCGGTCACGACGTGGAGCAGGAGCAGCAGCGGCAGTACCGCGTCCCGCACCAGGGGCGGTACCCGGTCCCGGTGGCGCACCGTCACACCTCTCCGCATCGGTCGTCGTGGCGGCCCGGCCGGGGCCGCCACCGCGTACAGCCCGCAGCCTAGGCCGCGGGTGCGCGCCGCACATGAGCCCGGCGTCGGAACGCGAGGGGCCGGGGTACGACCACAGGAGGAGGCCCGCCACCTCCCGCAGTCGCAGTCCGGGCGCCGGTCCGGGGTCCCCGCTTGCCACCCCGGTCGCACCGGGCCCGCCCCCGGTTGCCATCCCGGTCGCATGCGGTGGCGACCGGGGGCCGATGCGGCGGCGGGGGCCGGGCGCCGAGCCTGGCCGGGTGACCGAAACCATCCCGGGACTGTTCCTGTCCCTTCCGGAAGTCCTCGTCCTGCTGGGCGCCGTCGTGCTGCTGTCGGCGCGCTGGCTCCCCCCGGCCGCCCGTCGCCCCGTCGCCTTCGTGGCGGGGGCCTTCCTCGTACCGTCGGCGATCGTGCTGGGCGTCGTGGGGATCCGCTGGCAGATGCTGCCGGTCCTGGCAGGCGCCGCCTTCGCCTCCGCTTTCGCCCTCCCGCCCCTGCTGCGGCGCGGTACCGGCCGACCCGCGTGGCGGGCCCGCTGGTGGCTGGCCCTGCCGGGATCGCTGGCCTGCGCGGGCCTGATGGCCACCGGCCCGGTGGCCGCCTGGGCCTTCCCCGTGCCCGTCTTCCCGGAGCCGACGGGCGCCTTCGCGGTCGGCACGCGGGTGGTGCAGTGGACCGACCCGCTGCGCCCCGAGAGCTTCACCGCCGACCCGGAGGACCGGCGCACGGTCGTGGTCCAGCTCTGGTACCCGGCGGAGCAGAGCCCTGCGGGCGTCCCCCGGGCGCAATACCTGGGGCGTACGGAGGACGAGGCGCGGACCGTCTCCGCGGCCCTCGCCGGCGGGGTCGGCCTGCCCGGTTTCCTGGTCGCCGGGGTCGCGCAGGCCCACAGCCGCGCGGTCGTCGACGCCCCGGTGGCTGTCGGGGGCGGGAGGTTCCCGGTGGTCCTCTTCTCGCCGGGGTCGGGCGGGGTGCGGTCCCAGAACACCGCCTGGGCGGAGGAGCTGGCCAGCCACGGCTACCTGGTCGCCGCCCTCGACCATCCGTACGACTCCGCCGTCGTCGTCCTCGCCGACGGCCATACGATCCGTGCCACCACCGTCTCCTCCGGGGACCGCGACAAGGACGACGAACTGGCCGCCGGCTGGACCGCCGTCCGGGCCGCCGACCTCGGTTTCGTCCTCACCCGGCTGGAGCGCCTGAACGAGGGTGAGGGCTCCGACCCGCTGACCGGACGCCTGGACACCGGACGTACCGCGGCGGCCGGCCATTCCCTGGGCGGAGCCGCCGCCCTGCAGGCGGCCCGGCAGGACCGCCGGTTCGACGCCGTCGTCGACCTGGACGGCTACCCCCACGGCCCCACCGCCCCCGCCCTCGAACAGCCGGTGCTCGCGCTGACCCAGGAGATCACCTCCGGAACCGACCCGCGCTACCTGCCCCGGCTCACCGAAGCCCTGGCACACAACACCGCGACGAGCTACCGGCTCACCGTCCCCGGCGCCGGGCACCTCACCTTCATGGACGGCCCCCTCTACCTCCCGCCCGTGCCCGCGATCGTCGGCACCCTGGGCCGCACCGACAGCCCGCGCGTCGTCGCCGCGGCCACCCTCGCCTTCCTGGACGCCACACTGCGGGGCCGCCCCGGCGACCCGGCCGACGACCTCCGGGCCTACGGCACGGTCTCGGCATCAGGGGCTCGGGGACGTACGACGCCAACCCCGTGAACGCAGTGGCGCGTTGGGTCGGCCGGTCCGCGCATGGGTCCACCGAGGTCGGGTAGCCGCGCCCGGAGAGCCGTCCTGACGGACGACCGCACCCGCGGGTGCGGGCTGCTGACGACACGGAAGGGATGCGCATGTCGCACGTCGAGGAACACGTCGAGGTCAACGTCCCCGTACGCACGGCCTACGACCAGTGGACGCAGTTCGAGGACTTCCCCGTCTTCATGGAAGGGGTCGAACGCATCGTCCAGCGCACGGACACGCTCACCCACTGGGTGACGAACGTGAACGGGGTACAGCGCGAGTTCGACGCGCAGATCACCGAGCAGCTCCGGGACCGGCGCGTCGCGTGGATCACGGTCGGCGGGGAGCCCCGCCAGGCCGGGCTCGTCACCTTCCAGCCGGTCGACGCGACCACCACGGAGGTCGTCCTGCACATGAACTGGGTCCCCGACGGCCTGGCCGAGACGGCCGCCGACAGGCTCGGCTTCGTCAAGCGGCAGGTCGCGGGTGACCTGAAGCGGTTCAAGCTGTTCATCGAAGGGCGCGCGGTCGCGACCGGCGGCCGGCGCGGCGAGGTCTGACCGCGATGGTCCGGGAGGCGGGTCGGATCAGAGGGGTTCCAGGTCGAGGAAGGCCGCGGGGGACGCTTCGCCGGCGCCCGGAGCGCCGGGGAGGGCCTGTTCCGCCCAGATGACCTTGCCCTCGGGCGTGTAGCGGGTGCCCCACTGCTCGCTGAGCTGCGCCACCAGGAACAGGCCGCGGCCTCCCTCGTCCGTGGTGGCGGCGTAGCGCGGGTGCGGGGCCGAACTGCTGCCGTCCCACACTTCGCAGGTCAGGGTGCGGGCGTACAGCAGCCGTACCCGCACCGGCGCGCTGCCGTACCGCAGGGCGTTCGTGGCCAGCTCGCTGAGGATCAGCTCGGTGGCGAAGCCGATCTCCGACAGGCCCCATGCGTCGAGCTGCTTCACCGCGAAGCTCCGCACGGTGGCGACCGCATCCGGCTGGAACGCCATGTCCCACTCCGCGACCCGGTCCGGACCGAGGGTCCGCGTCCGTGCGATGAGCAGCGCCACGTCGTCGGCCGGACGGGCCGGCAGGAGGTGATCGAGTACGGCCCGGCAGCTCTCCGCCGGGCCGCGGTCCGGCCGGCTCAGCGCCGCGCGGAGCAGTTCCAGCCCCTCGCTGATGTCCCGGGCCCGCTCCTCGATCAGTCCGTCCGTGTACAGGACGAGCTGGCTGCCTTCCGCCAGGTGCAGCTCCGCGGTTTCGAACGGCATGCCGCCCAGCCCCAGCGGAGGCCCGGCCGGCAGGTCCACGATGTCCGTCGTGCCGTCGGGAGCGACCACGAGGGGTGGCAGGTGCCCTGCCCGCGCCATGGTGCAGCGCTGGGACACCGGGTCGTAGACGGCGTACAGGCAGGTCGCGCCCAGTACGCCGCCGTCCAGGTCGTCGGCCGCCCCGTCGCGGTCGATGCGCTGTACGAGGTCGTCCAGGCGGGCGAGGATCTCGTCGGGCGGCAGGTCGAGGGTGGAGAAGTTGTGCACCGCCGTGCGGAGCCGCCCCATGGTGGCCGCGGCGTGCAGTCCGTGCCCGACGACGTCTCCGACCACCAGCGCGACCCGGCTGCCCGGCAGGGGGATCACGTCGAACCAGTCGCCGCCCACCCCGGACTGGGCGGGCAGGTAGAAGTGCGCCACGTCCACGGCGCTCTGCTCGGGCAGGGCGCGCGGCAGCAGGCTGCGCTGGAGGGTCTCGGCGAGGGCGTGTTCACGGGTGTAGCGGCGGGCGTTGTCCATGCTGACCGCCGCCCGGGCGACGAGTTCCTCGGCCAGGGACAGCTCGTCCTCGTCGAAGGGCTCCGGCTTCTGCGACCGCCAGAAGTTGACCACGCCGAGTACGACGCCCCGGGCCCTGAGCGGGGCCACGATGAGCGAGTGGATTCCGTAGTCGACGATGGCCCGGGCCCGCTCCGGGTCCTGGGCGTGCCAGCCCGGCGCATCGGCCAGGTCGGGGACGAGCTCCGCTTCGCCGGTGCCGTAGCCGCGCGCCTGAGGGGTGGAGGGAAGGAAGGCGATCAGCCACCCGCGGGGGTAGAGGGGGTGGTCGGAGCGGACGCCGCTGACCGCCGTGCGCCGCATGTCGGCGTCGGCACCGGGTTCGTCGCCGTCGAGCACCGAGTCGGCCAGGTCGACCGTGACGTAGTCCGCGAACCGGGACACGGCGACGTCGGCGAGTTCCTCGGCCGTCCGCACCACGTCGAGGCTCGTTCCGACGACGCCTCCCGCGTCGTACAGCAGCTTGAGCCGCCTGCGGGCCGTCTCGGCCCGGCTCGTCAGGACCTGCATCTCGGTGGAGTCCCGGATGGTGACCACGGCCCCCTCCCGGCGGCCTCCGGGGTGGGTGGGCCGCTGGTTGACCACGAGGAGCCGGTCGCCCGTTTCGAGCACCTCGTCGGTGGCCACGCGACCCGACAGCAGGAGGTCCGACATCCGGCGGTCCAGGCCGGGCACGGCGCCGACGCTGCGTCCCTCGGCGTCCTCCGGCAGGTCGAGCAGCCGCTTGGCCTCGTCGTTGGCCAGCCGTAGCCGCCCGTCGCCGTCCGTGATCAGCACCCCCTCGCGGACGGCGTGGAGCACCGCGTCGTGGTGCTCGTACATGCGGGTCATCTCCTCCGTGCCGAGCCCGTGGGTCTGCCGGCGCAGCCGTCGGCTGATCAGCGCCGAGCCGCCGGTGGCCAGGGCCAGGCCGGTCGCGATGGCCAGGAGGATGACGGGGAGCTGACGGTCGACGACACCGGTCACGTTCTTCACCGTCAGGCCGGCCGAGACCAGTCCGACGACCCGGCCGTCGGCCGCGGTGACCGGCACCACGGCCTGGATCTCCTTGCCGAGGGGACCCTGCACGCTCTCGGTGTGGACCTGTCCGGCGAGGGAGGGCTCGATCGTGCCCACGAACCGTTTCCCGATGCGGTCCGGCTGGGGATGGCTGTACCGGATGCCGTTGGTGTCCATCACCACGACGAAATCCACGCCGGAGGCCTTGCGCGTGGTCTCGGCGAGGGGTTGCAGGACGGCGGCCGGGTCCGACGACTTCAGCGCGGCCTGCAGGCCCAGGGAGTGGGCGACGGTCTCCGCGACGGCGACCGACCGGTTGCGTGCTTCCCGGTCGATGTCGTGCCGCGACTGGAGCAGCAGGGACAGCAGTGCGCCGGCGGCGAGCAACACCACGATCGCCACCTGAAGGACGAACACCTGTCCGGCGACGCTTCTCAGTCTGTTGCCTAGGAGTGACCGCACCGACACACCAGGCACGGGTGGCAAGGAAGGGTCACGCACCCAGTTGTAGCACCTCTGGGCGTCCGCGGCGCCCCGGCATGCGGCACGACGTTCCGGAGCGCGCGATCAAGCCATGATTCCGTCACCCGGCCGGTCCAACAGGTCCTAGAGTGTGCGCGTGACCGAGCAGAATTCCGAACTCATCGCCGGCCGGTACCACCTGGTCGAATGCATCGGCCAGGGGGGTATGGGGCGGGTCTGGCGCGGCGTCGACCAGCAGCTCTTCGGACGCGAGGTCGCCGTCAAGGAGATCATCTTCCCGGCAGGGCTGGACGACGGCGACCGCGCGACGCTGCTCAGGCGTTTCACCGGCGAGGCCCGCGCGGCGGTCACTCTCAGCCACCCCGGGATCATCACCATCCACGACGTCGTCGAGCACGACGGCGCCCCCGTCATCGTCATGGAGTTCGTCCGCGGGCAGTCCCTGGCCGCCGCCATCCGCGAACAGGGCCGGCTGCCCGTGCAGCGCGTGGCGGAGATAGGGGCCGCCTTGCTCGGCGCGCTCACCGCCGCGCACGACGCACGGATCGTCCACCGCGACATCAAGCCGGACAACGTGCTCCTGACCAAGGACCGCGTCGTCCTGACCGACTTCGGCATCGCCCACCTGGCGGACGCCACCACCAAGCTCAGCCGGAGCGGGACCGTCATCGGCACCCCGCACTACATGCCACCGGAGCAGCTGGAAGGCAAGCGCCCGACCCCGGCCAACGACCTGTGGGCGCTCGGCGCCACCCTCTACCACGCCGTCGAGGGACGCCCGCCCTTCGAGGCCGACGGACTCCACGCCCTTGCCGTGGCCGTCTTCACCCGCCCGTACCGGCCGCCGACGCACGCCGGCCTGCTGGCCCCCGTACTGGACGCCCTCCTGACCAAGGATCCGGCGCAGCGCGTCGGCGCCGCGGAGGCGGCCGGGCTGCTGGCGGCGGCGCTGCGGTCCTCCGGGTCCCGGACGGACGCGAGCGCGGGGAGGAACTCGGAGACGAGCGCGGAGACCGACCCGCGCGTGTCCGTACCGGCGCACGTGCCCGGTACCCTCCCCCTGCCCCTGCCGGATCGGCCGACCACCCCGCCCGTTGCCGTTCCCCCGGCCGAGGATCTGATCTCGCTCGGCCGGCCGGACCAGCGGGGGCGGGGCGAGGACGAGGCGTCCGCCCGCCGGCGCGCCCTCAGGCGGCGCTCCGCCGTGCTGGGAGTCGCCATGGTCACGCTCGCGGCAGGCTCCGTTCTGACCTGGAAGCTGACCCGTGACGACCCGCCCGGCGGCGCGACGCCCGGCAGCGGTTCCGCGGCCTCCCGCGTCACGGTGGTCATCGGGGTGGACGCACCGCTCAGCGGCAACCTCGCTGCCATGGGTGCGGGCATGAAGAACTCCGCCGACCTGGCGGCCAGGACGTCCAACCGCACCGGGCACGTACCCGGCGTGAACTTCGAGATCAAGGCTCTGGACGACGAGGCCTCTCCCGCCAAGGGCGGGCCGAACGCCGCGCGGTTCGTCGACGACGCGAAGGTGCTCGGCCTGGTCGGGCCGCTCACCTCCGGGGTCGCCAAGACCATGGCGGAACCGCTCGGGCGGGCGCGCCTCGTCAACGTGTCACCGTCCAACACCGACCCCGTGCTGACCTTGGGCCCCCATTGGGCCAAGGGTTCGAAGTCCCGCCCGTACACGACCTACTTCCGCACCGTCGCCACGGACGTCGACCAGGGGCCGTTCGCCGCCCGGTACCTCCACGACGAGGCCGGAAAGCGGAAGCTCTACCTGATCGACGACAACAGCGCCTACGGCACCGGCCTCACTGCCGGGTTCAGTGCCGCGTTCACGAAGCTCGGCGGAACCGTCGTGGGTACGGACCGGATCGATCCCGCGCAGGAGGACTTCTCCTACCTGGCCGCCCAGATCCGGGCCTCCGGCGCCGAGGCCGTCTACTTCGGCGGCTACTACGACACCGCCGGGCCGCTCTCCGAGCAGCTCAAGCGGGCGGGGCTGACCATCCCCCTGATGGGCGGGGACGGCATCTTCGACCAGCAGTTCCTCACGAAGAACACGAAGGCCGAGGGGGACCTCGCCACCGGCATCGGCGTTCCCGCCGAGGAGCTGGCCGGGGGAAGGGACTTCCTCAAGAAGTACCAGGAGGCGGGTTACCCGGAGGCGGCCGGTTCGTACGGCCCCTACGCGTACGACGCGGCCTGGGCCGTCATCGAGGCGGTGAAGGCAGTGGTGGAGGCCCACGGCGGAACCCTCCCCTCGGACGCCCGGGCGAAGATGCCGCAGGCCGTGTCGGCGCTCGCGTTCGACGGGGTCACCGGTCGCGTGGCCTTCGACGAGTACGGCGACACGGTCAACCGCCGGCTGACGGTGTACGCGGTGAAGGGCGGCAGCTGGACGACCGTGAAGAGCGGCCCCGGTACCCCCTGATCGGCGATCCCGTGATCAGGGGATGCCGTGATCCGGCGATCCGGTGCTCCGGCCGGAGGCGCCGTGGCTCCCCCCTTGGCAGCCACGGCGCCTCCTGTCCTCGTGGGCGGCCTACAGCCGCTGCCAGAGCGCCGGGACCACGGGCGGCTCCCAGCCCGTCTGGGCCTGGTGGCCCTGGATGCAGCGGTAGCTCGCGCCGCCGTAGGTGACGGTGGCGCCCGCCGCGTAGACGGAGCCGGCCTTCCAGGTGCCGCCGGGCTCGGGGTCGCCCGGGCCGGGGCCCGGGCCCGGGTCGGTTCCGGTGACCTTGAGGGTCAGTCCGTAGGCGGACAGGATCGGGTTCAGCGGCTGGAAGAAGGTGGTTCCCCCGCTGGAGCAGTTGCCGGAGCCGCCCGAGGTGACGCCCTGGGCCTGGCTGCCGGAGATGTAGGAGCCGCCGGAGTCACCGGGCTCGGCGCAGACCGTCGTACGGGTGACACCGGAGATGGTGCCCTCGGGGTACGTGACGCTGGTGTTGTGCTGCTGGACGGTCCCGCAGTGCCAGCCGGTGGTCGATCCGGAGCGGCACACCGAGGCCCCGACGGGTTGCAGCACCGAGCCGGTGACCTGCACGTTCGCCCCGCCGCTGCCCTTGACGTAGGGGGTCGAGGACCAGTTGGCGTTCGCCGCCACCCAGGCCATGTCGTTGCCGGGGAAGACCGAGGCCTGGAAGGAGCCCTGGGCGACCTGGTTGAAGCCGCTGGTGGTGGTCCCGGCCCGCCCGCAGTGCCCGGCGGTGGCGAATCCGTTCACGGTTCCCTTGGTGATCGGGAAGCCGACCGAGCAGCGGCCGCTGCCGTTCATGTAGTACGCGTCCCCGCCGCGCAGGTCGTACAGCGGGCGCGGTGCCTCGGCGGTACGGACCACCGTGACCAGGGCCGCGTCGGTCCCGGTGGCCGCCAGCAGGGCGTGCGCGGCCCCGGGCCGGGTCTCCTCGACGACCAGGGTGTTGCCGCGCGGGTCGACGTAGCGGACCGGGGTCCCGGCGGTGGCGGCCCGGTCCAGGGAGGCCTTCACCGTGTCCAGCTCGGCCAGCGAGCGGCCGACGAGCTTCGCCCGGGCCCCGGCTGCCCGTATCGATGCCGCGTCGGAGGCCCGGGTGGTGGCCACGGTCAGGGTCCCCGCGTCGGCACCGTCCAGCCAGGCTCCGGCGAAGGCGGCGCCGAGCCGGGCCTGGAGCCGGGCGGCGGTGGCTCCCGCTTCGGCCTCGTGGGCCAGGCGGGCCTTGGCCTGTGTGGGGGTCAGGCCGAGGTCCCGCTGCATGGCGGCGAGCAGTTCGGGAGGGGCGTCGGCGGTGCGCAGGGTGGCGGAGGCCGACTTCTGCGGGCGGGCGGTGTCGGCGGAGTCCGCGGGGGCCGCGGTGGCAACGGCGCCGGTGGCGGCCAGCAGCAGCCCGGCGGCGGCCAGGGCGGTACACGCCGCGCGGGCGTGTCGCTTGAGCATGGGGGATCTCCTCGGTTCGGTGGGGGGTAAGCGACACCGTAGGAATCCGAACGCCTCTGCGGGAGATGCCGGTCGGCCCCTCCCCCGGTGTCATGGCCGGGCGGCGGGCACGTGCGCGGGGGCGGCCGCGTCCGCGGCCGCGGACGATCGGGCCAGCGCCTCCGTGTGCGCGTCCCGGGCGTGCTGCAGCACGGCCGCCGAGCGGCCGGCGGACCGTGCCGCCGGATGCCAGCCGAGCAGGTGCCGCCACACGAGCGGGCTCCCGGCGAGCGGCCGGGTCACCAGCCCGGGGGTCGCGGGGAAGGTCGCCCGGCACAGTCCCACGGCCCGCCCGACCTGGACGAGGTGCACGCACGACGCCGTGTCCGTCTCGTACACGCACGCCGGGGTGAACCCGGCGCGCACGCATTCGGCCGCGAAGCAGTCCCCGAAGCACCCGTCGCCCGGTACGTCGGTCCAGGCCTCGGCGGCCAGTTCCGCCAGCTCGATCCACGGCCGCTGCGCCAGCGGGTGGTCCTCGGCCAGCATCACGTGCACCGGGTCCCGCGCCACCTCCCTCCACGCGAGCCGCCCCGGTCCCGGCGGGGCGCTCTCGCCGCACACCCCGACCAGGGCGAAGTCCAGCCTGCCGGCGGCGACGCCCGCGGCGACCTCCCCTTCCGACCACGAGGTGTACGTGGTCACGGACACACCGGGCTCCTGCCGGACGATCCGGTCCACGAGCCCGCCCAGCAGCGGCCCGTGCGTCCCCCCGAGCCGGTAGCCGGCCGTGCCCTGCCGGGCGAAGCGCACCGCCTCCTCCTGGAGCTCGCACACGGCCGGCAGCACCACGCGGGCCCGTTCCAGCACCAGTTCCCCGAGCGCGGTGGCCCGTACGCCTTCCCGCCCCCGGACGAAGAGCGGACCGTCGAGCGCTCGCTCGATCCGCTTGAGCTGGGTGCTCAGGGCGGACTGGGTGAGCCCCAGCTCGGTGGCCGCGCGGGTCAGGCTGCCGGCGTCGGCGACGGCTCTGACGATCTTGAGGTGCCTCAACTCCAGATCCATGCAACGAGCTTGGTCCAGACCTGCTGACCTGCGCTACGGGTCTGCCGCATCCGGATTCAAGACGTGCCGGCCGCGTACCCGTCGAGGAACGATTGGAAGCGCTCTCAGCCACCCGCCCGTCCCGGCGCTAGGCTGTAGCCGATCCGGCGACGGCACAGGTCGGCCCCCACCCTGCGCCTCGCCGCCCCGTCGACGAGGAGCGACCGCCTTGCCCGAGCAGTCCCCCGGGTACCGACCCACCCTGGAAGCCGTCGCGGCGCGAGCGGGGGTCTCCCGGGCCACCGCTTCACGGGTCGTCAACGGGGGCGACGGGGTCCGCAAACCGCTGGTCGACAAGGTGCTCCGGGCGGTCGAAGAGCTCGGCTACGTCCCCAACCACGCGGCCCGGACGCTGGTGACGCGGCGCACCGGCGCGGTGGCCGTCGTCATCGCGGAGCCGGAGGTGCGGATCTTCTCCGACCCCTTCTTCTCCCATCAGATCCGGGGCATCAGCAAGGAGCTGACCGCGCACGACACCCAGCTGGTACTGCTGTTGGTGGAAGGGCCGGGGGACTTCGACCGGATCACCCGGTACCTGTCCGGCGGGCACGTGGACGGCGCGCTCGCCTTCTCCCTGCACACGGACGACCCGCTGCCCGCGATCACGCGCCGCGCGGGGATTCCGACCGTGTTCGGGGGCCGGCCCTGCTGGACCACGGACCCGGGCCAACGGGCCGTTCCGTACGTCGACGCCGACAACCGGGGCGGTGCCCGGGTCGCCGTCCAGTACCTGCGGGACCTCGGGCGGGAGCGGATCGCGCACATCGGCGGGCCGCCCGACCAGACCTCGGCGATGGACCGCCTGGACGGCTACCGGGACGTGCTGCTGGACGTGGACCCGACGCTCGTCGCCGAGGGCGCCTTCACCGTGGAGAGCGGGGCGCGGGCGATGGCGGAGCTGCTGGACCGGTGCCCCGACCTGGACGCCGTGTTCGTCGCGAACGACCTGATGGCCTCGGGGGCGCTACGGGTCCTGCGGGAGCGCGGGATCACGGTGCCCGGGCAGGTGGCGGTCGTCGGGTTCGACGACATGGACCCGGTGGCCAGGGAGACCGACCCTCCGCTGACCACCGTCAGCCAGGACATCGAGGGCCAGGGGCGGCTGATGGCGAAGCTGCTGCTGCGCAGCCTCGACCGTACGGGGAACGGCGCGGCACCGGACTCGGTGATCACCCCGACCATGCTGGTCCGGCGGTGCTCGGCCTGAACCCCCGGCGTACGCGCACGGCGGGTCCCCGCCCCCGAGGAGCCGGAAACCCGCCGCACCGTTCGCGCCCGTAGGCCCGGTTGATCCGCGTGTGGGACTACGCGTAGGGGATCTTCAGGACCGCCGCGTCCGTGCCCGTCTGCACCCGCGACGTGCTGCTGCCCAGGGCGTTCCAGATCTCCAGGCGGACGGTGCCGTTCCTGAGTTCGCCCAGGCTGCCGGTGACGGCCTGCGCGCCGACCGCCTGCGTGTACTCCTCCCAGCCCGCGACCGGGTCGGTCGCGAAGTAGCGGAAGGTTTCGGTGCGGTCGAAGGTGCCGTCACCGGTCAGGTCGTAGCTGACCCGGACCTGCGGGGCGAGCCCGACCGTGGTGCCCGCGTCCACCCGGAGGCGGAACGTGGTGGCGGCTCCGGCGGCGAGCTTGCCGTTGACCTGCTTCGCCTCGTAGACGTTCGGCCGGTACGGGGTGCCGTCCCGGTTGACGCCGTCGGCCGAGGCCAGGGTGTCCGCGCCGGCCGGGTCGGTGGTGGCCGTGGTGAGGACGCCGCCGCTCTTGAGGCGGAAGGTGTTGCCGGTGGACGGGCCCGGTTCCTCCGGGTCCGGGTTTCCGGCGCCGGTGCCGGTGGCCGTGGAACGGGCCGGCACGGACAGGGTCTTGCCGTCGGCGAAGGTCACCGTGCGGGGGGTGGAGCCGTGGTTGTGCGCGGTGTAGGTGCGGGTTCCGTTCCTGGTGAAGACGGCGGAGGTGGGCAGGTCCCCGCTGACCGTCATGTCCGGTGCGCCCAGGGTGGCGAGGGTGGTGATCCAGTGGTAGGCGTGCGCCTTGGAATCACCCTGCTCGGGGGTGTAGTTGCCGTTCGCACCATCCCATTTGGCCTTGGCGGAAGCCGGATCGGCCAGCGCCTCGAACTCCCAGAGCAGGTCGCGCCATTCCTGGCGCCGTTCTCGCGCTCCATCTCGGCGATGTTCCGTGTGATGGCCGCCTTCTCGCGGGCCAGGTGGAGCGAACCTCCGGTCACGGGAAGGACGTTGATGCCGTGGATCTCCTCCGGGTTGGCCGTCCACCAGGTGGAGTACGCGGCGCCGCTGCCCCAGACCATGCCGACCGTGCCGTACTTGTAGGAGGCCGGGAAGACCTGCTCGCTCGCGTCGAACCAGTACTGGGTGATCGCCTCGGACTCCGTCGTCAGCAGGTAGCTGCCGAGGTCGCGGAGCGAGGTGTCGCCCGTCGCAGCGCCCAGAAGCACCAGGCCGGCGCTGAGGTTGACGGACTCCGAGGAGGACTCCTGGTTGTTGCCCGCCGCGAAGCCCTGGTGGCCGGAGGCCCAGCTGTGGCCCGCATACACGTCGAAGCCGCGCAGGAAGGGGTAGGCCGAGTCGGTGCGGCTCGGGTTGGCCGTGTCGCGGATCAGGTGCTTGACCATCGTGCCCCAGGCCGAGTCGGCCGCCCAGGCCGGGTCGTACTGGGCGATGATCGCCGCCGCGTAGACGTAGTAGCCGTAGTGGAAGTGATGGTCGTTCAGTTCGGTGTCGCTGCCGTAGGAGGCCGGGTATCCGGTGAGGGTCTTCCAGTCCTTGTCGTAGCTGAACCCGCTCGCCCCGCCCGCCGTGAACCACTCCTGGAGCCGGCCCTTCATCAGGCCGAGGAGCTTGTCGCGCGTCGCGGTCTGGCCGATCTGGTCGGCCACGGGCACCAGTTGGGCGAGCCGGCCGAGCGCCTTGCCGGTCCAGTAGGTGTCGACGGCCCCGGAGAAGGGGTCGGCCGCGCCCGCGACCTCGTCGAGATAGCCGGTCAGCCGGGCCCGGTCGACGCCGCTGGAGGCGGGCAGGGCGGGCAGTACGCCGTTGTTCTTCTGGCTGGTGGTGAAGGAGGCGGACTCGCGCACCTTCATGGTGCCGCGCGGTGAGACGTACGTGTACGGGGTCAGCGCGTCGGTGGTGTGCAGCCACTGGTGGCGGTAGAGGGCCTGGAGCGTGCCGCGTTCGGTGCCCTCCTTGGCCTCCGTGGTCAGGGTGTAGGTCGCCCGGACGTCGCCGCCCGTGTTCTGCCAGGCCACCTGGGAGCCGGTGACGAAGCTGAAGGCGTACCTGCGGTAGGTCGCGAGCGCGTCCGTGGAGGGCAGGACGGCGAGCGAGAAGTAGTCCTTGCCCGCGAGTCCGGCGGTGATCGTGGTGCCGGACACGTTCCAGTCGGCGCCGGTCGGGGCGAAGAGGGCGTAGTGGTGGCCGGCGACCGTGATGCCGAGGACGTTCCCGTTGTCCGCGAAGACCGTGGGAGCGGAGGCGGTCGTGATGCGGGCGTCGCCGCCGGAGCCCTTGGCGTACACGAACGGCATGCCGTGCCCGATGGTGGCCCGGAAGGTGCGGGAGCCGTCGGCCCAGTACGGGGTGACGGTCCAGTCGGACCAGGCGTCGGCCTTGGTGTCGGGCGAGTTCAGGCCCGTGAGGCCGACGGTGAGGTCGGCCTTGTGGGCGTACTCGTACTGGCGGCCGTCACCGACGATCGCGGGCGTGGTCGGGTAGCCGACCTCCAGGCCGGAGGCCTTGGCCTGGTAGGTGAGGGGGTGGCCGTACATGGGGGTGGAGTACGGGTTGTCGCCGTAGCGCTGGTAGGCGAGCGAGGTCCACCAGTCGTTGGTCGGGACCGGCTTGTCCCGGGCGGCGGCGGTGAGTTTGGGGGTGACGGGGGCGCCGGTGTTCGTCGTGGGTCCGGACGTGCCGGCGGGTCGGGTGTCGGTGTAACTGCCCGAACCCGCGGGGATGGTGGCGGCGGCCGCGGGGGAAGCGGCGGGGCCGAGGCCGACGGCGGCCAGGGCGATGGCCAGGAGCGTCGCCGCGGTGGGTCTGGAGAGTGAGGTTCGCACGAAACAGCACCTCGATCACGTGGGGGGGGGAAGAGCGCGTTCGAGAGCGCTCTCAAGTGCCATGGAACGTAAATCTCCTGAAACCTAAGTGTCAAGAGAGCCAGTCCAGCGGGCAGTTGGGGGTAACGCCAAGCTGTTATGCGTTCGAGTATTGACGGGGAGCAAGCGGTGGGGGACGCTCCAGACGCACAGACTGAGAGCGCTCTCAAAGCGCTCGGTTCATCCCGAAGTCAAGGGAGGCTTCCCATGCCCATCGCCCGAGCCGCCAAGAGAGCCACAGCCCGCCTCGGCGCGGTCGTCCTCGCCGGGGCCCTCCTCGCCGCCTGCGGATCCGGCGCCTCGCCGGACGCCTCCGACGGCGCGGGCGGGAAGGTCACCCTCACGGTCGACCTCTTCGGATCGTTCGGCTTCAAGGAGGCCGGTCTCTACGAGGAGTACCAGCAGCTCCACCCCAACGTGACGATCAAGCAGAGCGACACCCAGGACGAGGCGGACTACTGGAAGTCGCTCCAGACCCGGCTCGCGGGCGGCGGCGGTCTCGCGGACGTGCAGGGCGTCGAGGTGGGCCGGATCGCCTCGGTCACCCAGCAGCAGTCAGACAAGTTCCACGACCTGAAGGCGTTCGGGGCCGACAAGCTCAAGAACCAGTTCGCCGAGGCCAAGTGGTCGGCGGCCACCACGAAGGACGGCAAGATCCTGGGCCTCGGCACGGACGTGGGCCCCGAGGCCATGTGCTACCGCACCGACCTGTTCCGGCAGGCCGGCCTCCCCACCGATCGCGAGGAGCTCGCGAAGAAGTGGTCCACGTGGGACGGCTACCTGGAGCTGGGCAAGGAGTACAAGAAGAAGGCACCCGCCCAGAGCGCCTGGCTGGACAGCATCGGATCCCTCTACGGGATCATGATCGGCCAGGAGAAGGAGCGGTACTACAACGCCGCCGGCGAGATGATCTACGAGAAGAACCCGGCGGTCAGAACGGCCTGGGACACCTCCGTGAAGGCGGCCGAGGCCGGCCTGAGCGCCAAGCTCGACCAGTGGTCACCGCAGTGGAACCAGGCCTTCGCCGCCGGTTCGTTCGCCACCATCCCGTGCCCGGCCTGGATGCTCGGCTACGTCAAGGCCCAGGCCGGTGCCGCGGGCCAGGGCAAGTGGGACATCGCCAAGCTCCCCGGCGGCGCGGGCAACTGGGGCGGCTCGTACCTCTCGATCCCGCGTGCCGCCAAGCACAAGGAGGAGGCGTACAAACTGATCGAGTGGCTCACCGCACCCGAGCAGCAGGCGAAGGTGTTCCAGAAGCAGGGCAACTTCCCCTCCTCGACGGGCGCCATCGCGAAGATCGCGGACGCCAAGGACCCGTACTTCTCGGACGCCCCGATCGGCCAGATCTTCGGTGACGCGGCCAAGGAGTCCCCGGTCCAGGTGCTGGGCGTGCACGACCAGAACGTGATGCAGCAGCTGACGAACGCGCTGGGCGAGGTCGAACGCAAGGGGGTCTCGTCCGACACGGCGTGGGAGACGGCGAAGAAGGGCGTGGCGAACGTGACCGGCTGACACCGGTCGCGGGGCGCCCACTGACGGTGGCGGCCGTGGACCGGCCGCACCCGCATCCCCGGCGCCCTCCTTCCCCGCTGTCGCCCTCCCGCTTCCACCCCCACTCCCGCCGCTGCTCGCGCTCCCGGCATCCCTCCCGTCACGATCCCGAAGGGCCGCATCGTGTCCCCCACCTCCACCGCGAAGGCCGGTCCCCGCCCGGCCGGCCCCAGAACCGGAACCAGAACCGGACCCGGGACCGACCCGGACGACGGCCCGGCGGCCGCTCTCCGGCGCAGCTGGCGCAAGGCCTCCCCGTACGCCTACGTCGCCCCCTTCTTCACCCTGTTCCTCGCATTCGGCCTCTTCCCGCTCCTCTACACGGCGTTCGTCTCGCTCTACCGCGTCGAGCTCCAGACGAGCGGCGAGATGGAATGGCGGGGCATCGCCAACTACACCGCGCTCTTCGCCGACGAGTACTTCTGGACCTCGCTGCGCAACACCTTCACCATCGGTGTCCTGTCCACCGTGCCGCAGCTCGCCATGGCACTGGGCCTGGCCCACCTGCTCAACTACAAGCTGCGCGGGCGGACCTTCATCAGGACCGCGGTCCTGCTCCCCTACGCGACGTCCGTCGCCGCCGCCACGCTCGTCTTCGCGCAGCTCTTCGGCCGCGACTTCGGGCTGATCAACTACGTGATCGGGCTCGTCGGCATCGATCCGGTGGACTGGCAGACGGGCACGGTCGCCTCGCAGATCGCCGTGTCGTCGATCGTGATCTGGCGCTGGACCGGCTACAACGCGCTGATCTACCTGGCGGGCATGCAGTCGATCCCGCACGAGCTGTACGAGGCCGCGGAGATCGACGGGGCGTCCCGCTGGCGGCAGTTCCTCCACGTGACCCTTCCCGGGCTGCGGCCGACCATCGTCTTCACGGTGATCGTTTCCACGATCGGTGCGACCCAGCTCTTCGGTGAGCCGCTCCTCTTCGAGGGGTCGATGTCCGGCGGCATCTCACACCAGTACCAGACCCTCGGCCTGTACATGTACGAGCAGGGCTGGGGCTTCTTCCACCTGGGGCGGGCCGCGGCCATCGCCTGGGTGATGTTCGTCCTGATCGTGGTGCTGGTCGGGGTCAACGCCCTGATCGCGCGCCGCCGAGCACGCAAGGAGGCCGGCCGATGACCGCGCTCGCCCCACCGCCGAACGCGCCCGAGAAGCGCCGCCCGCCACGGGAGCAGCCCGGCAGGCACCCCCGGCTCCGCAAGGGCGGCGGGGCCGGGAGGACGATGTCGGGCGGCTGGATCAGCTACCTCGTCCTCGGAATCGCGCTGCTGGTCTCGGCGTTCCCCTTCTACTGGACGATCGTCGCCGCCAGCCGGTCCAACGCGGACCTGGCGCGGGTGCCGCCGAGCCTGCTGCCCGGCCCGAACCTGATCAGGAACTTCGAGGCCGTCCTCGAAGAGGCCGACATCGGCAAGGCGCTCCTGAACTCGCTGATCGTCTCCGGCTCGATCACCGTGGGCACGGTGCTCTCCTGCACGCTGGCCGGCTTCGCCTTCGCCAAGCTGAGGTTCCGGGGCCGCGGCGCCCTGCTCGCCCTGACGATCGGGACGATGATGATCCCGCCGCAGCTCGGCGTGATTCCGCTGTTCATGCTGATCGCCAAACTCCAGTGGGTGAACCAGCTCCAGGCGGTGATCCTGCCGGGTCTGGTGTCGGCGTTCGGGGTGTTCTTCATGCGCCAGTACCTGATCCAGTCGCTGCCGGACGAGCTGATCGAAGCGGCCCGCGTGGACGGGGCCTCCACGGCCCGCATCTTCTGGTCGATCGTGATCCCGATCGCGCGGCCGGGGATGGCGGTGCTCGGGATGCTCACGTTCATGACCGCCTGGAACGACTTCTTCTGGCCGGTCGTCGCGCTGTCCTCACAGGAGCCGACCGTGCAGGTCGCGCTGCGGCAGCTCGGCGGCGGGTACGTCAACGACCAGTCGGTGATCATGGCCGGCACGCTGCTCGGCACCCTGCCGGTCCTGCTCGTCTTCGGCCTGCTGGGCCGGCAGATCGTCGGCGGCATCATGCAGGGCGCGGTGAAGGGCTGAGGCCTTCCCTCCTCAGGAGCTCGGCCCCACCGGCCCCACTCGATCCCCCTCCTCCTCCCTCCCACTTCCTGGAGTGTGTCCGTCTCATGACCGCTGTCGATGCACGCCCGGCGACCTCCACGGGCACCCGCCCCGAGACCGGGACGGGGCTCCGTTTCCCCACCGGATTCCGTTGGGGCACGGCCACCGCCGCCTACCAGATCGAGGGGGCGGCCACCGAGAACGGCCGGACGCCGTCCATCTGGGACACCTTCAGCCGCACGCCCGGCAAGGTCCGCAACGGTGACACCGGTGACATCGCCGCCGACCACCTGCACCGGATGCCGGACGACGTGAAGCTGATGAAGGAGCTCGGCGTCACGGACTACCGTTTCTCCGTCTCCTGGCCCCGGGTCCAGCCGACGGGGCGGGGCCCGGCCGTGGAGCGCGGGCTGGACTTCTACCGCCGCCTGGTCGACGAGCTGCTGGCGAACGGCATCAGGCCGGTCGCAACCCTCTACCACTGGGACCTTCCGCAGGAACTGGAGGACGCGGGCGGCTGGCCGGAACGGGACACCGCGCACCGGTTCGCGGAGTACGCGGGCCTGGTGGCCCGGGCGCTCGGCGACCGGGTGCCCACCTGGACGACCCTGAACGAGCCCTGGTGCGGGGCGTTCCTCGGGTACGGGAACGGGGTCCACGCCCCCGGCCGCACCAGTGACCTCGCCGCGCTGCGTGCGGCCCACCACTTCAACCTGGCGCACGGCGCCGCGGCCCGCGTCCTGCGCGACCGCCTCCCGGCCTCCGCCGAGATCTCCCTGACCCTGAACCTCCACGCCCTGCGCCCGCTGACGGACACGGCGGCGGACCGGGAGGCGGTGCGCCGGATCGACGCGGTGGCGAACCGGATCTTCCTGGACCCGGTCTTCCACGGGCGGTTGCCGCAGGACCTGGTGGCGGACACGGCGGGGGTGACGGACTGGTCGTTCGTCCGGGACGGCGACCTGCAGATCACGTCCGCCCCGATCGACTCGCTGGGCATCAACTACTACTCCCCCAGCGTGGTTTCGGCAGGCTCCTCCCCCTCGCCGGCCCCCTGGGCGGGCGCCGAGAAGCACGTGGCGTTCACCCCTGCGGAGGGCCCGCGCACGGCGATGGACTGGCCGGTGGACGCGAGCGGCCTGTACGAGCTGCTGACCCGGCTGCGCGACGAACTCCCGCACCTGCCGCTCCTGGTGACGGAGAACGGTGCGGCGTACGACGACTACGCGGACCCGGAGGGCCGGGTCCACGACCCGGAGCGGGTGGCGTACCTCGACGCACACCTGACGGCCGTGCACCGGGCGATCGCGGACGGCGTGGACGTGCGCGGCTACTTCCTGTGGAGCCTGCTGGACAACTTCGAGTGGGCGTACGGCTACAGCAAGCGCTTCGGCATCGTCCACGTGGACTTCGCGTCCCAGCGCCGGACGGTGAAGGACAGCGCCCGCTGGTACGCGGAGGTGATCGCCCGGGGCGGACTGGAGCGAAGCTGAGGGGGGTCCCTCCCGACCGGCGGCCCCGCGAACGTCCCGGGGCCGCCGGGCAGGGCCACCGGACAGAGCCCTCGAACAGACCTCTACGACGGCTGTCCGCGTCGTACGCTCGGGCGGTGCACGAGAACGAGATCAAACTCAAGGCCATCGCCGCACTCACCGCCCTGCGCTCGGACGTCGGCGAAGACCTGGCCTCCGACCTGCTCGCCGAAGTGACCCCCACTCACTTCCTGGTGCCGGCGGACGCGGACCCCGAGGAAGTCGGCGGCGCCGTGCTCGATCAGCTCTCCGGGCCGCTGAGCGCGCTGGTCAACGGGTTCATCGCCGCCTTCGCGGCCGTCGCCTACGCGTACGACGAAACCGGCGCGGAGCCCGGAACCGACTCGATCCTCCAGGAACTCGCCCTCCGCCTCGCCCGCGAGGACGGCCGGCCGGCGCCCTGACACCGCCGACTTCTCTGCCTGCATACCGCGTTTCGGCTCGCACACCGGCATCCGGTGGGCGACGGTGGACCTGCCCTGCTGCATTCGTGTTCCGAGGAGAACCGTCATGAACTGGACGCTCGAAGTGGTGCTGGTCCCCGTCACCGACATGGACCGGTCGAAGGAGTTCTACGCCGACAAGGTCGGCTTCACCCTCGACCTCGACACCGAGGTCGCACCCGGTATCCGCATCATCCAGCTGACCCCGCCCGGCTCGCGCTGTTCGATCGCGCTGGAGCACGGGATGCCCCCGGCACCCGGAACGCGCCAGATGGCACCGGGGACGCTGCAGGGCGTGCAGCTGTGCGTCACCGACATCGAGGCCGCGCGGAAGGAGCTGGCGGAGCGCGGTGTGGAGGTGTCGCCGGTGCGGCACGTCGGCGAGAAGGGCTGGGAGGACGGAAAGGGCGACACCTGGAACTCCTTCCTGACCTTCACGGACCCCGACGGCAACGGCTGGGTGGTCCAGGAGGCACCCTCGGAGCTGTCGGAACGCTGACGGCAGGCCGTCTCTTTCGGATCTTGTCGGCCGAGCCCGCGGTGTCCGGTGCCGTGCCTGGGCGTGCTGCCGGGGCGCTCGCGTACTGGGCGTACGTGGTCGCCCCGGCAGTGCGGCCAGGCACGGCACCAGACGCCGCGGGCCCGGCAAGATCCGAAAGAGACGGCCTAGGCGCCGGCGTTCCCCTCCAGGTGGGCGAGCGCCGCGCCGGGCTCCTCGGCGAAGAACACGAGGTCGGTCAGGGGCAGGGGGAGGAAGCCCTCTTCCTCCATGCGCCGGAACTGCTCCTTGAGGCCGTCGTAGAACCCCGCCGTGTTCAGGATCACCACCGGCTTCGTGGTCTTCCCGTGCTTCTTGAGCTCGAGGATCTCGGTCGCCTCGTCCAGCGTCCCGGTCCCGCCGACCAGGATGGCGACCGCGTCGGCCTTGGCCAGGAGCAGCGCCTTGCGTTCGGCGAGGTCTGCCGCGATCACCATGTCGTCGGCGTTCTTACGGGCCTTCGCCGCGAGGAAGTCGACGGAGACGCCGACGAGCCGCCCGCCCGCCTCCTGGACGCCGTCCGCGACCACCTTCATCAGGCCGCTCTCGGAGCCGCCCCACACCAGCGTGTGACCGCCCCTGCCGAGGAGCTCGGCGAACTCCCGGGCCGGGAGCGTGTAGCGCTCGTCGAGTTCGGCGGCCGAGAGGAAGACGCAAATGTTCATGCCCCGACAGTACGAGGCGAGGCACCGGCGGTGGTGCGCGGGCCGGTGAACGGCGACCGGGACCTGCGCGTGGACTGCGCCGCACACCAGTCGTCCTTCGGCGTGCGACCGGTCGGCCTCACGGGCGGCGGCAGACGTCGGACAGGATGACGGAGAGCTCGTGCACGACCTCCTCGACGGCCACGACCTGCGCGCGGACCGGTGCGGGCAGGCGCGCGCGCTCCCACAGCGCCACCGGCTGATCCGCGGGGCGGGCCGCCCACAGCTTCTCGAGGTCGACCGCCATGGACTCCGTCGTCCGCACGGCCTCGGTCGCCACGGAGCCGACAGCGCTGCCCAGCGGGTCTCCGGTGTCGCCCAGGGGGCCGTACGCCGTGAACTCGGGCAGCTCGGTGACGGCGAGGTAGGTGGAGCCGATGTGGGGCATCCGCAGCACCCGCTGCACCCAGGCCGGCCCGGCAGACCCCTCGGGCAGGCTCGGAAAGTCCGGCTCGGCGGCCAACGTGCCGTGCAGGATCTCCGCGAACCTCCGGTGTCCGCCGGTGGGAGCCCAGAGCCCGCCGCGCAGGGCCACTTCGAGCCGCTCGACCCGGGCCCGGGCCCGGGACACGGGGCCCGCCCAGTCCGGCTCGAGGTCCGGGATCCCGGCGGCCCGCACGGCGCGGGCCCGGTCTCCGATCGTCAGCGGGGGCGGCTCGGTACCGTCGCCGGTGTCCCCCGGCTCCCCTTCGCAGGCCATGTGCGACGCGATATGGTCGGCGAGGACCTGGCCGGCCAGGCGCTGGCGCCTCTCGTCCCCGACGAGCTCGAGCCAGCCCGCTTCCGTTCGCTCCCCCGCCTCCCCGGTCTCCAGCGGGCCCCGGTGGAGGCGCGCGGTGTGGGCGCCGTCGACCCAGCCGATCAGGGCGGGCAGTTCGACGTCGTCGACCAGGACGTCCGCCTCGCGGGCGGCGCGGCTCGCCGCGAGCGCCAGCAGCGCGACGACGCGCATCCACACGGAGTTGAACTCCGCCGCGCCGGGCGCGTCCGGCCGGCCCGGACGCGGTCCCCTCGGGCCAGGCTCCGCCCGGTTGTCGTAACCGGTCGACCACACCACCAACGCGCCGCAGGTCAGCACGGCCCGCCGCCACGCCACCATCCCGTACGCGTGCGCGTTGCGCCGCTCCCAGTCCTGCCCGTCGGCCACGATCCACCCCTCCCCGGGGGTCGGCCTCCTGCCGATCCCGGGGGAGGCTAACCGCCGTTTCCGTAAAGCGCCCAAGATCCTACCGACCGTGCCGACCCCGACTCGGTCGCTCCGGGAATCCGCGGCTCCGCGACTCCGTCACGAAGATCCAGGTGCGCCCGCCCGGACGGGGTCCTCGGATTCCGGGTCACCCGGACCGTCCGCCTCGGCGGCGGCGAGCAGTGCCGCCTCGACCCGGCGGTTGCTGGTCATGGTCGCCGTGACGGCGGTCATGGCGAGGAGGAGGCCGGAGGCGGCGTAGAGCGGGGTGCGCACGTCGTACGCGGTGGCCAGCCAGCCGCCGAAGAACGCGCCGAACGGGGCGGCGCACATGGCAAGCATGCGGGACGTGGAGGCGACCCGGCCCATCAGGTGGGCCGGGACGATCGCCTGCCGCAGGGAGGGTGCGAGCACCATCGTGGCGCCCATGCCGGCCCCGCAGACCGCGAGCGCGAAACCGGCCACGTACGGGTTCTGGGCCGTGGCCAGCCCCAGAACGGCCAGTCCCTCGACCGCGGCAGTGCAGGTCAGTGCGGTGCCGGTGCCGAGTCGCCGGCCGAGGAAGGAGGCGATGGCTGCGCCGAGCAGGCCGCCGGTGGCCTCCGCCGTCAGGAGCAGGCCGAAGCCGAAGGTGTCGATGCCGAGGCGGTCGTGCGCGAAGAGGGCGAGCACGGTTTCGACGGCGACGAAGGCGATGTTCCCGACCGCCGGGCGGAGCGCGAGCCCGAGCAGCAACCGGTCCCGGAAGACGTACGAGGCTCCGGCCCGCGCCTGCCGGAGCAGCGACTCGCGGTCCTTCGCCGGTACGGGCCGGGGCCCGGCGGGCAGCGATCGTACGAGCAGCGCGGAGAGGGCGAAGGACACCGAGTCGGCGAGCAGCGGAACCGCCCTCCCCAGCGCGAGCATCGCGCTGCCCGCGGGCGGCCCGGCGAAGCCGGACGCGGCGGTCTGGGCCCCGCGCAGGCGGGAGTTGGCGCGCTCGAGGAGTACGGGGTCACGGCCGAGGAGGTCCGGCAGATAGGCCGTGGCGGCCGTGTCGAAGAAGAGTCCGCCGACGCCGAGCAGGAAGGCGACGGCCGCGAGCAGCGGAATGCTCAGTACGTCGAACACGGCCGCTGCCGCCGGTATCGCGAGCAGCACCGCACGCGCCGCGTCCGCGACCCACATCGTGCGCCGGCGGTCCCAGCGGTCCACCAGCGCCCCGCCGAGGATTCCGAAGAGCAGCCACGGCAGCGTCCCGGCGGCCGTGACGACGGCGAGCGCCATCGGATCCCGCGTCAAGGTCAGCGCGAGCAGCGGCAGCGCGGCGTGCGTGACCCCGTCGCCGAGCGAGGACACGGTCTGCGCGGTCCACAGCCGCCCGAAGCCGGTCGGCAACTTCTTCACGTCCGAGGTCACTTGGCCTCCCCTTCCGCTTGCACCTGCGATGCCGGCCGGAACAGTGCGAAGACGAACGACACGTCCGGCAGCTCCGGATCGGACAGCTCCCGGTACTCGCCGACCAGAGCCTCCAGGCGTGCTCCCAGCTCCGCGAACCGCTCCTCGGTGAGCCTCAGGTGCGCCATCCCGACGTGCCGCTCGCCTTCTCGGGGCGCCGCCTCGAGGTCCGCGACCGCGTGCCGCATCAGAAGGTCCGGCCCTCCCTCGCCGGGGTCCGGGAGCACGATCGACCGCGCGGCCATCGCGTAGTACCGCTCGGTGACCCCCCGGACCTTCCGCGTCCGCACCACCTTGACCAGGCCGGCCCGCTCCAGCAGCCGCACGTGATAGCTGGAACTCCCCTTGGCCAGGCCCACCCGCGTGGCGATCTGCGTGATGGTCGCCGGCTCGAAGCGGAGCACGGACATGATCCGGTGGCGCGCCAGGTTGGAGACGGCGCGCAGCTGTTCGTCGGTGGTGACGTGAAACGTCTCGGGAACCTCTTCGGCTGGCATGCCCTCAATGGTCAAGGAGTCTTGACCATTGAGCAAGAGCACCCGCGCGACACTGCCGAAAATCGCCTGCGGCCTTTCCTTGGTTGTGCTGGGATCAATGACCATGAACGATCATTTCTTGGATGAAGCCGACTTGGCGGACAGGATGGAGCAGAACCTGGCGGAACACGCCTGTCATCTGCACCGAAGGATGTCCGGCGCGATCGTCACTGCGCCTGGTGACGTCCTGGTCGCGGACAGCGGCCTGGACGACGACACGTTCAACATCGTGGCCGCGGCCCGCTTCACCGACGCCGACGCCACGGCCCGCATCACCGGGACCCTCGGAGCGCTGGCCGGTACCGGCCGCAGCTTCTCCTGGTGGGTGGGGCCCGCCTCGGCGCCGGCCGACCTCACGGCACGCCTGACGGCAGCCGGCCTGCCGGTGTCCGAACGGGAGACGGCGATGTGGGCCGAACTGGACGATGCGCTGCCGCCCGCCGACGCGCCGGGCCTGGACATCCGGGTGGTGACCACGCCCGAACAGCTCGCCGACTACGCGACGGTCCTGGCCGCGAACTGGAACCCACCCGCCGAAACCGTCCGGCGTTTCTTCGCCCGAGCCGCTCCGCAGGCGCTGGACGCGACCTGCCCGGCCCGCTACCTGGTGGGCTACGTGGAGAACCGTCCGGTCTGCTCCGCCGAGGTGTTCCACCACGCGGAGGTCGCCGGCATCTACAACATCTCCACCCTGGCCGCCCACCGCCGACGCGGCTACGGCGGGGCCATCACGCTCGCGGCACTTCACGCAGCCCGCGAGCGGGGCCACCGCATCGCGGTCCTACAGGCGTCGCCCGACGGAGAACCGGTCTACCGCCGCCTGGGGTTCCGCTCCTGCGGTCAGTTCGTCGAACATGCCGTCACCCCCTAGGACACTCGTCTTGCGAAAGTCCTGAGCCTCGAGGGCAGCCGCATGCGCGACACCCCGGTCAGTGTGTGACCGGGGTGTCCGGAGCCTTAGCGGCGGCGCTGGTGGGCGTCGCTCGCTGTGGGCGGCGCGCTGTGTATGACCATGGCGTTGAAGGAGGCGCGGTCCTGTGCCGCTTGCATGCGTGCCTGCTCCTCCATGCGGAGTCCCTCAGCCGTCTCCGTCGGCTTCCCGTTCCGACGCAGAAGCGTGACGATCAGCAGCAGAGCAAGGCCCCCCATTGCGCCGAACAGCACTATGAATGCCATGGTTGCCTCCCCGTATTGACGTGATCCAAGTATGGGTGCGGTCGCGGAGACTGACCATGGCTTGTCCGGCCGGTCGTGCGACTGCGTTCCTGCCGGTCGGCAACGGGCCGTGCCGCGAGTACCTAGGCGGACCTGCGGCGCATGAGCATGCGTACGACGAGGACGATCGCGAGCACCACGACGACGAGGAGCAGGATGATGATGAGGGTCTTGAAGAATCCACCCTTCTTCTTGCTCTTCTTTTTCTTCTTCTTGCCGGTGGTGGCCTGAACCCGCGAGGACTCCGGTGCGCGCAGCACGGTCACCGCGCCGGCGCCGGCGGCCAGGGGGCTCTGCTGGAGCGCCGCGGCCGCGGGAGCCTGGCGGGCCGCCGGTGCGGCCGCCGTGGCGGTCGCCGCCGGGCCCAGCAGCAGCCCGGCGAGCACGAGGAGCGGTACCAGTGTGGACATCGCCGCACGGGAACGCCTCTTCGGAGTGCGATGGATCGTCACTTCTTCCCCCTGTTGTTCGATGACCCGTCAAGGGCCCGGCAGAACGCGGGCTGACGGGGCCTTGCAGCATCGTCGGGGAGGGCGGCCGCCCCGGCAAGGGGTCTGCCGGCAGGGACACCGCGCGTCGTCTCCCCACGGGGAGCGGTGACGAGCAAGCTGGTGGGGTGGATACGTCGTCGGGTCGGCCGATGCCGGCGGAGGGAAGGGTTGCCGTGGAGCGTACGACCTGCTGTGTGGTGGGCGGCGGGCCCGCCGGGATGGTGCTCGCCCTGTTGCTCGCCCGGGCCGGGGTGGAGGTCACCGTGTTGGAGAAGCACGGCGACTTCCTGCGCGATTTCCGCGGAGACACCGTGCATCCGTCCACCCTCTCCCTGCTGGACGACATCGGCCTCGCCGAGCGGTTCGCCCGGCTGCCGCAGCGGCGGGTGACCGCGGTGCAGCTGCCCGTCGGGCCCGACCGCTCCCTCGTCACGGTCGGGAACATCGGGGCGCTGCCCGGGAAGTACAACTACATCGCGATGGTTCCGCAGTGGGACCTGCTCGATCTGCTCGCCGACGAGGCGCGCAAGGAACCCTCCTTCCGGCTGCGGATGGACACCGAGGCGACCTCCTTCCTGATGGAGCAAGGGCGGGTCGCCGGCGTGCGGTACCGCACGGCGGACGGCGCCACCGGTGAGCTCAGGGCCACGCTGACCGTGGCCTGCGACGGCCGCGGCTCCTTCGCCAGGGAGCTGCCCGAGCTCGGCCTGGAGGGTTTCCCCTGCCCGATGGACGCCTGGTGGTTCCGGCTGCCGCGCCACGAGAGCGATCCCAGCGGGCTCGTGGGAGGCCTGGGCGAGCGGTTCTTCAGCGCGCTCATCGACCGCGGCGACTACTGGCAGTGCGCCGGGCTCATCCCCAAGGGAACCGACGCCGAGCGCCGCGCGGAGGGCCTGGACCGGTTCATGGCCCAGTTCACGCAGGCCGTCCCCTGGCTGGCCGACCGGGCGCACTCCGTCACCTCCTGGGACGAGGTCAAGCTGCTCGACGTACGGCTGGAGCGGCTGCGCCGCTGGCACCGGCCGGGGCTGCTGTGCATCGGCGACGCCGCGCATGCGATGTCGCCGGTCTTCGGCATCGGCATCAACCTCGCCGTACAGGACGCGGTGGCGGCGGCCCGCCACCTCGTGGGACCACTGCGTGCGGGGACGGTGGGGCTGCACGACGTACGGCGCGTACAACGGCGCCGCATGCCCACGACGGTGACGACCCAGGGGCTGCAACGCCTGGCCCACGCCCGGGTCATCGAACCCCTGCTGGCCGGGCGGACGGCCTTCGGCCACCCGCAGGTGGCGAAGCGGCTGACGGAGCTCGTCACCGACTCGCGATGGCTGAACCGGGTCCCGGCCTACTTCATCGCTTACGGGGCGCTGCGGGAGCGGCCGCCCGTGGAATCGCTGCGCGGCGCCGGCTCCTCGGGGCGGCCGGCGCGATGAGCCGCGCGGGTCCGTGTGCGGGGCTACGCTCCACAGGATGGAACGCACTGAGGTCCTCAAGCGAGTGATCGGCATCCTCACCGAAGCCCAGGACATCCGCCGGGCCGTCGAGTCCGAACGGGACACGAACGGACACGGCGGAGACGGGGACGAGGGCGGGGACGGTCACGGTGACATGAGCGGGGCAACGGCCAAAGTGGCCTCGACCCTCCTGAACGAGATGCTGCCGTCGATCAGCGTGCCGGCCGACGCCACTCCGCAGCAGGTCGCCACGGCGGTGGCCGAGGCACTCGGTCCGGCGCTGCACACGATGGTCTCCGGATTCAGCCTGGCATTCACGAGCCTCGCGATCGCTCACGACAGCGGGCGTACGGACGTGTCCGCGGTCGAGGTCCTCCAGGAACTCGCCCTCGAGATCGAGGCGGGGACCTACGACGAAGGGCCGTAGGCACGGTACGTCTCCCCGGCTGGAGGGGCGCCACCGACAAAGCTTCTACAGAATGTTGACGCACCTCTATCGGAAAGACCTCGGCCCGATGGACGATTCACGTACCCTCCCCCGCCTTCACCTGACCGGTCGTCAGCGCGGGGAAGAGCGGTCCCACCCTCGTTCGTTGGGAGGCCACACGCCATGAACCCGCTCAGCGAGTGTCCCGAACCCGTCCCGCCCCCCTTATCCGAACTCCGCTCACCCACGCCCTCGCCCGGGGCGCCCAGCCGGCGCGGCGTCCTGGGCGGGCTCGGAATGGCCGCGGCCGCCCCGCTCCTGGTGGGCGCCGGGAGGAGCCGGCCGCACGCAGGAACGCCCTCGGGTCAAGCCTTCGTCCTCCGGAACGCCGCACTCGTGCTCACGATGGACCCCGCCCTGGGCGACGGCCCCCTGGGGACGGTCGAGCACGCGGACGTCCACCTGCGGGGCGGCGCCGTCGCGGCCGTGGGCAGACGGTTGCCCACCCCGCCCGGCACCCGGGTGATCGATGCCGCCGGCCACCTGGTGATGCCGGGATTCGTCGACGTGCACACCCACCTGTGGCAGTCCTCGATGCGGGGCGGCTGCGCGGACCGCGACCTCTTCGGATGGCTGGCCGACTGCAACCGGGCGACGTTCTCCCGGATCACGCCCGCGGACATGTACCGCTTCGTCCGGCTCGGCGCCCTCGACTCCGTACAGTCCGGCGTGACCACGCTCGTGGACTGGGTGGACGCCCTCCCGTACGACACGACGGTCCAGTACGTGCGGGCCCTCGCCGACACGGGCGTGCGCTTCACCTACGCCATGTTCCAGGCCGAGCGCGAAGCCGCGCTGATCACCCGGACGAAGAAGGAGCTCCTCGACCCGCTCCCCCTCGCCTCCACCCAGGTCGCCACCCATGCCGCACGGGCCATCCGGGGGCTCAACCAGCTGCACTGGGAGATCGCCCGAGACCTCGGAGTCATGCTCAACAGCCATGTCCTCGAACGCTCCGAGCAGCGCGCGGACGACCCGGTCGGCACCCTCACGGACATCGGCGCGCTGGGGCCGCAGCTCCTGATGAACCACGCGGTCCACCTCACCGACGACGAGATCGCCGCGGTCGCCGCGCACGACGTGCGGGTCGCGCACTGTCCGCTCAGCAACATGCGCCTCGCCTCGGGGATCATGCGGCTGCCCGACCTCGGCCGACGCGGCGTCAAGACCGGGCTCGGCCAGGACGGCGGGACCAACGACACCTCGGACTTCTTCGGCCTCATGAAGGCGGCCATCGGTCTCCAGCGAGCACGCGCACTGGAGCCCTCCGTGTTCCCCCAGGTGCACGAGGTCCTGCGCCTCGCCACGCTGGGCGGCGCCGAGGCGATCGGCATGGCCGACACGGTGGGCTCCTTGACCCCCGGCAAGCGCGCCGACGTCATCGTGATCGACCCGGCCGCCCTCAACTTCGCGCCGCGGTTCGACTGGATCAACCAGATCGTCTTCAACGGCCGCCCGGAGAACGTCCGCGCGGTCTTCGTGGACGGCCGTCCCCTCAAGCTGGGCGGCCGGCTCGTCGACGTGGACACCGACCGCGTGGTCCGCGAGGCGGAGGCCGCGGCCACCCGCCTGCGCGCCGTTTCCTGAGCCGCACCGGAGCAGGGCCCCGGGGGCGCTCGACGCGCCTCCGGGGCCCTGCCCGTTCACTCCTGCATCACCCTGAGGATCAGCGGGGTGCGGTCAACGTCCCTGGAGGGACTTGACGTTGTCGCCGAAAGTCCAGCCCTTCGAGCCGTCCCAGTTGATCGACCAGGTCATGAGCCCCTTCAGCGAGCCGCCGAAGGCGTTCCACGACTGGCCGACCAGGCTCGGCGCCATGTAGCCGCCGCCCGCACCGGTCTGGGCCGGCAGGCCGGGGACCTGCTTGTCGTACGGCACCTTGATGGTGGTGCCCTGGATGGTCAGGCCGTTGTTCAGGCAGGTGGTCTGGGCGGTGAAGCCCTGGACGGTGCCGGCCTGGTAGGAGTCGCCGGAGCACCCGTACATGCTGCCGTTGTAGTACTGCATGTTCAGCCACCACAGCCGGCCGTTGTCGGCGTACTTCTTGATGATCGGCAGGTAGGAGCCCCAGATCGACCCGTAGGTGACGCTGCCGCCGGTGACGTAGGCGGTTTCGGGGGCCATCGTCAGGCCGAAGCCCGCGGGCATCTGGGCCAGCACGCCGTCGATGATGCGGATCAGGTTGGCCTGGGACGCGGACAGCGTGTTGATGTTGCCGCTTCCGGACAGGCCGGTCTCGATGTCGATGTCGATGCCGTCGAAGTTGTACTTCTTGAGGATCGGCACGACGGTCGCCACGAACTTGTCGGCGACCGTGCTGGAGCTCAGGTCGATGCCCGCGGTGGCGCCGCCGATCGACATCAGGATCGTCGCTCCGGCCGCCTTGGCCTGGCACATCTCGGCCGGGGTCGCGACCTTGACGCCGGTGTCCATGCCGTCCTGCCACTGGACCGTGCCGTCCGAGAGGATCACCGGGAACGCGGCGTTGATGACGTTGTAGCCGTGCGCGGCTATCCGGCTGTCCGTGATGGGGACCCAGCCCATGCCCGGGTGGACCCCGTTGGAAGCTCCGTCCCAGTTCTCCCAGTAGCCCTGCAGGACCTTGCCGGCCGGCTTGGGCTTCGTGGCGCAGGTCTCGCCGGGCGGGGTGGTGGTGGGGGGCGTCGTGGTCGGGGGCGTCGTGGTCGGCGGGGTGGTCGTCGGGGGCGTGGTGGTGGGAGGCGGGGTGGTGGGAGGCGTCGTGGTCGGCGGCACGGTCGGGCTGGGGCTGCTGCCGCCCGGACCGACGAGCGACACGTCGTCCGCGAGGTACGCGGGCTGCCCGTACCAGCCGTGCAGGTAGACGGTCACCGAGGTGGTGCTCGGCCCCGTGCTGAAGGCGACGCTGAGCTGGCCGTAGGACGGGCTGCTCGGCGTCCAGGTCGACGTGGTTCCGGTGAGGCCGGTGCCGGTGGCGCCCAGGTAGACGTAACTGCCCTGGACGTAGGCACTCAGCGTGTACTGGGAGTTGGGCTGGACGCTGATGGTCTGGGCGCACTGGGCGTTGTCCTGCCCGGACGGGGTCGCCTTGAGCGCGGAGGCCCCCGACCGGACCGGAGTGCCGACCGCCACCCCGGAGCCGCCGGAACAGGTCCAGGAGGAGAGGCCGTTCTCGAATCCGGGGTTGACCACCAGGTTGGTGGCGGCGGCCTCGTTCGTAGCGGCGCCGGCCGTGACGGCGCCCGCGGCGGCGATGCCGGCGCCGATGACGGCAGCGGCGCTCAATCCGGCGAGGGAGCGGTTCAGAACGGTCGCTCCGCGCTGGGTGCGGCCGGTCCGGTCCACGCGAGGGCCGAGGTCGGCCGACGGGCGCGGAGTACGTGATCTCCGACGGAACATGGTGTGCTCCATTCAGGCCGAGCGTCATGGACATGACCGACGCGTGGGGGTGCGACGCCCGGCTCCGGGTGAGGTGGGGACAGGTGGGGCTGTGCCGACCGGATCGTAGGAGCAACGACACGGCCGGTCAATAGGTCTGGACCAATAGCCGGATCGGGCGGGGCTTCTCAAGAGGGCCGACCGGGGCCCATGATGACGGGATGGCAGCCGGCGAGGACGTGCTCTGGGACGCGGCGGACAAGGAAGTGCGGGCTGTTTCCCTGCTGCGCCGCACGGCGGTGGCGGCATGCTGCCTCGGCTTCTTCGGCCTGGTGATGTGGGCCGAATCCGACGTCCGGTGGGCGGCGTGGGCAGCCGTGGCCTACGTACTCGCGGAGATCGCGTACGGGACCTGGGACCGGCGGCGCCTGGTCGAGGTGCGGATCGTCCCCGGCGGGGCGGCCGATGGCGCGCGGCTGCGCCTCCGCCGGGCCGGAGGACGGACGACGGAGCACGACCCCCGCCAGGTGACCCGGGTCCTCGTCATCCGCGACAACGTCGACGGCTCGGCGCGACTGCGACTGCGCGTGCGGGGAAGGCGGCTCTTCTTCGGCCGCCCCGGCCTCGCCCCAACGCTCACGCCCTGGCGGAGGACGTGCCCGCAAGCCGACGTCAGCGACAGGAACGCCCACTGGGGCATGCCCGGGATCCCCGACTAGGGTCTACGCCGTGGCGTCGTCCGGCTCCAGGGTCATGCGGGCCACGTGGAGCGCCAGGTAGGAGACCTCGTCCTCGCTCAGGTGCTCCCCCAGCCGGAGCTCGACGATCGTCGCCAGCTGCTGGGCGGTGCGGGTCGCCTCCGGGTAGTGCCGGCGGATGCCCTCGCCGATCGTCGACTCGTGCCCCTTCAGCTGCCGGTGCTGCTGGATTCGCACGAAGAGGTAGCGCACGTGGGTGATGAAACGCGCCGCGTTCAGGGACTCCTGGGAGACGGACAGCCCGTACCGCTCCCGCACGACGGCGAGCATCTGCTGGATGACCCCGGTCATGGTGTACGTGAAGGACAGGTCGCCCGTGGCGAATCCCGCGTTGACCAGGTGCAGGGCGAGCGCGATCGCCTCGGAGGGATCCAGCCGCGGGTCCACGCGCTCGTTGATCGCCTCCAGCAGGCGCTGCGCCTGGGCGAACTCCGCGGCGTACAGCGCCTGGACCTCCGCGCGCAGCGGGTACTCGACGACGATGCCCCGCGCCGCCCGGTCCAGCGCGCCCGCGACGTGGTCGGCGACGGCGATGGCCAGGGTCGGCCGGGTGGACTCGCGTCCCTCGATCCCGGATTCGTCGAGGGCGATCACGACGGCCCGCAGGACCTCCTCGTCGATGAGGGCGAGGACCTCGCTCAGGTGGTCGGGGTCGCGGCCGTCGGCCGGGACGAAGACGCGCACGATCAGTGCCGGGTCGACCGGCTTCCCCTGGCGGGAGCTGAAGCCGATCCCGCGCCCGGTGAGGATGACCTCCTGCCCCTTGTCGTCGCGCGCGAGGACCACGTTGTTATTGAGGACACGCAGCGCCTTCAACGCCTGCTCTCCTTCTCTTTCGCGGTCCGATTCTGACCAATGATCCCGCATTGTCTGCCACCCGTGCGCCACTCCCTCCCCGGATCCGCTCCGACGCGGGCCCGCACCACCGAAGTGGCGCGGGCCCGCGTCGGAGCGGTGGCTGCGCGTTACCGGCGTACGGTCACCACGGGGGCACCGGCGGCGACGGTCCGACCGGTGTGCGGCTCGACCGAGGTGAGGTCGGCGGTGTTGGTGACCGTCATGAGGGTGACGGTCGGGTGCTGCGCCGCGCGGACGGCGTCGAGGTCGACCTCGACGAGGAGGTCGCCTGCGGAGACCTGCCGGCCGGCCTCGGCACGGACGTCGAAGCCCTCCCCCTTCATCTTCACCGTGTCGATGCCGACGTGGACGAGCACCTCGACGCCGTCGGCGGTGCGGATTCCGAAGGCGTGGCCGGTTGCCGCGACGATGATCAGTTCTCCGTCGACCGGGGCGACGATGCGGCCGTCGGCCGGCTCGATGCCCACGCCTTCACCGAGTGCGCGGGAGGCGAAGACGGGGTCTCCGACCTCGTCGAGGTCGACGACACGGCCCGCGACCGGCGCGGCGAGCTCGACGGCCCGTGCGGCGGAGGAGGTGGAGGCGGAGGCGGGAGCACCGGCCTCCGGGGCGGAAACGGGGTCGGAAGAGGAACCGGAAGCGGAAGCGCCCGCGGCGGTCGCCGGTGCGCCGACGGTGACGAGCTCGCGGTCGTCGGCCACCACGGCCTCACCGCGGGCGGCGGCCTCTGCGGCGTCGCGCTCGGCGTTGGCCTCGGCGCGCTCCTGCGGGGTGCGGAAGTCGGAGAAGTACACGAGCGCCATCGACACGAAGAAGGAGGCCGTGATCGCGATGGTGTAGGTGCCCATCGGCGAGAAGACCGGGATGGTCAGCAGGGAGGTGAAGGCGAAGGCCTTGGTGTCCACACCGCCCAGGACGCCCACGATCACGCCGCCCACGAGGCAGCCGACGAGCATGCGCGGGTAGATCCGCTTGAAGCGCAGGTGGATGCCGTACAGCGAGGGCTCGGAGATGCCGCCGAGCAGACCCGCGGCCAGGGCGCCGACGGAGGTCTGGCGCATCTCCTTCTCGCGGTGGCGGATCGAGAGCAGCAGCACACCGGCGGTCGCGCCGAAGCAGGCGAAGTTCCATGCGCCCATGGGGCCCTGGATGAAGTCGTAGCCGAGGGTGTTGATGTTCACCAGCATCAGCGCGTTCAGCGGCCAGTGCAGGCCCAGCGGCACCAGGAAGGGGTACAGCAGCGGAATCATGATCGCGAAGACGATCGGGGCGTTGCCGTTCAGCCAGGACAGACCGGAACCGAGGCCGTTGCCCGCCCAGACGCCCATCGGGCCGATGAGGAAGGCGGTGATCGGGATCATGATCAGCATGCTGAAGAACGGTACGAAGACCAGGTGCACGGTCTCCGGGAAGATGCGCTGCAGTCCCTTGTAGACCAGGGCGAGCACGGCGACCATCAGCAGCGGCACGAAGACCTGGCCGCCGTAGTCGTTCAGCTGCATCGGCAGGCCGAACACGTGCGCCACGCACTCCTGGGTGCCGAGGGTGCCGTTGGTGGTGCAGGTGATGCCGGGGATCCCGGACTTGGGGTCGAGCATGCCCGTGAAGTTCGGGGTCATGACCGCGGCCATCACCGCGGCGCCCACCCACGGGTCGATCTTCAGCTTCTTGGCCGCGTTGTAGGCGACCATGATCGGCAGGAAGTAGAGCACCGAGCGCCACATCGCGTCGACGAAGACCCAGGTGGCGGACTTGTCCGCGGCGCGGAAGTCGACCACGCCCAGGGCGTCGAGGACGGAGGCGATCGCGATGATCAGCGAGGAGCCCAGCAGGACGCCCATGAGCGGGCGGAACGAGTCGGAGAGGTACTCGAAGAAGTTGTCGACCCAGGCGTAGCGGCCGCGGCTCTTGGCGCGCATCGCGGCCTTGACGTCGGCGTCGGACTTCGGGCCGGCCGTGCCGCCCCCTGCCATCGACGGCAGGTTCATGATCTCGGAGTAGACGCGTGCGACGGCTCCGCCGATCACGATCTGGAGGCGGTCACCGGACTGCGGCACGGTGGCCATGACGCCGCCGAGGGCATCGAGAGCGGCCGTGTCGGCCTTCGCACCGTCGTGGAGCTGGAAACGCAGCCTCGTCGCGCAGTGCGTGAGGCTCTCGATGTTCTCGGCTCCGCCGACGCCGCGGAGGATCTGCTCCGCGAGCGTGCCGGGTCCGGCTACGGGTGTGTTCATGATGCGTCCTTGCATCCTGGGGCGCTTGCCATCCTGCTTCGGTTCGCGATCTCTCACGCCCGGATCCGGGCAACAAAAAAGGCCCGGGTCGCGCACGCGGCGCTACCCAGGCCTTGCCTCCCCTCAAGCGGCGCACCGCCTTGGCGTCGCGAGGCGACGAAGGTGATGCCCTCGGGGAGTAACAATCCTGCGATCGAGATCGATCAAACAAAATCTTAACACCGGGAAGTACCCGGGGACTACGGCGCCGACGTGTTGCGTGGTTTCGGGGCCTTTGGTCACACCGTCGAGGGACGGCGGGCCAGCACGTGGGCGTCGAGGAAGCCCCGCTCGGAGGCCGGGTCGTGGACGAGCCGGGCGAAGGGGACGAGGCCGGCCCCGGACAGCAGCTCGGCGAACCGGTCCACGGGCCAGCTGTAGGCGGGCGTCACCTTGTGGTCGAAGCGGACCGGCTCCTGCGATCCGTCGGTCGCGAAGAACGAGGCCAGGAGCAGACCTCCCGGCGCCAGGACGCGGACCTGCTCGGCGAGGAGTGCGGGGAGTTCCCCGGGCGGTGTGTGGATCATCGAATAGTGGGCCAGGACGCCGCCCAGCGCCGCGTCCTCGACGGGCAGGGCCTCCATGCGCGCCTCGTCGAAGCGCAGGGCCGGGTGCGCCCGGCGGGCGTGGTCGACCATGGCCGGGGAGAGGTCGAGCCCGAAGGCGTCCAGTCCCAGATCGTGCAGCATGGCCGTCAGGTGTCCGGGGCCGCATCCCACGTCGGCCGCTCGCGCGTTTCCCGTTCCGCGCACCAGCTCTGCGAAGGTGCCGATCATGTTCCGCGAGAACGGCTGTGTCTCCAACCGATTGGCGAAGAGGGACGCGTACAGGTCGACGACCCCGTCGTAGGCCGTCCTGGTCTCGGTCTGATGATCCGCCATGGGCGTGAAGTTAACACCCCTGCGGGTGACCCTCGCGCGCTCTCCCCGGACTCGGGAAGGCGCACCTTCAGGCATTCGGGGAGGAGGCCCGGTGTTCGGACGGGGTGATTCCGTAGGCCTCGCGGAAGGCCCGGCTGAAGGCGGTGGCGCTGGAGAACCCCCAGCGCGCCGCGACGGCCTGGACGGGCTGCCCGTTCAGGTCCCCGCGTACGAGGTCGGCGTGGGCGCGCTCCAGCCGGTTCGCCCGGATGCGTGCCGCGATGCCCAGGTCCTGGTCGGCGAAGAGGGCGTGCAGGGCCCGTAGGGACAGGTTGTGCCGATCGGCGATCACCTGCGGGGTCAGGTCCGGGTCGCCGAGGTTGTTCTCGACGAAGCGGCGGATCCGCTGCAGGGTCTCCTGTGCGCGCACCTCCGCGGGTGCCTCGCCCAGGTCGCCGAGCTGCTGTGCGAGACAGGCGGTGGCCAGGTCGAGGGCGATGGAGCCCATCCCGCGCAGTTCCTCGGGGCTACAGCGCGGGCCGTGCGTGAGCAGGGCTTTGAGGAAGTCGGCGAAGACGGCCCCCGAGCCTCTGCCCGCGCCCAGGTTCTGTGCGAGCAGGCGGTCCATGCGGTTCGGGCGCAGCGCCAGGGCGGGCCGGGGAATCTGCAGCACGATCGCCTCGCCCTGCCCGTCGGCGCTGACGCCTTCGCTCGGCCGCGAGGTGTCCGTGAGTACGAGTCCGCCCGCGACCACGGACTCGCTGCCGCGCTGGGAGATCTTGAAGGCACCTTGGGTGACGAGCGCCAGCTGGACGTGCTCGGGGTCACCGCGCCGCACGTGGGCCGCGGTGCGGCGCGAGAGCACGGGCGAGCACTTCACGGCGGACACCCGCACCACTCCGAGATCAAGGTCCGTGATCTTCGCCCGGAAGTCGGCTGTGTGCCGGGTGCTGAGCATGACGGGCATCACCTCGCTGGACACCGTCTCGCAGAACCAGTCGAACCCGTCTTCGCGCTCCACGACGGTCTCCGACGCCACCGACGCGCCCATGCGATCACCCCCAGCCGTGCTTCCCCGCCGTCACGCGATCACGTATCGGCGACCCGATCCCGGCGGACCGCTCCGGTACGAGCCGACCCGCTTACTGCAGTGGCCAGGGTGCCCACGAGGAGCCCGAGGGGCCCCGTCCCCCGATCCACGGGAGCTCAGCCGCGCGCGATGTGCACGCTGGTCGACTTCACCCGGGCGGTGACCGTCACCCCCGGCTCCAGGCCGAGCTCCTCGACGGCCTCCCGGGTCAGCAGCGACACCACCCGGTGCGGGCCTGCCTGGACCTCCACCTGTGCCGAGACCTCGCCCAGCCTGATGGCCGTCACGATCCCCGGGAACGCGTTGCGCGCCGAGGTGTACGGGGTGTCCCCGTCATCGGCGCCCTCTTGGGCGACCTCCACGCAGAACCCGGCGAGGGCGGGACCCTCCACGATGCGCCGACTGCCCTCACGGTGCGTCGGGAAGCGGCCCGCGTCCGCCCACCGTCGCACCGTGTCGACGCTCACACCCAGCAGGTCGGCAGCCTGTCCCATCGTGTACGACTCCATGAGCACCACCCTACGGGCAAGAGATCGTCGGCCCGTTGACCTGCCTCGGCCCCGCTCGGCGGCGGGCCCGGCCGACCGGAGGCGATGTGCCCATGCCAGGGCAAAACGATCATCGGTTTGCCCTCCTCGTGCAAGTGGGTAGATCATGCCTCGTGATCGGCAGTCGTGTGTCCGAAGTACCGCTTCACCAAGCGTCGGAGGACCAGGGCAAGCACCCCACACCCAAGGGTCCTCAGCAGCGAGGACCCTCGTCCCCGACAGGGAGCACAAGATGGCCACCGGAACGGTGAAGTGGTTCAACTCGGAAAAGGGCTTCGGCTTCATCGAGCAGGACGGCGGCGGCCCCGACGTCTTCGCCCACTACTCCAACATCAACGCCCAGGGCTTCCGTGAGCTCCTGGAGGGCCAGAAGGTCGAGTTCACGGTCACCCAGGGCCAGAAGGGCCCGCAGGCCGAGGACATCCGTCCCCTCTGAGCCGCAGCAGCCTGACGCCCCGCACCGTTTCGGTGCGGGGCGTCGCTGCGTCCGCCTCCGGCGGCGGCGCCCCACCTCGCCGTCGAACCGGTCCGGGCCCCGCCGTACTCTGTCCGGGTGATCCTGCACAGCCTTCACGACCGATCAGACCTGGCCGCCCGCTTCGTACGCGATCCCGCCATGAACCTGATGGAACTCGGCGACCTCGACGACCTGCCGTGGCCCCACACCAGCTGGTACGCCCTCTCTCCGGACGGGCCGGTGGCACTGCTCTACGCGGTCGGCGACGTACCGACGCTGCTGGGCTTCACCCGCCCCGGGCAAGCGGCCGCCCTGGAGGAGCTCGCCGAGGCACTGCTCCCCGTACTGCCGCGGCGCTTCCTCGGGCACCTGACCGGAAACGCCGCGAAGGTTCTGGAATCCGGGTACGTCGCCCAGTCGCACTCCACCCTGCTCCGCATGGCGCTGACCGATCCCGACGTGGCCGACCGGTATCCCGCCGGACCCTGGCAGCCCGCCCCGCTGAGCCGGGCCGACCTCCCGGAACTCCTCGAACTCTTCGAACAGGCCTACCCGGGCAACTGGTTCGACGACCGCATGCTCGACACCGGCCAGTACCTCGGCGCCCGGCAGGCCGGTCAGCTGGTCGCCGTGGCGGGCGTACACGTGCACTCCGCGGCCTACCGGGTCGCCGCGATCGGGAACGTCACCACGCATCCCCGGGTGCGCGGCCAGGGCGCCGGCGGCGCCTGTGTCGCCGCGCTGTGCCGACAGCTGCGCGAGACGGTGGACCACATCGGACTCAACGTCCGTGCGGACAACACCACCGCCGTCCGCCTCTACCGCCGGCTCGGCTTCAGCGAGGTCACGGAGTTCACCGAGGCGCTCTTCACGGCGCGCCCGTAGGGAACCCCTGGGCCCCCCGGCCCCGTGAAGGGGCCGGGGCAGTCCGCATACAGTGTGGGGGACGTGCTGCCGGGCGGGGGCGCGTTAGGGTGCCGGGCTGGCAGCGCGGGACGCCAGCAGTTCCTCCAGTCCCTCGGAGTAGTCGACCGAGCAGGAGGGGACCTTGGAGGTCTCGATCACGCCGAAGCGGGCCCCTCCCTGACCCAGCGGGTAGTAGTCCGACCAGCCGAGCGTGAGCGTGTAGCCCGGCGGGACCGTCTTCGCGTTCACCTTCAGGCCCATGCTGTCACCGCCCCTCGACATGATGTCGGCCTCGGGATCTGCCTGGGGACCCCGGTACCCGCCTCCCATCTCGGAGCACTGCGACGGCGGCTTCGACGGGACCACGGCGACCGCCACTCCCAGCGCCTTCAACCGCTCCGCGAGCGCGGGGACCTGGTGGTTCTCGGGCAGGTCGAACCGGAGCGAGCCATCGGGGTCCCGCTTGATCTCGGGCCCGTCCGTGGCCGAAGGGCTCGGCGAGCCGGTCGGACCGTGCGCGGGCCGGGAGCCGTCGTGGGTACTGCCGGGCAGGGCCATCACGGCGACGACCGCCACCGTCGCGACGCCCACCGCGAGCGGGATGCCATACTGCCGGGCGAGTGACCGGGTGGGGGGTGCGGGCGGCACCTCCGGGAGACGTGCCATGAGCGCCGCCTTGAGGCGCTCCTCGAAACCACTGGGCCTATCGCTCATCGGGATACCTCCAACTGGCCTTCGGTGACGGAGCCCTGGACGGCGCCGAGAGCGCGCCGGGCACGGCGCAGGCGGATACGGATCGTCGCCCCGCTGACGCCGAGGACCTGCGCGGCCTCGGCCGGGGTGAGTTCGTCGACCACCACGAGATCCAGGGCCGCGCGCAGCGGCTCGGGCAGGACGGCATGGCGCTCGGCCAGCTGTCTCAGGGCCCGCTGGGAGTCGATGCGTTCCTCAAGGGCGGCGAGGTCCTCGTCGTCGAGGAGGGTCCGGCCGCTGAGCCGCGCCCGTGCTCCACCCTCGCGGGCCGGCTCATGCCCGCCCGACGGGATGGTGCGGGCTATCGCGAACAGCCAGACGATCGGAGCCCTCCTGCCGGGCCGGTAGCCGGCGGCGGCCGCTCCCATGGCGGCGAGGAAGACGTCCGCGGTCATGTCGGCCGCCAGGTGCGGGTCGGCGACCCGGCGCGTGACGAATCCGAGGACGGCGTCGACGTGTTCCTCGTAGAACGCGCCGAATCCCTCAGGTGTGGTGAGACCCGGCGGTCCGGCCTCGTGTCGTGGGCTGCGCACCCGGTTCCTCCTTCGTACAGGGACCCCGGACGGCTCCCTCATCCAGTACTTGGCCGAAGGCGCCGAAAGCGTTTCATCGGGGGCGGGCGAGCCTGCCCGGAGTACCGGATCCGCACAGACGGACGCCGCCGCCCCGACGCGGGTCGGGGCGGCGGCGTCCTTCCTGCGCGCCGCTCAGGAAGCGGGCGTGAACTTCGTCGCCGCGGGTGCCGCGGTGGCCTCCTTGACCACCTTCATACCGCCCGGGACCTGCGCATCCGGCTTCATGATCACGCTCTGTCGGGTGGAGGGGGCCTTCGGGTCCGAGAAGTCGTGGGTGATGCCGAAGCCGTTGTCGTAGGACTTCAGGCTCAGCAGGGCCGCCCGGATCCCCTCGCGGGTCAGGTCCTTGTCGGCGCAGGCCTTCTTCAGCACCTCCCCGAACAGGGTGCCGGCGGTGAACCCGGCGACCACGCCGTTGTCCAGGCCCGAGTCCGGGTACTCCGCCTTGTACGCGGCGGCCAGGGCGGCCGGGCCCGCCTCGGTCGAGCCGATCGGCAGGGCCGAGGAGGCGACGTAGTAGTCCTTCTGCAGGGCCGCGCCCGCCGGAGTGGCGAGGAGCTGCGGGGAGAAGGCGGAGTTGTTGCCGACGATCGGGACGTTCCAGCCGCCGGCCGCGGCGACTCCGACGAGCGAGGCCGCCTGGCGGGGGCCGGCGCTGATGACCACGGCCTTGACCCCGGCCTGCTTGAGGGCGGCGACCTGGGCCGTCATGTCGTTGTCGGTCGGCTTGATCTTCTGTTCGACGACGGTCAGTCCGGTCTCCGCGGCGATGGCCTTGGCGCCGGTCAGGGCGTTCTCGCCGTAGTCGCCCTCGAAGTAGACGTGACCGATCTTGTCGCCCGAGGCGATCCGCTTCTGGTCGAGGAGGTAGCCGACCGCGTTGATGGTCTCGATGTCGTACGTCGCGCCCACCGTGCGGATGTACGGGCTGCCGAGCAGGGAGGCGGACCAGGCCTGCGGGATGACCAGCCCCTTGTCCTGCCCGTCGATCCGCTGCTTGACGGCGGAGACGAACGGGGAGCCGATGAACTGGGCGAAGCCCAGCACCGAGGGCTCCAGTTCGGTGTAGGCGGCGAGGGCCTTCTGCGGGTCGTAGCCGTGGTCGCGGACCGTCAGCTCGATGGTGCGGCCGCAGATGCCGCCCGCCGCGTTGGTCTGCTTCACCCACAGCTGCTGGGCCTGGGTGACGCTCTTGCCGAGCGAGGCGTAGACGCCGGTCATGTCGGTGAGCGCGCCGAGCTTGATCGTCTTGTCGCTCACCCCGGCTCCGGCCTTGACCCCGCCCGCGGCGGGCTTGTCGCCCTCGGCAGTCTTGGCCTTGCCACTGCACCCTGCGGCGCCGGTCAGGACGAGTGCGGCCGCCAGGACCGCGGCGGCGTGCCTTCTTCTGTTCACGTTCGCTCCTTCGGGGGTGTGGTGCGGGTGCGGACGATCCGGGTGATGCCGGTGAGACCGCCGGGCAGGAACAGGACGGCCACGACGACGGCCGCCCCGTACAGGTAGCGGGAGGCCTCGCCCGGCGAGACCCCGCCCGTTCCGGGGGCGGAGACCAGCGGCAGGGCGTCGCTGTAGCGGGTGAGGAGTTGGGGCAGGAGGGAGACGAAGACGGCGCCCACGACGGCTCCGCCGACGGTGCCGAGGCCGCCGATCACGATCATGGCGAGGTACTCCAGGGACAGCACCATGCCGAAGTAGTCGGGCACGGTGCGCTGGAAGACCAGGGCCAGCAGGACACCGGCGAGCCCCGCGTACATGGACGACAGGACGAAGACGGCGGCCCGGTACCGGGCGACCGGCACGCCCATCACCCCGGCGGCGATGCTGTGGTCGCGCAGGGCGTTCATGGCCCGGCCGGGCCGGCCCCGCAGGACGCCGCGCGCGAACAGGGCGCCGCCGAGGAGGAGGGCGAGGGCGACGTACCAGAGCTTCTCGGCGGACTGGAAGGGGACGGCGGCGATGACGGTCTCGGTGTCGTCGAAGGTGAAGCCGAAGAGCGACAGCGGCTCCACCTCCCGCCCGTTGAACCCGCCGGTGACGCTGGTGGCGTTGAACAGCACGTGCTGGCCGATGAAGATCAGCGCGAGCGTGGCGATGCCGAGGTACGCGCCGCGCAGGCGGCCCGCGATGGGGCTGAAGACGCCCCCCGCCGCCCCTGCGAGGGCGACGGCCAGGAGCGCTGCGAGCCAGCTGGGCAGCCCGAGTCCGACCAGCTCGTGACTGCCGGCCGTACTTCCGTCCCCGGCCAGCGCGCAGTACCCGTAGGCGCCCACGGCGAGGAAGAAGGCGTGGCCCATCGACAGCTGACCGGTGGCTCCGGTGAGCAGGTTGAGCCCGATGGCCCCGATGGCGGCGGCGATGGCGAACAGCCCGGCCTGCAGCCAGAACCGGTCGAGGTAGAACGGCAGCGCGAGGAGCACCAGGACGGCGGCGGCTGCCGCCGCGTTGCGGGTGGTGAGCAGCCGGGTCCGGGAGGCTGCCGCCGGGGCGACGGCCTCGGGGTGCAGCACGGGGCTGCGGGTGTCAGACACGGGCGAGCTCCTTCGTGCCGAAGAGTCCGGCGGGACGGATCAGCAGGACCGCGACCATCACCAGGTACGGCGCCAGGTCGCCGATGCCGCGGCCGAGGAAGGTCAACTGGCTCTGGTAGCCGGTGGCCAGGGCCTCGGTGACGCCCACGATCAGGCCGCCGGCCAGGGCGCCGGAGGTGGAGTCGAGGCCGCCGAGGATCGCGGCCGGGAAGGCCTTGAGAGCGGCGAGGGAGGTGGCGCGCTCCAGGCCGGGTGTGGGGAAGACGGTCAGGAAGAGCGCGGCGACGGCCGCCAGCGCCCCTGCCACGGCCCATGCCGCGAGCGAGACCCGGCCCAGCCGTACGCCCATCAGCGCGGCGGTCTCCGGCTGTTCGGCGGCGGCGCGCATGGCCACGCCCCAGGAGGTGTGCCGGAACACGAGCAGGAACACGGTGATCAGCAGGCCGGCGGCGAGGATGGCGGCGATCCGGGTCTGCGGCACGGTGACCGCACCGAGGTGGACGACGCGGTCGCCCCACGGGTCGCCGAGCGAGAGCACGTCGGTGCCGAGGCGCCGGGTGAGGTCGGTGATGAGGAGGATGTCGACGCCGATGGTGACGATGGCCAGTACGCTCTGGTCCTGGCCCCGGTAGCGCCGCATCACCAGGAACTCGATCGCCGCGCCCACGGCGGCCGCCGACAGGGCGCCGGCCAGGAGCGCGCCCCAGAATCCGAGCTCCTCGTGCAGGGTGGCGGTGACGTACCCGCCGGCCAGGAGCAGCGAGGCGTGGGCGAAGTTGACCACTTCGGTGGCTTTGAAGATGACCACGAAGCCGAGGGCGATCAGGGCGTAGACGGAGCCCATGGAGAGCCCGCCGAGGAGCAGTTCGAGGAACGTGGTCATGCGGCCGGCTCCTCCTCTCCGAGGTACGCGCGGACCACCGCGGGATCGTTCTGCACCTGCGCGGGAGTGCCGCCGCCGATGCGTTTGCCGAAGTCGAGTACGGTCACCGCGTCCGCGAGCCGCATCACCACCCCCATGTCGTGTTCGACCAGCACGATCGAGATGCCGAGGCCGTCCCGGACGCCCGCGATGACGGCGGCCGTGCGCTGCCTCTCGTCGGCGGTCATGCCGGCGACGGGTTCGTCGAGGAGCAGCAGCCGCGGCTCCATGCACAGGGCCCGGGCCAGCTCGACGAGTTTCTGCTTTCCGTACGGGAGGGAGCCGGCGGGCGCCGCGAGGTCGCCCTCCAGCCCAACGAACTCGGCGATCTCCCGCACGCGTTCGCGGTGCCGGCGGTCTTCGCGCGCGGCGGCGGGCAGCCGCAGTCCCGCGGCCAGGAAGCCGGTCCGCATCAGCCGGTGGCGCCCCAGCAGGAGGCTGTCGGCGACGGTGGTGTGCGGGGGCAGTGCCAGGTTCTGGAAGGTGCGGGCGATGCCGAGGGCGGCGACGGCGTGCGGGGCGAGGCCGGTGAGTTCGGCGGCGCCGAAGCGGACGCTGCCGGCGGTGGCCCGGTACACCCCGGACAGCACGTTGAAGCAGGTGGACTTGCCCGCCCCGTTGGGTCCGATGACGGCGTGCACGCTCCCGGGGTCCACCGTGAAGGAGACGGCGTCGAGCGCGGTCAGGCCGGCGAAGCGGACAGTGACGTCGGTGACGGTGAGCGGCGGTGGGGAGGCGTTGGTGTCCACGGCGTTCGTATCCATGGCGTTCGTGTTCACGTCGTCCGCGTTCATGCCGACCACCTGCGCAGTTCCCGCCGTGCTCCGGCGGCGGCCGTGTCGGGCGCCGCCTCGTCGGTGATGCCGAGGTAGCGGCGGCGCACCTCGTCCGAGGCGGCCAGCTCGGGGGCCGGGCCGTCGAGGGTGACCTCGCCGACCTCCAGGACGTAGGCGTGGGAGGAGAGCCGCAGCGCCAGGGCGGCGTTCTGTTCCACGAGGAGGACCGAGGCGCCCGAGGCGTTGATCTCGGTGATGGTCTCGGCGATGGTGGCGGCCATCTTCGGCGCGAGCCCGAGGGTGGGTTCGTCGAGCAGCAGCAGCCGAGGGCGGGCCATCAGGGCCCGGCCGAGGGCGAGCATCTGCTGTTCTCCGCCGGACAGCAGTCCGGCCCGCTGGCGGGCCCGCCGGGCCAGTACGGGGAACAGCTCGTGGACCCGGGCCAGGGAGCGGGCCGTGTCGGCGCGGGATCCCGCACGGCCGCCGAGGGCCCCGGCGCGCAGGTTGTCCGCGACGGTCATCCGGGTGAACACCTTGCGCCCCTCGGGCACTTGGACGACTCCCGCGGCGACGACCCGGTCCGGGGTGAGCCCGTCCAGCGGCCTGCCGTCGAAGCTGATGCTCCCGCCCGTGACGGCTCCCCGGTGGAATCCGAGCGTCCGGGACACCGCGCGCAGCAGCGTCGACTTCCCCGCGCCGTTCCCTCCGAGTACGACGACCACCGCGCCGGCGGGCACGTCGAGCGATACCGAGCGCAGTGCCCGGACCGGCCCGTAGCCGATGGACAGCTCACGCACCTGTAGCGAACCCACGTCCTCTCCTTCCTCTGGGCGGCCTTGTGCTGGCGCACACACCAGCACCGGGCCGGGGCGGGCGTCCACGGGCCGATGCGGAATCGCTGCCGATGACCAGCCCGGACGGGAGCGTGTTGTGCACGCGCACAGACCTCCGGCGCGGGCCCCTTTCGGCGGCGGATGCTGGGTGACATCCTCTGCGGCCATGGGTGGACGCAGATCGCGCACGGAGCAGGAGTGGTCGGTCCTGGTGTCGGCGGCGGACGTACTGATCGCCGACATTCCCGGACTCACCGACCAGCTCATCAGGGACCTGGCGAAGCACTCGCCGCTGTTCGACCTGGCCGTTCCGCGGGACGAGCACTGGCAACAGGTCAGCGAGGCCATGCACTACGGGATCGAGGCCTTCGCCGCGCCCCGGTCCGGCCCGCGCAAGGACCTCGTGTACGCGGAGGAACTGGGCCGCCGCCGGGCCGAACAGGGGCTGCCGCTGGACCTGCTGCTCTACGCGTACCGCAGAGCGGGCCGGCTCACCTGGGACGCGCTGCTGGACATCGTCACCGAGAAGGATCCGGAGGCCCTGCCCGTACTGGCCCGCGCGGCCGGGGCCATGTGGGCGGGGATCGAGCAGCAGGCGGCCGCGACCGCGGAGGCGTACCGCACCGCCGAGCTGGAGATGCGCCGGCGCAGCGACGAGCGGGCCCAGGCCCTGCTGGACGCCCTGCTGGAGGGGGACACGGCGCCGGCCCTGGCCGCCCAGGTGGCGCTGGCCCTGGACCTGCCGGAGCAGGGGCGGTACGCGGTGGTGGTGCTGCCGGCCGACCGGGGGGATGCGGTGCACCGGGTGGCGGCGGCGGGCGGGATGCGGCTGTTCTGGCGGATGCGCACGGAACGGGAGCTGGCCGTGGTGGCCCTGGGCGACTCCTCGCCGGCCGAGCTGGCGGCGGAGCTGGCGGACCGCTGCCCGGGGCCGGGCGGGATCAGCCCGGTGGTGGACGGGTTGGCCGAGCTGGGCCGGGCCCGGCGGCTGGCGGAGACCGCGCTGCGCACCTGCGGGCCGGACGAGCGGGTGCTGGTGCGGCTGGCCGAGCGGCTGCCCACGGCCTTGGTGGTGCGCCAGCCCGAACTGTCGGCCGAGCTGGTCCAGGCGGTGCTCGGCCCCCTGCTGGAGCTGGACCCGGCGGACCGGGCAATGCTGCTGGAGACCCTCGACGCGTGGCTGGCGGCGGAGGGTTCCGCGGGCCGCGCGGCGAGCCGCCTGTACTGCCACCGCAACACGGTCTTCAACCGCCTGCGCCGCCTGGAGGCCCTGACGTCGAAGTCCCTGTCCCGGCCCCGCGACCTCATCGCGCTCACCCTGGCACGGGACGCGTACCGGCTGTCGGGCGGCTGAGGGCGCTCCGGTGCGTCCCCTGACGTGACGGGCGTGTGCCGTGACGCGACGGGCGTGTGCCCTGACGTGATGGGCGCCTCCCCCGGCGAGACCGGTGATTCCACCGATGTGCGGTCGCGGGGTGCGCCCTGACAGTGGTCCGGCCAGCGACAGCGGCGGGAACCACCGTCAGGCGGCAGGACCTCGGCGACCAGCCCGGGACCGGCCGCCGCCGGAACGGCTCCGCCACGACCGAGAGGACGACTCCGTCGTGCACCAGGAACACACAGGCAACACCCACCAGGGCGCCACCGACCACGGCGCCGCCGCCGGGAAGGGGCGCCCCGTCGGCCCCGCCCCCCGCGGCGGGAAGCGGCTCCGTCCGCTCGTGGCCGCCCTGGCGGCGCTCGTGAGCATCGGCGCACTCGCCACCTTCACGGCCTCCGGGGCTCAAGCCGCGGCGAACCCGTACGAACGCGGCCCCGCACCGACCACGTCGAGCATCGAGGCCCTCCGCGGCCCCTACGCGGTGTCGCAGACCACCGTCTCCTCCCTGGGGGTCACCGGCTTCGGCGGCGGCACCATCTACTACCCGACCTCCAGTGCGGACGGGACCTTCGGCGCCGTGGTGATCTCACCCGGCTTCACCGCCTACCAGTCGTCCATCGCCTGGCTGGGCCCGCGCCTGGCTTCGCAGGGCTTCGTCGTCCTGACCATCGACACGCTCACCACCCTCGACCAGCCCGACAGCAGGGGGCGCCAACTGCTCTCCGCCCTGGACTACCTGACGGAGCGCAGCACCGTCCGCACCAGGATCGACGGCAGCCGGCTCGGGGTGATGGGCCACTCCATGGGCGGCGGCGGCACCTTGGAGGCCGCCAAGAGTCGGCCCTCACTGCAGGCGGCGATCGCCCTCACGGGCTGGAACACCGACAAGTCCTGGCCCGAGATCAAGACGCCGACCCTGATCGTCGGGGCCGACGGCGACACGGTCGCACCGGTCCTCACGCACTCGGAGCCCTTCTACACGAGCCTCCCCGGCTCGCTCGACAAGGCCTACCTGGAACTCAACAACGCCACGCACTTCACCCCGAACAGCCCGGACACCACCATCGCGAAGTACAGCGTTGCGTGGCTCAAGCGGTTCGTCGACAACGACACCCGCTACGAGCAGTTCCTCTGCCCGGTGCCGAGCCCCAGCCTGGCCATCGAGGAGTACCGGGGCACCTGCCCCCATACCTCCTGAGCCGACCCCGGAAGGCGGGAGGCCCGCAAGGTCCGGCCTCCCACCTGCCGCATCCGGTCTTCCGCCCCTGTTTACACGGCAGTAACCTCACCGGCGTGACCGGACACCCTCGTGTGGACCGTCCTTGCCGGACGTACGGCCGGACGGCCGAACTGGCCGCGGTGGCGGCCCTGTCGGACCAGCTCCGGGCCCAGCGCACCGGGGCGCTCCTGCTCGCGGCGGAGCCCGGAATGGGCCGGAGCAGTCTCCTGGCGGAGGCCGCCCGGGAGTTCACGCTCGGGCCCGTCCTGCACCCCCGCCCCCTCCCCCGGCACCGTCGGCCCTACGACGGCCTGCGCGCGCTCCTCGGCGGGGTGGCCGGGGTGCGGGGCGCGGCACCGCCGCCGGTCTCGTTCGGATCGGGTCGGCCGGTCGAACTGCCCCCGATGCTCAGGCAGTTCCTCCCCGCGGGAGAGCCGTTGCTCGTCTGCGTGGACGACGTACACCTGTGGGACGCGCACTCTCGGGCCGTTCTCGGCGCCACCGCGCGAAACCCCGACCCGGGCCGCCCGATCGGACTCCTGCTCTCGCTGCCGGAACACCGCTCGGAGGAGCCCGAGTTCAGCGGATGGCCCGTGGTCCGTCTCGGCCCGCTGGACGACGACGCAGCTACCGCCCTCCTCCGCGACCTGACCTTGGGGTGCCTGGATCCCTCCGTACGTGCGGAGTTGCTCTCCGAGGCCGAAGGGAATCCCGCCGTTCTGACGGCCCTCGCGCAGCGCCTGACGCCGGATCAGCTCGGCGGCCGACGGCCGTTGCCCCGCCCGCTCCTGGACGGGGGCGTCCTGCGGGCCACTTTCGGGAGCCGCCTCGCCCCGCTTCCGCCGCCCGCCCGGCAGCTCCTGCTCCTCGCGGCGGCCGCGCAGGAGCCCGATCCCGACACGGCGGGCGCGGATGCCTCCCTGGTCCTGCGCGCCGCCCGCAAGGCCGGCCTGGACCCGGCCGCACTGGACCCAGCCGAGGCGGCGAGACTGGTGCACCACGACGGGGACCGCATCACCTTCACGGGCTCCCTGCTCCGCCGGACCGTCTACTCCGGCGCGCCGTCCACACAGCGTCGGGCCGCCCACGCCCTGCTCGCCTCGGTCATCGACGCCGACCGCTTCCGTCTGCGCCACCTCCTCCACCTCGCCCTCGCCGTGCAAGGGCCCGACGCCGTCCTCGCAGCCGGCCTCGTCGAGGCGGCCGCTCCCGGCACCCCGACGTCCGGCATGGAACGCTCGGCCGCCCTGTCCAGGGCCGCCCAGCTCACCGCGCACGAGGAAGCCCGTACCGCACACCTCACCGCCGCGGCCGACTACGCCCGCCTGTCGGGGCATCCCCGCAGGGCGCGCCGGCTTCTGGCGGCCACACGGGAGGGTGCGTCCTCCGATGCCGTGCAGGGCCGCACGGAACTCGTCCGGGGCAGCATGGCCCTGCGGGACGGCCCGGTCGGCGACGCCTACCAGGCGCTGCTCATGGCCGCGGAGCGCCTCGACCCGACCGACGCGGAGGCGGCTCTGGAAGCCAGGACGGAGGCGATGGACGCGGCATGGGCCGCGGGCGACGCCGCCGCCTGCGTCGCGGCCCTCGCCGAGGCGCCGCTCACCACTCCCCCGCATCCGATGCTCGACTACCGGGCGGGGCTGCGCACGGCGATCGACGGGCACCTGGCCGAGGCCGCACCGCCGCTGCGCCGGGTCCTCGACCGTGCGCGGCACGACGACGACCCCTCCCGCCTGCTGCGGGCCGGGGTCGCGGCGCTCGTACTCGGCGACATAGCGGCGGCATGCCGGACCAATGCGCGGGCCCTGGCCGTGTCCCGGTCGCGGGGGCTGGCCTCCCTCACCCCGCGGATCCTCGAACACCTCGCGTACGCCGAGCTGCGGGCCGGCCAGCACGCGCGGGCCCGGGCCCACGCGCAGGAAGGCCTCCACGCCGCCCACCGGGCCGGCCAGCGGAACGTGGCCGCGGGTCAGCACGCGATCCTGGCCCTGGTCGCCTCGGTCGAGGACGACGCGGCGGCCGTCGCCGCGCACGCCGGAGCCGCCGTGGAGATCGCCCGCCCGCACGGGCTCCTCCAAGCGGTCACCCTGGCCGAATGGGCCTCGGCGCGCGCCGACCTGTGCCGCGGCCGGCCCTTCGAGGCCGCCGCCCGACTCGGCCCGTTGACCCGGCCGGGGCCCGGGCGCGGCCACTTCGCCGTGCGCATGCTCTCCCTGCCGTGCTTCGTGGAAGCGGCCGTACAGTCGGGAGCCCCGACGGAAGCGGAGGCGGCCGTCGAGGAGTTCGCCCTCTGGGCCGCGCAGGGCACCGACCCGCAGGCACCGGCACAGTTGGCCCGGTGCCGCGCCCTGATCGCCCCGCCGGACGATACGGCCGACGCGTTCTACGCCCTGGCACTGGACCGGCACGAGGAGGTGCCCGGCGACTTCGAGCGGGCCCGCACCCAGCTCCTGTACGGGAAGTGGCTGCGGCGCCGGCGCCGTCCGGCCGAGGCGAAGAACCGGCTTCGGGACGCGCTGGTCACCTTCGAGCGCTGCGGGGCCCCGGCCTGGGCCGACCAGACCCGTGCCGAACTGCGGGCGACCGGTGAGGCGCCGCCCACCCCCGCAGCGGAGGGCGGGCTGGGCCTGCTGACACCGCAGCAACTGCGGATCGCACGCCGTGTGGCCGAGGGCGCCACCAACCGGGAGGTGGCACTGAGCCTCTCCGTCAGCCCGCGCACCGTCGACCACCACCTGCGCAACGTCTTCGCGCTGCTCGGAGTGCGTTCCCGGACGGAGCTCTCCCGATTGGTGGACCGGACCGAGCGGGGCGGCCCGCAGCCGTGAGGGGCCCGGGTATGCGGAAGCGCCCGGCCGGTGGGATTACCGGTCGGGCGTCGCGTGGTCGTGTTCCACCGGCGGTTTAGTACCAGTGGTGGGTCTGCCAGAAGTTCCAGGCACCCTCGGGGCTGCCGTAGCGGGAGTTCATGTAGTCCAGGCCCCACTTGATCTGGGTCGCCGGGTTGGTCTTCCAGTCCGAGCCCGCCGAGGCCATCTTCGAGGCCGGCAGCGCCTGGACCAGACCGTAAGCACCCGAGGAAGCGTTCGTCGCGGTGTGGTTCCAGCCGCTCTCACGGGACACGATGTTGTTGAACGCCGCGAACTGCGCCGGGTCCTTGATCATCTGCTGCGCGATCGCCTTCGCACCCATCGGAGCAGCCTGCGCCGGAACAGCGGCCAGCATGGAACCGGCAACACCCAGAGCCAGGACGGTACCCGCGAAGGTCTTCTTCGAAGCGGCGATACGGCGGATGACGGCGTTGGACACGGAGCAACCTTTCGACGGGAACAAGGACGGTCGCAGACACGCCAAAGACGTGCGTGAGCCACTCACGCGAAGGAGAGGGAACCGGTGGCGGAAGCGGGAGAACCAGGGGCGGGCCCCGGGGGAACTCCGTCCGCCCTGCGACTCATCCAGTTCTACGGGGGTAGCACCCGCCTGGCAACAACCCCTCTTACTAGTGGCCCTCGCAGCCCAGGCGCAACGACCCCCCACCCACCGGCCACACATCACCCCAGGTCAAAGCCCATACGAGAGGTCAGGTAAGGGACGTTTAAGGACTACGATCCCGCCTCGTACATGACCAAGGTCCTGTGGGGCGGGTCACCACCCAGAGCCCCGAATCTCACCCTCCGTGGCCGTCGGTACCCCTTTCGGGGGGGTTGAGGTCTCGGCCCGGGGAGGAAGACGACGACTGTGAACACCACACGGAAGACCTCGTCCCGGCGCGCCGCGCTCGCCCTGGGAGCCGGAGCGGCACTGGCCGCCTGGCTGCCGGCGGGCGGCCGCGCCTTCGCCGCGTCCGCGTCCCCCGGCGGCAGCGGCGCCGTCTCGCACAGGCTGGCGGCCCTGGAACGGGAGCATTCCGCCCGTCTGGGCGTGTACGCCCATGACACCGCCACCGGTCGCACGGTGCGGTACCGGGCTCAGGAGCGCTTCCCCCTCTGCTCGGTCTTCAAGACCCTCGCCGTGGCCGCCGTCCTGCGTGACCTCGACCGGGACGGGGAGTTCCTGGCCGAGCGCCTCCGCTACACCGCGCAGGAGGCCGCCGCCTCCGGGCACGCCCCGATCACCGGCCGGGCGGAGAACCTCGCCGACGGGATGACCATCGCGGAGCTGAGCGAGGCCGCGATCCGCTTCAGCGACAACGCCGCCGCCAACCTCCTCCTGCGCGAGCTGGGCGGCCCGGCCGCCGTCACGCGCTTCGCCCGCTCGACCGGGGACGGGGTGACCCGTCTGGACCGGTGGGAACCGGACCTGAACACCGCCGAACCCGGGCGGGTGACCGACACCACCACCCCGTACGCGATCGGGAGGACCTACGAGCGCCTCGTCCTCGGCACCGCGCTCGACGCGGCGGACCGGAGGAGGCTCACCGGCTGGCTGCTGGGGAACACGACGGGCGGCGAGCGGCTGAGGGCCGGTCTGCCGGGGAACTGGACCGTGGCGGACAAGACCGGCACGGGTGCGTACGGCACCGACAACGACGTGGCCGTCGCCTGGCCCCCCGGCCGGCCACCCCTCGTCATCGCCGTCCTGACGACCAAGCCCCGCCCCGACGCCGCGCCCGACCACCCCCTCATCGCCCGGACCGCGGCGCTCCTGGCCACGGTGCTGACCGGGGAGTGAGCCCCCCGCCCGAGCCGGGCGCGGTCGGGTCGGCCCTCAGAGCTCCGTCATCCGGAGTTCGACCGCCAGCCGGCCCGGCCGCCCCTCCTGCGCCACCAGCGGCCGCCCCACCCGGGCGGTCTCCGCGCACAGGAAGTGCCGGTGTTCCTGCGGCGCGAGGTCGGCCATGCCCCGCGCGAGTTCGGCGCCCGGGTTCCAGACCACCACGTCGCTGTGGTCGTGGTGGGCGAGGGAGACGATCCTTCCGAGCACCTCGTCGCGCACCGTGGTGACGGGTGCGGGCGCCGTCTGGAACCGCTCGACGTGGTCGACGGGGGTGAGCGTGCCGTCCTCGTCCTCGTAGTGGCGCCGGGTGAGGCCGTCGGTGTGTTCGGGGCCGAGGCCCGCGAGGTGTGCCCGCCCCAGGTCGCCGATCCGTACGTAGGTGTGGAGCGCGGCGGTGGCGGTGTGGTCGCCCCGGTCCTCGATCTCGATGAGGCAGCTGTCGGTCAGGGTGTACCGCGCCACGAGGACGAACTCCTCGGGCCACAGTGCGCGGGTCGCCTCCGAGGGCCTCAGCGTGCATTCCACGACGACCCGGTCGGCGTCCTCCTCCCAGGCCGTCAACTCCCAGTCGGTGGTCCGCGCGAACCCGTGCGAGGGCGAACCGGCGGGGCCCGACGGGCCGAACCAAGGCCAGCACAGCGGGACTCCACCGCGTACGGCCGTCCCGCGCCGCCACAGGTCGGGGTCGGCCGACCACAGCGCGCCGGGAGCATCCGGGCGGGCGCCGGCCGGGCGCCAGCTGACGAGCTGTCCGCCCTGGATGCTCAGACACGCCTGTCCGGCGCGCGGATGGTCCACGACGAGGACGGGGAAGTCCGCGTACCTGCGGCGGGTGAGGGACGGGGAGAGCTGTTCCTCGACAGGCAGGGTCCGGAACTTCTCGAAGATCTGATCCATGCCCCGACCTTGCTGCACGGCATCGGGCGGGTCAAATCAGCAGGGTTGGGGAGGTTTGTTCACTTGATGGTGCTTGCGGCCGGTGGCCTTCAATTGCCTCGCTCCTCATCCGCCCCTTGTTGCACGATGGCCGCATGAGCACCTCCCCACAGCCCTCGCACCCTTCCGCCCGGCCCGGTCGGGAGGCCGCGGACCGGCTCCTCGCCTCGCTCGCTCCGCTCGCTCACCGCGAGCGGATCCGCGCTGCCGTCGCCCAGGTGCGTGCGATGGCCCCGGCCGAGGTGCCCGGCCTGCTCACGGAGCTCGCCGACCCGGATCGCCATGTGCCGGACACCAGGGCCACGGCCCTGATCTGCGCACGCGCCGTCCCCTCCGACCCGGCACACGGCGAGCGGCTCGCGGACCTGCTCGTCGCCGGGCTCACCGACCCGAACGGGGCCGTACGCGCCCAGGCGCTGGCCGCGCTGCGCACCGGCCGCATCCGTCCGACCGCCGAGGTCCTGGTGACCGACCGGGTCACGGCCGCGGCCCGGGAACAGCTCGTCGCCACCCTCCACCGCATTCCGGGCTCGCTCCCCGATGCCCTCATCGACTCCGTCCGCGCGACCTGGGGCGACCGCGAGGCGGCCCGGCTGCTGCCCTCCTGCTCCCCCGCGACGGTGCGGCGGCTGCTGCCGGAGCTCCGGCACGCCCTGCACTCCTGGCTGCCGTTGGCGCGCCGGGTGCCCGCGGTCGTGCACGAGACCGTCGTACGGGAGGCCGAGGCGCAGGCACCGGCCGCCCGCGAGCTCTGGTGGCTGCTGACGGCCCGTGACGCGCTGGACGCGTTGGCGCAGGTCGACCCGGGCGCGGTGCTGGACCTGTTCGAGCGGGTCGGCCCCGAGCGGCTCCCGGCCGGGCTGGTCCCGCACCTGCCCGCGTTCGTCGCCCGGCGGCCGCGGCTCGCGGCGCGGTTGTGGGGGCGGGGCCGTGTCGTCCTCGCGGCGAGGACCCTGTCCGGCAGCGGCGCGCGCCGGTTCGCCGCTGCCGTCCCCGAGGCCGAACTCGTCGCAGCACTGCGTGCGGCGGCGGTTCCCGCGCCCGTGCTCGCGGCGTTCCTGCCCGCGCTCCCGCCCGGTCGGCGCCGGGCGGTGCTGGACGCGGTCCGGGCCGGGGAGGGCTCCGCACCCGCCGCGGCCGCGGGCTCCGAGACGGCGGTGCTCCCGGCCGCGCTGATGCGCGTACTGCCCGGCCGGGAGGCCGCGCCCTTCGCCCTGCACGCCCTCGAACAGGCGCGGGCGCGGGGCGCAGAGCCGGTGGAGCTGCTGGTGCTGAGGGCCTTCCTTCCGTACGAGGACGAGGCCGAGGCGCTCCGGGCGGACACCCGGCAGGCGGACTCCGACGGGCGCGCGGCCGCCTGGCGGGCCTTGGTGCACGCGGCCGCGCGGGCCCGGTGTCCCGAGGTGACCACCGAGGTACTGACGGAGCTGGCCTGGCTGCGTTCCGAGCAGGACCCGGTGCGCCAGACCGCCGTGGGCGCTCTGGGCGCCCTGCCCATGCGGACCTTCACCGCGGCCGCGGTGCCGGCGCTGGAGCGGATCGCCTCGGACACGCTCGCCGCGCGGGACCTCTCGTACCCGACGCTCGTCGCCCTCACCCACCTCGCGGGCCGCCTGCTGCACACGACCGCGGACGGGACGCACCGCGCTGCCGGACCCTCCGCAGAGGAGGCCGGCGAGCTGCCGGCGCCCGCCGCGTGGGCCGTACGTACGCTGGTCCGCGCCGACGGTCCCGACACGCCCGGTGGCGGGTTCGGCCGGTTCGTGACGCAGGCCCTGCGTACGCAGCCGCCGGCCGCCGCGGCCCGGGCGCTGCTCGACGCCTTGCGTCCCGTGGTGACGGAGTCCCTCGACGCGGGCGATCCCGTCCCCGCGCTCTCCCTCGCCGAGTCCCTTGCGCCGGACCCGCGTTGGGAGCGGGCCGAGCCCTGGCTGGCGGAGGTCGTGGAGCGGATCGCGCTGACCGGCGCGCGCGGGCCGGCGGAACGCGCCTGCGTACTGTGGCTGGCCTCGGCGGGTCCGCGGGCCGAACGCATCCGCACCCTGCTCGCCGCCGATCCGTCCGCCGTCGTACTGCCCCGTGTGGTGCAGCTCGTGGCACGGCAGGCCGACGACTTGTTGCCGGCCTTCGCCTCCACGCCGCTGGACTCTCCTCCGCGCGGCCGGTTCCACGACCCGGAGCGGACCGTGGGCGGATCCCGCCGGCACGTCCTGCCCCCGGTAGGGGAGTACGCGCACCGGTGGACGGATGCGACGTGCGCGGCCGTGGCCGACTGGCTCGCGGCCGGGCTCCGCGCCCGGGCGCATCCGGAGCGGTCCCCCGGTGACGCGCTCCTGCGGGAGCTCGCGGCGGTGCCGGGCGGCGGTGGGCTGGCGGCGGTGCGGGAGGCCGCGGAATCGGAACACGTACCGACGGCCGAGGCGGCCCTCGCCGCACTGCCGGGCGCCGACCGGCCCGGCCTGGTCCTGCCCGACCTGCTCGCGCGGGCCGACGGCGACCGGGCGCGGGTCGCCGTGTACGGGATCGGACGGATCTGCGCGCACGTGCCGCCGGCGGAACTCGCGGAGCGGTTCCGCCCCGTGCTGGAGCGGGCCACGGGCACGAAGGTGACGAGCCGCAAGGAGATCGTCCGGCTGGCGGCGGACCGGCTGCCGGCGGCGCCGGCGGGCGAGTTGCTGGTGGCGGCCTTCTCGGCGCCGGGGCAGCACCGGGACGTCCGGGCGGCGGCGGTGACGCGGGCGGCGCAGCTCGTGACGCTGGGGCCGGTGGAGGCGTGCCTCCGTACGGCGGTGCGGGAGGGTTCGAGGGCGGAGCGGGAGGCGCTGCTGCGGGTGGACCCGCTCGCCCTGCCGACGGCGGCGCGGGAGCCGTACGGGAGGCTCGTGGCCGAGGTGTGCCGCATGTTCCTCGCGGAGGAGCCCGCGCAGGGCGCGCCCGCGGAGGCGCCGGACGCGCGTACGGTCGCCGAGGCCTGCCGGGTGCTGCGCCGTTGGGCCCTCGTGGTGCCGTCCGCCGTGGACGCGGGCCTGCTGCCGCGTCTGGCGGTCGGGCCGGGGAGCCACGAAGCCGTGTGGCGGGCTGCGGTGGAGGCGGTCGTGGACGCGGCACGGGTCGATCCGGACACGTACGGGCCGCCGTTGGAAACGGTCACGGCCGCGCTGCTGGCCCGGTCGGTACGGGAGGCCGGGTCGGCCGCCCGGACGCGCGGGCGCGGCGCGCCGGCCGAACCGGCGGACCGGGACCCTCGCGACGCCCTGCACCGGGTCGCGGTGCTGGCGGGGTGCCTCGAACGAACGGCCGGGCAGGGCCTGCCCGAGGCCTGCCGGCCCGTCTGGCAGCGCGCGATCGCGCTGATCGCGGAGCAGGACGCGAGCCTGCGGTGGGCGGTGACGGCCCGGACGGCGCTGTGGGGCCCCGCCGCGCCGGCGGCCGAGCGGGCCCGGGAGCTACGGGCGCAGGCCCGGGCCGTACGCGACCGGCCACTGCTCGCGGCCCGTACGGCGGTGGCGCTGGCCCGCCGCTCACCCCGGGTCTCCCCGGCCGAGCTGGCGGACGCGCGCGACGCGGCGCTGGCGAGCGGGGCGACGGGGCCGCGGTGGTTCGCGCGGCGCCGGAACGGCACGCTCCCGCCCCGGGACGGGCTGTTCGCGGGCCTGTACGCGGTGGCCCTGGCACAGGACCACGCGAGCCGGGCGGCGTCGACGGGCGGCGAACTCGGCCCGGCCCTCAGCGTGCTGCGCGACCTGCGGTCCCACCCCGACCCGGAGGTCCGCGACACGGCGGACGAGGCGCTGACGACGTGGCAACGCCGCTGAGGGGCTGCGCTCCCTCTGCCTGGCCCGCACGCTGCGGCCGTTCCCGCCCGTCTCCTTTTCGACGGGACGGGAACGGCTGCGGGGCACCGCGCGGGGAGCTGCCCAGGCCTGACGGGGCGCAAGGGGCGTCCGGTAGAGGGAACGGGAGCCGGGGCCAAGGGCCCTGCCCGGGGGGACCATCGGCGGCCCAGGGGTGGGGGTCCCGCTGGCTAGGGTCGTAGGCATGACCACTCAGCGAATCCTCGACCTCGACCGCGACGCGCTCTCCGCCCTGCGCGGCCGCGCTCTGACCCGGGCGGTCGCCGCCGCCGAGGGCCGGACCATGGTGGCCGAGGTCTTCGCCGAGCGCGCCGCGCTCTCCCCGCACCCCGACGGGCGCGGCGTGCACAACGCCGAGCTGGTGGCCGCCTTCGGCGCCGACATCGTCATCCTCAACCTCATCGAGCGCGCCTGGGACGGGGAGCGGCTCGTCATGCCCGGACTCGGGACCTTCACCTCCTTCACCGATCTCGCCCGCCTGATCGGCCGCCCCGTGGGGGTGAACCTGGAACCCGGCGACGTTCCGGAGATCCGCCGCGCCACCTCCGAACACGCCCGGCGCCTCGTCGACATGGGCGCCGCCCTGCTGTGCATCACCGCCAACCCCGGAACGGGCGGCACCTACGACGGCATGGCGCGGGTCACCGAGGAACTGCGCAAGGGGCTCGGCGACGATGCCGCCCTGTGGTCGGGCAAGATGCACCACGCGGGCTGCCCCGAACGCGTCACCCCCGCACGGCTGACCGCCCTCGTCGACGCCGGAGCGGACGGCGTGGTCGCCCCGCTGCCGGGCACACTGCCCGGCATGACCCGCGAGCTGGCCGCGACGGCCGTCGCCGCGGTCCAGGACGCGGGCGCGATCGTCATGGGCGCCATCGGCACCAGCCAGGAGGGCTCGCACGCGAACGTGGTGCCGCAGCTCGCCCTCAACGCCAAGGAAGCCGGCTTCGACGCCCACCACTTCGGCGACTCCTACCTCCCCGGCATGTGCGACCCCGAGGTCATGTACGCCTACTCGGTGGCCATCCGTGGCCGCCGCCACACCTGGAACCGGATGTCCTTCGCCCCCGGCCGCTCCGCCCACGCCGAGGCAGCACCGGGCGGAACCTGGTAGTCCGGCCCCCTTCGACCGCTCCTTCGACGGCTCCGAGGAGTGGGGCCGCACGCGTGGGGCATCCGCAGGGCATGGACAACTCATCGCACGACGCGGAGCGCGAACCCGCACCGCGAAGAGATCCGCGGCGGCTGCCGTGGTGGGGACGGGCCGTCGGTGGGCTGGCAGTGCTCGCGGTGGTCCTGGTCCTGGCCGGCCGTTTCAGTCTTCTGCCGGGCTTCGGCGACCTGTTCGGCGAGGACGCCGTGGACCGCTCGGGCCCGGTCCTGCTCAAGTCCATCCAGGACATGCACCGTTACGAGGGGGCTGCCGGCAACTTCCAGGTCGTGGTGGACCTGGAGAAGGACGCGGCCTTCCTGCCGGACGCCGTCCGGGGAACCCGGACCCTCTACGTAGGGGCGGGCTCCGTGAGCGGTTACGTGGACCTGGGCGGACTCGGCGAGCAGGCCGTCACCGTGAACGAGGAGCGCACCAAGGTCACGCTCCGCCTGCCCCACGCCGTCCTCGGCACGGCGGCGCTGGATCTGGACCGTTCCTACGCCGTGTCCAAGCAGCGGGGCCTGCTGGACCGGCTGGGCGACCTGTTCACCGACAATCCGGCCGGTGAACAGGCCGTACAGCGCCTGGCCGTTCAGCACATCACGGAAGCGGCCCGTGACAGCGGGCTCGTGGAGCGCACCGAGAAGAACACCACGACGATGCTGGAGGGCCTGCTCCACTCCCTGGGCTTCCAAGAGGTCACGGTCGGCTACGTCTGACGCAGCACCAGGGAGACGAAGCCCCAGGTGTCCCGGTAGGTGCGCAGCCATTCGGTGCGGCGGGCGGTGGCCGTGGCCAGCACGTGCCCGCTGTCCGGATCGGCGGGGTGGTCGAGGGCCCATGCGGCCAGCGACCCCCAGCAGGCCCATTCGTAGGCGTCCAGTTCACCGCGCGTACTGACGTGGCCGTGGACGGGAGTCCACCCGTCGGCGACGACGAGGTCCACGGTGGTGGCCAGATCGGCCAGGTCCCCGAACATCTCGACGGCCTCCGCGGACGGCGAGCGGTCCCAGAACCCCTCGCCGATCAGGACCCGTCCGCCGGGAGCGAGGTGGCCCCGGGCGGCGGCGAGGGTAGGCAGGAGGCCTCCGAAGGCGTGCGTGGCTCCGACGCTGACCACGAGGTCGAACGGGTGCGGGGAGGCGAAGTCCGCGGCCTCCCGGTGGTGCAGGACCAGCCGCTCCCGGACACCGAGGCGGTCCGCTTCCCGGCGGGCCTGCGCCAGCGCGTCCCCGGAGACGTCGACGCCCTCGGCGTGCAGGTCCGGGCGGGCGGCCAGGGCCCGCAGCAGCCATTCGCCGCTGCCGCAGCCGAGATCGAGCACGCGCTCGTCGCCGCGCGGGAGGCCCCGTTCCAGGAGCAGGCGTACCGAATCGTCGTCGAGCGGGGACTTGATCGGATGATCGGCATGGGCGATGCCGGAGATCTGTTCACGGTTCACCGGCGCAGCCTGCCAGCACCCGGAAGCCTGCCGCATCTCGATTTCGATCACCGACTCGAACATCCGTGGACGGCGAAACCGGGGATGCCCGCCCCCGTACGATCCCTCCCAGTGGATCTCCACAGCGCTCGCGGGCGTTCAAGTGCCGCGCCGGAAATGGAGTTTGGCCGTTGTTGGACGTGGACGTGGTGCGGGAGTCGGTACGGGCCGGACGGGTCGTGCTCTTCGAGGAGTCGGCACGGGACGGCGCACAGGCGAAGACCCTGATGAGCGCCGGCTTCCGCGTACGCCTCGCCCGTGAGCAGGGGGCGGTGTTCGGGGCCGACGGCCCCCGGCACGTGGTCTTCGCCGCGGGATTCCCGTCGGTGTGCGGTCAGGAGTACGAGGCGACCCGGCAAGTGGCCCTGGAGGCCCAGGAGTCGGTGAGTCCGTCCGCGATCTGCCGGGGCACGGTGGAGGACGTACGGCTGGCGCTGGGCGCGGTGCGCGGTGCGGCGCACGGGCGGATCATGGTGATCGTGGCCGCTTCCGAGGCCACGGCCCGCGCCCTGGTGCACAGTGACGCCCGCACGGCCCTGGACCGGGGCCTGGACGTGGTCAAGGAGGCCGTGGACCGCGCCGACGGTACGGCGGTGGACGTGTGCCTGGTGGACGCGCCGCGCGCCGACCACGCCCTGGTGGCCGAGTACGCGGGCCGGATGACGGCGCAGGGGGCGGCCACGATCGTGCTCGCCGACACGGTCGGCGACCTGCTGCCCGGCCAGACCCAGGACCTCTTCCGGCGGGTCGCGGACGGCGCCGGTCGGGACACGGTCCTGGTCTCGCACCTCCACAACGACCTCGGCCTGGGCCTTGCCAACACCCTGGCAGCCCTCGAGAGCGGTGCGCGGGTCGCGGCCTGTTCCTGGCTGGGCATGGCCGAGCGCAGCGGAATGGTCGCCACCGAGCAGCTGCTCTTCCTCCTCGCGCACGACCGGGCCAAGGCCGCGTACGTCCTGGGGCCCGACTGCGAGCCGTGGTGGACGCAGCCGGACCTGAGGCGGCTGCCGGGCATCGCCCGGATGGTGTCCGCGGAGACCGGGGTACCGCTCACGGTCACCACTCCGATCGTGGGCAGCGGGGTCGCCACGATCTCCACCGGAACCCCTTTCACCCACCCGCGCACCTTCCAGCCCTACGACCCCGAGCAGCATCTGGGCCTCGCCCCGACCGTCGTGCTGACCCATCTCGCCAGCCGGCGCGTGCTGCGCGCGGTCGCCGAGCGCCTGGGCCACCACCTGGATCCGGACCAGACCGGCGCGGCCCTGGCCTGGGTCAAGGACCGCGCCTACCGCCTGAACCAGGCCCAGGTCCCCGACGCGGACTTCGCCGCGTACCTCGACGCCCTCACCACCGCCCCGCCCACGCCAACGCCCGCACCCGCACCCGCACCCGCACCCTGATCGGACTCACCATGTCGGACACCCGCCTCCCGGACACCGGCGCCGCAGCCGACGCCTTGCGGGCCGGAGGGGCCGTCATCCTGCCCAACCCCAGCCCGCTCACCTACGTCGTCGCCGCCACCACCCCCGGAGCCGTCAACGCCGCGAAGGGCCGCCCGACCGGCCAGGAGGTCGCCCTCTGGGTCCACGACGACTCCGTCTGGCGCGACCTCGGCACGGAACTGGCCCTCGCACCGGCCGCGCTGCGCACCGCGTTCGCCCTGCTGCGCGAGGAACGGGTCACGCTCCTGGTGCCCGTACGCGCGGACGCGCGGCCGTCGCCCTGGACCGGACCCGCCCTCCGCGACGGCCACCTCCTGCTGTTCGGCGCACACTGGCGGCCGATGTCCGCCCTGCTGTCGGGCTTCCCCCACCTCTACGTCAGCAGTGCGAACCGGACCGGGCAGCCCCCGGCGGACACCGCACCCCGGGCCACGGCGATGTTCGGGCCCGGCATCCCGGTCGTCGACGCCGACGCACTGCGCCGCCCCGACATCCCCCACGCGGCCACCACCATGCTGCGCATCGGCCCCGGCGGAGACCTGGAGCACGTCCGGCGGGGAGCCCAGGACCAGGCACACGGACACGGACCCGAGGCCTATCTGGCGCGGCTGCGGGCGGCGCACGGCGGCAGCTGAGGCCGATCAGCCCCGGCGCGCCCCTTCCAGGCGCCCGACCCGTCCCTTCTCCCCCGACGCCCAGCAGGCGCCGTCCGCCGTGCAGGCGACCGTGTCGAAGGAACCCGGGTCGAGCGCCCGCCAGGTGCGACCGCCGTCCCGGGTGACGTCCGTGCCCGTCGGGCCCACCGCCAGGGCCGCGCCGGCCCCGTACGGGAACCAGGCCGCGCCCGAACGGTAGGCCGGCGGCGGGGCGGACGCCGGGCGCCAGCTCCGGCCCGCGTCCGAGGAGACCGCCGCGGCCTGCGGGGAGGCCTGACCGGTGCGGTAGTCGCCGCCGACCGCCAGGCCCCTCGTACGGTCCCTGAAGGCGAGGGCGAAGACGCCGCGCGCCGGGTCGCCCGCGGGGAGGGTGGATTCGGCGGCCCGCCAGGTGAGGCCGCGGTCCGCGGAGTGCAGCACCCGTGCGACCGGGCCGCCGCCGGTGGCCAGCCAGACGTCGCGCGGTCCGGCGGACACCAGGCACTGGCCGCTCGCCGCGAAGCCCGCCTCGCCCGGCAGCGCGTCCGGCATCCCCGCGTTCGGCAGCACCCGCCAGCTGCGGCCGCCGTCGTCCGTGGACAGGATGCGGAACTTGCCGTCGACCGGGTCGCTCATCGCGAGCCCGTGGCGGGAGTCGAAGAAGGTGAGGCAGTCGTAGAAGGCCCGCGGGTCGGGGTTGCGGAAGGTCTCCGTCCAGGTGGCGCCGCCGTCCTCGGTGCGCAGTACCCGGGAGGCCTCGCCCTCGCCGATGGACAGGGCCACGGCGCGCCGCCCGTCGAAGGCCTCGATGTCCCGCAGCTCCAGCCCCTCCGCGACGGCCGCGGGCGGTGAGACGTCGCGCCAGCTGCGACCGCCGTCCGAGGTGCGCAGGACGGTCCCCTTCGAGCCGGCCACCCAGGCCGTGGACCGGCTCACCGCTGCCAGTCCCCGGAAGCGGGCGTCCTTGCCGGTCTCCTTCAGCGCCCAGCGCGCACTCCGGAGCTCCCGTGGCCCGTCGGCGGCCTGCGCCGGGGCGGCCACCACCCCCAGCAGCAGAGCCGCCGCGCACATGCCAACTCCCAGAAGTCTCATGGCGCCGGAAGCTAACGCACCCCGGATTCGGCGTCCAGGGCGTGTCCCGGCCACCGCCTTCCCCGGGAATCCGGCCGCCGTCGCCGCGTCGCCACGGCCTCGCCGCCGTCTCGCCGTTCTAGAGCAGCCCCCGGAGCGTCCGGTACACCCGCAACTGCGCGACCTCGTAGGACAGCTCCGTGACCCCGGACTCCGGCGCCGGGTGGTAACGGCCCGCGCAGACCGAGAGGTTGACGATGAGGTACGCGGACCAGCGGCGGCCCACTCCCCTGCCGTCGCTGAAGACCCGGTCGCCGTTGACCCACCAGACGACCGAGCCCTTCCCGAACTCGACCTTCATGTCGATCCACGCCCCGGGGCGGACCGCCGGATCGCGGTGGTAGCGGTGGGCCTCCCGGACGTGGTTGGAGAGTTCGAGGAGGTCCGGGTTGTCCGGGTGGTACTCGAAGACGTCGATCTCCTGGCCGCCGTCGCGCCAGGTCCAGATGGCGGGCCAGGCGCCGACCTGTTCCGGCAGCTTCACCCGGGCCTCCAGCACGTCTCCGGTGCGCACTTGGAAGCCCTCGTCACTGCCCTCGGTGGTGAGCAGCCCGCAGTCCCAGTCGCCGTCGGGTCGCGGTGTCGCCCGGAAGACCCCGGCGCGGCTGTAGGCGGGGTCGTCGGTGAGGTGGTCCAGTTTGTTGTCGCCCGGGTTGACGGGGCCGCCGTCGGGATAGGCCCAGGAACGGCCGGCGATCCACTGGGTGGGCGAGGCGAAGTCGGCGGTGAAGGCGGGGGTCCGGCGCGGGCGGGGCAGGAGCCGCAACCGGTCGATCATGTCCGAGAGCATGCGGGTTATCTGCCCGCCAGGAGTCCCCGCACACCTGGATCATCACGCAATGCAATCACTCGAACACTTTGTGTTCCCTCATGGCGGGGCCGGGCGGTGCCAGTACCCGGGCCCACGCGTGCGCCGACTCCACGAGCGAATCCCCTCTCCCGTGCCGGGCGGCGAGCACCACACGGTCCGGTCGGAGCAGGACCGCGCCTCCGCGGAGCCAGCTGCCGAGCGCGCCCGTGGTGTCGATCGCGTACGCGGTGTTCCCGGCGTCCGGACGTGCGGCGCCGGGCGGGAGCACGGTGAGGATCCGGGCCGGTACGGCGCGTGCGAGACGGTCCTCGCCGGGGGTGAGGGGGCGACAGGTGAGGAGTGCGAAACCGTCGCCGAGCAGGTCGTCCAGGCGTACGGGGCGTCCGTCGGCTGTACGGATCGGGGGCTGGGGCGCCAGTTCGCCCGGGCGCGGGCTCCGCATGGGGACGGGGGTTCGCCGTGCGAGCGTTCCGCCGCGCAGGGCGGGGCTGAGGGTGGCCGGTACGGCGCGGGCCGGCAGCCGGGCACGGCGGCCGAGCGCGAGACCCGCCCGGCGTGCGATCCGGGCGGCGGGGTGACCGCTGGTCATGGCCCCGCCGATGAGGACGGCGGTGCGGACCAGGTGGACCGCGTGCGGGCGGCGTTCGCTCTCGTAGGTGTCGAGGAGGTCTTCGGAGCTGTGTCCGCCCAGCACCCGTGCGAGTTTCCAGGCCAGGTTGTGGGCGTCGCGCAGGCCCGCGCCGAGGCCTTGGCCGATGAAGGGCGGAGTGAGGTGGGCGGCGTCGCCGAGGAGGAAGACGCGGTCGTGGCGCCAGCGGTCGGCGACCTGCGCGCGGAAGGTGTACCGGGCCGTGCGGACCACGTCGAGATGGCGCTCGGGGACCGACCCGGTCCAGGGTGCGAGGAGCCGCAGGGTGCGGGCCCGGTCCGCGGCGGCCTCCTCGGCTTCCCGGTCGGCGAGGCGGAACTCCCAGCGGTAGCGGTCCTCGCCGATGCGCATATAGGAGGCGGGGCGTGCGGGGTCGCACACCTGGTGGACGCCGTCCCAGGCGGGGAGGGGGACGGGACACCGGACGTCGGCCACGAACCAGTGCTGGGGCTCGCCGAGCACCTGCGGCCGGGAGCCGATGGCCCGGCGGGTCAGGCTCGTGGCCCCGTCGCATCCGAGCACGGCGGCCGGGCGCACGGTGCGTTCGGCCCCGGTGGCGAGGTCCTTGACGTGCAAGGCGTCGGGCCCGCGCGTACCGGGGGGCGGCAGGGTCAGGCCGAGGACCTCGGTGCTGCCGTGCAGCCGTACCAGGGGGTGCTGTTCGATCAGATCGCGGAGGATGGCTTCGAGTTCGGGCTGGTCGAACATGTTGGCCTGGGGATACCCGTGTGCTCCCGTGGGGGCATCGCGCAGGAAGCGGGCCAGGACGCGGTGCCGGGAGTCCACGAGCTGCATGCCGAGGGCCGGTCTGCTGCGGGCGGTGAAGGGTCCGGCCGCTCCGACGGCCTGGAGGATCCGCACGACCTCGTCGTCCATGTGGACGGCGCGGGGCAGGGGGTAGGGGGCCCCGTGTCGCTCGAACACCTCGCAGGGCACGCCGTACCGCGCCAGCAGGAGGGCTGCGACCATCCCCACGGGGCCCGCTCCGATGACGGCGACCGGGTCTGCCGCACCGGGGGCAGCGGGGTGGCGGGTCATGAGTGCATGGCCTTCATCAGGGCGGTCAGCCGTGCCGGGTCGAGCTCGTTGTCCTGGCGCAGGGCGGTGAGCACGGTGCGCAGCAGGGCGGGTGAGGGGGTGGCTCCGAGGAAGTCCCGGGTGGCGGGCGGTCCCCATTGGGCGAGTCCGGAGGCGGACATGGCGGCCCAGCCGGGTTCGAGGGTGTGGTCGAAGAGGTCGCCGTCGGTGAAGTGCTCGACGAGGAACCGGTCGGGGTCGCGCCAGTAGTCGAAGATCTGGCTGCCCTGGAAGTGGCGGCCGATGCCCCAGGAGCGGCGGTAGCCGCGCTGGGCGAGGTAGGTGCCGCCGGCCGCGAGGGCGTCCAGGTCGGCGACCTGGTAGGCGGAGTGGACGTAGCCCGTGTCGGGGCCCAGGTGGAGGGCGAGGGTGTGGTGGTCGGCCGGCAGGCTGCCCCGGTCGCACCGGAGGAAGGCCATGGTGGGGCCGCGCTCGCGCTGTCCGTCGAGGTGGAGGAAGTCGCTGACGATGAGGCCGAGGTGGTGCACGTACCAGTCCAGGGTGCGTCGGAAGACGGGCGTGGAGAGCACGAGGTGGCCGAGTCGTTCGACGCGGGCCGGCTCCAGGGGCGGTCGCTGGGTCACGTTGATCCGTACGCGGCTTCCGCCCGAGTTGAGCGGCAGCGGTTGCTGGACGGGCAGGGCCGGGTGGTCGGTGACGCCGTGGACGACCCGGACGGGGATGCCGGAGGGGTCCAGGAGGTCCACCGCGCTACCGCCTCCGTACTCGTGCAGTGCGTGGACGCGTCGGCCCGTGGCTCCGGCGAGGCGGTCGAGGTCGGTGCGGTCCGCGGCGAGGAAGGCCGGGCCCAGGAAGCGGGAGGCCGGGCCCTTGCGGATGACCAGGCAGTGCGGTCCGGGCAGGGTGCCGCGCAGGTAGAGGGTCCGGGGGGTCCGGGCGGCGACGGCGAAACCGAAGTCCCGGGCGAAGGTTTCCGCCCGCTCCAGGTCGGGCTTGACGAACTCCAGCCAGGCCAGGTCGACGACCTTGACGACGGGCTGCGGGTCCCGTCCGGGGTGTTCGCCCCGGCGGGCTCCGTCCTGGCTGTGCAGCCCCTGGTGGGGATCCGGCGGGGTGGGAGCGGGGGTGGGAGTGGTGGTCATGGGTGGCTCCAGACGGGTGGCGCTCAGCGCTCGGTGAAGGTCCAGTCGAAGGTGTACCGGCCGAGGGCGGCGGTGATCCGGTCGGCGTCGGCGATGTCGGCGGGCCTGGGGACGGTGACCGTCAGCCGTGGTCCGTCGAGGTGGCAGCGGACGCGGTCGGGCCGGCAGGGCAGGCCGATGGCGGCGAGTTCGTCGAGGACGGTCTGCGTCAGGGTGCGCATCCGCAGCGGGACTTTGGTGGGCTTGCCCACGGCGGTGACCGGCAGGGCGTCCAGGACGATGACGTCCTTCGGCACGGCTGCCTTCTCGTGCAGGAAGGTCCTGGCGTGCGCGATCAGGGCCTCGGGTCCGGTCATGGCCTCGGGTGCGCCCGGGGCGAGGGTGACGTAGGCGATGGGGACCTCCCCGGAGTGGGGGTCGGGGCGGCCCACGGCGCTCGCACCGGTGACGTAGGGGTGGTGCAGGAGGGCGTCCTCGACGGCGGCGGGGTCGATGTTGTGTCCGCCCCTGATGATCAGGTCCTTGGCGCGGCCGAGGAGGTGGATGAACCCGTCCTTGTCCACGCGGGCGAGGTCGCCGGTGTTGAGCCAGCCGTCGCGCACGGTCGCCCGGGTGTCCAGGCGCGGACCCGTCGGACCGTGCCCGGTGACGTAACCCGCGAACACGGTGGGGCCCTTGACCAGGAGGACGCCCGGTGCGCCCTCGGGCAGGCTCAGCCAGTTCCCCTGGCTGTCCACCAGCACGGTCCGGACCTGCTGGTAGGGCAGGCGTTGTCCGACGGATCCGGGGCGGTGGTCGGCGCCGGTGAAGCTCCGGGCCGTGGCACAGGTCGCCTCCGTCAGTCCGTATCCCTCGCAGAGTTCGATTCCGGTGGTGGCCGTGAAGGCCGTGCGGACCGTGTCGGGAAGGGCCGAGGCGCCGACGGCGGCGAACCGCATGGAGCTGATGTCCGCGTCCACGGGGACGTGGGCCAGGACGGAGTAGACCGTGGGGACCGCGGACATCGCGGCGATCCGGTAGCGCTCGACGATCTTCCAGATCCGGCTGTAGAGGGCCGGTTCGCGGTAGCCGAGCGGGCCCGCCCACACCACGTGCTGGCCGCGGAGCATGGGGGCGATGAGGGTGACGACCAAGGCGTTGACGTGGAACAGGGGAAGGCCGGCGAACACGGTGGAGTCCTCGTCGAGGAGGGAGTTCGCCGCAATGCTCCACGCGTCGACGACCTGGTTGGTGTGGGTGTGCGCGGCGAGTTTCGGAGCGCCGGTGGTGCCTCCGGTGTGGAAGAGGCCCGCGAGGTCCCCGGCCGCGGGCGGCTGCGGATGCGGCGTGTCCGGGAGTCCGGCCGCCGCGGCGTCCAGGTGGCCTACGACGGTTCCCGACAGGGGTTCCAGGCCGGGGCCGGGGCCTTCGGCGCCGGTGGGCCTCAGTGCGTACAGGGCGGTCGCGTTCAGTTCCGCGGCCACGGTGCGGGCGGTGGCCCAGACCTCGGGGTCGAGTTCGGGTCCGGCGGCGACCAGGATCCGGGCCCGGGCCCGTTCCAGCAGCCGGCTGATGTGCTCGGCGGGGAGGTGCGGGTTGACCGGGGCCGCGATGCCGGTGGCCTGGGCGGCCAGGAACGCGGCGGGCAGGAGAGCGGTGTTCGGGGACAGCAGGCCCACGGTGAGCCCGCGGCCGACGGCGTGGGAGCGGAGGAGAGCGGCGATGCGGTCGACGTCCGCGCGCAGCTCGGCGTAGGTACGGGTGGTTCCCGGTTCCGGGGCTTCGGCTCCCGGCAGGAAGGTCATGGCCGGCCGGTCGGGCCAGAGTTCGGCGGCCCGGGTCAGGACGGCGTAGGTGGAGGCGGGCAGGTGCCGGTCCGCGAGCGCCACCCGCTCGATCGCGGGGAGGGAGTCCGGGGTGGAGTACTCCGGCCACAGGAGGTCCGGGGGCGTGGTCATGTGCGTTCCTTCGCGGTCGCGGCGCGGACCGGGGTCCGCTGGGTGCCGAGGTCCAGGGATGCGTCGGGCGTGGCGATGGAGGTCGTCACCAGGTCGCCGGGCCTGAGGTAGGCGGGGTTCTTCTCCTGCCGGGCGAAGAAGGCCCGCCACTTCTTCGCGGGCGGCAGCAAGGAGCCGATCAGTTCGAGGGCCTTGCCCGGGGAGCGCAGGGCGGTCCCCCCGGGTGTTCCCGTCAGCAGGACGTCTCCGGGGGCCATCGTCTGGAACCGGGCGAGTGCGGTCAGTGCCCGGTCCGGCTTGGTGATCATGTCGGCGGGGGTGCTGTCCTGGCGGACCTGCCCGTTGACCGTGCAGAGCAGTCGCAGCCGGTCCAGGCTCGCGAGGTCCTGGGCGTCGACGAGGACGAGGCGCGGGCCGAGCGGGGTGAAGGTCGGGTAGGACTTGCTCTCGTAGAACTGGGTCTTGGGCAGCTGGAGGTCGCGGGCGCTGATGTCGTTGGCCACGACCAGGGCCGCGATGTACTGCGGCAGCGAGCCGGGCGTGACGTCGCTGCCGAGGGGGAGCTGCGCTCCGAAGACCAGGCCGAGTTCGACCTCGTGGTCCAGGAGCCGGACGTGCTCGGGGCGGACGATCTCGGAGGCCGGTCCGGTCACCGATCCGGAGGCCTTGCGGAAGAACGCGGTGGGGACCAGGTCGGGGTCGAATCCGGAATCGACCGCGTGCGAGCGGTAGTTCACCATCTGGGCGACCACGCGGCACGGCGTGGTGACCGGGGAGAGCAGTTCCCGCGCGCCGGGCTCCTCCCAGCCGCCCTCCGCGCGGGAGGCCCGCTCGACGGCGGGACGGTCGGCCAGGAGCTCGGCGGTGGTGACGGCGTCGGTCTCGACCGGGCGGATCCGGCCGTCGGCGCGCTGGACCCACCAGCCCTCGGACGTCCGGACAACGGCTGTGCTCATGGGGTTCTCCTGCTGGGAAGGGCCAGGGGTCCGCGGACGGACGGCGGTGGATGACACCCCCGACGTAATTGATGAAAGCATCAGTCTTGACCGATCAGTCTGTCAACAGTGCGTTTCCTGTGGGCGATCCGCGGTCTGCGGTTCCCCGTCCGGGCCGCCCACGGCGCTCCGGTGACGGGCCGGGGCGAAGACCAGGCAGACGACGGCGGCCACGGCCAGGATCACGGCGATGACGCTCATGGCGTCGGTGAAGCCGTTCATGAAGGCATCGCGCACCCCGCCGGCGAGTTGCTGTCCGCGCTCTCCGAGGCGGGAGGCGACCTGGAGCCCTCCGGCGGCGGAGTGGCGCACCGTTTCGGCGGCGTCCGCGGGGAGCCCGCGGATGCTGTCGGGGAGGGCGGAGCGGTACTGGGAGGAGAAGACCGAGCCCATGACGGCGATGCCGACGGCGGACCCGACCTCACGGGTGGTGTCGTTCATGGCGGAGGCCACACCCTGACGGTCGGGGCCGAGGGAGTCGACGATCGAGCTGGTGCCGGCGGAGCCGATCAGACCGATGCCGAGCCCCGCGACGACGAGGGCGACGAGGAAGGCGGGGTAGCCGCTCCCGGCATCCAGGAGGGTCAGCCAGAACATCCCGCCGGCCAGCAACAGCAGACCCGCGGGCAGCACGGTCCGGTAGCCGAGCCGGCGGACGAGCCGTGGCGTGACCTGCGAGGCGGGCAGGACCACGGCGGCGACCGGGATGAGGGCGACAGCGCTCTTGAGGGGGCTGTAGCCGAGGATGAGCTGGAGGAACTGCAGGCCGACGAAGAAGAACCCGAAGACGGCCATGAACTGGGTCATGATCGCGATGGTGCCGGCACGGAAGCCGCGCAGGAGGAACAGGCGCGGATCGAGGATCGGGTGACGGCTGCGCAGCCCGAGGGCGACGTATCCGGCCAGGGCGAGGCCGGAGACGCCGAAGGCGACGAGGACTTCGGGCCGCGTCCAACCGCGGTCGCTGCCCTCGATGATGCCGTAGACCAGGGTTCCCACCATGAGCGCGGTGGTCACGGAACCGCCTCGGTCGAAGGGCTCCGGTGCGGAACTCCTGGTCTCCGGTGCCAGGAACGGGGCCGCCAGTGCGCAGACCAGCGAGGTGGCCGCACTGACGACGAAGATCGACTTCCAGGTCCACCGCTCCAGCAGACCGCCGGCGACGAGCATGCCGATGATGGCACCTGCGGCGGCGAATCCCGACCAGGTGGCCACCCCGCGGTCCTTCCTGTCGGCCGGGAAGACGGAGGTGATCGTGGACAGGGTGCCCGGCATGATCATGGCAGCGCCGATACCCATCAGGACGCGCCAGACGATCAGGTGGGTGGTGGAGTCGGCGAAGGCGGCGCACAGGGCTGCCGCCCCGAACACCAGATGGCCGAGGACCAGCATCCGGCGGCGGCCGAACAGGTCTCCGAGCGCACCGAAGGGCAGGACGAGCGCGGCCAGGGCGACGGTGTAGCCGTCGGCTATCCAGGTCAGCGAGGAGTTCGAGGCGTCCAGGTCCACCGCGAGGTCCGGCAGGGCCAGATTGAGCGCGGAGACCGACGCGACGACCAGGACCAGCGACAGGCACATGGCGAAGAGAACGCCACGGGTGCCGGCGCGGCCCACTCGGAGGGGGGTGTCCCCGATTGCAGGCTTCATGGGATCCATCGTAACTGAGGTATTCATCAGTTACGATTTCTCCATCATCCACGACGAAGGGCATTAGGGGGCATCAGGCACCCATAGCGCGACGGGCGGGTGGAGTCCGCTCCACCCGCCCGCCACTCCGCATCGCGCTCGACCCCACCCGCGGGGCGGCGCCTCCGCCCTACTGCCCCAAGGCCGGCAGGGGTCGGGTCGCCAGTTCGCGGGCCTCGTCGGCGGGAACGCCGAGCATGCACAGGATCATCTCGGCCGTCTGCTCGCCCGCCGCCTCACCGAGGTCGGCGGCGGCCCCCAGCTGGACCATCCCCAGGACGGCCCCGCCGACGGCGCTCAGCGCGACCTGCGCGTCCGCGACGCGGAACCGGCCGGACGCCCTGCCGACCTCCAGGTCGCGCAGGGCCCGCGGACCGAGGCCGGTCCCGCTGTGCACGTGCTGCAGACCTCGGACGCGGAGGATTCCCGCGATCTCCGGATGGCTCGCCGCCAGGCGCAGCGCGAGCCGGACGCTGGTCGCGAAGGTCTCGGCCGGGTCGTCGATCGACCCCGTCGCCGCGTCCAGCAGCTGCCCGTACTCCTCCAGCGCGTCGGCGACGGCCGCATCGAAGAGGGCTTCCTTGGTCTCGAAGTGGTTGTAGAAGGTGCCGAACCCCACGTCCGCACGTTCTGCGATGACCTGGATGCTCACCTCGGCATTGCCCCGCTCGGCGAGGATGGCGCGGGCCGCCCCGATGAGGGCCTGACGGGTCTGGGCCCGGCGGCGCTCGAAGCGATTGACGGGCTGGGGAGGCGGCTGCTGCATGGCTCGACTCTAGTCGATACCACAATTGATGGAAGTATCAGGAAGCGCCGACCCTCTCCCCCGATCCGTGACCGCGCCCCATTGACTGATGAGTCTCGCGTAACTGATGTTTTTATCAATCAGCCACCCCGAGAGAGGACCGGCCGTGCCGTCCGAGGGCAACGTGATCCAGCACGCGCACTCCCCGCTTCCGCAACGGGTCCGCGCGGGACTGGAGGAAGGCTTCTCCAGGCTCGCCCGAGTCGACGAGCTCCTCGTCGACCTGCCACCGACACCGCCCCGCGCCCTCGACGCCGACGGCGACCAGGAGCAGCTCGGGAACGTCACCGTCACCCACCGCATCGCGGAGGCTCCCGGCGACGGCGCGAGCGTGCGCTGGCACTACGTCGAGGCGGGACCCGCGGACGGTCCCGTCGTGGTGTTCCTCCACGGCGTGCCCGACTCCTGGTTTCCTGCTCCTGCAGGGAGCGGGCGACCCGCTGCAGCCCCGCGAGTTCTCCACCGATCCCGACGTCCTCGCCCACCTTCCCCAGGGGAGCGGCGTCCACCTCTTCGACTCGGGCCGCTTCTGGCCCTTCGAGGCGCCCGAGGAGACGGTCACGGTGCTCCGCGCGTTCCTCACGCAGTAGCCGGCCGGGAGCCGCCACGCCGTCGCCACCCCCTTCTATGGTCAAGACCCGCTCCCAGTATGTAAGGTCCGGTTCGGGTTATCACTTATTACCAACCGAGGGGGATGGCGGCGATGGCGGTGCCGGACAGCGGGATCGGTGAGCTCGTGCGGATGTGGATCAGCGGCTGGGTGGTTTCCCGCGGTAGTGCGGACCCGGTCGACGAGCCGTGGGGGTGGACGATCGACGTCGGGCAGGCCAAGCACGTCGCCCGGCACGTGCTGCCGGAACCCTCCGAGGCCGACGTGCGCAAGATCGTCGCCGCGACGAGCGCACCCGGGACCTGGCTGAAGCTGTTCGCCGAGGAGCAGGCGGTGCTGCCCTGGGTCGGGCCGGGCTGGCGGAGCGACGTCGCGGGCTTCCTGATGACCTGTCGCCTCGTACCGGAGCGCCCCGAGGTGCCGGCCGGTTACACGCTCACCAGCTGGACCCGGGGCGGCGTCAGCCGGGTGCTGGTCCGTACGCGCGAGGGGCACTTCGCCGCCCGGGGACAGATCGCCCACACCGGTTCCCACACCGGTTCCCGCACCGGCTCCCCCGTCGGTGCCCATGTCGTGGTCGACCAGGTCGAGACCGCCGCCGAGCACCGGCGCAAGGGCCTCGGCGGGCTGGTGATGCGCACGCTCCAGAACACCGCGTACGAGGCCGGTGCGCGGACGGGACTCCTGGTCGGCACGCCCGACGGCCGGGCGCTCTACTCCGCGCTGGGCTGGACCGTGCACTCCCCGATGACGAGCCTCTGGTACGAGCCGTCGGCGGATGTCAGCTGATGCCGACGGTGAACGCCGCCCGGTAGCCGGCCGCGTCCGGTGATGCGGCCAGGGTCATCGCGGCCCCCGAGTCCCGGTAGCGGCCGTCCCGGGTGTTGGGGTGGGCCGGGGCCTTGCGGCGGGCGTACGGCTGGAGTGCGTACACACGGAGCAGGAGTTCCTCGGGGAAGAAGAACTGCGAGGTCGTCTCCGTGTCCCGGTCGGGGCGCACCTTGAAGTGGATGTGGGGCGCCAGGCCCCGGTACCAGCCCGGCACGATGGTGCGGAAGGTGCACCGCCCGGCGGCGTCCGTGAGCTGGGTGCCGCGCAGGAAGGCGTCCTTGCCGGTGGAGTAGGTGCCCGAGCTGTCCGCGTGCCAGACGTCGACCGCGGCGCCGGGGACCGGGCGGCAGCCGGCCGGTGCCCTGAGCACGGTCAGGTCCAGGCGGAACGGCACGCCGGCCCGGCCTTCCGTGATGTCGGACCGCACCCGGTCCAGGTCGAGGTAGTACGGGCCCTCTCCGGCTTCCGTGGTCAGCACGCACGCCGGGCCGGACGATGCCGTTGCGGCCGGGGACGCGGGGCCTTCGGGCCGGCCTGCCGCCCCCCGGGTGGCGGCCGGACCCGAGCAGGCCGCAGCCAGTGCGGCGGCGCCGGCCGATCCGGCGGCCAGCAGGAGGGTGCGGCGGCTGGTCCGGGAGCTGCCGCTGCCGTTCTCCGTCATGCGCACCCCTTCGCACGGTTCCGGGCCGTCGTGGCGGAGGTCCACCGGCCGCGCCCACCGTGCCGGACGGCAGCGGCCCGGACCAGGACCGACACGCCTGGGCCGTCTCCTTCGGATCCTGCCGGGCCCGGGATCGCCCCACCGGGCCCGGATCAGATCGCCTGCTCGTCCACGAGTTCCGTCAGGGCCGCCGCCAGCGCGGCGAGGCCGGGGCCTGCGGGGCCGCCGGGCTCCGTCATGTACGTGTCCCGGCGGATCTCGACCATCAGCGCGGCGACCCGGTCGTCCCTGCCGTAGTACTTCAGCGGCACGTACGTGCCGCTGAAGGGACTGTCGAGTCCGGTGCCGCCGAAGCCCTCGAACGCCTTCGCAGCGGCGGCCGACAGGGCGGGCGGGGTGTGGAAGGGGTCGGTGCCCAGGCAGACCGGCGGCCGCTCGCCCTCCCCGTGGAGTTCGTACGGGAGGGGCTGCGTCGGGTACGAGTGCACGTCGATGATCACCGCTCGTCCGGCGGTCCGCAGCCGGTCCTCCACGGCCCGCGTCATCGCCTCCGCGTACGGGTGGAAGTAGCGGTCGAGCAAGGGGCGGACGTCGAACCCCTCGGGGCGCAGGCGCTCCCGGTGCGTGGAGTGGGTGTACACCGCGCCCATGCCCACGGCGAGCATCTCCTCGCGTTCGTCGGGGAACCGCTCCGGGTCGACGACCAGCCGGGACAGCCCGTTGACGAACCGCCACGGCGTGACGGCGGAGGCGGCCGCGGCCGCCGCGGCGATCTCGGCGGTGTGCGAGTCGGTGATGTGGTCGAGCTCCCGGTCGAGCGCACCGTCGGACAGGCCGATTCCCCGGCGGACGGACTCCGGTATGACCCGCGAGGAGTGCGGGACGTGCAGGATCACCGGCGACGCGGGGTCGCCGGGGAGGATCTCGAAGGGCTCGGGCCGATGGTTCACGTGCAGCTCCTTTGTCGATGGCCGGCCCGTGGAGGGCCGGCCGGGCCGTCAGCCGACGCGGATGCCGATCACGCACGTGTCGTCGTCCGTGTCGGAACGGCTCTCGGCGAGGAGGCGGTCCAGCTGGCCGTCCAGGTCCCCGGCGGCGGAGGCCGCCACGCGCACGAGGTGGCCGAGGGACTCCTGCACCGAGGAGTCCCGGCGCTCCACCAGCCCGTCCGTGTACATCAGCAGGGTGTCGTCCGGTTCGAGCTGTACCTCCCGCTCGATGTAGGAGACATCGGGCAGGGCTCCGAGGAGCAGCCCCTCGATGAGCGGGAAGGCCTCCGCTTCCCCGCCGCGGACGAGTACGGGTGGCAGGTGGCCCGCGCGGGCCCAGCGCATCACCCGCGTGCGCGGGTCGAAGAGGCCGCAGACGGCCGTGGCCGTCACGTGCTTGGCCAGGTGGTGCGTGACCGTGTTGAGCCAGGACAGCAGCTGGGCGGGGCCCGCCCCGGTGACGGCGAGGCCGCGCAGGGCGTTGCGCAGGACGACCATGCCGGTCGCCGCCTCGATGCCGTGGCCGGCCACGTCGCCCACCGACAGCATGATCAGCCCGGAGGGCAGCACCACGGTGTCGTACCAGTCTCCGCCGACGAGCGCCTCCATCTCCGCGGGCCGGTAGCGGACGGCCACCCGCAGCCCCGGCGCCTCGATGGCCTGCGGGGTGGCGGGCATGATGGCGTGCTGGAGCTGGAGGGCCAGCCGGTTGCGTTCGGCGGACTCGGCCTCGGTGTGGGCGAGTTGGTCCCGGGTCGCGGCCAGGGCCACCTCGGTCCAGTGCTGGGCGGAGATGTCCTGGTAGGCCCCGCGCACGGCGTGCAGCCGCTGGTCCGCGTCGAGGACGGGTTCGGCGACGACCCGGATGTGGCGGGTGATGCCGTCGGATCTGCGCAGGCGCAGGTTGACCGAGGCGGGGCGGCGGTGGCGCAGCACCGCGCGCAGGAAGCGGCCGAGCGCCGCGGAGTCGTCGGGGTGCGCGTAGCCGGGGAGTTCGCTCAGCCGGACCGGGGGCGCGGTGGGTGGGAGTCCGTGGAGCGCGTAGAGCTGGGCGTTCCAGGTGGTCTCGCCGGTGAGGAGGTCCTCTTCGAAGCCTCCGATGCGGCCCAGGCGCTGGGCGTGCTGGAGGAGGTTGGCCAGGCGGGCCGTCTCGTCCTGGATCCGCCAGATCAGCAGGACGGCGGAGCCGTGGCGGCTGACGCTGATGTTCGCGACCGAGGTGAGCGGGATCTGGTCGACGAGCGCGGTCAGGCTCATGCGTTCGGCGCGGAAGGGCTCGCCCGTCGCGTGCACGCGCTCGATGACGTCGAACAGCCCGCTCTCCCCGGCGGCCAGGGGGTAGGCCTCCAGGAGCAGGGCGCCGTTGACGTCGCCGCGTGGCCGTCCCACCGGGTCGACGAAGCGGCTGCCGGTGTGCCTGATCCGGAAGTCGGCGAGCCGGCCGTCGGGGTCGAGGACCGGGGTGAGGACCACGGCGGGATCCTGGAGCCCCTCGGCGAGGTCGATGAGCTCGGCGACGTCCGGGAGGACCGCGTCGGCGGCCGCGGGGTCGCACGGGACCGAGGCGTCCATGGTGCGGGCGCACAGCTCGGCGAGGGCCTCGACCTGACGCTCGATCTGGGGTGCCTGCGGCTCCAGGGGCCGGGGCCAGCAGATCTCCAGGACACCCTGGATGCGTCCGCCCGTCCCCGTGGGCACCGCCATCCGTCCGCCGTCGGGCCACTCGGCGCGGCCGATGGAGGGGAGGCCTTCCCGGTCGAGGTCGGTGAGGGTGACCAGTCGGCGTTCCGCCAGCGCGCGGCGGGCGACGGTGGAGACGCCCGGGGGGACGTGGCGCCAGCGGGCGGCCTCCCTGGGCGGGAATCCGGCATGGCCGGCGAGGGCGAGCGAGCCGTCGGGTTCCGCGGCCCACACGGCCACCGCCACGGCTCCCAGGGGGCCCAGCGCGTTCGCCAGGAGGGACTCGGCGACGGTCTGGGTGTCGGCGGCGACGGCGAGCACTCCGCTCTCGGCGGTGCGCAGCCGCACCGCCACCGCGGAGTGACGGCCGGCCGGGCCGGCCCCGCCGGCGCCCGGGACCGTACCCGTGCCCGTGCCCCCCGGACCCGTACCCGTACCCGCACCCGGCCCGTTGCGTTCGACGAACTCGGCGGCGATCTCGCTGACGTGGTCGCGGGAGGCCTGGTTGACGATGTCCGCGGCGAGTTCGAGGGGGGACATGCCGCTCTCGCGGCACAGGACGTCGAGCTGGCGGGCCGCTGCGGCCGGGGTGCAGTTCAGCTGCCCGATCAGGATGCCCTTCGCCAGTTCGACCAGGGCCCGCCCGTCGGCGGCCGCCTGTGCCTCCAGCACTTCGCGGCGCAGCCGTTCCACGGTGGCGACGAGACGGCCGAGGGGCGTCGGGGCCTGCTGCGGGACGACGCCCGCCGCCCGGTCGGCGCCCGGTGTTCCCGGCCGGCGGGCCTCGTCGTGCCGGCGCGTGTCCCCGGTCACCGGGTGAGCCGGCGGCGGATGCGGGCGATCAGGTCGTCGGCGTCCACCGGCTTGGTCACGTAGTCGCTGGCGCCCGCGGCGAGGCTCTTCTCCCGGTCCCCGGGCATCGCCTTGGCCGTGACCGCGATGATGGGCAGCCCCGCGTACTGCGGCATCCGCCGGATCTCGGCGGTGGCGGCGTAGCCGTCGAGTTCGGGCATCATCACGTCCATCAGGACGATGTCGACGCCGGGGTTGCGGACGAGGGCGTCGATCCCCTTGCGGCCGTCCTCGGCATGGAGCACCCGCATGCCGTGCAGCTCCAGGACCCCGCTGAGGGCGAAGAGGTTGCGGGCGTCGTCGTCGACGACGAGTACGGTGCGTCCGGCCAGGTCGTCTTCGCGCACGTGATCGGCGGTCCGGCGGCGCGCCTCCCCCTGCACCAGGGGCAGGACGTCCCCCGGCTGTTCGGCGGAGAGGTGGAGCGCGATGCGTTCGCGCAGCTCGTCGAGGCTGGAGAGCAGTTCCACGCGGTGCGATGCGGACCGCCCGCGCAGGGCCTCCTCCTGGCCGGCCCGTACCCGGGGGTTGTTGTGGGCGAGGACGGGGAGCGAGGCGAGGGCCGGGTCTCCGTCGAGGGCGTCGAGGAAGCGGAGCGCCTCGCCGTCGGGCAGGTCCAGTTCCAGGACGACGCAGTGGAAGGAGTGCGCCGCGAGGGCGGCGGCCGCCTCGCGGGATCCGGTGGCGTGGACCACGTGGATGCCGCCCCGCTCCCCCGCCCCCTGGTGGCCGGGGACGAAGTCCCGGTCGGCGCTCTCGGCGACGAGCGAGAGCAGGCCGTGCGTCCGCTCCTCGATGACCAGCAGGCGGCGGGAACGCCGCTGTTCCGGGAGGGCGGGCTCGCCCGGACGGGCGCCCTGCGCCGTCACCTCCCGGTACGAGGCCCCCGGCGGGAGCGCCGCGGGAGCGTCTGAGGCGGGGGCGTCCTCGTAGTCCGCGCGGCTGACCGGCAGGTAGAGGGTGAAGGTGCTGCCCTGGCCGGGGGTGCTCTCCGCGGTGACGGCGCCGCCGAGGAGCTGGGCGATCTCGCGGCTGATGGAGAGCCCGAGACCGGTACCGCCGTACTTGCGGCTGGTGGTGCCGTCGGCCTGCTGGAAGGCCCCGAAGACCGACTCCAGCTGCTGTTCGGGGATGCCGATGCCCGTGTCGCGCACCCGGAAGGCCAGTATCGGACCGCGCCGGGAGAGTCCGGAGGGGATCTCGGGGGCCGCGGCCGGTTCGATGCGGAGCTCGACGCCGCCGCGCTCGGTGAACTTCACGGCGTTCGACAGGAGGTTGCGCAGGATCTGGCGCAGCCGCGAGTCGTCGGTGAGCAGGTCGTCGGGGGCTCCGGGGGCCGTGGTGACGGTGAAGTCGAGGCTCTTCTGCGTGGTCATCGGCCGGAAGGTGGCGTCGACGTACTCCAGGAGCTGGGGCAGGTGCACCCGCTCGGGGTTGATGTCCATCTTGCCGGCCTCGACCTTCGACAGGTCGAGGATGTCGTTGATCAGCTGGAGGAGGTCCGAGCCGGCGGAGTGGATGATGCCGGCGTACTCGACCTGCTTGGGGGTGAGGTTGCGCGCGGGGTTCTGGGCGAGCAACTGGGCCAGGATCAGCAGGCTGTTGAGGGGGGTGCGCAGCTCGTGGCTCATGTTGGCCAGGAACTCGGACTTGTAGGTGGAGGCCAGCGACAGCTGCTGCGCGCGGGTCTCCAGCTCCTGCCGGGCCTGCTCGATCTCCAGGTTCTTGGCCTCGATGTCGCTGTTCTGACTGGCGAGGAGGGCGGCCTTCTCCTCCAGCTCCGCGTTGGAGCGCTGGAGTTCCTCCTGCTGGACCTGGAGTTCCGCCGAGCGGGCCTGGAGCTCGCCGGTCAGCCGCTGGGACTCGCCGAGGAGCTCGTCGGTGCGGGCGTTGGCCACGATCGTGTTGACGTTGGCGCCGATCGCCTCCATCAGCTGGGCCAGGAAGTCGCGGTGGACAGGGTTGAAGGCGGAGAAGGAGGCCAGTTCGATCACGCCGAGGATCTGGTCCTCGACCACGATGGGCAGGATGATCAGGCTGCCCGGGGTGGTGTGGCCGAGCCCGGAGGAGATCACGTAGCCGGCGGGGACCTGGTCGGTGGCGATGATCCGGCGGCTGCGGGCCGCCTGTCCGACGAGGGACTCTCCGAGGGCGAAGGCGGCCCCCTCCTGTGCGGCGGCGGAGCGCCCGTAGGAGCCGACGAGAGTGAGCACGGTGCCGCCGGGGCGGTCCTCGGCGAGGTAGAAGGCTCCGTACTGGGCGGCGACCAGCGGCGTCAGTTCGTCCATGACGAGTTCGGCGACGGCGGCCAGGTCCCGGTGGCCCTGCATCAGGCCGGAGATGCGGGCCAGGTTCGACTTGAGCCAGTCCTGCTCCTGGTTGGCGCGGGTGCTCTCGCGGAGCGAGCCGACCATGGAGTTGATGTTGTCCTTGAGTTCGGCGACCTCGCCCGAGGCGTCGACCGTGATGGAGCGGGTCAGGTCGCCCTCGGCGACCGCGCTGGCGACCTCGGCGATGGCCCGGACCTGGCGGGTCAGGTTCCCGGCCAGCTCGTTGACGTTCTCGGTCAGCCGCTTCCAGGTGCCGGAGACCCCCTCGACCTCGGCCTGGCCGCCGAGCCGGCCCTCGCTGCCGACCTCGCGGGCGACGCGGGTGACCTCGGCGGCGAAGGCGGAGAGCTGGTCGACCATCGTGTTGATGGTGGTCTTCAGCTCCAGGATCTCCCCGCGGGCGTCCACGTCGATCTTCTTGGACAGGTCGCCGTTGGCGACGGCCGTCGTGACGAGGGCGATGTTGCGGACCTGGCCGGTGAGGTTGTTGGCCATGGAGTTGACGTTGTCGGTGAGGTCCTTCCAGGTGCCCGCCACGTTGGGCACCTGCGCCTGACCGCCGAGCCGGCCCTCCGTGCCCACCTCTCGGGCCACCCGGGTGACTTCGTCGGCGAAGGCGGACAGCGTGTCGACCATCGTGTTGATGACCCCGGCCAGCGCGGCGACCTCGCCCTTCGCCTCCACCATGATCTTCTGCGAGAGGTCGCCCCGGGCGACGGCGGTGGCCACTTGGGCGATGGAGCGCACCTGGCCGGTGAGGTTGGAGGCCATGACGTTGACGTTGTCGGTGAGGTCCTTCCAGGTGCCGGAGACGCCCCGGACCGTGGCCTGACCGCCCAGGTTGCCTTCGGTGCCGACCTCGCGGGCCACGCGGGTGACCTCGTCTGCGAAGGCGGAGAGCTGGTCGACCATCGTGTTGATGGTCTCCTTCAGCTCCAGGATCTCCCCGCGCGCGTCCACGCGGATCTTCTGGGTCAGATCGCCCTGGGCCACGGCGGTGGTGACCTCGGCGATCGAGCGCACCTGGGCGGTCAGGTTGTCGGCCATGACGTTGACCGACTCCGTCAGGTCCTTCCACGTACCGGATACGCCCTGTACGTCGGCCTGGCCGCCGAGCCGGCCCTCGGTGCCGACCTCGCGGGCCACCCTGGTCACCTCGCCGGCGAATCCGGAGAGCTGGTCGACCATCGTGTTGATGGTCTCCTTCAGCTCCAGGATCTCCCCCCGTGCGGTGACGGTGATCTTCTGCGACAGGTCGCCCTTGGCCACGGCGGTCGCGACCTGGGCGATGGAGCGCACCTGGGCGGTGAGGTTTCCCGCCATGAAGTTGACCGAATCCGTGAGGTCCAGCCAGGCGCCGCCGACTCCCGGCACGTCGGCCTGGCCGCCCAGCGTCCCCTCGGTGCCCACCTCGCGGGCCACCCTCGTCACCTCGGAGGTGAACTGGGAGAGCTGGTTGACCATCCCGTTGAAGACGGTGGCGATCTCCCCGAGCAGCCCGTCCGCCGCATCGGGCAGCCGGGTACGGAAGTCCCCGTCGCGTACGGCGGTCAGTCCGGCGAGCAGCCGGCGCAGCTCCGCCTCGCCGATGCCGCCCTCGCCTCGACCCCGGCCCTCGCCCTGGCCCTCGCCCGGAAGCGGAGGCGCCCCGCCTGCCGAACCCGTGCCTGCCCGCTCGGCCATCCGCCCCAACCTCACACTCGAAACCGACACTCCGACGAACGGGACAGGAAGGCCCCCGGCTTCGGGGCGCATCGGTGCGCCCGGCTCTCCGTGGGGATCCGCCTTCGCCGCACCACCGGTCCGGAGAAGGCTAGCGCCGCCGAAGGGACGATAAGGCACGGTCGATCACACCGGGCACAGCGCATCCCGCCTGCGGGAAAGGGAAGCGGGCGGGAGGCCCTCGGCTCCCGTCCCGAACTCACCTACGGGCCCGCCGTTTTGGCAGGATCGGGTGATCCGGCGGGTTCCGGGTAGACGAACCGGCAGTACTCGCACACCACGGAGAAACGGGGTGAAGGGGATGGCGGTCAAGGCCGTGGGCTGGGCCCGGTCGTTTCCCGTCGCGGAGGGTGTCCGGGCCGCGCGGGAGTGGACGGCGGGCCACCTGGCGTCGATACCGTGGAGCGGTTCGGTGGCCGACCCCGTGTACTCCGTCTTGATCTGCGTCTCCGAACTCGTCACCAACGCGCACCTGCACGCGGCCGGCACCGCGCACCTCGTGCTGACCTGGGACGGCTGCTGCCTGCACGTGAGCGTGGCGGACGCCGATCCGCGGCTGCCCCGCCACCGGGAGCCGACTGCCGACGCGGACGCCACGTCGGGGCGCGGGCTGGGGATCGTCAGCGCCCTGGCCGACTCCCTGGACGTCCACGCCTGCCACGGCGGGAAGGCGATCACCGCGTGCTTCCGGCCCGGCGGCGGACCGGACCCGCACCACCCGCGTTCCGAGGGCCCCGGCACCCGCTGATCCGCGGTTCGGCCGGGAGCGGTGTCACGCCCCGGCGGCGGCCTCGACGCTCTCGTACAGGGACAGGACCGTATCGGCCCCGGTCACCGCGAACAGGCGGCGCAACTGCTCGCCGGGGGCGGCGATGCGCAGGGTCGTGAGGTGGTGGTGCCGCAGCAGCAGGTTCAGGAACGAGGAGTCCCCGAAGGTGATGGAAGCGGCGTCGAGGATCACCAGCGGATGCCGGCCCGCCGCCTCGGTGAGGGCCTCCTCCAGGGGGATCAGGGTGTCCTGGTCCAGTTCTCCCCGGGCCACCACCACCCAGCCGGCTCCGGCCGGGTAGCCGTCCCCGACCACGTTCTGCCCGTATCCGTCCTCTGCTCCGGTCATGTCCGCCTCCCCGGATCGCCAGTCGTACGTTCTTCCCAGGGGAGTATGCCTGCTCCTCGCTCCGGCGCCGCAGCCTCCCGGCCAGGCTCTCCTGCCTGGCTTCCCTGCCGGCTCCGCCTGCCCTGCGCCTCGGGCTCTCACTCGAAGGCGTCCAGGAGGTACAGCCAGGAGCCCGATTCGTCCGAGGAGCGGCGGGGCCGCACGGGGCGCGGATCCGGGTACGTTTCCGCCGCGGCCCTGGCGCGGACGATGTCGGGCCCGCCGCACGCCGCGACCGCGAAGGCCCCGAAGACCTTGGCGAATGCGGCCGGGTCGCGGAACTCCAGCATGAAGGCCCGGCCGTCGCGCAGCGGGACCCAGACCCAGCGCTCGGACGCCGTCCATGCCGACACCGGCTCGGCGTCCGCGGTGGACCGCCCGTCCAGCCACAGGTGCGCCACGTGCAGCAGGTTCACCTTCTCCATGGACAGCCGCTTGCGCCGCACTCGCAGTTCACGGGCCGTCAGCTCGATCCGCTGGTCCTTCTTCGGGTACCAGAAGACGCCGATTCCGAACGGTGCCCACAGCAGGATCCCGATGATCGGCCAGATCAGGGCGTGGTCCCACGACCGGAGCAGTCCGCCGTCCAGCAGGGACACGGCTCCGAAGAACAGGGCCCACTTCGCCGTCATCCGCCAGAACCCGCTGCCCTGCCGGTACAGGACCCGCTGCTTACCCGTCATCGCCATGCCCCCACGCTATCCAGCGGCCCCCTGCCCACCGCAGGCGCCCGTCGGCGGGGACGTCCCGGAATTGACCGGCAGAGACGTCCCGGAAAAGAATTTGGCGTCGAGGTGTGTAGACCCTTTGAGGCGGGGCAGAAGCGCCCCCGGCAGCCGTCAGTCAATCGGGAGGGAGCGGCCACCATGTATCGCTCGGCCACCGTTGTAGGCCCCACGCGTGCAGCAGACGCAGAAGTACCCGTGGGGGAACTGGAGCCCGCGGAAGCGCCCGCGCAGGACGCGGACCTGTTCCAGGTGGAGAACGCCCGGGAGATGGCCCCTGGTGACGCCCGGGAGCTCTCGCGGCTCTTCTTCGCGCGGCTGCGCACCTTGGAAGAGGGGACGCGCGAGTACCAGTACACGCGCAACACGCTCATCGAGATGAACCTGTCCCTGGTCCAGTTCGCCGCGCGACGCTTCCGTGCCCGGGTGCTCGGCGGCGGTCTCGACATGGAGGACATCATCCAGGTGGGGACGATCGGCCTGATCAAGGCCATCGACCGCTACGACACGGAGCGCGAGGTCGAGTTCTCCACCCTCGCTCTCCCGTACATCACGGGTGAGATCAAGCGCTATTTCCGCGACACCACGTGGGCCGTGCACGTACCGCGCCGGCTGCAGGAGCTGCGGACGGAACTCGCCAAGGCCCAGGACGCCCTGAGCGACGTCCTGGGCAGGGCGCCGACGGTCAAGGAGATCGCCGCCCACCTGGAGCTGTCCGAGGAGGAGGTCATAGAGGGGCTGGTGGCCGCGAACGGCTACACGAGCAGTTCCCTCGACGCCACCCCCGTGGACGGGGACGCTTCGCCCGCGGCGGGCCGGACCACCCGGTCGGCGGCGGAGCGCCACGGCTCCGTCGATCCCGGCATGGAACTCTTCGAGGACTTCCACACCCTCGCCCCCCTGCTGGAGCAGCTGGACGAACGCGACCGGCTCATCCTGCAGATGCGCTTCGGGCAGGAGAAGACCCAGGCGGAGATCGGCGCCGCGCTCGGCGTCTCCCAGATGCAGGTCTCCCGCATCCTGTCCCGCACGCTGGCACGGCTGCGCGACGGCATGCTCGCGGTGTAGGAACGGACCATGAACCCCCCATCGGGCGCGGAGGCGGGAGCGGGCGCGCGAGCGCCGCTCACCGCCCGTCCATGGCAGGAACGGGCCGGGGCGCGTCTGAGCGGCAGCTGCGACCTCGACACCCGGCCGTGCCTGTCCGCCGCGCTCGGCGCCGTGACCGCGGTTCCCGGACCCGTCGTCCACCTCGACCTCTCCGCCGTGGTCTTCCTGGACACGACCGCGGTCGCCGCCCTCGTACGGGCCGCGGCCGCCCTCGGCGGGCAGGGGCGGCGCCTGCTCCTCCACGACCCGCCGTACTCGCTCCGCAGGGTCGTGGAGATGTTCCCGGAGGAATGCGCCGCGCTGGAGGTCGCAGCATGATCACTGTTCCTGCGCCCGCCGAGCCCGGGGCCTTCGTCCACCCCGCCCTCTTCTACGAGGACCTCGACGCGTACGTGTCCAGGGTGGGCGGCTTCGTGCGCACCGCCGTGTCGGCCGGTGAACCGGTGCTCGTCGCGGTACCGGGCCCGCACCTGGACGCCCTGCGCGAGAGCCTCGGCGACAGCGCGTCCGCGGTCACCTGGACGGACATGGGCGAACTGGGGCGCAATCCCGGCCGCATCCTGGCCGGCCTGCAGGATTTCGCCGACCTGCACGTCAGCCGGGCGGTCCGGATCGTCGGAGAGCCGATCTGGCCCGGCCGCTCCCCCGCCGAGGTCCTGGAGGCCACCCGGCACGAGGCCCTCATCAACGCGGCCTTCGCCGGCCGGCCCGCCACGGTCCTGTGCCCGTACGACGTACGGGGGCTCGCGCCCGACGTGCTGGCCGGTGCCCGGCGCACGCACCCCACCGTCATCGAGGGGGGCCTGGACCTGCCGAGCCCGGCGTACACCGACGCCGTGCGGGTCTCGGCGGACTGCGACCTGCCGCTGTCCGAACCCGAGGGCGAGCCGCCCCGGTTCGCGTACGCCCACGGCGGACTGGCCGAGGTGCGCGAGTACGCCGACGCCTGGGCCCGCGGGACCGCTCTGGGCGCGGCCCGCCGCGGCGACCTGGTGCTGGCCGTCAGCGAGGCCGCGGCCAACTCCCTGTCCCACGGGGGCGGGAAGGGCATGCTGCGCCTGTGGACCAGCGGCGGTGCACGGGCGGAGGTCGTCGCCGAGATCCGTGACGGCGGCCGTCTGGCCGACCCCCTGGCGGGCCGCCGCCGCCCCTCCCTCGCTTCGGCGAACGGCGGCCGCGGCCTGTGGATGATCCACCAGCTCTGCGATCTCGTCGAGATCCGGGCCGTGGACGACGGCTTCACCCTGCGGCTCCACATGGCAACGCCCTGACACCCGAGGTCACCTACACTCGTGGGCGGGCCCAGGTGTCCTCGGGCCGCTCGGGGGCATACGAACAGTCCGGGACCCGACCACGACCTCGTCGTGCGGTCCCGGGAGCAGCGAACGAAGCAGCGTCGGCACGGGGGTGCGAGAGCACGGTGGAGACCATCGGACCGAAGACGGGAGACCCAGTGAACGGCGGCCTTCCCGGCGGCCTTCCCGGCGGAGGCCAAAGGCGTCGCCTCGCACTGGCGGGCGTCGGGGGCGCGGTGGCCAAGGGACGCGACTTCACGCGCCGGGCCCTGCACGACTGGGGCTGGGACGGAACGGAGACGGCCGAGGACGCCCTGCTCCTCGTGTCCGAGCTGCTGACCAACGCCTCCCTGCACGCGGACGGCTGCCGGGAGCTCGTGCTCACGTCCGGCGCATCGCTGCGCATCGAGGTCTTCGACGGTACGACGGACCTGCCCCTGCTCCACCCGGCCCCGCGGCGCGGCATGCCCGGCGGGCACGGTCTGCACATCGTGGAGCGCCTGTCCGACAGCTGGGGCACGCAGCCGCACGAGCACGGCAAGGCCGTCTGGGCCGAGATCGCGGCCTCCCGGCTGGTGTCCGGCAAGCCCGCACCGCGCTGACGGAGCCGGACCCGCCCCCGGGCCGGCTCCCGGCCCGCTCCTGCCGCCGGGCGGCCCCCGGCCGTCCCGCGAGGGAGGGCGTCGATCGGGCATCCGGGGGCAGGAGCGCGTCATGACCTCTCATCAGTTCACCTCCCTGTCCTTCGCCCCGGCGATCGGCCCGTCCTGGGTGCACCTGCTCGTCATCGCCTTCGCGCTGATCGTCCTCGTGCACACCCTCGTCCGGCACCGGTAGGAGCACGTCCGTACGGTCGTGACCGCCCCGTACGGGTGCTGCCCGCCGGGGAGTTCCCTCAGTGGGAGCGCCCGCCGGCCGTGCCGTGCACCGGCCGAGCCGGGTCCACCAGGATGCGGGGCAGGGCGCCAGGGTGCTTCTCCGCCAGCCAGGCGATCAGCTGCTCCCGTACGGCGCAGCGCACCGTCCACAGGTCGTCGGCGTCCTTGGCCGTGACGATGGCCCGCACCACGATGGTGGAAGGCGTCGTCTCCGTGACGGCGAGGTCCCAGCCCCGGCCGTCCCACTGCGGGCAGGCGTGCAGGATCTCGTGGACCTTGTCCCGCAGGAGGTCCACGGGTGCGCCGTGGTCGCAGTGGAGGAAGACCGTGCCGGTCATCTGGACTCCGCCGCGCGACCAGTTCTCGAACGGCCTGGTGGTGAAGTAGGAGACCGGCATGGTGATGCGGCGTTCGTCCCAGGTCCGTACGGCGAGGAACGTGAGGGTGATCTCCTCGACCACTCCCCACTCGCCCGCGACCACGACCGTGTCGCCTATGCGCACCATGTCGCCGAAGGCGATCTGGAAGCCGGCGAAGAGGTTGCCGAGGGTGGACTGGGCCGCCACGCCCGCCACGATGCCGATGATCCCGGCGGAGGCGAGGAGAGAGGTGCCGAGCGCGCGGAAGCTCGGGAAGGTGAGCAGCATCGCGGCGCCCGCGATCACCGCCACGACGACCGTCACGACCCTCGTGATCAGCGTCACCTGGGTACGGACCCGGCGTACGCGGGCCGGGTCGCGGGTGCCGGTGGCGTAGCGGGCGTACCCCGACTCGACGGCGGCGGAGGCCACGGCCACGATCAGCCAGGCCCCGGCGCCGATCAGGGCGAGCGAGAGGATCCGGCCCGTGGCGGCCGCGTTGTCCCGCAGCGGAGGCCACGCCGTGTGCCGGCGGGCGCCCTGGAGCAGTGCGGCGAGCAGGACGATCTGCAGGGCGTGGCGGCAGCGGCGCAGCAGGTTCCACAAGGGCGTTTCGGGGTGACGTGCGCCGGCGCGGCGGAGCAGTCGGTCGACGGCCCAGCCGGCCGCGGCGGTGAGCAGGATCGAGGCCCCCAGGAGGGCCAGGAGGCGAAGGGCGCTGTTCATGTGTCCCCAGTGGGTGGAAGCGGCACGGACATCCCCGCGCCTGCCCCACGGCAGGGACCTGACACGGGGAGGCCGGCCGCCCGGCTGGGGCGGGGGTCAGTTGCCGCGCTGGAAGGCCTTGCGCCAGCCCGCGCGGCTCGGCTTCGCGATCGGCTTCGTCGGCGGCTTCGCGAGCGGCGTCGGCGCGGGCGTGGGGGTGGGGGCGGGGGTGGGGGCGGGCGCCTGGGTGCCTTGCCGGGGGCGGCGGTGCCACCAGTGCCTGCGGCGGGGGTGCACGGCCCGGCCCAGGCGGCGGCCGATCAGCAGGTAGCCGAGGAGGGCTCCGGTGGTGTTGAGGATGACGTCGTCGATGTCGAAGACACGTCCCGTGACGAGGGCGCCCTGGATCAGCTCCACCAGCGTCATGAGACACACCGTCACCGCGGCGACCCGCAGCAGCCCTCGGGCCGGGGGCATGAGGACGGGCAGGAGCACACCGAACGGCAGGCCGAGCAGCAGGTTCCCGCCCAACTGGCGCACTGCCTGGGCCGTGGACGCGCCGTCCAGGTAGGCGTTGATCGAGTGGCCGGGCCGGACGTTGCTGTGCACCAGGTCCACCGAGGCGACCGAAGGTTCCAGCGTGAGCCGTGCCAGCACCACGCTGAACAGCACGGTCCCGACGAAGGCGGCCACCATGGCCAGCGCCCGGACGACCGGGTGCGCCGGACGGGGTCGTTGCCGGACGGCCGCCACGGGCCCGGTCTCGGGGCTCTCATCGCGCCGCAGCGCTTGTCTCCATGTCATGGCGGCTCGTCTGCCCTGCGCACGGTCCGGTACGCGCCCGGCGGGAGGGCCGGATTCGGACCGGCCCGTCGTCTCAACGTCGTTGCTACACAGGCGAATGAAGGCCCGGAGCCCGGGCAGGCGAGTCCGGGCGGGGCGCCGTCGGCGCCGCGTACGACATCGGAAGAGAGGGCCGGCCGGCACTGCCCCGCCGCCCCCCGTCTGGCGAAGGAGATGTTTCGCGTGACTGAGCATGTGTGGACCTACAGGTCGACCGCGGGCCACCTGACCGGCACCGATCTGATCGGCTACACGGTCGAGGCGACCGACGGCAGCATCGGCAAGGTCGACAAGCACTCCGACGAGGTCGGTGACGCCTACCTGGTCGTGGACACAGGGATCTGGATCTTCGGCAAGGAAGTGCTGCTCCCGGCGAGCACCGTGATCATCGTCGATGCGAACCGGGAGACGATCTACGTCGACGGCACCAAGGAGCAGATCAAGAACGCCCCGGAGTTCCACCGCGAGAAGCACCTGGACGACGTCGGGTACCGCGAGGAGATCGGGACCTACTACTCCATCGGCGGCTTCGGCGGCCGCATCATCTGACCCGTGGGCGGACCGGCGCGGAGCTCTCCTCGTGACCGGTCGGGGCACACGGCTCTGGGCCATACGGAGCAACGGGGGCGTGTTCCCTCCGGGCCGCCGGTCATCCACCGCCCGGGCGGTGGATAGTCGGTCGGGGCAGTCGGGGCGGTCGGCCGCACGGGCTGCCGACCCCGCGCCCGGGCGACAGAGGGAGAGAGTGGATCCGATGGTGAAGAAGGCATTGCTGACGTACGCATTGGCGGCCGGAGTGCTGATCGGGCCGCTGAGCACGGCCGGCTGGGCGGCCGACGGGCTCTCCGCCGGTCACGGCCAGGGCAGGTCCGGCCCCGTGGGCGTGGTCGAAACGCGCGCACCGCTCAACGTCCGCGAGAAGCCGACCGTGTACTCGGACGTGGTGAAGAAGCTGCATCCGAACGAGCGGGTGCTCCTGGTGTGCCAGAAGCGCGGGGGCTGGGTGGACGGCAACCCGGTCTGGTACCGCCTCCACGGCTCGAAGGGCTGGGTCTCGGCCCGCTACGTCCACAACCTCCAGCCGGTCCGCCCCTGCTGAGAGCGCGCCACGTGGTGACATGACGCGAAGGGAGCGGCCCCCTTGACCGGGGGGCCGCTCCCTTCGCGTCACGGGCGCCGGGGCTCAACCGCGCCGTGCCCGGCGGCTGCGACGGGCCACCAGGGCCGCCGCCAGTACTCCGACGCCGGTGATCCACGCGGTCCGGTGGCTCCGTACCGTGGTCGCGGCCCGCACGGCCTTGCCCCGTGCGGAGTCGAGCTTTCCGTCCTCCACGAGGCGGCCGAGCTCCTTCCGGGTCCGGACGGCCTGTCGGCGGAGCGCCTGTGCGCCGGGGAGGGTCTTCATTGCGTGCAATCCGGTCGTCGTCATCGCGGTTCCCTTCCTTCGAGTACTCCGCCCGCCCGCGGGCCGGCCGGGTGACGTGCGCCCCTGCGGCGTCTGCCTGTCGGGCGTGCTGCGCGGATACCCCGCAACGCGCCTACCACACAGCCGAGTTGCTCCGGAACGGGAGGGCCGTCAGGCCGACAGGTCGAGTTCGTAGACCTGGCCGATCAGATCGGCGCCGAAACTGTGGTGCGGCTCCTCCTCCACGAGCCGGAAGCCGGCGGACAGGTAGATCCCGCGTGCGGCCGCGAGGACGTCGTTGGTCCACAGCCGGATCCGCTCGTATCCCGCCTCGCGGGCGAAGTCCACGCACTGCGCGACCAGGCGCGAGCCCAGGCGGTGACCACGGGCGGCGGGGTCGACCAGGAGGATCCGCAGTTTGGCGGTGCGCGCGGCGCCCTCGCCGCCTTCCGCGCCTTCCGCGCCCTCGGCATCCTCGGCGTCTTCGTGGGCCACGCAGAACACGCTGCCGACCCGGCGCCCGTCCAGTTCGGCGATCCAGGCCGCCTCGCGGGCGGGATCGTGGCCGGCGGCGTAATCCGCGGCGATCCGTGCGACCAGGGCCTCGAAGCTGATGTCCCAGCCGAATTCCTTCGCGTACTGCTCACCGTGGGCCATCACCACCCAGCCGAGATCGCCCGGCTCCCCCAGCGGCCGGATCACCGCACGGACCTCGTTCATGGGGAACCTCTCTCCGAATCCTCGCACTGAAACGACTGTTTCAGTAAAGCATAATGTCCGGGTGACCCCTTCCGACCGCGCCGACTCCGCCCGCAAGCAGCAGCTCCTGGAGCTGGCCTACGCCCACGTGCTCGACCACGGGCTGGCGGACATGTCCCTGCGCCCCCTGGCCGAGGCGATCGGCAGCAGTCCGCGCGTACTCCTCTTCCTGTTCGGCAGCAAGGACGCGCTGGTGCAGGCGCTGCTCGCGCGGGCCCGGCAGGACGAGACGGACATGCTCGAAGCCGTGCACCGGGCCCGGCCGGAACACGGGCTCGCGCGCACGGGAGAGCTGGTGTGGGGCTGGCTCGCCGATCCTGGACACCGCAAGCTCCTCACCCTCTGGGTCGAGGGCTATGCGCGCTCGCTGGGCGGCGGCACCGGGCCCTGGGCGGGGTTCGCGGAGCGGACGATCGCCGACTGGCTGGAGGTCTTCGCCGCCGCCCAGCCGCCGGCCCGGCGCGACACGCCCGAGGGCCTCGCCGAGCGCACCCTGCTGCTCTCGGTCCTGCGCGGGGCACTGCTGGACCTCCTGGCCAGCCGGGACGCGCAGCGCACCACGGCGGCGGTGACCGCCCATCTGCGCACTCTCGACGCCCGTGCAGAGGACGCGCCGGCGGAGCGGGGCGGGCCCGGGGACCGGTCCGCCGACGGGGCCGACAGGACCGATCGCGCCGCCCGGACGGTCGCGGCGCCGCCGGCGGCCGTCTACGCCGCCCTCCTCGACCGCGCGTCCCTCGAAGCCTGGCTCCCGCCGGACGGGATGAGCGGGCGGATCGAGCGGTGGGACCCGCGGCCGGGCGGCGGGTTCCGGATGGTCCTCACCTACCTCGACCACCTCGACGCCGCCCTCGATCCCGCCGAGGGCCCCGGCAAGACCTCGGACGCGACCGACGTCGTCGACGTCTGGTTCACCGGCCTGATGCCCTCGGAACGCGTGGTGCAGCAGGCCGTGTTCGATTCCGACGACCCCTCGTACGCCGGCACCATGACGATGACCTGGCACCTCGCCGCCGCCGACGGGGGCACCGAGGTGACCGTCACCGCCACCGGCGTTCCGCCCGGCATCGACCAGGCGGACCACGAGGCGGGCATCGCCTCCTCACTGGCCCACCTGGCGTCGTACCTCGAGACGGCCCCGTGAAGCGACGCGGTGGCGTACCCCGCTAGTTGCTCACCGAGGTGGGGGCGGTTTCGGTCGTGGGCCCCGCCTGGTCCCGCAGTTCGAGCTGCTGCGGCCGGAGGGCGGGAATGAGGGCGGCAATGGCCCCGGACAGCAGGGCGAAGCCGCCACCCATGAGCAGGCCGGTGCGGAAGCCCGCCTCGGAGGTGAAGGTGAATCCGCCCGCCGTGGTGGTCATCCGGGCCAGGACGACACCGACGACGGCGGCTCCGACGGAGGTGCCCAGGGAGCGCATGAGGGCGTTGAAGCCGTTGGCGGCGCCGGTTTCCGTCAGGGGCACTGCACTCATGATCAGGGCGGGCATGGCTCCGTAGGCGAGGGCGACACCGCTGTTGATGACCATGACGGCGGCCATCAGTCCGACGGCCGTTCCGGAGAAGAGCAGCGCGACGCCGTAACCGGCGGCCAGGACGAGCGCTCCGCAGACGAGGGTGAGCTTCGGGCCGTGGAGGTTGGTGAGCTTGCCCCCGAGGGGGGACACGGCCATCATCATCAGCCCGCCGGGCAGCATCCACATGCCGGCCGCCAGCATGGACTGGCCCAGGCCGTAGCCGGTGGCGGCGGGGAACTGCAGCAGTTGCGGGATGACCAGCATGCTCGCGTACATGCCGAAGCCGATGGAGACGGAGGCGAGGTTGGTCAGCAGAACGCGCGGGCGGACCGTGGTGCGCAGGTCGACCAGCGGGTCGGTGGTCCGCCATTCGAACCACCCCCAGGCGGCCAGGACCACGACCGCGGTGGCGATCAGGCCGAGGGTGGTGGCGGATCCCCAGCCCCAGTCGGCGCCCTTGGACACGAACAGCAGCAGGGACACCAGGCCGGCCGCGAGGCCCAGCGCACCGATCACGTCGAAGCGCTGCCCCTTGGCGGCGGCCGGGACGTCGGGAATGAAGGCCACGATCATGACGGCGACGCAGCCGGCGAGCGCCGCGGACCCCCAGAACAGGAAGCGCCAGCTCGTGTACTGGGCGACGGCAGCGGAGAGCGGGAGGCCGATGCCGCCGCCGATTCCCATGGAGGCGCTCACGAGGGCGATGGAGGAACTGAGCTTCTCGGCGGGGAGGATGTCGCGGAGCAGGGCGATGCCCAGCGGGATCATGCCCATGCCGACGCCCTGCAGGCCCCGCCCGATGATCATCTGGACGACGCCGCCGGCCAGTGCGCACACCACCGAGCCGATGATCAGCGGTATGCAACAGGCCAGGAGCATGCGGCGCTTGCCGAGCATGTCGCCGAGGCGCCCGCTGATGGGTACGCACACGCCCGCGACCAGGAGGGTGGCCGTGACGACCCACGCGGAGTTGGAGTGGGAGGTGTGGAGGATGTTCGGCAGGTCGGCCAGCAGCGGCGTGACCAGCGTCTGCATGACGGCTGCGGCGATGCCCGCGAGTGCGAGCGTCGCGATCACCTTGCCGGTGCGGGGGGCGGCCGTGGGCGGCTGTTGCATGTGAGAGGTCCTAGCTGGTGTCGTGCCGGGGGTCGGCGCACCCCATATTCAGTAGTCAACTATCAGTTCGCCGCGGGCGACGTGTCAACCGGATCTGAGCGTCGACTATCAGTTGTATTGTCGGCAGCGTGCCGACCGACAGCCCCAAACCCCTGCGCGCCGACGCCGTGCGCAACATCGAGAAGATCGTGCGAGCGGCACGCGACGTGTACGCCGAGCTCGGACCCGATGCGCCGCTCGACGAGATCGCACGGCGGGCCGGCGTGGGCATCGCCACGCTCTTCCGCCGCTTCCCCGACAAGGCCGCCCTGCTCCGGGCCGTGATCGACCAGCAGTTCACCCAGGACGTGCTGCCCGTCATCGACCGCGGACTGGCCGACGAGGATCCTCGCCACGGCCTGACCGTCGTACTCGAGGCCGCCTTGGCCTCGGCGGCCGACGAGCACCACGTCCTGACCGCCGCCCGCAAGGCAGGCGTACTCTCCGCCGAGGTCAGCGCCCGGTTCTTCGATGCGCTCGACCCGCTGGTGGTACGGGGGCAGCAGGCCGGCGTGATCCGCGGGGACCTGGTGCCCGACGACCTGAAGAGGATCATGAGCATGCTGGTCAGCGTGCTGTGGACCATGGACCCCGCCGAGGAGGGCTGGCGCCGCTACGTGGCCCTGGTCATGGACGGACTGGGCCCGGCGGCGGCAAGCCCGCTCCCCCACCCGGCTCCCCCGCTCCTGCGCCGCCCGCAGGAGTGACCCCCTCCGGGCCGCAGACGGCCCGGATCAGTTCGTGCGGCGTGCGGCCCAGACGGTGCGCTCGGTCCGGACGGCGAGGTCCTCGCGGCGCAGGATGCTCTCGGGGCCGTCGGTGTCGAGCAGCCGGTCGAGTGCGGCGAGGTCCTCGGGCGGGAGGACCTCGGCGATGCTGCCGCGCAGGCGCTGCAGGCTGCCGAGGGCGTACGCGCCGACCGCCTCGCTGCGGGCGCCGTCGATGTTCACGTCGATCACCCGGTCGCCGTCGAGGAGGAATCCGGCCGCGGCGAGCTTGGGTCCCCAGTCGGCGCCCCGGTGGGGTACGTGCTCGGCGTGGTAGCTCTCGCTCGCGGTGTGGCAGCGCTCTTCCAGTCCGGGCCTGCCTTCGGGGGCGCCCTCGGGCAGGAAGCGGGGGAAGCCCGCCAGCTCGACGACGGCGAACAGCCCGCCGGGGGCGAGCAGTTCGCGGACCGTGCGCAGGGCCCGGTCCGGGTCGGCCATGTGGTGCATCGAGGCCGAGGCCCACACCAGGTCGGGCGCGCCGAGGTCGGGCCACTCGGCTTCGTCGAGGTCGGCCTGCACGGTGCGGACCCGGCCCTCGACGCCGCGGGCGCAGGCCTTCTCCCGCAGGCGCTGCAGGTGTCCGGCCGAGGAGTCGACGGCCGTGACGTGCGCTTCGGGGAACCGGTCGAGCAGGGCGAAGGTACCGGCTCCCGTGCCGCAGCCCAGATCCACGATGTGGCGAGGGGGCTCGGCCAGGGGCAGCCACGTGGTGATGTCGGCGATGTGCTCGGCGAGGACCTCCGCGTCCAGGTCGAGGATCTCCGCCTGGGCCTCGAGGTCCTGGCGGGTGTGGCCGTGATCACGGCCGTGCCCGGCATGGCCGTGGGGGGCATGCCCCTGGCTGCCGTGCCCGTGTCCGCCGTGACCGTGCTCGTCGTGCGTGTGTCCTGCGGGGCCGTGCCCGTCGTGGGCCTGCCCGTCGTGGCCGTGTCCGGTGTGGGCGATGCCCGGCTGGGGGGTGTGCTGTGCGTGGGTCATAGTTCCACGGTAGGAGGCTCATGCTCTTGCCGCATCGAGTCTTGCGGTTAAGGCAAGAAGATGGCCTCATCGCCCCCGGGACGCGCAAGACGGCCTAGCCCTGAGCAGGGCCTTCGCCGCCCCCGCCGCCTCCCGCGTCGCCGGCGGTGCCGTCCCGCTGGTGGCCGCGGCGGGCGTCGCGGTCGAAGATGCCCAGGATCTCGCACGGTCCCCCCTCGGCACCGATCGCGTGCGGCAGCATCGTGGGGAACTCCGCCGACTGGTTGGCCTCGATGCGGAAGCGGCGGTGCCCCAGCAGGAGGATCGCGGTGCCCGACAGGACCACGAGCCATTCCCGCCCGGGGTGCGCGCGCATGCGGGACGGGTTGTCCGGCGGCGGCTCGGTCATGCGCTGGCGGATGACCGTCATACCGGGCTCGCCCTTGATCGGCCAGCGCATCTGCCCGCGGGCGGCGTCGATCATCGGGCTGGTGACGACGTCGTCGGTCGCGGTCTCCACCAGTTGGTCCAAGGTGGTGTCGAGCGCGCGGGCCAGCGTGACGAGACTGTCCAGTGCCAGACGGCGCTGACCGTTCTCGATGCGGCTGAGCGTGGACTGACTGAGCCGCGCCCGCACGGCCAGTTCCTCCAGGGACCAGCCCTGCGCCACCCGCAGTGCGCGGATGCGCTTGCGCACGAGGCTGTCCAGGTCATCGTCTTCTTGCGTCATAGGCAACATTGTATGCCCGTGTTGCAAGTCGCGGTTAGCGTCGTGTGCAGACGGCCGGCCCAGGACCACCGGGCCGGCACGAAGGAAATCCGGGAAGGAAACCGAGGACATGACCGCGATGACTACCGCATACGCGACCGACGCGCTGCCGGACGGAACCGTCGACGCCGTGGTGATCGGCGGCGGCGCCGCCGGTCTGAACGGTGCGCTGATGCTCGCCCGCTCCCGCCGCTCCGTCGTCGTGATCGACAGCGGCACCCCGCGCAACGCGCCCGCCGGGGGCGTGCACGGCCTCTTCGCCCTGGACGGCACCCCGCCGGCGGAGCTGTACGGGCGGGGCCGCGAGGACGTACGCCGCTACGGCGGCCTCGTCGTCTCCGGGGAGGTCTCCGCCGCCGAGCACGCCGCCCCCTCCCCCGACGGCGACCTGCGCTTCACCGTCACCCTGGCCGACGGCCGGACCCTGACGGCGCGCCGCCTGCTGGTGGCCACCGGTCTGCGCGACGTACTGCCCGAGCTGCCCGGGCTGGCGGAGCACTGGGGCCACAGCGTGGTGCACTGCCCGTACTGTCACGGCTGGGAGGTGCGCGACGAGCCGATCGGGGTCCTCGCCACCGGCCCCGCATCGATCCACCACGCCCTGCTGTTCCGTCAGCTCACCGACGACCTCGTCTATTTCACGCACGGCACCGAGCTCGACGAGGAGACCCGTACGCGCTTCTCCGCACGCGGCATCCAGGTCGTCGACGGCCCGGTCGCCGAGGTCGTGGGGGACGGCGACGGCGGCATCGGCAGTGTCCGTCTCGCGGACGGCCGGGTCGTCGCCCGCCGCGTCCTCGCGGTGGCGACCACGCTCGTGGCCCGGACCGAGGGCCTGGCGGGCCTGGGTCTGCCGGTGGAGGACCTGCCCGGCGGCGGCCGCCGATTCGTCTCCGGCGCGGCCGGCGCCACCGACGTGCCGGGGGTGTGGGTGGCCGGCAACGTCACCGACCCGATCGCCCAGGTGGGAGCCTCGGCCGCGGCCGGGGCGCTGGCGGGTGCCCACATCAACGCCCTCCTCGCCGTCGCCGACACCGACGCGGCGGTCGCGGCGGCCGCCACCACCGTCTGACGCGGAGCGGGCCCCGCTCCGCCCCCTCCCCCACACCTCCCCACCGGCAGCGCCGGACCCGGCCCGGCGCTGCCTTCCGCATGCCCTTTTCCGAGAGGAAGCCATGAGTACGCACCAGCCAGCAGGGGCGGCAGCCCCCGACGCGCCCGGAGCCGTCCACAGTGAGGACGCCCCGGACCCGCGCCGTCTGCGCATCATCCTGATCACCGTGTGCATCGCGTTGATGGCCGTCATCGCCTCGGTCTCCGGGCTGAACGTCGCCCAGCCCGATCTCGCCGTCGAGTTCGGCGCCTCGCAGAGCACCGTCCTGTGGATCATCAACCTCTACACCCTGACCCTGGCCGCGCTCCTGCTCCCGCTGGGAGCGCTCGGGGACCGGCTGGGGCGCAAGCCCACCCTGATCGCCGGCCTGACCGTCTTCGGCATCGCGAGCGCCCTCGCCGGGCTGGCCCCGTCGGCCGAGGTCATGCTCGCCGCCCGCCTGCTCAGCGGTGTGGGCGCCGCGATGATCATGCCCGTCACCCTCGCCGTGATCACCTCCACCTTCCCCGAGGAGCAGCGCGGCCGGGCGATCGGCGTGTGGACCGGCGTCGCCGGAGGCGGCGGCATCCTCGGCATGTTCCTCTCCGCCGCGCTCGTCGACGTGGCCGACTGGCGCTACCTCTTCGTCCTGCCCTTGGTGCTGGTCGTCGTGGCCCTCGCCCTGGCGCTGCGATCGGTCCCCGACTCCCGCGAGGCACCGAGCCACTCCTTCGACACCGTCGGCGCAGTGACCTCCGTCGTCGCCGCGGTCGGCCTCATCTTCGCTCTGCAGGAAGGGCCGGAGCGCGGCTGGTCGGATCCCGCCACCCTGACCGGCCTCACGGCCGGGCTCCTCGCCGCCGTGGCCTTCGTGGCCTGGGAACTGCGGCTGCGGGACGCCGCGCTGCTCGACGTACGGCTGTTCCGCGAGCGCGGACTGGCCGGCGGCTCCCTCACCCTGCTCACGGTCTTCGGCGTGCAGGCGGGCATCTTCGTGGTGCTCTTCCCCTTCCTGCAGGCCGTTCTGGGCTGGTCGGGCATCAGGTCCACACTGGCGCTCATGCCCATGGCCGTGGCCATGATGGCGGCCTCCGGCCTGGCTCCCCGGCTGACTCCGCGCATCGGTGCGCGGGCGACCATGGCGACCGGCATCCTGCTGGCGGGCACCGGTCTCGCCCTCATGGCGGGCATCGTCTCCGTCGACGGCGGCTACCCGTCGGTCCTTCCCGGCATGCTCGCCATGGGCGTCGGCATGGGCCTGGCGATGACGCCCTCGACCGAGGCCATCACCGGCTCCCTGCCCCGGGAGCGCCAGGGCGTCGCCTCCGCGCTCAACGACGTCACCCGCGAGTTCGGCACCGCCCTGGGTGTGGCCCTGCTCGGAGCGCTGCTGTCGGCCGGCTACCGCGGCGCCGTCGACGGGCGGCTCGACGGGATCCCCCAGGGCGCCGCCGACGCCGCGAGGGAGGGCGTCGCCAACGCCGTCGCGGCCGCGGGCGGTGCGGGGCCCCGGGCACAGGCCCTCGTCGACGCCGCCCGGCAGTCCTTCGTCGAGGGCTGGCAGCAGGCCATGTGGGCGGGGGTGGCCGTCATGGGCGTCCTGTTCCTCTACGTCCTCACCCGCGGCCCGGAGAAGCCGGTTCCGGCACCCGCGCGGGAGTCGGTGGCAAAGGCGGAGTCGCACTCGAACTCGAACTCGGACCCCGACGTCCTTTCCGCGAGGTGACGAGCAGATATATCCCTCTATGTCATCATCCCTTGCATGAGTGAAGTCGAGATCCTCCCGCTGCAACTGCCCCACCTCGATGCCGTTCTCGACCTCGGCTACCGGTCCTTCGACGTGCAGGCGATGCCCTACACCTCCTGGTCCCTGTCCTCGGTGGCCGCTCACTGGGACGCGCAGCCGGACGCCTGCTGGATCGCCCGCGACGAGGAGGGGCTGCTCGGATTCGTCCTCGGGTCGCTGTCCTACGACGAGCGGGAGGACTGGGGCTACCTGGAGTGGATCGCGCTGGAGGAACGCGCCCGGGGCCGGGGCGTGGCGAGCTCCCTGGTCGAGCACTGCTGCGCCGCGCTCTTCGCGGCGGGGGCGTCACGGATCATCACCGACGTGGAGAGCGGCAACGCGGCCTCGGCGGCGATGATGCGGCGCAACGGGTTCGCCGAGAAGGTCACGGTCACCCTCTTCGTGCGCCCGAACCCGCGGGAACACACCGCCACGGCCTCGCACTCCTCCCAGGATCCGGCCCGTTCCCGGCTCCGCCGCGCCGCCCGGGCGAGCGGCGGCGCCAAGGCACCGTAGACGTGCAGACGTCCAGACATGCAGAGACGCACCCCGTCACGGGCCGACGCCCGGCGCGTGCGCGCCCCGACGTGCGCCTGCGCGCCTCCGCACGCCCCCGCAGCAGGGATGACCGCGGACCGGAGCCGACCCGAACATGAACTGCCCCATCATCCGGGGCAACTCGGCCATCACGGGGGAACCATGGGACGACGCTGGCTGGTTACGGGATGCTCCTCGGGGCTCGGACACGCACTGGCCACCGCGGCGGCCCGGGCCGGCGACGAACTGGCCGTCACCGCCCGCAAGACCGCCGACCTGGAGGATCTGGCCGCGGCCTGGCCCGGTCGCATCGTCCCGGTCCCGCTCGAACTGCGGGACGGGGCTTCCTGCGAGGAGGCCGTCCGCACCGCGGTGGAACGCCTGGGCGGCATCGACATCCTCGTCAACAACGCCGCCGTGGGTCTGTTCGGTGCGGTCGAGGAGGTCTCGGACGCCGAACTCCGCGATCAGCTGGAGACCCTGGTCGTCGGCCCCTGGCGGCTCGCGCGGCTCGTCCTGCCGCTGATGCGGGCCCAGGGGCACGGCCACATCCTCAACGTCTCGTCCGTGGTGGGCCGGATCGCCTTCCCCGGTCTGGCGGCCTACACCGCCGGGAAGCACGCCCTCGAGGGCATGAGCCGGACGCTCGCCATGGAGGCGGCCCCCCACAACATCCGCGTCACCGTCGTCGAACCGGGCATGTTCGCGACGCGTTACGGCACCTCCATGGCCGAGGCCGCCCATCGGGTGCCCGCCTACGACGTCACCAACCGCGAGATGCTCGAAGGGGCCCGGGGCCTCGCGGACAGCCCCGAGACCGGACGGCCCGAGTACTTCGCCGCGCGGGTCCTGGACATCGTCGGCGCCGAGGGCCCCACGCCGCTGCGGATCCCCGTCGGTGACGACGCATACGGCTACATCGACGCCTCGGAGGAGGTGGACCGTGCCGATCACGCCGCGGCCCGGCTCCTCGTACAGGGCCCGGCCGAGGGCTGACGGCCACCGCGGGCCGGGGCGTACGGACGTCGCCCGCCTCCGGAGGGTCTAGTGCAAGCCAGAATCGTCTGAAACTCGCCCATCTCATCGGAAACCGAGGCGAGGGACGGTTCGTTCGAGCATGTGCCAGAACCCTCAAGGAGCCCTGAGCGAGCGGTAATTCAGGGCTCCACCCAAGGAGTCATACCGTGCGCTTCCTTTTCACGGGCCCCGCCTCGGTGGGCCATCTGTTCCCGATGGTGCCGACCGCCCAGGCCCTTCAGGCCGCCGGGCACCAGGTGCTGTTCGCGGTCTCGGCCCCGTACGACCAGATGCGGCAGGCCGGTCTGCCCACCGTCGAGATCGGTGACGGCTCGACGCTGCTGGACGCCTTCAAGCGGGCCCAGAACGGCTCGGACCTCCAGTTCGTCTCGGACGGCAACAGCCCCGACGACACCGAGCGGCTCGCCGCGGCCGGTTTCGCCGAGCACGGCCGGGTCACCATCGACGACCTGCTGGCCCTGGCCGGCTCCTGGCGGCCGGACGTCATCGTCCACGCCGCCTTCCAGGCCGCCGCGCCCCTGGTCTCCGCCGCCCTCGGCATACCGGCCGTGGTCCACAACTTCGGCGTGATGTCCGGCTTCGGCATGGTCGGCCGGCTCGGCGGACTGCTGGCGGACGAGTACGCGGCCCGCGGGGTGGACGGTCCGGCCACCCACACCGTCCTCGACGTCATACCCGCCTCCCTGGGCGGGGACGGCACGGGCTGGCGCGTCCGCTACGTACCGCACAACGGCGGCGGCTCCGTTCCGCGCGATCTCGTGGCCCGCGGCGCGCGGCCCCGGATCGCCATCACCCTGGGCACCGTGGTGACCGCGTTCGCGGGCGTCAACCCGGTGGCCCGGGTCGTCTCCGAGGCCGCGTCCGTCGACGCCGAGTTCCTGCTCGCCGTCGGCGACACCGACTTGGGCCCGCTGGGCACGCTTCCGGACAATGTCCGGGTGCTGCCCTGGGTGCCCCTGGCGCAGCTGCTCGACACGGCGGACGCGATCGTGCACCACGGCGGCTCCGGCACCATGCTCACCGCGGCCGCCCGGGGCGTCCCGCAGCTGATCCTCCCGCAGGGCGCGGACCACTTCATCAACGCCGACGCCGCCACCGCCCTGGGCTTCTCCCTCCGTGCGACCAGCGCCGAGGTGGACGCCGCCCTGCTCGGCCGCCTGCTCGCCGACGAGGCCCTGCGCAAGGGGGCCGCCGCCACGCAGGCCGAGATCGACGCGCTGCCCTCGCCCACCGACCTCGTCGCCTCCTTCGAGGCCATCCGCTAGCACAGGAGCGGCGCGCGGACGGGCGCCTCACCGGCCCGGTCCCGGCCCGAGCCGGGGCCGGGGCCGGGGCCGGGGCCGGGGCCGATGGCGTCAGGGCTTCATCTCGTACGCCCCCGCCAGGGACTCCACCCGGGCCCACACGCGGGCCGAGCGGTCCGCGTCCACGGCCGGGCGGCGGACCGCGTCCAGGGCCCAGGCCTGCTGCTCCGCGGTGGCGGAGTCCTTGCCGTGCAGTTCGACGGCGTGCGCCGAGAAGTCCCGTACGAGGACTCCGAACAGCTCGTCGAGCACGTCCTCGTCCAGACCGGTCAGGCGGGCCTGTTCCAGGACGAGCTGGCCGTGCACGACCAGGGCGAAGAGCTGGCCGACCGCCAGCAGGAGGTCCAGGTCGCGGCTCTGCTGCTCGTCGGGGGCCGCCGTCTCGACGAACGCGCAGAGGGCGTCGGCCTGTGCGCGGAACACGGCGACGTTGGGCACGGCGGCGTACGCGTCGTAGGCGGGGCGCCAGTCGTGGAACCGTACGGATCCCAGGCCCCGGGCCGGGCCCTGGCGGAAGAGGAACGCGTCGTCGGCCGCGTCGAGGCGGGTCGGGACGGGGGCGTAGTCGGCCGGTTCCAGCAGGTGGTTGCGCATGAACTTGAGGATGAGCGCCAGGTTGACGTGGACCGTGCCCTCCAGCTTGGGCAGGCCGCGGATCTCGACGGCCGCCTGGGCGAAGTAGGTGTCCTTCTCGAAGCCCTTGGCCGCGATGACGTCCCACATCAGGTCGATGACCTTCTCGCCCTCCGTGGTCACCTTCATCTTGGTCATCGGGTTGAAGAGGAGGTAGCGGCGGTCGTCGGGGCCCGCGGAGCGGAAGTAGTCGACGGCGCGGTCGCTGAACAGCTTCATCCCGACGAGGCGGACGTACGCGTCGGCCAGCTCGCGGCGCACGTGCGGGAAGGCGGTGACGGGGCGGCCGTAGAGGATGCGGCCCTGGGCATGGGTGACGGCCTCGTACATCGCGTGCTCGCAGATGCCGATCGAGGCGGTGCAGAGGTTGAACTTGCCGACGTTGACCGTGTTGAGGGCGGCGTCGAAGGCGGCGCGGCCGGTGTGTAGGACGTCCTCGGCGCCGACCGGGTAGTCCGTGAGGCGGAACTCGCTGACGTACTTGGAGGAGTCGACCACGTTCTTCACCACCTCGTACGCGGGGTGGCGGCTGTCGGCGGCGAAGAAGACGTAGCCGTCCGGGCCCTCGACGTCGGTGCGGCGGCCGAAGACGGAGACGAGTCCGGCGGCGTTGCCGTTGCCGACGTAGTACTTCGAGCCGGTGGCCCGGAAGCCGCCCGCCCCATCGGACTCCAGCAGCATGTCGGTGTTGTAGATGTCCGCGCCGTGGGTCTTCTCGGACAGGCCGAACGCGAACACCTCGCCCGCGTCGAGGAGCTGTGCGGCGCGCTCGCGGGCGGCGGCGTTGTCGCTCTGCCAGACGGGGCCGAGGCCGAGGATGGTGACCTGCCACGCGTACCAGTAGTCGAGCCCGTAGAAGCCGAGGATCTCGTTGAGGGCGGCGATGCGCGCGGTGTCCCAGCGCTTGTCGGACCCGTCCCGGCCGGCGCCGGCGGCCGGCTCCGGGGTCAGGAAGGTCGCGAAGAGGCCCTCCTTCGCCGAGAACGCAAGGAAGTCCCCCAGCCAGGCGCGGGTGCGGTAGTCCTCGATCAGCCGGCGCTTGCCGCGCTCCTCGAACCAGTCGACGGTCGCGCGCAGCAGGCGGCGGGTCTCGGGGTCGAAGTGCGCGGGGTCGTAGGTGCGCGGGTTGAACAGCAGCTGGTCGCTCATGGGCGTTCGCCTTCCGGTCGGAGGATGAGGGGTGACGAAGGAGAAGAAACGGAGGAGAAGAGGGGACGGGAGACTGCTCGCGGGCGCCGGGTCAGGGGGAGGCCAGGCGGTGGAGGGTGGCCAGTACGTCTTCCAGCCAGGCGAGCTGCATGCGCTCGTAGGCGATGCCGCCGCGGAGCACGACGTGCTGGAGCTCCCGCCCGGCGTCGGCGGGGTCCGGAGCCGGGGCCTGCGGTCCGGTGAAGTCGCGGAGCTCGCCCGCCAGGTAGTGCGTGAGCCGGTCGGCGTGCGTGCGGTGGTGCCGCTCGACCTCGCGGATCAGGGCGGCCGGATCGTCGAAGGCCGCGCCGCGGATCTTCACGGCGAGCTCGTGGCGGACGGTGTCGGCCTGGATGGGCTCGTGGAGCCAGGCCGAGAGGGCCGCGCGGCCGGCCGCGGTCACGGAGTACTCCTTCTTGTCCGGCCGGGTCCGCTGCGGCACGTCGCGGACGTCGAGCCGTCCGTCGCCCTCCATGCGGCTGAGCACGCGGTAGATCTGCTGGTGGGTCGCGGTCCAGAAGTAGCCGATGGACCGGTCGAACCGGCGGGCCAGCTCATATCCGGACCCCGGCTGCTCCAGCAGGGAGACGAGGATCGCGTGCTCAAGTGCCATGCGCTGATCTTTGTATGCAACTCGTTGCATAGACAAGCGCCGCCGCGAGGGTGAGACACGGCTCACCCGCGCGCTCGGTTAGGGTCGGCGGGACAGCGCATCGCACCGCGAACCGACGCACCACCATGAGGAGCAACCGTGAGCCAGCCGGCGTCCACCGCCCTGCAGCAGGAGATCGCCCGGGAGCTCCTGGTGGCCGAAAACTTCGAGGCCGAGCGGGAGATCGAGCGCCGGGTGGCGTTCCTCACCGAGCGGCTCACGTCCACGGGCCTGCGCTCCCTGGTGCTCGGGATCAGCGGCGGGGTGGACTCCACCACGGCCGGCAGGCTCTGCCAGCTCGCCGTGGAGCGGGCCCGGGCGGCCGGCCACGAGGCGACCTTCTACGCCATGCGCCTGCCCTACGGGGTCCAGGCCGACGAGCACGACGCACAGCTCGCCCTCGGTTTCATCAACGCCGACCGGGTGCTGACCGTGGACGTGAAGCCGGCGAGCGACGCCGCGCTGGCCGCCTCCCTGGCCGGCGGGACCGTCTTCCGGGACGCCCACCACCAGGACTTCGTCCAGGGCAACATCAAGGCCCGCCAGCGCATGATCGCCCAGTACGCGGTGGCCGGCGCGCACGACGGCCTGGTCGTCGGCACCGACCACGCCGCCGAGGCGGTCTCCGGCTTCTTCACGAAGTTCGGCGACGGCGCGGCCGACGTGGTGCCGCTGACCGGGCTGACCAAGCGCCGGGTGCGGGCCTGCGCCGACGCCCTGGGCGCACCGGCCGAGCTGGTCTGGAAGACGCCGACGGCGGACCTGGAGACCCTCGACCCGGGCAAGGCCGACGAGGACGCGCTGGGTGTCACGTACGACGAGATCGACGACTTCCTGGAGGGCAAGCCGGTCGGGGAGCGTGCCTTCGAGACGATCGTGCGCCGCTACCGGCTGACCGAGCACAAGCGGCAGCTGCCGATCGCCCCGTAGGGGCGTCCGCGTCGGGGCGGCGGGCGTGAAGTCCGCCTCCTCCGGGTACTGGTCGGTCACGGCGAGCACCGCCTCGCCCGGCAGCGCCCCGGCGCTGCCGTTCCCACCCGAGGAGTCCCCGTGGCCGTCCTCAGTACGATCCTCGTCATCCTCGGCGCCTGGTGCGCCGCCAGCGTGGCGACTGCCGCCCTGTACACGGCTCTGCGCCGCCTCCACGTCCGCCGGCAGCGGGCGGCCGCGGCGGCCGCACCCGCTGCCGCGCCGACGGTACGGGGCTCCGTGCCGGGCGCCCGGACGGGACGGCCGGACCGCACCGGCAGCCCCGGCCGCCCTGTCAGCCCCGGCCGGGCCCACCGGCACCGCAGGCTCCCCCGCCTCCACCGGCACCACCGCCCCGCTCACCCGTCCGGCCGTTCCGGCGGGGGCCGGCGGATCCCACCACCGGATCTCCAGGCGGGCTGAACATCACGATCCGTGTTTCGCTGACTGCATGACGTCCGCCAGCGGAACCCCATCCGGCCCGATGTCCGACGCCGCAGCCCGGCCCGCCGGCGACGGCGCACCGTCGGCTCCGCCCGACCCCCGGCGCTGGTGGGCGCTGGCCGTCATCGGACTGGCCCAGCTGATGGTCGTCCTCGACGCGACGATCGTGAACATCGCGCTCCCCTCCGCCCAGCGCGATCTGGGGATGTCGGACGGCAACCGGCAGTGGGTGATCACCGCCTACGCGCTGGCCTTTGGCGGACTGCTCCTGCTCGGCGGGCGCATCGCGGACCTCATCGGCCGCAGGCGGGCCTTCGTCATCGGCCTGAGCGGTTTCGCCGTCGCCTCCGCCCTGGGCGGTGCGGCGAGCGGACCGGGCATGCTCTTCGCGGCCCGGGCGCTGCAGGGCGTCTTCGCGGCGCTGCTCGCGCCGTGCGCCCTGTCGCTGCTGGCCACCACCTTCGACACCCCCAGGGAACGCGCCAAGGCCTTCGGCGTGTTCGCCGCGATCGCCAGCGGCGGCGGGGCCGTGGGCCTGATCTCCGGAGGCCTGCTCACCGAGTACCTGAACTGGCGCTGGTGCCTCTACGTCAACGTGGCCATCGCCGCGATCGCGATCGTCGGTGCCTTCGCCGTCCTGCGGGCCACGGGGCGTACGGGCGCGAAGCTCGACGTCCCGGGAGCGGTCCTCGGGTGCGGCGGACTGGTGGCCATCGTCTACGGGCTGAGCGAGGCGGAACCGCGCGGCTGGTCCGACGGCCTGGTCGTCGGCCTCCTGGTCGGCGGGTCGGCGCTGCTCGCCGCGTTCGCCTGGTGGCAGGCGCGGGCGAGCGACCCCATGCTCCCGCCGCACATCATCGGGGACCGGACGCGGGCCGGCTGCCTCGTCACCATGGCGCTGGCGACCATCGCCCTGTTCGCCCTGTTCCTGTTCATGACCTACTACTTCCAGCTCGTCCTCGGCTACTCCCCCGTCAGGACCGGGCTGGCCTTCCTCCCCATGACCCTGGCGATCATCACCGGTGCGACGCAGGTCTCCGCACGCTTCCTCGACCGGCTCGCCCCCCGCGCGCTCATCGTCCCGGGGCTGCTCCTGGCCACCCTGGCCCTGGCCCTGCTCACGCGGCTGACGGTCGACTCCTCGTACGCGACCGACGTGCTCCCGGCGATGCTGGTCCTCGGGTTCGGGATGGGCCTGGTCTTCATGCCCGTGATGTCGACGGCCACCCAGGGCGTGGCGCGGAAGGACTCCGGGGTCACCTCGGCGACGGTCAACACCGCCCAGCAGGTGGGCGGGGCGATCGGGACGGCGCTCCTCAACACCATCGCGAGCACGGCCGCCACGGCTTACGTCGCCTCGCACCTCGCGGGACCGGCGCACGGCGCCCCCTCCTCCCCGGCGCAGCGGCTGATCGAGGCCCAGGGCGTGGTGCACGGCTTCGGCGTCGCGCTCTGGTGGGCGGCCGGCATCATGCTGCTGGGCGCGGCCGCGGCGGCCGTCCTGGTCACCGCCCCGGCGTCGGCCCGCCGCGACCCCCGGGGCCCGGCGGCCGCCGCCCCGACGCGCTGACGCGCTGACGGGGCTGACGGGGCCGACGCGGTTTACGTGCCCTGCCGTTCGGCGGGCGGGAGCAGGGTCACGGCGATGCCCGCGAGCACGGCCGCGAGGCCCGCTTCGAAGCCCGCGTCCTGATCGCGGAACATCTCCGGGCCCGCCTCGGCCGTGAGCGGGTACCCGGCGAGCCGGTCGGCGCGGGCCTCCAGGTCGTAGCCCTCGCCGCCCGTGCCGGGCAGCGGGCCCATCGACTGTTCCTCGATCACGTACCCGATGGTGTAGCTGTACGCGGTGAACCAGGCCCGGGCGGCACCCGCGGCCGTGAAACCGCCCGCGACGAGCGTCCGCAGATGGGCCTCCATCGGAGCGGCGTAGCTCATGTCGGTGAAGTGCGTGCCGCTGTAGACCTTGGCTCCGTCCCGGTAGCGCAGCAGGTGCTCCCTCAGTCCCCGCATCGCCTTTTCCAGCGCCTGTGACCAGTCGCCGGGCGGACTGGTCGCGTCCAGGTCGGCCGTCATCCTGCGGAACATCTCGGTGGCCATCTCGTCGAGCAGCGCCTGTTTGTCCTTGAAGTGCCAGTACAGGGCGGGTGCCTTGACGTCCAGCTCCTTGGCGATGGCCCGCAGGGTGAGCCCCTCCAGGCCCACGTCTCCGAGCAGCCGCAGGGCCGTGGAGGCCACCGTCGCGCGGTCGAGCCGGGCCCGTTCGGGCTTTGCTTCTCGTTCTTCTCTCACCACCTTGACAACTTAACAGCGTTAAGCGCAGTCTCGTACCCATGACCGCACTTAACAGCGTTAAGGAAATCGGGGCTCCCGACGTGCTCGTCGTCGGCGCGGGCCCCACCGGACTGACCCTGGCCCTGGACCTCGCCCGCCGCGGCGTCCACGCCCTGGTCGTCGAGCAGGCCGACACCCTGTTCCCCGGCTCCCGGGGCAAGGGGCTGCAGCCGCGGACCCTGGAGGTCTTCGACGACCTCGGCGTGGGGGAAGCGGTCCGCGAGGCGAGCGCCCACGCACCCATCGGGCAGATCTGGCAGGACGGCCGGCCCGTGGGCGAGCACGACATGCTCGGCGACAGCGGAGTCGGCGGCCCCACGGACACCGAGCCGCATCCGCGCGCCCGGCTGCTGCCCCAGTGGCGCACCCAGGAGATCCTGTTCGAGCGCCTCACCGGACTGGGCGGCCGGGTCCGCTTCGGTACCGCACTGACCGGCTTCGACCAGGACGCCGACGGGGTCACCGCGCATCTGTCGGACGGCAGTACGCTGCGCGCCGCCTACCTGGTCGCCGCCGACGGCGGCCGCTCGACCGTCCGCAAGGCCCTGGACATCGGCATGACCGGCGAGACCGTGGATCCCGCCCCCATGGTGGTGGCCGACGTCCGGCTGCGCCCCGGGGCACTGGACCGCGAGCACTGGCACCTGTTCCCGGGCCCGGACGGCGGTTACGCCGCGCTGTGCCCGCTGCCCGGAACCGACGAGTACCAGTTCGTCGCGCGGACGGATGACCCCGACATCGCCGACATCCCCGCCGCGGTCGCCGCCCGGACCCACCTCGGCGCGCAGGACGTCACCGAGGTCCGGTGGGCCTCCGACTTCAGGCCGCGGGCCGCCCTGGCCGACCGCTTCCGTGCCGGCCGGGCGCTGCTGGCGGGCGACGCGGCGCACGTGCACTCCCCCGCGGGCGGCCAGGGCCTCAACACCAGCGTGCAGGACGCCTACAACCTCGGCTGGAAGCTCGGACAGGTCCTGCGGCACGGCGCGGACCCCGCACTCCTGGACACCTACGAGCAGGAGCGCCTGCCCGTCGCCGCGCACGTCCTGGGCCTGTCCACGCGGATCCACCGCGGCCAGGAGGAACGCGGCGGCGCCACCCGCCAGCTCGGCCTGGGCTACCGGGGCGGCCCGCTCTCCGAGGGAGCCGCGGGCGCCCTGGAAGCCGGGGACCGCGCCCCCGACGGCCCGCTGCCGGACGGCCGCAGGCTCTTCGACCTGTTCCGGGGACCGCACTTCACCCTGCTCGCCGTCGGCACCGACACCGAACTGCCGCCCGTGGGAACGGAGTTCCTGCAGGTCCACCGGATCGGACCGTACGAGCCGTACGGCAAGGGGCTCTTCCTCGTCCGGCCCGACGGGTACGTCGGCTGGGCGGGCGAGGACGCGACCGGACTGCCCCGCTACCTCACCCGCCTGACCCGCCCCGGCTCCCCGGCGGCGGGGAGCTGAGGCGGATCCCCCGTCAGCGCAGAGTGGGGATCACATCGTTCGTCTCGTCGGCTTCCACGGGCCCTGTGGTGCGCCGGCCGAGTGCCTCCGGGGGCGTCTCGTCCGCGCAGACGGTGCCCCGTGCGGGCAGGGCCAGGGTGGCCAGGTAGTCGTTGACGAGGGCGCTGACGCACGCGCTCCGGTTGTAGGCGGTGTGCCCCTCGGCGGAGAAGGTCAGGAGCCGGCCGGCGTCCAGCGTGCCGGCCAGGGCCACGGCGTCCCGGTACGGGGTGTCCGGGTCCCCGGTCGTGCCGAGGACCAGGATCGGGGCGGAGCCGGCCGCCCGGTAGGAGCCCTCGTAGCGGCTGGGGCGTTCCGCCTGCCACTGCGCGCAGGCGGGCGCGTGGTTGTGGTCGTAGGTGGGCGGTCCCAGGCCGATGGGCGGGCCGAGCAGGGGCGAGGAGGCGGCCTCCGCGCCGACCAGGGCGCCAAGGAGGAGCTTGCCGGTCGGGTAGACGCGGTCGGCGCACTCGACGGCCAGGTTGACGTTGAGGAAGTCGAAGGACGCGGGTGAGGGGGGTGACAGCAGGAAGGAGGTCTTGCGGGCCAGGGCCAGGGCCAGGGCCTCACCCAGGTAGGGCCAGATCTCCTTGCCCGAGTTGATGTTGAACATCAGGCGGTAGGCGAGGGTGTAGCCGGTGGCCGGGCGTCCGCTCGCGGTGATGACGGGATCGGCGTCGAGGTCCCGCTTGAGCTGTTCGAAGGCCTGGCGGGGTGCGCCGTCACCGAATCCGCAGGCGGTGGCGTTCTGTGCGCACCAGTCGAGGAACCGGCCGACCGCCGTGTCCAGGGCGGTGAACTGCGCGGCGTCGTAGGCGTACGGCACGTCGGCGTAGCGGCGCGGGTCGTAGGCCCCGTCCAGGACCATGGCACGCACCCGCCGGGGGAACTGCGCGGCGTACACGGTACCGACGTAGCTGCCGAAGGAACGGCCGTAGAAGGTGAGCGTCTCCTCGCCGAGGGCCTGCCGCAGCAGGTCGAGGTCCTTGGCGTTCGAGCCGGTGCCGACGAACGGCACGAGGCCGCCCGAGCGTTCGCGGCAGGCGGCGGCGAACTCCCGGCCCTGCCGGACGGCGGTCTGCAGCGCGCCCGGTCCCGGGACACCGCGCGCGGCGTCGACGGCGGCCGAGTACTCCGCGTCGTTCCAGCACTCGACCTGGCCGCTGCGTGCCACGCCCCGCATGTCGTACCCGACGACGTCGAAGCCGTCGCGGAGGGCGGCGGGGAGTGCGGCGTAGCTGTTGCGGGCGAAGTCCACGCCCGAGTTGCCGGGACCCCCGGGGTGCAGCACCAGCACGCCGGTGCGGTGGGCCGGGTCGGCGGCGAGCCGGCGGGTGACGGCCAGCGGGATCGTGGCTCCGGTGGGCCTGCGGTAGTCGAGCGGTACCCGGGCGGTCGCGCACTCGAAGCCGTCGTCCTCTCCGCCGGAGCAGGGCCCCCAGGACAGGACGGGTACGGGCGGGGCGGGCACGGCGGTGGCCGTGGCGGCCCCCGGCCCGGCTCCGAGCAGCGCGGTGACGGCGATCAGGACGAGGGCTATCCCCCACACCACTCGCTTGCGCGCCTCATCGGCCAGGCCGTCTCTTTCGGATCTTGTCGGTCGAGCCCGCGGCGTCTGGTGCCGTGCCTGGGCGTGCCGCCGGGGCGCTCGCGTACTGGGCGTACGCGGTCGCCCCGGCAGTGCGGCCAGGTGCGGTACCAGACGCCGCGGGCCCGGCAAGATCCGAAAGAGACGGCCTAAACGGGTCTGCATGCAGTGCACTCCCTTGATGGCTGTTCGACGGCAGGGGCGGCCGGGTCCGGGGGGGGAAGGGTGTGTGGGCGCCCGCGCTCGGCTGAGCGGCAGGTTCAGGTTCGCATCCGTGGGGCGGGCGGGATAGACGGCGTCCTCGACGGGATGCGGAACGCGCGGCCCCGGCAAGCGGGTTCGGCCCGGCGGTGACCCCGTCCGGCTGGACCGACCGGATGACCGCGGGCCCGGGCCGCCGGTTCACGGGATTCGTGGGGACCACGCGGGAGCGGCCGCTGTCGGGCTGGGCCGGTTCCCGTGTTCCACACCGGACGGAGCCCCTCGGCGGCGGCGCTCCCCTGAGCGAGACCGGCCCGGTACGCCGGCTCCCACTGCGCCAGATCCCGCAGGTCCGGTCCGAACGCCCGCACAGCGTCCGGGGCGGGTCCGAGGGTCATCACGGTCCGGTCCCCTGCGGACTCCGGCCGCCCTTCACGCGGCCCACCGGGGAACAGGTGCGCGCCATGGGTGCTACAACGACCAGCGTGCGCGCCCCGGCCGCGAGGTCGGCGTTCGTCCCGGCACGCAGGGCGCCGTCCATGGACCGCCGCCCTCCGCCGGCGACGGCCGGTTCGGCTCCGGGGAAAGCGCTGCGCGCGGCCACGGCCTGCACCAGCGGAACACCGCTCGTACGGCCCCACACCACGGCCTCGCCGGTGGCCGCGTCCACCCCGGTGATCAGCAACCGTCGGTCCGGCCCGTCGGCAGCGCCGCGCCCCTCACCCGCGCGTCTCACCACCGGCGTCCGCCGTGTGGATCCGCTCACACACGGCGCGCCCCCTCGCCCCGGCCGCCCCGCACGATCCGCCCCCGGTCGCCGACTCCTCGTCAGGTCCGAGGTCCGGGCCTCTCACGGCGCCCACCTGCGCCTCGACCGTACGCGGCAGCGCCGCGACCCGCCCCGGACCGGCGGGCGGGGGACGGGATTTCACCCCAGACCTATCCGGACAAAACGCATTGATTGGGTTGATCAATCCGAGATGGCTCATACCACCTGATTTTCGACCCGACGGTGTGTCAGGCGCACGCGCGGAAGGCATAATCGGGCCCGGTCGTCTCCGAAAAGCGGTGGGGCCAACGGGGCAAGGACCCACCCCGCAGCCCATGTTCCGCACCCGACCGACCGAGCCCCGAGGCGTTGCAGATGTCCCTGGCCAGCCGCACCCGCATCGCGGGCCTGCTCGCCTCGCTCACCGTCGGCGCCGTCGGCGTGACCACCTGGGCCTACGGGTACGGGACGACGCCGGAGTCGGCGGGCCCCGAGGCGGCGCGCCGCCCGAGCGTGACCGAGGGCACGGTCCTCCAGGTCGTCGCACATCCCGACGACGACCTCTACTTCATGAATCCCGACCTGAGCCGTTCCATATCGACGGGCATCAAGGTCACCACCGTCTACCTCACCTCCGGCGAGTCCGACGGCCGCAACGAGGCGCACAGCCCCCACCTGCAGGACCCCGCGGGCCCGGCCGACCACGCCGCGTACGCGGAGGCCCGGCAGAACGGCATACGGGCCGCCTACGCGCAGATGGCCACCGGTGACCGCACCAGCGCCTGGCAGCGCCGCTCCATACCCACGGCCGGGGGCGGGAGCGCCGAGGTGGACGTCCTCATGGCGCGGCCCGAGGTCAATCTGGTGTGGATGCAGTTGCGCGAAGCCCGCACCATCTCCGGGGACAGCCCGGACAGCCTGCGCGGACTGTGGGACGGCCGGGTCCCCGCCCTGGAGGCCCAGCTCAGCTCGGGGACGCCGGTCGAGCCCGGGTTCTCGTACGACAGGGACCAGGTCGTGGAGGCCATCGCGGGGGTCCTCGCCCAGTACCGGCCGACCACCATACGGACCCAGGACCCGACTCCCGGCCGGGTGCGCGGCGGCGTCTTCTTCGATCACCAGGACCACATATACGGGGCCCGCTTCGTGCAGGCCGCCACCGAGCGCTACGCGAAGTCCACGGACCGGCCGCACTTCTCGGTCCAGAACTATGTGAGCTACCCCAACAGCTCCCTGCCCCCGGTGCTGGACCCGCAGGCCGCCGAGGAGAAGCTCGGCTACCTCAAGACCTACGCCTGGTCCGACCACGAGAACTGGTGCGGCAGCCCCGCCGGGTGCGGCGACCGCAAGACCGCGACCCGGCCCGCCGGCTCCGGCTGGAACCGGACCATCCGCTACGGCCGGGGCGATGGCACTTCCTGGATGACCGAGGGCGTGTCCGGCCGGCTGTGGGCCTTCGGCGTGCTGGACGGGCGGATGGCCTACTGGTCGCGCGGCGGCCCCAACGCCCCGTGGCAGGGGCCCCGGTTCCTCGACGGAACCGGAATGGACACGGGAGCGACTGCGGTCCGGCTCCCCGACGGCAGGGTCGCGGTCTTCGGCACCCGCACCACGCTGGGCGCCACAGCCCAGGAGTACCGGCGCGAGCTCGTGTACTCCGTCCAGGCGGCGCCCGACGGCGCCTTCGGCCCGTTGCTGTCGCTGGGCACCCCGGACACGGAGGACCTCTCCGGCACCTCGGCGATCAGCACTCCGGCGGTGGCTCTGGACGGTACCGGCCGGATGACCGTCTACGTACGCGATTCCCAGCGCACCCTGCGCGCCAGCACCCAGTCGGCGCCCGACGGCACCTTCGGAGCATGGGAGTCCCTGGGCGGCTCCGGCCTGCGGGGCGACCCGGTCACCGCGACGGACGCGGCCGGCCGCCGCCACGTGTACGCGGCCACGGGCCAGAGCGTGCTGGCCTGGGTCCAGCAGACCCCGGACGCCCCGCTCGGCGCTCCCGTCCCCACCGGGCTGCCGGCGATCACCGGACCGCTCTCGGCGGGCCCCAAGGGCGCCGGTGTCGCCCTGTACTTCCGCCGCCCCGGTACGGGTACCGTCGCCACGAGCCTGGCCACCGCCGGCGGAACCGCACCGGAGTTCTCCCCGGTCACCGAGGTGGGCGGCGAGGGAGGCTACGGCTCCGTCGGTGTCGCGGGAGGACTGCTCGCGGGCCGCGCGGGCGCGGGCACGGTCGGCGTGGCGAACACGGACGGCGGACCGTCCTGGTACGAGTCCCAGATGCACTACACCGGCGCCCCGGCGGCCCTGACCGCGCAGGACGGCACGGCCGTCGGCGCCGTACTCGGCCTGGACGCCGCTCTGCACGTCACGACCGCTCCCCCCGGCGGCTCCGAGCCCCTCGGCAGCCGTCCCGCCTCCTCGCCCTGGTACCCGGCCGTCCCGCCTGCGGCAGGCGGCGCGGGCTACCGCGCGAGCTCCGGGTGGCAGCGCTGAGCGGTGCGGGCGAGGATGGCGGCGGATCGCGCCGGGTCCGGCAGGGGCCGGCATCCGACACCGACCCACCCCACTCGACCTGCGATCGGGGCTCCCATGACGACCGCATGCAGCGCGGCTGAGCACGGATGACCGGTCCCGCCTCCGCCACGGCGCACCGCGCCGGGAGGGCCGGGCGGACCGGGCGGGCCGCTCGGGTCCGCGAGCTCCTTCGCGCCGAAGGGCCGGCCGCCGCCCGGATCGTGGTCACCGTTGCCGTGGCCTGGCAGGTCGCGCTGTGGCTGGGCGCCGACCAGCCGCCGGTGTTCGCGGCGATGGTCCCGCTCGTGGCGCTGCGCGGCGATCCGATGACGGCCCTGGGCACCTCGCTGCAGCGGATCCTGGGTGTGGTCGCGGGCGTGCTGATCGCGATCGCCGTCCTGAACCTGTGGCAGCCCTCCCCCCTCACCCTGGCCCTGGTGGTCGCCCTGGGCCTGGGCGTCGGCATGGTCCTGCGGGCCGGCGGCACGAGCAACATCCAGGTCGCTCTGTCATCGCTGCTGGTCTTCGCCAACACCTCCCCCGACGCCTACGCTCTCGACCGCATCTGGGAGACCGCGGCGGGTGCGGCGGTCACCATCCTCCTCGCTCCGCTGCTGTGGCCGCCCGACCCCCAGCGCATCCTGGCGGCCGTCGCCGGCGACTGCTCCGCGCGCCTGAGCCGTTCCCTCACCGGTACCGCGGCAGTGCTGGGCGGCGGTCCGGCCGCCGCCCGCGACAATCTCGCCCGGGTGCACGCCCACGTCGAAGCGGTGCACACGGGCGCAGCGCGCGCCCGCGAGGCCGAACGCTCCCTGCGGTTCAACCCCTTGCGCCGCCACCAGCGCGCCGCCGTACGCCTACGGGCCGAGCGCATCGCCACCGCCGACGGACTCGCCGTGCACGTGGCGACCCTGGCCGGTGAGGTGGACGCGTTCACCTGCCGCGACGAGCTCGCTCCCGAGCTCGCGCGGGCCCGGCTCCGGGTTCCCGAACTGGCCTCGCTCACCGCGCGGGCCGTCGAGGACGCCTTGGCGGGGGACGATCCCGCGGCCGCGGTGGCCGCCGCCCGCGACGGGCTGGCCGCCTACGCCCGCGCGGATCCCCGGCCCGTCGCCGTCGCCCTGCGCCGGCCCTTGCACCGGGTCCTGGACGTGCTGGAGCCCCGCCCACAGGATCTCAAAGGCTGACTTATGAATGGACACCCATAGCAATCTTCCCCTTATGATCACTCCATGAAGACCATCGGGTTGATCGGCGGTATGAGCTGGGAGTCGACCGCGGAGTACTACCGGATCCTCAACGAGCGGACCCGCGAACTCCTCGGCGGACTCCACTCCGCGCGCTGCGTGCTCTACTCCGTCGACTTCGCGGAGATCGAGCGGTTGCAGGTCCAGGGCCGCTGGGAGGAAGCCGGCGAGGTACTGGCCGGGGCCGCCCGGTCACTGGAAGCGGCGGGCGCCGACCTCCTGCTGATCTGCACCAACACCATGCACAAGGTCGCGGACCCGGTCGAAGCCGCCGTCTCCGTGCCGCTCCTGCACCTCGCGGACACCACCGCAGCCGCCGTCCGCACCGCCGGACTGCGCCGGGTGGGGCTCCTGGGCACCGCCTTCACGATGGAACAGGACTTCTATCGCGGCCGCCTGGCCGCGGGCGGGCTCGACGTGCTCGTCCCCGGCCCCGAGGGACGTGCGCTCGTCCACCGGGTGATCTACGAGGAGCTCTGCCTCGGCGTGGTCCGCGAGGAATCGCGCGCCGCGTACCGCCGGGTCGTCGAGGACCTCGTCGCCGAAGGCGCCGAGGGAGTCGTCCTGGGGTGCACGGAGATCGAGCTGCTCATCGGCCCCGCGGACAGCCCCGTACCGCTCTTCCCCACCGCCCGGCTGCACGCCGAGGCGGCGGTGGACGCGGCCCTCGCCCCCTGAGGCCCGTCAGGCGGGGACGAAGACGTCCTCGCGTGCGTCGTCGAGGATGAACCCGTTGTCGAAGCGCACCCGGACGGTCACCCGGAGCGGCTCCGCACGGTAGGCCTCCCACGCGGGCTCCAGGCCGGCGACCTTCTCCTCCAGCTGCTTCTTGCTCTCCGCCGGCATGCCCGCGCCGTAGGCGTCGAGGAGCGACTTGAGCCGCTCGTACTCGCGCGCATCGTCGGTCTGGAGGTCGTGCTCGACCACCCGCACCACGGTGCCCTCGGTGCCCGCCGCCAACGACAGCGAACCGGCGACGGCGGCCCCCTCGGAACCCGGAGGATCCTCCGTCATCGCGACCCAGTCGGTCAGCCGGGTGTCGGCCGCCAGCCTCACCCGGCGGCCCTCGTTCAGCGTCATCGGTCCTTCAACTCCCCGCTCGGTACGTGCCGTGCCATTATCCGTCCCGGTCCGCGCGGCCCTGCCGGCCGGCGGGCGTTTGTACGAACGATCTTGGGCGGGCAGCATGACCCGTCGACGGGGCGCCGCGGCCGACGGAGGCGCGCGGCGACCGGACGTGGAAGGGACACACCGATGATCCGGCTGACGCAGAGCCCCATGACCTGGGTGGCGACCGGGGACAGCATCACCCAGGCCGTGCTGCACACCCATGGAGCGCGCGGCTGGGTCGAGCACGTGCACGAGCGGATCCGGTGGCAGCTGAACCGGCCCACCGACATCGTGGTCAACACCGGGGTCTCCGGATGGGGTGCGTCCGACGTGCTCGCGCTCCACGACCACCTCATCGGCCGGTTCGACCCGGACGTGCTCTCCGTGTCCCTCGGCACCAACGACTGCATCGACGGCGAGGAGGGACTCCCCGCGTTCCACGAGGCGATGCGCCGCATCATCGCGGGAGCCGCTCCGCGGACGCAGGTCGTCCTGCACACCCCGGTGCTGGTCGGGCTGGCGGGCCGGGAGCGGCGCGCGTCCCTCCCCGCGTACTGCCAAGCCGTACGGGAGATCGCGAAGGACACCGGCGCGCTGCTCGTCGACCACGAGGCCCACTGGCTGGAGCACCACGGCACGTCGGACCCGATCTCCTGGCTGGACGACGCCGCCCACCCCAACGCGGTCGGCCATCTGCGGATGGCGAACCACACCCTGCGCACGCTGGGACTGGGAGAGCTGAACCCCCTCTAGCCAGCCCGCTGGGAGAGGCGGAGCGGCGATGCGGTAGCCCACGCCGGGGGTCGTCGTGATGATCGGGGGGCCGCCCAGTTTGCGGCGCAGGCGGCCCACGGTGACCGCGACCGTGTTGGTGAACGGGTCGGCGTTCTCGTCCCACACCTGTTCGAGCAGGTCTTCGGCGCTTAGCGCCTGTGGAGGCGGTTCCCGGTGGCGGCGCGGGAGCGGTGGGCTCCCGCGCCGTCGTCGTGCGTGCCGGCCGCCCCGGCCGCCGGCTACCGGCGGACGGTCCAGGCGGCGGTGGAGCGCAGCGTGCGGGCGATCTCCGGGTCGCGGACCGAGGGGGTCCGGTCCTCGGCGGTGATCGACAGGGTGTGGGTGCGGAGGTCGTGGAGCCGCAGCTCGGCGACCGTCACCTCGGTCCGGCCCGCCAGTCGCTTGACCTCCCGGCCGTCGAGGTACCAGCGCACCGCGAGCTGGCGGCCGTCACTGCCGGTGAGGCGGGGTACGGCCGCCTTCGCGGTGTGCCGGGTCCGCAGGGTGCGGTCCGTCGGGGTGAGCGGGGTGACGGTCCGCGCGTGCTGGTGGAAGCCAGCGATCATCGCCTCGACCCCGGGCAGGTTGAAGGGTTTGCCCAGGACCCGCATCAACGAGTTGTCGGTGGGCCGGTAGAGCCCGGTGACGAAGTATCCGCCGCCCTCGTAGGCGCCGACGGTGCCGCCGTCCGGGGAGGGCTCGCCCAGCCAGCGGTGCCACTTGGCCCGCCGGGCGGCCATCCGGTCGGCGGACAGCTTGGAGGTGTTGGACTCGGCGGGCTCGGGCCCGGTGTACGTCTCGTAGTCCGGAACACCGGGGTAGAAGTACTCGTCGGCGAGTTTGCCGAGCGAGTGGCCCGTCTCGTGGATGGCGACCTGGCCGGACTTGGCGTTGTCCGCCGAGGCGGTGGAGATGCCCTCGTAGCCGAGGGTGGCGCTGGGCTCGTTGTAGCCGGCGCCGCCGTACTTGGCGCTGTTGGCCAGGACGATGACCAGGTCGGCCTCCGGCGCCTTGGCCACGTAGGAGTCCACCTTGGGCTGGTCTATGCACAGGAGCCGCTCGATCTCCTCGCACCAGAAGTACGCGCCGAGGGCCGTGTCGCGGACGGTGGCCCGGTCGGGGTCGCCGGAGACGCCCGACTCCCGGGAGACGGCGTCGACCGTCCAGACGTTGAAGAGGTTGCGGTACGTGGCGTACGGCTCCACGGCCGTCAGTTCGGCCCATTTCGCCTGGGCGTCGGTGTGGAACTTCGCCAGCTCGGCCGCCGTGTAGCCGTCGCCCACCACGACCACGTCCAGCCGGTCGGCGGTGGGGCCGTTGTCGACGAGCTTGGCCACCTCGCCGTCCGCCGCGCGCTCCGCTTCGGAGAGCCGGGCGCCCGTCCCGGCCGCCCGGTCGCCCCGTGCGGGCACGCGGGTGTGGCCCGATCCGGCGTCATCGCCCTGCTCCGGGCCCGGAATCTCCACCACCAGCCGGGGCGCCACGGAGGCGTCGGCCGCGCGGACGGGACCGGCGGCCAGCAGTGCGGCGGTCGCACAGGCCGCCGCGACGGCTGCCCGCAGGACCGCCCGGGGAGCGGCCGGGCGTCTGACGTGGTGCATGAAGTCCTCCTGTGGCGACGGGAGTTAAACCTGGATGTAAGCAGATTGAATCGGTTGCTTAAATTAGGCGGCGCACGACGGGTGCGCAATCCCCTGCCGCCCCTGAATACTGGGCAGTTCGAGCAACCAGGGGGATCCCATGGACGAACCGGCCGAGATCGGCCGCAGGGTTCAGCGCATGCGCATCGAACTCGGCCTGACACAGCGCAAGTTGGCGGAGCCCGCCTACACCCCGGCCTACGTCTCCACGCTGGAGGCGGGCAAGGTGCGCCCCTCCGAGGCCGCCCTGCGCCACCTGGCCGGGCGACTGGGCACCTCCTACGAGGAACTGGCCACCGGACGCCCCGCCGGACTCGCCACCGAACTGCGCCTGGCCCTCACCGACGCGCAGCAGATCCTGGCCTCCGGCGCCGCCGACGAGGCCGCCGTCCACTACCGGCGACTGCTCGCCGAAGCGGAGGACCTCGGGCTCGCCGACGAACGGGTCGGGGCGCTGCTCGGACTCGGCGACTGCGCCCTGGAGACGGGTGAACTGGCCCAAGCCATAAGCCACTTCGAGGCGGCCGAACGACTTCTCGCCGACGAGCCGCTCCCCCGCCGGGCCCGCCCGATCCGCGGCCGCGCCGTGGCGCACCTGCTCGCCGGGGAACTGCGCTACGCCTGCTACCTGCTCGAATCCACCATCGACGAGCTGGGGTCGAGCGGGCTGGCCGACCCGGAGGCGCTGGTCCTGCTCTACGCCGCGGTCATCGGGCCGTACATCGACATGGGCGCCCACGCCCGGGCCGCCCACGCCGCCGAACTAGCCCTGGCGCTGGCCCCCCGGGTCACCGACCCGGCCCTGGTGGCGGGCATGCACCGGCAGGTCGCGCGGACCTTCCTGACGGAGGGGCGCGTGGCCGATGCCGACGCCTCCCTGGCCAAGGCCCAGGCGATCTACGGGCAGCTACAGCTGCGGACCGATCTGGCGCACTGCCACTGGATGCGCGGCTACGTCCACGCCCAGAACGGGGACCTGCCCTCCGCCGAGCGGGAACTGCGCACGGCCCGGGACATGCTCTCGGCCGGGCGGGCGGCCCTGTACACCGCGCAGGTGGAGGTCGAGCTGGCCGACGTACTGCGCCGGCTCGGCCGGTACGAGGAAGCCGCCGGGCTGCTCTCGGCACTGCTGGACCTCGGCGACAGCCACGGCGCGGTCCATGCGGGCGGGGCGCACCGGCTCCTCGGCCTCATGGCGGAGGAGCGGGGCGCGTACGACTCCGCCGAGGAGCACTACGTGCAGGCCCTGGCGCTGCTGGAGCGCAGCGGAGCGACGGGCGACCTCGCGGACCTGTGCCGGCTCCTGGGCGATCTGCTGCGCCGGGCCGGCCGCACCGAGGCGGCCCTGGACGCCTACCGCACGGGCCTGGGCCACCGCGCGGCTCCGGGGACGACCACCCTCGGCCCGGCACCGGCGGCGCCGGCGTTCCCGGCGCCGCGGTAGCGGGCCAGGCCGTCTCTAGAGATCGATCCAGTAGCGCCGCTTGGGGCCGACCAGGGTCTCGCGGACGTCCTCCAGCACGCCGCCGTTGCCCTCGATCGTGCGGATCGAGGCCTGGTTCTGCGGATCGCAGGTGAGCAGCACCCGGTCGATCCCCAGCAGCCGGGCCTCGTGCTTGACCTCGCCCAGGGCCCAGGTCGCCAGTCCGCGGCGGCGGGCCGAGGGGCGCACGCCGTAGCCGATGTGGCCTCCCGCATCGAGCAGGAATCCGTTCAGGTAGTGCCGCAGGTCGATGGCGCCCAGGTACTCGTCCCCCTCGGCGATCCACCAGTACGTGGCGTGGACGCGTCCGGGTTCGAGCGGCACCGTGCGGTCCCCGTAGCCCCGCAGCCGCCGCGTCCAGGCGGCGAAGCCCTCCGGGCTGTCGACGTCGTCGTCTGCGACGAGCCCCGCGCCGTCCATGTGGGCGTCGGGCCCCCATTCCTCCTGCGCGGCGAGCCAGGAATCGTGCAGACGGGGGGTGGGCGTGATCAGCTCGGGCATGTCCGGACGATAACAGTCCGCCGGAACCGGCAGCTTTTAGGCAATCGGCATCGATTATATTGGGTTCATGACCGAAATGCCCCGTGATGTGGATGTCCAGCGGGTCCACCAGGCCCTGGCCGTGCCGTCGCGCCTTCGCCTGATGGCCCTGCTGCGGGAGGCGGACGGCCTGCTGGGCGTCGATGACATGGCCGCCGCCACGGGGCTTTCGGTCGCCACCGTCCGCCATCACCTGGCCGCCCTGTCCGAGGCGGGCCTGGTCTCGGCCACCGCCTCGGCCGGGCCGGGACGGGGCCGCCCTCGGCTGCGGTACGCGGCCACCCGGCCCGATCCCCGGGAGGAGGCGGCGGACACCCCCTTCCGGGAGCTCGCCCAGGCCCTGGCCGAGGCGGTCGGAGGCGGCCCCGGTGCTTCGCGCGAGGCCGGCCTCGACTGGGGGCGCCGACTGGCGGGGAGCGGGCCCGCGGCCGAGCGGGTGTTCGCCGCGGCCGCCCGGATGGGCTTCGCACCCCGGGACGGAGCGGGGCCCGACCCCGACACCCGCCGGGTACTGCTGGACGCGTGCCCGTACCGGGAGCTGGCCCGGTCCCGGCCCGAGGTCGTGTGCGCCGTCCACCAGGGCGTCCTGGACGGCCTGCTGGAGGCCAGCGGGAGCACGGTCCGGCTCTTGCCGTTCATCGGCCCCGACCTGTGCGCGGCGGACCTGCGCCCGGCCTGACCAGGGCCCGGTCCTCCCGACTCAGGACTCAGGCGCGGGCGCTCTTGCGACGGCGGTACTCGTCGGTCGGCACGCCGCCCACGCCCCAGTCCTCCAGGGAGACTTCCTCGATGAGGACGAACGTGGTGGCCGGGTCCTTGTCGAGGACCTCGACCAGCAGGTCGGTGACTCCTGCGATGATCTCGGCCTTCTGCGACGCGGTGGCGCCTTCACGGGTGATCTTGACATTGACGTACGGCACGGGGATTCCTCTTCTCTGGACGGGACGGGACGGGACGGGACGGGACGGAACGGGCAGGGGCGTCAGATGCGGCGGCCGGTGACGTGGCCGCCGTCCACCCGCAGGGCGTGGCCGGTCACGAACCCGGCGCCCGCGAGGTAGAGCACGGCGTCCGAGATCTCGGCGACCTCGCCGACCCGGTCCTGCAGGGCGAGGCCGCCGAAGGAGTCCACGTCGGCGCCCGCGTGCAGGGGGGTGCGGATGATGCCCGGCGCGACCAGGTTGACGCTGATCCCGTCGGCGGCGAGCTCCGCCGCGAGGCTCGTCGTCAGCGCGTGCACACCGGCCTTGCTGACCACGGGCGCGGTGGCCGGGAAGCCCGCCAGCGCGTGGTCCACCAGGACGGTGCCGATGTTGACGATGCTGCCGCCCCGGCCCTGGGCCCGCAGGGCCCGTACGACCGCCTGCGTGGTGAGGTAGGTGCCCTTGAGGTTCCCCGTCAGATAGCCGTCGAGCTCTTCCTCCGTCACGTCGGTGAAGGGCTTCGGCTCGAAGGTGCCGGCGTTGTTGACGAGGACGTCGATCCGCCCGAACCGTTCCAGCGCCGTGCGGACGAGCGCTTCACCGGTCTCCCGGGCGGCGGTGCTGCCCGGGACGCAGGCGGTGCGCTCCGGATGGCCGAGGCCGGCGGCGGCCTTGGCGAGACGGTCGGCATCGCGGCCGTTGAGGACGACGTTCGCGCCGGCCGCCAGGAAGGCGCGGGCGATGTCGAGGCCCATCCCGCTGGAGGAGCCGGTGACGAGGGCGGTCGTGGTGCCGGTGACGCCGGCCGTGGTGCTGCTGGTGACGCTCATGGAAGGTGTCCCTTTCGTGGGCGGCGACGGGGGAGTTCCGGTGGCCGACACCAGGAACCTAGGAGCCCTCGATCCATAACACCACGACGGAATATGGAGCATGTGATAATCCAGCGTTATGGATGTGGACTTGCGCGACCTGGAACTGCTCGAGGCCACGGCCGAGGCCGGCTCGCTGACCGCCGCCGCCGAGCTCCTCTACGTCAGCCAGCCGGCACTGAGCCAGCGGCTCACCCGGCTGGAGGCCCGTCTCGGCATGCCGCTCTTCGACCGGAAGGGCCGCCGACTGGTCCCGAACGCCGCCGGCCGCCGGCTCCTCGTCGCCGCCCGCCACGTCCTCGGCGAACTCGAATCGGCCTCGCGCGACCTGCGGGAGCTACGCGACGGGCGGGACCGGCGCGTGCGGTTCGCCGCGCAGTGCAGCACGACCTTCCCGTGGCTGCCTCCCGTCCTGCGCGCCTTCCGGGCCCGCGAGCCGGACATCGAGGTCCGGATCGAGACCGTCGCGGACGACGCCCCCATCCCGGCTCTGCTCGCCGACCTGGTCGACGTGGCTCTGGTGACCAAGCCGGACTTGCAGATGGACCGGGTGTCCCTGACCAGGCTGTTCGAGGACGAGATGGTGGCGGTGGTGCCCGCCGGGCACCCGTGGGCGTCCCGCGCACACGTGACCGCCCGCGACTTCGACGGCAAGGACCTGGTCCTCTACGACTTCTACGACCAGAAGCGCATCCCGTCGATGCCGCTGCCGATCCCCGCCGGGGCGCGGCCGGCCCGCATCACCACGATGCCCGTGGTGACCGACCTGGTGATCGAGATGGTGGCGGGCGGCCAGGGCCTGGCCGTCCTGCCCAACTGGGTGGCCTCCCCCTACACGGCCTCGCACGGTCTGGCCCTGGTCCGCATGGGTGCGAAGCCGCTGACCCGCACGTGGTTCGTCGCCACCCGGACCGGCGTCCGCCCGCCCCATCTGGAGGCGTTCGTCGAGGAACTCGTCGGCCGCCTCGAAGCTCCGCGCACGGACTGAGGAGGATCAGCCGGCGGCCCGGCCCCGGAGGGAACGGCGCATCAGGAGCCCGTAGACGGAGGCCGACACGATGATCCCGGCGGGCAGGGAGAGGTCCACGCCGCCCAGGGCCCGGGCGACGGGGCCCGTGTACAGGGTGTCCACACAGAGGACGGACGCCCCGATGCCCGCCGTCAGGGCCAGTGCGCCCGCCCAGTTGACGCCTCCGGTGTACCAGAAGGGGCTGCCCGGGGTTTCGTCGGTGAGCGCGGGGCCGTCGTAGCGCCCGCCGCGCAGCAGGATGTCGGTGGCGTAGACGGCGGTGCTGGGCCCGAGCACGACGACGGTCAGCTGGAGGAGGTTGGCGACCGTGTCGAGGAAGTCGGAGACGAGGAGCGCGTACAAGGTCACCGCGACGCCGAGCGCTCCGTCGACGAGGACCCCGAGGGAGCGCCGGACTCGGACGCCGGCGGCCTGCAGGGCGAGGCCGGAACTGTAGACGGTCATGGCGTTGTTGGCGATCGTGCCGAGCACGATCGCCGCCAGGAACACGGGTGAGAACCAGGAGGGGAGGATGCCCTCCAGCCCGGCCTGCGGTTCGGCCATGTCCACGACGGTGGCGGCGAGGGCGCCCAGCGAGGTGAGGAGGACTCCGGGCAGGAACCCGCCGAGCGCGGTCCAGCCCGCCACCGCCAGCGGGGAGGCCGTGCGCGGCAGGTAGCGGGAGAAGTCCGCGCTGTTGGTGTACGAGAGCGGTCCCGAGGCGATGAGTGTGAGACCGGCCGCGAGGGTGGCCCACAGGTCGACGCCGGTCAGGGGTTCCGCGGCCTGGTGGCCGAGGTCGGCGCGGGTGCAGACGTAGCCGGCGACGACGGCGAACGTGACCGTGAGGGCGATCGCGATCGGCGGGTAGAGCTTCACCATGGTGGCGTGTCCGTAGACGCCGATGGCCAGGGTGAGGGCGGCGATGACCACCACGACGGCCACCTTGACACCGCTGTCGGCGTCGATGCCGGCCTTCTCCACGAGGACGAAGGCGGCGGCCGCGGCGGCGGCCAGGTTGAGGGCGATGTAGCAGATGCAGAGCAGCCAGCCGTTGACGGCGATGTTCACCCGGTTCCCGCGGATGCCGTACATCGCCCGGGCGACCACCTCGCTCGGTGTGCCCGAGGCCGGTCCCGAGACGGCGAGCAGGCCGATCGGGGCCCAGAACAGGCTGCCCGCCACGATGACCGCGACGGCCTGACCCAGGCTCAGGCCCATGAGGACCAGGGCGCCGCCGACCACCATGCTCAGGTAGTTCACGTTCGCCGCCGCCCAGACGGCGAACAGCTCGCGGGCCCGCCCGTGGCGTTCCCGGTCGGGCACGTGGTCGATGCCGTGGGCCTCGATGCGGCCGGGCCGGTCCGTCTCCGCGACCGAGCCCGCGCCCGCGCCCTCACCCGAGCCCGCGCCCTCACCCGAGCCCGCGCCCGCGCCCGTACCGGTGCCGGTGTCCCTGGATGCCATGGAGCCCTCCGTCTGCGGTCGTACCCACCTGCGATCTTCACGCACCCGGGGCGGGACGGCGTACGGCGACATCAGCGCACTCGGGCGCTCACAAGGCAGTTGTGGACGGCAGGTACGGTTTCGGCATGGACGATCACGCAACGAATTCGACATCCGACGCTGCGATCCTGTCAGAATTGATCAAGGACACCGCGCGGGCACACCTGCTGAAGCTGGGCGGTGCAGGACTGTCCCCGGACTCGGTCGCCCAGGACTGCGGTCGCGCCGCCGACGAGGTACGGGCGCTCTTCCCGCACCGGGACGACCTGCTGACCGCGCTCGTCATCGATGCCTACGACGCGTCCGGCGCGGCCATGGAGCAGGCCGACGAGGCCGCCGCCGGCGCGGGCGCACCGGCGGGGGCGAGGCTCCTCGCGGTCACGCGTGCGCTGCGGACGTGGTCCTTCGACCACCCCGCCGAGTTCACCCTGATCTACGGATCGCCCGTCCCCGGTTACCACGCCCCGCAGGACACCGTCCTGCCCGCCTCCCGCACGCCCGGAGTCCTCGCCCGCATCGTGGGCGCGGCCCTGGAGGGCGGCGAACTCACCCCGCCCCGGCGGACGGTGCCCGGGCCGCCGCTGCTGCTGCCGGCTGCCGTGGAGGCCTTCGGCGGCTTGCCCCCGGCACCGTACTCGGACGTCATCGAGCGCGGGATCGTGCTGTGGAGCAGCCTGATCGGCCTCCTGGTGTTCCAGGTCTTCAGCCGCACCCACGACAGCGTCCGGGACGAGGCCGCGTTCTTCGACTACGCCGTCGCCGTGACGGCCGAAGGCATCGGACTCGTGGTCCCTCTGGACGGGGACGCCCGCTAACGGCTTTGGCCAGGGTTTTTGCGGGAGTTACCGTAGCCCTTCATTCGAGGGGGAAACGCGATGTCGCATCACGCTGGGTGGGGTCACCACCCGGGTCAGCCCGTACCGCCGCAGTGGGGAGGTGGCTGGATGCCGCCTCCCGCGCCCCAGCCGGGCGTCATACCGCTGCGGCCGCTCGCCACGGGCGAGGTGCTGAGCGGTGCCTTCGCGACCTTCCGGCGGTACTGGAAGCCCCTGATCGGCGTCATGGCCGTCGTCCAGGGGATCGGGATCCTGCTGGTCGCCGCGACCCTCGCCGTCACCTTCGCGGCCGCCTTCGACCGGTTCTCCGCCGTCTTCGATCTCGCCCCGGGGGAAGACCCCCGGGGCTCGGACGTGGCGGCCCTCTTCCTGTCCTTCGTACCGGCGGCCGTGGTGCTGCTGATCGCGATGACGGTGGGCGCCGCGCTGTTCAGCGCCCTGTGCCCCGGGTTGGTCCAGGAAGCGGTGCTCGGCCGCGCCGTGACCTTCGGCTCGCTCTGGCGCCGCAGTTGGTCACGGCTGCCGTCGGTGCTCGGCACCGTGCTGCTCACGTCACTGGCCGCGGGCGGGCCGATGCTCGTGCTGTACGCGATCTGCATCCCGCTGATCGTCACGTCCACGGACCTGGACGGCTCCGGTCCGCCGGCCGCCTTCGGCCTGCTCATGCTGGGCCTGCTGCTGTGCGTGCCCTTCTCGGTCTGGCTCATGGTCCGCTTCAGCCTCGCGCCCGCGGCGGCGGTGTGCGAGGGGCTGGGCCCCGTCGCGGCCCTGCGGCGTTCTTCGCACCTGGTCCGTGACAGCTGGTGGAGGGTGTGCGGGATTTCGCTGCTCGGTTACGTCGTGGCGACGGCCGTGGGGTACGCCATCCAGATGCCGTTCGGCTTCGTCGGCATGTTCGGCCTCTTCCCGACCCTGCCGGGGGCGGACGATCCCACACCGGAACTCGGCACCCTGCTCGTCGGATTCGCGGTCTACACCGGGGCCATGCTGCTCGGCGGCGTCATCAGCGCGCTGTTCCAGTTCAGCTTCCCGCAGTTGGTCATCGCCCTGCTCTACGTCGACCAGCGGATGCGCAAGGAGGAGCTCGCGGCGGCGCTCACCGCCACCGCGTTCCCCGCGCCGGCTGCGGCTCCGTAGACCCCGGCGGGCTCACGCCTACAATGCTCGAATGATCTTCATTGTGGTCAAATTCCCCGTCAAGTCCGAGTACGTCGACCAGTGGCCCGAGCTGGTCTCGGAGTTCACGCAGGCCACCCGCGGCGAGGCGGGCAACCTGTGGTTCGAGTGGTCCCGCAGTCTGGAAGAGCCGGACACCTACGTCCTGGTCGAGGCGTTCCAGGACGACGCCGCCGAAGCGCACGTCACCTCCGCGCACTTCCGCAAGGCGCTGGAGACCATGCGCCCCCTGGTCACCCGGACGCCGGAGATCGTCAGCACCACCATCGAGGGCGCGACCGGCTGGAGCCGGATGGGCGAACTCCAGGTCGACTGACGCCGGACCGGCGCCACTTCACACCCGGCCCCTCCCCCGGCCCGCTCCCCCGCGGGTCGGCGGAGGGCGCATGTTGATTTTTCCCTCGGCCGCGGAGAACCGAACGGCCCCGTCCGGCGTGATACCCCACACCACACGCATGGGCATGGACACGAACGCGGGGGAACACGGGTGGGATTCACGAGGAAGGCCCGATCTGCGGCGCTCGCCGCAGCGGTGACGGGGACGCTGATCGCGGGGACGGTGTCGGTCGGCGTGACACCGGCGCTGGCCGCAGGCACCACCGCCCGGGACGGCAAGGGGGGTTCGGCCGAGGGCCGGGCGAAGAAGGAGTCGAAACCGTCGGCGACGGTGACCCTGATCACCGGAGACCGGGTCGTCGTCAAGGGCGACGGCAGCGTCGAGCAGGTGCTCCGCGGCGCGGGCCGTGAGGGGACCGCCTTCTCGGTGCGCCGCGAGGGCGCGCGCACGTACGTCATCCCGCAGGACGCCCTGCGGCTGGTCGCCGACGGGGTGCTCGACCGCAGGCTGTTCGAGGTCGCCGGGCTGGTCAGGGACGGGTACGACGACGCGCACCGCAGCACGCTGCCCCTGATCGCCGGCTACCGGAGCGACGCCTCGGGGGCCAGGACCTTCGGGGCCTCCGGGGACACGCTCGCGGCGGTCGCCCGTGACCGTCGCGAGCTGCCCGCGGTGGCGGGCGAGGCGTTCAACGCGCCGAAGACCGAGGCCGCGGCCCTGTGGACCGCGGTCACCGGCCGCAAGGACGCCCGGACGCTGGGCTCCGCGCCCGTACCGCCCGTCGCCCACCTGTGGCTGGACGGCAAGGTGAGCGCGACCCTGGACAAGAGCGTGCCCCAGATAGGCGCGCCCGCCATGTGGAAGGCGGGCTTCACCGGCAAGGGCATCAAGGTGGCGGTCCTGGACACGGGGGTCGACGAGACCCACCCGGACCTCAAGGGCGTCGAGACGCTGCAGAAGAACTTCAGCAGCTCGCCCGACTCCAAGGACCGGTACGGGCACGGTACGCACGTGGCCTCCACGATCGCCGGGTCGGGCGCACGGTCGGGCGGCCTGTACAAGGGCGTGGCACCCGGTGTGCAGCTCCTGGACGGCAAGGTCCTGGACGACGACGGCTTCGGCTCCGACTCCGAGATCATCAGCGGTATGCAGTGGGCCGTGGACCAGGGCGCGGCCGTGGTCAACATGAGCCTGGGCGCTCCCGACGAGCCCGGCGTCGACCCCAAGGAGGAGGCGGTCGCCCGGCTGTCCGGCAAGGCTCTGTTCGTCGTGGCCGCCGGGAACGAGGGCGACAAGCCCCGCACGCTGCGCTCGCCCGGCAGCGCCACGGCGGCGCTCACCGTCGGCGCGGTGGACAAGCAGGACCAGCTCGCGGAGTTCTCCAGCCGCGGTCCGACCGCCGATGGACTGGCCAAGCCGGACATCACCGCCCCGGGCGTCGACATCACCGCCGCCGCGACCACGCAGGGCACCTACCCCGGGCCCCCCGAGGGCTACGTCGCCATGTCGGGCACCTCGATGGCCACCCCGCACGTCGCGGGGGCCGCGGCCCTGGTCAAGCAGCAGCACCCGGACTGGAACGGGGACCGGATCAAGGCCCTGCTGACCGCCTCGGCCACACCCAACCCCAAGTACAACGCCTACCAACAGGGTGCGGGCCGCGTCGACCTGGTCCGGGCCGGCAAGGCCGTCGTCACCGCCGATCCCGGTTCCCTCGCCTTCGGTACGCAGCTGTGGCCGCACGCCGACGACAAGCCTGTGTCCAAGTCCCTCACGTACCGCAACCTCGGGACCAAGCCGGTCACGCTGAAGCTGAGCACGGCCGGCACCGACCCGTCGGGCCGGCCGGCTCCGGCCGGGATGTTCACCGTGAAGGACGCCCAGCTCACCGTCCCCGCCGGGGGTACCGCGACGACCACCGTCACCGCCGACACCCGCAAGGGCACGGTCGACGGCGCCTTCGGCGGCACCGTGCTGGCCTCCGGGGACGGGCAGCAGGTGCGCACCGGCCTCGTGGTCGAGCGCGAGGTGGAGTCCTACGACGTCACGCTGAAGCACCTGGACGTCAAGGGCGGGGCCCCGGCGACGTACTACACCACGGTCACCAAGCTCGGCGCCGGAACGGAGGGCCGCTTCGAGGTCCCGTACGACCAGAGCGGCACGGTCGTCCAGCGGCTGCCCAAGGGCGAGTACCTGCTGGAAGGCGTTCTCTGGGGCCCGGACTCCACCTTGGGCTTCTTCGTCCAGCCGATGCTGAAGCTCACCGGGAAGACCACGGTCACCTTCGATTCCCGCAAGGCCAAGCCGTTCGCCGTCACCCCGCCGGATCCCACCGCGAAGCTGGTGAGCGCCTACGCCGGGTTCTACGACGAGGCCGCGATGGTGTCCGACATGTGGGCCACGGACGGGTTCACGAAGATCCTCACCCAGCACCTGGGCCCGGCCGCGCCCACGCTCCGGGCGCAGTACAACGGCCTGTGGAAGACGCCGGGGGCGGCGGGCAGGAACATCGACCACCGGCTGGCCTTCAACCGTTCGGGCACCTGGTTCACCGGGCTCGACCGCAAGCTCACCAAGGCCGACGTCGCCGAGGTCAGACTCGGATTCGGCGCCTCGGTCACCGGAGCCAAGGGGATGATCTACGCGACCCCGACGGACTCCACCGGCTACACCTCCGGGGTGCAGGACCCCGCCGAGCAGAGCCTGCCGCTGGCGAGCACCCAGTACGTCACCACCGAAGGCGGGGTGCGCTGGTCCTGGGTCGCCTCGCAGATCAACCCCCAGGGCGAGCCGAGCATGATCTACACGCATGACGTCGGGTCGTACCAGCCGGGCCGCCGGTACACGCTGAACTTCAACACCGGCGTGGTCGGCCCCAACCTGGCGGCCGGGAGGGAGCAGGCGGCGACACGGACCGGTGACTACGTGGACTTCAACGTCGGGCTCTTCAACGACGGCGGCGGCCACCCGGGCTCGTCCGTGACCACCGGCGGCTTCACCCGGCTGGAGTCCGGCGGCCGGGTCATCGCCGAGACCGATCCGAACGGCTGGCTGAGCGCCGAGGTCCCGGCAGGCAAGGCGACGTACCGGCTGACCAAGGAGGCGACCCGGTCCCCGAAGGACACGGCGACCAGCACCAAGGTGAACGCGATCTGGACGTTCGCCTCGGCCCGTCCGGCCACGGACGGGGCCGTGGCGCTGCCGCTGTCCACGGTGCGGCTCGCGCCGAGTCTGAGCCTGCGCGGAACGGCGCCCGCGGGCGGCGCGCTGAAGGTGCCGCTGCGACTGGCCGGCCCGGCCGCCGGGGAGGGACAGGTCGCCGCGCTGGCGGTCAGGGTCTCCTTCGACGGGGGCGCCACCTGGCGGCTCCTCCCGGTGGCGACGGACGCGGACGGGGCGCGTTCGGTGACCGTGCAGCACCCGGCGGCGGCCAAGGCCGTGTCGTTCCGGGTGGACCTGAAGGACAAGGCCGGCAACTCCGTGCGGCAGACGATCACCAACGCCTACCTGCTCGCTCCCTGAGCCTGCCGTACACCGCTCCGGCCCGGCCCCGCATCGCGCGGGTGCCGGGCCGGACCGGTTCCGGGTCGCGTGCGGCGCGGAGCCCGGGGCGTCGTTTGACCCGGGGGTGTGCCGCTCGCTTTGATTGCAGCGGTCGCAGCGAGTAGATTCGTACGCTTGTTCGCTAAACCGGGTGCGCGAGAGAGCGAGGGCTGCACCGATCATGCCGATCACGAGGACCGGACGGTCGCTGGGACGGCAGTTCGGGTGGCTCTGGGCGGCGTACACGGTCAGCACGCTCGGCACCTGGCTCGCCTTCGACGCCTTCGCCCTGATCGCGATCCTCGCCCTGCACGCCGGGCCCGCCGAGGTGTCCGCGCTGGCGGCCGCGGGACCGGCCGTCGCCGCGGTGGTGGCGCTGCCGCTCGGCCCCTGGGTGGAGTTCCGCCGCAAGCGGCCGGTGATGATCGCCATGGACCTGATCCGGTTCGCGGCACTGATGAGCGTGCCCGCGGCGTACGCGCTCGGGCTGCTCGGCCTCACCCAGCTCCTGGTCGTCGCGGTCGTCGTCGGCGCCGCGGACATCGCCTTCACGGCGGCCAGTGGCGCCTGCCTGAAGGCGCTCGTCCGGCCGGAGGACCTGATCGTCGCGAACGGCCGCTTCGAATCCACCACCTGGACCGCGACCATGCTCGGCCCCCCGGTCGGCGGCGTCGCGATCGCCGCGTTCGGACCGGTGATGACGGTGGTGGGCAACGCGGTGAGCTACCTGCTCTCGGCGGCGGGGATCCGCGCGATCGGCGGCCAGGAGCCGCGCCCCGCCGCAGCGGCATCGCCCGCGGGAGGACCGGCGCGCCCGCGCTTCCGCGACCTGTTCGAAGGCTGGAGGTACATCCTGGCCGACCCCGTGCTGCGCCCGCTCTTCGCGAACACCATCCTGGTCAACGGCCTGATCATGGCGACCGCACCGCTGCTCGCCGTCCTCATGCTCGGCCCGCTCGGTTTCTCGCCCTGGCAGTACGGGCTCGCCTTCGCCGTGCCCTGCGCCGGGGGCCTGCTCGGCTCACGGCTGGCCCCGCGGCTCGTCGAGCGGTTCGGGCAGCACCGGGTCATGATCACCGCCGGGTGGCTGCGGGCGTGCTGGCTGCCCTGGCTGGCCTTCGTCCACTCCGGGCCCGGCGGGCTCGTGCTCGTCATGGCCGTCGAGTTCGGACTGATCACCTGCATGGGCGTGTTCAACCCGGTGTTCGCCACCCTCCGGCTCACCCGGACACCGACCGACCGGGTCGCCCGCGTCCTGTCCGCCTGGTCGGTGACCAGCAAGGCGTCCATCGCCGCACTGACCGCCCTGTGGGGCCTGCTGGCCGCCTTCACCGGACCCCGCACCGCCCTCGCGGCCGCCGGTGTCCTGGCCATGGCCACCCCGCTGCTGCTCCCCCGGCGCGATCGCACGTCCCGGGGGAAGCAGCGCGAGCCGCTGGGCTGAAGCCGGGCCACCGGCGTCAGGGCAGGGTGGAGGTGCCCGGTTCGGGCAGCCAGTCGCGGGCCGGGTCGTACTCCAGCCAGCGGCTGCGCCCGGCCTCCGCGGCGAAGGCTTCCAGCAGGGTGTCCAGCAACGGGTGCCCGGCGCCTTCACGGCGCCCGCCGTCTCCGTGCCCGACGTCTCCGTGCCCGACGTCTCCGTGCTCGCCGCCTCCGCCCCCGCCGTCCCCGCGCCACAGGAGCGACCAGGCGTAGAGCGGTGTGGGGTCCACCAGCGGAACGGACCTGATGCCCGGGATCCGCGGGAGCGGCACGTCGGCCGGCATCAGCGCGAAGCGGCGCGCGTCCCCGGACAGTCCGGCCAGGAAGTGCTCCGCTCCCAGGTTCGGGCCCTCGGCGTGCTCGCGGACGCCGAACCGCTCGGCGAAGCGGTGCAGGAAGTCGAGCCGGTCGAGGGCGCCGGGGGTCCACAGCACGCTCTCCGCCAGACGACCGGGCCGGAGCGAGGCTTCTCCCGCCAGGGGATGGTCCGCACCGAGGACCACGTCCACCGGCTCCAGCCGCACCAGACGGTGCGTCAGCCCTTCGGGCAGGGGCGGGTGGACCCGGCCGAACGCCGCGTCGACGTCCCCGTGGAGGAGGGCTGCGGCCACCGCGGGCAGATCGCGTCCGTGCCCCAGCTCCATGGCCGGTCCGGGGGCGTGCGCGGCCACCTGGGCCAGGGTCCGCATCGGTGCGTAGAGGTGGCCCCATACGTCGACCCGTAGCGGCCGCCGTTCGCCGCGTACGGCGGCCACGGCCCGTTCGGCGGCGGCCAGGGCCCGCCGGGCCGGGTCCAGGAAGCGCCGGCCGGCCTCGGTGAGCCGTACGCCGTGGCCGCCCCGGTGGAACAGCTCGGCGCCGAGCCCGGATTCCAGGCGGGCGATCCGCTTCGACAGGGCCTGCTGGGAAATCGACAGGGTCGCGGCCGCGCGTCCGAAGTGCAGCTCCTGGGCGGTCAGTACGAAGGCACGCACCTGTGCGAGGTCCAGATCCACGGCCCTCACCTTAGGCGACAACCTTTGATTGTCGCCCGGTCCCGGGGGTTGTTGGACGGTGCGCGAGTGCCGCCGCTTCCATGATCCGCATGAAGAGACTGATTCCCACGGGCGATCCGGCACGGCCGGTGGAGTTCGCCGACGTCGCGCAGCCCGTCCCGGCCGCGGACGAGGCCCTGGTCCGGGTGGAGGCGTTCGCGCCGAACCGCGGCGAGACCTTTCTGCTGGAGAACCCGCGGCCGGGGCTGCTTCCCGGGAAGGACGTCGCGGGGCTCGTGGTACAGGCGGCGGCCGACGGGTCCGGGCCGCCGGTCGGCGCCCGCGTCGTCGGCCATCCGCCGCTGGGCGGCTGGGCGGAGTACGTCGCCGTGCCCACGCACTCCCTGGCCGTGCTCCCGGACGGCATCGACGCCGTCCGGGCCGCGGCCCTGCCGCTGGCCGGGATCACGGCCCTCCGGCTGCTGCGCACGGCCGGCAGCGTGGCGGGCCGGCGCATCCTGCTCACCGGTGCGGCGGGCGGGGTGGGCCACTACCTGACCGAACTCGCCGCCGCCTCGGGCGCGGACGTCACCGCCGTGACCGCCACCGCCGCGCGCGGCGAGGGACTGCTCGAACGGGGCGCGACCGCCGTCGTGCGCGAGGTGACGGAAGCACGGGGGCCGTTCGACCTGGTGCTGGAGTCCACCGGCGGCACCGCCCTGCCGCAGGCGCTGGCCGCACTGGCCGCCGGAGGCACGCTGATCTGGTTCGGCCAGGCGAGCCGGACACCGGTCACGCTCGACTTCTTCGACTTCTTCGCGGGTCCGGCAGGCGCCTCGATCCGGCACTTCCAGTACGCCGGCGCCCCCTACGGCGAGGACCTGGCGACGCTGGTCCGCCTGGTGGACCGCGGGCGGCTGCGGCCGGAGATCGGCCGCGTCGACGACTGGGAACGGACCCCCCGGACCCTGGTGGACCTGCGGGAGCGCCGGATCCGCGGCAAGGCCGTCCTGACGACGGGAGCGGCACGATGAGCACACGGTCCACCGGCCTCGCGACCGCGTCCGCCTTCGCCGCCGCCCAGTTCACCCGGGCCACCGGGGCCGGGCTCGATCCCCACGCGTACCTGCGCGCCACGGACGGGGCCGACTCCGTCGGTGCATGGAGCGAGGCGCTGATCCGTACCGCCCGGGAGTACGTGGCGCGCGCACGGGAGGCGACTGCCGTCACCGCCGTCACTGCCGTCTCTGCCGTCTCCGCGGGCGAGTACGAGCAGGCGGCGGCACGGTGGTTCCACTTCGCCACCCTGGCTCCGCACGCGGGCGGCGCCGCGCACCACGCGGCCGCCGCCGCGGAGGCGGACGCCGCCATGGGCCGCGCCCTGGCCCTGCTGGAGCCCGGCGCCCGTCGGCTGGAGGGTCCCGCCTTCACCGGATGGCTGCGCGGCCCCGCCGACGCACCGTCCACGGTGATCGTGGTCCCCGGACTCGACTCCGGCAAGGAGGAATTCCACCGGGTCACCGCGGCCCTGCTGCGCAGGGGTTCGGCCGTGTTCACCATGGACGGCCCGGGGCAGGGCGCACTCGCGGCCTCCACGACCCTGCGCCCCGACTACGACCGGGTGATCGCCCAGGTCATCGACGCCCTCGGCGTCGAGCGCGTCGGCTTGATCGGCCTCAGCCTGGGCGGCTACTACGTCGCACGCAGCGCGGCCCTCGAACCCCGCGTGGCAGCCGCGGCAGTGGTGAGCGGCCCCCACCGCCTCGACTGGGACGCCCTGCCGCCGCCCTTGCGGGACCTGCTCGCCCAGCGTGCCGGAGGGACCGGCGCGGCACGCGCGTTCACCGCCGAGGTCGACCTGTCGACCCTGGCGTCGCGCATCGCGTGCCCCCTCCTGGTGGTCGACGGCGGCGAGGACCGGGTCCCCGGCGTCACCGCCGGCTCGGAACTGGCCCGCCGGGCACCGAAGGGCGAGCACCTCCTGGTTCCCCCGGGCGACCACCTTCTCGGCAACGCCCGGCCCGACTGGCTCCCCACCACGACGGACTGGCTCACCACAGCCCTCGCCGCCCCCGCGAAAGCCCCGTAGCACGGGCCCGCCCGGCCGGGGCGTGAAGGCTCCGGCCGGGCGGGTGGTGTGCGGTGTACGGGGTCGGGAGACGGTCAGGAGATGGTGAGGAAGCGGGCCGCGCTCGGTACTCCCTTGGCGTCGAGGGCGAAGAGCATGTAGTTCCCCGGCAGGACCACGCCCGGGTCGGCGGGGATGGACACCGTGTGGGTGCCGGTTCCCGTGGCCGTGGACGCGAGGGGGACCCGTCGCTGGTCGTTGTCGGTGGAGTGGGTCGCTGCCGCCGCACGCATCAGGACGAAGGATGCCGCCGGGGTGCCGGTGGCGGTGGTGAGCGTCAGGGTGGTGCCCGGGGAGGTTCGGGCGGGGACGTTCCCCGTGATCTCGGGGCGGGGTTTCGCGGATCCGTCCGGGTTGAGCAGGTACGGCGGGGTGAAGACGGCTCCGTCGGCGTGGTTGGTGGCGCAGTCGCCGCACAGGCCTCCGCCGCCGGAGAAGACCCGGCCGTCCGGCAACAGGTTCGCCACGCTGTGGTAGTTGCGCGGAACGGCCATCGTGGCGAGCGGGGTGAAGGCACCGGTCGCGGGGTCCCACAGTTCGGGGGTGAGGACCGAGGTCGCATCGCTGAACGGGACCGGGTAGCTCTGTCCGCCGAAGACGATCACCTTGCCGTCGGGCAGGACCACGCTGTTGGCGAAGGCCCTCGCGTACGCCATGTCTCCCGTACGGGCGGTTTCGACCTGGCTGCCGGCGATGCTCACGGTGTAGGCGCGGTTCGTGGCGGGGGTGTTCTGGTAGGCGGGCGAGCCGCCCAGGGTGAGCAGTTTGCCGATGTCGTAGGCGACGGCGTTGCCCGTCATGGCGTCGGCGCTGTCGGCCCGGGTGCCGGCAGAGGTGATGCTGCCCGTCCCGGTCGTGGTGATCCAGTTCATCTGCTTGCTCGGCCCGAGCTGCAGCACCTTGCCGCCCGAAGTGGCGTGCAGCCACATGTGGTTGTCGGCGCGGTAGGGTCCGGCCGGGTCGGCCGTGGAGGCCTGGAGTGCGGGGACTCCCGGGAGTCCGCGCCAGGTCCGGGTGAGCGGCGACCAGACCTCACCCGCCTTGTCTCCCGCGGGCCCGCTCCAGGATCCGCCCAGGACGAAGGCCTCGCCGGTGGAGAGGAGCGTCATGGCCTGGTAGCCGCGGGGGATGTTCATGGCGGCGGTGGCCGACCAGGTGTCGGTGGCGGGGTCGTAGATGCTGGCCTTCTCCGCGTTGCTGCCCCCGGTGACCAGCACGCGGCCGTCGGCCAGCATGGCTATGCCGGGACAGAACATGTCGTGCCCGGTGTTGTCGATGCGGCGCTGGGTGACCTTGCCGGTCTTCAGGTCGAGGATCGCGGTCTGGGTGTAGCCGTTGCTGCCGCCGAAGCGGTCCACCGCGTACGCCGACCAGGCCAGCAGCTTGTCGCCCGGGAGCACGGCCGTGGCCACGGGGACCAGGGGGAAGCCGGTGATCCGGCCCCAGGATCCGTGGACGGCGGGGGCGGCCGGCCCGCTCAGGCGGATCTCGGCGGCGGAGGTCCACGGACCGCGGGCGCCGGCCTCGGTGGTCACGGTCAGCCGCACGAACCGGGCGTTCGCGGTACGGGTGAAGGTGGCGGTCTTGACGGTGTCGTCGTCGCGCCAGGTCCCCGCGGCCACCGGAGCGCCGAAGGCGGTTCCGTCGGTGCTGGTGGTGACGGTGTACGCGCCCGCCCGGCCGTTGGTGCCGTTCGTGCGGGGGTGGTAGACGAGTGCGGAGACGGCGGCCGTGCGGTGCATGTCGATGGTGATGCTGTGCGGGAGCGGAGCCGGGGTGCCCGACCACCGGCTGTGCCAGATGGTGCCGGTGTCCCCGTCGAGGACCTGCGAGGCACGGCCGTTCTCCCGGGCCGTCTCCTCGTCGCTCGCCACCGCCGTCCAACCGGTCCGTGCCAGGTCGACGGTGGCTTCCGGGGTGCCGGGGTCGCCGAGCAGGTTGATCTCGGCGGCGGAGGTCCACGGGCCGCGGGCGCCGGCCTCGGTGAGCGCCGTCAGCCGGACGAACCGGGCCCCCTGCGGAGCGAACCCGAGCGTCTTGGCGCTCCCGTCGTCCGCGAGCGTGCCGCCCGCGACCGGGGCCGGCCAGTTCACCCCGTCCGCGCTGAGGCTGAGGCTGTACTCACCGACGCGCCCGTTGACCCCGTTGGTGCGCGGGGTGTAGACGAGCGCCGATACGACCGCCGTGCGGTGCATGTCGATGGTGATGCTGTGCGGGAGCGGAGCCGGGGTGCCCGACCACCGGCTGTGCCAGATGGTGGCGGTGTCCCCGTCGAGGACCTGCGAGGCACGGCCGTTCTCCCGGGCCGTCTCCTCGTCGCTCGCCACCGCCGTCCACCCGGTCCGGTCGAGGACGGGGGCCGTCGGCTCCATCGCGTTGGCCGGTGCGATGCCGTGGTGCGGCGACTGCTTCGCCGCCTGATCGCCGAAGGGCGCGGGGGACGGCACGGACGCGGATCGGGGATCCGGACCCCGGCCGGCCGCGGCCTGGCTCGCGACCCCGAGCCACGGCGTGAAGCCGATCAGCAGCGCGCCGAGGCCGAAGGCGATGAGCAGACGGGATCGGCGTAGTGCGCGGGGTAGGGCGAGGAAGCGCCTGGACTGCAATCTGACCTCCTGGGGCGAACCGGTATGCCCCATGGAAGATAGGTCAGCTGGGCGACAACTCACCCAAACGAGCGAAGAGTTGACGCAAAACCGCAGCCTTCCCAGGACACCCGCTAGACCGGCACGGTGTCGCCGGCGGCGAACGGGCCGCCGTGACCGGGGACGATCAGGTCCGCCGCGGCGAGCACCCGCAGCCGGGAGGCGCGCAGCACCTCGCGGTCCGGGGCCACCGGGTCGTCGGCGGGGCCCTGCGCGTGCCACCACAGATCGCCCGCGAAGGCCACCACACCCTCATCGGTCCCGGCCAGCAGGGTGATGTCCTCGTGGCTGTGCCCCGGCGTGCGGATCAGGCGCAGGGAGGGGGTGAGTTCGTACCCCTCGGCGTCCCGGTTCGTCCACTGGTCGCCCTGGTACTCGACCTTGTGGTCGTGCACCCGGGCCCCGCCGAACAGGCCCACGTTCATGGTGTTGTCGGGGTGGTGGTGGCTGAGCACCACGTCGGTGATGTCCTCGGGGCCCAGCCCCAGTTCCGCGAGCGGACCGAGGATGTCCGCGTGGCTCGCCACCATGCCCGGGTCGAAGACGAAGTGCCGGCCGGCATCCGATACGTAGGAGACGGTGGCGGCGACCCCGGGGCCGGTGGAGCCGACGTAGCCGGTGGTCAGGACCTTGTAGACGGCGCTGCGGCCGAGCGGTGCGTCGGTGCCGGTCGCGGTGCCGGTCGCGAAGTCCGTCGTGGTGTTCGTCGTGGTCGCGGTGTTCGTCGTGTTCGTCATGGCTGCAATCCTGCCGAGGCGGACGGGGGCGTACGAGTGGCACACCTGCCAGTGATCGCAGGATTCGTGCCAGGGGTGGCAGACTGCCCCCGTGCCCCCTTTCGCGACCGTCGCCGCGTACGTCCCGCCCGGTGTCGGCATGCTCGCCGTCGGGATCGTCTCCGAGGTCTTCGGCCCGCACGGGCAGGGCCTGCCCGGCTTCGACTTCGCCCTGTGCGCCGAGCGGCCCGGGCCGGTCCCCACCGACATCGGGGTGCCGCTGGCGATCGAGCACGGGCTCGACCGGCTGGCCGCCGCGGACCTGGTGATCGCCCTGCCGGGGGCGGGTTTCCGTACGCCGCCAGGTCCCGCGGTGCTCGGGGCGCTGGTCTGCGCGTATGAGGGCGGCTCCGTGCTCGCGGCCCACTGCGTCGGCACGTTCGCGCTCGCCGAGGCCGGGCTGCTCGACGGGCTGCGGGCCACCACGCACTGGCGGTTCGCCGAGCTGCTGGCCCGCCGCCATCCGGACGTCGCCGTCGAAGCGGACGCCCTGTACATCGACGAGGGGAGGATCGTCACGGGCGCCGGAGCCGCCGCCGGCTTCGATCTGTGCCTGCACCTGCTGCGCCGGGAGCACGGGGCCGCGATGGCCAACGGCGTGGCCCGGGACATGGTGCTGCCCTCGCACCGCGACGGCGGGCAGGCCCAGTACCTGGCCGCCCCCGTCCCCGAGGACTGCCGGGACGAGCGGCTCTCCGAGGTGCTCGCCTGGGCCCGTGACCACCTCCACGAGCCGCTTCCCGTCACGGAGCTGGCCCGCCGCGCCATGATGAGCAAGCGCTCCTTCGCCCGCCGGTTCACCGCCGCGACGGGCACCACCCCGCACGCCTGGCTGCGGAACCTCCGGCTGAGCAGTGCGGAGGAGCTCCTGGAGAGCACGGACCTGCCCGTCGAGGAGATCGCCCGCCGGGTGGGCTACGGCAGCGCAGCGGTCCTGCGGGAACAGTTCGTACGGCGCAGGGGTGTCCCGCCCCGCTCCTACCGCCGCTCCTTCACGAGCACGCCCTGACCGTTGCCGCGGGGCCCCTCTCGGCGGTAGGGCCCTGTCCTATGATCGTTCCCGTGACCTCCGCACTGATCCTCATCGACCTGATGCCCCGCATCATCGGCATGCCGGTCGCCCCGCACTCCGGTGACGAGGTACTGGCCCGCTGCCTCCGGCTGGCCGAGGCCTTCAGGGCGAACGGGCGCCCCGTGGTGCTCGTCCGGGTGGACCGGCCCGGCGTCGCCGAGCAGCCGCCGGGCAGTGGCTTCGCCGACGGTCTGGTGCGGCCGGGCGACGTACTGATCGTGAAGCACACCGTCGGGGCCTTCCAGGACACCGGCCTGGACGAGCGGCTGCGCGGCTTGGGCGTGGACACGCTGGTGCTCGGCGGACTGGTCACCACGATGGGGGTCGAGTCCACGGCGCGGGCCGCGAGCGACCTCGGCTACGAGCTGGAGTTCGTGGCCGACGCCATGTCCGGTTTCGCCGCCGACGAGCACGCGTTCGCGGTGGAGCGGATCTTCCCCAGGTTCGGCGACGTGCACAACACGGCGGATTACACCTGATCACGATGAAGGACCGGACCTGCCGAAGCACCGACCCAAGCGCGGCCCGAAGCACTGTGCGCAGCCTCCCGTGAACGAGGTGAGCGAACGGACCGGGCCCGCGACCGTCCGCGTGTTCATCGCCCTCGCCCCGCCCGACGACGCGAAGCAGGAACTCGAGCGCGAGCTGGGACCCGCGTACGCCGCGTACCCGCACATGCGGTGGAACCGCATCGAGGACTGGCACATCACCCTGGCGTTCCTCGGCGAGCTGCCCGTCGAGGCGGTCCCGCTCCTGCGGCCGCCGCTCGCGGAGCTCGCGGCGGCGCGCGGTCCCGTACGCCTGGCCCTGCGCGGGGGCGGCCACTTCGGTGAGCGGGTGCTCTGGAGCGGGATCGACGGGGATCTCGACGGGCTGCACCGGCTCGCCGCCGATGTCCGCACCGTGGTCAAGGAGTGCGGCATCCCCTTCGAAGACCGGCCGCTGCGACCCCATCTGACGCTGGCCCGCGCCCGCCGGAACGACGCCGACTCGGCGGTGGAGGCCGCCGCGGGACTCGCCGGGTTCTCCGGCCGCCACTGGCGGACGGAGCGCCTGCACCTGGTCGGCAGCAACATCGGCCGCGGTCCGGGGCCGATCCACTACCGCGACATCGAGGCGTGGAACCTCCGCGGCGGGGAGCAGCCCGGAGCGGACCACTGGGAGGACTGAGCGAGAGGCGGGCGGCCTCCGCTCGCGACCGCAAAGAAAATTCCCTTGACGCAAAGCTACTTAGCGCTAAGCTACTTCCTGGCAATCTAATCAGGGGGAGATCGACGTGATCAAGGGCATGCGCGAGGAACGGGTGGCGGGCGAACGGTCGCTGCTCCTCGGAGTGGGAATCAGCGCGATCGGGATCGGGATGTACATCCCCTTCTCGCTCGTCTTCTTCCACCACGTCACCGGCCTCTCCTTCGCCCTCGTCGGCATCGTGCTGACGGTGACCGGCCTGGCGGGGCTCGCGGTCATGCCGCTCGCCGGTTCGGCCGTCGACCGCTTCGGAGCCAGGAAGGTCAACCTGCTGCTCTACGCGGTACGGGCCCTGGGCTTCGCCCTCTACCCGTTCGCCGGGTCGCTCCCCGCCTTCGCCGCCGTCGCGCTGATCACGGCCCTCGCCGACCGCTCCTTCCCCATCGTGCAGCAGTCGCTCATCGGGGAAGTGGCCCGGGGCGGCGCACGCGACCGCCTCCAGGCCTCCATCCGGGCCCTGCAGAACGCGGGCATGGGCGCCGGCGCCCTGGTCGTCTCCGGGGTCCTGGCCCTGTGGGGCACGGAGGGGTTCACGTACACCGCCTGGGGCAACGCGGTCGCCTTCGCGCTCGCCGGACTGCTCGTCAGCCGTGTGCGGCCGGTACGGGACCTCGTGAACGGCGAGCCCGGCACGGGCGGCGGCGCACCCGCCTCGGCAAAGCGTCCGCCCGCGGGCTACCGGATGGTGATCGCCGACCGGCCCTTCCTCGGCCTGACCGCCACCAACTTCCTGACCGCGCTCGGGTACTCGGCCCTGTCCGTCCTCTTCCCCCTCTACATCACCACCTGGCTGCACGGGCCCGATTCCCTGACCGGTGCGGCCTTCACCGTCAACACCGCCCTCTGCGCCGGGATCGGCGTCCTGATCGCCGGCCGGGTCCGCCGCTCCGGAGCCCGGCGCACCCGCTCCGCGGCCCTCGGGGCACTGCTCTTCGCCGCGGCCTTCGTGGGGCAGATCGTGCTCGGCACGGTCCGGCCCGGCCAGACGGCGACCCTGGTCGCCCTGCTGGTGATCGTGGTGGTCTACACGGTCGGCGAACTGGTCCACAGCCCCTCGGGCGGCGCCCTGTCGGTCTCCGCCGCGCCCGAGGCCGTACGCGGCCGCTACCTCGCCACCTACCAGCTGTCGTACTCCCTGGCCACCGCGCTGGCCCCGTCCCTCTTCACGGGGCTGCTCGCACTCGACGGCCGCCTGCCCTGGGCGTTCCTGACGGTCGCCGCGCTGGGCGCCGCGCTCGCCCTGACCCGGCTGGAGCGCCACCTCCCGGCGGAGGCGGTCTACGCAGTCCCGCCGGCGCCGGCCTCAACTCCGGCCCCCGCGGCCTCCACCCGCGAGCCGGCCACCACGGCCTCCGCCTGAGGGAACCCCGCAGCCCGCCCGGTCACGGCCTTCCCCGGGAAGCCGCGCTCAGGCGGGCTGCCACAGTTCGATCCGGTTGCCCTCTGGATCGGTGACCCAGCCGAACCGGCCGACCCCGTCCATGTCCTGGGTCTCCGGGGCCACGTCCGCTCCCTTGGCGCGCAGCTGCGCGAGCATCGCGTCCAGGTCGCGGACGCGGAAGTTGAGCATGGTCTGCTGGGCGGGGGACCCGAAGTAGTCGGTCCCGGACTCGAACGGCGCGAACACCGTCGGCCCGGCCGCCTGACGCCACAGACCGTGCTCGTCCGAGTCCAGCCCGAGGCAGTCCCGGTACCAGGCGCCCAGGGCCCCCGGATCCGCGGCCCGCACGAAATACCCACCGATCCCCTGCACACGTTCCATGCCGCGATCCTGCCAGGGTCCCCCGCGCACAGGACCGCGAAAACGCCGAGTTTCCCGAAAGGCAGGTCCCACCCGTGCGACCGGACATCACGCTGACGGCTGCGGCGACAGCCACCTCCCCCGCCCTCCACCTTCGCCCCTGGCGGGCGCAGGACGTTGCCGCCCTCGTCGAGATCCACCGGGACCTGGGCCGGTGGGCGGGGACCCGGCTGGAGAGCGAGGACGACGGGCTGCGGTGGGTGCGGGACCAGGAGCGGCAGTGGGCCGGGGGTTCGCGGTTCGGCTTCGCCGTCCTGCGCGACGTGCCCGGCGGTCCGCAGCCGCGGTTGGTGGGCAGCGTGGCGGTGAAGGAGGTCTTCCCCGGCAAGGCTTCCGCCGAGGTCGGGTACTGGACCTCGGCTCCGGCCCGCGGGCAGGGGGTCGCTCCCCGGGCCCTGGAGGTGGTCACCGCCTGGGCCTTCGATGCTTTCCGGAGCCGGGGGCTGGAGCGGCTCGAACTCCTCCACCAGGTGGACAACGCGGCGTCCTGCCGGGTCGCGGAGAAGGCCGGCTACGGGTTCGAGGCCGTCCTCCCGGCCCTGCCGCCCGACTACCCGCTCGACGGTCACCTGCACGTGCGGCGCCCCGCGCACTGAGTGGGCTCAGCCGTGGGCGGGTCCGGCCGTCAGGGTGGCGTGGAAGCGGTAGCGGTCGGCTCGGTAGACGACGCGGTTGTACTCGCAGGGCCTGCCGTGCTGGTCGTAGGTGAGCTGCTCGATGTGGAGTACGGGAGCCCCCTCGGGCAGGTCGAGGAAGGGGGCCGTGTCCGGGGTGACGAGCGAGGAGTGGACGGTGTAGCTCGCGCGGGTGGGGACGATGCCGCGTGCGGTGAGCTCCGCGTACAGCGAAGCGGTGGTGTAGTCGGCGTCGCCGATGCCCGGGGCGCGCTCGGCCGGGACGAGGGTGACGGAGCGGCACATGACAGCGTCGTCGAAGAGCCGCACCCGGTCCAGCTCGAAGACCTCCGCCCCGGGCAGTACGTGGAGGGTGTCCGCCTCCTCGAAGTCCGCCGGGCGCAGCCTCGCCGCGAACACGCGCGCGGTCGGGGTGAACCCGAGCCGGCGGCCGTACTCCTTGAGCCCGCCGATCAGTTCCGAGGTGTGCTCGAACGCCGGGACCGCCGCCGCGCCGGCCGCGACGTGCCAGCCCGCCCGTTCCGCCGACCCGACCCGGCCCTCTTCCTGGAGCGCGTGCAGCGCTTTGCGGAGCGTGACGCGGCTGACGCCGAGGCGCTCGCAGAGGTGGCGCTCCGAGGGGAGGCGCGTACCGGGGGCGAGGCTCCCTGCGGCGAGGGCGTCGGCGAGCGCGTCGCGCGCCTGCACGTGGACGGGGCTCGACCCGTCCCGGAGGACGGGCCGCAGGTCGAGGGGCTGGTTCACCCCTCCAGTATCACCGCGGCAGACCGTAGCCGAACCAGAAACAGACCAGAGGGACTAGTCCCCTGACGGGACGATCCAGTCGTGGGGCCCGTAACCGCGGGACCTTCGACCGAGTTCGCGACTCTTCAGCGTGGTCTACTTTTGGTCTATATCTGGTTCATACACCACGGGAAGGAGCGCACGGGATGAGTGACCACGCGCCGCGGATCAGTCTGGCCACGGGCAAGCTGACCGCCCCGTCCCGGCAGCAGTGGATCGTCGAGACGGCATGCCGGGAGGGCTACGTCTCCCTCGAACGGCTCCTCCGCGACCTGGAGGTCAGCGCGATGACCCTCCACCGCGACCTGCGCCTCCTGGACTCCCGGGGCCATGTGCGCCGGGTCCGCGGCGGCGCGGTCGCCCCCTGGGTGACCCCGGGCTGACGAAGACGAACGCCGCCCGCGGCCCCCTCGGGACCACGGGCGGCGCATCACGCCCTGCTGCCGGCAGCGGCAGCGTCGGCGGCGACTAGTCGGTGCCGAATTCCATCGCGGCACGGTCCAGCAGCTCGTCGTCGCCGGAGGTCTCGCCGCGCGAGGCGATGGCCTCCGCTCCACCCTCGGGCATGGCGCCGATCAGGCCGGAGCCGGGCGCCTCGACGGCGCCGATCAGGGCGGGGTGCGTGGTGCCGACGATGCCGAGGCCCGCGTACTGCTCCAGCTTCGCGCGGGAGTCGGCGATGTCGAGGTTGCGCATGGTGAGCTGGCCGATGCGGTCCACCGGGCCGAACGCCGAGTCCTCGGTGCGCTCCATGGAGAGCTTGTCCGGGTGGTAGCTGAACGCCGGGCCCGTGGTGTTCATGATCGAGTAGTCCTCGCCGCGGCGCAGGCGCAGCGTCACCTCTCCGGTGATCGCCGCACCGACCCAGCGCTGCAGGGATTCGCGGATCATCAGCGCCTGCGGGTCCAGCCAGCGGCCCTCGTACATGAGGCGACCGAGGCGGCGGCCCTCGTTGTGGTACTGGGCGACCGTGTCCTCGTTGTGGATCGCGTTCACGAGGCGCTCGTACGCGGCGTGCAGCAGGGCCAGGCCCGGAGCCTCGTAGATGCCGCGGCTCTTGGCCTCGATGATGCGGTTCTCAATCTGGTCCGACATGCCCAGGCCGTGGCGGCCGCCGATGGCGTTCGCCTCCATGACCAGGTCGACGGCGGAGGCGAACTCCTTGCCGTTGATCGTGACGGGGCGGCCCTGCTCGAAGCCGATGGTCACGTCCTCGGTGGCGATCTCGACCGAGGGGTCCCAGAACCGGACGCCCATGATCGGGTCCACGGTCTCCACACCGGTGTCGAGGTGCTCGAGGGTCTTCGCCTCGTGGGTGGCGCCCCAGATGTTGGCGTCGGTGGAGTAGGCCTTCTCGGTGCTGTCGCGGTAGGGCAGCTCGTGGGCGAGCAGCCACTCCGACATCTCCTTGCGGCCGCCGAGCTCGGTCACGAAGTCCGCGTCGAGCCAGGGCTTGTAGATGCGCAGGTGCGGGTTGGCGAGCAGGCCGTAGCGGTAGAACCGCTCGATGTCATTGCCCTTGAAGGTCGACCCGTCGCCCCAGATCTGGACGTCGTCCTCCAGCATCGCGCGGACCAGCAGCGTGCCGGTGACGGCGCGGCCGAGCGGCGTGGTGTTGAAGTAGGCGCGGCCGCCGGAGCGGATGTGGAACGCGCCGCAGGCGAGAGCGGCCAGGCCCTCTTCCACGAGCGCCGCACGGCAGTCGACCAGGCGCGCGATCTCGGCACCGTACGCCGTGGCCCGCGCGGGCACCGACGCGATGTCGGGCTCGTCGTACTGGCCGATGTCGGCGGTGTAGGTGCAGGGGACGGCACCCTTGTCGCGCATCCAGGCGACGGCGACGGAGGTGTCGAGGCCTCCGGAGAAGGCGATTCCGACGCGCTCGCCGGTGGGCAGGGAGGTGAGAACCTTTGACATGGGATGAGTATGCGCGATGATGCATGATCATGCAAAATGCGGGGCCTACGACGCTCCGGGCACCGGGCGGGCGTGCGGTCATTCTGACGCGCTGCCGCCCGGGCGGCGAGTCCGGCGGAGCCCCCTGGGACCGCCCCGCCGGACCACGGCGCGAGGTGGTTCAGCCTCACGCCGACGGGGCGAACGGGCCCCCGGCGGCGAAGGCGTGGCGGGCGAAGTTCTCGGCGATGCGCACGTGACCCGCGGAGTCGGGGTGCAGGTCGTCCGGCAGTGGCAGCTCGGCGTGGTCCGAAGCCCCGTAGAGCTCGCGGCCGTCGAGGTAGTGCAGGTGCGGGTCCTCGGCCGCCCGCTGCGCGACGATGGCGGCGAGGGCCTCGCGGATGACGCCCAGCGCCAGGCGCCCGGCGGCCCGTTCGGCCGGGTCGCCCAGCGCCTTGAACCGCAGGGTCCCGGTGCTGAAGTCGGGGGCGAGGGGGCCCGGGGTGTCCTCCTGGATCGGGCACAGGATGGGTGACACCACGAGGAGCGGCGTCGTCGGATGGCCCTCGCGGAGGGTGTCCAGGAAGCCGTGGACCGCGGGGGCGAAGGCGCGCATCCGCATCACGTCCAGATTGACGATGTTGATGCCGACCTTGACGCTGATCAGGTCGGCGAGGGTGTCGCGCATGGCGCGGGCCGTGAAGGGGTCCAGCAGGGCGCTCCCGGAGAAGCCCATGTTGCGCAGGTCCACCGCACCCTGCGCCGCGGCCAGCGCCGGCCACGTGCCGGTGGGGCGCTCGGCGTTCGAGCCGTGGCTGATCGAGCTGCCGTGGTGCAGCCACACCCTGCGGCCGTCGTCCGGCGCCGGGGTGACGGGGGCGTCGGTGCGCAGCGCGATGAGCTCGGTGACCTCCGTGTGCGGCAGCCAGATCTCGACGTCCTTGTCCCGCGCGGGGAGATCCGCGAAGCGGGCGGTGCCGGGCGGCCCCTCTGCGAGTTCGACCGCCTGGGTGGCCAGGTCCTGGGTGCGGACCCGGCCGCCGGGCACGGTGGCCCGGGCCGTGAGCACGCCGTCGACCACGAGGTCGTACGAGCCGTCCGGCGGGACCGGGAAGCCCCGGTAGGCCCGCTTCGTCGGCAGGGCGTCCAGCTCGATGACGGTGGCGCGGGTACGGAAGGCCAGGCGCACGCCGGACGGTCGGGCCTCGGCCGTGGCCAGCTGGTCGTCGGGGATCTGCGGGCGGACCCGGGCGGGCAGCCGGTGGGGCAGCAGCCCGTGCGCGGTGCGTTCCACGTCGGCCGCGCCGCGCAGGAGGTCCTCGGTGACCGGGGTGGTGACGGATGGGGTGGCAGGTGTGTTCATCGCCTCGGCCTCGTGATCGGGGGATTGCGGGTCTCGGGGTGCGCCCCCGTGCCGGCGTGCCGGCGCAGGATGTCGCTCAGGACGTCGGCCAGTTGCGCAGCATCGCGTCGAGCGAGTCCACGATCCGGTCCCAGGACTCCTGCGGGTCCACGGCGGTGTGATTGAAGCCGCCGCCCAGCTCCAGGCTGACGTAGCCGTGGAAGACGCTGCCGAGCATCCGGACCGCGTGCGTCTGGTCGGGTTCCGTCAGGTCGTAGCCGCGCAGGATCGCCCGCGTCATCTGGGCGTGCCGGACGCCCGCGCTGGCGGCGGCCGTCTCGGGGTCGAGCCGGAGCCGGGCGGCGTCGTAGCGGCCGGGGTGCTGCCGGGCGTAGTCCCGGTAGGCGTCCGCGAAGGCGGCGAGGGCGTCCTTGCCGGCCCGTCCGGCCAGGGCGGCCGCGACCCGGTCGGCCAGCTCCTCCAGGGCGAAGAGCGCGATCCGGGTCTTGAGGTCCTGGGAGTTCTTCAGGTGCGAGTAGAGGCTCGCGACCTTGACGTCGAACCGTCGGGCGAGCGCCGAGACGGTCACCTGCTCGAAGCCGACCTCGTCGGCGAGCTCCGCCCCCGCCCGGGTCAGCCGCTCGGCGGTCAGTCCTGCTCGAACCATCATGTGCCTCCTAGCTGGCGATAGTCATTATGTATTTGCCTAAAACTTTTAGGCAAATTAGCCTGCCGCTCATGAAGCCGTTGACCGAGCAAGAGATCCGTTCCGCCTTCGTGAACTGCACCAAGGGCGAGGCCAAGCGCCTGTCCGTTCCCCGCGACCTGGCCGACCGCCCCTGGGCCGACCTGGACTTCCTGGGCTGGTGGGACCCCAAGGCCCCCGAGCGCGCCTACCTCGTCACCGAGCTGGACGGCCGCCCGGTCGCCCTCGCGCTGCGCTCCTCCGGCGTCGCCTCCTCCCAGGCGCGGCGCAGCATGTGCTCGCTGTGCCTGACCACCCACACCGGGGGCGTCTCCCTGATGGTCGCGCCGAAGGCGGGCAAGGCCGGGCAGCAGGGCAACACGGTGGGCGCGTACATCTGCGGGGACCTCGCCTGCTCGCTCTACGTACGGGGCAAGAAGGACGCGGGCCCGGACGGGCGGCTCCACGAGTCGCTCACCCTGGAGGAGAAGATCGAGCGGACGGTCGCGAACCTCGCCGGGTTCATCGCCAACGTCACGGCCTCCCAGAGCGTCACGGCTACGGCCTGAAGCGCGGCCTGGAGTACGGCCTGAAGCACCGCTCCCCCGCTCCGTTACTCCGTACGAGCCCTCTTCGGTGCCCGTTCGGCCCCATGGGCCGAGTTCATGATCATCGGGCTGGCCGGAAATCGTTTTGATGCTGCCATCCGGCCGAAGGCGATCTGGGAGGGCTGCGTGGCGCGCATGCTGTCATCGACACACCGTGGAGGACTCCGGCGACGGGGCAGGACGTGGAGCGTCGCCGGGGCGGTGGTCGGGGCGGTCTTCGTCGTCGCCGCCGCGCCACAGGCGGCGACGCGGTCCGGTGACGGACAGCAGGGCGGCGGCGCACCGGCGGGCTCCGTCGAGCTGCTGGTCGGCCGGGTGCTGGACGACGGGGGCCGGCGGTGCTCTATGGACGCCTTCCGGGCCGGCCTGTGCGGCGGACTGGAGCAGCAGCTGGTCCGGGCCACGGCCAGCGGAGCCGGTTCCGTGGTCCGTGATCCCTCGTCGCGCGGCGCGGCCCGGGCAGCGGCGCACACCGTCGTGCTGCCCACCGACGCGGCCGGCCCCCTGGAGATCGCCCTCGCCGGACCGGGCCTGCTCACCTACGTCACCGTCCACGACGGCCACGGCCGCTACGTGGGCGGCGCCCTGGGCGCCCACGGGCACCACTGGAGCAACACCGAGCCGCTGCGGGCCGGTGAGACCTACACCGTCCGGGTCGGCGCCCAGGACGCGGCGGGTACCCCGGTCGGCGTGACCATGGCGTTCCGGACCTCGGCGACGGCGTCGGCGACGGACGACCGGCTCACTGCCGAGTTCGGGCCCCGGCCCGGAACGTACGGGGCCGGACAGATCGTGACGGCCTCGCTGAGCCACCCCGTCCCGGCCACCGACCCGGCGGCGCGGGCCCGGCTGGAGCGGGCCCTGCAGGTCACCTCGGAACCGGCGGTGGAGGGGTCATGGCACTGGGTCGACGACTCGACCCTGCACTACCGGCCCCGTACCTACTGGCCCGCCCACGCCGTGGTGAACGTGGTCAGCGGTCTCGACGGGGTGGAGGTCGGGGAACGGCAGTACGGCGGTTCCTCGGAGTCCCTGCGGTTCACCGTCGGGGACCGGATCGAGGCGGTCACCGACGCCGCCGAGCACGAGATGACCGTACGGCGCAACGGCCGGACCGTGCGGACCATCCCGGTGACCACCGGCAAGGCGGGCTTCCTGACGCGCACCGGCATCAAGGTCGTGCTCGGCAAGGAGCGCAAGGTGCGCATGCGCGGGGACACGGTGGGCATCAAGCGCGGGACGAGCGAGTTCTACGACCTGCCGGTCTTCTACGCGACGCGGGTGACGTGGAGCGGGGAGTACGTGCACGCCGCGCCCTGGTCGGTCGACGCGCAGGGCGAGGAGAACGTCAGCCACGGCTGCACCGGAATGAGCACCGCCGACGCGGCCTGGTTCTTCGACACCGTGCGGGAAGGGGACGTGGTCTCGGTGGTCAACAGCGGCGGTGAGCCGATGGCACCCTTCGCCAACGGGTTCGGGGACTGGAACCTCGACTGGGACGACTGGCTGGCCGGCAGCGCACTGGGCGCGGCCACCGATGCCCCGCTCGCGAACGCCGCCGCGCTCGCGTCGGCGCACGGCCCGTCCCGGCTGTCCCCCCTCACCTGACGGCGCCCTCCCGACGGGGCTGCAGGCCATGCAGGACCCCCCAGGCCTCGGCCGGCGGGGGTCCTGCATGGCCTTCGCCTTGAAAGGATCACTTCAACGCGATCACGGCAGCGAGCAGGGAGCCGAACCCCACGACCACGCCGGCAACGGTCCAGAACAGGGTGCTTCGCCACCAGCGCGAGTTGAGCCGTCCGCCGGACCCGCCACCCTCAGAACCCTGAATCGAGGGGCTGCCTGGCGGCAGAGTGGTCCCGCCGGAGCTGGTCAAGGTGACCGGGGAATTGTCCCCGACCCGAATGTTGAACACCTGGACGTGACCCAGCTTGGCCAGATCCGATACGCGCTGCTCGTCGGCCTGCACGTGACCCTCCCCGAGACGGTTGGTGGCCGTCTGCTTCGGGAGGGGCCGCCTGCAACGAGGGCAGCAACCTCAACGAAGACAGACGGAGCTGCCTACAGACACAGCCCCGCCACTGTGCGCCGACGTATGCGTCAGCTGTCGTTGAGGTCGCAGAACATCACAACCAAGTATTGCCAGCGGGTCCCAGCGGTAGCTGGGTTCGAACGTGCACGAAAAAGCACGCTCGAGCAGAGAGGGACAGTGCGCCATCCCTCGACGCTCCCCTTACCACTCGGGGAGAGAGTACAACGAGCGCCCCCTTGGTCCAACTCTCCAGCTCAGAGCCCCAGTTACATCCCACGAAACATGACCAGAAGAAGGGTTCGGGTGGCCCCAACACGGTGCCCCGGCCCGCCGGGGTGGCTCAGGGGCCCGTGCGGCGGGCTGCGGCGTACGCCGTGAGGGCGGCCGCGAGGTGGCGGGCCCCCGCGGGGTCGGTGGCGTCGTGGCCGGTGAGCAGCCGGATGCGGCCCAGCCGGTAGGTCAGGGTGTTGCGGTGCACGGTGAGGGCTTCGGCGGCCTCGGCGCGCCGGTAGCCGGACGCGATGAACTCCCGCAGCGTGGCGATCAGATGGGGCTGGCCGTCCAGGGGTGCCAGGACACGGGCCAGGGCGTCGCGGGCGGGGCCGGGCTGCACGAGCTGGTACTCGACGGCGAGGTCGGCCAGCCGGTAGAGACCCGGCGGGCGCCCCAGGTCCTCGGCCAGGGAGAGCACTTCGGAGGCCTCGGCCTGGGCGCGCGGGATCGAGCCGTGGTCCTCGGCGACGGCGGCCGCCGCCGTGCACCGCAGTTCGGCAGCCGTGTCGAGCCGGGCGAGCAGCCGCCGGGTCGCGCCGTCCGGCCCGGAAGGGAGGGGAGGGCCTGGCGGGCCTGACGGGCCGGGAGGGGCGGCCGGGACCAGGAGGACGCCGCCTTCGCCCTTGAAGGTGGCCAGCACCTCGGGGTTGCCGTCCAGTTCGGAACGCAGGGCGCGCAGGATCCGGTTGGTCGCGCCGCCGGGTGCCTCGGGCAGCCGCAGGACGACCACCTCGTACCGTTCGGCGAGGGTACGGCCGTACCGTTCGGCCGCGCGGCGTGCCGGGCGGCCCGCGAGCAGGACTCCGGCGAGGTTCCGGCCGTGTTCGCGCTGTTCCCAGTCGAGGTCGGCCTGTTCGCGCAGGTAGGCCTCAGCGACCTTGGGCATGACCTCACCGAGGAACGCCAGCAGGCCCGTGACCAGGGCGTACGGATCGGCCACGGGGTCCGGGCCGGCCACGGCGAGCTCCCAGGCCCGGCGGGCGCCGAGCGGGTAGACCCGTAGCACCGCCTCCAGGGGGACCCCGTCCCGGGCCCGTTCGGCGCCCCAGGCGACGGGGGCGGCCAGCTCTGCTTCGGTGGGTGCCCGTCCTTCGGCGACCGTGGTGAAGAACAGGTTCAGTACGGCTTCGGTGTTCGCGACGAGGTCTCCGCCGAGGACGCTGTCGGGCAGCAGCCGGTAGGCGGGGATGTCGGCGGTCAGCCGGGCGACGGTCTCGGCCGCCATCTCCGGTATCCGGGGCAGCAGCGCGGCGGCGAGCTCCCTAGCGGCCGCGGCTTCCCCGTCCGCCGGCCCTCCCTCCGATCCGTCCGCCGACCCGCCCGATGCAACGCCAGATGTCCCGCCCGCGTCGTCCATCCCCGCATTGTCACCGCGCACAAACGCGGGAGGAAGCATTCTGCGCGTACCGCCAGGGGACAGGGGCGGCTCGCCGGAGCATTCTGTGCAGTCCGACCAGTGCTGACTTCTGGTCAGCCCCTCCGTCAGACCCCCGTCAGGAGATGTCGTATGGCTCGCCGTACCCGTGCGTCGCGCACCCGCACCCTGCTCGCCAGGGCCGCCCTCCCGCTGGCCCTCCTGCTCGGCGCCGCCTTCCCGGCGAACGCCGCCACCGAGGGCGTCACGGGAGGCGGGGTCAACGACTTCTCCTGCCGGCCGAGCGCCGCGCACCCCGAGCCCGTGGTGCTCCTCCACGGCACCTTCGCCACCTGGTACGAGGACCTCAACTTCCTCCAGCTCGACCTCGCCGCCCGCGGCTACTGCACCTTCGCCCTGACCTACGGCGCCTACGACGGCTTCCCGCTGGTCGGCGGCCTCAAGCCGGTGGCCGTCTCGAACCTGGAGATCAAGGAGTACGTGGAGAAGGTGCGCGGCGCGACCGGCGCGGACAAGGTCTCCGTCGTCGGCCACTCCGAGGGCGGGCTGCAGGCCCTCTACCTCGCCAAGATGCAGGGCATCCAGCCCCACATCAAGGCGGTCGTGGCCATCGCTCCCCCGACCCACGGCACGAACGCCGCCGGACTGCTGGACCTGGGCGACAAGCTGATCGGCCGGGCGACCATGGAGAAGATCGTGACCACGGTCGGCATCCCGGTGCTCGCCGACGAGGTCCCCGGCGGTCCCGCGATCCTGGCGCTGAACGACGGTCCGGTGGCCCAGCCCGGGATCGCGTACACCATCATCACCTCCCGCTACGACGAGCTGGTGACCCCTACCGAGACGGCGTTCGTCCGCGAGCCGGGGGTCAGGAACCAGTACGTGCAGGACTTCTGCCCCTTCGACCCGGTGGGCCACATCGGCGAGGCCTACGACCTGAACGTCTGGCACATGGTCCGCAACGCCCTCGACCCGCGCCGGGCCACCCCGATCCTGGTGTGCGCGGTCGGCTCGCCCGGCTAGGGGGTGTTTTAGGGAAGCGGTCCGCCCCGGGCCGTGAGCCACAGGGAGTACCACTCCTCGTGGCCCAGGTCCGGGGCGCGCAGCGCGGCGTCGCGGCAGGCCCGGATGCGCTCGGGGCGGCCGGTGCCGATCACGGGGGCGATCCGGGCCGGGTGGCGTTGCAGCCACCACAGCAGGATCGCCTCCGGCGTCGTGTCCTTCGCCTTGGCCAGCGCGCGCAGGTGCTCGGCGGTCGCGTGCTCCCCGACGCTCGACTCCCGTCCGGTGAAGCGCCCTTGGGCCAGGGCCCCGTAGGCCTGGAGGCGGACCGCGTTCGCCGTGCAGTACTCGACGGTGCCGGCCGGGAAGCCGACGGCCGCCGCGGCCGGGGTGTTCACGAGGACCCCGTCCTCGAGCCAGTCCCGCCGGTGCAGGCTCATCTCCAGCTGGTTGGCGACCAGCGGGAAGTCGAGGTGGCGTTGCAGGTGGGAGCACTGGGCGGCGTTCATGTTGGACACGCCGAACTGCCGCACGAGGCCCTGGCGGTGCAGCGAGGTGAGTGCCTCGGCGATGTCCGCCGGGTCGGCCAGCGGGTCGGGCCGGTGCAGGAGCAGGACGTCGATCACGTCGGTGCGCAGCCGGGTGAGGCTCTCCTCGACGCGGCGCAGGATGCTCGCGCCCCGCAGGTCGTAGATGCCGGGGCGGTCGCCTTCGGCGAGCCGGATCCCGCACTTGGTCTGCAGGGTGATGCGTTCGCGCAGGCCGGGAGTGCGGGCGAGCACTTCGCCGAAGACTCCTTCCGCCTTTCCGTGGCGGTAGATGTCCGCGTGGTCGAACATCGTGATCCCGCTGTCGAGGGCGGCCTCGATCACCGCCTCCGCCTCGTCGATGTCCTCGGCCCGGTACGGGCCGGGCTCCCAGCTCCCGCCGAGAGCCATGCAGCCGTAGATCAGCCGGGTGTCGCCTGTCACTGGTGCCGTGATCGCCATGCGGTCACCCTACGAGGCGGAGGCCTTCCACAGCACCCGCTTGCCGTCCACGATCACCAGCTCTCCGGAGGGACGCAGGAGCAGGCGCGCGCCGGGGTGGCCGCTGGTCCCGCTGGACCAGACGGCGGCGCCGTCGGCGTCGCGCACGAGCAGTTCGCCGTCCTGGGTGAGCACGGCGTCGTGCCCGACGCCACCCGTGTACGCGCGCCAGGTGCGGGTGCCCGCGGTGTCGAGCAGGGCGAGGTCGCCCGTGGCGTCGAGGGTCAGCCGGGCCTTCCCCCCGTCGAGGACGTCGCCGGGGCGCAGGACGGAGCCGGTGTGGAACTCGATGGAGGCGTCGAGCTCCCCCTTGGCCAGGCCGCGCAGGACGGGGAGGGAGGGGCTGAAGGCGTAGACCGAGCCCTCGGTGCGCACGAACCGGCCGAAGTAGAGGGTGTTGGCCCGGCTGCCGGTGCCGTCCGCCGAGGGGGTTTCGAAGGCGATGGGCGAGTCGGGGCCGATCACCGGGTCGCAGCCGGTGCGCGGGTTGCGGCCGGCGGGGAACTCGGGGTCGTTGATCCACTTGCGCATCACCAGCTCGAACTGTCCCACCAGGTCCGACTGGTGGCAGACGAAGACCAGCCCGCGCGGGGCCTGCGGACCGTGCTCCTCGCCGAGTTCGGGCTTGTAGACGGCGCCGTACGGGATTCCGCGCCGCATCAGGCGCCGCGCGTCGAGCTCCGCCTGGGTCACGGGGGGACGGCCCGGGGTGAGGACGAGGCCGCCGCGGGGGTTCCCCTTGCGGATGTGCGCGAACAGCGGCATCTGCCAGCCCTGCGGGTCCTGGCTGTAGTCGAGTCCGATGTCGGGGTGCTTGCCCGGCACGGGCAGTTCCTCTGCCGCGGGGCACAGGGCGACCGGCATGCCGCCCGGCCAGCGGCCCATCAGGCGGGCCCCGAGCCATTCCCGGCCGGCGTCGGCGGGAGCGGCTCCGGCGCGCTGGAGTTCGGCGAGGCGCAGGGCGACCTGGGTCCACCAGCCGGGCACGTCCTGCGCGAGGCGGCGTACCACCTGGAAGGCGCCGCCGGTGGCCCAGGCGGGCAGGCCCGTGGGGCGCTTGTTCACCCGCTCGGGACCCACGACGAACTCGCCGGCGGGGATCAGCCGGGTTCCGGGCTTGCCCAGCACGCTGGCGGGATCGGCGGGATCGGGCTCGTCGAAGCCCCGTACGCCGGGCTGGCTGATGCAGTCGAGGAAGCCGAAGTGCTCGTGCCCGCGCAGCGCGCCGGGGAGAGTGGCTCCGTCCTGGCGGAACAGGACCGTTCCGCCGGCCTCGGCCATGCCCGCGTGGTGCTCGGCGACGGCGACGGCGAGGCGTTCGGGCTGGTCGGCGGCGAGCGTGAGGACGGCGTGCACCGCGCGGCCGGGCTCCTCGGCGCCGAACAGCCAGGACTGCGGGGCGCTGGTGCCGGTGTCGCCGATCTGCTGCGCGCGGGCGGCGGACCCCTGGGTGAAGGCCTCGGCGCTGGAGCCGGGCGGAGCGGCGGGGAAGGGTTCCTTGCCCGCGAACAGGCGCAGCCCCGGATGGGTCAGGCCGATCCCGGTCCACAGGGTGGCCATGGAGGCGGGGTCGATGCCGCCGCTGCGTCGGCGGGCCCGGCTGAATGCCTGGTTGAAGCGGCCCACTTCCTCGGTGGTGGAGATCGACGGCAGCAGCCCGGTCAGCCAGTGCCTGGCCTTGTCGGCGTCGCCGAAGTGGAGGAACAGGAAGCAGGCGTGGTCCTTGCGGAACCCGGCGAGGATGTCGCCCTGCGCGGTGCGGTCGGTGCGCAGCGGAAGGGCCGCGGGGGCGGTGTCCCGCCGCGCGGGCTCCGCGGCCGGGGTCTCGGCGGCCCGGGCCGCGGGCGCGAGGCCCGTGGTCAGACCGGCGGCGGCGAGGGCCGCCGCCTGGACGACGGTCCTGCGGGCGGGTCCGGCGTGGGGGCAGCCCGGGGGCGGCGACGGGACGAGGGCCATCGGCTTGCTCCAAGTGGCGAGGGGGCGAGGGGAAAGAGGTACGGAGAGCGGCCGGGGTCAGCGCGCCGGCGCCGGGGGCGCTACGGAGCCGCTCGTGGTGACCTCGAAGCGGGTGCCGTGGCCGGCGGGGCCGGCGGGCACCCTGCCGAGGGCGCGGCCGGGCTTCCCGTTCCCGTGCCCGTAGTGGCGAAGGCCGAGGAGCGGGCCTGCGATCACGGCGCGGGCGACTCCGGGACGGGACATGGGCGCCCTTACGTGGGGAGAAGGGGGAAGCGGGAGGAGGGAATCGGAGAAGAGGGGTGGGTGTCTCGAACTCCGCGGGCCGTCATGAGGGCCGTCCGGGGCAGGGCCTCGGGGAAGGCGGTCCGCCCTGGCTGAGCGCCGCCCGGACCGGGCGCCGTGCGAACGGCCGCGCGGCGTCCTTCGCGAAGAGGGCGGCGCGCGGGAGGGAGAGGGCGGCGGCGACAGCCATGGGGACGGGGACTCCTCAGTGCGGGGGCCGACGGGCAGCACGTGCTGCCAGTGATCAACACACTCGGTGATCAACGCCGTGCGCGCGCGCCGGGGCCACCGATGGGGTGACGGATCCCTGGCGGACCGTCACCCGGACGCATCAGGGCGGGGGCTGTCGCCCCGTCGGGGGGCGCAGGGCCGGGGCACGGCACTCGGGGCGCGACGCAGGACCGTGCAGGACAGAGCCCCGGGGCAGAGGACTCCGGACGCGACGCAGGACCGCGCAGGAGGGAGGGCCAGGGCAGAGGACTCGGGACCCGACGCAGGACCGCGCAGGAGGGAGGACCGAGGCAGAGGACTCGGGACGCGACGGAGGGCCGAGGGGAGGACGCGTACGAAGGGAAGGGCCTGGCGGGGCGAGAGCCCGGCGCGGCGAGAGCCCGGCGCGGCGAGAGCCCGGCGTGGCGAGGGCCCGGTCAGGCCTCGGCCGTGAGCGTTCGCCGGTAGGTCAGCCCGGGGCTGCCGTTCAGGACGGTCTCCCCCACCACCGTGAACCCGGTCCGCCGGAGGACCGCCGCCGATGCCGGGTTGTCCAGGGCCGCGGACGCGGTGAGGACGCCGAGCCCGTACTCCGCGGCGGCGATCCGGCAGACCTCCCGGACGGACGCGGTGGCCGCGCCGCGGCCCGCCGCCCGTTCGCCGATCCGGTAGCCGAGGTCGGCGGCGCCGTCCGCCAGGTCCACCAGGTTGACGCGTCCGATCAGCTCCCCGGCACCGTCCAGCACCACGTGGAACCGGCACGCGCCCGTGTCCTGTTCCGCGAGCAGGGCCCGGTGCCGGTCGGCGAACTCCGCGAAGTACGCGTCCCCCCGGTCGGGTACGGAGCGGGCGAAGTACGTCCGGTTGTCCCGCTCGAAGGCCAGCAGGGCGTCTTCGTGATCGGCCCGCAGGCGTTCGAGTCGCAGCATGCCGGGCAGGATATACGGGCTGCTCGGACGGGTGCCGAGAGTTTCGGGGGCCTCCCGCGGGCCTCGCGGGGACATCGCGAAGGGGCGGTGGGGGCCGAAATCCGCGGCTGCTGTCCGGGTGTTGTGCGAGCGTAGGGGCGACCGGTCCTGTCCGGGGGGGCGGGGACGACAACCGAGCAAGGGGTGGGGAATGAAGGCAGGAACAGTCACCACGGGCATCGCGGCCGCCGTGGTCGTGACGGCGGGCCTGACCGGCTGTACGGCCGGGGCCTCCGTGGGCAAGAAGGCGGCGGATTCGGCGGAGACGCTGGTCGCGCGGCTGACGAAGGTCTCCGACGAGGCCTCCAAGGCGGGCTCGGCCGAGGTCGAGATGAGCGTGACGATGCCCGACACGGGCGGCAAGCCGGTCCAGGTCAACGGCACCTACTCCTGGGGCAACGGCCTGGCGATGGAGGCCGAGATGCCGGCCGCGGACCTGCAGATGCAGGACCTGGTCGCCGACGGCACGATCACGTACCGGCTGGTGCAGGGGGCGTACTACTACGGCATCGACCCGGCGCCGAGCGGCCCCTTCGCGGGCAAGACCTGGCTGAAGCTCGAGGCCTCGGCCGTGCTCGGCGAGCAGGGCGCCGCCGGGATGAGCGCGGGCAACAACGACCCGACGGCCGGGCTGAAGTCGCTCAAGTGGGCCAGCAACGTCACCGAGGTCGGCCGGGAGGACGTCAACGGGAAGAGCTCCGTCCACTACCGTGCCACGGTTCCGGTGGACAAGATGGGCGACTCCAAAGCGGTCTTCGGCGCCGTGGGCGGGGGCGGTGCGACCGAGCTCGTCTCGGACATCTGGGTCGACGACAAGGGCATGCCCTCGCGGCTGAACCAGGTCTTCGGGAACGTCACCGTCGACATCGACTTCCTGTCCTTCGGCGTGGCCAAGGACATCGCGATCCCCCCGGCCGCCGACACGGCCGACCTCACCGAGGCCGTCAAGAACGGCGGCGCGGCGCAGGGCTGAGGCGCCCCGGGGCCCGGCACGCGGTGCGTGCCGGGCGGTCCGTTTCCTACACTGGGCCTGCCCCGGCGCATCGCCCCCACGCCACCCCGCAGGTACGAAGGACTCCCCCATGGAAGCCGAGACGGCGAACGCCACCGACGCCTACGGCATCCCGGTCATCCCCGCTTCCTCCGACGCCGTCCGGCGCAAACGCCGGGCGATCGTGGACGCGGCCGCCGCGGAGTTCCTCGCCGAGGGGTACGCGGCCGCCTCCATGGACGCGATCACCGGCCGCTCGGGGGTCTCCAAGGCGACGCTCTACAAGCATTTCGGCACCAAGGAGCGGCTGTTCCTCGCCACCATCGGCGGCATCCTGCGCGAGACCTGCGCCGGACTCGAACCGGACGGCTCCGCCCTCGTGGAGGCCGCCGATCTGCGCGCCGCCCTGATCGCCGTCACCGGCGACTGGGCCGCGGTCCTGCTGCGGCCCGACGTCATGGCGCTGCGCCGTCTGGTGATCGGGGAGATCGGCCGCTTCCCCCAGCTGGGCCGGCTCTGGTACCAGGTCACGTACGACATGTTCAACGGCCCCCTCGTCGAGGCCCTCGCCGAACTCGGCCGGCGCGGAAGGCTCCACGTCGTCGACCCCGAGCTCGCCGTCCGGCAGCTCGTGGCCGCCACCGTCGGCGTCCCGCAACTGGTGCACACCTTCGCCCCCGGCACCGAGACCGACCGGGCGGAGCTGACCCGCGTCGTCACCTCGGGGGTCGACCTCTTCCTGGCCCGCTACGCCCCTCCCCGAGGGGCGTCGACAGGGTGAAGTTCCGCGGAATTTAGCCCCGGTGACGGATGCTGCGCCACGGACGGTCACCGGTCGCGTACAGACTGCTTCCGAGCGTGCGGGAGTTGGCCCGCCGGCGGATCGGGGGCGGGCCTGATGGAAGAGTTCGGCAGGCGCCGGTTCCTGGCCCGGGCAGCGGGAGCCGCCGGGGCCTTCGGCGTCAAGGCGCTCACCGGTACCGCGGCGGCCGCGACCGGCGCGGCCGAGGATGCCGCGAGCACGGCCGGGTACGTGGACGTGCAGCTGCTCCACATCACCGATCTGCACGGCTACCTCTCCGCCGCCCCGGCCCGGGATTCCGTCATCACCGGCGCCGGCGGCCGTACGTACGAGGTCGGCGGGGTCGCCTTCATGGCCACCCATCTGGCCCGGTTGCGGGCCGGACGGGCCAACTCCTTCTTCTTCGCGCCGGGCGACCTGTTCTCCGGCTGGGACTATCCCGCCTTCACCCTCGCCGACGAGCCGACCATCGAGGCCCTGAACCGGCTCGGCCTGGACTTCGCGACCGCCGGGAACCACGAGTTCGACCGCACGCCCGGCTTCCTGCGCCGGCACATGGAAGAGGGGATCCCCTACGACGGGGCGGGCGTGACCAACACGTTCCCCGACTCCGGCGGGGCACCCTTCCACGGCGCCGACTTCCGCTACTACAGCGCCAACGCCGTGTCCGCGACGACCGGGGAGACGATGCTGCCCCCGTACCACGTCGAGTACGTGGACGCGCCGGGCGGGCGGCGGCTGCCCATCGGGTTCATCCACCTGACGGTCGTCGGCACCGAGACCTTCGGGAACTCCTTCCAGCCGGGCCTGGCCACCGTGGACCAGCTGAGCTCCGCCAACCTCTGCGCCGCCCGGCTCAAGGCACACGGGGTGGGCGCCATCGTCCTGAGCATGCACGACGGGGCGGTGGCGGGCAGCGACTTCGATTCCGGCAGCGAACCCAGCGGTCCGGCCTACGAGCTGGCGCTGCGCGTGTCCCCCGACATCGACGCGATCGTCACCGGCCACTGGCACTGCGCCTTCAACATGATGCTCCCGGGCCCCGACGGACGGCCGAGGCCCTTCGTCGAGGCCGGCTGCCACGGGCAGATCATCGGCGAGATCAATCTGCGGCTCGACGCGGACACCGGTACGGTCGTGCGCGCGCTCACCAGCTCCGTCAACCACCCCAACACCCGTGACGTGGAACCCGATCCGGTGCTCAAGGAGGTCGTCGACCACTGGACCGGCTTCGCGCAGCGGCACGGGGCGCGCGTCATCGGACGCCAGCGCGCCTCCTTCCGCCGCCGGCTCTCCCCGGCCGGGGAGTCCACCATGGGCAACCTCGTCGCCGACTGGGCGCTGTGGGCGGCCCGTCAGGAGCCCGACTCCTTCGACACGAGCCCCCGGCCCGCGCGCTCGGGCGCGGACCTGGCGCTCATCGCGGTCGCCCCGCGCGTGGGCCGCAGCGTGATCAACACCGATCTGCTCGCCGGGCCCGCCCTGGACGATCCGGTCAGCTTCGACCGGGCCTGGCGCGCCGTCGGCTACGGGTGCCCGCTGGTCAGCGTCGAGGTGAGCGGACGCCGGCTCCACGACGCCCTGGAACAGCAGTGGGCGCTGGACGCCTCCGGTGTGCTCACGTACGCCCCGCTCGCGGTGTCGGACAACGTCCGGTACTCCTTCGACGCGGCGGGGCCCGTCGGGGACCGGGTGACGCCGGGCGACGTGCTCGTCGACGGCGCTCCGCTGCGGCCGGAGGCCTCGTACCGGGTCGTGACCACCTCGTACACGCTCACCGGTCAGGACGGCTACCCGGCCCTCGGCGACCACCGGGAGCCCGCCCGTCACCGGCGGGACACGGACAGCTTCCCGGCGTACGTCGCGGCGATCGGCACCCTGGAGGCCGTCTCCACGGGCCGGGTCTCCGTGAAGCCCTCCCCGCTCTCGGATCCCCCGGGCCGCGAGGGGCTGCTCGTGACCCCGGCCGATCCGGTACCGGGAGTGCCCGCGCCCGTCGCGGCGGAGGAGGAGGCCGCACGGGACGCCGGGCGCCGGCCGGTCTGCTGAGCGGGCGCCGCCAGGCGGCTCGGGCTCCGCTCCGTCAGGGGCCGAGCGGGAGCGTGGCGACCAGGCGGGCCCCCTTCGGGGAATCCCGGACGGCGAGGGTGCCCCCGAGGCGCAGGGCGATGTCGCGGGCGATGGCCAGGCCCAGGCCGGTGCCGCCCTCGTCGCGGGCGCGGGCGTCGTCGAGCCGGGTGAAGCGTTCGAAGACCCGTTCGCGGTCGGCGGGTGCGATGCCCGCGCCGTCGTCGGTGACTTCGAGGACGGCCTCGCCCCGGGACGCGTCCTCGCGTAGGACGACGGTGACGTGCTGCTCGGCGTGCCGGCCGGCGTTGTCCAGCAGGTTGGTGACGAGCCGCGACAGCCAGATCGTGCTGCCGCGGACCTCGATCCCGGGGGCGATGTCCGCCCGGACGGGGACCCGCTCTCCCCTGCGCGTACGGGCCGCTTCGCGGACCACCTCGGTGAGGTCGACGGCGGCGGCCGGCGGCGGCTCCGAGGTGTCCAGGCGGGCCAGCAGGAGCAGGTCGGCCGCCAGGTCCTGGAGCCGTACGGTGTCCTCCAGGGCTCCGCTGACCAGCTCGCCCCACAGCTCGGGATCCGGGTGGGCCTGCGCGACCTCCAACTGGGTGCGGAGCACGGTGATCGGGCTGCGCAGTTCGTGCGAGGCGTCCGCGATGAAGCGGCGCTGGCGGATGCCGGCGGCCTCCAGCCGGTCCAGGGTGGCGTTCATGGTGACGGCGAGCCGGGCCACCTCGTCGCGGGTGGCCGGAACGGGCACGCGGCGGTGCAGTTCGCGGTCGCCGATCTCGGCGACTTCGGCGCGGATGGCCTCGACGGGGCGCAACGCCCAGCCGGTGACCCGCCAGGTGATCAGGGCCACGACCAGGACGAGCAGCGGGACCACGACGGCCAGCACCGCCACGATGGTCTCGTCGGCGGTGTCGGCGTCCCGCAGCGAGGTCCCCGCGTAGACGGTGACCAGGCCGTTCGCGGTGACGGTGGTGACCTGCACGACGCGCTGGCGGTGTTCCTGCCGGACCCGGCCGCCCTTCCAGGTGCCGCGGACGGTCCCGGGTGCGACGGGCGGTTCGGGGACGAGGGCGGGGCGGCCGCGCAGGTTGGGGCTGGCCGCGATGACGCGGCCCCGCGCGTCGACGACCTGGACGAAGTCCGTGCCGCGCCCCGGGGGCGGTACGGGCTCCAGCCGGCCGGTGGCCGCCAGCGCGGCCACCTGGACGGCCTGCCGTTCGACATCGGCCTCGGCGCTCATGGTCAGGTTGGTCTCCAGGGCGCCGAGCAGGGCGAAGGAGGCCAGACCGAGGGCAAGGGCCACCACGGCGGACGCACCGAGGGTGGCCTGGGCACGGACGGACCGCGGACGGAGCCGTGACACGGCCCGGCGCAGCCGGCGGGCGAGGGACAGGCCGGGCTCAGCCACCGTCGGCCGCCAACCGGTATCCGGCGCCCCGGACGGTCTCCACCGCTGCCCGGCCGAAGGGCGCGTCTATCTTCCGGCGCAGGGCGCTGACGTGGACCTCCACGACGTTGAGGTCCCCTTCGTAGGCGGTGTCCCAGACGTGGTCGAGGATGTCCCGTTTGGGTACGACCTCTCCCGCCCGGCGCGCCAGGTGCAGCAGGACGGCGAACTCGCGCGCGGTGAGCCGGGCTTCGACGCCGCCGCGCGTGCAGCGCTGCCGGGCGGGGTCGACGTGGAGGTCGCCGAACTCCATGACCTGCGGGCTGCGGCGGCCGGTGCGCCGGATCAGGGCCCGCAGGCGGGCCACGAGGACCACGTAGGAGAAGGGCTTGGAGAGGAAGTCGTCGGCCCCGGTGTCGAGCGCCTCGGCCTCGTCGTACTCGCCGTCCTTGGCGGTGAGCATGAGGATGCCGGACTCGCAGCCGGCCGCGCGCAGCCGGGCGCAGACCCGGTAGCCGTTCAGGCCGGGCAGCATGATGTCGAGCACGATGGCGTCGTAGTCGTGTTCGCCGGCCATCCACAGGCCTTGCGGGCCGTCGTGTGCCGTGTCCACGGTGAAGCCCTCGGCCCGCAGACCACGTTGCAGGGCGGCGGCCAGCCGCCGCTCGTCCTCGACCACCAGTACGCGCATGGGGCAAGGTTCTCAGGTCGCGCCTCCGGCTTGCTGAAGGGTTCTTCAGCTCGCTTCAGCGGGGCTTCAGCATCCTGCTCGCAGGATCGGCCGAGCCGGGCACGCCGCCCGGAGAACGCGAGGAGCTTTCAGATGACTCAGTCCAGTCCGCAGCCGCCAGAATTCCCCCCGGCCGCCGTTCCCGGGGAGGGCGGCGGCGAGGGCGGGGGCACCGGCGACCCGGCCGGCAAGGCGGCGGGTCGCGGCGCCCGGACCGCACGCTTCACCCGGTTCGTCCGTGCGGGCCGGGGACGCTGGGTGGCGCTCGGGCTCGTGGTGGTGGCGGCGTCCGCGGGTGTGGGGGCGGTGGGGGCGGTGGCCGTGACGGACCACGAGCACGACGTCCGCCGCACGCGCGCGGAGCGGCTGTGGGACCGGTTCGACGTCGAGCGGGAGAGGGGCGGCGAGATGACGGCTCCGCTGCCCGCTCGCCCCGGGAAGCCGGGCGAGCCCGGCCTGCGGGGGCACAAGGGCGAGCGGGGCGTCGTCCCGCCGGGCGGACCGGGGATGCCCGGGGCGGCCGAGGGCGAGGAGGGGGTCGTCGTGGAAGGGCCCGGCCGGGCCCCCGTACCGCTGCCTGCACTGCCGGCTGCCCGGGCCCTGGAGAAGGCGGAGGCCGCCGTGCCCGGCGGCAAGGCCGAGGCGCTGCGCGTGATCGCCCAGGAGGGCGGCGGGAGCGCCTGGCGCGTGGTGGTCCTCGGCTCCGACGGGATCCGGCACGCCGTGACCCTGGCCGGCGCCGACGGCACGGTCACGAGCAACACGGTCGCGGGGAAGGGCGCAGGGGCGTCCCGCTGAGCTCCTGCGGGCTCCGCCCGCGCGGTCCCGTACCGCGGATACGGCGGTACGGGACACGGGACCGGCCGGCGCGACGGCCGGCCGGCCGGAGGGATGGCCGGACAGCCGGGCGGCCGGACGGAGGGATGGCCGGCGCGACGGCCCGACCTCGGGACCGGCGAACGGACGGACCACCGGACGGCCGCCGGTGAAGCTCCGTGGTGAAGCTCCGTCAGGAGGAAAGGCCCAGCAGCCGGGTCGCCGTCTCCCGCATCTCGATCTTGCGGATCTTGCCCGTCACCGTCATGGGGAACTCCTCCACGACGTGGACGTAGCGCGGGATCTTGAAGTGGGCCAGCCGGCCCTCGCAGTACGCGCGCACGGCCTCCGCGGTCAGCGGCTCGGCCCCCTCGCGCATCCGCACCCACGCCATCAGCTCCTCCCCGTACTTGGGGTCGGGCACGCCGATGACCTGGACGTCCAGGACGTCGGGGTGGGCGTGCAGGAACTCCTCGATCTCGCGCGGGTACAGGTTCTCCCCGCCGCGGATCACCATGTCCTTGATCCGCCCGGTGATGCTCAGGTACCCGTCCCCGTCCATGACGGCGAGGTCTCCCGTGTGCATCCAGCGGGCCGCGTCGACGGCCTCGGCGGTGCGCTCGGGCTCGGCCCAGTAGCCGAGCATGACGGAGTAGCCCCGGGTGCACAGTTCGCCCGGTTCGCCGCGCGGGACGGTCCGGCCGGTGGCCGGGTCGACGACCTTGACCTCCAGGTGCGGTCCGACCCGGCCCACGGTCGAGACGCGGCGCTCCACGGAGTCGTCCACGCGGGTCTGGGTGGAGACCGGCGAGGTCTCCGTCATGCCGTAGCAGATGGACACCTCCCGCATGCCCATCCGGTCGATGACCTCCTTCATCACCTCGACCGGGCAGGGCGAGCCCGCCATGATGCCCGTGCGCAGGCTGGAGAGGTCGTAGGTCTCGAAGTCCGGGTGTGCCAGCTCGGCGATGAACATGGTGGGGACCCCGTAGAGCGAGGTGCAGGACTCCGCCTGGACGGCGGCCAGCGTGGCGCCCGGGTCGAAGGCGGGCGCGGGGATGACCATGGCCGCGCCGTGGCTGGTGCAGGCGAGGTTCCCCATGACCATGCCGAAGCAGTGGTAGAAGGGCACCGGGATGCAGACCCGGTCCTGCTCGGTGTAGTGGCACAGCTCGCCCACGAAGTAGGCGTTGTTGAGGATGTTGTGGTGCGAGAGGGTCGCCCCCTTGGGGAAGCCCGTGGTCCCCGAGGTGTACTGGATGTTGACCGGGTCGTCGGGGCTCAGCGCGGCCTGGGCGCGCAGCAGTTCCGTCCGGTCGGCGCGGCGCCCGCGTTCGGCGAGGGAGTTCCACAGCGGCCCGTCGAGCAGGGCGGTGAATTCCAGGTCCGGACAGCGCGGCCCGACCTCCTCGATCATGGCCGCGTAGTCGGAGGTCTTGAACCGTTCCGCCGCCACCAGCAGCCGGATCCCGGACTGGCGCAGGACGTACTCCAGCTCGTGGGAACGGTAGGCCGGGTTCACGGTGACGAGGATCGCGCCGATCCTGGCGGTGGCGTACTGCACCATCGTCCACTCGGGGCGGTTGGGGGCCCAGATGCCGACCCGGTCCCCCTTGACGATCCCGAGGTCCAGCAGGCCGAGCGCGAGATCGTCCACGTCCGCGGCGAACTCCGCGTACGTCCACCGGCGCCCCGAGGCCATGTCGACGAGGGCATCGCGGCCGGGGAACCTGCGGACGGCGCGGTCCAGGTTCTCGCCGATGGTGTCGCCCAGCAGCGGCACCTCGCCGGCCCCGGAGGCGTAACTCGGCTCGACGGACGACGCGGACGACGCGGACCCCTCCGACGACTCCGACGACTCCGACGATGCAGACGCGAACGGCACGGACGGCACATGGACCCCCTGGGCTCGGTGGCGGGCACCGGGGCCCCGTTGCCCCGACGCACCCCCTCATGATCCACGCGGCCCGCGGCCGGGACCAGACCCGACGGCGCGCGATGCGGCCGCCCCGATTGGCCGCGCCCCCGGGCCGGGACTTCCATCGAAGGGTGAGCAACTCCGCGGCGCCGCCGCCCGTGCCACCGGTCGGGCGGATCGACCTGCACGCCCACCTCTGGACCCCTGCCCATGTCGCGTACTGCCACGGGCCCGCCCTGGTCGCGGCGGCGGCCTCCTTCGGCGCGGGCCGCCTCGTGCTCGGCACGGACTTCCCCTACGAGGACGGGGAGGTGTTCGTGCGGGCGGTCTCCTGCGTCGCCGGGTCGGGGCTGCCCCCGGCGGACGCCGCCGCGATCCTCGACACGAACGCGGCGGCGCTGCTCGGCGGGCCGTGAACCCCGCTGCCGGTGAACCGGGCCCCGGTGGACCCGGCCACCCGCCTGGGAGGTTCCGTACGCCCTACGCCCGCGCCGGGAGGGCGAGCAGGACCAGCGGGCTGGTCGTCGGCTGCGCCGATCCCCCGGCGGGCTCCAGCGTCAGCCCGACCGCCGTGGCCTTGCCCAGGTCGCCGTCCAGCACGGCCGCCCCGTCCCCGGTGAGGAAGCCGGCCGGGCGCATCGTTCCGCGGTCGGCCAGCCAGAGCTGGTACGTGCGCCCCTTCCCGGCGGCCGGCAGCCGGTCGGCGAGGAACACGGCCCGGTCCCGGGCGGCGGAGCTGATCACCGTCGCGGCGGCTCCGCTGCTGGTGCGGCCGTGGACGGTACGGGCGTCCGGGGCGGTGACCACGGCCCGCAGCTCCTGGCTGCGCGCCTCGGCCTGCCGGGCCTCCTGCCGGGCCCGGTCCGCCTGCCCGCTCTCGTGGAGCGCGGCGCCGCCGAAGAGGGCCGCCCCGATCAGGGACGCGGCGACGACGAAGGCCCCTGCCTTGCGCGGGAGCCGGTCGAGGAAGCCCGCCGCCCGGCGGACGCCGACCCGTGGAGGGAGCTGGCGGACGGTCTCGATGCGGGCGAGCACGTCCGCCTTCATCTGCGGCGGGGGCACGAGGGCCACGGCGGCGGCCAGCCGGCCGGCCGTCGCGGAGAACTCCGCGACGTCCCCGGAGCACGGCGCACAGCGGCCCAAGTGCCGGGAGAAGGCTTCGTGTTCACCCGGTCCGAGCGCGTCCAGTACGTAGGCCGCGGTGAGGGTGTGCAGTTCTTCGTCGTGCTTCACGTGGTCACCCCCATGCAGTCGCGCAGGCGGATCAGTCCGTCGCGCATCCGGGTCTTGATCGTGGGAAGAGGAGTCTGGAGGGTCTCGGCGACCTCACGGTAGGTCAGCCCCTGGTAATAGGCGAGGGTGACGGCCTGGCGCTGGAGCTCGGTCAGCCTCCGCAGGCAGCGGTTGACCTGATCGCGTTCCAGCCGGCTCTCCACCTGTTCGCTCACCTCGTCGAAGGGCCGTTCCTGGCCGCGTACGCCCACGTCGTGCTCGCGGGTGGCCGAGGCCTGGGCGGAGCGGACCCGGTCGACCGCCCGGCGGTGGGCGATCGTGGCCACCCAGGCCATGACGCTGCCCTGCTCGGGGCGGTAGCGGGCGGCCTGGCGCCACACGTCGATCATCACCTCCTGGGCGACCTCCTCCGACTGTGCGCGGTCGCGCACCACCTTGACCGCGATGCCGAATACGGTGCCGGCCACGGAGTCGTACAGGGCGGAGAAGGCGTCCTGGTCCCCCTGCGCGACGCGCGCCATCAGCTCCGCGAGTTCGGCCGCGGCCGATCCGGGTCCGGCGCCAGTGCCGGGGCTTGCGCCGTGCCCGTCCGGGCCCGGTCCGGGGAAGCGCAGCCTGTCGGGGCTCACCTGAGCGGCTCCCCTGTACGGCCGTGCCCGGGCGGGCACGGCGGCGCCGCGAGTGGTTCTCGCCGGTCCATCCATCGCATGAACGATCCTTCGTGGCAGGCACACCCGTTCCCCGTCCGCCGGGGTCGCGGTGCGCGCCGGGTCCTTGCTGTCTCACCTTGTCTTCGGAGCCGGTCCGCGTACGGATTGGCCGACATACACGCGAAAGCGAATCCGTTCGGGGGAACCGGCCCTCCAGGAGCAAACCGCGCCGGGGGTCCGGGCCGAAGGAGGGTCGCGGGCCCGGTCCAGGGCCCGTCGCTCGGCGGGTCATGGGGCTGATGGGCCCCGGAATCCGCCGCCGCACAGCCAGCAAGGAGATCTGTCGTGTCGCGTGTCCTCAAGAGTGCCGCACTCGCCCTCGCCTCGGGTGCCCTTCTCGTGGGCGGGGCCTCCGCCGCCTCCGCCGACGCCGGAGCCCAGGGCCTCGCCGCCCACTCCCCCGGGGTCGCCTCGGGCAATCTGATCCAGATCCCCATCCACATCCCGATCAACGTCTGCGGCAACTCGGTCAGCGTGATCGGGCTGCTCAACCCCGCGTTCGGCAACACCTGCGTCAACGCCTGACCCGGGCCCCGGACCGCAAGTCTCCGGCCCGCCGCCGCCGGCAACGGGGCGGCGGCGGGCCGGTGGTCCTCCGGACCGGCGGGGAGTGGGTCGCCACTCTTGAGCGCCGCCGGTGCCCTGGAGGACCCGCGCGGGCGGCGGCTGTCGGCGCTGCCGCCCGCGTGCGGGGGTCGCACCAGGATTCAGCCCCTGGGCCCCTCGCCGGCACCCCCCGCAACACCCGCGCAAAGGTCAACACACCAACCGATGTTCACGTGATCGGATGACCGACCCATCCGGGAGGGAGCCTGCGCCGAATGAGGTTCGTGAGCATCAACCGAAGGACAGTCGAACGCGGCGCCCTCGCCGCGGCGAGCGGTCTGCTTGCGGGATACGCGGCCCTGGCCGCCGCCGAGCTGACCGCGTCCCTGGTCCGGCCGCAGGCGGGACCGGTCACGGTGATCGGCGGAGCGGCCATCGACCGCACTCCGGCGGCGCTCAAGGACTTCGCCATCCGTACCTTCGGCGAGAACGACAAGCTGGTCCTCCAGCTCGGCATCCTCGCCACCGTCGCTCTGCTGGCGGCCCTGCTCGGGGTGGTGGCCCTGCGCCACCGCCGTACGGGCGCGGCCGGGGTACTGGCCTTCGGCGTCATCGGCGCGGCGGCGGCCCTCGGCCGGCCCGACGCGGCCGGGGCGGGCGACGTACTGCCTTCGCTGCTGGGGGCGGCGGCCGGGGCGCTGGTGCTGTACCTGCTGGTGGGCAAGGTGGGCGGCGCCGCCGCCCGGCCCGCCGGTGCGGACGTCGACGACACCGGCACCACTGCGCCCGCCGGATGGAACCGGCGGGGCTTCCTCCTGGCGGCCGGTGTCACGGCGGTCGCGTCCACCGGCGCGGGCGCCCTCGGCCGGGCCCTGACCGGAAGGCGCGGCCAGGGCGCCACCGCCTCCCGCGCCACCGTGCGCCTGCCCGCTCCCGCTTCGCCCGCCGCGCCGATCCCGGCCGGGGCGGCCCTGCGGATTCCCGGGGTCAGCGCCTTCACCACACCGAACAAGGAGTTCTACCGTGTCGACACCGCACTCGTGGTACCCAAGGTCGACGCCGACACCTGGCGGCTGCGCATCCACGGCAAGGGCGTCTCCCGCCCGCGCTCCTACTCCTACTCCGAACTCCTCCAACGCCCGCTGATCGAACGGGACATCACCCTCACCTGCGTCTCGAACGAGGTGGGCGGCCCGTACGCCGGCTCCGCGCGCTGGCTCGGCGTACGCCTGTCGGACCTGTTGCATGAGGCGGGTGTTCAGGCACCCTCGCGCGGCGGGCGGGCCGACCAGCTCATCGCACGCTCGGTGGACGGGATGACGCTGGGCACCCCCGTCGAGGAGGTCATGGACGGCCGGGACGCGATGCTGGCCGTCGGCATGAACGGCGAACCGCTTCCCTTCGAGCACGGCTTCCCGGTCCGGATGGTCGTACCCGGTCTGTACGGCTACGTCTCCGCCTGCAAGTGGATCCGGGAGATCGAGCTCACCACCTTCGACTCCTACGACCCCTACTGGGTCAAGCGCGGCTGGGCCCGGCGGGCGCCGATCAAGACGCAGGCCCGGATCGACACCCCCAAGCCCTTCGCCCGGATCCCGGCCGGGACCGTCACGGTCGCCGGGGTGGCGTGGGCCCAGCACCGCGGCATCGAGCGGGTCGAGGTCCAGGTCGACGACGGGCCGTGGCAGGAGGCCTCGCTCGCGGCGCAGGCCACCACCGACACCTGGCGCCAGTGGTCGTTCGACTGGAAGGCCCCCTCGGGCGGCCACCGCCTGACCGTCCGCGCCACGGACGGCCGGGGCGAGGTCCAGACCGAGGTGCGGACCCGCACCATCCCGGACGGCGCGAGCGGCCGGCACGGCGTCTTCGTCACGGTCGGCTGACCGAAGCGCCCTCGATTCCACACCATTTCACGACTTTCACCCTTTCCCCTTTCCTCATTCCGCAAGCACCAACCCCATCCCTGGAGAACACCATGAGCACCCTTCGTTTCCGCCGTACCGCCCTCGCCGTCGCCACCGCAGCCGTACTGCCCTTCGCGCTGGCCGCCTGCTCCGATTCCGACTCCGGCAAGGACTCGGCCTCCGGTGCCAACTCCGCGGCGAGCGCCGACACCTCCTCCCCGGCCGCGGACGCCTCGGCGCCGATGACCGCGGACGGGCCCTTCGGTGCCGCGTGCGCCGGTGTCCCGAAGGAGGGCGCGGGCAGCTTCGACGGCATGGCCAAGGACCCGGTCGCGACCGCCGCGTCCAACAACCCTGCACTGTCCACCCTGGTGGCGGCCGTCAAGCAGGCCGGGCTCGTCGACACGCTCAACAACGCCAAGGACATCACGGTCTTCGCGCCGACCAACGACGCCTTCGCCAAGATCCCGAAGGCCGACCTCGACAAGGTCCTCGCCGACAAGGCCACCCTCACCAAGATCCTCACGTACCACGTGGTCGGCGAGAAGCTGACGCCGAAGCAGCTGGAGAACGGCTCCTTCACCACGCTGGAGACCGGAAAGGTGACCACCGCCGGCTCGGGCGAGTCCTACAAGGTCAACGGCACGTCCAACGTGGTCTGCGGCAACGTCCCGACCGCGAACGCCACCGTCTACATCGTGGACACGGTCCTGATGCCCAAGTAGCCGTGGCAGCGAACCGGTGACCCGCACGGGCGCCGGTCGTTGTAGAAGCGGTCAGCGAAGTGGCCCCGGGAGCCCCGGACCCGCACTCAGGGTCCGGGGCTCCATGCTGCGTTTACCGGCCCATCACTTGGTCGGCACATGCGGCCACGGATTGGACAAGTGGTCGATGTTACTAACACCATGGCCCCGCAAGTCCGCGGCTGCGCAGGGGGGCAAACCGCTCGTTTTCCAGTCCCTCCGCACAAACCGCTCGTCCCCACCACACCCCTGGAGAGACTGCGCCATGAGCTTCGGCGACCCGAACAACCCCTACGGCCAGCAGCAGCCGCCGCAGGGTCAGCCCGGCTACGGCTACCCCCAGGGCCAGCCCGGCTACCCGCAGCAGGCGCCGCAGGGTGTCCCCCCGCAGTACGGGTACCCGCAGCAGCCCGTCGGCGGCGTCCCCCCGCAGCAGCCGTACGGCGCCTACCCGCAGGCCGGCATGCCGCCCATGCCGGGCACCGGAATGCCGCCGCTGGCGCACTGGGGCCTGCGCCTCGGCGCGACCCTCCTCGACGGACTGATCATCGCCGGCCCGATGTACGCCCTCGGTTTCATCGACCTCGCCATGAGCGACGACGCGGGCGCCTCCGGCCCGGGCGTCTTCTTCCTCATCGGCTGGCTGTACGCCGTCGGCATGGGCATCTTCCAGCTCTACAAGGAAGGCTCCACCGGCCAGTCGATCGGCAAGAAGATCGTCGGAATCAGCGTGCGCCGCGAGGCCGACGGCAACGTCCTCGGCTTCGGCATGGCCTTCGTCCGCAAGCTGGCGCACATCCTCGACGGCATCCCCTGTTACATCGGCTACCTGTGGCCGCTGTGGGACGCCAAGAAGCAGACCTTCGCCGACAAGGTGTGCAGCACCGTCGTCATCGTGGTCCCCAAGGGCTGACACGCCCTGATCAGGCCCGCCGTCGGGGCCCGTCCGGTTTCCGGGCGGGCCCCGACGCGTTCGCGCTAGGGCTTGGGGAGCGTGCAGCCGGGGCGGTTCAGGTCGATCGTGTTGCCGGGGCCCACGCAGGGGACGACGATGTAGGTCTGCTGGGCGTAGTTGATGCCCCGCCGGACCGTCACGGCTCCGCTCTCGGACACCTCGCACGGGTTGTTCACCGTGCAGGACCCGCCGTCCTCGTTGCCCGTGTTGTTGACGGCGACCACCTTGCCGGTCGTCGTGTCGATGACCGGGGAGCCGGAGGTGCCGCCGATGGTGTTGCAGGACGAGGTGTAGCGCAGGGAGTCCTTCCAGGTCCACTCCCCTTCCTTGAGCCGGTAGGCGAACCCGTCGACGTTGCAGCTGTAGGTCCGCTTCCAGTACCCGGACACCACCTTGATCGCGGTGCCCTGCACCGGGTGGGCGTCGTTCAGGGTGAGCGCGCTGATGCCGTACTGGCTGCTGATCTGCGCGTAGGTCTTGGTCAGCTGGTAGATCGATATGTCCGTGTCGGTCATCGTGGCGTACGAGATCTTGCTCGCGCGCAGCGTCGCGACCTTGGAGCCCGAGGCGTTCAGCAGCGAGAAGGAGCGGCTGGACGCCTTGTCCTTGACGACCTGTCCTGCCGCCGGCATGCCGGACTCCAGACAGTGGCCGTTGGACAGGACGAGCGCGGGGTCGGACGGCAGCGAGTTCGGCACGCGGACGACGGAGCCGGAGCAGTTGCTGAGCGCGACCGTGCCGGCGAAGTTGACCGCGACGGCGGGTGCGACCGTGTCCCGGGGTGCCTGGGCCACGGCCGGCGAGGCCGCCGCTCCGGCGAGGAGCAGGGCGAACGCGGCGCCGGCGAGAGGCTTGTTCATGTGGGGGTTCCCCTCTGGGTTGACAATGCGACCGAAGATCTTCCGGTTGTCATGCGCATTGTTAGGACCCGGGGGTCAACTCACAAGAGGGCCTTGGCAGTTCAGGCTATTCGAGGAAACGGCCGTAATCGGCCTTGCAACTCCGGGCCGGCGGTGAGCGGGCGGCCGGGAGAGGGGGCGCGCGAGCTCCGCGATCCCCGCGTCCCCGATCGGCGTGCGATCGACCGCGGGAACGGGTTCCTGCCACGGCTGCGGCGCGGGGATCCGCGGCCCGGGGTCGCCGAGAAACGGCCGGAGTGATCTTCGCGGCGCGATGCGTTCGTGGGCACCGGGCATCGCGTCCGTCCACCGAATGCCGTCCGCCGGATGCCGCCTGACCTGCCCGTCGTCGCCGTCCGGTCTAGTGTGGGAAGGGCCCCGTCCCCCGAGACCAGCAGATGAGGCCGGCAACTGTGTCGACGTCGAGCTGTGACATCCCCGGTACCCCGTGCTGGGTCAGCCTCCTGGCCCGGGATCTCGATTCCGCCCAGCGGTTCTACGGCGCCGTGCTGGGCTGGGACTTCCGTCCGACCCATCTCGGGGACGGCATCGTCGTCGCCTTCCGCTACGGGGCCCCCGTCGCGGGCATCGGCGCGCTCACCGGGAATTCCGGCGTGCCCGTGGTGTGGACGCCGTACTTCGCCGTCGAGGACGCGGACGCGACGGCGGCACGGATCCGTGAGCGCGGCGCGACCATGGCGGTCGGCCCGCTGGCCTTCGGCACCGGACGGGCCGCCCTGGCGGCAGACCCCGCCGGGGCCGTCTTCGGCTTCTGGGACGGCGAGGCCGTCCCCGACTGGTCGATGGGCCGCGGAAGCGCCCCTGCCTGGCTGGAACTGCGGACCCGGGACGCCTTCGCGGCCGCCATCTTCTACGGAGAGGTGCTGGACTGGGACAGCGAGCGACCGGGCAGCTGCACCGTCTCCTACGAACACGACCACGTCGTCCTGCGCCACGGCCACGACACGGTGGCCCGCATCAGCGGCGGCGCCCTGGAAGAGGCCCCGGACCCCCAGGTGCGCCCCCGCTGGCACGTCCACTTCCACGTGCCCGACCTGGAGAGCGCGATCGATGCCGCCCTCGGCCTCGGCGCCCGGGCCGCCTCACCCGTGGAGACCTCCGCCGCGAGCCGGTGGATGGTCCTCTCCGATCCCGAGGGCGCGCTCTTCACCTTGGTCACGCCTCAGGACGGCTTGGTCACGCCTCAGGACGGCCCCACCTGACCGGCTGAGCGGGGCGCCGCGGCCGCGGAGCCCCGGCCGCGTGACGGCTGGGGGGGATGCCATCACGCGGCTCGGGTCCGCTGGGGGCCCCGCACCGCTCACCGCCGCGGGCCCCTGTCCCTCCTTCTGGCCCGTCTCCGGGGTTCCAAACGGTCGGATCTCGGATTTCTTCCGGGCCCGGCGGGACGCCGCCGGGAGCGCTCTCAGCGATCGCGGCGGTACGGGTTACCCTGCTGTCCGACAGGGCCGGGGCTCCCAGGACCCGGGCCGCCGGCCCCGGACACGCACGAGGAGCGCCCGTGACCGAACAGGTTCCCGCCGGCCGGCCCACCCTGGAAGCGGTGGCGGCGCGCGCCGGGGTCTCCAGGGCCACCGCCTCCCGGGTCGTCAACGGCGGCGACGGCGTCCGTGCGCACTTGGTGGACAAGGTCCGCGCGGCCGTCCTGGACCTCGGCTACGTGCCCAACCACGCGGCCCGCACCCTGGTCACCCGGCGCACCGGCGCGGTCGCCGTGATCATCGCCGAGCCGGAGATCCGGATCTTCTCCGACCCCTTCTTCTCCCGGCAGATCCGCGGCATCAGCAAGGAACTGACCGCACACGACACACAGTTGGTGCTGCTCCTGGTCGAGGACCGCGGGGACTACGACCGGATCGAGCGGTACCTGGCGGGAGGTCACGTCGACGGCGCGCTCGCGTTCTCGCTGCACACCGACGACCCGCTGCCCGCGATCACCCGCCGCATCGGCATGCCCACCGTCTACGGAGGGCGGCCCGGCTGGACCGGGCAGGCCGACGGCGCCGCGCCCTACGGTCCGCTGTCGTACGTCGACGCCGACAACCGCGGGGGCGCGCGCGAGGCCGTACGGTACCTGCTGTCCCGGGGGCGGCGGCAGATCGCGCACATCGCCGGGCCGCTGGACCAGACCTCGGCGACCGACCGGCTCGACGGGTACCGGGACGTGCTGCTCGACGCGGATCCGGCGCTGGTCGCCGAGGGTGACTTCACCCCGGCGGGCGGGGCGCGGGCGATGACGGAACTGCTGGAGCGCTGCCCGGACCTCGACGCGGTGTTCGCCGCGAACGACCTGATGGCGACGGGCGCCCTGGGCGTGCTGCGCGAGCGGGGCCGGTCCGTGCCGGGGGACGTGGCGCTGGTCGGCTTCGACGATGCCGAGCTGGTGGCGGAGAGCGCCGATCCGCCGCTGACGACCGTGCGCCAGGACATCGAGGGCATGGGGCGCCTGATGGTCCGGCTGCTGCTGCGGTCCCTGGATCCGGCTCAGGGGGCGCACCGGGTGCCGGGATCCGTGATCACGCCGACCTCGCTGGTACTGCGCGGCTCGGCCTGAGGGGCGGCGGCATGGTGGCGGGCCCCGCACCCGGGTGGGTGCGGGGCCCGAGGCCTGCCGGTGGCGCAGGTCGCTCCGTACGGGCTAGCCCGTACGGGAGGCGCCCGGACGCTCCCAGCGGTAGAACTCCTGGGCCATGGCGTCCTTGGGGCTGCGCCAGGTCTCCGGGTTGTGCGGGCTGACGTAGGCGGTGAGCCGGTCGCTGAGCTCCCGGAACTCCGGGTGGCCGGTCACTTCGGCGATGGCCGGGCCGGGGGGCCGGTCCGACTCGATGAAGTGCATGTACACGTCGCCGAACTGGAACAGGCTGCGGCGGGTGACCCCGACGAGGTGCGGCAGCTCGCCCGCGTCCGAGGCGGCGAAGAGCTCGGCGATGTCGGGGGCGGACTGCGGCGCCATGCGGGCCACGATGAGAGCGCGGTGCATCCGGTGTGCTGCCTTTCGTCTCAGACGCGGTCGGCCGCGGGCGTGCGGCTCTCGCGTTCACGCTGTTCGATCTTGTCCCGGATCAGCTGCAGCTGGACCTTGGAGTTGCGGTTGATGTTCTCGGTCATCCAGGCGTCGTCGACGGGAGCCTGCGGCTTCATCGCGAAGTCCTGGGTCCACACCATCCGGGTGCCGCCGGGGACTTCGAAGTACTGCCAGTGGATGTTCATGTGCTCGAACGGGCCGGTCTCGACGCGGCGGGCGCGCACGGTGCGGGTGACGGGGTCGGGGGTGCGTTCGGAGACCCAGCTCCACACGGTGCCGTTCTCGTCGGGGTGCATGGTCAGGCGGAAGCGGGTGGTGGGCCCGTCCTCCTCCAGGACCTCCAGCGAGGCGTACTCGCTGAACAGTCCGGGCCAGCTGGGGAGATCGTTGGTCATCGACCAGACGGTCTCCATCGGCGCCTTGACGACGATTTCGTTCTCGGTGTGTCCTGCCATCTCAAGCTCCGGTCATCAGGCTGGTGTTGACGAGGTCGAGGAACTCTTTGGGGGTCTTGCAGCGGTCCGCGTCGGTGGGCAGGGCCCGGCCGCGCTGGTTCTCCAGCAGCCCGACGATGCCGAGCAGGCCCAGCGAGTCGAGGCCGTACTCGTCGAACAGGGAGTCCGGGCGGTTCTTCATGTCGGCCGGGTCCACGGTGATGCCGGCCCCGGACTTCATCAGGGCGGCCAGCTCCTCGACGGTCAGTCGTTCGGACATGAGCGGCTCCTTCTGTCTCTAGGAGGGGATCTTGATGACGAGCGCGGCGTTGGAGCCCATGAGGCCCCGGCTCAGTACGAGCGCGGTGCGCAGCTGCGCCGGGCGGGCGCTGCCGGTCACCACGTCGAGGTCGTGGCACACGTCGAACACGTTCGGCGTGGGCGGGACGATGCCGTGCTCCAGGGCGAGGACCGCGGCGGCGGTGTCGAGGGAGGGGGCCGCGCAGTAGGCCCGGCCCGTCCCGGTCTTGGGTGCCGTGACCGGCACGCTGCGCCCGTGTGCTCCGAGGGCGGAGACGATCGCGGCCGCCTCGGCCCGGTCGGCTTCCGGGGTGCCGAGCGCGTCGGCGAAGACCACGTCGATCTCCTCGGGGGCGCAGCCCGCGTCCAGCAGGGCGCCCTTGATCGCGTGGGCCAGGCCTTCGGCGGAGGCCTCGGCCCGTTCGGGGTGGTGCGGGCCGGTGAAGGTCGCCGCGTGCCCGGCCAGCAGGGCCCGGACGGAGGCGCCGCGGCGCAGGGCCGTCTGCTCCTCCTCCACGAGGAACATCGCGCCGCCCTCGGCGGGGACGAAGCCGCAGGCCTTCTCGGTGAAGGGCCGGTAGGCCCGCTCCGGGTCCTCGTGGGTGCTCAGGGACTCGTAGCCGAGCTGGCAGACGATGGAGTACGGGGCAAGGGGCGCCTCGGTGGCTCCGACCAGCATGGCCTTGCTGCCCTGGTGGATGGCCCGGGCGGCGTGCGCGAAGGCGTCGAGGCCGCCCGCCTCGTCGGCTGCGACGACCCCGCAGGGGCCCTTGAGGCCCCTGCGGATGGAGATCTGCCCGGTGCTGGCCGCGTAGAACCAGGCGATCGACTGGTAGGGGCCCACGTAGCGCGGTCCCTGACCCCAGAGGTGCTGCAGCTCGCGCTGGCCGAACTCGCCGCCGCCCGATCCGGCGGCGGTGACCACGCCGACGGAGAAGGGGTCGTCCTCGTAGTCGGCCCGGCCGAGCCGGCCGTCCTCCAGGGCGAGGTCGGCCGCGGCGAGGGCGTGGTGAGTGTAGCGGTCGGTCTGGACGAGGTAGCGCTCCTCGACCATGGAGGCCGCGTCGAAGCCCCGTACCTCACCGGCCACGCGCAGCGGGAGGTGCTCGCAGCCCTCCCGGGTGACGCGGCCCAGGACCGAGGCGCCCGACTCGGTCGCCTTCCAGAAGGCCTCGGCGCCGATGCCGTTGGGCGCGACGACTCCGATGCCCGTGATGACCGTACGGACGCTCACGAGACCACCTCCTCCTTGGGGCGGGTCATGACGACCGCGGACTGGAAGCCGCCGAACCCGCTGCCTACGGAGAGCACGTTGCGCAGGGTGCGTTCGCGGGCGACGCGCGGCACGTAGTCCAGGTCGCATTCGGGGTCGGGGGTCTCGTAGTTGGCCGTGGGAGGGACGACCTGGTGGGTCATCGCCAGGACGCAGGCGGCCAGTTCGATCGCCCCGATGGCGCCGAGCGAGTGCCCCACCATGGACTTGATGGAGGTCATCGGCGTCTTGTAGGCGTGGTCTCCCAGGACCTTCTTGACCGCCGCGGTCTCGTGGCGGTCGTTCTGCTTGGTTCCGGAGCCGTGCGCGTTGACGTAGTCGATGTCACGGGCGTCGGTGCGGGCCTGGGCGAGGGCGGTTTCGATGGCGCGGGCCATCTCCAGGCCTTCGGTGGTCAGCCCCGTCATGTGGTGGGCGTTGCCGAAGGTGGCGTAGCCGCCTATCTCGCAGTAGATGGTCGCGCCGCGGGCGCGGGCGTGTTCCAGCTCTTCCAGGACGAGGACGGCGCCGCCTTCGCCGAGGACGAAGCCGTCGCGGTCCGCGTCGAAGGGCCGTGAGGCGTGGGCGGGGTCGTCGTTGTTGGGCGAGGTGGCCTTGATGGCGTCGAAGCAGGCCACGGTGATCGGCGAGACGGGTGAGTCGGAGGCGCCCGCGATGCAGACGTCCATCTTGCCCTCGGCGATGGAGTGGAAGGCGTAGCCGATGGCGTCCAGTCCGGAGGTGCAGCCGGTGGAGACGGTCTGGACCGGTCCGCGTGCTCCCGTCTTCTCCGCCACGGCGGAGGCCAGGGTGGCGGGGGTGAAGGCGCGGTGCAGGTGGGCGCCGGCGAGCCGGTGGTCCACGTCCCACCAGTCGCCCTTCTGGCTGACGGCCACGTAGTCGTGCTCCAGGCGGGTGGTGCCGCCCACGGCGGTGCCGAGGGAGACTCCGGTGCGCCAGGCTTCGTCCGTGGTGAGGTCGAGTCCGGCGTCGCGCACCGCCTCGGCCGCGGCGACCAGCGCGAACTGGATGTACCGGTCCGCGCGGGCCGCCTCGTCGGCGCCGAGGCCGTGTGCGGCGGGGTCGAAGTCGACCTCCGCGGCTATCCGGGAGCGGAAGCCGGTCGGGTCGAAGAGGGTGATGCCGCGGGTCGCCGTACGCCCGTTGGACAGCAGCTCCCAGAAGGCGGGGGCGCCGATCCCACCGGGGGCGACGACGCCGACCCCGGTGACGGCCACGCGTCGGCGGGTCACGAGACCGCTCCCGCGCGGTCCGGGGGCCGCTCCCAGGCGGAGCCCTCCGGGTTCACCGCCTCCTCCGTGTCCACGTGCCCGAGCTTCGGGTCGGGGGCGAGCGGTCCGAGGTGGAAGACCATGCGGGCCTCGGTTCCGCCGACGTTGCGGAAGCGGTGGCGCACGTTCATCGGGACGAGGAGCCCCTGGTCGGTGAGGAGCGGGTGGGCCTCGCCGTCGAGGTCGACCTCCAGCTCGCCGGCGACCACGTACACGAACTCCTCGGAGTACGGGTGGTAGTGCTCGGCGATGTGCTCGCCCGGCGCCATGACGGCCAGGCCCATGAAGCCGCTGGTGCAGCCCACCGAGGTGGGGGTGAGGACGGCCCTCAGGTCGCCGCCGCGCCGCGTGTTGGGCTGCGTCTCGCTGAGGTCCACGATGTGCGGTGGGCGTTGTCTGGTCATGGCGGGGGTTCCTCCTGGCAGTGGGGGCCTGGACGGGGCTGGTGGGTGGGGGTCCGGGGTGCCGCTCGGGTGCCGGGGGCCGCTCGGGGGCCGGCTCCCGGCGCGGTCAGCTCTCGGCGGGTGCCCTGCGGTCGGTGACCGGGGTCATGGTGTGGCGGACGACGGAGTCGGGGGACCCGTCCGGGGTGGGGAGCATCAGGCGGGCGAGGACGGCCGCCTTGCGCGGTCCGCGGACGCCGAAGGCCGTTTCCAGCCCGGCGCCGTGCGGGCTGCGCACGTCGATGAGGCGTACGACGGTGTCGTCGCGCTGGAAGATGCTGCTGCTCACGGTGGCGGGGTCCGCCCGGTGGGCGGCCTCCTCGTCCTGCCGTGCCAGGAACCGGGCGAGCGCGGGTCCGCAGCCGGGCTTGGCCGGGTAGAACAGCGCGTGCCGGCGTACGTCGGGTCCGTCCGCGGCGCCGGCCTCCCGCGCGGCGACGTGGTGGACGGCGGGGAGCGCGGCCCGCATGAAGAACATCCGGGCGGACTCGGGGTCGCCGAGGTCGCGGTCCTGCTCCAGGTAGGGGTTGATGGCCTCTTCGACGGCCCGTACCTCGGGCTGTTCGGAGACGTGCCGCAGGGCCGCCATCAGGTCGCCGCGGACCTCCACCGTACGCACGACCCGGTTGCCGTGCATGAAGAGGGAGGTCCGCAGGAGCCGGGTGTGCGAGTCCACCTGCGCCGCCGGGGAGGCGTAGCTGGACAGCAGCGCCGCGACCTCCTTCTCGCTCCCGGGCTTGACCGTGAAGGTCAGGGCGTGGCGCACGACGCCGGCTCCGAGGCGGGGGGTCTCCTGCAGTCGCGCGCCGACGGAGCGGCGGTCGTCCTGGTAGCCGCGGCCGGTCTCGCGCAGGACGGTGTACTTGAGCGGGCGCATGGCGCGGGCGCAGGCGCCGAGCGGGCGCACCTGCTCGGCGTGGTGCTCGCTGTTGACCCAGGCGAGGTACTGCGGGGCGCTCTCCCACTCGCTGGTGATGAGCCACTGGGAGGGGTTCTCGAAGGACTGGCAGAGCTGGTCGCTGATGTGGCCCGGTTCGGACGCGATGTCGTGGCGCAGCTGCTCGTAGGCCTCGAAGAACCGCTGCTGGGCTCCTTCGTGGAGGTCCATCAGCAGGACGACGCGGAGCATGGAGCCGTCGAAGGCTGACTGTGACACCCGTTCGGACAGGGTGGTCGTCATCTGCTCACTCCTTCGTGAGGGCCCTGGGTGAGGGCGGGGATGTTCATCGCGTACGGACCCTCGTCCGTCTTCGGTGGTGGCGCCGGGGCCCGGCGGTCGTCGTGGGGGACGGCCGGGGCGTCTCGGGTGAACCGCTGTCGCTCATCGTCATCCGGGTGGGGACGTACCGCTACATCTCCGGATCAAGCGGGTGACAACCGGCGTATCTCCTGGGCTTGGCGGCCGATCAGGGGCATAAAGAGGACATTCCACCCACACAGAAACTCAGGAGCCGCAGCTGATGGAAGACACCGCAGATGTTCGCGTACCGGTTCTCGTCGTGGGCGGCTCCCTCGTGGGTCTGTCCACCTCGCTGTTCCTGAGCCGTCACGGCATCAGGCACCTGGTCGTGGAGAAGCACGCCGGGACCTCCGACCACCCCCGCGGCCGGGGCATCAACGCCCGGACCATGGAGTTGTTCAGGGTCGCCGGGGTGGAGGGACCCATCCGGCAGGCCGCGTCCGCGCTGGAGAACAACAACGGCATCCTGCAGACGCAGTCACTGCTGGGCGGCGACCACAAGTGGCTGGTCAAGGCGATCGACCCGGCCGGCGCGCTGAGCAAGTTCAGCCCGAGCGCCTGGTGCGTGTGCAGCCAGAACAACATCGAGCCGATCCTGGCCGCGCAGAGCCGCTCCCAGTGCGGCGACGTGCGGTTCTCGACCGAGCTGATGAGCTTCGACCAGGACGAGACCGGGGTGAACGCCCTGGTCAAGGACCGGGAGACCGGTGAGCACATCACCGTGCGCGCCGACTTCCTGATCGCCGCGGACGGCCCGCGCAGCCCCGTGCGCGAGCAGTTGCGCATCCCGCAGACGGGCAGCGGCGAGCTGTTCCACAACGTCAGCGTCACCTTCCGCTCGCGCCGGCTGATCGAGGTGCTGGGCGACCTGCGGTTCATCGTCTGCTACCTGATGAAGCCGGGTGCGGACGGGGCGCTGCTGCCGGTCGACAACGACACCCAGTGGGTCTTCCACCTCCCGTGGCACCCGGACCGGGGCGAGACCCTGGAGGACTTCACCGAGGAGCGGTGCGCGGAGCAGATCCGGGCCGCGGTCGGCGTGCCGGACCTGGACGTGGAGATCGGCGGCAAGGCGCCCTGGCACGCGGCCGAGCGGATCGCCGAGCGGTACTCGTCCGGCCGGGTGTTCCTGGCCGGGGACGCGGCCCACGAGATGTCCCCCACCGGCGCCTTCGGTTCCAACACCGGCATCCAGGACGCGCACAACCTGGCCTGGAAGATCGCCGCGGTCCTGAACGGGTCGGCGGGCCTCGGCCTGCTGGAGACCTACCAGGCCGAGCGGCATCCGGTGGCCCTGGCCACCGCGGCGCGGGCCTCGGCCCGTTCGGCCGAGCACAGCCACCCGGGGTACGCGCCGCCGCCCACCGCGGGCGGCGGACCGGGCAGCGGGGTCATGCCGACGGCGATGGCGTACCGGTACCCGAGCGGGGCGTTCCTCGGCAGCCCGCCGGACCGGCCGGTCATCCCGGAGGGGATGCGGATGAAGGGCGACCCGGGCACCCGGGCTCCGCACATGTGGCTGAAGCGGGCCGACGGCGAGCGGGTCTCGACGCTGGACCTGTACGAGCGCTCGTTCGTCCTGCTCTGCGGGGCGGGCTCGCCGTGGCGCGAGGCGGCCGGGCGGGTGGCCGAGCGGCTGTCCGCGAAGCTGGACGCCTACTCCATCGGGTCCGCCCCCGGGGCGGACCTGGTCCAGGAGGCCGGTGCCGACTGGACCGAGGTGCACGAGCTGTCGGAGGCGGGCGCCCTGCTGGTGCGGCCGGACGGGTTCGTCGCCTGGCGCTCCGAGGGGGCCGTGTCCGATCCCGAGGCCGCGCTGTCCGAGGCCCTGTCCACGGTGCTGCGCCGGTCCTGAGCCGCCCGTACACCGAGTGGTCCCCCTGCCGCCGGCCCGTGAGCGGGCCGGGGGCAGGGGCGTTCGTGGGTGCTGCCGGTCCGCGTCAGGCGCAGGCCCAGCAGCCCGCCCAGCAGCCGGAGCCGTGGTGTGCGGGGCGCCGTCGACGGGCGGTCTCGGCGTGGGCCGTTCGCGTTCCGGCGGAGTTGCGGCGGGCGAAGCAGGCGACGACCACCGCGATCGCGGCGAGCTCCTCCGGGGCCGCCACGCCCTTCTCCACGCGGATCAGGCTGGCCATCTGGGCCATCGGGGCTGTCTGGGCTATCGGAGCGTCCTTCAGCATCGGCTCGGCCTCTCGCACAGGCGGGACAGCAGGGCCCCCCTCGCGGAGTCCACGGACTCCGGATGCCGCCGACGCTAGCGGGGCGCGACACGCCCGGCACGCCGGGCAGTTGCGCGAAGGCCCAGGTCGCGGCCGCGCCGACCGGGTGACACCGGGGTGCGCGCGAGCGCGCGGCGATTGGGCCGTCCGAGTGGCGGGCCCCCGGAAATCCGGGTGCAGTCCGTTCAGGGGGCGACCTAGGCTGGGCCAATGAGTACCCGTACCTTCCGCATCACCGTCCGTGGGTCGTTCGACGGCCTCACCGAGGAGCAGCGCGCCGCGCTCCTCGCGGACGCGGCCCGGCACGACATGCTGACGGCCGAGTTCACTCCCGAGGGGCACCTCACGTACGACGTGGCGGCCCGGCCCTTCTTCACCTTCCGGTTCCTGGCCGAGGGCAAGGCCGAGGAGGACATCCTGGACGCGACCGCCCACGCCGAGCTCGCCGCGGAGACCTGGCTGACGGAGCACGGGTACGGGTTCAAGCGGATGAGTTCGCAGGCCCAGGACCTCTCGCTGGCTCCCTTGAGCAAGCGGCAGCGGCAGGCGGCCGCGCGCGAGGAGTCCTGAGCGGGAGCTCCCCCGTACGGCCGCCCGTGGGGAACGCGGCGGGCCGGCTCAGCGGGCCGTGCACTTCTTCCAGGCGAAGTGGTACACGCTGTTGATGCTGCCGTCGGTGGAGTCGAGCGCCATGTAGCTGGTCGTCGACGGGTCCGAGGTGCCGACTTCGGCGCGCAGTTCGGTGTTGATGTTGAAGTTGCGCAGTTCGCCGCAGGGTGCGAAGACCAGGGCCTCGATGCCCGTGGTGTCGGTGGCCTGCCAGTTGTCGTCGAGCCTGCCCTGGAACTTGTGGGTGCGGTAGTCGGTCTGCTTCATGCCCTGGAAGTAGTAGCTGGCCTTCTGGGTGCCGATCGCGCCCTGCTGGAGGCTGCCGAATCCCCGGTAGTCGACCTGGGCGACGGCGTAGGTGTATCCCTGCGGGACGTGGACGAGCAGGGAGAGCAGGCAGTTCTTGCGGCCGTCGGTCGCGGCGCTGTTGCCGCCCGCCATGGCCAGGTACTCGCTGTAGGTGACGGTGAAGGCCGAGTTGTCCTCGGCCACGGCGACGGTGGCGCTGCCCGGACGGCAGCCCGAGCCGTTGACCGTGGCGACGTCGACGGTCACCCGGTCTTCCGGCGCGGCGGGGGCCGCCGGGCCGCCCGCCGCCCCGGCGGCGGAGGCGGGCAGGAGGGCGAGGAGGCTGCCGGTCACGAGGGCGGCGCCGAGCGCGGTGCGCAGTGTTCTGATCATCCGGCCATGGAAGCGGTCCGTATCCCGCCGATCGGGGAACGGGTGCGCGGTCTCACTCCGATGGCCGGGCCCTTTCACCGGAGAAACGTTCGGGCAGTTCTTCGGTAAGGGCCGATCGGCTCATCGGCGGGGCGGCGAGCACGGAGGGTGCGCCGATTCATCCCGGTATTTCCTATGATGAGCGCCCTACGGAACCGCCCGCGCCGAGGAGCCCCCATGCGCCGCCTGCACCGGTCCGCCCTGCTCTCCGCGACCGCGGCCGTCTGCGCCCTGGTCCTCGCGGCCGCACCACCCGCCGCCGGAGCGCCGGGACACGGAACGGACGGCGGTACCGATCCGGCCGAGGCCGCCGTGATCGGCGCTGGCCACGCGCGCGCCCACGCCGAGCTGCGCCGCGCGGCCCAGGGGGCCGTGGAGTATCCGCAGTCCCGGCGGAACGCGAGCCTGGCCTCGCTCACCGCCTCGCAGAGCGAGGCCAACTCCGCTTTCCGGGCGGCGGTTTCGGGTCGGTTCGCCGAGTACTTCCCCTCCCCCGACTTCGGGGTGCACGTCGCTCAGCTGCCCACCGGCAAGGTGCTGCTCTTCTCCTTCTCGCGGGTGGAGACCGACCCGACCAAGGAGACCGGGCCCACGGACCGGATCGGCCCCTCGAACGCGGGCCGCGCCTACCTGTGGGATCCGGCGAAGGGGACCGGCGAGCGGGCGTTCAAGAAGGTCACCCCGCCCGTCGTGCTGATGCCCGACGGGACGCACGCCCCGCGCCCGGCCCCGTTCTTCTGTGCCGGGCACTCCTTCCTGCCCAACGGGATGCTGGGGGTGTTCGGCGGCAACACGGGGGGCAAGGACGGCAGCGGAGCGAAGCTGTCCTTCGTCTTCGACCCGTGGACCGAGGGCTGGTACCGCAACCGCGACATGGCGGTGGGCCGCTGGTACCCGTCGGTGGTGACCGGCGCGGACGGCCGCCAGGTCATCATGTCGGGCCAGTCGGAGCGCGGTACGGGGACGCCCACCCCGGTGGTGGAGCGGTTCCCCGCGCCGGGGCAGCCGGTGCCCTGGCGCCCGTACGACATCCCGCTGGACCTCTCCGTGGAGCGGATGCGCTCCGACGCACCCTTCCGCAACGACTACCCGCACCTGTTCTCGCTGCGCGACGGCATGATCTACGGGCTGGGGCGCGACGCCGACCAGCAGTGGCTCTTCGACCCACGCGCGCAGACCCGTACGGACCTGCCCAGGCGGCCCGCCGACTTCCGGGGCTACGGCTCCGCCGTGCCGCTGCCGGCGGGGTTCCGGGGGCCCGACTCGGTGCTGGTGCTGGGCGGAGATCCGCTGGACCCGAACACCTACCGGCTGTCGGGCGGCGCCTGGACCACGCAGGAGCCGCGCGCCTTCGGCCGGACCCAGGACGACACGCTGATCCTTCCGGACGGCACGCTGCTGACGGTCAACGGGGCGAAGGACACCCGGGACTACGGGTTCGGGCCGTTCAACCCGAAGGCCGACCTGAAGTTCCGCCAGACCGAACTGCGGGGTGCGGACGGCCGGTGGCGGCTGGGGCCGGCCCAGCGGCTGCCGCGGGGCTACCACTCCAACGCCCTGGTGCTGCCGGACGGCCGGGTCATGGTCACCGGGGACGAGCTCCAGCAGATCGCCAACGACCCGGACATCAAGGACGGCATGGACGGCTCGATCGAGATCTACGAGCCCGCCTACCTGCACCGGGGAGCCCGGCCCGTACTGGACCGGGTACCGGCGGGCGAGATCGCCCATGACGCGGAGTTCTCCGTGGAGAGCTCGACGGCCGCCGGTGTGCGGCGGGCCGTGCTGCTGGCGCCGACCACCGTCACCCACGCGGTGAACACCAGCCAGCGCCATCTGGAGCTGCGGATGACCGGCGTCCGCGGCCGCACGATCGGGCTGCGGGCGCCGGCCACTTCGGCCGACGCCCCGCCCGGGTACTACATGCTGTTCCTCCTCGACGCGAAGGGTGTCCCCGGCACGGCGAAGTGGGTCAAGCTCGGCAAGCGGTGAACCCGCCCGCCGTCAGCCCCAGTTGATCAGGAACTGCGATCCCGGCTCGATCAGGACGTCGCCCTGGGCCGATCCGGTGATGGTGACGTTGGTCAGGGTGGCGTTGCCGCGGGCTCCGCCCATGGCCAGGATGCCGGAGCCGTTGTTGGACTTGCTGATGGTGACGTTCGAGATCTTGACGTCGGACATGACCCCTCCGCCGGTCTTGAACTGGATGCCGTCGTAGGTGGAGTCGTGGATGTCGGTGTCACGGATGACGACGCCCGGGATGGGCAGGTTCGACGGGAACAGGGTGATCGCGCCGAACTCCTGGTCCTCGTTCCAGAAGGCTCCGCCGGTGCGGAAGAGGCCGTTGCCCGCGATCAGGGTCTGCCCGGAGAAGGGCAGCGGGTCGTGGTCGGTCGCCAGCATGATGCCGGGGTAGTTCATGGTGTCGTAGATCAGGTTGTTCTCGATGGTGTTGCCGTAACCGCCGTAGATGGCAATGCCGTTGGCGCGCCAGGGCAGCTGGATGGTGTTGTTGCGGAAGTGGTTGTCGTGGCCGATGTCGACGGACTGGTCCTTCACGTACTTGCTGGACCACACCGCGAGGGCGTCGTCACCGGTCGTGCGGAAGGAGGAGTTGAAGACGGTGGAGTTGCGCGTGCCGTTGGCGAAGTTGATGCCGTCGGCGTAGGTGTCGCGGATCCGCATGCCGTTGAACTCGATGCCGTCGCCGGGTCCCCACAGGGCCGGGATGTTGTCGTAGTCGCGGCCGACCCAGACACCGACGTTGGCGTGCTCGATCCACACGTTGGTGATCTTCGTGTTCTTGCCGAAGCGCCCGTTGAGGCCCACGCCGCCCTCGGCGTTGCCGTCGCCGCCGCGGATCCGGCCCGAGCCGAAGATGGCGATGTCGGAGATCTGCGTGTTGTCGTCGATCTCGAAGCCGAAGTTGCCCTCGTGCGGGTGGTTGATGCCGCCCGCGTTCTGCGGCTCGGTCAGCGTGTAGAGCTGGGAGTGCCACATGCCCGCGCCGCGGATGGAGACGTTGCTGATGCCCACCTGGTTGAACTGGCCCCGGTTCAGCGGGTCGTCGGTGAGGATCTTCTGCTCCTGGCGCCACTGGCCCTGCGGGATCCAGACGCAGGCGATCTGCCCGTTCTGGTCCGCCGTCACGGCCTTCTGGATGGCGAGCGTGTCGTCGATGCCGTCGTTCGGGATCGCGCCGTAGTCGGTGATCGAGGTGCACTCGGCGGGCTTGGGCGCCGCCGGGGCCACCTGCTCCAGGTCGATCAGGTCGATGACGTAGTACGAGGCCGTGTCGCCCGCGTCGCGCTGGAGCCGGAAGGTGGTGCCGGGCGGGTAGCTCTGCGCGAGCAGGGCGTGGGACTCGTCGAAGAGCCTGCGGGCGTCACCGCCGGGGGTGTTGGTCAGACCCTCGGGGCTGTCGGTGCTGCCGTAGAGCCAGCTGTGCTTCGAGGAGAGGTTCAGCTTCTGGGCGAAGCTGCCGTTGACGTACAGGCTGATCGTGGCGTCGGCGCCGCCGCCGTTCGGGGCGTCGGGGATCGAGTTGCGCACGACGATGGAGTTGGCCTGGTTGGTGGAGGTGAACTGGACGTACTGGCCGGTCGAGGAGAGGCGTACGGACTCGCGGCCCGAGGACTCGGTGGCGAAGTTCGTGTGCCCGAAGGTGCGCTTGGCGTCGCTCTGCAGCAGGGTGCCGGTGTAACTGCCGGCCTCCGCCTCGTACTCGGTGTACGGGAGCGCGGCCCCGCGGCCGACGACCACGGCGCGGGAGGTGCTGTTGTTGGTCTCGTTGGTCTCGGCGACGAGGCCGGTCCCGTCGGCGGTGGCGGTGAGGGTGGCTCCGCCGCTGACCGCCGTCCAGGTCCCGTTGATCGGCACGTTGACGGTCTCACCGGCGGCGATCGCCGGCGTGGGGCCGTTGAGGGTGGTGGCCCCGGCGACCAGCCGGGTGATGGTGCCCGCACTCACCCCGGTGGTGCCCCGGTTGCGCACGGCGACGGTGAAGGAGACCGGGGCGCCCACGGCCGGGTTGGCCGGGTTCGTGGTGATGGAGAGGGCTTCCAGGTCGGGGCCCGGTGCCTGGCCGACGACGAGCTTCGCGGCGGCCGTGCGGCTGTTGTTGGTGTCGTTCTGCTCGGGGACGGTTCCGGCCGGGTCGACGACGGCGGAGACGGTGTAGCTGCCCATCGGGCGCTTGCCGACGGAGACCGGGACGGTGGCCGAGGCTCCGGCGGCGAGGGCGCCGACGGGGGCGCTGCCGGCGACCGCGCCTTCGAGGCTGACGTTGACGGTGGTGGCCGGGGAGGCGACCGTACCGGCGTTGCGGACGGTCGTGTTGACCGTGACGGCGTCGCTCTCGGAGGGCGCGGCCGGGGACCAGGCGAGGTCCGTGACCGTCAGGTCCGGGTTCGGGGCGGCGGCGCCGATGACCTGGAACTCGGCGGCCTGGCCGCCGCCTGCCCCGGTGTTGCCGGAGAACTTCAGCTGGACGTCGGCGAGGCGGCCGGTGACGGGGACGGTCACGGTGTTCTGGTTGCCGCCCGGGCTGAAGGCGTAGTCGGCGCGGGCCTTCAGGGTGGTGAACCCGCTCGCCGACTGTTCGCGGCCCAGGACCTCGAAGCTCTGGGTGCGGTTGCCCCAGGCGGGGTCGGGGTTGAGCTTGAGGACCACTCCGGTGACGTCGGCGTTGGAGCCGAGCTTCACGGTCAGCGTGGACTGCTGGGCGCCCGCCTCCCAGTAGCTGGTGACGCTGTCGTCGTTGGCGTTGGCCGCGACGAACGACTGGGTGGTGGAGGAGGCCTCGATGGGCCTGCCCTTGGCGAGGTTCACGCCGACGGGGGGCGGAGTACCCGGGTCCCCGGGATCGCCCGGATCACCGCTGCCGTTGGCGGAGTACACCTCCAGCTCGGATATCTGCGCGGCCTGCCAGCCGGTGTTGGAGCTGACGCTGACCCGCACGTAGCGGACCGTCGCCGCGGTGAACCCGATGGTCACCGTGTTGGACTGGGCGGGGCTGAACACCCGCCCCGCCGAGGCGGACAGGGTGGTGAAGGTGTTCCCGTCGGTGCTGCCCTGGACGGTCAGCGTCTCGGTGCGCGCCTCCCACGGGGCGGGCAGCTTCAGCACCACCTGGTCGACGGCGACGCTGCTGCCGAGGTCCACCTGCACCCACGTCGGGAAGGTGCCCGAGGGGCCCTCCCAGTACGAGCCCTGGTTGCCGTCGGTGACCCCCGGGGCCCCGTACCCGCCGAGGGATCCGCTCGCACTGACCGACTTGCCCAGGGCGATGTTGGGTCCGCCCGCGGCGGCCGCGAAGGTGACGGGCAGGAGTCCGACCGACACCAGTCCCGCGACCACCGAGCCGGCCACCATCAGCCGGCCGCTTTGCTTCCATCTCATGCTGTCCTCTGTTCCATGAGGGGACCCGGCCCGACGCAACCGCGCCTGCCGCAAACTTGCGTAGCGTTATTAATTTTTTGAGTGATCTGATCGCTGTTATGCGGCCATGGCGCCACAGGTTTCTAGCAGATGACGACTTTGTCAACGCTTTGCGCACAGAGGGGAGTTCGGAAGGGGCCTCGGATCACCCTCCGGGGCAGCCGCGCTCAGGCGGCCGAAGGCGCCGTCCAGGGCGCGCCGCGGCTACGGACACGTGCTCAGGGCCTGCTCGCAGCAGGTCCGCAGCCGTTCCGCAGCCTTCGGGCGTGGACGTGCAGAGCCTCGGGGCAGAGTCGGCGGGGGGCCTGCGGGTTGCAGTCTTCTTGCGTTCGCGCCCCCCAGGGCCGACACCCTCTAGGACAGGGTGAGGCGGACCACCGCCGTGTGGCCGGCGCTCCGCAGGGCGGTCTCGGCCGGGCCCGTGACCAGGGCGGCGTCGTACGGGCCCAGTTCCGCGGAGCCCGGCAGCTCGGCCGTCCCCTCCAGTGCCACGATCAGCAGGCTCTCGCCGGGCCGGACGGTGAGCGCGAGGCCCCCCCGTACGACGGCGGTGTCGGCGCCGACCACTCCCCTGCGGTACATCACGTTGAAGTTCACCACCGGCCCGGCCAGCAGACGGCAGCCGGTCGGCTCGTCCCCGGGGAAGCGCTGGGGGACGTACCGCCGGTCCACGAGGCGTCGTACGCCGCCGATCTCCAGGTCCATGCCGGCGCCCTCCGCGAGGGTGAGCGTGCGGTCGACGCCGGGAAAGACGGAGAAGGCGCCGTCCCCCGTGACCTCCGCGAGGCTCACCCGCCAGCCGAAGTCGTCCATCCCGGAGCCCTCGGGTCCGGCGGCGATCTCGCGGGTCACTCCCCCGCCGTTCTTCCACGGGGCGGCCGGACGGCCGGCCGCCCGCAGGATCCGGATCGGTTCTTCGCTGGTCATGGCACCCTTCCGGGCCGGGGAGATCCTCACCGGGCCCGGTCGAGCCTATCCGGGCGACCGGGACCCGCGACGGTGCGGGGACGCCCGGCCCGCGAACGGACGAAGCCGCCCCCGGTTCCCACCGCGTGTGCGGCGGGAACCGGGGGCGGCCCGTCGGAAGCGTCGCTCCGTCGATGCGGTGCGTGCGGACCGGTCAGGCGTCGGCCTTCACGGCGGCGGCCGCCGCAGGCGCGGCGCCGGTCGAGGCGGTCACCGGCGCGGCTCCGCCCGTGGCGGCCGTCCGCGGCCCGTGGGTCCCGCGCAGGCCGATCCCGCTGATGAGAGCGACCAGGCCGAAGGCCACCGCACCGATGACGAAGGTGAGGGTGAAGCCGGATTCGGCCGGCAGCGCGGGAACTCCCGCCGGGAGGTGCTCGATCGTCTTCGAGGCCAGGATGGTGGTCACGATCGCGCTGCCGATCGCACTGCCCGTGGAGCGGGAGATCGAGTTGATGCCGTTGGCGATGCCGCTCTGGTGGTGCGGGACGCTCGCCATGATCACGGCGGGCATGGCCGCGTAGCCGAAGCTGACGGCCGCGCCGACGACGAGGCCGGCGCCGATCACCGAGAAGGTGTGGCCGTGGTCCAGGGCCAGCCAGCCGAAGCCGGCGGCGCCGAGGGCGGCGGCCACCGCCAGTGCGGCGCGCGGGCCGCGGTGGCGGACCAGCTGGCCGCCGACCGGCGAGGCGAGGAGGGAGACGATCGCGCCGGGCAGCAGGAACTGCACGGAGGCGCGCAGGATGGAGGCGTCGAAGCCGTAGCCGGTCAGGGCCTCGGGCATCTGGACGAGGTAGGAGACGCCCAGGAAGTTCGCGAACATGCCGAAGCCGACGAGGATGCCGGCCAGGTTGGCCATCAGGACCGGGCGGTGGACGAACATCTTCATGTCGACCAGCGGTTCGCTGACCTTGAGCTCGGTGAACACCCAGACGGCGGTCATGACGACGGCGCCCGCGAAGCTGCCCAGCGTGCGGCCGGAGGCCCAGCCCCATTCGTGGCCCTGGGAGATCGGCAGCAGGAGGAGGAGCAGGGCGATGCCCAGGGTGAGCGCGCCGAGGAAGTCCGTACGTCCCCCGGTCTTGTGCTTGGTCGCCGGGACCAGGAAGACGACGGCGAGCAGCGCGAGCACGGCGAAGCCGGTGGCCATCCAGAAGGCGTTGCGGTAGTCGGCGTCGCTGCCGGAGGTCAGCAGGCCGGTGGCGACGAGCGCGAGGCCGCTGCCGAACGCGAGGGTGCCGCTGACCAGGGCCATCGCTCCGGGGAGCTTCTGGGGGCGGACCTCCTCGCGCAGCACGGAGAGGGCCAGCGGGAAGATCGCGGTGGCGGCGCCCTGCAGGACGCGGCCGAGGAGGAGCAGGGGCAGCGAGGACGCCAGCGCCGCGATGACGGAGCCCGCGACCATGACGCCCAGTACGGCCACCAGCGTCGGCTTCTTGCCGTGCTGGTCGCCGAAGCGGCCCAGCAGCGGGGTGAAGACGGCGGCGGACAGCAGGGTGGCGGTGGTCACCCAGCTGACGTTGGCGGTGGTGGTGCCGAGATCGCTGCGGATCAGCCCCAGGATCGGGACCGGCAGCGTCTGCATCATCGACACGACCATGGCGGCCAGGCTCAGGGCGAAGACGATGACCGTCTCGTTCCGGTGGCCGCCGGCCCGGGTGGTGGCGGAGGTGGTGGTGCTCATGGCAGGGAAGACCTTCTCAGTGCTTCAGATCGCAGATGTTTGACGTCATCAAGTACTTCGACTCCAGCAGACGGTAGACCTCAATAGTTAAGGTGGTCAAGTAAAAGGTTGATAATGTGAAACACCTTGAGTACGCTCCGGGGCATGAGCGCCACCACCCCCCACGCCGTCCCGACCAAGCTGGAGCTGCTGGAGCTTCTCGCCGCGATCGGCACCGCCCAGTGGCGTGACTTCGCGGGGGCCGCGGCCCACCACGGCCTCACCTCCACCCAGGCGAAGGTCCTCGCCCAGCTGAACGGCCCCCTCCCGATGCGCGGCCTCGCCACCCTCCTGGTGTGCGACGCCTCGAACGTGACCGGCATCGTGGACCGGCTGGAGGCCCGCGAGCTGGTGCGCCGCGAGCCCGATCCCGCGGACCGGCGCGTCAAGAACGTCGTGGCCACGGACGCGGGCCGCGAGGTGATCCGCCGGGTTCGCGAGGAGATGCAGGCCACGCACGGCGCCCTCGACGTCCTGGACGACACCGAGCGCGCGACCCTCCACGCCCTGCTGGAGCGACTGCGCCCGACCCTGGAAAAGGACGCCTGAGACCGTCCCGGACCAGCTCCGGACCAGCTCCGGAGCCGACTCGCGGCCACTCCGCACGAACCCGTTGGCCAGGGGAAACGCCACCTGACAGACTGCAACGGCTTCAGAACGATCCAGGAGGACGCATGCCAGAAGAATCGGACACCCCGCAGAACGAATCGCCGGCCGAGGCGGCCAAGCGGAAGTTCAAGGAGGCCCTGGAGCGGAACGCCGCCAATGCCCAGTCGCAGCAGGCGCACCAGAGCCGGGCGAAGATCCAGGGCGCCGGCGGCAACCCGGGGGGCAAGAACAAGAAGGTCCGCCGCAAGACCGGCTGACCGCGGCGGCGCCGCATCGCCGCGGCACCGCCCCGCCGGCCCCGCCCGGGCCCGGGACCTGCACCAAGGTCCGGCTCCGGTCGGGGGCGGCACCTCCGCTCCGCGCACGGGGCGCGAGCCCGGGGCGCACGCGCACGTACGCACTCGGGGCCATGAGATCCGCCCGCCCGTCCGCGTTCGGTCAATCGGCCGACACGGGACCGCACCCCCGGAGTGCAAGGTTGAGCCACTCGGGTGATGGGTGATAACCCCCGGTGTCCACGGCAGTTGAGCAGCTCGTCCCGCCGAGGGCAGCTATCTCATGCGACAGTGCGACAGAAGAAGGATCTCCCACATGCTCAAGAAGTTCATGGCCACCGCAGCAGCCACCGCCGCCGTTCTGGGTGCCGGTGCCGCCGTAGCCTCCCCGGCGATGGCGATCGGCAACGACAACGGCGTCAACACGGTCAACGGCAACGAGTCCTCCCAGCTCTACGGCAACCAGGAGACCTCCGGCTCCATGAGCCCGCAGATGGCCGCGATCCAGGGCTCCCTGAACAAGCTCTGCGTCGGCCTGCCCGCGAAGGTCAACGCGCAGTCGATCCTGGCCCTGATCAACGTCGGCGTCCAGGACATCCCGATCGCGTCCAACCCGCAGAACCAGCAGTGCGCCGAGAACTCCACCCAGGCCAAGGGTGACGAGACGGCCTCGCACATCCTGGACAACATCCCGGTCCTCTCCGGCAACGTCTCCGCCGGTAGCTGACCCTCAACGGAGCGCCGGTGCACTGCCCTTCGGGGCGGCGCACCGGCGCTTCGTTTTGGTCTAGACCTTGACAGGTCCAGACCACCCTCGCTTCAGTGGGCGCAGGTGTCCGTAGCCCGTTGCCTCCCCACGGCAACTCCCCCCACTGAAGGAGAACTTCCGTGAAGCGCACCCTGCGCCGCCGCGCCCTCTCGCTGGCCGCCACCGCGGCCGTCACCCTCGGCCTCGCGATCGCCCTCCCCTCCTCCCCCGCCGCCGCGGCCCCCGCGTGCGCCGGCGCGTGGGCGTCCTCCACCGTCTACACCGGCGGCACGAGCGCCTCGTACGGGGGCCACAACTGGCAGGCCAAATGGTGGACCCAGGGCGAGACCCCCGGCACCACCGGCCAGTGGGGCGTCTGGTCGGACCAGGGCGTCTGCGGGGGCGGCGGGACCCCGGACCCGGACCCGACCAACCCCAACCCCTCCGGATTCGTGGTCAGCGAGGCCCAGTTCAACCAGATGTTCCCGAACCGGAACCCCTTCTACACCTACAACGGCCTGGTAGCGGCCCTGTCGGCCTACCCCGGCTTCGCCACCACCGGTGACGACACCGTCAAGCGGCGCGAAGCGGCGGCCTTCCTGGCCAACGTCTCGCACGAGACCGGCGGACTGGTGCACATAGTCGAGCAGAACACCGCCAACTACCCGCACTACTGCGACGCGAACCAGCCCTACGGCTGTCCCGCCGGGCAGGCCGCCTACTACGGGCGCGGGCCCATCCAGTTGAGCTGGAACTTCAACTACAAGGCGGCCGGCGACGCCCTGGGCATCAACCTCCTGGCCAACCCCTACCTGGTGGAGCAGGACCCGGCCGTCGCGATGAAGACGGCGCTCTGGTACTGGAACACCCAGAACGGTCCGGGCACCATGACCGCCCACTCCGCCATGGTGAACGGCGCCGGCTTCGGCGAGACCATCCGTTCCATCAACGGCGCCCTGGAGTGCAACGGCGGCAACCCGGCGCAGGTGCAGAGCCGCGTGAACAAGTACCAGAGCTTCACCCAGATCCTCGGCGTGACCCCGGGGAACAACCTGAGCTGCTGAGGCGGCTCTTCGCCCCGCCCGCTGCGGTCAGCCCAGCCGCAGCGTGGTGGCCAGCTGGGCCCGGGACCGGACGTCCAGCTTCTGGTAGATCCGGGTCAGCCGGGCCTCCACGGTCTTCACGCTGACGAAGAGCTTCGCGGCCGCCTCCTGGTTGCTGGCGCCCTGGGCCACCAGCACCGCGAGGCGGGTCTCCGCCTCCGTGAGGACCGCCAGGGGCCGGGCTCCGCCGCCGCCCTCGTTCCCGGACGAGGACGGCGACGGCTCCCGCGCCAGCTCGGCCCACGGGGTGGCGCCGGCCCGGGCGAAGGCCTCGGCCGCCGCCGCCAGTGCGGCGCGGGCGGGTGCGCGCCGCCGGCGGCGGCGTTCCACCCGGGCCAGGGCCAGCAGCGTACGGGCCCGTTCCAGGGGCAGTTCGAGGTGCTCGAAGCGCTGCGCGGTGTCCTCCAGCAGGGCCACCGCCGCATCGGCGTCGCCCTGCGCCGACAGGCACAGGCCCCGGGCCCGGTCGAGGGCTGCGATCACGCTGGTGCGGCCGAGCGCGAGGGCCGTCGTACGCACCCCGGCCTGGAGATCGGCAGCCTCCTCGGGCACGTCGGCGAGTATCAGGGCCTCGGCGAGCTCGCCGTGCCAGCGCAGGATCGAGGGGTCGACCACCTGCTGGGCGGCCTCCAGTTCGGCCACGCGGCGCAGGGTGGTGACGGCCTTCGCGGCCTCGCCCGTGGCCAGTTCGACCAGGCCGAGCACGTACAGGCCCCGGGAGAGGAAGACCTGGTCGTGCTCCTCCTCGGAGGCCTGGATGCCGCGCCGGGCGTATCCGGCGGCCCGCGCGAAACCCCCGCCCATGGCCTCGGCCAGGGCGGCCAGGTACCAGGCGGGGCCGGGCGAGAGGCCGGCCTCCACGGTCAGTTCCAGGGCGTCACGGGCGTGCGCGGTGGCGGCCGCGCACCTGCCCCGGCGCAGTTCCACCTCGGTGAGGCTGCGCAGCACCTCGAAGACGTCCTCGGCGGAGCCGGTGCGGCGGACGGCGGGCAGCAGCACGAGCAGCTGGCGCCGGGCGTCGGCGTTCCGGTCGTCGAAGAGGGCGTGGCGGACCGCGAGGTACTGCGGGGCGTTGCGCATGCCGAGGGGTACCTCGGGTGCGGGCAGGGCGAGTGCCTCGGCGAGGATCTCCTCGGCGTCCCGGTCCCCGAGGATGCGGCCCATGCGGGCCCGTACGGTCAGCGCCATGGCTTCGGCGACCTGGTCCCCGCCGCTGCGGGCCAGTGCGCCGGCCTCGGCGGCGGCGTCGCGGGAGCGGACGGGGTCGCCGTCGCTGAGGTTGTGCTTCCAGGCGGTCCGCAGCCGCACGGCGGCCTGGAGGGCGGGGTCGCCCTCGGCGTCGGCCATGGCGTACGCGAAGGTCTCGTCGAGGGCTCCGAGTGCCTGACCGGCGGCGTCGATGACGGCAAGGCGGGCACGCACCCGGTCGCCCGGCGAGGCGTCGCGGGCGAGCACGGCGCGCGTGGCGCGGCGGGCCAGGTCGGCGCGGCCGGCCCAGCCCGCGTCCTCGGCGGCGGCGACCAGCCGGGCGAGCTCTTCCCCGGGCAGGTGGTAGGGGGTGCGGTCGGCCGCGAGCAGACCGAGTTCGGCGGCCAGCGCCCGCTGGCCACGGCGCCTGCAGGACGCGGCGGCCTCGGTGACCTCGGCGGCGAGCGCCTGGTCGGGGGCGTCCACGGCCAGCGCGCGGTGCCGTACGGCCTGGACGGGGTCGTCGACGGCGGCGGCCAGTGCCGCGTGCCCGGCGGCGCGTTCGGGCCAGCCCGCGTCGGCGGCCAGTGCGGTCGGCAGGGCCCCGGCCATGAACCGGACCGTCCCGTCCTCTTCCACGGTGACCAGCGCGGCCCGCTCGGCCACCGCGAGCTCGGCCTCGGCGGCCAGCCGGCCGGCCCGGCGCAGCAGCGCGGTGGTGGGGCGTGCGGCGAGGGCGGCGTAGAGCAGGGTGCGCCGGGCCTGGGCGGGCACGACGCCGAGGAGCCGGCGGGCCACCTCGCGGGCCTGCCCGGAGACGGGCAGCGGATCGGCGTGGTGGGCGGCGCCGTCGCGGGACCCGGCGGCTTCGGCGACGGAGCGGCCGAGCGCCAGGGCGAGGCGCGGGTTGCCTCCGCTGGCCTGGTGGATCCGGCCGGCGAGGCGGGCCGGAAGGCCCCGGCGCATCAGCAGCTCGGCGATCTCGTCGGTGCCGAGCGGGGGCACCCGTATCTGCGGGGCGTCCGGTCCGCAGAGGGGCTCGGAGAGCGGCGTCCCGCCCTGGACGCATTCGGCGGCGAGGACCCGGACCCGGGGCGGGGTCAGGCCCAGGGCGAAGCGGAGCAGGTCGGAGCTCTCCGCGTCCAGCCACTGGGCGTTGTCGAGCGCGAGCAGGACGGGACCGCGGGCGGCGAGGGTGCGCAGCACCTCGACGACGGCGAGGCGCAGGGCGACGTGGTCGCGGCCGACGCGAGGCGCGTCGGTTTCCCGCCGCAGGAGGGCGATGGCGGTGCGCTGCGGTCCGGAGAGGCATTCCAGCGCGGCGGCCGGGACGGAGGCGAGGAGGGCGGCGGCAGCGGCCTCGGGTATCCACCGGTCGGCGGCTCCGGGGGCGAGATGGAGCACGGTCTCGTGGCGCAGCGCGGCGGCCTCGGTGAGGGCGCGCAGCACCTCGGTCTTTCCGGAGCCTGCGGGTCCGGTGAGCAGGGCGCGTCCGTGCGTGGTCAGCGCGCGGTCGACCGCCTTGATCAGTTCACCGTGTCCCACGGTCGTGTCGGCGTTCCCCGTCGCCACCACCACGCACAGCCACCAGCCTCTCGCTTGCCCGTTCTCTGTGCCCTTCCTGTGAGACGCGACAATACGAGGTCGGATGACCGGCTGGCCGGGATTGTGACGCAGAATTCAGTCACCTGACAGGAAAACCCGCCCGGCCTGCCGATACGCGGTGTATCAGCAGGTCGGACGGGCTGTTGGTCCGTACTATCGTGCCGTCAGGCCGAGTTGGACCGCGGTGGGGATCCGGCCCGGGGCCGGACGCGGCGGGCTCGGCTCAGCGGGCCCGGATCAGAAGGTCAGGCTCCAGGAGTCGATCTTGCCGGTGTCGCCGCCGGCGTTGTCGTTGACCCGCAGCTTCCAGGTGCCGTTCGCGACCTCGGAGGAGGCGTTCACGGTGTAGACCTGGTTGATGTTGTCGGCGCTGCCGCCGGTCCGGTTGTGGACCGTGTAGACGGTGCCGTCCGGGGCGACCAGGTCGACCTTCAGGTCACCGATGTAGGTGTGGACGATGTTGACGGCGACCTTGAGGGTGGCCGGGGCGTTGCCGGTGACACCGGTGACGGTGACCGGGCTCTCCACGGTGGTGTTGTCACCGATCGCGAAGTCCGTGGTGTTCTCGAAGCCCGGGGTGGGCGGGGTCGAGGTCACGGCCGCCACGGCCGCGGCGGCGTCGGCGAGGCCGGTGCCGCAGCCGCCGGTGCAGGTGCCGGCCAGCGGGCGGGCGTTCGTCTTGATCGCGGACTCGATCTGGGCCGGGGTCAGCGCGGAGTTCGCCGACTTCAGCAGGGCGGCGAGGCCCGCGACGTGCGGGGCGGCCATGCTGGTGCCCTGGTAGGGCTCGTAGTTCTCGGCGCCGGGGGTGGTGGCGCCGGTGTTCAGGGTGGACCAGATGCCGTTCTCGGGCGTGGTGATGGTGCCGGGCGTGTCGGTGGCGCGGCGGGTCTCACCGCCCGGGGCGGCGACGTCGATGATCGCGCCGTAGTTCGAGTAGAACGAGCGGTCGCCGGTGCGGTTGCTGGCGGCGACGTTGATCACGTTGTTGCAGCTGGCGGGCGAGAAGCCGGCCGCGTCGGCGTTGCTGTTGCCGGCGGCGACGACGACGGTCGTGCCGCGGCCGACGGCGGCGTTGATGGCGTTCTGGTACGTGGCCGTGCAGGCGCCCGAGCCGCCGAGGCTCATGTTGATGACCTTGGCCGGGGTCGCGTTGGCCGGGACGCCCGAGACGGTACCGCCGGAGGCCCAGGTGATGGCGTCGACGATGTCCGAGGTGGCACCGCCGCACTTGCCGAGCACGCGGACGGGCTGGATCTTCGCACCGTACGCGATGCCCGCGACGCCCTTGGAGTTGCTCGTGGCGGCGGCGATGGTGCCGGCGACGTGGGTGCCGTGCCAGGAGGAGTCACTGGCCTTGGAGCCGACGCCGCACTCGCCGGCCGCGCTCCAGTCACCCTGGTCGGCGGGGTTGTTGTCACGGCCGTTGCCGTCACGGGCGGCGGTGGAGCTGGAGATGAAGTCGTAGCCGGCGACCACGTTGGCGGCGAGGTCGGAGTGGGCGACGTAGCCGGTGTCGATCACGGCCACGGTGACGCCCGAGCCGGTGGTCGTGTCCCAGGCCGCCGGGACGTTCATGCCGGCGGTGGGCTCGAAGAGGTCCCACTGCTTCGCGTACTCGGTGTCGTTGGGGGTGACGGCGAGGGCGTAGGCGCGGGAGTCGGCCTCGACGTAGGCCACGTCGGGGTCGGCGCGGAACTGGGCCATGACGGCGGCGGCGTCGGCCGGGGTGCCGAGGGAGACGAGGGCGGCTCCGGTGCCGAGGCGGCGGTCGAACTTCGCCTTCTTCGAGGCCTTCTTGCCCTTGGCCTCCGCGTCCGCGGCGGCGGCCGTGTTGGAGCCGGCCTCTGCGGCCGAGGACTTGTAGCCGACGATGAGGTTCTCGACGGGGGCCACGGCGGTGGGGGCGCCGGCAGCCGGGAGGGTCGAGGCGGGGGCGGGATCCGCGGCGGTCAGCGCCAGGGAGGTGGTGGCGGAGCCGGCGAGCAGGGTGACGGACATCGCCACCACGGATATGAGCCTGCGTCGTCTGGATGCGTGCACGGTGTTCCCTTTCGCGGGCCGCCACGGAGCGCACCGGGCGGCCGGTTGGTGCAGTGTGGGAGGTTGACCGGCGGCGGCGGGACCGGAACGGGCTGGTCAAACCCGCCCGGCCACCGCTGCTGCACACCACGTGGTCGCCCGCCGCAGCGTCGGGGCTGGGCAACGGTGGCACCGGCGACGTCCGGCCTCGCAGCTTCACGCCATGTGGGGTGGGCGCGGGGGCTGTTCGGACGGGGAGGATCGCCGGTGGGCAGACAGTAGGCAAAGCGGGGATGAACGCGATACGGGGAAAACCCTTGTCACCACCCTGCCGGGCCCCCCGTAGGGTGGCCGGACCCCGACGGGGCCCCGGTGGAGGGGCGTTCGGGGCTGGGAGATGAGGAGGTGCGGGCGTGGGAGAGCTTTATCCGCCGGTCGAGCCCTACGACAAGGGGATGCTCGACGTCGGCGACGGGAACGTCATCTACTGGGAGGTGTGCGGCAATCCGGACGGAAAGCCGGCCCTCGTGGTCCACGGTGGTCCGGGGTCGGGGTGCAATGAGGCAGCCCGTCGGCTGTTCGATCCGGCACGCTACCGGGTCGTCCTGTTCGACCAGCGCGGCTGCGGCCGCAGCACCCCGCACGCGAGCGATCCGGCGACCGACATGCGGTACAACACCACCGGGCACCTGGTCGCCGACATGGAGCGGCTGCGCGAGCACCTCGGCATCGGCCGCTGGCTGCTGTACGGCGGCTCGTGGGGCTCCACCCTGATCCTGGCCTACGCCGAGCGGCACCCGGCGCACGTCTCGGAGATCGTCATCGCGGCCGTCACCACCACGCGGCGCTCGGAGATCGACTGGCTGTACCGCGGCGTCGGCCGGTACTTCCCCGAGCAGTGGGAGCGGTTCGTCGCCGGATCCGGTGGCACACCGCGTGACGGCGACCTCGTCGGGGCCTACGCCCGCCTGGCGGCCGATCCCGACGCGGAGGTACGGGCGAAGGCCACGGCCGACTGGTGCGCCTGGGAGGACGCGGTGCTGTCCGGGGAGACGAAGGGCGCCTCCCAGCCGTACACCGGCCGGCCGCCGGCGGCCCGCGTCGCCCTCGTCCGCATCTGCTCGCACTACTTCTCGCACGGAGCCTGGCTGGAGGAGGGCGAGCTGCTGCGCGGGGCCCACCGGCTGGCCGGCATCCCGGGCGTCCTGATCCACGGGCGCCTCGACATGGCCAGCCCCCTCGGCACGGCCTGGGAGCTGTCCCGTGCCTGGCCCGGCGTGGAGCTGACCGTGGTGGAGGAGGCCGGACACATGGGCGGAGCGGCCACCCTCGGCCATGTGCTCGGGGCCCTCGACCGGTTCGCGACCGCCGGCTGAGAGCCCTCGGACCGGGCCGGGCCGTCCGGCCTGCCGGGCTCGGGAGCCGGGCAGGCCGGGCGCAGGCTCAGGCGCCGAGCGGGCCCGCCGGTGGGTTCAGCCTGCGGAAGTAGGTCCAGCTGGTCTCGTTCGGCTCCGTCCACTTCTCGGGGGCGTGCGCGAACTCGGGGTGGTGGGCGGCCACGTACGCGCGGGTCCGCTCCGGGACCTCCGCGTAGGAGGCGAGTTTGCGGCCCCGGCAGTGGAAGGTGAGCCCGCCGGGGCGCTGCCCCTGTTCCATCCAGGGCAGCCAGGGCGACATCCGGGTCCAGGTCATGGTGGACGGGACGCTGGGCTCGGCGGTGGCGAGCACCGAGGCGGGGGCGAAGAACTGGAAGAGCTCCAGGGCGCGGTAGGTGTCGTCCGCCGAGTTCGCGGGGTACTGCGCGACGGGCAGCGGGGAGGGGTAGGCGAGCGGGATCTCCAGGCTGAAGCAGACCTCGTCGCCCAGTGCGGTCATGGGGACGGGGAACGGTCGCCACTTCTGGTTCGCCGGGTCGTTCCAGACGTGGACCACGGGCTTGTCCTCCCAGGTCTCCAGGATCTCCCGGGTCAGCGGGTCCAGGTAGAACGCGGCCTCGCGGGTGAGGAGCTGGTAGGTCCCCGGCGCCTCGTCCTCCACCAGCCGGGCCACGTTGAGGCCTTCGAAGCCGAAGAGGCGCCGGTAGGGCTCTCCCGGGGCCCAGGCGTGGACGTCGCCGGTCCACCAGAAGGTGACCTCGGATCCGTCGAGGGAGACGCGGGTACGGGCGAATGCCTGCAAGAGGTCTTCGGGTGTCATACCGGGCCACTCTGCGCGGTCGGCCGGTACCGGGCAAGCACCGGACCGGCCATGCGTGGCGGAACCGCCGCGGTCGGCGCCGGACAGCGGGTAGCGGGGCCAGCCGTGGCACCCGCCTTGCGGAAATCCCTTTCCGCTGCCCGGCCTTGTCGATCTAGCATGCGGCCCATGCCATCGACCGTTCGACTCCTGATCCTCATCACCACCCTCCCGGGCCGCGGCCGGGAGCAGATCGAGGCCTACGAGCGCCTCGCGCCGGCCGTACGGGCCGAGGAGGGTTGCATCCGCTACGACATGCACCAAGTGAGCGGCGATCCGGACCGGTTCGCCCTCGTGGAGGAATGGTCCTCCCGGGAGGCCCTCGCCGCGCACGACGTCACCCCGCACATGATCGAGGCGGACGCGGCGAGCCCGGCGTTCCGCGCGGGCCCCGCAGAGGTGATCGAGCTCGACGCGGCGCCGCTGGCCTGACCGTCCCGTGGAGGCCCGGTTGACGGGGACGGGGGTGGGCGGCAACCGTGACCCGCATGGGGAACGAACGCCGACTGCTCACGCTGCTGATATGTCTGGTGCTGGGCTCCGGGCTGACCGCCGCCGTGCTGGGGGCCGCGCGCACCGGCGGGCCCGGCGCACCGGCGACCGGAGCCGGTCCCGTGCCCGGCGACTTCGTGGACTTCCGGGAGGTCCCGGCCGGACCGGCCGAGGCCCCCGCCGCAGGTCCGCAGGCCTCCGCGGGCCGGGTGTCGGTGGATTGCGGCCGCAACGCGGAGGGCCACTACAACGAGGACAACCTCGTCGTCTCCCCGGGACTGCGCTCCGGCGCCCACCACACGCACGGCTACGTCGGGAACCTGTCCACAAACGCCTTCTCCACCGACGCCTCCCTGGACGCGGCCGCCACCAGCTGTGCGGGCGGGGACCGTTCCACGTACTACTGGCCGGTGCTGCGCCGCACCGACCGGCCGGGCGACCGGCCGCACGAGGGAACCGCGGGCCACGGGAACGCGGGCGCGATCCTCCCCGAGGCCGCGGTGTCGGTGGAGTTCCTCGGCAGTCCGGTGAGCAAGGTGGTGGCGATGCCCCGGTTCCTGCACGCGGTGACCGGCGACGCGGTGGCCCTCACCGCGGACTCCGACGCGGAAGTGCGGGCCCGCTGGGGCTGCTCGGGCTCCCCCGACCGGTCCACCACCCGCTACCCGCGCTGCCCGCGGGGCGAGCGGCTCACCCGTACGCTCGTCTTCCCCAGCTGCTGGAACGGCCTGGACACCACCGCGCCGGGACACCGCGCGCACCTGCGCTTCCCGGCAGCGAACGGAGTCTGTCCGCAGGACACCTTCCCCGTACCGCGCCTGCGGATCTCCCTCGCCTACGACGTGCCCGCGGGGGCGCCCATCGCCCTCGACTCCTTCCCCGAGCAGCGGCACAGCCCCCGGACGGACCACGCGATGTTCGTGAACGTGATGACCGGCCCGCGGATGGACGAGATCGTGGACTGCCTCAACCAGGGCCGCACCTGCCGGACCTGAGCGGCGCCGGCCGAGCGGCGGCGCACGCCCCACGGACCCCGGGGTGCCGCAGGTGACGCAGGTGACGCAGGTCACGTGAACCCGGTGCCCGTGCGCGGCGTGTTGTGACCGCACCACGCAAGCGAGGAAGACGGAGAGGGTGAGATGGCCGGACCACTGTGGCCCCGCACTCGGCGGGGCTCGACCGACGAGGCACTGATCAAGTCCGTGTACGAAGAGCACGGTCACGCCCTGCTCGCGTACGTGACCCGGCTGACCGGGGACCGGGCAGCGGCCGAGGACATCGTCCAGGAGACCCTGATCAGGGCCTGGCGCCACTCCGAGGTCCTGGTGAACGGGAAGGGCTCCGTACGCGGCTGGCTGCTCACGGTGGCCCGCAACATCGTCACCGACCGGTACCGGGCGAAGGCGGCCCGGCCGCCGGAGGTGTCCGGATCGCCGGCGCACCCGCCGGTGGAGGCGGACCACGCCGACGCGGTCGTGGACGCGATGACCGTACTGGGCGCCCTGGACCGGCTGTCGCCGGAACACCGGGACGTGCTGACGGAGTTGTACTACCGGCAGCAGAGCGTCGCCGAGGCGGCCGACGCCCTCGGCATCCCGGCCGGCACGGTGAAATCGCGCTCGCACTACGCGCTCAAGGCGCTCAGAGAAGTCTTCAGGGACAGCACGGGCGGCCCGTCACCGCGGCCCGGCGGACTGCAGGAGGTGGTGGCATGAACGGGCAGCGGCACGAGGAGGAACTGCTCGGCCCGTACGTTCTCGGCGTCCTGGACGACGCGGAGGTCCGCCGGGTCGAGGAACACGTGGACGGCTGCGTGCAGTGCCGTCAGGAGGTGACGGCTTTGCGCGAGATGGAGACGGCGCTGGGCGAGGTGCCCCCCGAGGCGTTCCTCGACGGTCCGCCGCAGGGCGGGGACCTGCTGCTCCAGCGCACTCTGCGCCAGATGCGCCAGGAGGTGGACGGGGCGCGCCGGCGCCGGACCGCGTTCGCGGGACTGGCGGTGGCGGCCTCGCTGACCGCGGTCTTCTGGGCCGGTACGCAGCTGGGCGGCGGGAACGCCGAGGTCGAGGCCCGGCCGCTGCCGACGGTCTCGGCCCAGCCGTCTCCCCCGGTGGCGGGGACCAAGGTGGCCTCCGCGACGGATGCGGGCACGGGCGCGCGGATGACCGTACAGGTGACGCCCGCGGCCAAGTGGGTGAGGGTGCACGCCGCGGTGTCGGGCATTCCGGCGGGCGAGCGCTGCCGGATCGTGGTGGTCTCCCGGGACGGCACGCGCACCACCGCGGGCGGCTGGGTGGTGGGCACCGCGGAGCACGGCGAGGGCAAGGGCGCGGCGCTGGACGGCTCAGCGGCGGTGGATCCGGCGGACGTCCGGGCGGTCCTGGTGGAGAACGAGTCGGGCACGGCGTTCGTCTCGGTGCCCATGTCCGCGTGACGCCGCCCCGCCGAACGTGACGGAGCCCGGGAGCATGTCCAGCTCCCGGGCTCCAGCTTGCCACCCATTTGCGCACACCGACGGCGTTTAAGAGTCGCGGGTCATATTGAGATCGACGTGTTCTGCCTTTGAACTACAGCGGCACGAGAGAGCCGCCGAGGGGACTTGAACCCCCATCCGTCGATGTTCGCCCGCGCCCGGTCGATCCGGTGTTCGGCGGCGAATACTGAGACTGGAGCGAGAATCTGAGTTTGACGGGGCCGCCTCTGCCGGACTTGGGCCACCCCCGCACGTGTGCGGGGGGAGGGATTCGAACCCCCACCTGACACCCCATGATCAGCTTCAACATCAGTTTCAGCTTGCGCTCATCGCGCACCCCCCGCTCGCGACGGGGGGCGAATGTAGGGGCTACCCGAAGAGGTAGCCGAATACCGCGTCGCCGATCCGCTGGTCGGTGACCTCGGTGTTGTTCGCCTCTTCCCGGGCGAACTTGACGGACTGCTGGAGCTTCTCGACCCGGTCGAGGAGCTCGTTGACCCGGCGGGCGGGCAGCGCTCCGGAGAACTTCACGGTGGTCCAGTAGCCGACCGCCACGTCCTCGTAGTACACCTCGACCTGCGCCGGGTGCTTCTCCGTGGCCTCGGCCTTCACGTGGTTGCGCGGGACCTTCTTCGTGCGGATGGTCCGCACCGCGTCCGTCTTCCACGCATCGGTCGAGGGGTCCAGGCTCCAGGACTCGGAGGCGTCGAGCACCGGCAGCTTGCGTACGAAGGTGTGCAGGTCGGTGAGCTGCTTCTCCAGGAACAGCAGGTACGGGACGGGCACCTGCGGCAGCAGGACCCGGCCGTCGACCACCACGTCCGCGGCCGCGGACCGGTTCGCCCAGTCCTTCGTCGCGGTCACGTCGAAGAGCCGGGTGAGCGTCGAGGCGGTGGCCCGCAGGGCGTCCTCGGCCTTGATCTGGACCCGGGTGGACTCGGGCGGGAGCTGCTCGCCCTCCTCGTCCTTGGGCTGGTAGGTCCGGGAGATGCCGGCGAGCAGGGCGGGCTTCTGCACGTCCTGATGAGCCTGGGTGAGCTCCTGGAGGGCCTTGGACTTGACGCCCTTTTCGACTGCGATGATCTGATTCAGCTTCGGCACACGCCGAACTTAACAACCGTCTCCCGTCAGCACATCCGATTAAACGGCTGCCCCGCCCGCTCTCGGTTCGAGGGGGCGGGGCGGTCGCGGATCAGGCCAGGCGGACCGGGAGGTCGAAGAGGTCGTTCTGGGTGAGGATCGGCTTGTTGCGGAGTTCGGTCGCGGGGACCGCCAGGGTGAGGTCGGGGAAGCGGGCGTAGAGGGCCGGCAGGGCGACCAGGGCTTCCAGGCGGGAGAGGGCCGCGCCGGGGCAGACGTGGGGGCCGTGGCCGAAGGAGATGTGCCGGTTCGGTGTGCGGGCCGCGTCGAACTCGCCCGCCGTCTCGCCGAACTGGGCCTCGTCGCGGCCCAGGGCGCCGAAGGAGACGATCAGCCCCTCGCCCTTGGGCAGGATCCGGTCACCGACCTCCACGTCCTCGGTGGCGAAGCGGATCAGGACGTGCGAGGTGGGGCTGGACCAGCGCAGGGTCTCCTCGATCACGTTCTCCCAGGAGACCTCGCCCTTGAGGACCAGGTCGCGCTGCTCGGGGTGGGTCTCCAGGGCGACGACCGCGTTGACGATCAGGCTGATGGTGGTCTCGTGGCCGGCGGCGACGATCAGCTGAAGGGTGTTGGTGATCTCCTCGGTGCTGAGGTGGTCGCCGTCCTCCGAGGCCTCGATGAGGGCGCTGGTGAGGTCGTCGCCCGGGTTCTCGCGCTTGGACTCGACGATGCGGGAGAACAGCGCGCCGAGGTCCGCCATCATCTGCGGCACCTCCTCGGGCAGCGTCTGCGTCGAGAAGAACTTCTCGAACAGGGCCTTCAGCCGCGGGTGTTCCTCGGCGTCGACGCCCATCAGGTCGCTGATGACGTTCATCGGCAGCGGGTACGCGAACTGCGCCTTGAGGTCGACCGTCTCGCCGGCCGGCAGCGCGGCCAGCTTGTCGAGCATCCCGGTGGTGAGCGCCTCGATGCCGGCGCGCAGCTTCTCGACCCGGCGTACGGTCAGGGCCTGCGCGACCAGGGTGCGCAGCCGGCGGTGGTCCTCGCCGTCCACGGTGAGCATGGAGCGGCCGGGGTTGGCGAGGCCGATCAGCGGCCAGTCCATCGGGATCTCACCGCGCTGCCAGGCGCCCCACACGTCGATGTCCTTGACGATCCGGGGATCGGTGAGCAGCTTGCGCGCCTCGGCGTGGTGCGTGACGGCGTACACGGTCACGTCGCCCGGGAGGACGACCTGGACCAGGGGGCCGGCGGCGCGCAGTGCGGCGCTCTCGGCGTCGAGGTCGGCGACGAAGGGGTCCAGGGCGATGGCCGCGGGGCCGCTGTGGTCGATCGGGCACGTCATCGGGTGGCTCCAAGGGCGGGGGTCGGGGTGTAGGTCACGGGCAGGGTGGTGAGGCCGCGCAGCCAGGGCGAGGGGCGGCGGGTCAGGTCCGCGGCGGGGACGGCGAGGTCCACGTCGGGCAGCCGGTCGAGGAGCACCTCGATGCCGGTGCGGGCGATGACCTCGGCGACCTCCTGGGCGGGGAAGGGGCAGCGGTGTTCGCCGTGCCCGAAGGAGAAGAAGGCGTTGTTGCCGCCGGTCAGCTCTCCGGCGTCGGTGCGCACGTGCGGGTCCCCGTTGGCTGCGCCGATGCCGAGCAGGACGAGGTCTCCGCTGCGGATGCGCTGTCCGCCGAGGTGGGTGTCGCGGGAGGTCCAGCGGCCGGCCACGTTCTGGGTGGGGGTGTCCTCCCACAGCACCTCGTTCATGGCTTCGCCGACGCTGTGCCGGCCGCCGGCGAGGGAGGCGGCGAAGCGGTCGTCGGTGAGCATGAGGCGCAGGGAGTTGCCGATCCAGTCGGCGGTGGGCTGGTGGCCCGCGGCCATCATGACCATGAGGTCCTGGGCGACCTCCTCCACGGTGAACCCGGTCCGGTTGGCGAGCATCCGGGAGACCACGTCGGGCCCGGGTTCGGTGAGCTTGGCGGAGAGCAGGGCGAACATCGACTCGGCGAGGTGGCGCTGGCCTTCCAGGGCGCCCTCCCGCCCGTTGATCATCTCGTTCATGGCGTGGACGAGGCCGGGGCCCTGGGCGTCGGAGAACCCGTAGAGGCGGGCGAGGACGCGCAGCGGGAGCAGCATGGCGTACTCGCCGACGATGTCGCAGGAGCCCTTGCCGCAGAGTTCGTCGATGAGCTCGTCGGCGAACCGCTCGGCGTGCCCCTTGAGTTCGAAGGGGTCGACTGCTTCGAGGGCTTCGGAGATGACGGCGGCCCGCTCGCGGTGGCGTTCGCCGACGGTGTAGAGGATCGAGGGCTGGCGCCGGCCGATCATCGGGAGCAGCGGCCAGTCGGCGGGGATGTGCTCCCACTGGTTCCACAGTTCGGAGTCCCGGGAGAAGAGCACGGGGTCGCTGGTGACCTGGTGCAGTTCGCGGTAGCCGAGGACCAGCCAGGCCGGTACGTCTCCGTCGAGGACGACCGGGGCGACGGCGCCGTGGTCGCGGCGCATCTCCCGGTACAGCTCGGCGGGGTCGGTCTGGAACCGGGGGCCGCCGAGGTAGACGGGCTGGTGCTCGGGGGCGGCGGGGCAGGTCACGGGGTGGGCTCCGGGGTCTGGGACAGGGGGCTCGGCTGGAGGCTCGGCCGGTTGCTCGACAGCGCGGCCGTCTGGAGGTGCTGGACGAGGGAGATCAGGACCTGCTTGCTGGACTCCCGGGAGCGGGCGTCGCAGAACACCAGGGGGATGCCGTCCGGCAGGTCCAGGGCGGCGCGGATCTGCTCCGGGGTGTGCTCGGGGCCGCCGAAGTCGTTGCAGGCCACGACGAAGGGCGTGCCGTGGTGTTCGAGCCGGTCGATGGCGTACCAGGAGTCCGCCAGGCGCCGGGTGTCGACGAGGACCACGGCGCCGAGGGTGCCGGAGAACAGCCGGTCCCACAGGAACCAGAACCGCTCCTGGCCGGGGGCGCCGAACAGGTAGAGCACGTTGCGGGCATCGAGGGTGATGCGCCCGAAGTCGAAGGCCACGGTGGTGGCGCTCTTCCCGGCGATCCCGTCGGTGTCGTCCACGGCCTCGCCGGCCTTGGTCATGGTCTCTTCGGTGTTCAGCGGGCGGATCTCGCTGACCGAGCGGACCATCGTGGTCTTGCCCACGCCGAAGCCGCCCACGATGACGATCTTCAGTCCGTTGTCGGCCGTGCTGCGCAGTGCCTGGCGGGGCCGGTGCGTTTCGGCCCCCACGGGCGCGCTCGCCGGTGACGCGGGTTCGGGGATCGTCGCGTCAGAGATTGCGGAGTCCAACGAGCACCTGCTCCAGGATGTCGGGGTCGGTAAAGCTGTACGCCGAGTTCGCCGTACGCGGGTGCCGGGCGCGGATCCGTCCGGTGGCGAGCAGGTCGGCCAGCAGGATCCGGGTGATCGACACCGGTAGTGCGAGCTCGGCCGCGATCTCCACGACGGCCGTCGGGAACTGGCACATCCGCAGGATCGCCGCGTGCTCGGACTGCATGCCGGGCGCCGGATCGCTTTCGGAGACGACCAGGGTGACCAGGTCGAAGACGTCCGAGCCGGAGCGGCTGCGGCCACCGGTGAGGGTGTAGAGCCGGTCCGGCGAATCGTCCCGGCCCGGCCGCGGCCGGCTCATCCCCGGGGCCTGGCGACGAGGTGTTCGCCGAGCTGCTCGACCAGCTCGGACATGTTGTGGCCGACGAGTCCGGCGTCGGCGTCCTCGCCCGCCACGAGCGCGAGGTGCGCCCCCTCGCCGGCCTCGACGATGAAGAGGATCCCGCCGTAGAACTCGGCCATGGCCGAGCGGACTCCGCCGGTGCCGTCTCCGAACTCGATGGACGCCCCGTGGGACAGGCTCTGGATCCCGGCGGCGATCGCGGCGAGCTGGTCGGCCTGGTCGACGGAGAGCTCGGGCGTGCGGCACAGCTTGAGGCCGTCGCGGGAGAGCACGAGGGCGTGCCGGGCGCCCGGTGTGCGTTCCAGGAGGCCTTCCAGGAGCCAGTTGAGCGTCTCGTCGGTGGTGAAGCCGGTCATGAGTGCGTGTTGCCTTCCGGGTCTGTGGTGTGCGCGGGCTGCTGCTCTTCGCCGGGGGTTCCGGCCGCGGCTGCGCCCGGTGCTGCCGCGCCGCGGACGGCCTGGCGGAAGCTGCCGAACCGTGCGGCCGACCGGGAGGCCCCGCCGGGCGCGGTTGCCGTGCCCGCGGCCGGGGTCGCGGCCGTACGGGGATCGGTGCCCGCGCCGTCCGGGCCCTCGGGGTGGGCGGCTGCCAGGGTCCGGCCGCGGCGGCGCTGGGGCAGGCCGCTGTCGCCGAAGTGCGGTTGCTCGCCGGTGGACTCGGACCCGGCGCCGGAGTCGGCGCCCTGGCCGGTGCCGGTGCCCGCCTCGCCGGCGGACCCGGTCGCGCGGTCCGTGGCCGTACGGTCCTGCGCGCGGACGGCGCCGTCCTGACCGGCGGCGGTGTCGTGCTCGGCCTCGGGCTCGGCGCCGGCGGGAGCGGCGGAGCCGGCGGGCGTCCGCGGCGCGACCGGGGCGGACGCCTGCGCGGGCGCGGCGAGCGGCGCGGCGGGGGTTTCGGCGGGCGTGCGGCTGATGAGCTCGTGCGGGAGCATCATCAGGGCGCCCGTACCGCCGCGGGCGGAGGGCCGGAAGGAGACGGTCAGTCCGTGCTTGCGGGCCAGGCGGCCGACGACGGCGAGGCCGAGCCGGGTCCCGGAGAGGCCGGCCAGGTCCAGGGAGTCGGCGGTCACGGCCTGTTCGGCGCGGCGCAGCTGGACCTCGCTCATGACGAGGCCGCTGTCCTCGACGGTGATGACGATCCCGGACGGCACCTCCTCCACGTAGACGTGGACTTCGGCGGTCGGCGGGGAGAAGTTGGCGGCGTTGTCGAGGAGTTCGGCGAGTGCGTGCATGACGCCTTCGGCCGCGTGCCCGGCGACGGCGGCGTCGCTGGTGGAGTGGAGCCTGACCCGCTGGTAGCCGCCGATGCGGCCCATCGCGCCGCGCAGGATCGATTCCATGACGATCGGCTTCGCCCAGCGGCGGCCCGAACGGGCGCCGGTGAGGACGGCGATGGAGTCGGCGAGGCGCCCGGCCTGGGCGGTGCGGTGGTCGAGGTGGAGCAGGTCGCCGAGGACGTCCTCGTCGGCGTGCCGGTGCTCCATGTCACGCAGGTCGGCGAGCATGCCCGTGGCCAGGGCCTGCATCCGTCCGGCGGCGTTGGCGGCCGCGGCCATGGCGGCGGCCCGGCCCGACTCGGCGCGGCGCAGCTCTCCGCCGAGCCGCTCGCGGGAGGCGTTCTGGGCGGCGGCCAGTCCGTCGAGTTCGGCGGCCTGCACGGCCGCGAGGTGTTCCAGCTCGGCGGCGTGGTCGCCCGTCAGCCGCTCCAGTACGGCGGCGTGTTCGGCGGTGAGGCGGGTCCGCTCGGCCGTGTGTGCGGCCGCTCCGCGGGTCGCGTCGGCGATCAGCCGGGCGATGTGCCCGTCACGGGCGACCAGTTCGGCGGTCAGGCCGGAGATCCGGGCGCGCTGGACCCTGGAGGTGCGTGCGCTCCAGGTGACGGCGAAGGCCGATACCGCGAGCAACAGGACGCCCGCGCCGGCGAACCAGCCGAGGGCGGTGGCGATGGACGACGGGGCCGCGGCCACCGCCGCCGTGGTGAGCGCGCCACCGGCGACTGCGGTGATCAGCAGGGCCAGCGCGGAGGGGCGAAGGGGGGAGGGCGACGCCGTCATCAATCAAAGCCTCATACCGGGCGTAAATGGAGGAGAAGGTTCCTGGCAACGAGGCATCACTATAGGAGAGTTGTTGATCGCTTTGGGCAGCCTCTGACAAGTTTTCCGCTGAACCGCGACCGGTAAGGGTCTTTCTGTAGCACTTTGGCCGGAAGGGAAATCGCGAGCCCGCGCCAACCGATCCACCGGCGTCCCAGTGGCCGGACAGCGACCGGAGGGCGGCCGGTGGGCAACCGGTGGGCGGCCGGGCCGAAACCCGTCCCGCCGGCATCCTCGCGGGTTGCTGCGTACGCGGACCGATCATCACATTGCGGACCATGACATCCTGTGACGTCACAACACGCCGGACGGATCGGCGGACGTCCGGGGAATATGGGGAAGGTCCATGAGGCTCTGCTTCCTGGTGGAGGAGCACTACCGCCACGACGGCATGCCGAACGAGGTGGTCCGGCAGCTGAAGGCCTGGGGCCACCGGGTGGAAGTGCTGCGGCCCGGGGGCTCGCTGCTGCGGATGAGCGAGGCGGTGGACGCCGGCGCCCATGACGCCTGGGTCCTCAAGACGGTGTCCGGCGGGCCGGGACTGACCCTGCTCGAAGCCGCCGCCGCGGCCGGGGCGACCACCGTCAACGACGCCCGCGCGATCCGGGGCGTACGGGACAAGGCGCTGGCCGCCGCCATCGGGCGCGGCCGGGGACTGCCGCTGCCGCCGACCTACGCCGCGGCCCGGCCGGAGCTGCTGGAGCAGATCCCGGCGTCGGAGTACCCGTTGGTCGTCAAGCCCGCCGACGGCAGCTCCGGGCGGGCCGTCCACCTGGTCTCCTCGCCGGAGCGGCTGGCCGCGATGCTCCCCGAACTGGCCGGCGAGGGCATGCTCGTGGCCCAGCCGTACGTCCCGAACTCGGGCACCGACCTCAAGGTGTACGCGGTCGGCGGGGAGCTCTTCGCCACCGAGCGCCGCTCTCCCCTGCACCCGGACAGCCCCGTCCCCGAACGCCTCGTCCCGCTGTCCGCGGAGATCGCGGAGATCGGCGCGCGGGTCGGGGAAGTCTACGGTCTCGACCTGTACGGGGTGGACGTCCTGCTGGGCCCCGACGGGCCGGTGGTCGTGGACGTGAACGACTTCCCGAGCTTCCGTCAGGTACCCGACGCCGCGGCCCGGGTGGCCCGCGCGGTACTGGACCTCGCGCGCGGCGCCGGTTCGCGACCCTGCCCCGCAGGCGGGACCGCCCTCTCGCACCGGCCCGTCCAAGCCGTGTCGATCCCCGTCCAGGTCACGGCCGTCACGGCGACCCCAGCTGCTACAGCGGCCCCGGCGGCCGTCGCCCCGATGCCGGCCGTGACCCCGCCGGCTCCCACAGGGGAGCCCGTATGAGGATCGGCCTGATCACGGACAACCCCGGGCACCCGCTGCTCTCGGCGACGGCCGGACTCCTGCGGGCCGGCGGGCACGCAGTGGAACTGCTGGATCCCGGCGCACCGGACACGGCACTCGGGACCCCCGCCGACGTATACCTCCTGAAGGCACACACCCCGTCCGGCCTGGAACTGGCCCGGCGCCTGGAGCGGCTCGGCGCGCCGGTGGTGAACTCCGCCGCCGCAACCGCGCTCTGCCAGGACCGCACCCTGATGGCGGAGCCCGCGCTCCGCGCCGGGCTTCCCTTCGCGGAAACCCGTACCGTCGGAGCGCTCGGGCCGTGGGCGGCCGGGGTCCGCCTGGACTCCCCCGTCGTCGTCAAGAGCCGCCACAACCGCCGCGGCGACCTCGTCGCCCGGGTCGACGACACGCCGCGCCTCGGGGAGTTGGCAGAGGCCTGGCCCGACGAGCCGGTGGTGGTGCAGGACTTCACCCCGAACAACGGCTGGGACCACAAGCTCTGGGCGATCGGAGACCGCGTCTTCGCGGCCCTGCGCCGTTCGGAACTCTCCCCGGAAGGCCGCGGCCCCACCCTGCCCCTGGCCCGGCTCCCGGAGGGATGGGCCGACCTGACCCGCCGGATCGGCGAGGTCTACTCCCTGGACGTCTACGGCGTGGACGTCATCGCCACGGCCGACGGTTCCCCCCTCGTCGTGGACGTCAACGCCTTCCCGGGCATCCGCCACCAGCCCGGCGCCCCCGAAGCCCTCGCAGACCTGACCCTGAGCCGCGCCAAGGCATAGACCGTCCGGTCACCGTCGAAAGAGCAACCGGTGCAGAACCCGGCAGCGAACACGCCGTCGCGGCGTGCGCGCAAGGGCCGGGCATCCGACAGGCCGCGCCGTGGGCGCGTCAGGGCCCGTCCGGGTGGGGTGTGTGGCCCAGTTCCTCGGACATCGACCGGGTGGCGCGCAGCAGCTCCGCCGCGAGGGCCGCGAGGGACTCCTCGGTGATGCCACGGCTCGGCATCACGAGGGTGACGACCAGCGGCAGTGACCCGGCGCCGGTCAGCACCGGCGCCGCCACGGAGGTGACACCGGGGATCACTCCGCCCGAGGTGGTGGACACACCACTGCCCAGGACGGCGGAGCGGATCTCGGCGACACGTTCCTCCGTGGCCGGGTCCAGCCGGTCCGCTTCGAGTTGGGCGCGCAGGACGGGATCGGTGAGCCGGTCCGGGAGATGGGCCAGGAAGGCGCCGCCCATGGCGCTGTTCAGCAGGGGCATCGTGGCGCCGATGCGCACGGTGATGGGGAGGGCGTGGGCGCCGTACTCCCAGCGCACCACGACCGGCCCGTGGTCTCCCCACACCGACAGGTTCACCGCGTGGGAGGTCAGGTCGCGCAGCGCGGGCAGGTGTTCGCTCACCAGCGACACCTCGTCCATCCTGCGCAGCGACTCGATGCCGAGCCGCCTCATGGCCGGGCCCAGGTCGTAGCGCCCGGAACTGCGCGACTGGGCGACGAGACCGGCCCGGCCCAGGCTGACGAGGTAGCGGTGGGCCTTGCTCGGCTGCATCCCGCTGGCCGAGGCGATCTGCGTGAGGCTCATCGGCCCGCGGCCCTCTTCCAGGGCGCGCAGTACGGTCATCGCCAGTTCGACCGACTGGATGCCCTGACGGGCCGGCGATGCCTCGTCGTTCTCGGGTTCCGGGGGATGCTGAGCTGTCACACGGGCGATCATAGTGACCGGCTGCCCGGGCCCGCTCAGCCGTTCGGCGCGGCCGCCTCCCCCCGCACCGTCCCCAACAGCTCGACGGCGAGGTCGACGGCCGCTTCGGGAGTGCTCGCGGTCCCGAACACGTAGAAGTCCGGGCGGACCGCGACGGCCGAGCAGCCCAGCTCCGCGAACCAGTCGCGGTAGGTGCCGTCGACGTCGTGGACGCGGAGTTCCCTCGGGCGCCCGGCCTCCCCCGCGCCGGTCGGCTCGGGACTGCTCGCCCCGGGTGCGACGACCCGGACTCCCGCACGGATCAGGTCGTCCAGCAGGGGGGACGGCTCCAGGGCGGCCAGGACGTCCTGCGCCACCAGCAGGTGGAAACCGCCGCCCACGAGCTGGTCCAGCCGGTCGCGGCGGTCTCCGTCGTCCACCACGCCCTGGACCGACAACAGCCCCCGCCCCTCGGCCGAGACGCGGGCGAACAGGCCGTCGCCGAGGCCCGGCAGCCGCATCGCCTCCGGTGCCCCGGCCTGCGCGCGCCGCGCAAGGAGCGTCCGGTCGCGCTCCGCGGCGCGCGCCGGGTCGCGGAGGGTCTGGAGGTGGCCGAGCTCGATGCCCTTCTCGGTCACCGCGCGCACGTGCGGCTCGCGCTCCGACTGGTAGGTGTCGAGGATCTCCTCCGGTGCGGCTCCGTGCAGGACGAGGTCCAGTTTGAAGGCCAGGTTCTGTGCGTCGCGGAACCCGGAGCACATGCCCTGCCCGAGGAACGGCGGCATCTGGTGCGCCGCGTCGCCCGCCAGCAGGACCCGGCCGCGCCGCCAGTGGTGGGCGATCAGGGACCGGAACGTGTAGGTGGCGACCCTGATCAGGTCGGCGTCCTCGGGGGTGAGGTGGGGGGCCACCCGCTTCCAGACGCGCTCCGGGGCGCGTTCGGTCTCGAACTCGTCCGCGGAGTCGAGCATGAAGCTGAACCGGTGGTGCGCGGGACCGAGCGAGATGATCGAGGTCGGACCGAGCGGGTCCCCGAGCTGCAACGCGTGCGGTACCCGCGTGGGCCGGCGGAAGCGGAAGTCGCACACCATCCACGGCTCCGAGAAGCCGTAGTCCTGCGTCCCGACGCCGAGCGCCGGCCGGACGAAACTGTTCCCGCCGTCGCAGGCCACGACGTAGCGGGCGGTGACGCGTTCGGGCCCGCCGGGTCCGTCGACGGTGAGCGTGACCTCGTCCGCGGTCTGTTCCAGGGCGACGACGGGGCTGGAGTAGCGGACCTCCACGCCGGGCAGGGACCGGCACACGGTGTCCAGGGCCTCTTCCAGGTCCGGCTGGTACATCATGTTCCATTCCGCCCAGCCGCTGCGCCCGGTCTCGGCGAAGTGCTGCTCGATCAGCAGGTCGCCGCCGGCGTTGCGCCACTCGTAGGTGCGCTGCACGCGCACCTTGGGCAGCAGGCTCTGCGCCGCGCCTAGGAGGGCCAGCGTGCGCATGGTCTCGTCGTCGAAGCTGGCCGCCCGCGGCAGGTTGTACGGGCCCGCGTACCGCTCCAGCACCAGGACCCGGTGTCCTGCCCGCCCCAGGAGGCCGGCCGCCACCATGCCCACCGGTCCGTATCCCACGACGACCACGTCCACGGCAGTGCCGTTCGGGGCCTGGTTCGGGGCGGGGTTCGGGGCGGGCTTGGGAGCCGTGTCATCCATGCCGTTCATCGGGCACCTCCATTGTCCTGAACGCCTTCCAGAGGGTTGACACCGACGGAACGTACGTTTCACTATCCATGAAGTCAATGCATATAAGTGAAATGGAGGGCGGGCTGAGATGCGCACCATCGGCCTTGAGGAACACTTCGTCACGCCTGAACTCGTGGGATACGGCGCCGGGTCGGCCTCGATCCTGCAGCCCGAGAAGTGGCGGGAGGCGTCCCGGCGGCTGCTCGACCTCACGGGAGAGCGGCTGGCGGAGATGGACGCGGCCGGCCTGGACATGCAGGTCCTGTCCCTCAACTCCCCCGGGATCCAGGCCGAGACGGACGCCGCCGTCGCCGTGGCCCGAGCGGCAGCGGTCAACGACCTGCTCGCCGGAGTCGTGGCGGACCACCCCGACCGGTTCGCCGGCTTCGCCGCCCTGCCCCTGCAGGACCCGCACGCGGCCGCCAAGGAGCTGGAGCGGTCGGTGAGCGAGCTGGGCATGCGCGGCGCCCTGGTGAACGCCCACACCCAGGGCCGGTACCTGGACGACCCCGGGCTGCGCGTGGTGTGGGAGCGTGCGGAGGCGCTGGACGTACCCCTCTACCTCCACCCCGCCAACGGCGTCGGGACGCCGCACGTCATCGACGGGCACCCCGAACTCGTCGGGCCGATGTGGAGCTGGGGCACGGACACCGCCTCGCACTTCCTGCGCTGTGTCTTCGGAGGCGTCTTCGACGACTTCCCCCGGGCGAAGCTCCTCCTGGGCCACATGGGCGAGGGGCTGCCGTACGTGATGTGGCGGATGGACTCGCGGTGGGAGTACCACGACCACCACGGCATCGAGCTGGCCCGGGGCAACCCCTCGGAGTACCTGCGGCACAACCTGTACATCACCACCAGCGGCGTCTGCTCGGCCCCTCCCCTGCTGTGCGCGCTGCTCGCCCTGGGTCCCGAGCGCATCCTCTTCGGCACCGACTACCCCTTCGAGGAGATGGCGACGGCCACCGCCTTCCTGCGCTCGGCCCCGATCAGCGAGGCGGACCGGGCGAAGATCGCCCACCTCAACGCGGAGCAGCTGCTCCACCTGTGACGGACACCCGACCTCCCCATCCGGGGGACGCCCCGCGCACCTGCGCACCCGCGTCCGCCCTCCTCTTGAGCAAGGAGCAGGAGACATGACCCCTGAGAGCTTCGAGAACCCCGGCAGCACCGCACGGCACTGGATCGACGGCGAGTGGGTCGGCTCCGCCCGTACCTCCGAGAGCGTCGATCCGGCGACGGGTCGGGTGATCGGTACGTACGCCGAGGCCGACGCCGAACTGGGCAGGACCGCCGTCGACGCGGCTGCCCGTGCCTTCGCGGCGGGCACCTGGCGGCTGGACCCGATGGTCCGGGCCGCCGCCCTCAGCCACCTCGCCGACGCCTACGACGCACGCATGGCCGAGGTCGTCGAGACCCTCTGCCAGGAGAACGGCAAGCTCCGTGACGAGGCGGGCTACGAGGCGCACTTCATCGTCCGGGCGCTGCGTTTCGCGGCCGGTCTGGCCCTGCACCCGCACGGCCGGGTCACCGACACCCAGCCGGGCCGCCAGTCGATGTCGATCCGGCAGCCCATCGGGGTGGTCGGCATCGTGGTGCCGTGGAACTCCCCCGCGTACCTCTGCATCCGGGCGCTGGCGCCGGCCCTCGCGGCGGGGTGCACGACGGTGGTGAAGATGCCGGGCCAGGCGGCCCGGACGGCGTCGCTGATGAGCGAGATCCTCGCCTCCGTTCCCGAACTGCCGAAGGGCGCGGTCAACGTCGTCATCGAGTCGGGCTCGGAGGTCGCGCGCCTCCTGGTCGATTCCCCCCGGGTACCCGCGATCAGCTTCACCGGCAGCACCGCGACCGGGCGGCTCGTGGCCCAGGGCGCGGCGGCCCGCTTCAAGCGGGTGGGGCTCGAACTCGGGGGCAAGACCCCGCACCTGGTCTTCGCCGACGCGGACCTCGACGTCGCGCTCGCCACCGTCGTGGCATCGTGCACCGTCTTCGCCGGGCAGTTCTGCATGACGGGCAGCCGGGTCCTGGTCCAGCGGGAGATCGCCGACGCCTTCACCGCCGCCCTCGCCCAGCGCCTCGAGGCCGTGCGCCCGGGACCGGCGTCCGATCCGGAGAGCGAGATCGGCCCCCTCATCGACAAGGCCGCGGTGGCCCGGGTCGACGCCGCCGTCGAGGCGGCGATCGCGGCCGGCGCCAAACCGGTCGTGCGCGGCGGGCCGAGCACCCTCCCCGAGCTGGCGGGCGGCGCCTTCTACCATCCGACCCTGCTCTCCGTTCCGGACTCCTCGCTCCCCATCGTGCAGGAGGAGACCTTCGGCCCGGTGCAGACCGTCCAGGTCTTCGACACCGAGGCGGAGGCCGTCGCCCTCGCCAACGACACCGAGTACGGCCTCAGCGCCTGCATCTGGAGCCGTGACGCGGACCGGCCGCTGCGCGTGGCACGGCAGCTCGACGCGGGACTCGTCTCCGTCAACAGCTGGGCCAACTTGACGGTCGAGTTCGAGGAGGGCGGCTTCAAGTCCAGTGGCGTGGGCCGCCTCGGCGGCCTCGCGTCGGTGGAGGACTTCCTGGAGTACAAGCAGATCACCCAGGACTACGCGCCGCCGATGGGATGACGGGGCGCTGGTGGTCCCGCGACGGCCCGACGCTCCCCCGCACTCACCGGCACGCCCGCGCACGACCGTGCTCGTAGGGGCTGCTCCGGGCGCCTCGCAGCGGACTTCCGCGGCACCTCACGACCCTTGCTGTTATCACATATAGCGCCTAGGCTCGCAGGGCCGGCACCGACCGAACCGGGCCATCGCGCCCACCGGTTCCCGGTGACCGGCCCCCGCGAGCCGCATGCCCGCGTTCCCCGTGCGCAGCCCCTCCCCGTGGCTCGCCGGCACCCACCCCCTGGCAGGAGGCCAAAGATGGCCCAGCAGCGCGACCTTCTGACCTTCGAGGTCGACGGGCACGCGATCACCGCGATCGCCGCCCGCCCCACCGAACCGAGCGGCAAGCCCCTGATCGCCGCCCTGCACGGCGGGACGTACACCGCCCGGTACTACGAGGTCGCGGGAGGACCCGAGGGGTCCTTCATCGACGTCGCCACCGCCCACGGCTATCCGGTCGTGGCCTTCAACCGGCCCGGCTACGGCGGCAGCACCGCCCTGACCCCGGACGCCAACACCTTCGACCGGCACGCCGAACTCCTGGCAGGAGCGCTGGCCCAGGCCGCCGAACGCCTCGGCGCGACCGAGTACTTCCTCGCCGGCCACTCGATCGGCGGCATGATCGCCCTGATGATCGCCGCGAGGGCGGAGGGGACCTCCCTGATCGGGGTCTCGGCGACCGGGATGGGCGCCGTCATACCCCCCGGCGGCGCGGCCGAAGCCCTCGGCTCACTCCCGCCGGACCAGACGGTGGACCTGCCGTACGGGGAACGCGACAGGGTGATGTTCGGGCCGGCGCACACCTACGGGCCGGAAGGACTGCGGGAAGCCCGGGGTTCCTACGCCCCCGTACCGGTACGGGAGTTGATCCAGGCACCCGCGTGGCCGAGGGAACAGCTCCCGGCCGTGGCGCCCCGGGTCGGTGTCCCCGTGCACAACGCGCTCGCCGAGTTCGACGCCCTGTGGGACAGCAGCCCGGAGAACGTCGCCCGCTTCGCCGCGATGTTCACCGCGGCCCCCTTCGTGGACGCGAGCGTCGCGCGCGGCACCGGCCACTGCATCGACCACCACACCCTCGGCTTCGCGACCCACCTGCGGCAACTGGCGTTCGCCGAGGAGTGCGCGGCCTGGGCCGCGGCGCGCCGGAGGGGCGAGAGCGGCAACTGATGTCCTCCGTACACAAGAAGGAACTGCCGCCGCGCACGGCGGTCCTGATCGCCGGCGGCGGCCCGGTCGGCCTGGCCGCGGCCATGGAGCTCGGCCGGCGCGGCGTGGACTGCCTGGTCGTCGAACCGCGGCTGACCGTCTCCCGGGCACGCCCCCGGTGCAAGACGCTCAACGTGCGCACGATGGAGCACCTGCGCCGCTGGGGGCTCGCCGACCGGCTCCGCGCCCGGGCTCCGCTGCCCGCCTCGTGGTCCCAGGACGTCGTGTTCTGCACCTCGCTGACCGGCTGGGAACTCTCGCGCTTCACCGGAGTCCTCGGGCTCGCCCCGGACGGCGACCGGTTCCCGGAACTCGGGCAGCAGGCGCCCCAGTACGTGCTGGAGGAGCTCCTGCGCGAGGCGGTGGAGGAGCTCGACGCGTGCCGGCTCGTCCTCGGGTCGCGGGTCGTCGCCGTGGAGCAGGATTCCGGCGCGGGCTCCGTGACCGTGACCGTGGAGGGCCCCTCCGGAGGCCTGAGCACGGTCGTCGCGGACTACGTGATCGGCTGCGACGGTCCGCGCAGCACCGTGCGCGAACAGATCGGCTCCCGGTACGTGGGCGGGGAGTCCCTGCGCCCCAACTTCGGCATGGTCTTCGAGAGCGCCGAACTCATGGACCACGTACGGCACGGACCGGCCGTCCAGTACTGGATCGTGAACCCCTCCGCTCCCGCCCTGGCCGGTCCGCTGGACCGGTCGGGCACATGGTGGGCGATCGCCTTCGGTGTCGACCGGGAGACCGGGGAACGGGAGGCGCACCGCATCATCGACGGGGTGGCAGGGCGTCCGGTACGGGCCCGGGTGCTCTCCACCGATCCGTGGACCGCGCGGATGCAGGTCGTCGACCGCATGCGCGACGGCAGGGTGTTCCTCGCCGGCGACGCCGCGCACCTGAACCCGCCGTTCGGCGGCCACGGGCTCAACACCGGCATCGGCGACGCGGTCGACCTCGGCTGGAAACTCGCGGCCGTGCTCGACGGCTGGGGCGGCGCCGACGCGCTCGACAGTTACGAGAGCGAGCGCCGCCCCGTACAGGAACGGATCGTCCGTGAGGCGACCGCCAACATGCGGGTGCTCTCCACGGAGCTGCTGGCCGACGATCTCGAAGCGGCCGACCGGGCGGGAGCCGAGGCCCGGGAGGCCGCCGGCGAACGCATCCAGGTGACCAAGCGTGCCGAGTTCCACTCCCTCGACCTGGTCCTCGGACTGCGCATCGAGTCCTCCCCGATCGTCCCGCCGCAGCGGGACGAGGACCCGTACGGATACGGGGACGCGGGAGAAGGGGAGCGCACGGCGCGGGCCGGGGCCCGGCTCCCCCACGTGTTCCTCGCGGACGGCCGGTCGCTCTACGACCTGCTCGGCGCCGGCCTGACGCTCCTCGTACGGGAACGCGGAGCGTCCGAGCGGGCCATCGAGGAGGCCGCGCGGGCCCGGGGCGTCCCGCTCCGCGTCGTGGACCTGTCGGAGGCGGGGCACCCCCACTCCGCGCGGCAGCTCGGAGCGCGCCTCGTACTGGTACGCCCGGACCAGGTGGTCGGCTGGCTCGGGGACGAAGCTCCCGAGCAGGTCCTCGCCCTCCTGGACACGCTGAGGGGCTGCCTCCTCCCCGGTTGAGCCGCCCGTCGGCCGGCCACCACCCCCAGACCCCGCCCCGGCCGCACCCCTGTCCGGAACTGCCACGCGGCCGGGGCGGACCAGCACCACCACCACCACCACCAGCACCACCACCCGGGCGCGCCCGGAATCCCCACCCCGACGGAAGCAGGAGAGAGATGAGCGCGCACAGCTGGACGAGACGGCAGGTCCTGAACAGGGCCGCGGGTACGGGAGTCGCGCTCGGCGGCGTCGCCGGGCTGATGGGGCCCGGGGTCGCGGAGGCCCACGACGGCGGCCCCGGACCGAGGAACCCGATGAAGATCATCGCCATCGAGGAGGCGGTCCTGCTGCCGGGCCTCGTCACTCAGGGCACGGCGCTGAACGGAGCGATCCCCTTCAAGCCGGAGGTCATCGCGCAGTGGATGAAGCGGCTCCCGGACATCACCGCCTACCGGCTCGCCGACATGGACGAGAACGGCGTCACCATGCAGGTGCTGTCCCTGGCACCGCCCGGGGTGCAGATGCAGCCGGACGCGGCCATCGCCGTGGCGGACGCCCGGCGCGCCAACGATGCGCTGGCCGGCATCATCGCCGCGCACCCCACCCGGTTCGGCGGCCTCGCCGCACTGCCCCTGCAGGATCCCGCGGCCGCCGTACGGGAGGCCGAACGCGCGGTGCGGGAACTGGGGATGGCCGGGTTCCTGGTCAACGGGCACACCTGCGGGCAGTATCTGGACGAGCCGCAGTTCCGGGAGGTGTGGGCCGCGCTGGAGGGCCTGGGTGCCCCGATCTACCTGCACCCGACACCGGCTCCGACCGGCGACTGGGGCCTCATCCGGGGGCGCCCGGAGCTCGTCGGCCCCCTCTACAGCTGGGCGGCCGAGACCGCGGGGCACGCCCTGCGGATCATCCTCGGCGGAGTCTTCGACGACTTCCCCGGAGCCAAGCTGATCCTGGGCCACATGGGAGAGTTCCTGCCCTTCCACACGTCCCGCCTCGACGTGCAGATCCAGAACATCACCACCCGCGTGGCGCTGAAGAGGAAGCCCTCCGAGTACCTGCGGGACAACATCGCCATCACCACCTCCGGGGTGATGGACGACACCATGCTGCGTGCCGCGGTGGCGACGGTCGGCATCGACAACGTCCTCTTCGCCATCGACTACCCCTTCGAGAAGAGCGCCCAGGCCGTCGGGTTCCTGCGGGACGCGAAGCTGCCGGCCGCCCAGATCAGGAAGATCGCCCACCGCAACGCCGAGCGCCTCCTGCTGCTGTAGGCCGCGACTGCGACCCGGTCGAGAACCGTCGGTCGAGAGCTGTTGCGCCCCCGTACGGAGACAGGTCTCCGTACGGGGGCGTCGCTATAGTTGATATCAACTGACGGACAACTGAAGCGAGGGACCGACCGTGGCGACATCCCGGGGGGCCGTGCAGCCCATCACGTCACGGTCAGTGGTGGAACAGGCCACCGACGAGCTGCGCCGGGCGATCCTGGCCGGCACGCTCGCACCCGGAGCGGAGTACTCGCTGCGCGAGATGGCGGGCATGCTCGGCATCAGCTTCATCCCCATTCGCGAGGCCCTGCGGAGCCTGGAGAGCGAGGGCCTGGTCACGCTGCGGCCGGGGCGGAGCGCCGTCGTGGCCCCGCTCGACCTCGACGACCTGCACGGCATCTACCGGCTGCGCCGCACGCTGGAACCGGAGATCGCCCGCCGGTCGTGCGGCCTGCTGACGGACGGTGAACTGGACCGCCTCGAAGCGCTGGCCGTGGACTTCGGCGGCAAGGACCACGGCATCGCCGACATCTACGACGGCCACCACGCCTTCCACCTGGCGCTGCTGGCTCCCGCCGCGACCGCCTGGGACATCCGTCTGCTGACGACGCTGTGGCGGGCGGCGGAGCGCTACATCCGGATCGGCTTCGGTCAGCTCGACCCCGACCCGGACGAGCACGCACGGCGGGGACACGCACACACAGCTCTCCTCGCCACCTTCCGCACCCGCGACCCGGACGCGGTCGCCGCCGCCGTCGAGGAGCACCTCGCCCGGAACGAGAAGATCGCCGTCTCGGCCCTCTCCTGAGCAGGCGGCAGCGGCCGGTCAGGACCGGCCGGAGCGCGGTCGGCCGGCCTGACGCCGGTCGGAGTTCAGTCCTGACCGGCCTGACGCCGGTCGGACCCCAGCCGGCCGATCAGGACCGCGCCCAGGAGGGCCGGGAAGACGAAGGCGTAGAAGCCGGCGCCGGGTGAGGTGACCAGTACGGCCACGGCCGCCAGGTAACTGGGCCCGACGATGGCCCCCACCCGGCCCACCCCGAGGCTGAAGCCGAGCGCGGTGCCGCGCAGCCGGGCCGGGTGGGCGTGGGCGACGAAGATGTTGATCAGGGCCTGCGTGCCGAGCGCCCCGAAACCGGCCACGGCGGAGGCCACCAGCAGCAGCGGGCGCGGCTGCGGGGTGCTGAGCGTGACCATCGCGACGGCCGCGAGGAGGAAGCCGGCCATCGTGGCGGCCTTCAGGTGTCCGCGGTCGGCGATCAGTGCGGCGCCCAACGTGCCTATGACGGCGCCGGCGTTGAAGGCTATGGAGAACTCGAGCGAGGAGCCGAGGTCGTAGCCCGAGCCGACCATCAGGGCAGGCAGCCAGGTGCTCGCTCCGTAGACGATCACGAGTCCGGCGAAGGTGGACGCCCAGAACAGCAGCGTCGTACGGCGGTACCGCGGGTCGAGCAGTTGGCCGAGCCGGTTCGCGTCCGGGGCGGCGACGGAGGGCTCGTCCGCCGCCCGCTCCGGGACCTCGCCGGGGACGAGCCGCCACACCACGGGGATCAGTACCAGCGGGATGGCTCCGAAGAGGAACAGCGTGCGGAAGTCCCACTCCGGCAGCAGGGCTCGGCCGACGACTCCGGTGAGGATTCCGCCCAGGGCCAGGCCGGTGGTGGCGGTCCCGACGTGGAGGGCGTGGCGTGCGGGGGTGGCCGCTTCGCTGACGTACGCGGTGACGAGCGGTATCAGGGCTCCGATGCCCATGCCGGTCAGGAAGCGCGTCACAGCGAACAGCGTCACGTCCCCCGCGACGGCGCTGAGGAACATGCTCGACGACAGCCAGGCCAGGCTCAGGGCCATGGGCAGGCGGCGCCCGTGGAGGTCACCGGCCCAGCCGGCCGCGATGGACCCCAGGGGCATGCCGAGCGCGGTGAGGCTGCCCAGCAGCCCCAGCGTCGACTTGGAGACGTACCAGTCGGGATGGGACAGGAGCGAGGGGCCGACGGCGCCCAGGAGGAAGAGGTCGTACCCCTCGATGCACAGGATGACGAGCCCGAGGGCAACGGCGCGTCCTGGGTGGGCCCCGGTCCGGGGCGTGCCAGAGGTGGAGTTCATGTGGGTGCTCCTCAAGGAACCGCGTGAGCGGGAGGCAGGCGGAAGTGCCGCACGGCGGCGCGGGTCCGCAACCGCGTCGTGCACCCCGGGCGTCACGGGCGCAGCTCCCCGTGAGGGCGCGCCAAGCCCCGGGATGGCGGCGTGTACGGCAGCAAAGAAGAACGGCAGGGGCGCTTCGGCCCGCTGCGGATGAGCCGCAGGGCGGCTGGCAGTGATGCTGGGGGCGGTCGCGTCGGCCTGTCAATGCCTACGACGCCGGGGATGCACCTCACGCGGGCCGGGAGGCAGGGGCCCGTGGCGCCTTCGCGCCGCAGAGGCTGTCGAAAGTCTTGCTGTTATCACATATAGCGGCTACGTTCGACCCGTCCTCCCGGCGTACGCCCCCTGGACCGAGCCCGCCCGCGCCGCACCGGCCGGCAGGGCCTCTCCGGCCGCAGCCGCGGAACCGAACCTCACCCCGCACGCATCGCACTCGCGAAACACCGCTGCGGCTTCGCCATGCCCGGAGCGACGAGCGCACCACTTCCCGCACCGCCACGCAGACAGAAGGGCACGAAGATGTGCATCGATCACGGAAACCGACGCGACTTCCTGAAGACGGCCGCCGTCGCCGGAATGGGCATGGCCGGGGTACAAGCCCTCGCGGTACCTGCGGTCGCACGGGCTCAGGACCGGGCCCAAATCGAGGACCAGGACCAGGCGTTCGGCTTCGGTGAGAACGTCGCGCTGACCAACGTCCGCGTCTTCGACGGCAACACGGTGACCACGCCGCGCACCGTCGTCATCGACAACGGCCGCATCGGCATCAACGCACTCGGTGCGCGCAAGATCGACTGCGGCGGCGCCGTACTGCTGCCCGGGCTGATCGACGCGCACCTGCACCTCCAGGACCTCGGCACCCTGGGCCAGTTGACCGCCTACGGGGTGACGACCGGTCTGGACATGGCCTGCTTCCCCGCGTCACGCGTCGATGCGCTGCGCCAGCAACCGGGCCTGACCGACATCCGCAGCGCCTGCACGCCGGCCGTGGCACCCGGCAGCCCCCAGAGCAACATCCCGACCTTCCCGGCGGACGGAATCGTGACCGGCCCCGAGCAGGCAACCCAGTTCGTACGGGCCCGGGTGGCGGAGAAGGCCGACTACATCAAGATCATCATCGATGAGCCCGGACTGTCACCGGAGACCATCAAGGCCCTGGTGAAGGCGGCCCACTCGGCAGGAAAACTCGTCATGGCACACGCCGTCACCGCGGCCATGGCGGACCGTGCGCTGACCGCCGGCGTCGACATGATCCACCACGTACCCCTCGACAGCCCCCTGTCCGCCTCCGTCGCCGGCAGGTACGCCGGAAGCGGCACCGTCGCGGTGCCCACCCTCACGATGATGGAGGGCTTCGCCGCTCTGGGCATCCCCGGATTCGACTACGCGGCCGCCGAAGGCAGCGTCACCGCGCTGCGCCGGGCCGGTGCGCGCATCCTCGCGGGGACGGACTCCAACCGGACCCCGGGCATACCGGTCCAGCCGGCTTTCGGCCTCAGCATGCACCACGAGCTCGAGCTGCTGGTCCGGGCCGGACTGAGCACCCGGGAGGTCCTGAACTCCGCGACCAGCCTGCCCGCGCAGGCCTTCGGCCTGCGGGACCGCGGCGCCGTCCGCATCGGGTACCGCGCCGACCTCCTGCTCGTCGACGGCGACCCCCTGGCCGACATCCGGACGACGCGCAACATCCAGCGCGTCTGGGTCGGCGGCATCGAGCACACCCCCGGCACCTGACCGACTGCCCCGGTCCGGGGCCCCGGCCCTCTGGTTCGGCCTTCGCAACAACCGTGAGGGAACGGGGCCCCGGCGTCGGCCGGGTCCTCCGCCCGGCGGCGCAGCGGGGACGTCAGTCGGTTGAGGCGAGGACTCGTCCGGGCTGCCCATGCAGCTGTGTCTCGCGGCCTGAACCACGACGACCGGTGGCCCTACGGACCCGCCCGTCCGGCCCACGCACCGTGCATAGTCTGCTCATGGATCGATTCATGAGTCACGGCCGCCTCGAATGGTGGGCCAATCAGTCGACTTGCCTTGAGACGTACGCCATAGACATCACCGTCACGGTCGACGCGGTCGGCACGTGGCGGGCAACCGGTCGGCATGCCGATGCCCTGGACACGACCCAGCGCGAGGGCTGGGACTTCCTCATGGAGATGGATCCCCACTTCTCCGTTGCGTTTCCCGGCGAGGACCGCGGCGCCATCATGGTGCGAGTCGTCGAGGCAGCGGATGGAACCCTTGCCCTCACGGAGGCACCGGACTGGGACGGTTCCGTGAACACCTCGTGCACCTGACGACGAGAGCGTCATCACCAGGCGAGGATGTGCCGTTAGGGATGGTCCTTCTTTCGATGGTTGGCGATGCTGGCAGGGGCGCCGCTGTAGTTGCAGTCGGTGCACTTCTCCCACGAGCAGTCCGGATCGGTCACGGCGGCGTGGCGGACGGAATGGTGCGAGCCGAAGCCGTGAGCGTGGAGCAGTTGAGCGACGGACCCGTCGTACTTGAGGGCCATGAGCGCTGCTTCGGCGATCTTGTCGTGGCCGGCGGCGAAGAACTTGCCCAGGCCGATGTCCTTCCCGCAGCCGCACCAGCACTTGCCGGTCGGGATGAGGCGAGGCTTCTCATTGCTTGACATGGACCCAAGATGGCAATCCTTGGGTTGAAGTCAAGGGGCGCACTCGAGGCGCTCAGAGAACTGGCCCGGTCTCACTGCGCGATCGATTCGGTCCGTATGCGGGCTGCAGGAGGGGGCAACGAACGGCAGGACAGCCTCAGTAGGACCGCACTCCTGGCTGGCCGACTGCCATCGGCTCCACCGCCGCCTCGTCCGTGTGGACAGGCAGGTCGAGTCAGCGTGATGCGGCTCCAACGCTGCTGACCCAGACCCGAAGGGGCACGGTCTCCGGCTCAGCGACCGTCTGGCCCACGTGAACGTCAACCAAGTGCGACCAGGCGACGACGCCGGGCTCACCGTCGGCCAGAAAACCTTCGACAATCGGGCTGAGATCGCCGGAAACCGTGTAGGCACCGCCGAACGGCAGGGCGTCCGGGGGGAGAGAGCAGGTCGAGCACCGGAGCTGTCCGGCCTGCTCGTCGTGCCACACGTAGAACGTCGCCGCCCCGGGAAATCCCAGCTCTCGAATGCGCCCCCGGAGGGCTGAAGCGGTCCGCTCGAAGGCTGTCACCACCTCCGCAACGCACAGCGACCTGCGGTCTTCGTCGTCCGCACCCAGGTGCCAGGTGTTGGTGTCCCGTTCCACCCGCCGGTCAGCCGGCTCCAGCACGAGGGGCTCGTCCGCCACCTCGGCGATCCACGTCAACAGCACCGGAGAAGTGCCCCTCCGTAGCCCTGACCTGCACGTGCCATAAGGATCGACGCCTCCGCTCGTTCTTTGTGGTCTGTCCTCTGCCGACGGCCAGAGGAGCTACGGGCCTCGGATCAGCCCCGATCGGACTGCGGCCTCAGCCCGTCCCACACCAGGTGGAAGAGGTGTTCCCGCCGCTCCGTGAGCGTCGGGGCCTGGTCTGCGATCCAGCTGAGGGCATTGGCCAGTGCGAACAGGTCGATGGGCCCCACGTCCGGCCGGATCCCCCCTGATTCCTGGGCCGCCTCCAGGAGCCGGCCACCGGCCTGGCGCATGGTCAGGCAGTCGGCGTGCAGCGGTGATTCCGGATCGTTCAGGGTGGCCATCAGGGTGGCCGGCAGGCCCTGGTAGGCGCCCGCGCCGAGGATGAACTCGTAGAGCCACTCGGCCAGCGCGCGCTCGGGCGGGGCGGTGGCGGCGAGCGCATCCGCCCGTTCTGCGAGGTGGGTGAAGCGCCGGTGCAGCAGTGCCTCCAGCAGTGCCTCCCGGTTCGGAAAGTGCCGGTAGAGCGTGCCGAGGCCGACCCCGGCGCGCCGGGCGATGTCCCGCAGGGAGGCCAGTGTCCCCTGCTCCGCGACGGCCTCCGCGGCCACTTCCAGGACGCGGTCGCGGTTGCGCCGCGCGTCAGTGCGTGGTGCGCGCGGTGTGCCGGGGCGCGACTCGATGGACATGAGGGATCCCTGCAGTTGACAACCGGAGCACTGCTCCGGTTGCCTGTTCCGGAACAGTGCTCCGGATTCTATCCGGGGTACTCCGCAGTGGGACTTGGGGAGGGACCCATGGGTACGGAGACGATGCGAGCTGTCCGCCTACACGCCTTCGGCGGGCCGGAGGAACTGGTCTACGAGGAGGTTCCCCGGCCCGCGCCCGGGCCGGGCGAGGTGCTGGTGCGGGTCCACGCGGCGGGTGTCAACCCGCCGGACCGGTACGCGCGGCGCGGCTTCGAGGACTTCCCGGCCGAGCTCCGGCCGAACTGGACGCCACCGCTCATCCTGGGCAGCGACATCTCCGGCGTGGTCACGGCCCTCGGCCCGGGTGTGACCGAGTGGCAGCCCGGCGACGAGGTCTTCGGCCTGGTCAACTTCCCCGGCCGCGGATCCGGGTACGCCGAGTATGCGGTCTCACCCGCCGCCCACCTGACCCCCAAGCCCGCAGCCCTCGGACATACGGAGGCCGCCGCCGTGCCGATGGCCGGGCTCACGGCCTACCAGTACGTCTTCACCCACCTGCGCGGCCGCACCGGCGCCACCGTCATGGTCAACGGGGCTGCGGGAGGAGTCGGCCACTTCGCCGTACAACTCGTGCGGGTGGCCGGCGCGCAGGAGGTGACCGCCGTCGCATCCGGGCGGCACGAGGAGTTCCTGCTGGGCCTGGGCGTGGACCGGTTCGTCGACTACACGCGGACACCCGCCGAGGAGGCCGTCCGCGATCTGGACCTCCTGATCGACACCGTCGGCGGTCCCGACGCGCACCGCCTGCTGTCCACCGTGCGGCGGGGCGGCCGGATCGCGCCGGTCTTCCTGGGCGACTACCGGCGCGAGCGCGCGGCCGAACTCGGCATCGTCCTCAGCGAAACCATGTGGCAGGTGCGGTCAAGCGGTTCGGATCTCGCCGAGCTGTCCGCCCTCATCGACGCAGGGCACGTACGCGTCGGCATCGACAGCGTCTTCCCCCTGCGTGACGCGGCCGCGGCCCACACCCACGCCGAGAAGGGCCACCTCCAAGGCAAGATCGTCCTGAACATCGAGGGCCAGGGGCCTTCAGCCCACAGGTGAGACACCAGTCCGCGTTTCGGACTCGCTGCTGGTCGACGCGCGAATGCGGGATCCGGCCGGTAGCTTCGCGTACCTGCGGGAAGGGGTGCTCGACGAAGCTTCGAACTCCGGACTCCGGAAGCCGCGGACCGGTGGACCTCAAGGAACGGGTTTGGCGCCGGTTGTCGTTCGGATGGTCCTCAACCCCTACTCGGTGAGGTCGAGCGCGGCGGCGACGATGCTGTCGGTGTCGATGCGGTGGTACCGGTAGACCTCCTCCAGGGAACCGGACTGGCCGAAGTCGGTGACGCCGAGGCGCCGGCTCGGAACCCGGTGGATGGTGGACAGGAACGCGAGCGTGTGCGGGTGGCCGTCCAGGACCGTGACCAGCGGAGTCGCCCGCTCCGCGGGGAAGGCCTGATCCAGGATCCAGTCCGGTGCCTCCCCGTGTCCGGCCCGCGCGTCCAGCGCCTTGTAGAGGAGTCCCGGGCTGGTCACGCACACGACGTCGGCCGGGACGCCGATCTGCTGGAGCCGGTCCGCGGCGGCGAGGGCCTCGGTGACCACGGCCCCCATGGCCGCGATGGTGACGCGGGCCCCGTCCTGCCGGCGCAGGGGGTAGGCGCCGGCCACCACCTGGCGCCGTCGGCGTTCGCGGGCGGCGGGGTCGGTGGGAACGCCCGCGAGGGTCTGGTCGACGGGGCGGGTCGACAGCCTCAGGTACGCGGAGCCGCCGTCCGGCCGGCCGAGGCGGGAGAGGGCGGCCAGCAGGGTCCATTCGGTGTCCAGCGCGAACGCCGGTTCCCAGGTGGTGCAGCCGGGCTGCTCGATGCCGAGCGAGGGCGTGGTGACGGACTGGTGCGCGCCGCCCTCCGGCGCGAGGGTGACGCCCGAGGGCGTACCGACCAGGATCGACTGTCCGCCGGCGTACATGCCGAAGGACCAGGGTTCCAGGGCGCGTTGCACGAAGGGGTCGTACACGACCCCGATGGGCAGCAGCGGTTCGCCCCAGCGGCTCCAGGTCGCGCCGAGCTCGCCCAGCAGTCCGACCAGATTGGTCTCCGCGATGCCCAGTTCGATGTGCTGGCCCGTCGGCCGCTCCCTCCAGTGGAGGATGGTCTCGGCGTCGTCGGCGAACCAGTCGACGCGCTCGGTCGGCGACCAGACGCCGACCTTGTTGACCCATCCGCCCAGATTGGTCGACGAGCTGACGTCCGGGCTGACCGTCACGACCCTGCTCGCCGTCTCGGGGGCGGTGCGGGTCAGGTCGAGCAGGACGCGCCCCAGGGCGGCCTGCGTGGTGGCCACACCGGCCGGCGTGCGGCCGATGTCCTGCGGAACGTCCGGTGACTTCGCCGCCGGAACGGCTCCGCGGCGCAGCCGGGCCGCGACGTCGGCGCACAGCAGCGCTGCCGGGGAATCGGCGGCGAAGCCCTTCCACGGGTCGTCGAGGTCGGCGCCCACCGCGTCCGCCAGCACCCGCATCTGCTGCTCCGTCAGCAGGGAGGAGTGGTTCTGCGGGTGCCCGTGGGTGGGCAGTCCGTACCCCTTGACGGTGTACGCCAGGATCACCGTGGGACGGTGGTCCTCCACCTGCGAGAGCGCGGCGTCGAGGGCCGCCAGGTCGTGGCCAGCCAGGTTGCCGACCGCTTCCGTCAGCGTCGCGTCGTCGACGTCCACGAGCAGTGCGGCGACTTCCGCGGCCCCGGGCCCGGTGCCGGGCAGCCGGTCCCGCAACTCCTCCGCCGTGCAGCGCAGCAGGCGCTGGTACTCGGCATTGGACATGCCGTCGATCCGGGCCCGCAGCGCCTCGCCTCCGGGCCGAGCGAACAACTCCTCCAGCAGGTTCCCGTACTTGAGCACGAGCACCTGCCATCCGGCCGCGGCGAACATGTCCCGCAGGCGGCCGGCGGCGATGGTGGGCACCACCCGGTCCAGTGACTGCCGGTTGAGGTCGACGATCCAGACGAGTTCGCCGAGTTCGGCGACCTGCGGATCCCCCACCGCCTCCCACACCGCGCCCTCGTCCAGCTCCGCGTCCCCGACCAGGGCGTACTGACGGCCGGCGAATCCTCCGTCGGCGTCCTTGTCCACGTACCGGCGGGCCAGGGCGCCCCAGATCGTGGCCGTGGCCCCGATGCCCACGGATCCCGTGGAGTAGTCGACGGGATCGGGGTCCTTGGAGCGGCTGGGATAGCTCTGCAGTCCCCCGAAGGCGCGCAGGGTGGAGAGGTAGGAGGCGTCGAGTTCACCGAGGAGGTGGTTGAGCGCGTGCAGGACGGGTGAGGCGTGCGGCTTCACCGACACCCGGTCCTCGGGGCGCAGGTGGCGGAACCACAGAGTGGTCATGATCGACACCATCGAGGCGCAGGAGGCCTGGTGCCCGCCGACCTTGAGCCCCGAGGGGTTCGGCCTGACGCGGTTGGCGTGGTGCACGATCGCGCTGGACAGCCACAGCGCACGGTCCTCGATCTGCTGCAGCACATCGAGGTCGGCGGCCGTGGACCGCCGGGGGTCGGCAGGTGCGGTGGACATGGTGAATCGGTCTCCTTGCACGGTGGCACACCCTGTCGGGCGGACATGCGTCCGGCGGAAGGGGCGGGCGGAATGCGACGGCGTACGGGAACGGCGCACCGGCGGTACGGGACGCGTCGGGCCGCGGCCGCCGACCGGGTCCCGGTCGGCGGTGGGGCGCCGGCGGCGGGGCCTGCGGCGGGAACGTTGCTGATGAGGAGAACACCGGGCGGGGACTCGCACAAGAACCTGTGGTGAGATGACGCAGAATGCTCAACCCCCCGCCCCCTCGGCCCCGGAAGGTGCGCACCATGCCCAATCGCGAGCGGATCGACTCCACCGACGCACGCCTGCTCCTCGCCCTCAGCGCGCACCCCCGGGCCACCACGGTCGCGCTCGCGGAGGCCAGCGGGCTGAGCCGCAACACCGTCCAGGCGCGCCTGGCGGCGCTCGACCGCAACGGAGCGGTGGACTCCTTCGAGCGGCGCGTCGACCCGTCGGCCCTCGGCTATCCGCTCAGTGCGTTCATCACCGCCCAGGTCGCCCAGCGCCGCCTGGAGGAGGTGGCGAACGCGCTCGCGGCGGTTCCCGAGGTCCTCCAGGTCCACGGGCTGAGCGGCGACACGGACCTCCTGGTGCACGTGGTCGCCACCGATGCCGAGGACCTGTACCGGGTGGCCGGCCTCGTCCTCGACATCCCCGGGGTGGAACGGACGAACACGGCCCTGGCCATGCGTCAGATGGTGGGCTACCGGATCGCGCCGCTCCTGCGCAGGTCCGCGGCGCGCTGAGGGCAGCGCACCGGCCGTCGGGCGCGGCCGGCCTCCCGTTCGGCATTTCCCTGCACTCCGAGCCTTGCTGTTATCACATATAGCGCTCTACTCTCTGATCAGCACCGCAGGCGCTGCGGGGCGGCCGTACCCCCGATCCACCGGCCGACCGGGCCTGCGAGAACGACGGACCGTGCCCCTCCGGCCCTCCGTACCCTCCCCCTCTCGCCGGCCACAGGCCCGCACCAGGAACCCAGGAGCAACTTCGTGCGCATCGCCAACCTCGCCGGCCGTCTGGCACTCGTCGTCGACGGCCTCGCCGTCGACGTCGAACAGGCCAGCGGCGGCCTCTTCGGCGCCGACCCGCAAGCCGTCTACGAGCGATGGGAGGAGTTCCGCGACTGGGCGGAGCACGCCCGGCTGCCCGAAGGAGCCGCCATCGACCCGGCTCGTCTGGGCGCCCCCGCGCCGGCTCCGCGCCAGGTCGTCGCGGCGGGCCTCAACTACCGCGACCACGCGGCCGAGGCCGGGTTCGCGCTTCCCGACACCATGCCGCCCGTGTTCACCAAGTTCGCCTCCAGCATCACCGGGCCGGTCACGGAGGTCACGCTCCCGCCCGAGGGCCACACCGACTGGGAGATCGAGCTGGTCGTCGTCATCGGGGCCCTAGCCCACCACGTCACCGCCGAAACGGCCTGGGAACACGTCGCCGGCCTCACCGTCGGCCAGGACCTCTCCGAGCGCATCACGCAGCTCGAGGGCCCGTCGCCGCAGTTCAGCCTCGGCAAGTCCTTCCCCGGTTTCGCTCCCACCGGTCCGTGGCTGGTCACGCCGGACGAGTTCGGCGACCCGGGCGACCTGGAACTGCGCGGCACCGTCAACGGCGGGGAAGTCCAGAAGAGCCGCACCAGCGACATGATCTTCCCGGTTCCCGAACTGATCGCCCGGCTCTCCGCCGTCATGCCCCTGCTGCCCGGAGACCTGATCTTCACCGGGACCCCGGCCGGCGTCGGGTTCTCCCAGGACCCGCCGCGCCGGCTCGCCCCAGGCGACGAGCTGGTCAGCACGATCGAGGGCATCGGCGAGCTGCGCCAGCGCTTCGTCTCACAGCCCTGAACCCACCCGCGGCGGCCCCGCCCCGAGCGAAGCCGCACGCACATGACGACGACCACCACCACGAGCACGCGCACGATCAAGGAGGATCGGATGACCGCCGCCCCGAAGTTCGCCCATGTCGTCTTCCAGACCAGCAACCCGACCGGCATGCGGGACTGGTACTGCGCCGTCCTGGACGGTCACGTGGTGTTCCAGAACGAGGCCCTGTGCTTCATCACGTACGACGAGGAGCACCACCGCGTCGCCCTGCTCACGCCGCCCGTCCCGCTGGAGCGCAAGAAGCCCACGACGGCCGGGGCCCATCACGTGGCCTACACCTTCGAGCACCTCGACGACCTGCTCGCCCGCTATGAACTCCTGCGCGACAAGGGCCTCTCCCCCGCGGTGTGCATCGCGCACGGGGTCACGACGTCCCTCTACTACCAGGACCCCGACGGCGGGTTCGTCGAGATGCAGATCGACAACTTCGCCGACCCCGACGAGGCCACCGGCTACATGATGGGGCCGGAGTACGGGGCGGACGCCGTCGGCCCCGCCTTCGATCCGGAGGCCATGCTCGCGGCGCGCCGCTCCGGTGCACCCGTGGACGAGCTGATCCACCGTTCCTGGGCGCTGCGCAGCGAGCTGCCCGACCCGATGCTCATCCTCACCGGATCCCTCTGAGACCGGGGGACTTCGTTGAGCGAGACCGTAACGGGCACGGCGAGCACGACCAGTGCGGCCAGTGCCCCCACCCATCGGCCCGACTGCTTCATGTGCGGGCTGGAGCAGAACGGGGAGGACGCGGTCGTCTTCCGCGACCCCCTGTGGTCGGGTGAATCGGTACCCGGCTACGACGTGCCCGGGTGGTTCGTCCTGCGGGCCCGCCGCCATGCCGAGCGCATCACCGGGCTCGACGGGGCCGAGCTGGCCTCGCTCGGACGCCGTGCCCGGGATCTGGTGGCGGCGGTGACCGAAGTGACCGGTGCTCCCGCGACGTACCTGCTCGTCTTCGGCGAGAACCATCCGCACTTCCACGTGCTCGTCACACCGCGTGGCGAGCACGTGCCCGAGGAACGGCGGAGCGGGGACATCCTGAAGCTCCGGCTGGAGCACGCCGATGCGGAAGCGGCGGCCCGGCTGGTCCCCGAGGTCCGCCGCGCCTACCGGCGGCTCGCCGCGGACGACACGTACGCGGTCGGCTCCTGAGGCTCGCGCTCCCTCCGATGCACGACAGCGGCCCAGCACCTCGGTGCTGGGCCGCATTGCGCTGCCGTCCGGTACGTCCCGGCCGGCCGCCCCGGGTCCCGGGGCGGCCGGCCCGCGGTTCACGGGGACACGGCCGACCGGACCTGCTCGGGTACGCGCAGCGGGGCGGCGGTGGCGGCGAGGACCTGCTCCGGCGTGACTCCGCAGGCCGTCTCCACCAGGACGAGTCCGTCGTCCGTGACGTCGAGTACGCCGAGGTCGGTGATGATGCGGTGGACGCACGCACGGCCGGTCAGCGGCAGGGTGCACTCGGGGAGGATCTTCGGGCTTCCGTCCCGCGCGGTGTGTTCCATGAGGACGATGACGCGGCCGGCCCCGTGGACGAGGTCCATCGCCCCGCCCATGCCCTTCACCATCTTGCCGGGGATCATCCAGTTGGCGAGGTCTCCGTTCGCGGAGACCTGCATGGCTCCGAGGATCGCCGTGTCGATGTGGCCGCCCCTGATCATGGCGAAGGACAGTGCGGAGTCGAAGTAGGCCGCGCCGGGCAGGACGGTGACGGTCTCCTTCCCGGCGTTGATCAGGTCCGGGTCGACCGCGTCCTCGCAGGGGTAGGGGCCCGTGCCCAGGATGCCGTTCTCGGACTGCAGGACGACGTGCACGCCCGCGGGCACGAAGTCGGGTACGAGGGTGGGCAGTCCGATGCCGAGGTTGACGTAGTCGCCGTCGCCGAGCTCGGCGGCGGCCCGGGCAGCCATCTCGTTCCTGGTCCACACCATCAGCGGGTCACCGTCCCGCGCGCCGCCGGTGCGGCGACGGTGCGCCGCTCGATCTGCTTGTCGGCGGCCTGCTGCGGGGTGAGGGCGACGACGCGCTGGACGAACACCCCGGGCAGGTGGACCTCGTCCGGCCCCAGGACGCCCGGCTCGACGAGCTCCTCGACCTCGGCGACGGTGACGCGGCCCGCCATCGCGGCGAGCGGGTTGAAGTTGCGGGCGGACTTGTCGAAGACGAGGTTCCCGTGCCGGTCCCCGCGCGCCGCCCGGACCAGGGCGAAATCGCAGGTGAGGGCCGTCTCCAGGACGTAGTCGCGGTCGCCGAAGGTGCGGGTCTCCTTGGCGGGCGAGGCCACGGCCACGGAGCCGTCCGCGTGGTGGCTCCAGGGGATTCCGCCGTGTGCGAGTGGTGTACCGACGCCTGCGGGCGTGTAGAAGGCGGGGATGCCCGAGCCTCCGGCGCGCAGCCGTTCGGCGAGGGTGCCCTGCGGGACGAGTTCCACCTCGAGCTCGCCGGTGAGGTACTGACGGGCGAACTCCTTGTTCTCGCCCACGTAGGAGCCGGTCACCCGGGCGATGCGCCCCGCGCCGAGGAGGATGCCCAGCCCGTGGTCGTCCGTTCCGCAGTTGTTGGAGACCACCCGCAGCGAACGCGTGCCCTGGACGTACAGGGCCGAGATGAGGGTGCCGGGGATGCCGCACAGCCCGAAGCCGCCGACGGCCAGGGACGCGCCGTCGGCGATGTCGGCCACGGCCGCGGCCGCGGAGGGGAATGTCTTGTCCATGAACGTCCTTCGGAGACATGTCAGGGGCCGTCCGGCGCCGTGTCGGCGCGGTGGGCACGGAGGGAGGCTTGCTCCATCCCCAAATCAGCATGATGATTACTCCGATGTTCCGCCGCGACGATCAGAGCGTCAAGACCTCGGCGAATAACCATCATGATGATTGTGATGAACAAGGAGACGATGTGAGCCCGAGCCCCGATCCCGTCGCCCGACCGAGGACGTCACCGTCCGGCCGTGCCGAACACGCGGCGGCGCGGGTCACGGAGCTGATCGAGAGCGTGGCCCCCGGATCCCGCCTGGGCACGAAGGAGGCCCTGCGGACCCTGTGCGGCGTGTCCGTGGGTACGTTCAACGAGGCCCTGCGCCTGCTTCAGTCGCGCGGCCTGGTCACGGTGAAACCCGGCCCGGGCGGCGGCCTGTTCAGTGCCGAGCAGTCCCCGATGGTGCGGCTCGGCAACTCCGTGCTCGCCCTGGACGCCGGGGTCGACGACGTCGCCGATGCCGTGCGCATCCGGGACGCCCTCGACCCCCTGCTGATCGAGGACGCGCTGTGGCACGCCTCGCCGGCCGACATCGCCGGGCTCCGGCAGCACATCACCGCGATGGAGGGCGCCGTGGACGCAGCGGACCCCGTCGCCTTCGTCCACGCCAACTGGCGCCTGCACGCCGCCATCGCCTCGATCAGTCCGAACCCGCTGCTGAGCTCCCTGTACACCCACCTGCTCGACGTGATCGAGAGCCACACGCTCTCCGTACTGCCCTCCGACGAACAGCCGTTGGGCGAGTACATCGCCCAGCGCCACGCGCTCCACCGCGACTTGGTCGACGCCCTGGACCGCCGGGACCGCGACGGCGCGCTGCGGCTCATCCACGAGCACAACACGACCCAGGAGGGCCCGCGGCGCCCCTGACGGGAATTTCGCCGCGGAGGCCCCGGTTGGCACGCAAGATCAACAACCAACCAACCTGGGAGCGGAAAGATGAGCGGAATGCAGTTCGGCATCTTCACCGTGGGCGACCGGACCGAGGACCCCACGACCGGACGGACGGACAGCGAGCGGGACCGCATCAAGGCGATGGTCACCATCGCCATGCACGCGGAGCAGGCCGGCCTCGACGTGTTCGCCACCGGCGAGCACCACAACCCGCCGTTCGTACCCTCCTCACCGACCACCATGCTCGGCTGGATCGCCGCACGGACCCGGAAGCTCGTGCTGTCCACGGCCACGACCCTGATCACCACGAACGACCCGGTGAAGATCGCCGAGGACTACGCAATGCTCCAGCACCTGGCCGACGGCCGGGTGGACCTCATGATGGGGCGCGGCAACACCGGGCCGGTCTACCCGTGGTTCGGCAAGGACATCCGCGACGGCATCGACCTGGCGCTCGAGAACTACGAGCTGCTGCGCCTGCTGTGGCGGCGGGAATCGGTCGACTGGGAGGGCCGGTTCCGTACGCCGCTGCGGTCGTTCACCGCGACCCCCCGGCCGCTCGACGGCGTCGCGCCCTTCGTCTGGCACGGCTCGATCCGCTCCCCGGAGGTCGCCGAGCAGGCCGCGTTCTACGGGGACGGGTTCTTCCACAACAATATCTTCTGGCCCAAGGAACACACCCAGAAGATGGTGCGGCTCTACCGCAGCCGCTACGCCCACCACGGCCACGGCACCGAGGAGCAGGCGATCGTGGGCCTGGGCGGCCACGTGTTCATGCGCGCCAACAGCCAGGACGCGGTAAGGGAGTTCCGCCCGTACTTCGACCGGGCCCCGGTCTACGGGAACGGCCCGTCGCTCGAGGACTTCTCCCGCGACACCCCGCTCACCGTCGGGTCGCCCCAGCAGGTCATCGAGCGGACGCTGTCCTTCCGCGACTACGCGGGCGACTACCAGCGCCAGCTCTTCCTGGTGGACCACGCCGGTCTGCCGCTGAAGACCGTGCTGGAGCAGATCGACCTCCTCGGGGAGCAGGTCGTTCCGGTCCTGCGCAAGGAGTTCGCGATCGGCCGGCCCGCCGGCGTCCCCGACGCACCCACGCACGCCTCCCGGGTCGCGGCGCACGCCGCCGGCACGCTCGAGAACGCCACGCACTCCGGAGACGGGCCGACCGGCGCATAGCCGGCGTACGGCGCCCGGGTGAGGCCGTACGTCATGGGCGCGTCACGGAACCGCCACAGCGGTGTGCGGCGGGAACCTGGCCGGGGCAGGGGGCCGTGTTCCTGCACGCGAGTGCCGGTGCGGGACCGGTCGTGAACCTCGGGAGCACCCCATGCAGTACACAGCGGGCATCGGTCGGACCACGGCGGCCCTGGCAGCGGCGCTGGTGGTCGCGGCCCTGACGACGGGCTGCACGCCGACCGGCGACGGTGGCGGGGCCGCCGCCCCCTCGGCGCCGAGCACGGCCTCGCGGCCGGCCGAGGCCACACCCACCGGCGGCGACAAGGGCGGAACGACGGGCGGCGGCGGGGCGCAGAAGCCCTGCACGGTCGGAGACGTCAAGGTCTCCAAGGGGCACCAGGCCGACGTCCGGCCGTCGGGCACGGGAACCGGCGCCGCCGTCGTCTCCGTGACCAACACCTCCGCGTCCCCGTGCAAGGTGTACGGGTACCCGACGGTCGCGGCGGCGGGCAACGGCTCGCCGGACAAGAACAAGCCGCTGGCCACCACCCACACCGGCCCCGACGCGACCAACGTGATGCTGGCCCCGGGCGCCCGCGCGTGGACGAAGCTCACCTTCGTCCAGGTCCAGGGCGAGGCGGACGGCTACTGCGAGTCCGGGGCGACCCCGGGCTCCTACCCGACGGTGGTGATCGGCGTGCTCGGTGCCGGGAAGCACCAGATCGCCATGGACGACGGCGTGTTCGCCTTCTGCGACGACAAGGTGACCGTCACCGCCTGGTCCTCCGCGAAGCCGTCCTAGCCTCTGCCCCTTCGGCCGGACTGCCGGCCGAAGGGGTGGTCGGCCGGTTCGCCCTAGAGGGGCTTCAGGCGGGTGCGCAGGAGGCAGAACTCGTTGCCTTCCGGGTCGGCCAGGGTGTGCCAGCTTTCGGCGCCGCTCTGGCCGACGCCCGCCGGACGGGCGCCGAGGGCGAGCAGACGCTGCAGCTCGGCGTCCTGGTCCCGGTCGACCGGGCTGACGTCGATGTGCAGGCGGAGCTTCCCCCGGCGCGGGTCGCTGCTCGGGCTGAGCACGAGGGTGGGCTGCGGCCCTCCGAAGCCGGCGCCGGGCGGCCCGATCTCGATGCTCCCGTCGTCCTCCCGGGCGAGTTCCACGTATCCGAGGACCCCACTCCAGAACGCGGCGAGGCGCTCGGGGTCGGCGCAGTCGAGGACCAGCTCACTGATGCGGCTCACCATGCCGGCCAGTGTACGAAGACCGCCCCGCTCCCGGCCCGGGAGCCGCGCCGGACGCCTGACCGGGAGCCGGTCCCCCTACGCGATGACCGCGGCCTCTACTCGATGACCCCGACCTCTACTTGATGACCTCGACCTTCTTGTCGCCCGCGGCCGCGTACGCCGACGCGCTCGCGCCGAGGGCGGTGACGGTGAGGGCGAGCAGGACGGATACGGCGGCGGCCGTGGTGCGCTTGCGCGTCGTCTTCCCGGTCGTCTTGCGGGTCATGGGGTCCCCCTGATGGTGTGTGGTGGTCGTCCCGGCAGCTTCGCATTCGGGTCCGGGGCCGACAAGTGGCCCGGGTCGGACGGATCAGGCGAGTGGAGGCGGTCGGCGTGCGCGCGGTGGTGTTCGAGCGGTACGGGGAGCCCGGCGAGGTCCGGGACGTGGCCGATCCGGCGCCCTCCGGCGGTGGGGTGGTCGTACGGGTCGAGGCGACGGGGCTGTGCCGCAGCGACTGGCACGGGTGGATGGGGCACGACCCGGACATCAGGCTCCCGCACGTGCCCGGCCACGAACTGGCCGGTGTCGTCGAGGCGGTGGGCCCGGAGGTCGCCAACTGGCGCGCCGGGGACCGGGTGACGGTGCCGTTCGTCTGCGCCTGCGGCAGCTGCGCCGAGTGCGCGGCCGGGCAGCACCAGGTGTGCGAGCGGCAGACGCAGCCGGGCTTCACGCACTGGGGGTCCTTCGCCGAGTACGTGGCTCTGGAGCATGCCGACGTCAATCTGGTGGCGGTGCCCGAGGAGCTCTCGTACGACACGGCGGCCGCTCTGGGCTGCCGGTTCGCGACGGCCTTCCGGGCCGTCGTCGCGCGCGGGCGGGTGGCGCCGGGCGAGTGGGTCGCCGTGCACGGCTGCGGCGGGGTGGGGCTGTCCGCCGTGATGGTCGCGGTGGCGGCGGGAGCCCGGGTCGTGGCCGTGGACACCGCGCCGGCGGCACTGGAACTGGCACGGGCCTTTGGGGCCGCGCACTGCGTGGATCCCGCGCGGGTCGACGCGGCCGAGGCCGTACGGGAGGTCACGCGTGGCGGTGCGCACCTGTCGCTCGACGCGCTGGGTTCCCCGGCCACGGCTGCGGCGTCGGTGGCCGGGCTGCGCCGGCGCGGGCGGCACGTACAGGTCGGGCTGCTCCCGGCGGCGCAGGGAGCCGCGGCGCTCCCGATGGAGCGGGTCATCGGCTGGGAGCTGGAGATCCTCGGCAGCCACGGCATGGCCGCGCACGCGTACCCGCCGATGATGGAACTGGTCCGCTCCGGGGCGCTGCGGCCGGACCTGCTGGTCACCTCCACGATCCCGCTGGACGGGGCACCGGCCGCGCTGGCGGCGATGGGGACGGCGCCGGTGCGCGGAATCACGATCGTCCGGCCGGGAGCCGACGCGCGGGACTGAGCCGGGGCAGCCGCGGGACCGAGCCGGGGCCCGGCCGCGGGCGGCTGCCCCGCCGCGGGGGCTTGTGGTGCGGAGAGGGCATGGCTACATTCACTGATTACACGTGTAAGCACGAGATGTGGCCACAACCAATCAGCCACGAGCGCGGCAGATGACACCCCTCTCCCTGCACCCTCCGCACGCACCCCTCGTACCCCTCGTTTCCTCCCCCTCCCCCTGTTTCCACCCTCCGCGAGAGGCAGCACCACCATGTCCACGACCCCCGCCGCCCCACCCGTCGAATCCCCCGCACCCGCCTCCCCGGCGGAGCCCGGCAGCCGCCGCACCAGCACCCTCGTCCTCGGAACCGCCCTGCTCGGGGCCGCCGCCGCGCTCGCGCTCGTCGTCCGGAGGGACGTGGAGCAGCCGCCCTTCCAGGGGCTCGACGACCGCTGGCTGACCTGGATGGGCGGACCGCACGACGGGTTCCCCTCCGTGGTGGCCGCGCTGCTGAACTGGTTCGGCGGCCCGTTGGGCTCCGTCGTCCCGCTCGGCCTGCTGGTCTTCCTGCTCGTGCGGCGGCGCTGGGTGTCGGCGGGCTTCCTCTTCGCCGTCTACATGGCCGGGAACATGCTCGTCGTGCAGGGTCTCAAGCACCTGGTGGACCGGCCGCGCCCGGAGAACCCGCTGGTCCGGGTCGACCACGGCTCCTTCCCCTCCGGGCACGCGGCCGGCGCGGCGCTCCTGGTCGTCATCGTCGGCGCGATCCTCGTCCCGGCCGCCCGGCGCCGGGCCTGGTGGATCGGCGGCGCGGTGTTCGTCCTGGCGATGATGTGGAGCCGCACCTGGCTGCACGCGCACTGGCTCAGCGACACCGCCGCCGGGGCCGTGGCCGGTGCGGGGGCCGGGCTGGTCGCCTGGTGGCTCTGCGCCCCGGCACTGGCCCGGGAGGCAGGGCGGGGCGCCGGACGTGCGCGCACCCGGCGCCGGTCGGCGGAAGCGGAATCCCCCGCCCGCTGACGGCAGCAGCCGCGCCGGTCACCCCTGCGGGCGACCCGGCCCGGCGGTCGCCGGGCCGCGGCGCAGCCGCAGCGCGGTGAGGACGGCCGCCAGGGCCGCCGCCGCGAGCACGCCTCCGAGCGTGAGGATCCAGACCGGGACACCGCCGGCCGTGAGCAGCTCGTCGCTGTACTCGACCCGGCGGTACGGGGCGTCCCCGGCGGCGGCGCGCAGTTCGTGGTCACCGTCGATCCGGGACGGGACGGGGAAGCTCTGGTCGATCGCCGTCAGGAACACCGGCTCCGAGCCCGCGAATGCGGCGACCGGCCCCGTCGGGGTGATCCGCCCGGCGAAGGTCACCTCGGGCGCGCTGCCACCGATCGCGGAGACGGGTTCCATGCGGTGCTCCGCCAGGACGTACAGGCCCAGGGACTGGGCGGTGGCGGCCAGCCGTGACAGCCGCATCGGGTAGACGAGCCGGTCGCTCTCGAAGCGGATCAGGAGCGGGTCCAGGGTGCCGCGCAGGGTGGCTCCCGGCTCCCGGGGGGCGAGCCGTACGGCGACGTACTCCCAGCGCTGGTCCACGTACGGCTTCAGCTCGGCGGAGAGCCGGTCGGGGAGTTCGAAGCCGTTGGCCTCCAGCCATCCGCCCAGCGCGCCCGGGTCGGTCGCGGTCAGGCGGGCCACGTCGAAGTCGCCGAGCCGCTCCCGGCCGATGACGCCGACCTGCCCCTCCGCGCTGCCGGGCATGGCCGCTCCGGCCGCGTCCCCCCGGCCGGAGCCGAAGGGCCAGTCCCCTCCGCGGGGCCAGAAGTAGCCGCGGGTGCGGTACTCGGGCCCGGTGAGGTCCACCAGCTGGGAGAACAGCCCGCCGTCGCCGAGACGCACCGTGGCCCGTCCCGGCACCGGCATCACCCAGGCGGCACGCTTGGCGTCGCCGCCGACGGTGAACCGCATGGCCACCTGCTCGGTCCTGCCGTCCCAGCGGACCACCGAGGCCTCCCGGGAGACGCCGATCCGCGAGGTCCCGTCGGGGACCATGGCCCCGCAGCCGCAGGCGTAGGCCGGGCTGACGAGGGATCCCAGCTGGGTCGCGAGCACCGCCATCAGCAGGAGCCCGACCCGGCGCCGGATCCACCCGGCCGTCCGCGCCCCCACGGCCCGCACCCTTGCGGTCGCCACCCTTGCCGTCCCCACGGTCCCCGCCATCCCCACCGTCTCCCCCACGCCCCGCACCCCTCGCTCGACCGGTTACGGGCCCTCCGGCCCGGGGCTCAGACGGGCGGCGCCGCGATCCGGTTCCGGTCATCCGTGCGCCATCTTCCGGTCACCTCCTCCTGTCACGCTGCGGGCGGCCCAGAGTTGTATATACAACTTTCCCGAGGATGGCAGGAGCCCCGATGTCCGTACCGGCGATCACCCGCCCGCCCGCGCCCTGGCTGCGCGACAACTGCCCCTGCGCCGAGTGCCGCGACCCGCGCACCGGCCAGAAGCTGTTCCAGATCACCGAGCTGCCCGCCGGGCTCGCCGTCGGCTCGGTGCGCGAAGCGGCGGCCGCCGACGGCGGACCGGGCTGGGAGGTGGTGTGGCAGCCGGACGGCCACCGCTCGCTGTACCCGGCCCGGTGGCTCGACGCCCACGGCCCGGGCGGACCGGCGTACCGCGCGGCCGGGGACGGCCGGACCGAGGCGGACAAGGAGCTGTGGGAGGCGGCGGACCTGTACGGGCGGATCCCGCAGGCCGGCTGGGAGGCGTACACCGGCTCCCGCGAGGTCCGCGAACAGGTCCTCGACAGCGTGGTCCGGCTGGGCTTCGTCCTCCTGCGGGAGGTTCCGTGCCGGGACCGGATGGTGCTGGACGTGGCCCGTACCTTCGGTTTCGTCCGCGAGACCAACTACGGGGAGCTCTTCGACGTCCGCGTGACGGCCGACCCCAACAACCTCGCCTTCACCAGCACGTCGATCACCCCGCACACCGACAACCCCTACCGGGATCCCGTACCGACCCTCCAGCTGCTGCACTGCCTGCGCAACGAGGCCCGGGGCGGCGACTCCGGGCTGGTCGACGGCTTCCGCGCCGCCGCGCTGCTGCGCGAGCGGCAACCGGCGGCCTTCGAGGTGCTGACCCGCGTACCGGCGGAGTTCGCCTTCGCCGACGCGCACTGCGAACTGCGGGCCCACCGGCCGCTGATCGACGTGGACCCGCTCGGGCGGATCCGCGAGGTCCGCTTCAACAACCGCTCCCTCGCCACGCTGCACCAGCCCGCCGCCGTACTGGAGGAGTTCTACGCGGCCTACCGGCTCTTCGGCGAGCTGCTGGAACGGCCCGGGCTCCGGCTCGACTTCCGGCTCGCGCCCGGGGACTGCGTGGTCTTCGACAACACCCGCCTGCTGCACGCCCGTACCGCCTTCGCCGAATCGGGGGGCCGCCACCTCCAGGGGACCTACGCCGATCTCGACGGGCTGCTCTCCACCCTTGCCGTCCTGCGCCGAGAAGGAGTCTCCGCATGAACGCCCACGCCCACGACACCGACGTGAACACCGACAGCACCAGCACCTCCGGCGCCATCGACGCGCTCGCCCGCCTCTTCGAGGGCGAGGGCAGCGCCGAGTACTTCGGCGAGGCCGTCACCCAGGCCGAGCACATGCTCCAGGCCGGGGCCCTCGCCGAGGCGGCCGGGGCCCCCGCGCACCTGGTGGCGGCCGCGCTGCTGCACGACATCGGGCACTTCCACGGAACCGTGACCGGCCGCGACCTGATGGAGGACGGGCAGGACAACCGGCACAGCCACACCGGGGCCGACCGGCTGGCCCGGTGGTTCGGCCCGGAGGTGACGGAGCCGGTCCGGCTGCACGTGGCCGCCAAGCGGTACCTGTGCACGGCCGAGCCGGGCTACTTCGGGCTGCTCTCCGAGGCCTCCGTGCACACCCTGCGGGTCCAGGGCGGCCCGATGACCGCCGAGCAGGCGCGCGCGTTCGAAGCGCTCCCCGGGGCGGCCGACGCGGTGGCCGTGCGGCGCTGGGACGAGCAGGCCAAGGACCCGGATCGGGCCACCCCCGGCTTCGACCACTTCCGACCGCTGCTGGAGTCCCTGCTGATCAAGAACGCCTGATCAGGGCGCGAGCAGTCGGCCCAGCGCGCCCGCGGCGGTGGTGTGCACGGTGAACGCCACCGTCCCCGGCAGGTAGCGGTCCTGCGACCACTCGACCGGGGTCCCCGCCGGGTCGGTGGCGCGGCGCCGTTCGCGCAGCAGGGCCTCGCCCTGCGGACAGCCCAGCAGCCGTGCGTCGTCGGCGTCGGCCGGCGCGATGTCGATGGTGTGGTGGGCATCGGCGAAGAGGACTCCGTGCCGGGCGAGTTCCTCGGAGTACGAGACCGTGTCGGGCGGCATGGCCGCGACCAGGGCTCCGACCGGCTCCGGGTACGTCGTGCGCTCCACCATCACGGGGGTCCCCGACAGGGTGCGCAGCCGCAGTACGCGGTACACGGGGGCGCCCGCGTCGATCCGCAGCTGCTCCGCCTCCTCGGCACCGGCCCCGCCCCGGTCCACGGTGACGGTCCGCCCTCCGGGATCCTCGCCGAGCGAGCGCGCCCACCGGGTGAAACTGCGGAGCTCCGCGACTCCCCCGGCCTCCCCCGCGCCGCCGCCGAGGACGACCCGCCGGGTGCCGCGCCGCGAGGTGATCAGCCCGTCCGTGCGCAGGGCGCCGAGGGCCTGGCGCACGGTGCCCCGGGAGACTCCGTAGCGGCGGGCGAGTTCGTCCTCGGCGGGCAGTCGCGCACCCGATCCGTACTCGCCCGCGGTGATGGCCGCCCGCAGGTCGCCGGCGACCTTCAGGTAGAGCGGGGTCCTGGGTGCCGGGTCGCGCGGTGCCTCGTTCACGGGGTCAGCCTGTCATGGGCCGGGCGGGGCGAAAGGCCCGGGAGGTCGGGACGTTTCACCCGGTATTGAGATGATGCCCGTCATCTAAATTCGAAGCGTGACCGGAAGGACCGGTGGCCGTGGCACGGCCCGCACGGCGGGAGCCGCGCACCAACGCGTAGAGGAACCACCCATGTTCGGCATGACCATCGACACCACCCCCGACACGAGCAGCGGCGGTCCGGCGCTGCGCCTCGACCCCGCGGGCGGTCCGTTCCGCGAGCTCGCCGCCGTCCGGATCCAGGTGCCGGCCGGCGGGACGATCCCGGCCCACGCGCACGGGGCGTCCGAGCTGCTGCTCACGGGCGTCGCCGGAACGGTGGAGGCCTCGTGCGGGTGCGGCGCCAAGACCGTGTCCGCGGGCACCTTCGCGATGCTGCCGGCCGGCAAGGAGATCACCCTGGTCAACCACGGCACGGAGCCGGCGACGGTCCTGGCGGTGTTCTCCCAGAGCGAGTTCACCGAGGGGCTGCCGCGGGCCGCGGCCAAGGGCTGCGGCTGCCAGGGACACGGCGCCTGATCCTCCGGTCCGCTTCGGGAGGGCCGCTCTGGACGGGCCACCGGCCTGATCCCATACTTCTCCCGTGAGAACGACGGACAAGCAGCCCCGCACCAGCCCACTGGTGCCCGACGCGGTGGCCCGGGAGATCGCCCGGCACGACTGGAACTCCATCGAATGCGGCTGCGGCCGCCCGGCGGATCATCTCGTGGACACTTTGTGGGACGCGGCCGAGGGACACCCGGCCGCGTTCCGCGCCCTGGAGGGCCACGCCTTCCACAACGGCGTACTGCGGCCGCCCGCCCCGGCGGTGTGCGGGGTCCTGATGGCCGTCTGGTCCGCCGGTCCGCCCCGGCAGTCGACGCGCGAGGGCCTGCTGTGGGCCCTGCTGCGCTTCCTCGGCTCCGAGGACGACGGCTCCTCGCACGAGGCCGGCCTGTACGGCCAGTGCGCCGCGCACATCCGCGCCTGCGCGCCCGGGCTGCGCGAGACGGCGACCCGGCGGCCGGGCTCCGAATCGGCCGCCTACGCGGAGGGGATCCTGAGCCTGCTCGACCTGGCGGTCTAGGCCGTCTCTTTCGGATCTTGCCGGGCCCGCGGCGTCTGGCACCGCGCCTGGCCGCACTGCCGGGGCGACCGCGTACGCCCAGTACGCGAGCGCCCCGACAGCACGCCCAGGCGCGGTGCCAGACGCCGCGAGCTCGACCGACAAGATCCGAAAGAGACGGCCTAGGCAGCGCCGTGCACGTCCGGCCACCGAACCCGTACGTATCGGGCCGGACCCTTGATGTCCGGCCCGACCGGCCGGTCCCGCGCTTGCGGGTGGCCCCGTCCGGCTGCCCCGTCAGACCCCCAGCGGTGCAGCCAGGCAGGCCCGCAGGGTGGCCGGGGTGACCTCCGAGAGGGAGGGCGCGAAGGTGCGTACCGGCGACGCGGGGACCTCCAGCAGGGACGGGACCACCAGCACGGCGCAGCCGGCCGCCTCGGCCGAGGCCGCGCCGTCCGGGGAGTCCTCGACCGCCACGCACTGCCGGGGCTCGGCGCCGAGGCGCGCGGCGGCCGCCCGGTAGGGGTCCGGGTGGGGCTTCGTCAGGGACGTGTCGTCGGCGGACAGCGTGAAGGCGAAGGGCACGTGGGCCAGCGAGCCGCCCACCACCGAGTCCACGACCACCCGCGGCGAGGCGCTGACCAGGGCGAACGGCAGGCCTTCGGCCTCCAGGGCGGCCAGGAGCCGCTGCGCGCCCGGACGCATCGGCGCGCCCTCCTCGACCCGGCCGAAGAAGCTGTCGGTCAGGGTCCGCGCCACCTCCTCCACGTCTCCCGTGCGGGCGACCCGTACGAGGTGGGCGGCGGTGTCCTCCACCGACCGGCCGACCACCTCGGGTGCGTCGGCTTCGGTCAGTGCGTACCCCAGGTCCGCGGCCGTCTCCACGGTGGTCTGCCACCACAGGACCTCGGTGTCGACGAGGGTGCCGTCCATGTCGAAGAGGACGGCGGCGAGTCCGGTCACAGGGCATCCCTTGTGGTGGGGGCCGCGGCCGAGGTGGTCGCGGCGACGACGAGTACGGGGCGTTCGGCCAGTCCAACGGCGGCCCGCGCACCCGGTCCGAGGGCTCCGGCGTCGCGCGAGGGCAGGTCGGCCTTGATCCGGGTGCCGTCGGGCAGATCCAGGTGGAGCCGGGTCACCGAGCCGAAGAACGAGGCCGATACGACGGTGGCCGTGGGTTCGGAGCCCTCTGCGGCCGCCGTCACCGTGATGTTCTCGGGGCGTACGAGGACCTCGACGTCCGGGGTCGAAGGCACCGGGCCGTCCACCGGCAGCCGGGAGCCGGCCACGTCCACCGTGCCGGAGCCGGCCAGCCGTCCGGGGAGCCGGTTCATGGTGCCGACGAACTCGGCGACGAACGGGGTCGCGGGCCGCTCGTACAGCTCGGCCGGGGCGGCGCACTGCTCCAGGCGGCCCGCGTTGAGCACGGCGACCCGGTCGGCCATGGACAGCGCCTCCTCCTGGTCGTGCGTGACGAACACGGTGGTGATGCCCAGGGAGAGCTGGAGCCGGCGGATCTCCTCGCGCAGTCCGGCCCGCACCTTGGCGTCCAGCGCGGAGAGCGGCTCGTCCAACAGCAGGACGCGGGGGCGCAGGGCGAGGGCGCGGGCGAGCGCGACGCGCTGCTGCTGTCCGCCGGACATCTGGTGCGGGTACCGGTCGCCGTGGTCGGGCAGTCCGACCAGGTCGAGCAGTTCGGCGGCGCGCTCGCGGCGGGCGGCCGCGCCGACCTTGCGGACGCGCAGGCCGAAGGCGACGTTGTCGCGTGCGCTGAGGTTGGGAAAGAGGCTGTACGACTGGAACACCATGCCGGCGTCACGGCGGTTGGCCGGGATGCGGGTGATGTCCTGGCCGTCGAGGAGGACTTCGCCGGAGTCGGGCTGTTCGAAGCCGGCGACGACGCGCAGGGCGGTGGTCTTTCCGCAGCCCGACGGGCCGAGCAGGGCGACCAGTTCGCCGGGCTCGATGGTGAGGTCGAGTCCGTCGAGGGCGACGGTGGAGCCGAACGCCCGGCGCAGGCCGCGGAATTCGACGCGCGCTCCGCCGGGGGCAGCTTCGCCGTCCGCGGACTTCCTGGCCTCGGGAAGGGTGAGGGACATGCGGGTCAGGACTCCTTGCCGGAGGTGCGGGAGGTACGGGAGTGACGCGAGGTCCCGGGGGACACGGTAGCGGGGGCGGTGCCCGCCCGGGAGAGGAGGAGCAGCAACAACCAGGTGATCAGGAGGCTGAGGACGGAGACGGCGACCGACATGCGGGCGTGCGCTCCGGAGATCGACACGATCCACACCGCGAAGGGCTGGAAGCCGAGCAGCGAGGCGATGGTGAACTCGCCGAGCACCAGGGCCAGCGTGAGGAAGCCGGCTCCGGCGAGGGCGGCCCGCAGGTTCGGCAGGATCACGCGCAGGACCACGTACGGCCAGCTCGCGCCACAGCTGCGGGCGGCCTCGACCAGGGTAGGGACGTCCACGGCCCGCAGGCCCGCGTCGAGGGACCGGTAGACGAAGGGCAGCGCGAGCACGGTGTACGCGAGGACCAGGACCAGGGGGAAGTCCGGGTTCTGGACCGCGAGGAAGGTCTGGTAGAGCGGGGTCCTGGAGAGGTGTTCGGGACCCCAGCGCAGCACCGTGGAGATGCCGGTGACCAGCGCGATCGGCGGTACCACCAGCGGCATCATGCACATCACCTCCACGACCGGGCGCAGCCGCGGCGAGCCGATGCGTACGGCGACCAGGGCGGGCACGGCGAGGAGCAGCGAGGCGGCGATGGTCGCGGCGGCGAGGCCGAGCGAGAGCAGCAGGCTCCGGGTGAACCCTTCGGCGGAGAGCAGCTGGGTGTAGGCCTCGAAGCTGATGCCCTGGCCCGGGACGTGCACGGTGAACACGAAGGAGGCGAGGAGCGGGAGGAGGAAGTACGCGCCCGCGAGCGCGAGCACCGCTCCGCGCCACACCCGGGGCCGGGGCCGCGGGCGCAGCCGGCGCGGCGCCCGGTCCCCGGGATCCGCGGCGGCCGGGGTGGCCGTGGCCGCCGGGGCGTGTGCGGCCGCCGCAGAGCTCGAAGTCGCCTGGGCGGCCTCGTCGTTCACGGCGGCCTCGTCGTTCGGGGCGGGCGTCGGGGTCATCGCAGCCATCGGGCGCTCCGTCGCTGGAGGGGCAGGTAGACCGCCATGACCAGGCCGGCGATCACGATCATGTCGAGGCCGAGGGCCAGGGCCACGTTCTCCTGGCCGGTCAGCACGTTCCCGGACAGGGCGTCCGCGATCTTGAGCGTGACCAGCGGGACGGAGCCGCCGACGAGGGCGGCGGCGGTGGCGTGCGCGGCGAAGGCCGTGCCGAAGAGCAGCACGAACCCGCCGAGCAGGGAGGGTGCGAGGACGGGCAGGCCGACGTGGCGCCAGAACTGCCATCCGCTCGCCCCGTTGTTCTGGGCGGCCTCGCGCCACTGCGGGCGCAGTCCGTCCAGCGCGGGGACGGTCACCAGCACCATGAGCGGGGTCAGGAAGTAGAGGTAGACCACGGTGAGCCCGGTGAAGGAGTAGAGGTTCCAGCCGAGGCCGGTCAGGTCGGCGAGCTGGGTGACGACCCCGGAGATCCCGACGGTGGCGATGAACGCGAAGGCGAGCGGGACCCCGCCGAAGTTGGCGAGGACGCCAGAGGCGGTCAGCGTCGCTCCGCGCAGGGCTCGGGAGGGGGAGGTGACGACGGCCTGCGCGATGAGGACGCCGAGCACCCCGGCCACGAGTGCGGTGAGGCCGGAGAGCTGGACGCTGCCGACGAGGGAGCCGAGGTAGGGCCCCTGGAGGGAGCGGGCCAGGTGCTCGCCGGTCGCTTCGGTGGCGCCGCTCACCGGGTCGGTACGGGTGACCGCGCCGAAGGCGATGGCGCCCAGCGGGACGCCGAAGCACAGTCCGGTGAAGACGAGGAGCGGGAGGGCGGCGAGCCAGGTGCGCGGGCCGCGCCGCCGGCGGCGGGTGGTGCTGCCGCCGGCGGTCCCCGTCGAGTGGGGGAGGGTGGTGGAGGCGGACATCAGCTGAGGGCCTTGTCCCACTTCTCGGCGAGCGCGGCCTTGGCCTTGTCCAGCTCCGGGGAGGCCGGGAAGGCCGGGGTGCCCTGGACCTGCGGGAGCTTGGCGAGGGCGTCCTTGTCGACGGTGCCGGCCTGGATCATGGCGGGCAGCAGCACGGGGCGGGCGTAGCCCTTCAGCCACAGGTTCTGGCCCTCGGTGCCGTACAGGAACTCCATCCACAGGCGGGAGGCCGCGGGGTGGGGGGCGTCCTTGTTGATGGCCTGCGAGTAGTACTGGGCGTAGACGCCGTCGGTGGGGATGGCCACCTTCCAGTCGACGCCCTTGCCCTTGAACTGGTCGGCGTAGCCGGCGTTCAGGTAGTCCCAGTCGATCGAGATGGGGGTCTCGCCCTTCTCGACGGTGGCCGGGGTGGACTCGACGGGGATGAAGTTGCCGCTCTTCTTCAGCCGGCCGAAGAAGTCGATGCCGGGCTGGATGTCCGCGAAGGAGCCCTTGTTGGCGAGGGCCGCCGCGTAGACGCCGCCGAAGGCGGAGCCGGACTTGGTCGGGTTGCCGTTGAGGGCGACCTTGCCCTTGTACTCGGGCTTGGCCAGGTCGGCGAAGGACTGCGGGCAGGCCGGGATGCGGGCGGCGTCGCAGCCGATGGAGACGTAGCCGCCGTAGTCGTTGTACCAGCGGGCTTCCGCGTCCTTCTGGGAGGCGGGGATCTGGTCCCAGGCGGCGACCTTGTACGGGGCGAAGAGGTTCTCGGCGGCGCCGCTGCGGGCGAAGGCGATGCCGAGGTCCAGGACGTCGGGGGCGCGGGTCTGGCCCTTGCGGGACTTGACGGCGGCGATCTCGTCGGCGCTGGAGGCGTCCGGGTTCTCGGCGTTGATCTTGATCTTGGGGTACTTGGCCGCGAAGGCCTTCTGGATCTCGCCGTAGTTCGCCCAGTCGGCGGGCAGCGCGATGACGTTGAGCTCGCCCTCCTTCTCGGCGGCCGCGACGAGGCCCTCCAGGCCGCCGAAGTCGGCGATCGAGGTGGCGGTGCCGGGCTGGGTCTTGTTCTTGCCGTCACCACCGGCGGAGCCGGCGGACTGGTCGGGTGCGGCGCCGCACGCGCTGAGGGTGGTGAGCACGGCGGCGCTGAGCAGGACGGCCGCACCGCGACGGGCGGAGGAACTGAGCACGGTCTCTCCCGGAGACGAAAACGCATGAAGCACGCGTGGAGGGGGTTTCACTTGTCTGAACAAGTTGGCTCCAGTTCGCCCTGGGTCCCTGTACGGACGGTGAACGGCGGCTGTCCCGTGGAGCACGTCTCGACGAAGACCGGAGACTGGCCGGATACAGACGTGACGGAGCGCCCTCATGATGATCTTCGGGCCGAGCGCACCCCCTAGGCTTGAGGGAGGGCGCGACGCACACCGGGCGGCAGGGCGGCACCGCCGCAGGGCCGGTGGACACATCCACGCGAGGGGGAACGGGACGGCATGGCTACGGTGCGGTATCTGGAGATCGCCGAGGCGCTGCGCCGGGCGATCCTCTCCGGGCAGTACCCGGTGGGGGCCCAACTGCCCTCGGAGAGCGATCTGGCGGCCCGCTGGTCGGCCTCCCGCGGCACCGTCCGGCAGGCCGTGGCGACACTCGCCGCCGAGGGGCTGATCGGTTCCCGGCAGGGGGCCCGCAGGATCGTCCTGCGCCACGAGCGCAAGCACAGCTTCGGCGAGCTCAACAGCTTCGCCCAATGGGCCGAGGGGGTCGGCCACCAGGCCGCGAGCCGGTTCCTGTCGCGCACCCGCCGCCCGGCCACCGCCGAGGAGGCGGACCGGCTGGCCCTGCCGCCCGGCACGGAGATCCTCGCCGTGCTGCGGCTCCGGCTGCTCGACGGGGAGCCGACGATGGTCGAACGGACGGCCTACGCCGACTGGGTGGCGGCGGCGGTCGAGGCGATGCCCGAGGACTGCCGCTCGGTGATGGACGGGCTGGCGAACGACTCGGGGATCGTCGCCCACTACGGCGAGCACCTCATCGACGCCCTTCCCGCCGGCAGCGAGGACGCCCGGCTGCTGGAGATCCGCCGCGGGAGCCCGCTTTTGCGCCAGCGGCACGTCTCCGCGACCCGCACGGGCCGCCCCATCGAGTGGTCCGACGACCGCTACCGGGCGGGCAGCGTCACCTTCAGTGTGAACAACTCGGCAGTAGCAACTCCGTTGGAGCGCCGGGCCGGGGACCGATAGGTGGTCAAGGGCCGACCGGGCTCGCTACGACGCGAGCGCGGCGGCGCTCTCCGCGATGGCCCCCGGGAGCCAGTCGGCGAGCCGACCGAAGCGGAAGCCGAGTGCCGCGGCCCGGCCGTTGTCCATCGCGTAGGCCCGGTCGAAGGAGAACGGCGAGGCCTCGGCCCCGGCCTCGACGGTCCGTAGGAGCGGTGCCCGCCCGACCTGCTCGCCGACGGCTCCGGACAGCCCGATCACGTCCAGCTCCCCGTGCGAGGCGGCGTCCACCGGCCCCGTGAACTCCTGCTGCCCGGCCCAGTGCAGGAACCGGGCGATCTCGTGGTGGTGGATGAAGGAGGTGGCGTACGGGGCTCTGTGCACCGCCACCGGAATCCCGGCGCCGATCCGCTCCACGTAGTGCGCGAGGCGGCCGGTGAACTCCGCTCGGCCGCCTCCGAGTACGTGCGCGGCGCGCACCGCCACGTGCCCGAAGGCGGGCTCCGCCCCCAGGACCGCCTCGGCCCGCCTCTTGCCCTCGGCGTAGGCGCGCGCCTCGGGGGTGGGCGGGGCGGGGTCGTGGACCTCCATCGTCGAGGTCATCACGTACCGCCCGGTGCGGCCGGCGAAGACGCGGCGGGCGGTCTCCGCCTGCCCCGGTGTGTAGCAGACCTGGTCGAAGACCACGTCGAAGGTGCGCTCCCCCAGCGCCGTCCGGAGCGCCGCTTCGTCCTCCCGGTCGGCGATCACGTGGCCGACGCCCCGGGGCGGGACGGCGGAGCCCCGGTTGAGGACGGTCACCTCGTTCCCGGCGTCCCGCTCCAGGGTGACCAGGTGCTTTCCGAAGTAGCGGCTGCCGCCGATGACGAGAATCTTCTTCATGTCCGCGACTCTGCCGCGGTACGGTCCCCAGCGGAACTACCGGAATGCTGTCCGCGTCGTAAGGGAAACTGATGATCGATGTGCAGCGGCTGCGCATCCTGCGCGCCGTGGCCGAGCACGGCAGCTTCAACAGGGCCGCCGCCGCGCTGCTCCTGACGCCCTCGGCCGTGTCCCAGCACATCGCGGCCCTGGAGCGCGGCCTCGGCCACCCCGTCGCCGTGCGCAGTACGCGCGGGATCACGCTCACCGAGCCGGGCCGGCTGCTGGTGGAGGCGGCGGAGGCGGTGGCGGCCGAGCTCGACCGGGTGCGCCACGAGATCGACCGGGTCACCGCCGAGCGGCCGCAGCTGACGGTCGCCACCTTCGTGAGCGGCGGCCGCAGACTGCTGCCGGGCGCGCTCGCCGGGTTCGTGGCCGCGCATCCCGAGGTGGAGCTGACGGTGCTGGAGGCCGAGCCGGAGGAGGCGGTGCCCATGGTGGCTTCGGGCACCGCCGACCTCGCGCTGACCTACCACTTCGACGGGCCGCTGCCGCTCCGGCCGGGGGCAGCGCTGGACTGGCTGCCGCTGATGGCGGATCCACTGGCGCTGGTGCTGCCGCCGGGGCACCGGTTCGCGGGGCGCGAGTCGGTCGCCCCGGCCGAACTCGCCTCCGACCGCTGGGTGCTGGGCTGCCTCAAGACGGAGGCGTACCTGCGCAGATACGCGGAGCGGGCCGGTTTCGACCTCAGGGTGGCGGCTTCCACCACGGACTACTTCTTCGCGCGCTCCCTCGTCGAGGCGGGCGTCGGCGTCGCACTGATCCCCGGGGTCGCCCTGACCCCCGGCGCGTCCGTCGTACCGGTCGAAGCGCCGTGCCCCGCACGGCACATCGGCGTACTGACGCCGCGCCTGCGGCGTCCGCACCCCTACGCCGCGGCCCTGACGAGGGCCCTGACGGAGGCCCTGGCCGACGGCCCGGGGCCGCTCCTCAGGGAGCGGCCGTCATCGGGCCCTCCAGGGGCGTCGCCTGCTCGCCCTTCGTGACGGCGACGGGGATGCCCCCGGTGAGCTTCTCCAACTGCGCCTTGAACTCCGCCGAAGCAGCACCCTCCTCGGTGGTGGTGACCTCCACCGCCGCTCCGTGGCTGCCGGAGACGCTGTAGATCGGGAACTTCGCCTTCAGGTCGATGAGCTTCTCACCGGCGGCTCGGAGGGTCCGGTGCGTGTACTTGCTCAGGTACAGGTCGGCGCGGGCCGGGTCCGCCTCGGGATCGGCCGCGTGCGCGGCCTCCACCAGGAGCCGCCCGCGGGCGAGGTCGGTGACGCACAGGGCGACCCGGCCCGCCGGGTGGTCGACGATCTGGGTGGCGTACACGTCGGCGAAGGCTCCGTAGCCCTGCGCGCCGATGGCCTGCGAGAGCCGCTCGCCCTCGGGGGTGTTGGCCGGGGAGTCGTCGATCAGCACCGGCGGGGACTGCGGCGCGGTGGGGTCGATCACGGGGCACGTGCGGTCCGCTCCGGGGGAGGCGGCCACCGCGCCGGGAGCGGCCGGAGCGGCCGGATCGGCCACGGCTGCCTCGGCCGGGCCCTTCCCGCAGCCGGTGAGCAGCGCGAGGGCCAGTCCCGCGGCCACGGCGGCAGCCGCGCCGCCCCTCAGCCGAGCCCTCGCCTGCGCCGTCGCCGTCTCCTTCACCATCGCCTTCGCCTTCGCCTTCACGACTCCGAGGTCCCCCCGGCCGGTTCGACGCACCATCAGCAGCTCTCCCTCGTTCTCCGTTGCCCGAGCGGCACGCCTGTGACGTACGGCCGGCTCCCCCGGTTCCCCGGGGCGCCCGGCCCACACAGGAGGACGGCCTGCTGTGTGACCGGCCGCCATGGCGAGGGCGGGCCGGCCGTTCCTAGGGTCGGTCGGGCGGGCCCGGTCGCACGCCGGCCCGGTCGGGTGGCCGGTGGCCCGGGGCCGGGCGACGGAGGGTGTGCGATGGGACTGGACAAGGAGGTCGCGAGTGCGGCCGGGGCGGTGGCGGACATCCCCGCCGGAGCCTCGCTCGCGGTGGGCGGCTTCGGTTTGTGCGGGGTGCCGGGCGTGCTGATCGGCGCGCTGCTGGAGCGTACGGAGGTACGCGGTCTGGAGGTGGTGTCGAACAACTGCGGGGTGGACGACCGGGGTCTGGGACTGTTGCTGCGCGAGGGCAGGATCGCCCGGATGACCAGCTCGTACGTGGGCGAGAACAAGGAGTTCGCCCGGCAGTACCTGAGCGGCGAACTGGAAGTGGAGCTGGTTCCGCAGGGCACCCTGGCCGAGCGGCTGCGGGCCGGTGGCGCGGGGATCCCGGCGTTCTACACGCCGGCCGGAGCCGGTACGCAGGTGGCGGAGGGCGGCCTGCCGTGGCGCCACCGCGCCGACGGCGGCGTTGCCGTGGCCTCGCCGCCCAAGGAGCTGCGCAGCTGGGGAGGCCGGGAGTACCTCCTGGAGGAGGGCATCACCACCGATTTCGCCCTGGTCCGGGCGGCGGCCGGGGACCGGCACGGCAATCTCGTCTTCCCTTCCTCGGCGCGCAATTTCAATCCCCTCGCCGCGATGGCGGGGCGCATCACGATCGCCGAGGTGGAGGAACTGGTGGAGCCGGGAGAGCTGGATCCGGACGCCGTCCACCTACCGGGCATCTTCGTCCAGCGCCTGGTCCGCGTGCGTCCCGGTGATCCGGCGGCGGAGCGGCACATCGAGCGACGCACGGTCCGGACTCCCCTCCTCCCCGCACGGCAAGGCGGTATCTGACATGGCGCTGACCCGCGAGCAGATGGCGGCCCGAGCCGCCCGCGAGCTGACGGACGGCACGTACGTGAACCTGGGCATCGGGCTGCCCACGCTCGTCCCCGGCCACGTTCCGCCGGGGGTCGAGGTGGTGCTCCAGTCGGAGAACGGCATCCTCGGCGTGGGCCCGTACCCGCTCCCCGACGAGGTGGACCCGGACCTGATCAACGCGGGCAAGGAGACGGTCACGGTCCGGCCGGGGGCCTCGTTCTTCGACTCCGCCCTGTCATTCGGCATGATCCGCGGCGGGCACGTGGACGCGGCCGTACTGGGCGCCATGCAGGTGTCGGCCTCGGGCGACCTGGCGAACTGGATGATCCCGGGGAAGATGGTCAAGGGGATGGGCGGCGCGATGGACCTCGTGCACGGTGCGCGCAGGGTGATCGTCCTCATGGAGCACACCGCCCGGGACGGCACGCCGAAGCTCGTGGAGCGGTGCTCGCTGCCGCTGACGGGGCGGGGCGTCGTCCACCGGGTGATCACCGACCTCGCGGTCCTCGACATCACCCCGGAAGGCTTCCTGCTCCGCGAACTGGCCCCCGGGGTGCGCCTGGACGAGGTCCGCAGGGCGACGGCCGCGGAGCTGGTGGTGGCGGCGACGATCACGACGGCGGCGTAGGCCGTCATCGGTCCGCCGGCAACAACCCCCTGATCGTGGCGACGGCGGTCCGGGGGTCGTCCGCGTGGAAGCGGACCGTACCGACCTCCCGGCACCGCCCCCACAGGTTCACGGCGGTGACCGGTTCGGTCAGCGTGACGGTGATCGAGGTCTGCGAGGCGACGGCCACGTCCAGCACCCCGTCCTCGAACCTGTTCGCGTCGGGGAAGCGGAGGTCGTGGTGGACGGATTCGATCCGGTCCAGGGGTATCGGCAGGTCCAGCCGGGCGCCGCGCCTCACCCGCAGCTCCCCCGGCCCGACGACGTGGGGGCGGGTGACGGCGGCGGTGTGCAGTCCCAGGACCAGGAGCACCGTGTAGAGGTCGAGGAGCAGCATGACGAGGTGGGCGACGGGATACTCGGCGAGCATGAAGGACACGCCGACCGTCTCGACCGCGAACACGAAGACCAGCCCGTACGCCGTCGGCGCCTGGGCCCGCGCGTACCCGACGGCGACGGCTCCGTCGTCGATGCCGTGCACGCGCCGGGTCACCCACAGGCCCAGGCTCGCCATCCACCTGCGTTCGTGTGCTGCCAGTCGCCGTGCTCGCGCGATGAGTTCCCCGATGCTCATGTGCCCCAGTAGATCAGGCCGTTAGCAGCGGACGGGAGCCGCCCGCAACCCTCGTGGTCCCCGCAACCGGGGGCCGAGTATGGCGCTCCGCGCCATGCCGGAGCGGAGGGAGCCGGTCCTACGGTGGCGGGCACCGCAGGCCGCCCCGCGTGACGGGGCCCCGCCCTGCCCGTCACCTCAGGGAGCCGCCATGTCCTCGCGCAGCAGACCGTCCGCATGCAGGTCCACCGGCCGACGGCGCACGCCCGGGCCGCCGCCCGGGCTTCCGTGGCGCGGGCGGACGTACGGGTGGGCGTACGGGTGGACGCGCCGGGTTCTCGTGCGGGTGCTCGCGCTGGCGCTGCTGGCGGTGGGGGGAGTCGTGGCCGGGCCCGCCTCCCCCGCCCGCGCGGCCGTCGCGCTCCAGCGGGTGACCGGGTTCGGGGCCAATCCGGGGCAGCTCGCCATGTACGTGTACCGACCGGCCTCCCTCCCGGCCGACCCGCCGGTGGTGATCGCCCTGCACGGCTGCACGCAGAACGCGCAGACCTACGCCGACAACTCCGGTCTGCCCGAACTCGCCGACCGTGCCAAGTTCTTGCTGGTCTTCGCGGAGACGAGCTCCGCGAACAACCCCAACAAGTGCTTCAACTGGTTCCAGTCCACGGACAACCGGCGCGGCCAGGGCGAGGCCGCGTCCGTCCGGCAGATGGCCGCTCACGCCGCCTCCGCCTACTCCGCCGACCCCGCCCGTACCTTCGTCACCGGCCTGTCGGCCGGCGGGGCCATGACCGCCGTGATGCTCGCGGCCTACCCCGACGCGTTCGCGGCCGGGGCGGTGATCGCCGGGCTGCCCTACGACTGCGCCAAGGGGAGCAGCCCGTACACGTGCATGAACCCCGGGGTGGACAAGTCACCCGCGGCCTGGGCGCAGTTGGTGCGCGACGCGTATCCGGCGTGGCCCGGCCCCTGGCCCCGCGTGGCGATCTGGCAGGGCGACGCGGACAGCACCGTCGTCCCCCGGAACGCCGATGAACTGCGCGACCAGTGGACGGCGTTGCACGGGCTCTCCCAGACCCCCTCCCGCACCTCCGTCATCGGGCCCGACGCCACCCGGCAGGAGGAGTACCGGGCGGCCGACGGCACGGTGGCCGTCGAGGTGGACCGGGTCCCGGGCATCGGGCACGGCACCCCGGTCGATCCGGGCTCCGGTCCCGGGCAGTGCGGGCACACGGGGGCGGCGTACTTCCTCGCCTCGATCTGCTCCGCCCACTGGATCTCGGAGTTCTTCGGCCTGGACGGCTCCGGAACCGACCCCGACCCCGACCCCGGCACCTTGCCCGCGCCTTCCGGCCTGGCCGTCTCCGCCGTCGGGGACACCAGCGTCACCCTCACCTGGGACCGGGTGCCGGGCGCCGTCGACTACGCCGTCCACCGGGACGGAGTCCAGGTCGCCACCGCGGCCGGGCCACCCTTTACCGACGGCGGCCTCGGCCCCGGTACGGGGCACACGTGGACCGTGGCGGCCCGCGACGGCGCGGGGGCGGCCGGGGCCCGCTCGGCGCCGGTGACGGCGAGCACGACCGGCGCGCCCGCCGCGTGCTGGAAGGCGAACAACTACCAGCAGGTGCAGGCCGGCCGGGCCACGACCGACGGGAGCTACGCCTACGCCAGGGGCTCGGGGCAGAACCTCGGCCTCTACAACCTCTACGTCACGCACACGCTGAAGGAAGCACCCGCCGGCTACTTCGTCATAGCCGACGCCGGCTGCCCCTGATCCACCCTGACGGACCCCGCTGACGGCCGTTCCCCGGCCCTCCGGCCGCATCCTCCCCACCCCGTACCGACGCACCTCCTGGAGCCTCCCCATGCCACCGGCCCTCCGTTCCGCCACCGTCACCGCCACCGCGGCCGTCGTCCTCCTGGCTTCGGCTCTGCTGGCGCTCCCCGCTCCCCCGGCCGCCGCCGGGACCGACGCCCACTGCGCCCGCCGCGCCCACCTCCGCGTACCGGGGGCCGAACAGCAACAGGCGGCTTGTCTGGATGAGTTGACGACCGCCGGCACCGTGGCGTCCGGGCACACCGATCCGGCCGACTGGGCCGGTCTCACCCCCCGGTACCTCGCCGTCCCGACCGGCGTGCCGGGCATCCAGATCGACGGGTACTTCCCCGACGCGGCCGCCCCGGCCGCCCTCCCCAACACGAACCACGGCTGGAACCACGACGCGCAGTTCGTCATCCGGCTGCCCGACCGCTGGAACGGCGGTCTCGTCGTCGCCGGCTCCCCCGGCGTGCGCGAGCAGTACGCCAACGACCGGGCCATCGGCGACTGGGTGCTCTCGCGCGGCTACGCCTTCGCCGCCACCGACAAGGGCAACACCGGAGTCGCCTTCCACCGGGACGGGCGGGAGCCCGGCGACGCCGTCGCCGAGTGGAACACCCGCGTCACCGAGCTCACCCGGGCCGCCCGCGCGGTCGTCGCCCAGCGCTACCACCGGGCCCCCTCCCGCACCCTCGCGACCGGCATGTCCAACGGGGGCTACCTGGTGCGCTGGCAGCTGGAGAACCACCCGGAGCTGTACGACGGCGGGGTGGACTGGGAAGGCACCCTGTGGCGGGCCGACGGCCCCAACCTGCTCACCTTCCTGCCCCCGGCGCTGGCCGCCTACCCCGCCTACGCGGCCGGCGGCCCGGGCGCCGGGCCGGCGCACGAGGCGATGCTCGCCGCCGGGTTCCCGGCCGGCTCGGAGTTCCTGTGGCCCTTCCACCACGGCTCCTACTGGGACCTCACCCAGCGGATCTACCGCGAGGAGTTCGATCCGGGCTTCGACGGTCCGGCCGAGGCCGGGACCCCCTTCTGCATCCCCGGCGCCCCGGCCTGTGACGCCGACTACGCCTACGCCGACCGGCCGGCGGAGGTCCGGCGCGCCGTCCGGCGGGTGGCGCTCACCGGCCGGATCGGCAAACCGCTGATCACCCTGCACGGCACCCTCGACGTCCTGCTCCCCATCTCCCGGGACTCCGACGTGTACGCCGAGATGGTCCGGCGGGCCGGCCGAGGGGACCTGCTGCGCTACTACCGCATCGAGGGCGGCACCCACGTGGACTCGCTCGTCGACGCCTTCCCCGACCGGCTGCGCCCGCTCACACCGTGCCATCGTGCCGCCTTCACCGCGCTGGAGGACTGGATCGGCCGCGGTGTGCGGCCTCCGCTCGGACACACCGTCCCCCGGGACCCGTCGGCCACCGCGGGGGCCCTGCTGACCAGCTGCCCGCTCGGCTCCTGACCGGGCACCGCCCCCGGCACGCACGCCGCGGGCGGCATGGCGACCGTCTCCATACGGGCGGCCGCGAGTATGGGGTGCGGCACCGTGGGCCCCGCCCGCGGCCCTCCCTAGGCTTCGGGCCATGACGAGCGAACCTCCTTCCCCCAACGGTCCGCGAGGGCGCGTCGCCCTGGTGACGGGCGGCGGCAGCGGCATCGGCCGGGCGTGCGCGGTGGCCCTGGCCGACGCCGGGGCCGTCGTGCACGTGGCCGATGTCGACGCGAAGGCGGCCGGGGCCGTCGCCACCCTGGTCGGCGGGTACGCCCACGCCGTCGACCTGGCCGATCCCGCCGCCATCGGGGAGCTGCCCGCCGCCGTCGACATCCTGGTCAACAGCGCCGGGATCCAGCACGTCGCCCCGATCACCGAGTTCCCGCCCGAGCGCTTCGCCCTGATCCAGCAGGTGATGGTCACCGCGCCCTTCCTGCTGCTGCGCCACGTGCTGCCGCACATGTACGCCGCCCGCTGGGGCCGGGTGGTCAACATCTCCAGCGTGCACGGGCTGCGCGCCAGCGCGTACAAATCGGCCTACGTGGCGGCCAAGCACGGGCTGGAGGGGCTGAGCAAGGTCACCGCGATCGAGGGGGCCCCGTACGGGGTGACCAGCAACTGCATCAGCCCCGGCTACGTCCGCACCCCCCTGGTCGAGGGGCAGATCCTGGACCAGGCCGCCGCGCACGGCATCCCCGCCGCGGACGTCGTCTCCGAGGTGCTGCTGACCCGGTCGCCGGTGAAGCGGCTCATCGAGCCCGAGGAGGTCGCGGCGGCCGCCCTGTGGCTGTGCGGTCCGCACACCGGGTACGTGACGGGCACCTCGGTCCCGCTGGACGGCGGCTGGAGCGCCAACTGACCCCGTCCGGGTGACAGCCCGTGCGCCGCGCCGCGGGGACCCCCGGCGGGTCCCGTACGGTCCCGCACGTGACCGATGCGAACCAGCCCCAGAGCCCGAAGTTCCCGACGGATCCGGCCGCCCCGGATCCCCTGGGCGGCGCCGCCGCACCCGGCCCGCTCAGGGTCCTCGTCCTCGCGGGATCCTCCCGCGAGGGCTCCGTGAACGCCCGGCTGGCCGCGCTCGTCGCCGGTCAGGTCGAGCGCTCGGGCGCCGTCGCGGACCTCGCCCGGATCGGGGACTTCGTGATGCCCACCTACGACGGAGACTCCGAGGAGGCGGACGGCCAGCCCGCCGGATCGGCCGCCCTGCGCGAGCGGCTGCTCGCGGCGCAGGCCCTGGTGATCGCCTCGCCCGAGTACAACGCCTCCGTGCCCGGTGTCGTGAAGAACGCCGTCGACTGGGTCTCCCGGTTCCGGCCGCAGCCCTTCAAGGACAAGCAGACCCTGCTGGTGTCGGCCTCCCCGTCGATGGTCGGCGGGAACCGCGGGCTCTGGGCGCTGCGGGTCCCGCTCGAACACCTGGGGGCCCGGGTGTACCCGGACATGTTCAGCCTCGCCGCGGCGCACTCGGCCTTCGGCGAGGACGGCGAGCTGACCGATCCGGGCCTGCGCGAGCGCCTGGCCGACACGGTGGATTCCTTCCTCGCGCTCGCCGAGGCGGACACCCGGTACCTGTGCCTCCAGCGCCGCTGGTACGAGTTCCTGGGCGACGAGAGCAACGCCCCCGTCACCCAGCGGGCCGAGGGCTGAAGGACTGCTCAGGGGGTGCCTGAAGTCCCGAATCGGGCACGGGTTAGCATATGAGCGCCGCCTAGCTCGAAAGATATGATCTGTGACTGTCAAAGACGACGACTCGTTCACCAACTGGAAGAACCGCGAGGAGATAGCGGAGTCGATGATCCCGATCATCGGGAAGCTGCACCGTGAGCGGGACGTCACGATCCTGCTCCACAGCCGCTCCCTGGTGAACAAGTCCGTGGTCAGCATTCTCAAGACCCACCGCTTCGCCCGCCAGATCGACGGCGAGGAGCTCTCGGTCACCGAGACCCTGCCGTTCCTGCAGGCGCTCACCACGCTGGACCTCGGTCCGTCGCAGATCGACCTCGGCATGCTCGCCGCGACGTACGCGACCGACGAGCGCGGGCTCTCGGTGGAGGAGTTCACCGCCCTCGCCGTCGCCGGTGCCACGGGTGCCAACAAGATCGAGCGCGGCGAGGGCCGCGACGTCGTCCTCTACGGCTTCGGCCGCATCGGCCGCCTCGTCGCCCGCCTGCTGATCGAGAAGTCCGGCTCCGGCAACGGCCTGCGCCTGCGTGCCATCGTCGTCCGCGGCGGCGGTGAGGCGGACCTCGTCAAGCGCGCCTCGCTGCTGCGCCGCGACTCGATCCACGGCCAGTTCCAGGGCACGATCACCGTGGACGAGGCGACCAGCACGATCGTCGCCAACGGCAACGAGATCAAGGTCATCTACGCCAACGACCCCTCCGAGGTCGACTACACGGCGTACGGGATCAAGGACGCCATCCTGATCGACAACACCGGCAAGTGGCGCGACCGCGAGGGTCTGTCCAAGCACCTGCGCCCCGGTATCGACAAGGTCGTCCTGACGGCTCCCGGCAAGGGCGACGTCCCGAACATCGTGCACGGCGTCAACCACGACACGATCAAGCCGGACGAGCAGATCCTGTCCTGCGCCTCCTGCACCACCAACGCGATCGTCCCGCCGCTCAAGGCCATGGACGACGAGTACGGTGTCCTGCGCGGTCACGTGGAGACCGTCCACTCGTTCACGAACGACCAGAACCTGCTGGACAACTACCACAAGGCCGACCGTCGTGGCCGCTCCGCGCCGCTGAACATGGTCATCACCGAGACGGGCGCCGCCTCCGCCGTCGCCAAGGCGCTGCCGGACCTCAAGGCGCCGATCACCGGCAGCTCGATCCGCGTCCCCGTCCCGGACGTCTCGATCGCCATCCTGAGCCTGCGCCTGGGCCGTGAGACCACCCGCGAAGAGGTCCTCGACTACCTCCGCGACGTCTCGCTGCACTCGCCGCTCAAGCGTCAGATCGACTTCACCACGGCTCCCGACGCGGTCTCCATGGACTTCGTCGGTTCGCGCCACTCCTCGATCGTCGACGCGGGCGCCACCAAGGTGGACGGCGACAACGCCATCCTCTACCTCTGGTACGACAACGAGTTCGGCTACTCCTGCCAGGTCATCCGCGTGGTCCAGCACGTGTCCGGCGTGGAGTACCCGACCTACCCGGCGCCGGCGGCCTGATCCGCAGGGCCCCGTAGGACCGGACGTACCGAACGCCCCCCGGGTGACCCCAGGTCACCCGGGGGGCGTTCGTCCGTCCCGGCCCGGACCTCGGTCGGGGCCGGGCGCCGCGGCGGCGCGGGCCGCCGCGAGCTGGGTGCGCGAGCGGACGCCGAGCTTGCGGTAGACGCGGCTCAGCATCCCCTCGACGGTCTTCACCGAGATGAACATGTGCTGGGCCGCCTGCTGATTGGTCGCCCCCTGGCAGATGAGGTCGGCCAGCCGCGACTCCGACTCGGTCAGCCTGCCCGCACCCGGAGCCGGACCCGTGGCCGCAGCCGGCCCGCCCGCCCGGTCGAGGAGCTCCCGGGTGAGCTCCTGCCAGGGGCGGGCGCCGGTCTCGTCGAAGACGGCCCGGGCCGCCTCCCAGGCCGCGCGGGCGGCCGCCTGGCGCCTGCGGGCCCGCTCGACCCGGCCCAGGGCGAGGAGCGTGCGGGCCTGCTCCAGGGGCAGTCCCAGCCGTTCGAAGGCGGCCGCCGTGCGGTGGAGCAGAGCGCTCGCCTCCTCCACGGCTCCGCCGCGGGCCAGCAGGATTCCCTGGGCGCGGTCCAGTGCCGCCCCCGGGCCCGAATCCGCTCCGGCCCCGCCCGGGGCGGACCGCGCCCGCTCCAGCAGGGCCTGGGCCAGGTCGAGCCGGCCCGCGCAGGTGAAGGCCTCCACGGCGTCCGGCTGCCAGCGGAACATGCCGGGGTCGGCGAGGGGGACGTGCCGCTCGGCCTCGGCGACGGCCGTCAGGGAAGCCACGGCGTCGGCGACGTCCCCGGTGTGCAGCTGGACGGCGCCCATGACCCAGAGGTTGCGCGACACGTACAGTCCGTCCCCCTCCTCCTGGGAGGCGCGGGCCCCGCAGGAGGCGGTGCGCAGGGCGGCCGCGAAGGATCCGGCGGCGCTCTGCGTCAGCGCCGCGGTGTACCAGGCGGGGCCCATGGACAGCCCCGCCTCCGTGGACAGCCGTACGGCCTGGTCGGCCCAGGCGAGCGCCGGGGCGCACGCCCCGAGCCGGGTGTCGACCTCGGCGAGGCTGCGCCAGATGTCGACCAGGTCCTCGGCGTCGCCCTCGTGCTCGGCGAGCGCGAGCAGTTCCACGAGCCGTTCGCGCGCCTCGGCCAGCCGGTCGTCGAAGACGGCGTGCCGGGCGGCCAGGTACTGGGCGCTGTTGCGGATGCCGGAGTGCTGGGCCGGTATCCCCAGGGCAAGGGCCTCCGCGAGGGTGCCGGGTGCGTCGGCGGTGCCGAGGACGCGTTCCATCCGGGCCCGCATGGTCAGTGCGGCCGCCTGCAGGGGGCGGTGGCCGCCGGCCGCGGCGAGTTCGGCGGCCCGGCCCGCCGCGCGCAGGGCCCGCTCCGGGGCGGCGTGGGCCACGTTGGCGGCGATGGCCGCGCGGAGCTCGACGGCGGCGAGCAGGTCGGGGTGTCCCGCCCCCAGTTCCCGGCAGCGCGCGAGCAGCGGCTCCAGATCGGAGACGGCCTGGCCGTGGGCGTCGACGACGGCGAGCAGCGCGGTGACCTGGTCGGCGGGCTCGGCCCGGCCTGCGGTCAGCGCGTCGGCGGCCTGTCGGGCGATGTCGACGGAGCCGGCGCAGGCGGCCTCCTGTGCCGCGTACGAGAGTCTGCGGATGCGCAGGGCGGAGCGGGCCGGCGGTGTGAGCTCGGCGGCGAGCAGGAACAGCTCGGCGGCCAGGGACCGCTCGCCCGCCTCGCGGGCGGTGGCCGCGGCGGTCTCGGTGTCCTCGGCCAGTCCCTGGTCGGGCAGGTCCGCGGCCAGGGCCCGGTGGCGCACCTCGTGGACGGGGTCGCCGACGGCCCGAGCGAGCTTCAGGTGGGCGGCCGCGCGCAGGGGCCTGGCCCCGGACCGGGCGGCGGCCCGCGCCAGGGCCGCCGCGGTGAAGTGGACGGCGCTCGCCGGGTCCACGCCCAGTACCCCGGCGGCCTGGGCCTGGGCCAGGTGTTCCTCGGCATCGGAGCGGCCGGCCCGCAGGAGGAGCGGCAGCGAGGGCCGGCTCGTCAGGGCGGCCAGCATCAGGGTGTGCCGGGCGGGTTCGCCGAGGGTGGCGTGCAGCCAGGCTCCGGCCGCGTCGACCGTCTGCCCGGCCATGGCGGGCCGGTGCCGCTGGGACGCGGGCAGCCGCGCAAGTGCCGTACAGGACACGGAGGTCAGCAGGGGATGGCCGCCGCAGTGGCTCTGCAGGGGGCCCGCCCAGCGGGTGGGCAGGCCGTGCGCGTCGAGCAGGGCGGCCGTCCCCTCCGCGTCGAGCGGATCCACGTCGACCTGGACGGGATGCCCGCCGAGCAGCCGGGCGGCGGCCTGCGCGCGGCCGTGGACGCGTTCGGTGACGAGCGCGGTGAGCCCGGGTGCGGTGAGGGTGCGCAGGGCGTAGCCGAGGACGTCGGCGCTGGCCGGGTCGAGCCATTGGGCCCCGTCCACGGCCAGGATCCAGCGGCCCGGGGCGAGCAGCGCGGTCACCGCGAGGCGGGCGGGCAACTGCTCGGAGGCGGCGAGTGGTTCGTCGGCTTCCCGGTGCAGGATCCGGTCGACCACCTCCTTCTGCCGGGCGGAGAGCACGGCGAGGTGGGCCGTACCGCAGTGGGACAGCATCTGGGCGAGTGCGCCGAAGACGTGGTCGCGGTCCTCTTCCACGGTCGTGACGCGCAGCACCGTACGGCCGGGGCCGGGGCCGGGGCCGGGGCCGGGGGGCAGGGTGCGCAGCACCTCCTCCAGGGCGGTGGTCTTGCCCGCGCCCCAGGGGCCGGCGAGCGCGACCCGACCCTCGCGCTCCAGCACCGCGGCCGCGCGCCCGGCGGCGGCCGAGGCGCCGTACCTTCCCCTGGTGACGGGCACGGGGATGGCGGGGTTCGCGGGGTCGGCGGGGTTCGCGGGGTAAGTGTCCGGCGTCACGAGGAGGCACCGTAGGCGGCGTCGGTGCGCGTGACAACACCGAGTGCGGCCGGGCCGGGGGATCAAGGGTTTCCCCTGATGCCAAGGGGTCCGGCTCCCGGCGATGGTGGTGCCACGGCGGGCCGTCCGCGCTCCGGGTGCGGGGTGGCAGACCCGGAGCACCGCACCCTCCACGGGAGGAGCGGGGCGCGGTCCGGACGGCCCGCCGCACTGCGCCCCGGGCCCGCCGCGTCGGGCCCGGGGCGCCGTACCCGCGCCGGCGCGGTCCGCCGTCCGCGCCGCGCGCGCCCGCTCCCCGGCCGGTCGGTGCGATGGGACGACACGGCCGGGGCGGCGCGGGTTCCGCCGTAGGCCAACGCGCCACCCTGCTGGGCGGGATAAGCGCAGGACTACGCGCGTCGCGGCATGGCCGGCTGAACCGTAGGCCGACGCGCGTCGCGCCAAAGCGGGTTGAGCAAGGTCCCAACACACCCTGATGCAAGGCGGGTTCAGTCGGGGGCCGTGCGTGACGGGGCAGCCCGAGGCCGTCGGTCGGCCGGTTCGGCAGCAAGGGATTCCTCCGATGCTCGCGGCACCGGCCCGGGATCACTCTGTTGGCCATCCCGGAGGGCGAAGGCGCGGCTCCCCCGACTTCCGCACTCCGGGGACGTGAAGCGTCCCGTGCTCCCCCACGGGACGTTCATCCGTACCGGCCACCCCTCCGGTCCACCCCCCATGAAGGGATTTCCGTGCGCAATCTCCCCACCAGGTCCAAGTGGGCCTCCGTTGCGGCCGCCTCGGTCACGGCCGTCGTCGCCCTCGGCGGCCTCAGCGCCCTGCCCGCCCAGGCCACTGCGGCCTCCCCGCCCGGACCGTCCGTCTCCCCGCAGGTCTTCGAGGCCATGCAGCGCGACCTCCACCTCACCCCCGGACAGGCCCGCGACCGGATCGCCGACGAATCGGCGGCCGCCAGGTCCGCCACCCTCGTCCGGGGCCGGGTCGGCGACCGGGTGGCGGGCCTGTGGTTCGACTCCTCCACGGGGCGCCTGAACGCGGCCGTCACCAACGCCGCGGACGCCGCGGTGGTCCGGGACGCGGGCGCCGTGGCCCGGCAGGCCCGGTACGGCCCGGCCGAACTGGCCGCCACCGTGCGGACGGTGACGCGCGACATCGGGTCCGGGATCGCGGGTGTGGTGTCGTGGGGTCCGGACGTCCGGAACAACCGGATCGACGTCACGGTCGACCGGACGGCGCGCAACGCGTCGACCGACGCCTTCGTGGCCCGCCTGGCCGCCATGGGCGACATCGTCCACGTCACCGAGACCACCGGCAGCCCGCGGCAGCAGGCCGACGTGACCGGTGGCGAGAAGTGGGTGCCCGGCAGTGAGAGCCCGTGCTCCATCGGGTTCCCCGCCACCCGGGTCACCGGCGGCGCCAAGACCTTCCTGACGGCCGGTCACTGCACCAACGACGTCAACCAGCCCGCCTACGGCAAGGACGGGACCCGTGTGGGAACGTCCAACAAGGACGGGCAGAGCAGCATCAACGCCTGGGAAGGCGACATGGGCGTCGTCGACGTGGACCAGTCGGGATGGAACCTCTCCCCGTACGTCGCGGGCGACTCGACCCACAGCGCCATCGCCGTCACCGGCTCGGCCGATGCCGTGGTCGGCACCGCGATCTGCCGCTCCGGGCAGACCACGGGCATGCGGTGCGGCGAGGTCACCAAGGTCAACCAGAGCGTGGACTACGGGAACGTGGTCATCGACGGACTGTCGTACTCCAACGCCTGCTCCGCGGGCGGCGATTCGGGCGGCGCATACGTCACCGCGACCGGCGGCAAGGCCGTCGGCCTGCACTCCGGCGGCGGCAGTGCCACCTGTACCTCGGGCAGCGGCGAGAAGTTCACCATCTTCCAGCCCGTGGTCGAGGCCCTCACCCGGTTCAAGCTGGCCCTGGCCGTCACCACCCCGCAGCCCGGCAACGTCACCGTCGCCGCGGTCTCGGCGCAGAACGGCGTCATCGGCGCCCGGATACCCGAGCTGCGCAACAGCGCCGAGGGCGGCACGGCCCCCTACGCCTGGTCCGCGACGGGCCTGCCCGCCGGGCTGGCCATCGACTCCTCCACAGGCACCATCACGGGCACACCCACCACGGCCGGAACCTCCAACGTGACCGTCACCGCCACCGACAACGCCGGCAAGACCGGCTCCACCTCCTTCTCGTGGACGATCACGACCGCGGGTACGGCCCTGTCCGTGACCAACCCCGGCAGCCAGAGCTCCGCCGTCGGCTCCGCGGCCAACCTGACCGTCAAGGCCGTGGGCGGCACCGCGCCCTACTCCTGGTCCGCGACGGGCCTGCCCGCCGGCCTGAGCATCGGCTCCACGACCGGCACCGTCACCGGTACCGCCACGACCGCCGGCACCTCCAACGTGACCGTCACCGCCACCGACAACGCCGGGAAGAGCGCGTCCGCCACGTTCTCCTGGACCGTCAGCACCGTCACCGGCACCAGCCCCGTCCTGACGAACCCGGGCAACCAGACCGTCTACATCGGCAAGCCCGTCAGCCTGGCCCTCAAGGCCACCGGCGGCACCGCGCCCTACGCCTTCAAGGCCACCGGCCTGCCCGCCGGCCTGAGCATCAACGCCACCACGGGTGTCATCACCGGCTCCCCCACCACCTGGGGCTTCGGCGGCAGCACCCTCACCGTGACCGACGCCGCGGGCAAGTCCTCCTCGGTCGGCGTCACCTGGAACGTCTACTTCTAGGCACCATCCGATTCCGCCCGTGCCGCCCCTCCACACCCCGGAGGCATCCGGCACCTCCCCGCGGGGCCCCGGCCGACACCCCGGCCGGGGCCCCGCCCCGGTGCGGGGCCGTACCCCGCCCCGGGTCAGAGCCAGGCGGCCCGGTCCGTCCCCCACCGGGAAGGGGCCCGGTCCCAGGCCCGGCCCCCGAGCGGCGAAGCCGCGTACCGCAGCGGCCCGTATCCCGATGCGGTCTCGCGCAGCCACGGTTCCGGGGCGTACCCCGGTTCGGCGGGCCCGGCCTGCGGGACCTCGCGGACCAGCCACGACGCCGTCCCCGCCAGGGAGAACCGCAGGGCCTGCCCACCGCCCTCCGCGAGGGCCCGTAGCACCCCGGCGGCCGCCAGGTACCCCGTCCCGTGGTCCAGTGCCTGCGCCGGCAGCACCCCGGGGGCGTGCCCGTCCCCGCAGGCCGCGGAGATCCCGTACCCCGCCTGCACGAGCGAGTCGAAGCCCCTGCGCCCCGCCCAGGGGCCCCGCGGGCCCCACGCGCACAGCTCGGCCACCACCAGCCCCGGCCGCCGCGCCAGCAGTTCCGCCGCGCCCAGCCCGTACCGCTCCAGTGCTCCCGGCCGGTATCCCGTGACCACCACGTCCGCTCCTGCGAGCAGCCCGTCGAACACCGCCCGGTCCCCCGCCTCCCCCAGGTCCAGGAGCGCGGAGCGCTTCCCGAATCCGGTGTCCGCGTACGCGTCGTCCGACTCCGGGATCCGGGGCGAGTCGATCCGCAGGACGTCCGCGCCGAGCAGTCCGAGCGTCCTGGTGGCCACCGGCCCCGCGATGACCCGGGTCAGGTCGAGCACCCGGACCCCGGCCAGCGGCAGTCCGGTGCCCGCCCCGACCGCCTCGAGGGGCCGCCCGCGCCCGCCCGACTCGGTGCGTTCCACGAGGGGTTGCGGCGCGCCGTACCCGTTGGTCAGCACGGCCACCGCGAGCCCGCCCGCCGCGTAGACCTCCTCCTGGACCTCCACGGCCGGGCGCCGGGCGATCGCCGCCGCCACGCCCTCCCGGGTCCCGGCAGCCAGGACGCGCACCAGTGCGGTCTCGTGGTGCGGATAGTTGGCGTGCGTCCGTACCCATCCGTCGGCCGCCCGCCAGAAGCCGGACAGCGGCGCGAAGGAGACGGGTGCCCGGCCGTCCACGAGCAGGTGGCGTTCGCTGACGAACGCCGTGGCCACGGCCCCTTCGTCGACCTGCAGCGGAGCCACGTCGTCCGTGTTCCCCCCGGCCCGTACGGCGGCCAGCTCGGCGGCGGCCAGCGCGCACGCGCCCACCGTGGCCCGCGCGAGTTCCCGTACGGGCAGCGGCCCGTCCCCCAGCCCGCCGGGCCCCCGGTACCCCACCCGTTCCGCCAGCTCCGCGGGGCCGCCCAAAGCGGCCCATGCCTGTCGGGTCCCACCGTCACTCGTCGTCATGCGCCCATCCTCCACACCCTTCCCCGGCCCGGGCGGGGCGGGGCGGGCCCCCGATCGGGCGATGTAGCGCACCAGGGCGTCTCGAATTCCCCCGTACGGCGTTACACGACCCGGAACATGAACACCGCCTCGGCTGCCTCGTCTTCCGTCGCGGCGCAGCCGGCGCGTGCGGTCCGGGGGCGGCCGGTGGCCCGTACGAGGGAGCACGATGACCGACCCGACCGCGGTGGACACCTGGCGTGGAAGACTTGCCGCACCTTGCCGTGACGTGTGCGAGGCGCCCGCGTTCTCGCTCACCGTTTTCGCGGTGATCCTCTTCAACGCCGCGCTCCTGGGGGCCGAGACGTACAGCGGCCTGTCCGCCGAGTACAGCGGCCTCCTGTCGGCGGCCGAGCGCACCTGCGTGATCGCCTTCACCCTGGAGATGCTGATCCGCCTGGGAGCGCACGCCGACCGGCCGAAAGCTTTCTTCCAAGACCCCTGGAACGTCTTCGACCTGCTGGTCGTCTCCTCGGCCTTCATCCCGTTCCTCCGGGAGAACACCACGCTGCTGCGGCTGCTGCGGCTGGCACGGGTCCTGCGCACCGCCAAGTTCATGCCCCAGCTGCGGGTCCTGCTGGTCGCGGTGGGCCGCAGCCTGCCCGGGACCGTCAGCTTCCTGTTCGTGGGCGCGCTGATCGTCTACGTGTACGCGATGATCGGCTGGATCTGCTTCGCCGGCCACGACCCGCAGCACTACGGGTCCATCGGCCGGGCCGCGCTGACCCTGTTCCTGCTCATGACGCTCGAAGGGCTGGGGGACGCCGTCCACGCCGGGCTGGCCATCTCCCCGCTGAGCCTCCTCTACTACGCCTCCTACGTGCTCTTCGGCTCCTTCGTCCTGGTCAACGTGCTGATCGGCGTGGTCCTCAACGCCCTCGAAGAAGCGCGGGAGATGGAGGACGAGGCCGAGAAGGAGGAGAAGCGGGCCGCGCTCCTGGCGAGCCAGTCGCCGCCCGACGCGGCGGACGAGCTCCTGCTGCGGATCGCGGCGGTGCGCAGCGCGCTCGACGACATGGAGGCCCAGCTCGACACCGTGCACTCCACGTCGGCCGTGCCGGCCCCTGCGGAGCCGGCCCGCGCCGCGGCGGGCGCCCGCTAGCTCGGGGCGGCCCCGTCGGGAACGCCTCCGGCCGGTCGGGCGCCGCCCGGCCGGAGGTCCGCCAGCCAGGCGTGCCCCGGATGCTGCCGCTCGACGAGCGCGGCCAGGTTCGCGCGCCGGGTTTCGTCCAGCAGGGGCAGCGCGCGGGCGAAGTCCTGCTGGTCCTTGGGGCGGACCGCCTTGGCCTTGAACAGCAGCGCCAGCTCGGGCGCGAGGTAGGGGATCCCGTCCGGCGTCCGGCACACGACGGCGGTGTACGGGAGCCGGACGGAGGGGTCGCGCCGGTAGATCCAGGTCTCCCCGTCGTGCGGCTCGCGGAACACGTCCACGAGGAAGTTGCCGGTAGCCGGGTCCCGCAGCCAGGTCTGGTGGCTGAGTTCCGAGGCGTCCGGCGTGAGCTCCCAGAGGCGGTCGTACGCCACGACGTCGAAGGCGAACTCCGGGAACCTGGACCGGATCTCGGGGAAGCACCCCGCCGGGACGGCGATCTCCAGGTCGCCGTGGGGCCGGGGCGGCCCGCCCGTGAACAGGTCGACGGCCCAGCCTCCCGCGACGCACCAGGGGGCGCGAACCCCCTCCAGCCGGGCCGCCACCTCGGCGGGCGTCCAGGCGCGCACCCACCTGGCCTCGGCTTCGGCCTGGGTGATCTCCACTCCGCCCGGGGGCGGTTGCACGCTCATCGGGTCAGGCTACCGAGCGGCACCGTCCCGCGGGGCCACCACGGCGTTGCGGCGGGCGTCGAGGATCTCGGCGAACTCGGCGAGGGTCACGTCACGGAGTTCCCGCTCGTCGACCTTGATGCCCAGCTTTTCCTGCAGGACGATGGCCATCTCCACCACCATGAGCGAATCGGCCAGAAGGTTTTCCATCAGCGCATCCGCGCGCACTTCTTCGGCCGGAGATTCCATCGTCGAAACGACGATCTCGCTGATCAGATCGATCATCGATTCGGGTGCGGATGTGGTCATGACGACTCCTGTTTGCGTTGGTGCGGCCATTGCGCCAAGGTGGCGCCGATGACCCGCGAGAGAAATGAGGATATCCGTGTCGGAGAACGGGACCGCTGTTTCGGATCCGGTGGCGACCGAGTTCCGCTACGCAAGGGAGCGGCTCGACGAGGCCGGGACGGACGCCTTCGACCGGCTGCTCGACTGGATGATGGAAGACTACTTCCGCCTCGAAGTGAGCGGTTGGGAGAACATTCCGGAGGAAGGCCCGGCGATGATCGTAGCCAACCATTCAGGGGCCTGGGGACTCGATGCGTTCGTCCTCCTCAAATCGCTCACGCGCCTGGTGAACCGGCCTCTGAACGTTCCGGCCGCATCCCTGACCTTTCGATTTCCGGTGCTCGGTTCGTACGCCAGGAAAATGGGCGCCTTTCCGCTCGATCCGACTCTCGGGCTGGAACATTTGACCGCCGGGGAACTCGTCGGGATGTTTCCCGAGGGAATCTCCGGTTTGCAGAAGTCCTTCCGCAACCGCTACCGGCTCCGCCCGTTCAGTCCCGGGTTCGCCGCGACCGCCGTCCAGGCCGGGGCCCCCGTCGTACCGGTCTCCGTGATCGGCGCCGAGGAGACCTACCCCAAGTTCGGTGACGTCCCCGCCCTGGCGCGGCTGTTCGACCTTCCCTACTTCCCGCTCACCACGCTCCTTCCGCTGCCGGCCAAATGGCGCATCACCGTGGGCGATCCGATCCCCGCACCCGCCCGGCCGGAGTCCTACTCCGCCCGCAAGGCCGCGGCACTCCGGCTGTGCGACGAGGCTCAGGAAGCAGTGCAGTCCCTGGTCCACAGGGAGCTCGGCAGGCGCGAGACGCCGTTCTGGTGACCGGGCGGCGGCCGCACGCCGCCCGGCCGGGCCGCTTCTGCCGTCCGGGCCGGCGCCTCAGTCCGCCAGCCGGACTGCCGCGTTCCGCACGCCGTCGGCCGCCCGCTCACACCGTCCCGCGTGATCGAGCAGGACCAGGCGGAACTTCTCCCCCGCCTCGTCCTGTTCCCATCCCTCGGCCTCGGCACAGGCCGCGAGGCTCACCGCGTGCTCCGCCAGCCGGTCGGCACTCGTCTGCGCCAGGGCTCCGTAGGACGCGGGTGCACAACCGCGCACCGGGACCGGCAGTGCCGACGGCCTGCCGACCGTCACGCGGCCGTCCCCGCGGCCGCCTGGGAGTTCCCGGAGGGCAACGAGGAGCGAGCGCGCCTCGAGCACGCCCGGCAGCCTGCCGGCGGTCAGCCGCGGCGAGACCACGAAGGGCCGGGCGACCGCGGTGATCGCGCGGACGAGCTCCTCGGCGACCAGCACCGCGAGGCGGCTCGCTGCGCACGGGCCGGGCGCTCCGCACAGCGCCGAAGGCCAGGCGCCCGGTCCGGGGCCGCCCTTCGGCGCGGGGAGCCAGCCGGGCGCGCACAGGATCTCCGTACCGGCGTCGATCTCAAGGCCCTCCCAGACGAACGGCGCGCTCACCCGGTGCACGGCGGCGGACACCGGCGGGTAGTGGTACAGCGCCAGGGCGACTGCCTCCTCCGGGGAGGCCTGCGATGTCACCGTGTGCAGGGCCAGGGCCTGCAGGGTCGTGGTCGTGGCGGCTCCGGTCACCACGGCGAGCGCGTGCGCCACCGCAACGGCCGCGGTCTCCGCGGTGTCCGTGCACGCCTCCGCCGCGACCAGCCGGCCCAGCAGGGAATCCGGGTCCGGGTCGTCCAGGTACCGGGCCGTCCTGCGCCGGAGGGCGGCCTCCAGCTCCGCGCGGGCACCCCGGCCCTCCGCCGCTGCGGCACGGGTGACGATCTCACTCAGCAGGGTGTCCTCCGCGGCCGCCCCGCCCGCCACCAGGCAGCGGCCCAGCTGTGCCATCGCCTGGCTCCAGGACTGCCACTCCAAGGTGCCGTCCCCCCGCCGACCCTCGACGGCCTCGTCGACGTGCCGGGCCACGAGCTCCGCCAGTTCGCCTCCCGGCGCCACTGCCTCCCACACCTGCGCCGAGTGCGGAGGCAGCCCGTACCGCCGCCCGGCGGCCGTGAGTCCGACCGCGGGCTCCAACGCCTGCTCCTCGCCGGCCCGGACCAGGAGGGATTCGGACGCGGCGGGGGTCAGCGCCACGAGGAAGTTCCCGAAAGGTGTCCGGAGCCGGACCGGGCTCCCGGAGCGGGTGCGCCGCAGGTGCTCCAGCAGGGCGCGCCGCACCCCTTCACGGGTCAGTGGCTCCAGGCCGAGCGCTCGGGCCGCGGCGTCCGTCCAGGGCAGCCGCTGGGCGACCATGGCCGCACTGAACACGGCGTTCTCCAGGGCCCAGGCCGTGCCCGGGCGTCGCGGGGCGGTCTTCGCCGTGGACTCGCCGCCGTCGTGGACAGAGGTCATCTCTGCTTCTCCCTGGGTCACTTGTCGCGCAGCATGTAGGGCTGGTTGCCGACGATGCGGCCGTCGTAGGCGCCGATGAGCGCGTTGACCTTCTCCCGGTGGTGCGCCATGGGCCCGCGCAGGGTGTCCGAGTAGGCCTACGGAGCGTGCGACAGCGGGTAGTCGTACGACTCGTCCAGCCAGGCCAGTTCGATCCAGTCGGCGGGGATGCCGTTGGGCGAGGCCGGGCCGCGGCCGTCGATCATGGGGATCACGTCGTGGTTGTTGACCAGGCTGATCACCTGTGTGGTGTGGTCCGCCGGCCGCTTGCCGTCGATGGGCGAGCCCACCGCGATCACGTGCGTGAGCTGGTACCGGGAGGAGACCTCCACGTCCGCGGCGAGGTTCATCGCGGTCATGCCGCCCAGACTGTGGCCGACGATCATGAGTTCCGACCCGGCCGGCACCCCGGCCCGCACCAGCAGCTTGCGCGCGGCTCGCGTGTAGGTCGTATCGGTGCGCAGCAGCCCGTCGAAGGCTCCGACCAGGTCCTGCGGGGTGCTGTTGCTCAGGAGGCCGAAGCTCGTTCCGGGCAGCAGCAGGACGTGCCGTACGGCGCCGTCGGCACACTCGACGCGGCGGAGCAGCACCAGCCCGTGGTTGCCCAGGGCGCCGATGTCGTTGACGTAGCTGACGATGTCGTTTCCGGACGTGGCCAGTACTTTCGCCAGGATGGAGTCCGCGTCCACGCGTTCGGCCCGGCCCGGGCCCGGATTGAGGTACTTCAGAAGGGCGCTCGGCAGCCCCAGGAACGGATCCGTGGTCGGCACCCCGCCTGCCAGGGTCACCCAGGAGAATTCGTCGTTGACCGGGTTCTCGTCGAGGAGGCCGAGCAGTGCGGACAGTTCCATGACCACGGGGCTCATCGTGGTCAGGGCCCGGGTGACTCCCAGGCGCTCGACGAGGGCGTGGGTGGCGCACAGCGCCTCCAGCCGGTCGCCGGCCACCATGGCGTCGGTCAGCCGCCTGGCGAGCGGCGAGTCAAGATTGGAGTGGTCGGAGGCGATCGCCCTGATCCGCAGGGCGAACGCGTCCACGGCCATGGCCACGGCAGCAGGCCTGCGGTACGTCAAGTTCCCCGCGATCCGGGCCAGTTCTCCGGCAAGCCCTCCGTTGGCGCCGAACCCTAGCCCCGCCGGACTGGTGAGCGCACGCGCGCAGGACACCGCCGCACCGAGGGCCCAGGCCGGGCGGCGCAGTGCCTCCATCCCCAGGCGCCAGCTGCTGAGCGCGCCGGTGAGTTCGGCGCCGGCCTGCTTCGCCGTGAGGGCCGCGTCCGCCAGCAGCACCGAGGCCGCGAGCAGCAGTTCCGGATCCGTTCGGCGCGGACCCCTCCCGACGGCCGCTTCCGCCACACCGGCGGGGTCCGCGGGTGCCTCCGCAGCCCTGTGCCCTTCGGGCGTCGAGCGAGCCGTCGTACCCGCCGCTTGAGCAGTCACGTTCCCACCTCCCGTTCCTGTGCAACGGATCCGCCTGGTTCCGTTGCCCGAACGGGCATGCTGGCATCACGTACGGGCCGCACGGCGCGGTGATCACCCCTCCTCCCGCGCCCCGCACCCGCGTCGTGGACGCGGGGAACCGCCGGATGCCCGTGGGGACCGTGGCCCTCGGGGCATCCGGCGGTGTGGCGGCACCCCCCCGGGCCGCCGTCCATTCGGTGATCACCAGAGGATGAGCCCGGCGCTCACGCGTTGACGCGGGCGCGGATCATCCCCGGGTGGACCACCGGGTCTCGTCTCCCGTCAGAGCGGCCGGGAGGGCTGGTCGCGCCAGAAGTCGCACTGGTGCGCGGCCGAGAAGGTCCGGTCGAGCCGGTCCCCCGTGGGCGCCAGGGTCAGCACGGTGCCGCCCGGCCCGGTCGCGGGCCAGGGGGTCTGGCCCGCGACCGCGGGAACGCCGTGGCGGGCGAAGGCGCCCCAGTAGCGCTTCATCCGTGTCGCCAGGGCGACTTGGACGGAGGTCAGGGGCCGCTCGCCCATGGTGAAGTCGTGCAGGTAGGCGAGCTCGGCACTGTGTGCGTTCGACTCGTCCAGGCCCGGGACCTGTGCGCCCGCCAGCGTGGGCGAATCGGGATCGTCGAACTCGTAGGCGAAGGTGGGTACCTGACGGGCGAACGTCTGCGCCGTGCGGGCCGTTTCACAGGCGAAGGTCGAATCGGTCATGACCGCCGAGAGCGCCAGGTACGCGGATCCGTGCGCGGCGACCGGGTAGCGGGTGAGGACCTCCGGACCGGCCGCGCCGTACCCCGCGAGGACCTGCTGCGCGTACTGCTCGGCCGTCAGGGAGGGCTGGGTCAGCGCGACGAAGAAGCGCGCCTCGGAGCGGGTGCTCCCGATCAGGACGGGGACCTTGTTCCAGGACCCGGCCGAGATCGCGGCGGCCGGATCCCGCGGCAGCACCCCGTCACCCGACGCGGGGCCCGAAGTGGCCTGCGTGCGGGCCGCGTTCACGAGCGAAGGTCCGGGCACGGCTCGCAGGCACGCCACGACCTGGGCCGGATCGGGGCAGCCCGCGCCGGCGGCGAAGGCCCGCGCCTCGGACTCGGCCCGGGGGCGGTCGGGGGTACGCAGCAGCGTGCACGGCCCGCTCTGCAGCACGGCCCGGTGGAACAGGCCGGCCGCCGAGCGGGCGGCCAGCAGCCCGCACACCGAACCACTGCCCGCGGACTGGCCGGAGACGGTGACGTTGCGCGGATCCCCGCCGAAGGCCGCGACGTTCTCCCGCGTCCAGCGCAGCGCCTGGATCTGGTCCATCAGCCCGAAGGATCCGGAGCGCAGCGCGTTCTCCCGCGCCAGTTCGGGCAGGCCCAGGTAACCCAGCTGACCGAGGCGGTAGTTGATGCTGATCACGACGGAGCCCGTCAGCTCCGCCATCGTGCGCCCGCCGAACTGGGTGCCGGTGCCCTGGCTGTACGCACCCCCGTGGATCCAGAGGATCACCGGCAGCCGGGCCTCGGCGCGGGTCCGGCCGGGCCGGTACACGTCCAGGTACAGGCAGTCCTCGCTGACGGCCGAGGGATCGCTCAGGCCGAACGGCGAGAACTGCAGGCAGGCGGGAGCCTGCTCGGCGGCCTCGCGCACTCCGCTCCAGCGCCCGGGTGCCTGCGGGGCGCGCAGCCGGTTCTGTCCGACCGGCGGGGCGGCGTAGGGGATGCCGAGGAACTCCTGGGCACCGTCGTGGGCGCGGCCGCGCAGCGCGCCCTGCGCGACGGAGACGACCGGGCGGGGCTGGGCGGACGGCCGGCCGGCGGCGGGCGTGCCGGGAGAGGCGGACGCCGGGAGAGTGCCGGCGATCAGGGCTGAGATCAGCCAGGTGATCAGCGCGGCGAGGCCGAGTGCCGTGCGGGATAAGGGACTTGACGAGGGGTTCCGGGCGATCCGGCGCGGGGGCCGTGGCATGCGTGCTCCTGGGTTCGGGACGATCCGGGGACGGGAAGGGCGCGAAGGCCCGACCCGCCCCCGGAGGACCGGCGGGTGCGCAGACCTACGGGCGGAGCCCGGCGAGCAGGGCCGCGGTGGAGACGAAGTCGACCGTTCCGGTGTTCCAGTCGGCGTTCATCGGGCTGACGGCGATCTTCCCGGCACCCACGGCTTCCACGTCACTGCCCCGGGCGGGCTTCTTCAGGTCCACCGCCACGCCGACCCTCCACGTGCCGTCACCCGCGTCGGTGTAGTCGACCTTCAGGACAGGCTGCGCGTCCTGGAAGGTGGTGGCCACACCGGACGGGGTCCCCTTGCCGTCGGCTCCTATGACGGGGTGGTTGACGTTGAGGCCGACCCCCTTGGGCAGCAGGGGACCGGAGCGCGCCCGCGAGCGCAGCCGGTCGATCAGCTTCACCGCGAAGTCGAGCGTCGGCCCCATGGCGTTGACCGTGGTCACCGGGTCGGGAACCGTGAGGCCGCCGGTGCTCAGGGCGATGGAGGGGATGCCCGCGTCCAGTCCGGCTATCGCGCCGCCGACCGTACCGGAGTGGTTGGTGATCGCGGCCAGGTTCGGACCGAAGTTGGTGCCCGACACGACGAGATCGGGCGCCCGGTCCGCGAACACCTCGGCGAGCCCGAAGCTCACGGAGTCACCGGGGGAACCGTCCACCGCCCAGACCTTCGGCTCGGGGTGGCGCACCGTGACGGACGTGGCGTTGGACGTCTTCGTACCGGCGCCGCTCTGGTTGGTGAGCGGAGCCACGATGGTGACGTCGTGTCCGGCGGCGGTCAGGCGTGCGAAGGCCAGCCGGATGCCGGGGGCGTTGTAGCCGTCGTCGTTGGTGAGCAGGATCCGCAGCGGGGCCGCGGGTACCGGTGCGGGCGCCGGACCGGCCTGCGGCTCGGCCGCGGCGGCGGGCACCGTACCGGCGAGGGCCGGCGCGCAGAGCAGCAGGGCGGCCAACGGCAGAACTCGCTTGCGTTGCACGGAACGCTCCTTTGGGGAGGAAGAAGGAGATGAACGGGGTGAGGGTCGGCAAGGGTGGTGCCCGGCGGGCTCGCGACCCTCGGCGCGAGCCCGCCGGAGTGCGGACCGGGCCGCCGCCCGGGAGGGGCGGCCCGGCGGTTGAGGGGAGGGGGCCCGAGCGGGCTCAGCGCACTCCGCGGATGGGGAGGATGGCCAGGGCGCCGATCAGCGAGAGCGCGCCGCCGACGAGGAACAGCGGGGTGTAACCGCCCAGCGCGGTGACCACGGCGGAGGCGACGAACGGGGCGATGATCTGCGGCCCGGCGTTCGCGATGTTCAGTACGCCCATGTCGCGGGCGGCGTCCTCGGCGCGCGGCAGCACCAGGGTGACGACGGCGGTGTCGACCGCCATGAAGCATCCGAAGGCCAGGCCGTTGAGCGCGCTGAAGACGAGCATGCCCGGCCACGTCGGACTGACGACGGGGACCACCATGACCAGCCCGGCGAGCGCCGCCGAGACTCCGACGAACACCTTGCGGCGGTTCCAGCGGTCGGACAGCAGCCCGCCGACCACCGTGGAGACGGCCATCGCGATCATCGACACGGGGGTGAGGATCGCCATGGCGTCGGGCGCGCTCAGATCCGCGGGGAGCGCGATGTGGTCGTCCAGGATGTAGAGCTGGTAGCCGACCACGGAGAAGTACCCGAGGACCATGAGGGCGCGCCCGATGAAGGCCCACCGGAAGTCGTGGTTGGCGAGCGCGGACAGGAAGGCCTTGAGCTGGGCCCCCTTGGGGGCGGCGGGCGCGTCCGGGTCGGGCTCGGACTTCGGTACGTCCCGGCAGAAGACGCTGAGCAGCAGCGCGGCCGCGGCGATGATCCCGCCGAAGACGAGGTAGCCGGTGCGCAGGTGGTCCGCGGTCTGGGAGGCGATCAGTACGCCGACCGTGCCACCGATGGGCAGACCGAGCCCCACCAGGGCGGACGCGGTACCGCGCCGGGCGGCGGGCACCCGGTCGGGGACGATCGCGGTGACGGCGGCCTGGTAGATGTTCATGGTCGCCTGCACCAGGCACCAGCCGATGCCGACGAGCAGTGCGGTGGTGACGCTGCCGACGACGGCGAGACCCACGAGCGAGCCGAGCGCGCCGCCCAGGATCCAGGGGTTGCGGCGGCCGCTGCGGTCGGAGAGGGCTCCGGCGATCGGGTTGAAGGCGGTGGCGAAGATCGCGCTGATGCCGCCGATCAGGCCCAGCACGGCGACCTTGTCGTCGCCGGCGATGTCGGCGATCTGGGTGGGCAGGAGGACCGAGCCGACGCCCATGTAGACGGCCATCATCGCGGAGTTCGCGACCAAGAGGAGGAGCAGGAGCCCGCGTTGGCGGGAGGGTTCGGGATCCGCCGGGACGGGCGGGTCGATGATCTCGTTCGTAGCCATGACGACTCCTCGGGGACGGAGCGGGGAGGTGGCGTGGGGGAACCGCCGGTGCGGTGCGCGGGAGGGCGGCGACGCCGGGGGCGCTGTCGCCCCATGGGGGCGTCGCCGGGGGAATGCCGCGCCGAGCGCGAGGCGGCCGGCGCGGTGGCTATTGCTCGGTGCGGTGCAGTGCCTGCGGTGCGGTGCGGTGTGGCGGGGATGCGGTGCTGCGTGGGGCGGGGGTGCGGGGTGGGGCGGAGGTGCGGGGTGCGGGTGCCCTGCGGTGCATGGTGTGGCGCCGTGCGGTGTGGCGCGGAGCGGTGCGGTTGTGGCGCCGTGCGGTGCGGTTGTGACGCGGTGCGGTTGTGACGCGGTGCGGTTGTGACGCGGTGCGGTGCGGCGCCGTGCAGTGACACGAGGCCGAAATGTCGTTGTTACACGTGTCACTTCACGTGCATGGACACTGTGTAGCACTCGTCCCCCGGTCTAGCCAAGGGTTGACGCAGGTCTCCGTACAGATCGTGACCCCTGGACGAAGTCCAGGTGGATCACGTGTAACCAGGTAAATGCAGCCCCCGCACGGATTCAGCCCGGCCGAGAACCCTCTTGCCCTTGTGGCGACGGTCACGCTTCCGCAATACTCCGCACCGCACCGCCGCACCCCGGCGGACCCCACCCGCCCCTGCGCCTCGACCGCCCGCCGGCATGCCCGGGGGCGGCGCGCCCCGGGGTGATGCGTCGACCGCCTCGGGCCACCCCCGACGGCGCGGGCTGCCCCGAGGGCGGCCGGGAACCCCGCGAGCTCGGGCGACCCGGACGGCTCCGTCCACCACCCTCGGCGCAGCCGCCGCCCATCTCCGCCCACCCCCTGCGCACACCCGTCGGCGCTTCCACCCCTCCCCGCCCTCCCCGCGCTCCGCGCTCTCCCCGCTCTCCCCGCGCTCCGCGCCCGTCAGCCGCCTTCCCGCGCTCCCCCCTCACCCGGGGAGGCGGCCTCGAAAGGTTCCACCGTGTCCGGTTTCCCGGGTTTCCCCGATCGCACCGCCACCCCGCCTCCGATCCCCGCCCGGCCGCCCCGACGGCCCGTCCCCGCACCTCCGCCCCGCTACGCCCTCGCCGGGGGGCTGGCCCTGACCCTGCTGTCCGTGCTCACGGGGCTGCTCCTCCGCGTGGACGAACGGCCCTTCTTCCAAAGCCTCGACGACGCCTGGGCCGCTTCGCTGGAGGGGAAGCCCACCGACACCGCCAGCAGTTACGCCACCGTGCTCGACCGCTTGGGCGGGCCACTGGGAACGGTCGTACCGCTGCTGGTGATGGGCTGCCTGTGCATGTACGGGCGCTGGCGGTCGGCGCTCTTCGTCTTCAGCACGACCGTCCTGGCCAACGTGCTCGTGGTCCTACCGCTCAAGCAGTTGGCCGACCGCCCGCGCCCCCCGCACACCTGGACCCTGGTCAACGACGGCTCGTATCCGTCCGGCCAGGTCTTCAGCGCGGTGGCCCTGGTGATCGCGGCCGCGGTGGTGCTGTTCCCGCCGGGCGGCCGGCGCTGGTGGTGGCTGTTCGGCGCGGGCTACACCGGCGCCATGATGTGGAGCCGCACCTGGCAGCACGCCCAGTGGCTGAGCGACACCTTCGCCGGCGCGCTGGCCGCCGCGGGGGCCTGCCTCCTCCTGTGGCGGGCGTTCGCACCCCTTCTGGAAACGGAAGCGGAACGCATGGCCTCCGACACCCTCTGGACGTAACGCCGCTGCGCCGGGCCGGTCCGACCGGGTCACCCCTCCGACGGGCCGTACGGGCCCCCGCGGAGGGGAGACCCGGCACGCGGCCCTGCCCGCCCGATCCCTAACCTCGCCCCTCTCGGACCTGACGGTCCAAGAACTCGACCACCCGCGTCTCCGAACGAAGAACTCGCTCCCGTTGCTCGGGAGGCAGAGCGGCGAAGAGGTCGACGAGGATCCGCGTGCGCGGGACGTGGACCATGTTTCCGGAGTAGACCCTGCAACCGGAACACCAGACGAGTCCGATGCAGCGCTCGAACATCGAGGATTCGGGCGGATGGAAGCGGTACTGGTAGGAGCGGACAGCCATTCCGCAGGCGGCACACACGCGCCGGTCGGCATCGAGAACCATGTCCCACATCCCGACCTTCCGCCAATGCTGCCGCCCCGCCGGTGCTCTTCAAGTCGTCATGCCGAGCATTGTCCCGCAGGTGAGCCAACGCGGAGCCGAATTTCGGAGCGAAGCACCGTGCCACCTCGAGCCACCCGACTCCGCACACCCACCCATCCGGATATCTCGAAACATTGACGGTCGCAGAATTGGCGGCATATCGTCGACGGGTCGGCACGCGTTCGGCGCGCGGCCCAGGAAGGATCGACTCATGGCACCCACCCCAGAACCCGCTCACCCCGTGGCACATCCGCCTGCGGGCCCGCTCCGCGGCGCGTTCGAGGACGGGCTCGCCGTCTTCCGGGCCGTGCCCTACGCCGCACCGCCGGTCGGCGAGCTGCGGTGGCGGCCCGCGCAGCCGCATCCGGGCTGGAGCGGGACCCGGGAGGCGACCGCCGACGGCCCCAGCGCCCCGCAGATGTTCATGGAGGGCGGCGACCCCGTCCTCGGCGGGCACGGCTCGCCGCCCTTCGACGAGGACTGCCTGACCCTCGACATCTGGACCCCCGCCGTCGACGACGCCCGGCGGCCGGTGCTGCTCTGGATCCACGGCGGCGGCTTCGTCTCCGGCTCCGGGTCGCTGCCCAACTACTCCGGCGCCACCTTCTCCCGCAACGGCGACCTGGTCGTCGTCAGCATCAACTACCGCATCGGGCCGCTCGGTTACCTGTACACCGGCACCGAGGACGAACCGGAGGGCTCCGGCGCCAACCACTGGCTGACCGACCAGCTCGCCGCCCTGCGCTGGGTACGGGAGAACATCTCCGCCTTCGGCGGCGACCCGGACTCGATCACGGTCGCGGGCCAGTCGGGCGGAGCCGTGTCCACGGCCGCCCTCGCCGGACTGCCCGGGGCGCGGGAGTCGATCCGCCGGGTGATCCTGATGAGCCCGCCGTTCGGCCTGGACCTCCCCGCGCCCGACGCCTACCGGGAGCGCACCGCCGCGTACCTGGAGCTCGCCGGGGTCAAGACCCTGGCCGAGCTGAGCACCGTGCCCTGGCCCGAGCTGATCGGGGCCATGGGCGGGCTGTTCGCCCGGACGACGCGGTGGGGGTACTGGCCCACGCCGTTCCTGCCCGTGGTCGACGGCGTCACCCTGCCCCGCCACCCGGCCCAGGCCCTGCTGCACGGCGCCGCCGCCGGCATCGACGTGATGATCGGATGGACCCGCGAGGAGGCCAACTTCGGATTCGCGCTGAACGAGGCCTACCGCGCCGCCGACCGGGAGCAGGTGACCGCCCGGATCGCGGACACCTTCGGCCCCGAAGCCGCCCCCGGCGTCTACGCGGCGTACGAGCGCGCCCGGCCGGGGAGCGGCCCGGCCGGCGTCCTGATGGACCTCATCACCGACGAGCTGTTCCGTGTCCCCGCCCTCCGGCTGGCCGAAGCGCGGGCCACGGCGGGCCGTCCGGTGTGGGCCTACCAGTTCGATCTCCCCGCGGCCGCCTACGACGGCCGGCTCGGGGCCGCCCACTGCCTCGAACTTCCCTTCGCCTTCGCCAACTTCGACCAGTGGGCCCACGCACCCCTGACGGCCGGGCTCGACCCCGCCGTCCGGGACGGCCTCGCGCACACCATGCACGAGGCCTGGATCGCCTTCGTCCGTACCGGCGACCCGAACCATCCGGACATGCCGGCGTGGGCCCCGTACGAGAAGGACACCCGCACCACGATGCGCTTCGACTCGGTGGTCACCGCGCTCGACGACCTCGCCGGGGACTCCCGGCGCCTGCACGAGGGGGCGCTCGCCCGGCCCGAGTAGCACCGCCCGCGCATCCGGGCGGGCCCGCGCTCCCTTGATCTAACTCGTGTAACCTTCGAGGGGAAGGAACCGAGCCGATCACAAGGAGCGTCGATCGACGTCATGGCCAAAGACACTGCGGTTCCGGCGTCCCCGACCAGCGCCGACGTGGCCCGCCTCGCCGGGGTGTCCCGCGCCACGGTCTCCTTCGTCCTCAACGACACCCAGGGCCACCGCGTCGGCGAGGCCGCCCGCACGCGCGTCCTCGACGCCGCCAAGCAGCTCGGCTACGTCCCGCACGCCGCGGCCCGGTCCCTGCGGGCCGGCCGCAGCAACCTCGTCCTGATGCCCTCGTCGATCTCCGCGGTCGGCCGCCTCGTCAGCGACTGGGTCGACGACCTGCACAGCGAGCTGGAACGGCACGGCTACACCTCGGTGCTCCACGCCGGGCGCTTCACGGATCCCCTCGACGCCGCCCGCGCCTGGGCCGAACTGCGTCCGGCGGCCGTGATCGCCCTCGACGGCGACCGCCTCACCGTGCCGGCCGCCGAGCTGCTGCGGCGCGCCGGGGTACGGGGCCTGATCGCCTTCGCCTCCCGTCCCGTACCGGGCGTACACACCATCGGCCTGGACCACACCCTCATCGGCGCCACCGCCGCCGAGCATCTGATCGCGCGCGGCCGGACCCGGATCGGTGTGGTCATGCCCCAGGAGCGCGGACTCGGCCTGTTCGCCGCGCCGCGGCTCGCCGGCGCCGAATCGGTCGCCGCCCGCCACATGGCCACCGTGACCCCGGTGGAGCTCTCCTACACCCGGGAGTCCGCGACGGCCCTGGCGCGGCGCTGGCGCGAGCTCGGGCTGGACTCCGTGTTCGCCTACAACGACGAGTACGCCGCCCTGCTCCTCCACGCGCTGCGGGCCGAGGGGATCTCCGTACCGCAGGACGTGGCGGTCGTGGGCTCCGACGACCTGATCCTCTCCGCTCTCCAGGATCCCCCGCTGACCTCGATCCGCCTGGACGTGGTCTCGCCGGCCACGGTCGCCGACGCCGTGCACGAGCTGATCGAAACGGGGAGCACGGGGCCCCTGCCCGACATCGAGGCGATCCTGGTCCCGCGCGCGACCTCCTGACGGCGACCGGCACTCGACCGGGAGTCCTTGGCCCGGAGTCCTTGATCGAGGCGCCCTGGTCTGTCCGTGTCTCCTTCACGCACCCTTACCCCGCCGCGCCTCTTGGGCCGTTCGCACGCCCGCGTGCCCCGTCCGGGCTGTCCGCGCGCCTGTGCGGATCAAGCCGGGAAGCCGGGTACGAGCGCGCGTGGTCGGCTGGGCGCGGCCGGTCCGCTTCGCCCAGGGCGACGGCATCGACAACCCGACGGCGGGAGCCTGACGGCCCGGGACAACAAGATCCTGCGCAACACGGCCACGGCGAAGGACGGCGCCGCGCAGGACGGCGGGCTGTACTACGCCGACGGGCCGGAGTCGCTGGGCCGTACGGCGCTGGAGGGCAACACCCTCACGCACAACCGGGCCGGGGACGGCGGCGGCACCTTCGAGGTGTCCGGCGTCCTGACCCTGAACGGCGACGGCGTCCGCGCCAACCGGCCGAACAACTGCAGCCCGACCGGCACCGTCCCCGGCTGCACCGGCTGACGGGCCGACCGTCGGCCAAGGCAGCCAGTGCGGCCGGTGCGGCCGTCAGCCGGTGCGGTCGGAGCAGGGCCGTCGGACGGCCGGGTCCCCCTTCCCCCCGTGGCGCGAGGGGGATCCGGCCGTCCGTCGGCGGTATCGGGCGCCCGGTGCCGGAACGCCCGCCGCAGGTAGCCGGCGATGCCCCCACTCGCCGGCTACCGGACCTCAGGCGCCCAGGTGCCGGGCGAGGAAGGCCACGCTGTCGGCGACGATCCGGCCGATGTCGGGCGAGCCCAGGAAGATGTGGTCGGCGCCTTCCACCGGGGTCAGCACGACCTCGCCCCCGGCCTTCACGAGGGCCTCGGCGAGCTCCTCGCTCTGGCTGTAGGGAACCAGCCCGTCCTGGGTTCCGTGGATCAGGAGGAACGGCGGCGGGTCGCACCCCTCGACGGCGTACGTGACCGGGCTCGCGGCCCGCGCCAGGTCGGGCCGCTCGGCGACGGACGCGCCGAGGAGGGCCAGGTACGGGTCGGGAAAGGCCTCCGCGCCGGGCGGCAGCGGGAAGTCCGGCATGGGGTGCTCGGAGAGGGTGACCAGGTCGGAGACCCCGTACCAGTCGACGACGGCGCGGACGGCGGTGTCACCGCTGCCCACTCCGTGCGTGCCCTCCAGCGCCTCGACGCCCGGGGTGGCCGTGCCGACGACGCCGGCGAGGGCCGCGAGGTGGCCGCCTGCGGACTCTCCCCAGACCCCGATCCGGTCCGGGTCGATGCCCAGTTCGGAGGCGAACTTCCGGACGTAGCGGATCGCGGCCTTCACGTCGTGGAGTTGCGCCGGGAACGGGGCCTCCAGGCTGTGCCGGTAGTCGATCGAGACGAGGGCCAGCCCCGCCGCCAGCACCGTGCCGTGCAGCAGCTCGACGGGCACGGTCGGCGGCGGATAGCGCCGGTCGCCGTCCAGCCAGCCGCCGCCGTGGATCCACACCACCGCCGGGAAGGGCCCCTCACCGGCGGGCACCTGGACGTCGAGCAGCCGGGGGCGGTAGCCGGGCGAGGTCGCGTAGGTGATCCCCTCGAAGCGGCGGACCCCGTCCGCGTCCACGACGGCGGACACGGGGGTCCGGAACGGGGGCGGCGGCCAGGTCATGTCCGCGGTGTCGATCGCGGCGGGGGGCGATTGCGTCATTGCGGCCCTTCCAATCTGCTCGGCCCGGGGGGCCGACGGGTCCAGGTGCGGGTCTGTGGGTCCAGCCGCGGCCGCACGAGCAGGACGGACAAGGCTTCGTAACGTATGTCCGAAATGCTTGCGCGGGTCGCGGAGGAGGCTTAGCGTGTTACACGTGTAATCACGACTCTAGCGACGCGTTTCCGCAGACCACAAGAGCACGGGCAGTCCCAGTTCCCCGGCAGTTACACGAGCCACCGCGCGAATGTCGTCGCCTTCCCCTCCGGGAGCACGCCATGCTCACCTCCACACCCCCCACCGCCCGGCCCGCCATCCGGCCCGTTGCCGCCCCGGACGCCCCGGTCGATCCGGACGCCCTGACGGATCCCGGCACCCCGGCCGACCCCGACACCCCGGGCTCCGCACCCGCCTCCCGGGCCCGCGGCTTCGGCCGCTGGGCCGCGGAGCCCACCGCGGCGACGGTTCCCTTGATCCGCTCCCGCGTGCGCTCGATGCTCGCAGGGTGGGACATCGCCGCCGAGATCGCGGACGTCCTCCTGCTGGCCGTGAGCGAGCTCGTCGGGAACGTGGTCCTGCACGCAGCCGCCGCGGGCCGCCTGCACGTCGAGGTCTCCCTGCGATGCGGGTGGCTCCAGCTGGAGGTCACCGACGGCACCTCCCCCCTGCCCCGGCTGCCGCACCCGCGGGACGAGGCGGACGAGGACGCGGAGAGCGGGCGCGGCCTGCTGATCGTGCACCTGATGGCCACCGAGGCCGGCGGCCGACTCAGCATCCAGGCCGACGAGTTCGGCAAGTCCGTACAGGTACGCGTGCCGGCCGCCTGACCCGCCGACCGGCGCGACCGTCGGCGCCGACCGGGCCCGAAGGAGGCCCGGGGGCGAGGTGGACCCGGGGAGGGGCCTGAAGCAGGCCCGGGGGGCGAGGCGGGCAGGCCCCCGAGGCCGACCCCAGGACGGGGTCCGAAGTAGGCCCAGGGCGGGCCCGAAGGGTGCCCGAGACGGGCCCGAGGGATGCCCGGGGCAGGCTCCGAGGCGGCCCCCCGGGGGGGGACCGTCGGAGGCGCCGTGAGGGCGTCGGAGGAGAGCCCCACACCTCACAGAAATATGGCGGGGAATTGACGTCCGCCAAATTATCGAGATACTTGCCCCATCTCCCCCGCTGCTCCCTGATTGAGGTGCCGCCCCATGGAGCTCTCCCCTTCGGCGCACGCCGACACCTTCTGCCGCGACCGGCTTCCACCGTTCGACCTCTGGCCCGAACTCCACTTCGATCTACCGGAGTTGGACTATCCGGACCGGCTCAACTGCGCCCGCAGCCTCCTCGACGACGCCGTCGAGCGCTGGGGACCCGACCGCCCCTGTCTGCTGACCACCGAAGAGCGCTGGACGTACGGCGAACTGCACCACCGCGCCAACCAGATCGCCCAGGTGCTCACCGAGGACCTGGGCCTGCTCCCCGGGAACCGCGTACTGCTGCGCGGCCCGAACAACCCCTGGCTCGTCGCCGCCTGGTTCGGCGTGCTCAAGGCCGGCGGCGTGGCCGTCACCACGGTTCCGCTGCTGCGCGCCCCGGAGCTCGCCGCACTGTGCGAGATCAGCCGCCCCGCCGTCGCCCTGTGCGACCACCGCTACCTCGGCGAGATCGAGGGGGCCGCGGCCTACGGAGACGGCCCAGCCGGGTACACCGCTCCGCGGGTGATCGCGTACGGCGGCCCCGGCGAGGACGACCTCACCGTCCGCTGCTCCGCCAAGGACGGTGACTTCACCACCGTCGACACCGCCGCGGACGACGTGGCCCTGATCGCCTTCACCTCCGGCACCACCGGGCGCCCCAAGGCGACCCTGCACTTTCACCGGGACGTGCTCGCCAACGCGGACACCTTCTCCCGGCACGTGCTGCGGCCGCGGTCCGACGACGTGTTCACCGGAACCCCGCCGCTCGCGTTCACCTTCGGGCTCGGCGGTCTGGTGGTCTTCCCCCTGCGCGTCGGGGCCGCCACCCTGCTCGTCGAGACCGCGACGCCGGGGCAGTTGGCCGACCTCGTCGCCGAGCACGGGGTGACCGTCCTGTTCACCGCGCCCACCGCCTACCGCGCCATCCTGGCCGCGGGTGCGGCCGACCGGCTGGCCGGGCTGCGCCGCTGCGTCTCGGCGGGCGAACCCCTGCCCGCCGCCGTGTGGGAGGAGTTCCGCGCCGCCACCGGGCTGCGCATCATCGACGGCATCGGCGCCACCGAGATGCTGCACGTGTTCATCTCCGCGGCCGACGAGGACATCCGTCCCGGCTCCACGGGCCGACCCGTCCCGGGCTACCGCGCCGCGGTGGTGGACGGGAACGGGGTGCCCGTTCCCGACGGGCAGCCCGGCCTGCTGGCCGTCACCGGACCCACCGGCTGCCGTTACCTGGACGACCCGCGCCAGTCCACGTACGTCCGCGGCGGCTGGAACATCACGGGCGACACCTATGTCCGCGATGCCGAGGGCTACTTCTGGTACGTGGCCCGCAGCGACGACATGATCGTCTCCTCGGGTTACAACATCGCGGGTCCCGAGGTGGAGAAGGCGCTCGCCGACCACCCGTACGTGGCGGACTGCGGCGTCGTCGGGGTCCCCGACGAACGGCGCGGCATGCTCGTCAAGGCGTACGTGGTCCTGCGCACGGGCGTCCCGGCCGCCCAGGAGACCGTCCGCGAGCTCCAGGAGCACGTCAAGGCGGCGATCGCGCCGTTCAAGTACCCGCGTGCGGTGGAGTTCGTCACCGAGCTCCCCCGTACGGAGACCGGCAAGCTCCGGCGCGGCGAACTGCGCGCCCGGGGAGAACGACCGGCGGAGGCCGTCGCCGCCGCCACGGCCCCGGACGACGGCGGGTGCGCCGCCGGGTGCCCCGAGGCGCAGGTGCCGCACCTGCCCAGCGTCGTCGTCGAGCGCCGGGTCGAGTGGACCGACACCGACGCGGCGGGCCACTACCACCACTCCACCGTGATCCGCTGGGTCGAGGCGGCCGAGGCCGTGCTGTTGCGCCGTCTGGGCCTGTCGCACCTGTTCGGCAGCACGCCCCGTGTCCACTTCGAGGCCGACTACCGGGCCCGGCTCTGGTTCGGCGAGGCCGTGCGGACCGAGCTGCGGGTCACCAAGGTCGGAGCGAGCTCCCTCCACTACGCCTTCACCGTCCGCGGCGAGCCGGGCCCGGCAGGCCCGGACGGCACGGGTCACACTGCGACCCCGGACGGTGCTGCGACCCCGGACGGCACGGTGGCCGCCACCGGCCGCATGGTCATCGCCCACTCCGCCGCCCGTGCGACCGGGACCACCCCCTGGCCGGCCGAGGTCCGCGAGGTCCTCACGAAGGCCGGACGGCAGGCCCCCGAACTGATCGAGAACAACCGAGGAGGCGCCCCGTGCGCATAGCAGTCATCGGAGGCGGGCCGGGCGGCCTGTACTTCGCCGCCCTGGCCAAGCAGATCTCCCCGCACTGGGAGGTGACCGTCTGGGAGCGCAACGCGCCCGACGACACCTTCGGCTTCGGGGTGGTCTTCTCCGACGAGACCCTCGACGGCATCGCCCAGGCCGATCCCGCCGTCCACGCCGCGATGTCGGCGGAGTTCGCCCGCTGGAGCGACATCGACGTACGCCACCGCGGCCGGACCCTCACCTCCGGAGGGCACGGTTTCGCCGCTCTGGGCCGCCGCCGGCTGCTGCAGATCCTCCAGGAACGCTGCGCCGCCCTGGAGGTGGACGTCCGCTACCGCACTCCGGCTCCTCCGCCGGAGCAACTGGCCGCCGAGTACGACCTGGTGGTCGCCTGCGACGGTGTGCGCTCGGCCACCCGGGCCGCCTACGCCGACGCCTTCGGCGCCGATCTCGACGAGCGTGCGGGCCGCTACATGTGGCTCGGCACCGACAAGGTCTTCGAGGCCTTCACCTTCATCGTCGAGGAGCGGGACTTCGGCACGCTCCAGGTGCACGCCTACCCGTACGACGACACCCGCTCGACCTTCATCGTCGAGATGGACGAGGACACCTGGCAGCGCGGCGGCTTCGCCGGGTCCGCCGGCGCAGACCTCGCCCCGGGCGCCAGTGACGAGGAGGGGATCCGCCGCTGCGAGGAGATCCTCGCCGGGCACCTGGACGGCCACCGGCTCATCCCCAACAACTCCAAGTGGCTGCGCTTCACCACCGTGCGCAACCGCACCTGGCGCCGCGGCAACACCGTGCTGCTCGGGGACGCCGCGCACACGGCCCACTTCTCCATCGGCTCCGGCACCAAGCTCGCCATGGAGGACGCCCTCGCGCTGGCCGCCTGCCTGCACGAACACCCCGACGTGGAGAGCGCGCTGGCCGCCTACGAGGACGAGCGCAGGCCGGTGGTGGAATCCACGCAGCGGGCGGCGCAGGCCAGCCTGGAGTGGTTCGAGAACATCGACCGGTACACCGGCCAGGACCCGCAGCAGTTCGCCTTCAACCTGCTGACCCGCAGCCGCCGGGTCACCTACGACAACCTGAGGGTGCGCGACGAGGAGTTCACCACCGCCGTCAACTCCACGGCGCCGGTCCCGCCCATGTTTCGGCCCTTCCGGATCGGCGGCCTGCGGCTGCGCAACCGGATCGTCGTCCCGCCGATGGCCCTGTCCACGGCCGTCGACGGGGTCCCGGGCGAGTTCGACCTCGTCCACCTGGGCACCCATTCCCTCGGCGGTGCGGCCCTGGTCATCGCCGGGATGACGGCGGTCAGCGCCGACGGCCGGACCGATGCGGGCTGCCCCGGTCTGTGGACCGACGAGCAGGAGGCCGCCTGGCGGCGGATCACCTCCTTCGCGCACGGCCAGTCCGACACCTGCCTCGGCATCCAGCTCACCCACGCGGGCCGGCGGGCCGCCGGAGGGCCGCTGCTGGCCGCCTCCCCGCTGCCCTGGGACGAGAACGGGCAGGTGCCCCGCGAGGCGACCCGCGCCGATATGGACCTGGTCGTACGGGACTTCGTGCGCGCGGCCGAGCGCGCCGACCGGGCCGGCTTCAACGTGCTGGAACTCCAGTACGGGCACGGTCATTTGATGTCCGGGTTCCTCTCCCCGCTGACCAACCGGCGCACCGACGAGTACGGCGGGCCCGTGGCGGGCCGGCTGCGCTTCCCGCTCGAAGTGCTGGGCGCGGTCCGCGCGGTGTGGCCGGCCGGGAAGGCCCTCCTGGTCCGCGTCTCGGCCGCCGACTGGGCCGAGGGGGGCCTCGACGAGGCGGACGCGGTACACATCGCGCGCGCCCTGGCCGCGGCGGGGGCGGACGCGATCGACGTCTCGACCGGTGAGGTCGTCGCCCACGAGCGGCCGGCCTTCGGCCGCAGTTACCAGACCCCGTACGCGGACCTGATCCGCAACACCACGGGGGTGGCGACCATCGCCGTCGGTGCGATCTCCACCTACGACGACGTGAACTCGGTGATCCTGGCGGGCCGCGCCGACCTGTGCGCGGTGGGCCGCGCCCAGCTCCACGACCCCCTGTGGACCCTGCACGCGGCCGTGGCCCAGGGGTACCGCGGGCCCGCCGCGCCGTGGGCCCGCTCCTGGCGGGCCGGCAGCGCGCGACCGCCGGCCGCGCGCACCGACCGGGTGCCGCCGCGCCTCGAACTGCTGCGGCAGCCCGCCGCACCGGTGCACCAGCGATGGCTGCCGCGCGTCGCCGCGCCGGCCCTCTGAGCGGAACGGCCCGGACCACATGAACCAGCGCGACAAGCACCACACCAGCGACATCCGTGACACCCGCCCCCCGAACGGCCTGCCCCGCTTCACCGCGGCCGCCGTCCAAGCGGCTCCCGTCTACCTCGATCCCGCAGCCACCGTCGACAAGGCCGTGTCCCTGATCGCCGAGGCCGCCGGGAAGGGTGCCGAACTCGTCGTCTTCCCCGAGGCGTTCGTGCCCGGCTACCCGTACTGGAACTGGACGATGAACCCGGTCCAGGGCTCGCCCTGGTTCGAGCGCCTGCAGCGCGCGTCCATCGACGTGCCCGGACCGCACGTGGACACCCTGCGCGCGGCGGCCCGCCAGTACGGGGTCGTGCTGGTCATCGGCGTCAACGAACGCGCCCCGCACAGCCTGGGCGTGCTCTACAACACGCTGCTGACCATCGGCCCCGACGGCGAACTGCTCGGTGTGCACCGCAAGCTGGTGCCCACCTGGGCGGAGAAGCTCACCTGGACCGGCGGCGACGGGAGTTCCCTGCGCGTCCACCAGACCCCCGTCGGCCCGATCGGGGCGCTGGCGTGCGGGGAGAACACCAACACCCTGGCACGCTTCACCCTGCTGGCGCAGGGCGAACTCGTGCACGCCGCCTGCTACATCGCGCTTCCGGTGGCTCCGGCCGACTACGACATGGCCGAAGCCATCGCGGTCCGGACCGCGGCCCACAGCTTCGAGGGCAAGGTCTTCTCCGTCGTCGCCTGCTCCGCCGTCTCCCCGGAGATCGTCGATGCGGTCGCCGGTGAGGACGAGGCGGTCCGGGCCCTGTTCGCCCGGCCGCGCAGCGCCCTGTCGGGCATCTTCGGGCCCGACGGCCGCCCGGTCACGGAGCCGCTCGTCGACGCCGAGGGCATCGTCTACGCCGAGATCGACCTGAACCGGTGCATCCAGCCGAAGCAGATGCACGACATCACCGGGCACTACAACCGCTTCGACGTCTTCCGTCTCGAAGTGGACAACCGGCCCCGCACGCCGGTCACCTTCACCGCCCCGCCCACGGCCCTGCCGGCCGCCGCCGCTCCCGAGGAGGACGCATGACCACCACCGACCAGGACGACACCGCACTCGGCCGCGCCCGGGTCTCCGACACCCCCGAACTCACCGCTTACTACGGCGAGCTCGAAGCGCTCGAAGCCGGTGCTCTGTGGACGGTGGCCAACGACATCGAGCCCTGGTACCCGCAGCCCAAGTCCGTTCCCGTGCTGTGGCGTTACGAGGAACTGCGGCCCCTGGTGCACAAGGCGCTCGGCCTCGTCCGGGCCGATGACGCGGGCCGCCGCGTCGTGATGCTGGTCAACCCCGGCCGCAGGGAGGTCAGTGCCGCCGCCGGACTCCTCTACACCGGCCTGCAGATCATGGGCCCGGGGGAGGCCATGACCGCCCACCGCCACCAGGCCGCGGCGCTGCGCTTCGTGCACGAGGGCACCGGAGCGTGGACGATCGTGGACGGCCAGAAGCTGAAGGTGGGGCCCCGCGACTTCGCCATCACCCCGAACGGCACCTGGCACGAGCACGGCAACGACGCCTCCGACGCCCCGGTGATCTGGCAGGACGGCCTCGACATCCCGCTGGTCAACGCCTTGGACGCCGGGTTCTACGAGGTGCACCCCGAGCTGTACCAGAAGCCCGGGAAGGTGGTGAACTCCTCGGTCCTGACCTACGCCGCGAACCTGCTCCCGTACGGCTCCGAGAAGTGGACCCGCCCGTACTCCCCGCTGCTGGCCTACCCCTGGGAGCAGACCTACGAGGCCCTGCGCGGTCTGGCCAGGGCCACCGAGGGTTCCCCGTACGACGGGGTCATCGCGGAGTACACCAACCCGGTGACCGGCGGCTCGGTCATGCCCACCATGAGCGCCCACATGCAGTTGCTGCGCCCCGGCCAGGCCACGCGGGCCCACCGCCACACCGGGTCGGTGATCTACACCGTCGCCAAGGGCCTCGGGTTCTCGGTCGTCGCCGGGCAGCGCTTCGAGTGGAAGCAGGGCGACGTCTTCTGCGTCCCCTCGTGGGCCTGGCACGAGCACCGCAACCTCGACGAGTCCGAGGACGCCTGCCTGTTCTCCTTCAACGATTTCCCCGTCATGCGGTCCCTCGGCTTCCACCGCGAAGAGGCGTACCCGGACAACGGCGGGCGCCAGCCCGCCTCCTGAGCCGCGCCGCCACACCGGACCGCCGGCCCTGACACCGGTCCCGGTGCGGCGGCGCACCGGGAGGGGCCGGACCTGGCACCGGCCCCTCCCCACCCCACTTCCGCCCTCCCTCCCTTCTCCCCCCTTCTCCCCTAGGAGCCACCGATGCGACTGGTGACGTACACGCCCGCCGGAACGACCGACACCACCGACCGCCTGGGCGCCCAGGTGGACGGCCTGGTCTACGACCTCGCGGCCCTCGCGGAGCACGCGGGCGTCGAACTCCCCGGAGACCTGATCTCCTTCGTCCGGGCCGGCGCCGCCGCCCGTGAAAGCGCCGCCCGTCTGCTGGAGGGTGATCTCACGGACCTGCCCGCCGGAGCCGTCCACCGGCTCGAGGAGGTCACCCTGCGTGCCCCGCTGCGCCCCGGCAAGATCATCGGGGTGGGGCTGAACTACGTGGAGCACGTCGAGGAGTCCAGCCGGAGCCTGGACACCGACAAGGACCTGCCCCCGCGTCCGGTGCTCTTCAGCAAGCCCGCCACCGCCGTCACCGGCCCCGGGGCGCCGATCCTGCACAACGCCGACCTCACGGCGCAGCTCGACTGGGAGTGCGAGCTCGCCGTGGTCATCGGTACGACCGCCTTCCGGGTGACCGAGGAGGAGGCGTACGAGCACGTCTTCGGCTACAGCATCGTCAACGACATCAGCGCCCGCGACCAGCGCCGCTCCGGCCAGTGGTTCTTCTCCAAGGGCCAGGACTCCTACGCCCCCTTCGGCCCGGCCGTGGTCACCGCGGACGAGGTCCCGGACCCGATGGGCCTCGACCTCGAACTGCGGGTGAACGGGATCACCAAGCAGAAGTCCAACACCCGCCACATGCTGTTCCCCATCGCCCGGCTCATCGCCGACATCAGCTCGGGCGTGACCCTGGAGCCCGGCGACGTCATCGCTACCGGCTCCCCGTCCGGCGTCGGCGCCGGGATGGTCCCGCCGGAGTTCCTCGTGCCCGGCGACACCGTCGAGGCCACCGTCGAGATCATCGGAACCCTCGCCAACCCGGTCGTCGACGCCCGCTGACCCGGCCGGAAGCCCGCGCCGCCACCACCCCGGCACCCCCGCCGCAGACCCGAGGAGCCATCGTGCCGCCCCGTACCCATCGCATCGGGCAGATCGTCCCGAGTTCCAACGTCACCATGGAGACCGAGGTCCCCGCGATCCTGCGCGCCCGCATGGAGATCGCGCCCGACGACCGCTTCACCTTCCACTCCAGCCGGATGCGCATGACCCACGTGACGCCGGAGCAGCTCAAGGCCATGGACGCCGATTCCGACCGCTGCGCCGTGGAACTCTCGGACGCGCGGGTCGACGTGCTCGGCTACGCCTGCCTGGTCGCCATCATGAGCACGGGCCTCGGCTACCACCGTGCCTCCGAGGAACGCCTGCACGCGCGCACCGTGGAGAACGGGGCCCCCGCACCCGTGGTGACCAGTGCGGGCGCCCTGGTCCACGGGCTGCACACCATGGGCGCCAGGAAGGTGGCGCTGCTGGCCCCGTACATGCGCCCGCTCACCCAGACCGTCGTGGACTACCTCACCCACGAGGGCATCGAGGTCATCGACTTCCAGGCCCTGGAGATCCCGAACAACCTCGACGTGGCGGCCCACGACCCGGCCAGGCTCCCCGGGCTGGCCCGCGCCCTGGACCACGCGGACGCGGACGCGGTCGTCCTGTCGGCCTGCGTGCAGATGCCCTCGCTCGGCGCCATCGAGGAGGCCGAGCAGCTGCTCGGCAAGCCGGTGGTCTCCGCGGCGGTCTGCACCGCCCACCAGATGCTGCGCGCCCTCGACCTGCCGGCCCTCGCCCCCGGCGCGGGCCACCTCCTCTCCGGGGCGTACGCGCAGGCCCCCCTGCACCCCGGGAGGCCGGCCGCGGGGTGACCTGCGGCGGCCCGGCTGCCGCTCCTCGATAGGATCACCACCCCACACCACGGGAAGGTGATCATGTCGGACAGCCCCCTCAGGCCCAGCTCGTTGATCAGTACGGTCTACGGGGCCTTCGTGCGCGGGAGCGGCGGGTGGATCTCCGTCGCCGACCTGATCACGCTCATGTCGGAGCTCGGGGTCGAGAGCCAGGCGGTGCGCTCGGCCATCTCCCGGCTCAAGAAGAAGGGCGTGCTGGAGCCGGAGCGCCGCGGTGCCACGGGGTACCGGCTCAGTCCGGTCGTGCACCCCGTGTTCGACGCCGGCGACCGGCGCATCTTCGCGAGCCTCGAACCGGCGGACCTCGCGGACGGCTGGGCCATGGCGGTCTTCTCCGTTCCCGAGTCCGAGCGCGCCCACCGCTACCAGCTGCGCACCAGGCTGACCTGGCTCGGCTTCGGCAACATCGCCCCCGGCGTGTGGCTGGCGCCGGGCCGGCTCCTGGAGGACGCGCGCGACATGCTCGTCCGGCTCGGCCTGAGCGAGTACGTCCACCTGTTCGCCGCCGCCGACTACGCCGCGTTCAGCGACCTGCCGGAGGCGGTCAGTTCCTGGTGGGACTTCCCCGCGATCCAGGCCCAGTACGCCACCTTCACCGGTGCGTACGCACCGGTCGCCGCGAAGCTCGCCCTCCAGGACGGCATCGACGCCGCCGAGGCCTTCCGCCACTACGTGCCCATGCTGACCGAGTGGCGCCGGCTGCCCTACCTCGACCCGGGCCTGCCCGCCGAGCTGCTCCCCGCGGACTGGAACGCCGTGGGCGCCCGGCAGGTCTTCCAGCAACTGCACGAGGTCCTGGCGGGGCCGGGCCTGCGGCACGTACAGGACGTGACGGGCACGGCGCCCGCCCCGAGCCCGGCCTGACCCGGCGCGGGGAGCGCTCCCCGAGCTACGTCTCCCTCAGGACGACTCGCGGACCACGAGGGCGTTCGGCATGACCACCCGGTCCCTGGAGCCGCCCTCGATCAGGCCCAGGAGCAGCCGCACCGTGGCCGTGGCCTGATCGGCCATGGGGCTGCGCACGGAGGTGAGCGCCGGGACCGTATATGCGGCGGCCTCGATGTCGTCGAAACCGACGACGGCCACGTCCTCGGGGACCCGCAGCCCCACCTGCCGCAGGGTCCGCAGGGCGCCGATGGCCATCAGGTCGTTGGCCGCGAACACCGCGTCCAGCTCCGGGTCGTCCTCCAGCAGCTGCCGCATGGCCTCCGCTCCCGAGGCCCGGGTGAAATCGCCCAGCGCCACGATGGAGCGGCGCCCGGTGCCGCGCAGGGCGGCGCGGTAGCCGTCGAGGCGCTCGCGGGACTCGAAGAGGTCCAGCGGTCCGGTGATGGTGGCGATCCGGCGCCGTCCGCGTTCCAGGAGGTGGCGTACGGCGAGCGCGGCGCCGGCCTCGTTGTCCAGTTCCACGTACGGCACGTCCGGGGCGCAGGTGCGGTTGAACGAGGCGACCGGCAGGCCCGTCCTGGCCAGGGCGGCGGGCAGCGGGTCCGTACCGTGCAGGGCGACGAGCATGACGCCGTCGACGTGTCCGCCGGCCACGTACTCCTCGACGCGGGCCCGGCTGCGGTCGGATTCGGCGAGCATGAGCACGACCTGTTTCCCGGCGGCCTCGAGTTCCCTGCTCACGGCGCGGACCACGGTGGAGAAGAGGGGGTCGTCGGAGACGACGCCCTGGGGAGGGTCGGAGACGACCACGGCCACCGCGTGCGTCCGGCGGGTGACGAGGTTGCGGGCTGCCGCGTTGGGCACGTAGCCCAGTTCACGGACGGCCCGCATGACGACCTCGCGGATCTCGGGCGCGACCGTGGCCTCGCCGTTGACGACGCGGGAGACGCTCGATCGGGACACGCCCGCGCGGGCGGCGACCACTTCCAGCGTGGGTCTTCTCATGGCGGCCCGTTCCGTTCGGCGGCGCGACCCGCGGGGAGCGTTCTCCCGCGATGGTGGACCGACGCCTGATCGACTGTCAACAGGACCTGATTTTTTCACAGTTGAAGACGACCGAGAGCCTTTCCACAGACCTCGGAGCCTTCTTCCTGGTCACCGCGGTCCGGTGTGTGGCGGGCAGATCTTGGGAGAGCGCTCCACCGGTGGACGAACCGGTACCGCCGAGGTTTCCAGCAGGTGACGGGACACCTTGACAGCCCTGGGGGGCCACCCCATCCTCACCCCTCAGGGAGCGCTCTCTGAGTTCCCTGATCTTCAAGTCCGTTTGTTTTCAGCGCCGTTCCCGCCTTCCCTCTCGACCCGCTCCCCCACTCCCCCCTCGCCCTCTGGAGCCGCCGTGCCCCCCTCGCTGCGCCGCCTCGGCTTACTGCTCGCCGTCGCGATCACCCTGTTCACCTTCAGCACCCTGCCCGCCTCCCCCGCCCGCGCCGCCGAATCCCTGCTGTCGCAAGGCAAATCCGTCACCGTCTCCGGTAGCGAGCCCGGCTACAGCCCCGCGAGCGCCGTCGACGGAAACGGCGGCACCCGCTGGTCCAGCGCCTTCTCCGACCCCCAGTGGATCCAGGTGGACCTGGGAACGAAGGCCACGCTCACCCGGGTCTCCCTCGTCTGGGAGGCCGCGTACGCCAAGGCCTTCCAGATCCAGGTCTCGGACGACGCCGCGAACTGGACCACGGTCTACGGGACCACCACCGGCCCCGGCGGCACCCAGAACCTGACCGTCTCCGGCACCGGCCGCTACGTCCGGATGTACGGCACCCAGCGCGCCACCGGATACGGCTACTCCCTCTGGGAGTTCCAGGTCTACGGCACTCCCGGCACCGGCAACGGCGGCGACGCGCTCCTCTCGTACGGCAGGACGGGCGCGGCCTCCTCCTCGCAGGCCGACGGCCAGTGCTGGGAGTGCACTCCGGCCAGGGCCTTCGACCGCGACCCCGCCTCCCGCTGGGCGACCAGCCCCACCACCGGCTGGACGGACCCGGGCTGGATCTCCGTCGACCTCGGGGCCCCGGCGCAGATCAGCAAGGTGGTCCTCCAGTGGGACCCGGCCTACGCCAAGTCCTTCCAGATCCAGGTCTCCCCGGACGGAAACACGTGGACCCCGGTCTACTCCACGACGGCGGGCACGGGCTTCAAGCAGACCCTGGCCGTCTCGGGCTCCGGGCGGTACGTGCGGATGTACGGCACCGAGCGCGCCACCCCGTACGGCTACTCCCTGTGGGAGTTCCAGGTGTACGGGACCGGCGGCGCGCCGATCACCCCGCCGCCGCTGCCCGCCGATCCGGCGAACCCGCCGCGGCTGGTGTGGAGCGACGAGTTCAACGGCCCGGCCGGCAGCAAGCCCGACCCGGCCAAGTGGAAGGCCGACCCGGGCACCGGTCAGAACGCCGAGCTCCAGTACTACACCGATCACCAGAACGCCTCGATGGACGGGGCCGACCACCTGGTCATCGAGGCCCGTAAGGAGGCCACGCCCGGCAAGGGCTGCCCGCCCGACCCGCTGACCGGCAGCACCACCTGCCAGTACACCTCCGCGCGGATGAACACCGGGGCCACGTTCCAGTTCACGTACGGACGTGTCGAGGCGCGGATCAAGGTCCCCAAGGGCAACGGGCTGTGGCCGGCGTTCTGGATGATGGGCGGTGATTTCCTGACCGGCCGGCCGTGGCCGTACAACGGCGAGGTCGACATCATGGAGGTCCTCGGCAAGGACGTGAAGACCTCGTACTCCACGGTCCATGCGCCCGCCTACAACGGCGGCGGCGGCATCGGCGCCCCGTACACGCTCCCGGGCAACGCCGACTTCTCCGACGACTTCCACGTCTGGGCCGCGGACTGGAACAGCAAGGGCATCACCTACAGCCTCGACGGGCGGACCGTCTTCACCCTCGACAAGGACCAGGTGGAGCGCACCCGCGGGCCGTGGGTCTTCGACCACCCGCACTACCTGATCCTCAACCTCGCGGTGGGCGGCGACTGGCCCGGTCCGACGGACCCCAGCACCCCCTTCCCCGCCCGGATGCTCGTCGACTACGTGCGCGTCTACCAGTGACCCGCCGGGGCTGCCCGGCCCCCACGGGCAGCCCCTCCCCCCACCCCTGTGAGGAATCGCCATGAGAAGACCCCGAATACCCCGCTCCCTGCTCGCGTGCGGGCTGGCGACGGTGCTCGCCGCCAGTCTGAGCGCCACGCTCGCGAGCGCGCCCGCCGGAGCCGCCACCGTCCTGGTCCAGGCCGAGTCCCACGCCGCGCAGAGCGGCGTCGTGTTCGAAGCGACCGCCGACGCGGACGGCGGGCAGAACGCCGCGTACCTCGCCGACGGCGACTGGCTGCGCTTCGACAACGTGGACCTCGGCGCCGCCGGCCCCCTCACGGTCTCGGCCCGCGTCGCCTCCGCCGTCGGGGGCCCCGGCGCCGTGGAACTGCACACCGGGTCCGCCGACGGACCGCTGCTCGCCCGGATCGAGATCGCGGCGACCGGCGGCTGGCAGAGCTGGGCCACGCGCACCGCGGACGTGACCGCCCACCCCACCGGCCCGCAGACGGTGTTCGCGGTGATGCGGAACAGCGCCACCGGGGACTTCGTCAACATCAACTGGTTCTCCTTCGGAACCGGTTCAGCCCCGGGATGGATCCCCGTCGACCAGGCGAAGTGGGGTGCGCAGCTGGCTCAGTTCCGGGCGATGACCCCGGCTCCGGTGCCGGCGGACTCGGTGCGCGTTCCCGAGTTCAACGCCACCTGCGTCTACAGCCACTCCAAGCCCGACGACCCGATCGTGGCCCCCGGCCTGCCCGGCGCGTCCCACATGCACAGCTTCTTCGGGAACCGCAGCACGGACGCGTTCACGACGACCGAGTCCCTGCTGTCCCACACCGCCACCAGCTGTTCGCCGGCCAAGGACCTCTCCAGCTACTGGATCCCGACGCTGTACGAGCGCGGCAAGGCGGTCGAACCGGAGGGGATGATCGTCTACTACGGCTCCCGGCTGCCCGACCCCACGGCGACGGTCCCCTTCCCCCAGGGTTTCCGGGTGATCGCGGGCAACTCCAAGTCCCAGGTGCCCACTCCGGCAGGATCGCCCAACCAGTTCTGGTGCGCGGGCGAGGGCGGTGAGATCGGCCGCAGTGCCGACGGGAACTGGCCGGTGTGCGCTCCGACCGCCAAGCTGGTGTACCAGCTGGTCTTCCCGGACTGCTGGGACGGCAAGCACCTCGACAGCCCCGACCACAAGTCGCACGTCTCCTACAACACCGTGGGCGGCAAGTGCTCCGGCGCCTACCCCGTCGCCATTCCCTCCGTCTCCTTCGTGATCGGCTACCCGACCAGCGGCAGCCCCGACGGCCTCTCGCTGTCCTCGGGCATGGCCTCCTCCATCCACGGCGACTTCTTCAACGCCTGGGACAACACCGCGCTCGGCCAGCGCGTGAAGGACTGCGTCGTGCAGAGCGCCAAGTGCAATTCCGCCGGTACGTTCTGACCCGGCGGCCCGCGTGGGCCCTGCTGCTCGCGGCGCTCCTGCTCACCGGCTGCTCCGCGCAGCCGGCGGGCGGGGCGCCGCGGGCGGCGGGCTTCAACTCCACCGACATCGCCTGGATCCAGCTGATGATCCCCATGGACGAGCGGGCCCGGCTTCTGACGGACCTGGCGCCGTCACGGGCCGGGGATCCGGAACTGGCCCGGCTGGCGCGGCGGACGGCGGACCGGCAGGAGGCCGAACTGACGCGGCTGCGCGGGCTCCTGGCCCGGTCCGGGGCGCCCGACACCCGTCCGCACGAGGGGCACGACATGCCGGGCATGGTCTCCGCCGACACCCTGCGCAGGGCCGGCGCACTGTCCGGAGCGGAGTTCGACCGGGTCTTCGCCGCGGCCCTGCGCGCTCACCTCGCCCAGTCCCTGCTGCTCTGCGCGGGGGAGCGCTCCACGGGCGGGGCCAGGGAGGCGAAGGAACTCTCCGGGGAGCTGGAGGAGTCGGCGAGGGAGGCGATCGCGCTGCTGGACGCGGCACGCTCCGGTAAAAGTTGACAATTGTTCACTTTCCATTGACAGGGCGGGTCCGGGGACCCGAAAGTGCCGTGAACGTCCCCGCGACCGAAGCGAGTCCGCATGTCAGCGTCCGTACCGCCCGTACCGCCCCTTCCGAAGTTCCCGGCCGGCTTCCGCTGGGGCGTCTCCGCCTCCGCGTTCCAGATCGAGGGCTCCCCCACCGCCGACGGCCGGGGGCCCTCGTCCTGGGACGCCTTCACCCGGGAGGCCGGGCGCGTCAAGGACGGCTCGCACGCGGAGGTGGCCACCGACCACTACCGCCGCTACCGCGAGGACGTGGCCCTGATGGGCGGACTGGGCGTGGACGCCTACCGCTTCTCCGTCTCCTGGTCCCGGGTCCTGCCCGACGGGCACGGGACGGTCAACCGGGCCGGGCTGGACTTCTACGACCGGCTCGTCGACGAGCTGTGCGCAGCGGGGATCGATCCGGTCCCCACGCTCTTCCACTGGGACACCCCGCTCGCCCTGGAGGAACGGGGCGGCTGGCTGGAGCGCGACACGGCCGAGCGGTTCGCGGCGTACGCCTCGGTGGTCGCGGAGCGGCTCGCCGACCGCGTGCCGATGTGGATCACCATCAACGAGCCCGCCGAGGTGACCCTCCTGGGATACGGCCTCGGCGAGCACGCCCCGGGCAAGCAGCTCGTCTTCGACGCCCTGCCCGCCGCCCACCACCAGCTCCTGGCCCACGGTCTGGGCGTACAGGCCCTGCGTGCGGCGGGCGCCCGCCACATCGGCATAGCCGCCTCGCACAGCCCCGTGTGGGCCGCGGGGGACGGCGAGGAGGACCGGGCCGCCGCCGCGCTGTACGACACCCTCACCAACCGCCTCTTCGCCGACCCGATCCTGACCGGCGCCTACCCGGACGGCCTGGAGTCCCTGCTGCCCGGACCGGTGGCGGAGGACCTCGAGGCGATCTCGGCGCCGCTGGACTGGTACGGGGTGAACTACTACAACCCGATGCTCGTCGGCGCCCCCACCCCGGCCCGCACGTCCGCCTTCGGCGGGATCGAGATCCCCTCCGGGCTCCCCTTCGGCATCCGGGAGATCGAGGGGTACGAGCGGACCGACTTCGACTGGCCGGTGGTTCCGGACGGACTGCGCGAACTGCTCGCCACCCTGCGCGAGCGCTACGGCGACCGGCTGCCTCCGCTGTACATCACCGAGAACGGCTGCTCGTACGGGGACGGGCCGGACCCGGGCACGGGCCGGATCGAGGACGCCCGCCGAATCGCCTACCACGAGGGTCACGTGCGCGCGCTGCACGAGGCGATGGCCGAGGGGGCCGACGTCCGCGGCTACTTCATCTGGTCGATCCTCGACAACTTCGAATGGGCGGAGGGCTACCGGCAGCGGTTCGGCCTGGTCCACGTCGACTACGAGACCCTCGCCCGGACCCCCAAGGAGTCGTACGCCTGGTACCGCGCCCTGATCAAGAGTGGCAGGTGACCGCCGGGCCGAAGGCCGCCGCGGCGGAGCAGGCCGCCACCCCGTCAGGCGGCCGGTGGGTGAGCGCGCTGTCCCTCGCCAATCTCGGGGTGTGGGTCGGCTGGTTCGGCCCGCTCCAACTGCTGCTGGCGCGCCAGGCCGAGCAGCTCGCCCCGGACCACAAGGCGTCCACCCTCGCGCTGGTGACGGGGCTGGGAGCGGCCGTCTCTATGGTCGCCAACCCCGTCTTCGGAGCCCTGTCCGACCGTACGACGGCGCGCGCGGGCCGCCGCATCCCCTGGGTGGTCGCCGGGGTGACGGGCGGGGCGGCCGGGCTGGTGGTCCTCGGGCTCGCGCAGAGCATCGCGGTGGTGATCGCGGGCTGGTGCCTGGTGCAGCTCGCGCTCAACGCCGCCTTCGCCGCGCTCACCGCGGCCGTCCCCGACCAGGTGCCGGCCCGGCAGCGCGGGCTGGTCGGCGGCTGGCTCGGCGTCTCCCAGGTCATCGGGATCCTGGTGGGCACGGCGCTGGCGACGGTCGCGGGCGGGATCACCGCCGGCTACCTGGCCTGCGCGGCCTTCTCGGTGCTCGCGGCCGTGCCCTACGTCCTGATGCGGCGGGACTCGGTGCTCGTTCCCGCCGAACGGCCGGCCTTCCGGTGGCGCGCCTTCCTGACCGGTTTCTGGATCGACCCGCGCCGCCATCCCGACTTCGGCTGGGCCTGGCTGACCCGGTTCCTGATGAACCTCTCGTACTCGATCAGCACGATGTACCTGCTCTACTACCTGACCGACGCCGTGCGCTACCGGGGCGACGCGGACACCGGCGTCCTGATCCTCACGGCGCTCAACGCCCTCACCCTGCTCTCCACGGTGGTGATCAGCGGCATCCGGTCCGACCGCAGCGGTCGCCGGAAGTCCTACGTCATCCGGTCGGGGCTGGTGATCGCCGCGGCCACGCTGCTGCTCGCCGTCTGGCAGACCTGGACGGGCGCGGTCGTCGCCTCGCTCGTCCTGGGCCTCGGCTTCGGCGTGTACACGGCGGTGGACTTCGCCCTGCTCACGGACGTGCTGCCGACCGCGGAGGACCGGGGCCGGGACCTGGGCGTCATCAACATCGCCAATGCGCTGCCGCAGGTACTGGCCCCCGTGATCGCCGCCCCGGTCGTCACCCACCTCGGCGGGTACACGGCCCTGTACGCGCTGGCGGGAGCACTGGCCCTGGCGGGATCACTGCTGGTCCGGCGGATCCGTTCGGTTCCGTAGCGCTCGGGGCACTATCGTGAGACCCGGCACATTTCTCACCCTTTTGGTCCGTTTTGGACCAAGCTTGTGTGGTTCGGATTCCGAAGCGACAGGGAGAGACATGCGACGCGCCCACGGCCGTACGGCCACCACGCGGATCGCCCTGATATCGGCCGGTACGGCCGCCGTGCTCGGCCTCGGCGGCTTCTCCGCCGGTACGGCGGCGGCCGCGGGCACACCCACCCCGGACCGGACCGCCGGGCCCGCGGCAGCCGCCCCGGCAGCCGCGGGGCAGCAGGTCCTCTCCACCTTCACCGTCGCCTTTCCCGCCGCGCCCTACCGCACGCACAACATCGCGCGCGCCGTGGAACTGATCAACGGGGCCGTCGTCGAGCAGGGCGACATCTGGAGCTTCAACCAGGCCGTGGGCGAGCGGACCCTGGAGAACGGCTTCGTCGACGGCATCATGATCAACGACGGGCGGTACGTGAAGTCCCCCGGCGGCGGGGTCTCCGCGGTCGCGACGACCATGTACAACGCCATGTTCTTCGCGGGTCTGAAGCCGGTGGAGCACGGGGCGCACTCCTTCTACATCGAGCGGTACCCGGAAGGCCGCGAGGCCACCGTCGCCTGGGGCACCCTCGACCTGCGATGGCAGAACGACTCGGGACACCCCGTGACCATCCGTGCCTCCTCCACCGCCGAGTCGGTGACGGTCACCCTGCTCGGGACGAAGCAGTACGACGAGATCCGGGCGACGAAGGGCCCGCGCACCCACGTCACGCCGCCCGTGAAGCGCACCGTCGCCGGACCCACCTGTGAGCCGCAGACCCCGCTGGAAGGGTTCGACGTCTCCGTGGACCGCGTCTTCGTCCGGGGTGGCCACGAGGTCGGCCGCGAGACGTTCCGTACGCACTACACCCCGCGCGACGAGATCGTCTGCACCCCGGAATCCCCGACGGCCACGCCCGGCGCGACCCCGTCGGGCTCCCCCGGCGCGGCGGCCCCGTCCGGCGGCGCGACCCCGGCGGCTCCCGGCTCTTCGACCGCCCCTTCCGCGTCTTCCTCCCCTGCCGCGTCCGCCTTCCCCTCCGGGTCCGGCGCCGCCTCCCCTGCCGCTTCCTGAGCGCCTGCGGGCGCTGACCGGAAAATCGGTCCGGGAATGCGTGCAACCCTCTGGGCCGGTCGCGTGTCACACCCCCTGACAAGTCCGAGGGTGTGAGGAAAAAAAGGGGGGCCGGTGCGCAATCGCCGACTCGTAGTGTCAGCCGTCGCCATCGCCGCGGCCGGCGTTGGTTTCGTACCGGGTGCGGCCCAGGCCGCCGATCCGGTGCCGCCGGGCGCCCAGGCGGCGACCGCGCCCGGGTTCGACGTGAAGAAGGCCGCTCACGCGGGACTCCAGAAGTTCACCAGCCCGGCCGGCAACGCGGTGCGGCGGACGCTGCCCGCCGCCGGGAAGAAGGCCCCGGCGTTGCGGTCCGCCGACGCGAACCCCGGCCTGTCGGTCGTCCTCGCCGCCGAGACGACGACGGCGCACGGGTTCAAGCTGGTCACCACGATCGGGAGCGCCGACGTCTCGCTCAACGTCGTCATCGACTGGGGCGACGGGACCTCCGACCGGGCCGAGGCGTTCGGTGACGAGGTGCTCACGAACGAGCACGTCTACGCGGAGGCCGGTGAACACCTGGCCAAGATCACGGTGACCGACCCCGTGAACCAGGCCGAGGTCGTCAACGAGCTGCCGCTGCTCGCCGCGGGCTCGGACTTCACCCCGTACGCGCCCACCCGGCTCCTGGACACCCGCAACGGCGTCGGCGGCAGCCAGGCCAAGGTGCCCGCGTACAAGAGCGCCCGGGTGAAGGTGGCCGGCAACGGCAAGATCCCGGCCGGGGTGACCGCGGTGGCCCTGAACGTCACCGTCACCAACGCCCGGAGCGGCGGTCACGTGATCGCCTTCGCCTCGGGCCGCGACCGGCCGGCCACGTCGAACCTCAACTTCGCGCCCGGTCAGACGGTGCCGAACCTGGTGATCGCGCCGGTCGGCAAGGACGGCTACGTGGAGCTGTACAACGGCGGCTGGGACTCGATCGACCTGATCGCGGACGTCACCGGCTACTTCAGCCGCACCCAGGCCAGCGGCTACACCCCCGAGGCGCCGGTTCGCATCGTCGACACCCGCGAGGGCATCGGCCGGGGCGGAAAGCGGGGCCAGGTCGCGGGCCAGGGATCGTTCAAGATCCAGTTCCCGCGGGGTCTCTACACGGCCGTCGCGCTGAACGTGACCGTCACCAATCCGCGGGACGCGGGCCACCTGACGGCCTACCCGAGCGACCAGCCGGCGCCCACCACCTCGAACCTGAACTTCGTGGGCGGGCAGACGGTCGCCAACTCGGTGATCGTGCCGGTCGCCGCCGACGGTTCGGTGACCATCCGCAACGGAGCCTGGCAGCCCACCGACGTCGTCATCGACCTGGTCGGCAACTACAGCACGGCCAGCGCCGGCTCCCTCATGACGCTCGACGAGCCGGGCCGGGTCCTCGACACCCGCGCCGCGAACTCGGACGGCCCGGCCAGCCCGCGGGGCTACTACTCCGTGCCCCTCTCCCCCGGCGTGCCCGGCGTCGCCGGCTACGTCCTGAACACGACGGTCACCAACACGCGCGGCACCGGCTTCCTTTCGGTGGCTCCGGACCCGAACTCGGTGGAGGACTACGAGAACGGCACGAACGTGTGGCCCGAGCGCCCCGTTTCGTCGACCTTGAACTGGACCAAGGGCGCCACCGTCCCGAATCTCGCCCAGGCGAGCTCCGGCAAGAACGGCATCGTCGACTTCTGGAACCAGGGCTGGGAGCCCACGGACCTGATCGTCGACATCTTCGGCTACTACGAGACCAACTGAGCTTGCTTCACCGGTACTCCGGGACCGGCCGTCGCGCCGGTCCCGGAGCCTTCCGGTCTAAGGCGTGATCAGCGTCTTGCCGCGCGCCTCGCCCCGGTGGAGCCTGTCGATGGCGTCCGGGGCGTCGGCGAGCCGGCAGGTGAGGTGGACGGCCGGGGACAGGGTGCCGTCCTCGACGTGCCGCCGCAGGACCTCCAGGTCGGCCCGGCGTTCGGCGGAGACGAACCCCTTGAGGCCGTGGCGCACGAAGGGGTTCAGCAGGGCGGCCCACAGGACCCGGCCCATGCCGCCCAGCCAGGGGCCGCCGCCTTCGCCGCCGACGATCACGAGCGTTCCGCGCACGGTCAGGGCGCGCCGCAGGTGCGACAGGGCGCGGTTGCCCGCGGTGTCCAGGATGAGGTCGTAGCGGCGCACGCCGTCCGCGAACTCCTCCCGGGTGTAGTCGATCACCTCGTCCGCGCCGAGCCCGCGCACCAGCTCCGCCTTGGTGGTGCTGCACACTCCGGTGACGTGCGCCCCGTACGCCTTGGCCAGCTGGACCGCGAAGGTGCCGACCCCTCCCGCGGCCCCGATGACCAGGACCCGCTGCCCGGGCCGTACACGCCCCGCATCGCGCAGCGCCTGGAGGGCGGTGAGCCCGGAGATCGGGAGGGCGGCCGCCTGCTCCGGGGGCAGCCCTGCCGGCACCGGCGCCAGCTTGTCCTGCCGGGCGGTCGCGTACTGCGCGAAGGATCCCTCGCAGATGCCGAACACCTCGTCGCCCACCGCGAAGGCGCTCACCCCCTCGCCGACCGCCTCGACCCGTCCGGAGACCTCCCGGCCGCGTACGGGAACCCTGGGCGCGCGCAGCCCGTATCCGAGCAGCCGCAACAGGTAGGGCTTGCCGCTCATGAGGTGCCAGACCCCCGCGTCCAGGCCGGCGGCGCGGACGGCCAGGAGCACCTCCCCCTTGCCCGGTCTCGGCGTTTCGACGTCCCTGAGCTCCAGCACCTCGCTGGAGCCGTACGTGTCCTGCACGATCGCCTTCACGGCGCCGTCCCTTCGTCGTCTGCGCTGCCTGCGCTGCCTGCACTGCCTGCGCCGTCCCCGTACTGGAACACCTGTTCGAGCGGCACCGCGAAGACGCGGGCGATCCTGAAGGCCGCCTCCAGGGAGGGCGAGTAGCGGCCCTTCTCGATGGCGATGACGGTCTGGCGGGTCACGCCGATGCGCTCCGCCAGCTCCGCCTGGGTCATCTCCCCGGCCTCGAAGCGCAGGATCCTGATCCGGTTCGTGATGCCGGTCGGCTTCACCACGACTGGAACCCCTTGCGGTAGGCGGCGAGCTTGACGGCCGAACCGAGCACCGCCGAGAGGACGAAGCCCAGGTAGAGGACGTTCGAGATCCAGAAGCGGTCCGCCCCGGCCATCGACAGGATCAGCGCGGCCACGCCGCCGATGGCGAGGAAGGACTGTCCGGCGTGCTCGCCGAGGAGGCCGATCTCGTTGTCCCGCTGGTCCTTGACGTCGGCCTCGCCGGGCTTGGCCACCGCCACGGCGATGTTGAGCAGGATCGCGGCGGCGATGGCGCCGCCGACCGTCCAGAGCAGCGGCATCACGTACGGGACCTCCACCAGCGGGACCCCGCCGCCGGACCGGCCCAGCACGAGGGCCAGGTACACCGCGTACCCGACGGCCGCGACCACCCCCATGATCCATGCGCGCTTCTCTTCGAAGGCCACGACCGCACCCGCTCCCGTGTAAAAGAAATTCGACATCGCCGACATCACGAAGGTAAAAGGATGCATACCTCGTGTCAATAATTTCTTACACGCGGACTTCCGGAAACGGCCCGGGCGCCCTGTCACCCGGGCGCGCGGCCCCGCTGGCACCACGGCCGCACCGCGGGCTTGCTGGACGCATGAGACTAGGAGCACCGGGGACGCGCCCGGCACAGAGCCTGAGCACCCCCAGGGCGGCGGGGCTCGCGGGGGTCCTCTTCGCCGTCCTCATGGCGGGGGCGATCGTGCTGGTTCGGATCGGCCTGCCCCAGGGGGGCGGCGGCGCCGAGATCGCGGTGACCTCGGGGCAGCGGGACGCGGTCACCACCGCACTGGAGCTCGTCCCCTTCGCGGGCATCGCCTTCCTGTGGTTCATGGGCGCACTGCGGGAGCACTCCGGCGAGGCCGAGGACCGGTTCGTCGCCAGCGTCTTCCTGGGCAGCGGGATCGTCTTCGTCGCCTGTCTCTTCGGTGCCTCCGCGGCGGCCGGGACGGTGCTGGACGCCGATCAGCCCCAGGAGTTCGGCCGCCACTTCTCCTACACGCTGCTGACCACGTACGGGATGCGGATGGCCGCCGTGTTCATGTTCGCGACCTCCACGATCGGCCGCCGGCTCGGCGCGTTCCCGCGCCCGCTGGCCCTGGCCGGATACCTCGCCGGCCTGGTGCTGCTGGTGGTGGGCTCCTCCCTGCCGTGGTCCGAGCTGGCCTTCCCGGCGTGGGCCCTGCTCGTGAGCCTGTACATCCTGCGGTCGGGCCGGGGCCGCCCCGGCCCGGCCGCCTGAGGGGCGGCCCCGCGCACCACTCAGATGGCGGAACCTGACGCGCTCCTTAGCACCGGCGAGCGCACGCTGGTTCGGAAAGCCCAGGGGGGCACCGAAAGGACTCACCTTGCTGAGGCTCGTCGTCGATCTCAACCGGTGCCAGGGATACGCGCAGTGCGCCTTCCTCGCCCCCGACGTCTTCGCGATGCACGGGGACGAAGGGCTGCTCTACGATCCGCAGGCCGAGGACGCCCAGCGCGAGCGCGTGGCCCAGGCCGTGGCGGCCTGCCCCGTGCAGGCGATCCTCGTGGACGAACTGGACCTGGCGGCCACCGCCCGCTCCGGAGGGGAGGCCTCCGATGGCTGACACCGCCCTGGAGCACCTCAAGCGCTCCGGCCGCATCGTGGTCGTCGGTGCCTCGCTGGCCGGCCTGCGCGCCGCCGAGGTCATGCGGGAGAAGGGCTTCGCCGGCACGCTGACCATGATCGGCGACGAGCCCCACCAACCGTACGACCGGCCCCCGCTGTCCAAGGGGGTGCTGCTGGGCAAGGCCGAAGCCGAGCAGACCCTGCTCCCCCGACGGCGCGACATCGACGCCGAATGGCGCCTCGGCGTCGCGGCGAACGGGCTCGACATGGCGGCCCGTACGGTGAAGCTCGCCGACGGCGAGGAGGTCCCGTACGACCGCCTCCTGATCGCCACCGGTGTCCGGGCCCGGCCCTGGCCGAACGAGGCCGAGGGCGAGCTCGACGGGGTGTTCACCCTGCGCACCCGCGAGGACGGGGCGGGTCTGGCCCGCGCCCTGGCCGCCGGACCGCGCCGGGTCCTGGTCATCGGCGCCGGCTTCACCGGCTCCGAGATCGCCTCGGCGTGCCGCGAACGCGGACTGGAGGTCACCGTCGCCGAACGCGGAAACGGCCCCCTGGTCGGCGCCCTGGGCGGGGTGATCGGGGCCGTGGCCGCCGAACTCCACCGGGAGAACGGCGTGGACCTGCGCACCGGGATCTCGGTGACCGCGCTGGAGGGCGACTCCACCGGGCGCGTGCGCGCCGCGCACCTCTCCGACGGCACCACGCTCGAATGCGACGTGGTGGTCGTCTCCCTCGGCGCCATGCGCAACACCGAGTGGCTGGCCGGCTCCGGGCTCGGCGCGGGCCCGCGCGGGATCGCCTGCGACGCCGGCTGCCGGGCCTTCGACCTCCGCGGGATCGTCACCGACGACATCTACGTGGCGGGCGACGTGGCCCGCTCCCCGCACGCGCTGTTCGGCTACCAGTTCCTCTCCCTGGAACACTGGGGCAACGCCGTGGCGCAGGCCGAGACCGCCGCCCACAACATGCTGAGCGAGAGCACCGACCGCCGGCCGCACCTGTGGGTGCCTGCGTTCTGGTCCTCCCAGTTCGGCGTGAACATCAAGTCCGTCGGCGTTCCCTCCATGGGCACCGAGATCATGATCACCCAGGGGTCCCGGGCCGAGCGCCGGTTCACCGGGGTCTACGGCTACCAGGGCCGGGTCATCGGGGCCGTCACCTTCGACAACGCGCGCTGGCTGCAGTTCTACGAGAAGCAGATCGAGTGCACGGCGCCGTTCCCGCCCCCGTACACCACGGTGGACCGGCGTCCCGACGGGCAGCGGCCGATCCCGGCCGACTTCCCCGACCCCTCGGTGCCCACGCACGGCCCGACCATCACCCTCAGCGGGTACTCGCCGGCAGACCGCCGGATCGCCACCTTCACTCCCGCCGGGCACTGACCCGCACGTTCCCGGAGGACCCCATGGCCCACGGCATCCTGAGCCAGATCCTGGACTATTCCAGCCGCGCGAACCCGTACCCGCTGTACGAGGAGCTGCGCAAGACCCCCGTCTTCCACGACGGGTCCGGCCCCTACGTCATCAGCACCTACTACGACATCCAGAGCCTGCTGCACGATCCGCGGCTCAGCTCCGACGCCCGCAACCTGGCCGCCACGGCCGGGGACCCGCTGGCCGAGGACGGGGACGCGGAGGAGACCGCACTGCCCCCGAGCTTCCTGAAGCTGGACCCGCCGGAACACGACCGGATGCGCCGGATCACCAACCGTCCCTTCGGGCCGCCGCACTCCCCGCACCGCGTCGACGGGATGCGCGGCGGGCTGAAGGACATCGTCACCGGTCTCATCGACAACCTCGGGGACACCGAGAACATCGACCTGGTCGACCAGTTCGCGTACCCGTTCCCGGTGACGATGATCTGCCAGCTGCTCGGCGTACCGCGCGAGGACGAGCCCAAGTTCCACGTCTGGGCCGACACCCTCGCCGCCAGCCTGGACCCCGACCCGGACTCCGACCCCGCCGAACGGCAGCGCAAGACCCACGACTCCCGCATGGAGCTGGGCATGTACCTGGCCGGGCTGATCGAGAAGCGCCGCAAGGACCCGGGCGAGGACATGCTCTCCCAACTGGCCGTGGGACACGGCCCGGACGAGTCGCTGTCCACGATGGAGCTGCTGAGCACGGCGGCCCTGCTGCTGATCGCCGGCCACGAGACCACGGTCAACCTGATCACCAACGGGATGCTCACGCTGCTCCGCAACCCGGACGTGCTGGCGCAGCTGCGCAAGGAGCCCGGCCTGGCCGTACCGCTGGTGGAGGAGCTGCTGCGGTTCGAGCCTCCGGTGCAACTGCTGCCGCAGCGCACGCCGTTGGTGGACATCGAGGTCGGCGGGGTGACCATCCCCAAGGGCTCCTCGATGTGGCTGATCCTGGCCTCCGGCAACCGGGACCCGAACCGCTTCGAGAACCCGGACCGCTTCGACCCGTACCGCAAGGACATCCAGCACCTGGGCCTGGGCAGCGGCATCCACAGCTGCTTCGGTGCCCCGCTGGCCCGGATGGAGGCGCAGCTCGCACTGAGCGAGCTGGCCCGGCGGCTGGAGAACCCGAGGCTGCTGGAGGACCCGCCGCCCTACCGGCAGAACGCGGTGCTGCGCGGGCCGCGGCACCTGCGGATCGCCTGCGACGGGATCCGCGCCTGATCAGGCCCTGATCCGAACGGGCCCCGGACCGGCCTTGGTCCGGGGCCCGTTCGCGGCTACCAGCCGAAGCGGCGGTCGACCTCGCGCTCGAACTCCTCGAAGGTCAGCACGTCGTCGCCGTCCGCGTTCGCCCGGTCGAAGAGGGCCGAGGAGGTGTCCACGTCGCCCACGGCCCAGAAGGGCAGATCCCCTTGGGCGGCGAGGGTGGGGCCCTTGCTGCGCAGGGCCGTGATCACCTCGACCCTGGTCAGCACCCCGTCGCTGTTCAGGTCGAGCGCGTCGAACAGCTTGCGGGCCTTCTCACTCATGACAGGGTCCTTTCGATGGGCGGCGCGGTGCGGGTGGCGGCGGGGCACGGGCCCCGGGCGCCAGCTTATGACCCGCCTCCCCGCCGCCCTCCTCCGGTGTCCCCCGCTACCGCGCACCGTCCGCCAGGACCGGGACGGACGCCTCGCGCTGATGGGGGACGGGCGACACCGGCGGGGCCGCGGAGAGCGGCTCGGACCGGGAGGCCTCCTGCCGGACCGCGACCGTCCGCGTGGGGGCGGGGATCGAGATGCCCTCCGCCCGGAACCGGCCGTGCAGCCGCTTGATGAACTCGTGCTTGATCCGGTACTGGTCGCTGAACTCGCCCACGCCCAGGATCACGTTGAAGTCGATCCTGGAGTCCGCGAAGGTGTGGAAGCGTACGAGTGCCTCGTGGTCGGGGACCGCGCCCTTGACGTCCGCCATCACGGCGTCGACCACCTCGATGGTCACCCGCTCGACGTGCTCCAGGTCGCTCTCGTAGCCCACTCCCACCTGGACCAGCATCGTCAACTGCTGCTCGGGCTGGGTGAAGTTGGTCATGTTCGTGCGCGCGAGGCGCCCGTTGGGGATGATCACCAGGTTGTTCGACAGGTTGCGGACCACGGTGTTGCGCCAGTTGATGTCGACGACGTAGCCCTCTTCACCGCTCGTCAGGCGGATGTAGTCGCCGGGCTGCACCGTCTTCGAGGCGAGGATGTGCACGCCCGCGAAGAGGTTGGCGAGGGTGTCCTGCAGGGCCAGGGCGACCGCGAGACCGCCCACGCCGAGGGCCGTGACGAGCGGCGCGATGGACACGCCCACGCTCTCCAGGGCGACGAGCACACCCATCGCGATCACCAGGACCCTGGTGATGTTGACGAAAATGGTGGCCGACGCGGCCACTCCCGTCCGCGCCTGGGCCACGGACTGCACGAGGCCGGCCACGACGCGGGCCGCGCCGATCGTGGCGACGAGGATCAGCAGCGCGGTCAGCGAGTGGCTCACCCAGCCCGAGGCGCGCGGGCCGAGGGGCAGCGTCGAGGCGGCAACGGCGGCGCCCGCGATGACGGCCGCCGCCGGTGCCAGGGTGCGCAGCGCGTCGACGATGATGTCGTCGCCGCTCCAGCGGGTCCTGAGGGCGTGCTTGGCGAGCCACCGCACGAGGGCGCGCAGGAGGAGCCCGGCGAACCCGCCCGCGGCCAGCGCGATGCCGGCGACCAGCCAGTCGTGCAGGACGAGGTCCCGGCTCATCGGACGCCCTCCGCCCCGCGTCGGACCGGGGAAGTGGGAGCTGCCCCTGCGGGCCGCCGTATGAGGGGTGTGGTCACCTTGTCACCTGTCAGTTCGTCGTGCGTGGGGCCTCGTTCGCGCATGCGTGCGCATCCGGAACGGGGTGCCATCCTGCCCCATGATCAACGCGACGGTGCAGGTGGGCCCGTGCGGGTGCCCGGCGCGATCGGGCGCTCGGCCGTGATCAGGCGTCCCCGCCGCGGGGCGGTGCTTCGCCCCGGGCTCCGGGCGCCTCGGCCGCCGCCGGGTCCAGGATCCGGTTGAGGAAGCCCCTGGTCCGCTCCTCCAGGGGGTCCCCGACCACCTGGGCCGCCGGGCCCTGCTCGACGACGACTCCCCCGTCCATGAACACGACCCGGTCCGCGACCTCGCGGGCGAAGCTCATCTCGTGGGTGACGACCATCATCGTCATGCCCTCGCCCGCCAGCACCCGCATCACCGCCAGGACCTCGCCGACGAGTTCGGGGTCCAGCGCGGAGGTCGGCTCGTCGAAGAGCATCACTTCCGGGCCCATCGACAGGGCCCGGGCGATGGCGACCCGCTGCTGCTGACCGCCGGACAGCTGGGCGGGGTACGCCTCGGCCTTGTCGGCGAGGCCGACGCGTGCGAGGTTCCTCGCGGCCACCGCCTCGGCCTCGGTCCTGTTCCTGCCCAGGACGCGGCGCTGGGGCAGGACGAGGTTCTCGCGCACGCTCACGTGCGGGAAGAGGTTGAACTGCTGGAAGACCATCCCGATGCGGCGGCGTACGGCGTCGATGTCGACGTCCGGGTCGGTGAGTTCGGTGCCGCCGACGAACACCCGTCCCTCGCTGGGCTCTTCGAGCAGGTTCACGCAGCGCAGCAGCGTCGACTTGCCGGATCCGGAGGGCCCGATGACGCACACCACCTCGCCCCGGGCGATGTCCAGATCGATGCCGCGCAGCACGTGGTTGGCGCCGAAGGACTTGTGCAGTCCCCGGATCTCGATCTCCGGACCGTCCGTGGCCGTCGTGTCCACCGCTGGAGCCTCCTGTCGCATGTCTTCCTCACACGGCCTTGTCCGCGCGAGCCTCCAGGCGGCGCACCACGAAGCTCAGCGGCACGGTCACCAGGAGGTAGCACAGGCCCGCGACCAGGATCGGGGTGGAGTTGGCGGTCTGGCTGGCGAGGTCCCGTCCGAACTTCGTCAGTTCCCGCTCCGACAGGGTCACCCCGAGGAAGAGCACGAGCGAGGAGTCCTTGAACAGCAGGACGAGTTCGTTGGTGAGGGGCGGGATGACGATGCGGAAGGCCTGCGGGATGACGATCGAGACCATGGCGCGGCCGTGCGAGAAGCCCAGCGAGCGGGCGGCTTCCATCTGCCCCTTGGGCACCGCCTGGATGCCGGCCCGAATCGTTTCCGCCATATAGGCGGCGGCCACCAGTCCCAGCCCGATCGCGACCTTGCCGTACGTGCCGCCCGGGATCTCCGTACCGGGGAACGCCAGGGGCACGGCCACGCCCACGAAGATGAAGATCAGCAGGGCCGGGAGCCCGCGGAACAGCTCGATGTAGACGCTCGCGACCCACCGGTACGGGGCCACGGAGGACAGCCGCATCATGGCGATGACCAGGCCGAGGACCAGACCGAGCAGGAACCCGGACGTCGTGTAGATCACCGTGTTGCGCAGGGCCGTGGTGATGATCTCCGGGAAGAGCCGCAGCGCCAGGTCCTTCTGGGCGAACTGGTTCTGCAGCCTCCCCCAGTCCGCGGAGACGGCGATCAGCACCAGGACCGCGACGAAGAGCGCGTACTGGAGTCCCTGCGAGACCCGGCGGCGCTGGCGCCGGGTCAGCCGGGAGGTCACGGGGTGGTCTGGGGCAGCGGGCCGATCCACTGCTCGTAGAGCTTCTTGTAGGTGCCGTCGGCCTTGGCCTCGGTGATGGCCTTGTCGATCGCGGCCACGAGGGCGGTGTTGCCCTTCTTCACCGAGAACCCGTACTGCTCGCCGGTCTCGATGTTCTGTCCGAGGGTGAACTCGGCTGCGTTCTTGGGGTCCTTGAGCCAGCCCTGGACCACGGGGTAGTCGATGACGACCGCGTCCACCTGGCCGGTGCGCAGTCCGTTGATCACCGCGTCCGAGCTCTCGAAGGCGACGGGGTCGAAGCCCTGGGACTTGGCGTAGCTCTCGCCGGTGGTCTCGGCCTGCGCGCCCAGCTTCTTCGACTTCGCCTTGAGGTCGGCGAGCGAGGTGACGCCGCTCTTCTTGGTGGCGAGGAGCGCCTGCGTGGCGTCGAAGTAGGGGACGGAGAAGTCGACGTTCTTCTTGCGCTCGTCGGTGATCGTCATGCCGGCGGCCGCGAGGTCGCATTCCCCGGAGTTGAGGAAGGCACCGGTCTTGAAGTTCTCGAAGGGGGTGTCGAGGATCTTCTGCTCGACCTGGAGCCGGCTCGCCACCAGGTCGACCAGGGCCACGTCGAAACCGACGACCTTGCCGTCCTTCTCGAACTGGAACGGCGGATAGGGCAGGTGGGTGCAGGTCGTCAGTTTGCCCTTCTCCACGACGGGCACCCCGCCGGCCGCCTCGCTCGGACCGTCACCGCCCGAGGAGCATCCCGCGACCAGGAACGCGCCCGCCGCCGCGGCCGCGGCCGCGGCGGTGGCGCGGATGCGGAGGCTGCCGGGACGCTTGCGGTTTCCTCTGGCCGTCCGGAACACGGTGGACCTCCACGAGTGCGGGTCGATCGGCGATCACGGGCGGGACCGTCCGCGGCGATCGTAAGCCACGGGCGGCGCCCGCTGAGGGATCTTCCGCCATGCGTTCCGGGGGCACCAGGGAGGAACCGGCCAAGATCCCCCGACTGCCCGAAAGGGGCGTCACTCCCCCGCAGCGGCCGTCGTCGTGAGGGGGTCCAGCTCCCGGCGGCGCCGGCTGATCGAGTCGGGGTCCCAGCCCGGACGGGGTACGGAGGCCAGCAGCAGCCGGGTGTAGGGGTGGTGGGGGTCGGTGAGGAGCTCGTCGACCGGGCGGTGTTCCATCGTGCGGCCGCGGTACATGACGAGTGCCTCGTCGCAGACGTAGCGGACGACGGCCAGGTCGTGACTGACGAAGACCAGGCCGATCCCGGTGTCGCGCCGGATGTCGGAGAGCAGGTTGAGCACCTGCGCCTGTACGGACACGTCCAGGGCGGACACCGCTTCGTCGAGCACCAGGACGGCAGGCTCCACGGCCAGCGCCCTGGCGATCGCGGCGCGCTGGCGCTGCCCGCCGGAGAGCCTGCGGGGCAGGGCGGCCGCCTCGCGGTCGCCGAGGCCGACCTGGGCCAGCAGTTCCCGTACCCGTGCGGCCCGGGCCGTCCGGTCGGACGTCCCGTGCAGCCTGAGGACGCCGTCGATCGTGTCGCCGATGGTCAGTCGCGCGTCCAGCGAGAGGTAGGGGTCCTGGAAGACGATCTGGACCGCCTTGGCGCGGGCCAGCCGGGCCGGCCTCCCCCGTACGGAGGCCGCCAGGGGCCGGCCCTGGACCAGGATCTCACCCGCGTCGGGGCGTTCCAGGCCGATCAGCATCCGGGCCGTGGTGGTCTTGCCCGAGCCGGATTCGCCCACGATGCCCAGTGCCCCGCCGGCCCGCACGGAGAACGACAGATCGTCCACGGCGACGACGTCCGTCCCGCCGGTCCGGTAGGTCTTGCGCAGTCCGGTCACCCGGAGGAGTTCCGGGGCGGTGTTCGGCTCGGTGTTCAACGGTCCTCCTTGAGCGCGAGTTCGGGCGCGGGTTCGGGCGTGCGCTCGGGTGCGTGCCCGTGCGCGGGTTCGCGCACGATTTCGGCGGCGCGGTGGCAGGCGACCTCGGCCGGGCCGTGTCGCACGAGTCCCGGCGGGGACTGGTCGCAGCGCCCCGGTTCGGCGAACCGGCAGCGGGGTGCGAAGGCGCAGCCGGGGGCCGACTCCAGCAGGCCCATGGGTGCACCGGGTACGGGGGTGAGACGGGCCCGGGGGCCTTCGAGCGGCGGGGAGGAACCGAGCAGGCCCGCGGTGTAGGGGTGCCGCGGGGAGGCGAAGAGATCCGCCACGGGCGCCGTTTCGACGATCCGGCCCGCGTACATGACGTAGATCCGGTCGCTGACGGAGGCGGCGAGCTCGATGTCGTGGGTGATGAGGAGGAGTCCGAGGCCGCGTTCGCGCTGGAGCCGGCCCAGGACGGCCAGGATCTCGGCCTGGGTGCTGACGTCGAGCGCGGTGGTCGGCTCGTCGCAGAGCAGGAGCCCCGGCTCGGTGGTGAGGGCCGCGGCGATCACGACGCGCTGGAGCATGCCGCCGGAGAGCTCGTGCGGGAACTGCTGCAGGTGGCGGACGGGGTCGGGCAGGCCGACCGCGTCGAGCAGTTCGGCGGCCCTGGCCTCGGCCCGGGACTTGGACCAGCCGTGCACCAGGCGCAGCGGTTCGGTCAGGAAGTCCCCCACCCGGCGCACCGGGTTGATGGCGGACCGGGGGTCCTGGTAGATCATCGCGGCCTTGTTCGTGCGCACCTCGCGCAGGCTCGCGGGGGCGGCGCCGATCAGGTCCGTTCCGTCCACCCGGACCCGGCCGCCGATCTCGGCGCCCTGCGGGAACAGGCCGAGGGCGGCGCGGGCGGTGACGGACTTGCCCGAGCCGGACTCGCCGACCAGGGCGACGACCTCGCCGGCCCCGACGGTGAGGCTGACGCCGTCGAGGAGGGGCCGGGCCATCGCGGGGAGGGTCACGCGCAGGGCTTCGTAGGCGAGCAGTGTCATCGGGAGTCCCTCCCCGCGAGGCGGTCGCCGAGGTCTTCCCCGACGACGTTGAAGGCGACCACGACCAGGACGACCACCACGGCCGGCGCGATCGCGGAGAGCGGCTGCCCCTGGAGGACGGCCGCCTGCCCCTGGTTGATCATGGCTCCCCAGTCGGGGGTGGGCGGCTGCACGCCGAGTCCCAGGAAGGAGAGGGCGGCGAGGTCGAGCAGCGCGTAGCCGAAGTTCACCGTCGACTGGGCGAGCAGCGTCGGGGCGATGTTGGGCAGCAGTCTGCGGACGGTGACGTACAGGGGCGAGTGGCCCTGCACCTGGTAGGCGGCGATGTAGGGCCGGGACTTCTCCCGGACGGCCAGGCCCCGTACGAGGCGTGCGGTGTACGGCATGTAGGCGAGGGCCATGGCGATCACCGGAGCCGTCATCCCCTTGCCGAACAGGGCCACCGCGAGGATCGCGAGGAGCAGGGCGGGGAAGGCGAACAGGACGTCGAGGACCCGGCCGGCGGCCGTGTCGATCCAGCCTCCGCGCCAGGCGGTGAACAGGCCGACGGCGACGCCGAGGACCGTGGAGAACACGACGACGGCGAGCGGGCCGGCCAGGCTGGTGCGGGCACCGACCAGCAGCGCCGAGAGGGTGTCGTGGCCGCCCTGGTCGGTGCCCAGCCAGTGCTGGGCGCCCGGCCCCAGGAGGGTGTCGCCGAGCTGTCCGAAGGTGGGGTCGTACGGGGCGATCCAGGGTCCGAGCAGGGCGATGAGCACGAACAGGACGAGGAGCGCCAGGCAGGTCCGCTGGAGCCGGTTGCCGCCGAGGCGGCGCAGCCGGGCGAGCGGGTCGCGCCGGGTGCGGGGGGCGAGGGGCGTGGTGCCCGTGTCGGGAAGGGTGGTCATCGGGCGCTCCCGGCCGCGGCCGTGCGCGGATCGATCAGTGGCTGGACCAGGTCCACGAGCGCGTTGACCACGACGAACGCGGCGACCACGAGCAGCACGATGGCCTGGACGACCTGGAAGTCGAGCTGGTCGACGGACTGCACCAGCAGGGAGCCCACCCCGGACATTCCGAAGGCGGTCTCGACGATCGCCGTGCTGACCAGCATGCCGGAGACCAGGAGGGCGGAGACGGTGACGATCGGTCCGAGCGCGTTGCGCAGGACGTGCCGCCGGATGACGGTGCGCCGTGGCGCTCCGCGGCTCAGTGCGACCTCCACGTGGTCGCGGCTCAGCTCGTCGAGCATGGCCGAGCGGGTCACCCGGGTGACCAGGGCCGTGAAGGTGACGGACAGGGCCGCCGCCGGGAGGATCACGTGGTGCAGCCGGTCCAGGAGGCCTTCGCCGTTGCCGATGGTGGGGAACCAGCCCAACTGCACTCCGAACACCGACCTGAGCAGCAGGGCGGCGACGAAGGCCGGTGCGGCCGCGCCCACCGTGACGAACAGCATCAGGGAGCGGTCGGTGCGCGAACCCCGGCGCAGCGCGCCGACGATGCCGGAGCCGATGCCGAACACGGCGATCATCAGGCCGGATACGGCGATCAGCAGCAGGGAGGAGGGCAGGCGCGACCAGATGACCGAGGAGACGTCCTGGTGGAAGAGGTAGGAGCGGCCGAAGTCGCCCTGCAGCACCCCTTCGAGCCAGTTCCAGTACCGGACGAGGAAGGGTTCGTCGAAGCCGTACTGGCTGCGGAGCGCGGCGAGGTCCTCCGGGCTGGGGCTGCGTCCCTTGACGAGGAAGCTCGCCGGGTCCCCGGGAGCGAGGAAGAGGGAGGAGAAGACCAGGAAGGAGGTGACGAGCAGGGTCGCCGCCATGCCGGCCAGGCGGCGCAGCACCCGTACGGCGCGGGCGGTCGCGGCGGTGGCGGCCTTCGCCGCGGCCGTCATCCCTTGGCTCCGATCTCGGCCGCCCACGGGTAGTAGAGGTAGGCGATGGAGGGCTGGACGCCGGTGATCTTCTTCCCCATGAAGACGCTGACGGGCAGGGTGTAGAGGGGAAGCCAGGGCAGTTCGCGCGAGGCGATCTTCTGCGCCTCGGCGTTGGCGGCCGCGTGGGCTGCGGGGTCGTAGGACCCGACGGCCTTCTCGACGGCGGCGTCGAAGGCCGGGTCGGACCAGTTGCCGTAGTTGCTGAAGGCTCCGGTCTCCAGCGAGGCGAACATGTCCAGCGGGTCGGTGATGGACGTGTACCAGAAGGTGAGGAAGAGGTCGATGCCCTCGCGGGCCGCGGGGTCGGTGAAGAGCGTCGTGTACTTCTCCGCGGAGAGGGAGTCGATCCGCGGCTTCAGTCCGATGGCGGTGGCCGCCTGGGCGATGGCCTGGGTGATGATCGTGGTCTGCGAGTCCAGCGGGCTGGTCGCGATCACGATCTCCTGGCCGTTCACTCCGGCCTCGGCGGCGAGCGCCTTGGCCTTGGCCGGGTCGTACGGGTACTTCGGCAGCTCCTTCAGGAGCGCTTCGCGGGTCGCCGGGGGCGCGTCGGCCCACAGGTTGTCGGTGACGAGGGAGTCGGAGACCTCGCCGACCCCGGCGGCGCCGGCTTTGACGATGCCCTTGCGGTCGGTGGCCATGAGGAGTGCCTGGCGGACCTTCGGGTTGCCGAGGGGGCCCTTGAGGTTGGCGACCACCTCGTCGGCGACGGTGGTGTTGCGGCCGAAGTAGAGCTTTCCGGCCTCCGTGGAGCCCAGTTGGGCGTACGCGGTCGGCGGGACCATCCAGCCGCCGTCGACCTCCCCGCTCTGGAAGGCGTTGACGCGGGTGGTGGCATCGGCGAGGAAGACGAACTTCACCTCGCCGGACTTCGCCTTCAGCTCCTGGTTCCAGTACCCGTCGAACCGCTTGAGGGTGAGGGACTGGCCGGAGGTCCAGGATCCGAAGGAGAAGGGACCGGTGCAGTTCACCCCGGTCTGCGGATTGCCGTAGTCCTTGCCGGACCTGGCCAGGGTGGCCGCGGATTCCACGGTGCCGGGGCCGGCGGCCAGGTACTGGTTGAAGGTGGAGTCCGGCTTGGCCAGGGTGACGGTGACTTCCATCGGGCCGGTCTTGTCGATGGACTTGACGTTCTTGTACTGGTTCGCCCAGACGCTGGCGGTCTCGGGGTCCAGGTTGCGGCTCAGCGAGGCGACGACGTCGTCCGCGGTGAGCACCGTCCCGTCGTGGAAGTGGACGCCGGGGCGGATCTGGTAGACCCAGGTGGTGGGCGTGGGGTTGGTGTACGAGGCGGCGAGCCCGGGGGACGTCGTCAGGTCCGGGTTCCAGCGCAGCAGGCTCTCGCAGACGTTGGAGAGGATCTGGTTGGGCGGGAAGTCGAAGGAGTACGCGTAGTCGATGGTGGTCGGCTCCGCGTAGACGGACCAGGTGAAGGAGTCCACGTTCCCGGCGGCGGCGGGCGTCTTGTCCGTGATCTTGTACGCGGTGGCGCGGTCCGCGTCCTTGTCGGCGGCGGTGCCGCTGCAGGCGCTGGTGACGAGCAGGGCCGCCGAAGCGAGGACGGCGGCCGCGGCGCGATGCGCGCGGCTGCGGCCGTGGGTGCGGCGGCCGGCCTGCAGCGGGGATCCCGATCGGGTGGATGACATCGGCTGACTCCCTGAGGGATGAGCTCGGTGGGGTGGGTGACGCACGGCCGGTGGCGGCCCGGCCGGTGGTGGCGGTGGTGGTGGTGGTGCGGAGGCTGAGGCGGGGAGTGGCCGGGGCCGGGGCTGGGCAGGGGGCTGACCGGGGGCCTGGCATGGGCCGGGCGGGGACTGGGCCGGGACCGGGGCCGGCCGGGTGGCGGTCGCTCAGTCGGTCGCGGCGAAGACCAGTTCGCCGTCGATGTACGTGCGCAGCACGCGGGTGTCGGCGATCTCCATCGGGGGGTGCGCGAAGGGGTCCCGGTCGAGGACGACGAGGTCGGCGTACTTGCCCTCCTCGACGGTGCCGGTGACCTCGTCGAGGTGGTTCACCCACGCGCTGCCGGCGGTGTAGGCGGTGAGTGCCTGGGAGAGGGTGAGCGCCTGCTCGGGGAAGAACGGCGGCGCCGGTTCGAAGGTCCCGGTCGTGTCCGGGGCCTCCTCGGGTACGGAGCGGTTGACGGCGACGTGGATGCCCCACAGGGGGTTGGGGCTGCTGACCGACCAGTCGCTGCCCGCGACCAGGCGGGCTCCGGCGCGCTGGAGGTCGCCGAACGGGTACTGGAGGCGGGCCCGTTCCGGTCCGAGGAAGGGGATCGTGAGCTCGTCCATCTGCGGTTCGTGGGCGGCCCACAGCGCCTGGATGTTGGCGGCCGCGTCCAGGCTCGCGAAGCGGGCGATGTCGTCCGGGTGGACGACCTGGAGGTGGGCCAGGTGGTGGCGGTTGTCGTTGGTCCCGTTGGCCTCGCGGGCCTCGGCGAGGGCGTCGAGGACCTCGCGCACGGCCCGGTCGCCGAGTGCGTGGAAGTGGATCTGGAAGCCTGCGCGGTCGAGCCGGGACACGGCCGCGGTGAGCACCTTCGGGTCGATGAAGCTGAGCCCGGAGTTGTCGGTGGCGCAGCCGCAGCCGTCGAGGTAGGGCTCCAGCATGCCGGCGGTGAAGTTCTCGGCGATGCCGTCCTGCATCATCTTCACGCTGGTGGCGTTGAAGCGGCCGACCTGTCCGGTGCGGCGGCGCTCCTCCAGGTCGGGTATCTGTTCCAGGCCGCGTTCGCGGTCCCACCACAGGGCGCCGACGACACGGGCGCGCAGGGAGCCCTCGCGGGCGGCGCGCAGGTAGACGCCGTAGTTGTCGGGGTTGCCGGGGAAGGCGCCGATCATGGCGTCCTGCCAGCTGGTGACGCCGAGGGAGAAGAGGTGCTCCTGTGCGGCGAGCAGTCCGGCGAGCGCCTCGTCGGGGCTCACGAGGGGAACGTGCCGGGCCACCAGCTCGACGGCGCCCTCCTGGAGGGTGCCGGCCGGGCTTCCGTCCTCCTCCCGCTCGATCCGGCCGTCGGCCGGGTCGGCGGTGGTGCGGTCCACGCCGGCGACGGCGAGCGCCCTGGTGTTGACCCAGGCGCCGTGGCCGTCGCGGTTGGTGAGCAGGACGGGCCGGTCGGGGACCACGGCGTCGAGCATGGCGCGGGTCGGTGTGCCTCCGGGGAAGACGTCCATCGACCAGCCGCCGCCGCGGATCCAGAGCGCGTCGGGGTGGGCCGCGGCGTATTCCGCGACGACCGCGAGGTAGCCCTCGATGGTGTGTTCCCCGCTCAGGTCGCAGCCGAGCATCTGGACTCCGGCCACCGCGGGGTGCACGTGGGCGTCCTGGAATCCGGGGACGAGCAGTCCTCCGGCGAGGTCGACGACCTCGGTGCCGGCGTCCGCGAGCGAGCGGACGGTGGCCGCGTCGGCCACGGCGATGATCCGGCCGCCGCCGACGGCGACGGCGGCGTCGATCGGGGTGTGTGAGGTGCCGGTGAAGACCCGTCCCCCTACGAAGACGATGTCGGCACGCTGCCTGGTCCTGCCCATCGACGCATCCTTCGGCTCGGCGGGCGAGGCCCGCACGGCTGGTTCGTTGAGGAGGAGTGAACGGGAGCGCAACAGTGTTGTCAACGGTGTTGCGCTCACTCTGTTCCACATCGTTACACTGGCCCCACCATGCCGAAGTCATCCGACACACCCGCCCGGTCCAAGCGCGCGGGCAGCCAGCTCACACCCGACGCGATCATCGAAGCGAGCCTGCGCATCGCGGCCCGCGGCAGCGAGGACGCCTTCACCGTGCGGCGCCTCGGCGAGGAGCTCGGCGCCGACCCGACCGCGATCTACCGGCACTTCCGCGACAAGGACGAGCTTCTGCTGTCCGTCGCCGACCGCACGCTCGGCGAGGTGCTCGACAGCATCCCCGAGGGGCTCGGCTGGAAGGACCGGCTGCGGGCGCTCGCCGACGGCTCCCTCGAAGTCGCGCTCAGGTACCCGGTGGTCGGCTCGACCATGGCCAGCCGGACCACCCGCAGGCCCAACGAGTTCCGCGTCGTGGAGCTGATCCTCGGCGCGGTGACCGAAGCCGGCCTCGAAGGGGCGGAGGCGGCCGTCCACTACCGGATGGTCGGCGACTCCCTCCTGGCCTACGTCGGCCAGCGCGCCGCCTACCTGCTCTTCGACCCGGACGTCCGGGCCGCCGACGAGTCCTCGTGGAACCGCGAGTACCGCCTGGTCGATCCCGCGGGCTTCCCCAACATCAGCCGCCTCGGCACCCAGCTGGCCGAGGTCACGGACGAGCAGATCTTCGAGGCCAGGGTCGAGGCACTGATCACCGCGATCGAGACCCGGGTGGAGGCGCTCCGGGGAGCAAGGGCCCTCTGAGGGGCGGCCGGGCCTGAGGCGGACGGCTCAGCCGAAGCAGACCCGGGCTTCGGCGGCCGGCTGCCCCGGGGTCACGCACGTGCGGATGCCGGTGGTCCCCAGGGGCACCGGAACCATCGGCGTCGCCAGGTACATGCCGACGTCCAGGTCGCCCGCCCGCACTTCCTGGGGGTCGGCGACCCCGGGGACGATCACCTCGACGCGGTCCCCGGGCCGGAGTCCCGAGGCCCGCACCCATACGGCTTCGCACAACGCCCCGTACCGGAGCTCCAGTTGGCGGGCGCCGGGTCCCGTGTCGGTACGCAGGGCGGTGACCATGCCCGCTCCCCCGCAGCCCATGCGGACCGGGTCCTTGCCGGCGCAGCCCACCCCCGCGCACCCGGGGTTGCGGATCATCTTCTCCGCCGGCCCGGCGTCGCCGGCCTGCCGCGGTCCGGACTCCCTCGACAGCAGCAGACCCGCGGTCAGTACGAGGAGGACGCCGCCCAGGACGGAGCCCGTCAGGGCCAGCCGCCTGCGCCGTCCGCCCGGCGCAGGAGCACGCCCGTCGGCGGGAAGGACCTCAGGGGAGGCGGGGGCGGCCACCGGACCCGCGGGGACGGCCCCCGCAGGCGCGGGGACGGCCCGGCCGCTCCAGACGAGGTCCGCGAGCTCCCAGAGGGCGAGCAGCCTGCCCGGATGCTCCCGGGCCACGGCGCACAGCACCTCGACCGCCTGCCGGGGCGGCTGCTGCTTGCCGTTGAGGTAGCGCTCCCAGGAGGACTTGCTGTACGGCGTGCGCCGGCCGAGGTCCACCAGGCTGAGGCCCGTCCGGCGGCGCAGTCGCCGGAGTTCGGCGGCGAGGTGCCCGCACTCCGCGGGCAGGGTCACTTGCGCAGCTCCGCCCAGGTCTTGGGGCCGACGATGCCGTCCGCGACCAGCCCGCGCGCGGACTGGAACCGGGTCGCGGCCGCCTTGGTGTCCGGGCCGTACAGTCCGTCGGTGCTCTTCGGGTCGAAGCCGTGCTCGCGCAGCAGGCACTGGACCTCGACGACGTCGAAGCCCGTGCTGTTGGTGTCGAGCAGGATCTCGCGGCTGGTGCTGTGCCCGGCCCGCAGCTCGCCGTCCTTCCGTCCGGTCTCGCATTCGTACGCCTTTCCGCGGCGGTAGCCGGACGTACCGGCGTCCGCACCGTGGCCCGCGTCATCGGCCCATGCGCCGCCGGTCAGCAGTCCGGCGCCGAAGGCCACGACCACGGCTGCCCCGATCCCGGCGAGGAAGGTGCGCAGCCGGACGCTGCGCGGGGCCGGTACGGCTGCGGGTTCCGGCCCCGGCGTCACCGCGCCCGCCGGGCCGCTCGCCGTACCGCCCGTCGCCTCGGCGGCTCCCGCGACCGGGGCGGCCGGGCCGGCCGATGAGGCCGGTGCCTGCCGGCGCGCCTGTCCGGCGACCTCGTGCAGGACCACCAGCCGGGTCTCATCCGCCCCGCAGAGCCGGGCCAGTTGTTCCACGGCGCCGCGGGGCACGGGCTGCTTGCCGTTGAGGTACCGCTCCCACGAGGAGCGGCTGTAGCCGGTCTTCGCCGCGAGGGCGGCCAGACTCAAACCGCTGCGGTCCTTCAGGCGCCGCAACTCGGCGACGAGCCGGCCCTCCCGGCTGTCGAGCCCTGAAGGCAGTTCTTTCCAACGCGCCACGCCGGCTCCCCCTCGATTCCGGGCTCAGCATCGGGCCAACGAGCGGGTCAGACCAGTGGCGCAGGCGCTTTGGCGGCATCCCTCCCCCGTCCCGCCGTCCCACGAAAGCGTCCCAGCGCGGGACGTCCCAGCAGGTCGGAGCGTGGGACGTCCCGCGCTGACCCCGGTCTCCGGGCTTCCTGGACACCGTCGATGTTGGCGCAGGAGAGTCGCTGCCAGCACCGGGCCGGATGCCCGGTCCTCGACAACGGAGGACAGCAGAATGAACCTTCGCAAGCAGATCATCGTGACCGTGGCCGCGACCGTCCTCGGCAGCGGACTCGCCTTCGGAGGCGCCGCCAACGCCGCCGGACCGGCGTCCGGGACCCTCTCGGGACAGGGCGTCGCCGCTCCCTGCAACTACTACCCGACCGGGACCACGCTCACCAAGACGGGGCAGACCGGCGACGCGGCGGTCAAGCGCATCAAGCAGGTGCAGTGCCTGATCAACTACAACACGAGCTACCCGACCTGGCTGGACGAGGACGGCAAGTTCGGTCAGAAGACCTACGACGCCGTGATCAAGGTGCAGCAGAAGGCCAAGATCTCGGACGACGGCGAGGTCGGCGTCAACACCTGGGGCAAGCTGCGCGCCGGCGTCTGGTGGTAGACCGCGGCCTGACGACGCGCGCCTGACGCGCGCCACCGCGCCCCGGCCGCGTTCTCCGAACGGTCCACGCATCCGTTCGGCGAGCGCGGCCGGTCCCCGGGTTCATCGCTTCGGGGTCAGCCGGTCCCACAGGAAGCTGTGGACCAGCGCCTCGTTGAAGGCGGTCTGCCCGTGGTCGGTGGCGCCGGCGTGGCCGCCGCCGAGGTGCTCGTGGAAGAGCACCGGATGCCCGAACTCCCGCAGCCGGGCCGCCATCTTGCGGGCGTGCCCGGGGTGGACGCGGTCGTCGCGGGTCGAGGTCAGCAGGAGGAGCGGGGGGTACGGGGGTCCCTCCGTCCGGACCTGGTGATACGGGGAGATCTCCGCCAGGTGGGGCCGGTCCGCCGGGTTGTCGGGATCTCCGTACTCGGCGATCCAGCTCGCTCCGGCGAGCAGCTTGTGGAAGCGCAGCATGTCCAGCAGCGGCACGTGGGCGACGACCGCTCCGAACAGTTCGGGGTCGCGGGTGAGCATCGCGCCCATGAGCAGTCCGCCGTTGCTGCCGCCTTCGATGCCGAGCCGGGCGGGGGTCGTGATGTCCCGGGCGATGAGGTCCCGGGCCACGGCGGCGAAGTCCTCGTAGGCCCGGACCCGGTTCGCGCCGAGCGCGGCCTTGTGCCAGTCCGGCCCGTACTCGTGGCCGCCCCGGATGCCCGCGACGACGTACGTTCCGCCGCGCTCCAGCCAGGCGCGGCCGGTCACGGCGCTGTAGCCCGGGACCATGGAGACCTCGAAGCCGCCGTAGCCGTAGAGCAGGGTGGGGCCGGGGCCGGTGCGGTCCTCGGGGCCGACGACGAAGTACGGGACCTGTGTGCCGTCCGCGGACGTCGCGAAGCACTGGCGGACGGCGAGCCCCTCGGTGTCGAAGAGCGCCGGGCCCTGCTTGACGGTCTCTTCGGCGCCGGCCGGGGCCGTACCCCGGTACAGGGTGGACGGCTGCAGGTGGCCCGAGACGTTCAGGAAGAACTCGTCGCTCACGTCCGGGTCGGTGCCGGTGACGGAGGCCGTGGACAGCGGCGGGAGCCCGGCCAGCGGGGCGCGGCTCCAGCCGTCGGGGCCCGGGCCGGGGGTCAGGATCTCCATCCGGGAGGAGACGTCGGCGCTGGTCGTGAGGATCAGGTGGTGGCGGGTCCAGCTCCAGCCGGCGAGGGCGGTGTGCCCGTCCGGGGCGAAGAGCACCGCCGGCTCCCGCTCCCCCGCCCGGAAGGCAGCGAAGTCGAAGGCGAGCAGGCTGCCCGCGTCGTGGCCGAGCCACGGGGACTTCGGGGCGACGATCAGCCACTCGCGGTGGACCGAGGCGCCCGCGTCGTCCGGTACGTCGATCTTCAGGGGTGCGCCGCCGGTCCCCTCCTCGGGCAGGAGGAACAGCTCCTGCTTCCAGAAGTCGATCTGCCGGTGGACGAAGTCCCGTTCGAAGCCGGGCGTGTCGTCGTGCCATCCGGAGGCGGACAGGTCCGAGGGCCGGCCCTCGTAGACTGTTTCCGCCTCTGCCAGGGGTGTGCCGCGCCGCCAGCGGCGCACCTGGAGGGGGTACCCGGACCCGGACATCGAGCCGGGGCCGAAGTCCGTCCCGATCCAAACCCGATCCCGGTCGATCCATCCGATCCGGGTCTTGGCCTCGGCGACCTCGAACCCGCCCTCGACGAACTCCAGCGTCTCCAGGTCGAACTCGCGCACCACGCAGGCGTCCGCGCCGTCCCTCGACAGCATGACCAGGGCGTGGCGGTGCTCGGGCGCCAGGACGGCGCTGCCCGCCCAGGCCCACTTCTCCCCCTCGGCCTCGGCCAGGGCGTCCAGGTCCAGGACGGGCTCCCAGTCGGGCCGTTCCTTGCGGTACTCCTCCAGCGTGGTGCGGCGCCACAGGCCGCGCACGTGGTCGGCGTCCTGCCAGAAGTTGTAGAGGTGCCGCCCCCGGCGGCGGGTGTAGGGGATCCTGCCGTCGTCGTCGAGGACCTCGCGGACCGACGACTCCAGCACCTTGAAGGCGGGGTCCTGCGCCAGCGCGGCCACGGTCTCGGCGTTGCGCTCGCGGACCCAGTCGAGGGCGGCCTCGCCGGATACGTCTTCGAGCCAGAGGTAGGGGTCTGCATCACTCATCCGCCGATTGTGCAGGATCGGCCCGCGTGCTTCCGACCACGCGGGCCCGGGGCGGAAAATCCGTTGCCCCCGGGCGGGCCGGGCACCGACGATGGGCCCTCGTGAGCACCTCCCGTTTCGCCTCCGTACTGCCCGACCTGTCCCCGCTGCGGTCCAGCCCCGATTTCCGGCTGCTGTTCTACCAGGGCACGGTCACCTTCTTCGGCTCGTTCATGGCGATGATCGCCCTCCCGCTGCAGATCAAGCACCTGACGGACTCGCCGCTCGCGGTCGGCGCGATGGGCGCGGTGGAGCTTCTCCCGCTGGTGGTGTTCGGCCTCTACGGGGGCGCCCTCGCGGACGCCGTGGACCGGCGGCGGCTGATCCTGCTGACCGAGGCCGGACTCGGGGTGCTCGCCCTGGTGCTCCTGGTGAACTCTGCCCTGCCGGACCCGATGCTGTGGCCGCTGTACGTGGTCGCGGCGTGCGTATCGGCGCTGACCGGTCTGCAGCGGCCGGCCATGGACTCGCTGATGGCACGGATCGTGCCGCACGACCAGCTGACCGCCGCGGCCGCGCTGAACGGGCTGCGCTACCAGTTCGGCGCCATCGCCGGTCCCGCGGTGGCCGGCCTGGTCGTCGCGTACGCCGGGTACGCGTCCGCGTACGCGGTCACCGTCACGGGATTCCTCGTATCGGTGCTGCTGTGCCTGCGGCTGCGCCCGGCTCCGCCCGCACGGGACGCCGAGCGGCCCTCCCTGCGGGGGATCGCCGAGGGGGCCCGGTACGCCTGGAGCCGGCCCGTGCTGCTCGGCACGTACGCCGTGGACCTGGCGGCGATGCTCTTCGCCTTCCCTAACGCCATCTTCCCGTTCCTCGCGGACGAGCTCGACGCGGTGTGGGCGCTGGGTCTGATGTACGCGGCGGGCGCGGTGGGGTCCCTGCTGCTGGGGCTGACCAGCGGCTGGGCCTCCCGGGTACGCCGGCACGGGCTGCTCGTGGTCTGCGGGGCGGGGGTGTGGGGACTGGCCATCGCGGCCGCGGGCTGGTCGGGGAACATCTGGCTGGTGCTGCTGTGCCTCGCGGTGGCCGGCGCGGGCGACATGCTCAGCGGGCTGGGGCGCGCCACCATCTGGAACCAGACGATCCCCGAGGAACTGCGGGGCCGGCTCGCGGGCATCGAGGTGCTCTCGTACACCGTCGGCCCGCAGCTGGGCCAGGTCCGCGCGGGCACGATGGCCGGCTGGACCGGCACCCGTTCGGCCTTCTGGAGCGGCGGACTCGCCTGCGTGGCCTCGGTGGCGCTCCTGGCCGCCCTGCTGCCGAAGCTGATCTCCTACGACGCGGACACCGACGAGGACGCCCTGCGGCAGCGGGCCGCGAAGGAGCTGCCGCAGCCGAGCGGAGCGACCGCCTGACCCTGCGGCCTCACCCTTCGGGTGGTTGCTCCGCCTGAGCGGAGGCGGCCGGGCTCCTGGTGGCCGGGCTCTTCGTGGCCAGGGCCGTGGCGGTCAGGGCCAGCAGCAGTCCGCCGCCGGCCGCGGCCAGTGCCGGGCCCGGTCCCCACAGGGTCCAGGCGGCGCCGAAGAGCAGGGAACCCGCGAACCGCGCCAGGGCCTGCGCCGTCTGGAGCACCGCCAGCCCGGTGGTGCGCAGCCCGGGCGGCAGCAGCGGCCCGGCGGCGGCCATCAGCACCCCGTCGGTGGCCGCGTAGAACAGGCCGAGCAGGCCCAGGACCCCGAGCGCGAGCGCGGGGCCGGGCGGTACCGGGGCCAAGAGCACGAGACAGGCGCCGAGCAGCAGCCCGTGGCCGCCGAGGAAGACCCGGTGGCGGCCCAGCCGGTCGGCGAGCCGCCCCACGGGCACGGCGGCCAGCAGGAACACGGCCGCGGTGCCGACCGGCAGCAGCGGGAACCAGGCCGTGGGCAGGTCCAGGCGGCGCTGGAGCAGGAGGTAGAGGAAGGCGTCGCCGACGGTGAACAGGCCGAGCACGGCGGCGGTCACGCAGGGCCGCCGCAGGCCCGGGATCCGCAGGAGGCTCCGGACCGGAGGTGTACCGGCCGCCGGTGCGGGCGCGGGGCTCTCCCGTACGAACAGGGCCAGGACCAGTACTCCCAAGACCGCGAGGCAGCAGCTCACGGTGAAGACGGCCTCGTACCCGTCCACCGCCACCCACAGCACGCCGAAGGCGGCCAGCGGTCCCAGCAGGGCTCCGGCCGTGTCCAGCGCGCGGTGCACCCCGAAGGCCCGGCCCTGCTCCCCCGGCGGGCAGGACAGCGAGATCAGCGCATCGCGCGGGGCGGTGCGCAGTCCCTTGCCGGTCCGGTCTGCGGCGAGCACCGCCGCCACCGACCAGGGGGTGGTGACCGCGAGCAGGGCCGCCTTGCAGGCGGCGGAGATCGCGTAGCCGGTGCCGGCGACGAGCTTGCGGCGCTGCGTGCGGTCCGAGACCCGTCCGCCCAGGAGGCGCAGCAGCGCGGTGGCGCCCTGGCCCAGCCCGTCCAGGGCGCCGAAGGCGAGCGGGGACATCCCCAGTCCGGCCACCAGGTACAGCGGCAGGACGGCGGTGACCATCTCGGCGGAGACGTCCGTGACCAGGCTGACCATGCCGAGGGCGAGCACCGTGCCGGGGACGGCCCGCAGGGGGCCCTTCGGAGCCGGAGGGCCTGCGGCGATGTCCGCCGCACGGCTGGTCGACAGGTACACGGGTGTCTCCTAGAACCAGGTGAGGGTGAGGGGGAAGGTGGTGGTGGCGGTGGTCGGGGTGGTGTCGGTGGCGGTGGCGGTGATCTGGAGGGTTCCGGTGGCCCAGGGTTTGCCGGTGATGCGGCCGGTGTTGGCGTCGAGGGTCAGGCCCCAGGGGAGTCCGGTGGCGGTGTAGCGGACGGGGGGTTTCGCGCCGGTGGTGGTGAGCTGGATGGTGCAGTTCTGGTTGAACTTGCAGCTCTGCGGGCCCGGGTTGACCAGCTTCAGCGCGGACGAGGTCGGAGTGGGCGTGGGAGTCGGAGTGGGAGACGTGGTGGACGTCGGGGTCGGGGTGGGTGTCGGGGTGGGTGTCGGGGTCGGGGTGGGTGTCGGGGTGGGTGTCGGGGTCGTCGAGCCGAACACCTCGGTGATCGGCTGGACGTTGGCGGCGTTCCCGGCGTGCGTCGCCGTGCCGAACAGGTCCTCGAAGGTGCGCAACAAGTGGTGGTGGTTGAAGGGGGTGGCGTAGGTGCCCGTCTTGACGTTCGCGCCGTAGAAGACGGTGGCGATCTGGTTGGAGCCGAGGTAGTTGTCCTCGTCCCAGGTCAGCACCAGCAGGCTGTTGTTGGCCTTCGCCCACTGCGCGTAGGCGTCGATGTTGTTCTTCGTCCAGGTGTCACCCGTACCGACCGGGCAGGAGTGCATGTCGTTGCACTGGTCGGGGACGACGAACGACAGGTTCGGCAGCGCCGCGAAGTTGTTCTGCGGGAACTGCGCCCAGGTCTTGCCGGTGTTGAGCGGCACGTTCTTGAAGGCGAACCACGGATTGTGCTTCTGGGCGTACTGGCCGTTGGCGCAGGCCGTGGAACCCTCGCTCGGCAGCCCCTCGTTGTACGTCGCGAAGGTCTTGCCGGCCGCGATGACCTCCTGGCCGAGGTTGGCCGCGGTCATCGACTGCGGGGTGTAGCAGCCGTCCCCGGTGATGCCCTGGGTGGCGCCGGAGAAGAGGTTGAAGTAGTTCGGCTGGCTGGGGTGGGTCAGCGCCTTCATGCCGGTCAGGCTCGCGCCGCCGGCCGCGAGCTGGTTGATGTACGGGGCGTTGGCGCTGCCCATGATCTCGCCGTACTGCTTGTTCTCGTACACGACGACGACCACGTGGTCGTAGGAGGGCAGGGCGGCCGCGGTGGAAGATGACGCGGAACGACTCTCTGCCGCTTGGGAGTTGGCGATGGTGAAGGCGCCCAGCAGGCCCAGCGCGCCGAGGCCTGCGACCAGGGCGGACCGGTGGATGCGGTGTCTCGCGCGGGCGGTCGCGCTCGCGGTCGCCGTCGTCGGCGACGGGGGACGGAGGGGCATGGGTGGTTCCTCCTCGTGGTGAGTGGTGTGGAGCTCGGTGTGAGGGGCCTGTGCGGGGCCGGGTGTCGGGGGCCCGGCTCGGGGCCTGGGGTCACGCCTCGCGGCGGGCCGCGCCGGCGACGGTGATGTTCAGGAAGCGGGGTACGGGCAGCGCCCGGTCGCGGAACTCCCCCGCGACCGCCGCCCTCACCTCCGTCAGCCGGGCCTCGGGCAGCAGGACCAGGACGCTCCGCCCCGGCCGCCGGCCGGGCGGCCAGGCGCTCAGGGCCCCGGCCCGGCGGGCGCACCCTACGGCCCGGGCCAGTTCGGCCGTACGGTCCTGCGTGCCGCCGGGGTCCGGCCGGAGGGCCAGGAGCACCAGGCGGGACCCCGACCCGGCCGGGTCGAAGAGCACGTGCCGCTGCCGGTGCCGCCGGGGCTCCGGCCCGGCCGGGCGGTGGCCGAGCAGCAGGGCTCTGCCCGGCCGGGCGAAGAGCGCGCCCCGGCGCAGGGCGTCGTCGCCGTCCGGTAGTGCCTCCGCCATCAGCCGGGCCAGCAGGACCCGGTCCGGGTCCTCGCCCGCCGGTGTGTGGACGTCGGCCACCGCGAGCGCCACCGCGCAGTAGGCGGCCTCCTCCGTGGCCAGCCCGGCGGCCTGCGTGAGGGAGCCCTGCACGTGGAGGTCGGTCCCGCCCCGGCCGTAGCCGGCCCGGGCCAGCGCGCGCAGCAGCGCGTACGGCCGGGCGGCCCAGGCCGGGGTCGCGGGCGGCGGTCCGGACAGGGTCAGCGGCAGGTCGCAGCCGTCCGCCGGGTGGGCCAGGGAGCTGAGCCGGACCAGGCCGTCGGTGCGGGGTGCCGCCGCGGCCGCCACCGGCCAGCCGGCTGCCGCGACGAGGCCCGGGGAGCCGAGGTGGAAGGTGTACGGGGCGCTCCACACGGCGGCCGGGGGCCGGCCGTGCGCGGCCTCCAGGGCGTAGGCGACCAGGCGGAACAGCGGATCGGCGGTGGTCCGCCGGGCGAGGTCGCCTCCGGAAGGTGCCGCGGTTCCGGTCCCGGCGGTGCCGACGGGGCCGGCGGGGCCGGGGGCGGTCATCGGGCGTCCTTGCGGGCCAGCATCCGGTAGGCGTTGCCGCCGTCCGTGCGGCGGGCCGTGGCGGTGCGCAGCCCGTCGAGGACGGCCGCGGCGGCGAAGCAGGGCAGCGAGGCCAGCCGTACGGCGCCGGTGAGGGCGCGTCGGCCGGCGGCGGCCGGGGGTCCCCAGGGGCGGTCCGGGTCGGGGGCCAGCCGGGTCGCGGTCAGGGCCACCGCGCCGAAGAAGTCGTTGCCCTGGTGGGCGGCCCCGTGTTCCTCGGCGAGGACGGTGAAGCCCCGGTCGGCGAGCGCTTCGCGCAGGTTCGCGGAGGGGATCAGGTGCTGGTGCTGCGGCTGGAACCAGGGCAGCCAGGCCGGGCCGAGCAGTCGGGCCATCCGGGACTCGGGGTCGGGGAGTTCGATGGTGAGGTAGCCGCCGGGGGCGAGGACGGCGGCCGCCGTGTCCAGTTCCGCGAGCGGATCCCGGGTGTGCTCCAGGTAGTGGTACATGCTGACGACCTCGTACTGGCCCGCCAGTTTCACCGCGAACTCCGGGAACTGGCCCTGGTATCCGGTCTCCACCCAGCCGCGCCGCTCGGCCTCGCGGACCCCGTCGCCCATGTCCAGCCCGTCGAAGCGGGTGTCGGGCCAGACGGCGCGGGCCGCGTTGCAGAAGTGGCCGTGGCCGGTACCGACGTCGAGCCAGGACACCGGATCGGTGTGGGGGCGGAGCATCTCGGCGCGGCCCCGGTAGGCGGCGCCGAGCCGGCCGAAGACGGTGGCGGCGCCCTCGCCGCCGCGGCCGTCGTAGAAGTCGCGGTAGTAGAACTCCAGCCCCTCCGGGGACAGTCGGGGGTTCTGGAAGACGTGCCCGCAGGCTCCGCACTGCTCCAGGGTGAAGCGGCCGGGCTTGCCCTGGAGCAGGTCGGGCACCCGGACCCGCACGGTCAGGTTTCCGGAGCCGCACCACGGGCAGTCCGGTCGGCGCGGTTCGAAGAACCGGTCGGTCCCGGCGGCCAGGTCGGACCGGTACGCGCGGACGGCCTCGGCGCGGGCCGACTCGGCCCGGTGCGCCGCGGCCAGCAGCGACTCGGCCCGGACCGCTTCCGCCCGGACCACCTCCGCCCGCACCCCGTCGGCCCTGATCCCCTCGGCCGGGATCCCGGTCCGGTCCGCGTCCTGCGCGGCGGCCGGGTCGTTCATCGGGGCGGCGACCCCGGGGCGCGGCGTACGGGTCGTGGCGGCGGCCGTGCGCACGGCCGAGCCGAAGGAGCGTACGGGCCGGGCCACCGTGGCCCGGGCGAGGTCACCGGGGCGCAGGGGCGCGCCGGACCGGCCGAGGGCCAGGTAGGGCTGGATCCAGTACAGCCCCGCCGCTGCGGCCCCCCACCGGCCCTGGCGTACGGCGGCGCCGCCCAGCAGGGCCAGGCCGGCGAGCTGGGCGGCGGCGAGCGCCCCGGGCGGCAGGCCTTGGGCGCGCAGTTCGGCCGCCCGCGCCGGTCCGCCCGTGTCGGCGACCGGTCCGCAGCTCAGCGCGGGCGCGATGGCCAGTCCCGTGGCATCGGCGGCGTACTCCTTCACGTGCCGGATGACGGCCATGAGTTCCGCCGGAGTGGCCTCCGGTCCCGGCAGCTCCACCCCGGCCCGGGCGAGCACCTCCTCGGCGACGAGCACGGCGAAACCGGCCCCGCGCCCCTCGCCGAGCCGGTCCTGCCGGTAGCCGGCCGGGTCGACCAGGCGCAGCAGGCCGAGCACCCGCTCGGTGGGCAGGTCCCCGGGCAGCAGGTCCAGGACCCTCAGCCCCTCCCGGTCGGCGTGCGCGCAGGCGGCGAGGAAGGTGGCCGCGTCGGGCTCGACGCCGCCGGCGGTGAGCAGCCGCCAGCCGGCGGCGCGGGGCACCCCGGCGTCCGCGGAGGCGGTCATGGGCAGCACCGGCACCGCCCGCAGGCGGCGGGCCGTCCGTACCGTGCCCGCGCCGAGGGCGGCGAGCAGGAGGACGGAGGTCCACCGGACGCCGGACAGCAGCGGGGGCCCGGTGCGGCGGATCCGGGCGGGGGACGGGAGCGGGGAGCGCGTCACAGGAGTTCCTCCAACCGGTCGGCCGCGGCGGCGGCCCCGCCGGCCGCGGCGAATGAGGCCTGGATCCGCCGGGCACCCCGGCGGTGGCCGGGGTCGTCCAGGACGGCCGTCAGGGCGTCGCGCAGTTCCTCGGCCCCGGTCCGGCCGAACCGCACCCGCACCCCGGCCCCGGCCGCCACGACCTGCCGGGCGACGATCGGCTGGTCGTCCCGGATCGGGGCGACCACCAGCGGCAGGCCGTGCGCGAGCGCCTCGCAGACGGTGTTGTGGCCCCCGTGGCAGACGACGGCGTCCAGGTGGCGCAGGAGCTCCAGCTGCGGGACGCTGTCGCGCAGCAGTACGTTCCCGGGGACCGCACCGACCAGAGAGGCGGGGGCCGCCAGCACCAACTGGACGTCCTTGCCCAGTCGTTCGGCTGCGCCCAGTACGGCACCGTAGAAGCGGCCCCCGGCTTCCTGGTTGAGGGTGCCGAGCGAGACCAGTACGCGTCGCCGTTCCGGGTCCAGCCGCTCCCAGGGGAAGCGGGGGGCGGGCGGGCGGGCCCCGAAGGCCGGGCCGACGAAGGCGTAGTGCGGTGGGAAGTCCTGCTCCTCTCCGACCAGTTCGCGGCTGGAGAAGACCAGGACCAGTCGCTCCGAGAACCGTGGATCCCACGGCTCCGCGGCCGGCTCGGGACCTCCCCCGCAGTCCGCCAGCAGTCCGGCGATCTGCGCGGCGACCCACTCCCCGACCTTGGGGAAGTCCGCGAAGGGCTGGGTGAGTTCCGCCGAGGTGCTGGCGGAGGTCACCCAGGGCACCCCGAGCCGCCGTGCGGCCACCGGTCCGGCCAGGGCCTGCTGGTCGGCGACCAGCACGTCCGGGCGGAAGGCCCCGATCGCCCGGACCACGCCCGGGAGCATGGCCCTGGCCAGCGGGACGAGCGCCTCCTCCCAGAGGAACCGCAGCGCCCCGACCCCGCGCAGGTCGCGCCAGCGGGCGTGCAGCAGGGCGTAGTCGCCGCCCGCTTCTGCGCCCGCAGAGAAGATCCGGGCGTGCTCGGGCAGCAGCCGGGACAGCTCTCCCGGCGGACCGGTCCAGGCGACCTCGTGCCCGCGGGCGGCCAGTTCGGCGCCGACCGCGACGGTCGGGTTGATGTGGCCCGCGAGCGGCGGCACCGTGAAGAGCACCTTCATCGGACCAGTGCTCCCGCCGTGGCCGAAGCCGCCGCCGTGGCCGCGGCCGTGGCGTCGAGGTGGGCGAGTACGGCCGCGCGCAGCGCTCCGCTGCTCTCCTTCAGCACGTCGTGCCCGAGGCCCGGCAGGATCTCGACGGCGGTGACGTGCGGGGCGTACCGGGCCAGTTCCCGGGCGCCCGGGACGAGTTCGGAGTGCTCGCCGCAGACGATCAGGACGGGGCAGCGCAGTCCGGCGTAGTCGGCCGGGGTGAAGGTGCGGCTCTCCGCGATGTCGTCGATGAGGGTGGTGCGGTTGAGCAGGTCGTCGGCGATGGCCGTGAGGTTGGCCGCCTTGCGCAGGCGCAGCGTGAGCAGTTCGGCGGGTACCGCGCTGTCCTCCAGGCCGAGCGCCGCTGCCGACAGGGTGTCGACCATGTTGTCCACCCAGGCCCCGCTGAGCGGGGGTTCGAGCAGGGTGAGACCGGCGACCAGGTCGGGTCGGGCCAGGGCTGCGTGCAGCGCCAGGGTTCCGCCGTAGCTGTTGCCGACGAGGTGGACCGGGCGGTGCCCGAGGCCGAGGGCGCCGAGCAGGGCGAAGAGGTCCCGTACGGCGGTGCGGCTGTCGTAGCCGGTGGCCGGCCGCTCGGTGCGGCCGTGGCCGCGCAGATCGTAGAGGACCACCTCGTGCCCGGCCCGGGCCACCGGCACGGCGAGGGGGCAGTAGAAGGAGGAGAGGTTGTCGACGACCAGCCCGTGCAGGAACACCACCACGGGGCGGTCCAAGGCGTCGGGGGCGTCCGCGTGCGCGGCGGCCGGCAGCTGCTGGACGTGGAAGCGGACGGTGCCCGCGGGTACGAAGGCCATGGCGCGGTCAGCCGTCCGATCCGGTCGCGGCGGCTCCCGCCGAGGCACGGCTGAGGGGGGTGTGGGCGGGGCTCGTGTGGGTGGGGCTCGTGTGGGTGGGGCTCGTGTGGGTGGGGCTCGTGTGGGTGGGGCTCGTGTGGGTGGGGCTCGTGTGGGTGCGGGAGGTATGAGTGAGGGAGGCGTGGGTGATCCGGCCGATGTGGGTGACGAGTTCGCCCACGGACATGGCGAGGATGCCGTCCATGTCCTTCTCGGACAGGAAGCCCATCAGGTCGACGCCGGCGCCGTAGCGGTGGTGGAGGAGTTCGGCGAGGGCGACGAACTCGATGCTCTCCAGGGCGAGGTCCTCGTTGAACGTCGTCTTCATCGTGACCTCGTCCGCGAGGAGGTGCTCGTCACCGACGATCTCCACGAGCATGCCGGTGATCTCGGCGAGGATGTCAGCTGCCATGACTGGTCTCCGTGAGGTGGAAGGGGACGGGGGACGGGGTCGCCGGCCGGTCGGTCCAGGCGACGACGTGGCCGGGGTGGTCCGGGTGGTCTGGATGGTCTGGGCGGCCAGGGGGGTCGGGGTGGTCTGGGCGGCCAGGGGGGTCGGGGTGGGTGAGTGGCGGGTCCGCGAGCAGGGTGGTACGGACCGGGTACGGGTGCCCGTCCGGGGCGAGCACGAGCAGGGCGCCGGAGTCCGGGTCGCCGGTGGTCCGCCATTCCCGCGGGCGGCCTCCGAGTCCGGTCCCGGCGGCCTTGGCGGCCGCCTCCTTGGCGCACCACAGGGCGGTGAGCGCGGCCGGCAGTCCGGTGCCCTCCCGGGCCGCCAGCCGCTCGGCGAGGGCGAGTTCGCCCGGTGCCAGGGCGATGCGGATGAGCGCGTCCGGGTCGGTGGTCACCGGCTCCACGTCGATGCCGACCGGGAGGCCCGGGTGGGCGAGGGCTACGGCGATCCGGTCCTTGTGGGCGATCGACAGCCGGACTCCCCCGGCCAGGGGTCCCCCGGCGAGGGGCCGCCCGGCGAGGTCGTTGCCGATCGGCACCTCGGCCGGGAAGACCGGTCCGGCTCCGCCGTCCCAGAGCAGGTGGCGCAGCGCGTCCTTGGCGGCGATCCGGCCGAGCAGCCAGGGCGCCCGGGCGCGCGGCGCGAGCCGCTCGTAGGCCGCGCGCTCGGCGGCGCCGAGGTAGCGGCGCATGACCAGCTCCTGCGAGGCGGGGTCGGTCCAGCGGCGCCGGGCCAGGCACCAGCCTTCGGGGCGGGGTTCTCCGATGCCGCAGACCTCCGGGGTGAACTTCATCGGCCAGACGCGCTCGTCGGCGCCGAAGCGGCGGTACGTCCAGCCGTCGATCCGGGCCCAGACCCGGCCGTCTGCCCGCTGGAGCTCGATGTCGCCGCGCACGGTGACATCGCGGACCTCGCGGATCCGGGCCGTGGCCCCGACGAGCTCGTACGGGGCGGGCGGCGGCCCCGAGAAGCGGATCCCGTCCACGGTGGCCGGGAACACCAGCCGGTCCACGGGGAGCTTCAGCTGCATCCAGTGCCCGAAGAGCTGCCCGGCGGCGTCGAGCAGTGCCCCCGGGTCGGGAAGTGCCCGCAGCACGCCGTGGATGCCGTCCGCGGCGACGGCCCGCACCTCGTGCACCCCGGCGAAGCGGGGGCCGTGGAACATCCACCGGTCCCGGTAGAGGGCCTCGGCGCTGACCGGGGCCAGCCTGGGTTCGCGCAGCGGGGTGGTGTCGGGGCCGGGCAGGGCCCCGTACCCCTCGCCGAGCAGCACGGACACGTCGGCGTACTCCCCGAGGGTGACGCGCACGCGGCCCGGACCGGCGGGCCGTACGGTGACCTCCACGTCGAGGGCCGGCTCCACGGGGAGCCAGCGCAGGGCGCGTACGCGTTCGTAGCCGATGACGGCCAGCCCCGGCGGCGCGTACCGCAGTGCGGCTTCGGCCGCCAGCTCCAGCGTGGTCGTCATGGGGACGACGGGGAACCGGTCGGAGTCCTCCGGCCAGTCCTCGGGCTGCAGGTAGACGCAGTGGTCCCGTACGTAGGGCAGTGCGGCGAGGGAGAGGCGCAGGGTGTGGCTCCCGGCCGGGGCGCCGGGGCGGGGGGCGCGCTGGGGTGTGCCCTGCGGCGCGGTGTGCGTCTCGGCCGGCGCTTCGGCGGGGGCCGCGTCCAGGGCGGACAGCAGGACCGGCCGGGGGCCCGCACCCACCGAGGGGCGCGGGGCCGGGGCGGGCGGGGCGACAGGGGCCGAGGGGCCGGAGGCCGCCGGGGCCGGTGGGGTGGCGGGGGTAGGTGGTTGGGGGGTGGCCTGGGAGAGGAGCGGGGTGAGGGTGGTGCGGGCGGAGTCGCCGAGGTGGACCAGTGGGGAGCCCAGGTCCAGGAGGATGCTGCGCCCGGCCGCCGGCGCTGTCCGGTCGGGGCCTCCCGACGCGTCCGGCGCACGGGCTGTCCGGTTGAGGTCTCCCGACGCGTCCGCCGCATGCGCGGTCCGGTCGGATCCGCCTGGCGCGTCCGGGGTCAGCCGGTCCCAGCGGGGCGTGTGCCCTTCGGTCCACAGGGCGGCGCAGGTGCGCCGGAGGGCGGCGAGCCCGGTGAGCCGGGGCGATGAGGCCGCCACCGCGAGGTGGGGGCGGTCGCGCAGGGTGTCCTCGACGAAGCCCGGGAGGCTTCCCGGGCCCAGCGTGACGAAGCCGCGGACGCCCGCGTCCTCGTACAGCCGGAGCGTCAGCTCGCGGAACCGGACCGGCTCCAGCAGGTGGCGGACCACGAGCTCGCGCACCGCCTCGGGCTCCGGAGGGAACGGCGCGCAGGTGGTGGCCGACCACACGGGCAACGTGCCGGGCTGGAGCGGCAGTCGGGCGAAGGCGGCACGGACCTGCCCGAGGTAGGGCTCCCACATGGGGGTGTGGAAGCCGGAGCGGAAGGGGAGTTCCTGGCCGAGCACGCCGTCGGCCTTCAACCGTTCCAGGACCGTGGCCACTTCGGCGCGATCTCCGCAGACCACCGACTGGTGGGGGCAGTTGTCGTGGCTGACCACCACCCCGTCCAGTCCGTGCAGCGCGGCCTCCGCCCGGCGGATCCCGCATCCCAGCGCCGCGTAGACCAGGTCCGGCACCTTCACGGATCCGGGTCGCAGCGAGTCCAGGAAGGTGTCGGCCGCGTCCTGCCGGTACATCCCGGAGGTCACCATCGCCGCCCACTCCCCCAGGCTGTGACCCGCCAGGACCTCGGCCCGGATGCCGACTTCGGGCAGGGCCCGGGCGAGGAAGCGGCCCGTCGCGATGGCGTCCAGGGCCCGCTCCGTCAGCTCCTCGCCCTTGGTCAGCCGGGGCCGCTCCAGCCCGAGCCGGTCCGCCACGTCGTCCAGCGCCGGGGCGAACTCCGGCTCCAGGCCCGGGAACAGGAACGCCAGCCGGCCGCCCATCGGCTCGGGCGTGAACCACACCTCGCCGCGCCCCCGCCAGGCCCGGCCGCGCGCCACGACCTTCGCGGCCAGCGCGAGCCGCTGGGGCGTGGGGCCGACGACCGCGAGCCGGCAGGGCCCGTCGCCGCCGGACACCGGGGAACCGGACGCCAGCCGGTCCGCCAGCTCCGCGGTGCCGGAGGCCGCCAGCAACAGCACCTCCTCCCGCGCGGGCGCCCCCACCGGCGCGGGCTGGTCGCCCAGGGGCAGGAACCTGCGTACGGGCACGGGCGCCGGCCGGGCGGCAGCCGGCCGCGCGGGCGCCGTCCGCTTCGGGGACGCTGTGCGGGCCGCGGCGCCGGGAGCCTCCTCCAGCACCACGTGGGCGTTGATGCCGCCGAAGCCGAACGCGTTCACCCCGGCGCGGCGCGGCGCCGGCCCACGTTCCCACGGAACGGCCGCCGTCACCGGCCGCATCCGGGTCCGGGCCAGGCCGGGGTGCGGGTCCTCCAGGTGCAGGGTGGGCGGCAGTACTCCTTCGTACACCGCGAGTGCGGCCTTGATCAGCCCGGCCATGCCGGAGGCCTGCATGGTGTGGCCGAGCATGGACTTCACCGAGCCGAAGCCGATCGCGCTCCCGGCGGCCAGGCCGGCGCCCAGATCGACGGCCCCGGCCCCGCCGTCCAGGGGCTTGCCGAACACCTGGGCCAGGGTGTCCAGTTCGGCGGCATCACCCACCGGGGTCCCGGTCCCGTGCGCCTCCAGCAGTCCCAGCGCGCCGGGCGCCCGCGGATCGAGACCGGCCTCTCGCCAGGCCCGTTCCAGTGCCCGCACCTGGCCCGCGACGAGCGGGCTCATCAGGCTCGCCGCCTTGCCGTCCCCGGCCACTCCGGTGCCGCGGATCACGGCGTAGATCCGGTCGCCGTCGCGCTCCGCGTCGGCCAGCCGCTTCAGCAGCACCACTCCGGTGCCCTCGGACAGCAGGGTTCCGTCGGCGCGCCGGTCGAAGGGCCGGATCCGCTCGCTGGGGCTCAGGGCGCGCAGCTGCGTGAAGACGCTCCACAGGGTGGCGATGTGGCAGTGGTGCACGGCCCCGGCGACCACCACGTCGCAGCGCCCGCCGGCGAGCAGCCCCACGGCCTGGTCGACCGCCAGCAGGGAGGACGCACAGGCCGCGTCCAGGGTGTAGGCCGGTCCGTGGAAGTCGAGCCGGTTGGCGGTCCGGGCGGCCGTGAAGCTCGGTACGAGTCCGATCGACGCGTCGGGCCGTTCGGGACCCAGGGCCTCCTGGAAGGCGGAGCGCACCTCGGCGATCCGCCGCTCGTCGAGCTCGGGCGCGAGTTCGCGCAGGGTGTGCGCCAACTGGTGTGCGGTGCGTACACGTTGGTCCAGCCGGGCGGTGGCCACCCCCATGAACCCGCCGCGCCCCAGCACGATGCCGATCCGCGAGCGGTCGACCGGGAGGCGGCTTTCACCCCCCGCGTCGGCGATGGCCTCGGCCGTGGCCTGCAGGGCGAGCATCTGGTCCGGTTCGGCTCCTTCCACGGTGGCCGGCATGATGCCGAACCGGGTCGGATCGAAGGCGGCGAGCCCGTCAACGAAGCCCCCGCGCCGGCAGTAGAACCGGTCGCCGGAGACGGGTCCGGTGGCGCCGTCCGGGTCGTAGTACACCTCGGGATCCCACCGCCCGGGCGGGACCTCGCCTATGCAGTCCGTGCCGGCCAGGAGGTTGCGGCGGTACGCGGAGAGGTCGGCGGCTCCCGGGAACACGGCGCCCATCCCGACGATGGCCGCATCGGTGGGCCGCGGGCCGCGGTGATGGCGTCGCCGGTTCTGGCCCTGCGGCCGGCCCTGGCTCTGGCCCTGCGCCTGGTCCCGTCGACGGCGGTCAGTCACGCCACTCACTCCCCTCGCACCCCTCGCGCCCCTCGGCCGCCATCAGGACCACCTGTACGTCGGTCCCGTGCGCGAGTTCGGCGAGGAACGCCGCGCCGCCCTCGTCCGGGGCGATGAGCGGAATGCCGCGGCGGGTGTACGCGCGGGCCAGTTCGGGGCTGACCATCCCGCCCGCCTCTGCGGCCCAGGGACCCCAGTCGACGGACAGCACCCGGCCCGGGAAGTTCTCCGCCCAGAGGTGCGCGAGGCCGTCGAGGGCGTCGTTGGCGGCGGCGTAGTCGGTCTGACCCCGGTTTCCGTACACTCCCGCCACGCTCCCGAACAGGGCGAGGAACCGGGGTGCGGGCACCGAGCCGTGCTCGGCCGCCGCGGCGGCCAGGTGGCGGGCGCCGGCCACCTTCGTGGTGAACACCTCGGCGAAGGAGGCCGGTTGCTTGTCGCGGAGCAGTCCGTCGCTCAGCGTCCCGGCTCCGTGGACGATCCCGTCGAGCCGGCCGTGGCGGGCTCGCACGGCGGCCACGACCGCCCGTACCGCCTGTTCGTCCGTGACGTCCGCGCAGTGGTAGCCGACGGACGCGGCCACGGTCGCGAGGGCGGCCAGGGTGGCCCGTACCTCGCGCTCGGCGAGGATCCGCGAGGCCGCGGCCTCGATCTCCGCGGGGGTGCGCAGGCCGGTGGCGATCAATGCGGCGCGCAGGGCGACCCGGTCGGTGGCGTGCCCGAACTCATCCGCCTCGGCGGCCGGTTGCGGGGTACGGCCCATGAGTTCTACGTGGCATCCGGTGGCGGCGGCCAGGGCCAGGGCGGTCCGTGCGGTGATTCCGCGGGCCCCGCCGCTGAGCAGGACCACCGAGCCCGCGTCGAGGGGCGGTGTCCCGTCTCCGGGGAGGAGCGGTGCGGGGACCGGCCGGGGGGTGACCCGTAGGCCGTCGGCCGTGTAGACGACGGAGGCGAGCACCTCCACGGGCGGGGTGCCGGCGGCGGGATCAACGGGATCAGCGGGATCGGCGGGCTCGCAGCTCAGCTCGGCGAGGAGCTGCGCCGCGATCCGCTCGGGGTCCTCCTTGGCATGGACCTCCACGGCGCGGATCAGCCGGCCGGGGTATTCGAGGGAGGCGCTGCGGGCGAAGCCGTGCACGCCCGCTCCGGCGGACTCGCCCCGGGCGGTGACCAGGAGGAGCCGCCGCACACCGCCGTTGAGAGCGCGTTGCAGCCCGGGAAAGGCCTCGGGCAGGACGGGCACCGCGCCAGGCCGCAGGGCGGACAGGTCGAGGACGGCATCGAACCCGGCGTCGGCTTCTGCAAGGTGGCGTACGTCCGCGCCCCGGGCACGGAGGGCGCCTGCGACCGCGGTCCCGACCCCCTGGCCGTCTCCGGGGTCGCCGACGACCCCGATCCGCAGACCCCGCAGGACCTCCGGGTCCCCCGGGGCCGGCGGCAGCGCCTGCAGGTCCACCCGGAGGCGGTCGAGCGCGGGCGGGGCCGTTTCCGTGGCCACCGCTTCGCCGGCGGGGGCCTCGGGGCGGGCGGTGTGGCCGGAGAGCCAGTCCACGATGCCGCGCAGGGTCTTGATCCGGGACAGCTCCTCGATCGCGGACTCGGCGGAGCCGCCAGGGTCCTGGGGCAGACCGATCCGGTCGGCCAGGGCGCCGATGATCTCGACCCGCTTGATTGAGTCGATGGACAGGTCCGCCTCCAGGTCCAGCTCGGGATCGAGCATGTCCCGCGGGTACCCGGTCCGGGTATGGACGATCTCCACGATCACGTCCATCACCTCCTCGGAGGAACGCGGCCCCTCAGGCCCCGCGTCCCCGGTCCGAACGCCGTCCGGCACCGCTTCGCTGCCCGCCCCAACCCCCTGGGCAGCTCCCCCGGGGTACCCGGAGCCCGGGAACGCTTCACCGGGCACCCCGCCGCCCGGGGCCGCTCCCCCGCCGTGGGCGGCGGAGCGGGAGGTGTTGGCGCCTCCGGTCAGGACGCCTTCGGCAGCCGTCGGCCACGGGTGGGCAGCCCCGGCGCCGGCGCCGGGATCCGCACCCGCCGTGGCCCCGGGCCAGGCGCCGTCGACGCCCCTCGGCAGGCCTTGACCGTCCGGCCGGGGCTCGGTCCAGAAGGCAGCCGGAGCTGTGCTTCGGGGCAGCCCCGTGGCGTCACCCGCGCTCTGCGGTCCCTCATGGCCCTGGGTGGCACCGTAGGCGGAGGGTTGGATCGCAAGGGGCGGGCCGGTGGCGGCGCGGTACTCCGGCAGGGCCGGGTCGGATCCGGGCCAGGGCGGTGCCGCCGAGGCCAGGTAGCCGATCATCACGTCCCGCTGCGCCTGTACGAGTTCGCGCGAGCCCCGGAGGTACTCCAGGACCGCCTCCTCACGGCGGTCGGCCGGAGCGGGGGCGGCGTGCGCGGCCTCGTGACCGGCGCGGGCTCCCGCCCACGCGGGCGGGCCCGGCAGCGGCTCAAGTCCCGTGCCGGGGAGGCCGTTCGCAGTGCGGAGTGGTCGGGCGTCCCCACCGCGCCCGACCGAACCGGCCAGCGGCCCACCGCTCCCGGGGAAGGCCGCCGCCCCCTCGGCCGGCGCGGCCCCGGCCCGGCCGTTGAGCGCGCCCACAGGGCCGCCCGTCGAGTCCCGCACCGGACCGGAACCCACGCCGGGCCCCCCGCCCGGCCACCGGTGCCCACCCCAGGAAGGACCGACGCCGCCCGGCTCCGCGAGCCCGTCGCCCGCACCCGGCTGCCAAGGCCCGCCCGCGCCCGGGGCGGCGCCGTGGCCGTTGCTCGCGAAGCGGCCGTTCTCGTATCCGGCGGCCAGGGCCCCCTCCCGGCCGGGACTCCCCGCCGGATTCCCTTCGCCGGATCCCCCCGCCACCCACGGCGCCACGGGCACCCCGTGCACGGCGGCCCCCGGGCCGGCAAGCCCCTGGGCCGGTTCGGTGCCGTTCATCGACTGTGTCATCTGGTGGGCTCCCTTTCCTTCGGATACCGCGAGGTGGACCCGGCGGGCCGGGCGGAGGCCGCCGGGGACGGGGTGGCCGTCCCGGGTGCGGACCAGGTGGCCGTCGACCAGCCAGCCCGGGCGGCGCGGAGCACGCTCGGGGAGCCGGCGGGTGCGGCCGCGGAACAGGGCGTCCGGCGCCACCGGCACGCCCGCCGCGGCCAGTTCCGCCAGCGCCGTGACCAGGCGTAACAGCCCGTGCTCGCCCGGTACGTCCAGCGGCACCACGGTGTGCGGCCGGTCGTGCAGGATGCGGCCGACCAGGCCGGACAGCACGCGGCCCGGCCCGGCTTCCACGAAGGTCCGTACTCCGGCCGCGTACATGTGCTCCACCTGCTCCACGAACCGGACCGGCTCGGCAACCTGACGGGCCACCAGGTCCCGTACCGCATCGACGGGGGCCGGGTACGGGCCGGCCGTCGTGTTCGACCAGACCGGGACGGCCGCGTCGGCCAGCTCCGTCGCGGCGAGTTCCTCGGCCAGGGCCGTGGCCGCCCCCGCCACGACCTCGCTGTGGAAGGCGCAGGCGACGGGGAGCGGGGACGCCGACAGTCCCGCGTCCCGCAGGGCGGCCATCGCCTCGGCCACGGCGCCGTCCGGCCCCGAAATCACGCACTGGAGGGGTGCGTTGTGGTTCGCGATCACGCATCCGGCCCGCGCGGCGATCTCCCGCACTTCTTCCGGCGCGGCCGCCACCGCCGCCATAGAGCCCGGATCCGTCCCGGCGGCCGCGAGGATGGCTTCGGCGCGGCGCGCGCTCAGCCGGAGCAGGCTCTCCTGGTCCCACACCCCCGCCGCCCACAGTGCGGTGAGCTCTCCGTACGAGTGCCCGGCCACGCAGTCCGGACGTACGCCCAGCTCCCCCAGCAGGAGGTGCGCTGCCGAGCCGGCCAGCCCGAGGGCCGGCTGGGCGATCCGGGTGTCGGTGACCGCGGCCCGCTGGGCGGTCCGCCCCTGCGCGGTGAAGGCCGCCGGGGGGAACATCGCGGAGACCACGGCGCTCGGTGCCGCGTCGAGAAGTTCCCGCAACCAGGGGAAGCCGGTGAACAACTCACCCAGCATTGAGGGGCGTTGACTTCCCTGGCCCGGGAAGAGGAAGGCCACCTGCCCGGGCTCCGCCGATTCCTCCCGTACGTGGACGCCCTCGCCCGGGGTGAAGGCCCGCGCCCGCTCCAGCCGGGCGGCGAGCCCGTCCAGGTCGGCGGCGACGACCGCGACCCGTACCGTGCCGGTTCCGGCCGCCGCCTCGGCCGCGAGGTCCCGCAGCGCCCACGGGCGCCCGGCCGCGTCGTTCTCCTCCAGCCGTGCCGCCAGCCGGGCCATCGCCCGACCCGCGGCACGCCGGTCCTCGCCGCGGAAGCAGAACAGTTCGGCCGGCCATTCCTCCTGTCCGTGGCGGGACTCCTCGGCCCCCGCGTAACCGGTCAGCACGGCGTGGTAGTTGGTGCCGCCGAAGCCGAAGGCGCTCACGCCGGCGATCCGCCGCTCGGCGGGCACCGCCCACGGCCGGGCCCCGGTGGCGAAGGTGAAGGGGCTACTCTCCGCGTTCCAGACGGGGACCGGGGTGTCGAGGTGCAGTGTGGGCGGCCGTACGCCCGAGTGGACCGCCCGGGCCGCCTTGATCAGTCCGGCCAGCCCGGCCGCACATTTGGTGTGCCCGATCTGCGATTTCACCGACCCCAGCGCGCAGGCCCCGGGAGCGGCGCCCGCCTCGGTGAACAGGGCGGTCAGCACGGACAGTTCGGTGGTGTCGCCGACCACGGTGCCGGTGCCGTGCGCCTCGATCAGGCCGACCTCGGCGGGGCTGATCCCGGCCCGGGCGTAGGCCCGGTCCAGGGCCCTGCGCTGCCCTTCGGGCCTGGGTGCGGTCAGGCCGAGGGAGCGTCCGTCGCTGGCGGCTCCGACCGCCTTGATGACGGCGTACACCCGGTCTCCGTCCCGCTCCGCGTCCGCGAGCCGCTTCAGCACCAGCGCGCCCACCCCCTCCCCGAGGGCGATTCCGTCGGCGGCCGCGTCGAAGGGACGGCAGCGGCCCGCCGGGGACAGCGCGCGGACGGAGGAGAACAGCAGGTAGTCGTTGATGCCGTTGTGCACGTCGGCGCCGCCGCACAGCACCATGTCGCTGTCCTTGTCGCGCAGTTGGCGACAGGCGAGGTCGAGTGCGGCCAGCGAGGAGGCGCATGCGGCGTCGACGGTGCAGTTCGCGCCGCCGAGGTCCAGCCGGTTGGCGACCCGGCCCGCGATGACGTTGGCGAGCACCCCGGGGAAGGAGTCCTCGGTGAGCCGCGGGAGCTGTTCGTCCAGTTCGGGAGGGAGCTCGCCCAGGTATCCGGGGTACAGGGCGCGGAGCCCGTAGGCGCCCGCCAGCTCGGTGCCGGCCTCCGCCCCGAACACGACCGAGGTCCGGGACCGGTCGAACTCCCGGTCCTTGCCGTACCCGGCGTCCGCCAGGGCCCGCGCCGAGATCTCCAGCGCGAGCAGTTGTACGGGCTCGATCCCGGCCAGCGAGGCCGGCGGGATGCCGTGCGCGAGGGCGTCGAAGGGCATCGGGCCGAGGAAGCCGCCCCAGCGGGACGGGGTGCGTTCCCCGGCCCGTGCGGGGTCGGGATCGAAGTGGAGTCCGGGGTCCCAGCGTTCGGCGGGGACCTCGGTCACGGCGTCGCTGCCGTCCAGGATCCGCGCCCAGTAGGCGGCGAGGTCCGGTGCGCCGGGGTAGGCGCAGGCCATGCCGACGACGGCGACGTCCAGCGGATCGGCCCGCGGGAGGCCCCAGGCTCCGTCCGTCGCGGCGGCCCGATCGTCCTCGGGCTGCCGGCCGGCGAGTTCCCGGGCCCGCCGGTCGAGCAACTCCGATGCACCTTCGGTGACTTCGGTGTGCAGGGTGGTGACCGTGGTGGTTCCGGAGCGCAGGGTGGCGGCCTGCCCGAGCATGAACAGCCCCTCGGAGCCCTGCTGCTCCTCGTCCACGGACTCCAGTCCGTCGCCCTCGGCCCCGCGGCGCAGTCCCTTGCTGGCGATCCGGAGCCTTCCCAGGTTGAGCCGCTCCAGCTCCTCCCACACCTCGCGCGGCTCGGCGCCGCCCTCCGCGAGCCGCTGCCGGGTGGCCTCGAAGGTGTCCGCGTAGGGGGTGACCGCGCAGCGGGTGGCGTGTCCGGGTGCGGTGTGCAGCAGCACGGTGTCCGCGCACTCCAGCGCCGCCCGCTGGAAGCGGGGAAGGACCGCGCCCGCCGCCACCGCCTCCTCGGTGAACAGGTAGGCGGTGCCCATGAGCACCCCGACGCGCGCACCCCGTTCGGCCAGCGGGGCCGCCGCGGTGGCGGCCATCGCCGCGGAGCGGGCGTCGTGGATCCCGCCGGCGAACAGCACGTCCAGCGCTGCCGGTTCGGGGCAGCCGAGCAGCAGCTCGATCTGTTCCTCCCACAGCGGGAAGGAGGTGCGCGGCCCGACATGACCCCCGCATTCCAGCCCCTCGAACACGAACCGCCGTGCCCCGTCGGCGAGATAGCGCTCCAGCAGGCCCGGCGAGGGCACGTGCAGATGGGTCCGGGTCCCGGCGGCCTCCAGCGGGGCCGCCTGTCCCGGGGTGCCGCCCGCGATGATCGCGTACGGCGGACGCACTTCGGCCACTGCTTCGAGCTGCTCGGCCCGCAGCTCTGCCGGGGCGAAGCCGAGCAGGCCCACGCCCCAGGGCCGCTCGCCGAGCCGTTCGGCGGTCTCGGCGAGGAGCCGGCGCACCTGCGGCCCTTCCATGACCGCGAGTGCCAGGTAGGGGACCCCGCCCCCGGCGGCCACCGCTTCGGCGAAGGCCGCCTGGTCGCTGACCCGGGTCATCGGCCCCTGCGCCACCGGGAGCGGTCGCCCCGGGCCGTGGCTGCCCCCCAGCGGCCGGACCCGTACGACGGCCGCCAGGTGCCCCGCGACGGCCGACCGGATGGCCTGCAGGATGCCTCCGGTGGTCCGGTGGCGGGCGGCGAGCCGCGCTGCCGAGGCCCCGTCCTGCCCGACCGGGAGCAGCTGCGTGCGCAGGTCCCGGGCCCCGAGCAGGGTGGCGACCGGTCCCTGCGGCGGGGTCAGGCCGGGGCGGGCGTACACCCGGTGGCCCCCGAGCAGCCTGGTCTCGGAGCCGTCCATGGCCCTTACGGCCGCGGCCACTTCGGCGGGCAGCCCGGCTTCCCCCTCGGGCGTGAGGGCCAGTTGTACGTCGACCAGCACTCCGGCGGCTCCGCCCGCGACGGCCGCGGCCGCGGTGTGCGGGCCGATCCCGCCGAAGGCCCGTACGGGCAGCCCCGACGGGGGCTCTGCGAGCAGCTGCTGCAGGAGCACGAAGGTGGTGGTCCCGCCCACCCGGCCGCCCGCCTCGTGCCCCTTGGCCACGAGAGCCTCCACCCCGGCGGCCGCCGCGGCCCTGCCCTCGCCCGGATCGGTGATCTCGGCCCACACCCGGGGCCGTCCGGCGGCGGCCGCCCAGCCGGCCACCCCGTCCGGGGTGTGCTGTGCGGGGTCGGCGAGCAGCACGGTGTCCACCTCGGCCGGCAGCTCCCCGGGCGCGACGGGGCAGCCCGCGGGCACCCGTACCCCGTAGCGGCCGGCTCCGAGGCGTCGGGCGATCTCGGCCATGGCGTGCCGCGCGGACCCGGCGTCCCGGCCGAGGTCGAGCAGGCCCAAGGCGCCGGCGCGCTCGGCGGCGGTGACGATCCGCGGGTTGGGCTCCTCGAACGGGCTGACCGCGACGACCAGGTCACGGTCGCCGACGCGGAGCCGCGCGGGCTGCCGGGCCGAAGCCTGCGGCTCGGGCGGCTCCGCGCACGACGGCTCGCTCCGTTCCACCGGCCGGGACGGCCGGGGCGGAAGGGCGGACGAGGGCTGGGGGGACGGCTCGGGCTGGGGGGACACGGACGCTCCTCTTCCAGTGCTGTGTGACATGGCGCAGTGCGGGGCGGAAGACGGGGGGAGGCGACAGCAGGTGTGCGGGAAGGACGGCGGACGAGGCGTCCTCCCGCCGGGGATCCGAGGCGGGCGATCCGCGAAACGGCCGGGCGATCCGACGGGGACAGGGTTGAGCAGTGGTCAAATTCCCTGTTGCCGGGATGCATCGTGCGGGGACGGTCCTGCACTGTCAACGGTGTTGCGGAGCCGTTCACTTCGCCCCCCGGGCGGCCCCCACCCGCTCCGACGGCCCTCCGGCCACCCTGTCGGCACACTCCCGCAGAAGCCGTGGCCTGCGGTGTTGCGCCCGGGGCCATCCACCGTCGGAACACCGGCCGGGGTTCCGCACCGGCACGGGCTCATGCCGCATGGGTATGAGATGCCGCCGGTCCGGCATGAACACCTTTGCGAAGTCTGACGGTTGTTCACCCTACGCGGTCTTACAGGTACACCCTTGCCCGGTTACCGTCCGGTCATGACCCCCACCCTCGCCCAGCTTCGCTACCTCGTCGCCGTCGCCGACTGCCGTTCGATCACCGGCGCGGCCGCCTCCGTCTTCGTCGCCCAGTCCGCCCTGTCCCGAGCCGTCCAGGCCATGGAACGCGACCTCGGGGTCGATCTCCTCGCCCGCCGGGGAAGGGGGGTGGACCTCACGCCGGAAGGGGCCCGGGTCGTCCGGCTGGCCCGCACCGTGCTCGACGCGGTGGAGGCCATCGACGACATCGGCACCCCCCACGGACTGGGCGCCAGGGCCGCCCTCTCCCTGGTCACCACCCCCACCCTGGCCCTCGACCTGGCCTCCGAGCTCATACGCACCTTCACGGACCGGCACCCCGGCCTCGACGTCAGACTCCACCAGCACGACAGCCGCGAGGCAGTGGTCCAGGAACTCACCCAGGGTCGGGCGGAGTTGGCCCTCGTCGACCTCCCCCTCGACCAGGACCTCTCCACGCACTTCATCCAGGAGCGCGAGGTGGTGCTCATCTCCCCCGTCGGGTCCGCACTGCCCGACCCGCTGCCGCTCCGCTCGCTCGACGGGCTCCCGATGGTGCTGCCCACACCCGGTACCGGCCGGCGTACCGAGATGGAGGCCATGTTCAGCTGTCTGGGCGTACGGCCGGTGCCCTGCATGGAGGTGGACGAACGCCTCGGCTGGGTGACCGGGGTGACCGACGGCCGGGGCTCCCTGATCTGGTACCGCGACGTGGTCGCCCGGGCCTTCGGCAGCCGTGCGGAGGTACGTTCCTTCACCCCGCCCCTGCTGCGCCCTGTGGGCATCGCGCACGCCCGCCGGCCGCTGAGCCGCGCGGCCCGCGCCTTCATCGCGCACTCCCGGCACAAGGCCCCCGTACGCGAGCCCTCCCGATGACCGCGCGGGCCGGTCCGCTCCCACCGGTCCGGGCGGGCCGGCCAGCGGCCCCTCCGGACGGCCGGGCATGCCCGGCCGGCATTGACCGATGCTCAAACGGACGCCGATCGCCCCTGGCGGCGAAACCTGACTCCCCCTCACATGGTGGGCATGTTACGACTACTCCTCACACCCCCGCGCGCAGCCGCCCTCGCCACCGCGGTCCTCGCCACGGCACTGCCGGCTGCGGCCTGGCTGACCGGACCCGCCGCCGGGTCCGCCGACGCAGCCGTCCTGACGCCCCTGTCCGCACCCCTGTCCGGCGCGGTCACCGCCGCTGCTCCCGAGCGCACGTGCACCCTGCCCGGCGGACTGGCCGAGCTCAGCGGGCTCGCCATGAGCCGCAAACACCCCGGCGTCTTCTACGCCGTCAACGACAGCGGCAACACCAACCAGGTCTTCGCCATCGACTGCAACGGCGCCACCGGCCAGCTCAAGGCCACGTACACCGTCTCGGGGGTCGGCAACACCGACTGGGAGGGGCTGGCCATCGGCAAGGACTCCTCGGGCCGTCCCGCGATCCTGGTCGGCGACATCGGAGACAACTTCGGCAGCCGCGCCGAGATCACCGTGTACTCCTTCACCGAGCCCGACCAGCTCGCCAACGCCTCGGTGACACCCGTGACGTACCGCTTCGCCTACCCCGACGGGAAGCACGACGCCGAATCCCTGCTCGCCGACCCGATCACCGGCCGGATCCACATCGCGAGCAAACTCATCGGAGCGGCAGGCCAGTTGTACCAGGCGCCGCTGTCGCCGATCCCCGGACAGCTGAACACCCTGACCGCCGTCCGGCCGGGACCGGTCTTCGCCACCGACGGCGCGTTCTCCCCCTCGGGAGCCTCGTACACCCTGCGCAGCGGCGGTCCGATCGGGGCCAACACGGCCTCGGTGTACGACACAGCGGGCACCAAGCTCGCCGACGTGGCGCTGCCCGCCCAGTCGCAGGGCGAGACGGTGACGTACCTCGACTGCACCAGCCTGCTCGTCGGTTCGGAGAACGACACCCAGATCTGGCGCGTTCCGCTGCCCCCGGAGGCCACACCGGGCTGCGGCGGCACACCGACGCCGACACCCACCCCGACCCCTACGCCGACGCCCACTCCGACCTCGGCCGCGCTGAAGCTGGTCAACCCGGGCCCGCAGAGCTGCAAGTTCAACCAGAACTGCACCATCCAGCTCACCACCACCGGCGCGAAACCCCCCGTCCGCTACACCGCCACCGGACTCCCCTGGGGCCTGACCCTCGACGCCAACACCGGCCGCATCACCGGCAAACCCTGGGCCACCGGAACCCTCCAGATCACCGCCACCGCCACCGACACCACCCCGACCACCGCCACCACCACCTTCCCCCTCACCCTCACCTGGTTCTGAAAGGGGCACGAGGGGCGGACCCCGGACCGCCCGGGATCCGCCCCTCGCCACCGCACCCGGGTCAGCCCAGCCTCGACGCCGCCTCCCGGTCCGCGACGACGAGGAGGTTGGGGTGCGTGCGCAGGATCGAGGCCGGGAAGTCGGTGGAGATCTCCCGCTCCAGCATGCCGGCGAGGGCATCCGCCTTGGCGGCTCCGCTCACGATCAGCACCAGCCGCCGTACCTTGGCGAGCAGGGCCGCCCCCATCGTCACCACGTGCGAGGGGACCTCCGTGGGATCGGGCAGCAGCCGCAGGGCGTCCTCGTACCAGGGATAGGAGTCCTTGAACTCGTAGGTGTAGGTCTCCTGGTCGAAGCGCGTCGCGTACGGCATGTTGCCGCAGAAGTGGCCGTCCGCGCCGAGCCCGATGAGCATGAGGTCCAGCCCGCCGTTCCCGTGCAGTTCCCGGGCCACGGACGCGTGGTCGGCGACCGTGATCGGGTGGATGTTGGCCTCCGGCACTCCACCGGGCCCGTAGAGGTGCTCGTACAGCGCCGAGAGGGTCACTCCCCGTTCCCTCCCGGCGAGCGGCATCTCGTCGAAGGTGTAGAAGTGCACGTCGGAGATGACCTCGGGGTTCGCGCGCAGCCGCTCTGTGACGATCTCGTACGTGCCCACGGGGCTCGCGCCCGCGGTGAGGGCCATGTTGACCCGCCGGTCGTGCAGCATCTCGCCGAGGACGATGTCGGCGGCGGTGCGGCTGAGGTCCGCGTAGTCCCGCGCGATGACGATCTTCATGGGGCGTTCCGTTCTCGTGACTCGTAACTGCGCATTGCAGCTTCCGACTTGCTGCTCGCGGTGGGGCTCAGGATCGGGGAGCGGACTTCTTCACGTACTGCTCGGTCTTCTTCAGCTGCTTCTTCGCGTCGACGGCGGTGCCGTACGTACGGTCGGAGGTGACGGCGGTGACCGAGACGGCCCCGCCGAGGGCTGCCGTGGAGTCGGCGTCCGGGCGGCCTTCCACGCATTCCGCGCTGCCGGGGTTCGCCGACGCGCAGTCGCCGAGGGCGATGTCGAAGCCGTCCCCGCCGGCCTTCCGCACGTAGCCGTGGTAGGCGTACGCGCCGGATCCGACCCGGGTCCAGACGGGCGGCCGGGCCTGCGCGCCGGTGCTGATGTCGGGGTAGTCCACCTTGAGGGCGAACGCGTCGGTGAGCAGCCGGTGTTCCTTCAGTCCGGCGAGGAACTTCGCGCCGAACCGGGCGGTGGCCCGGTAGTTCTCCACGGGGTGCGCGCTCATGTCCGCGTTCGCGGAGGCGCTGAAGGCCACGGCCGGGACGCCGATGTCGATGGCGGCGATGGCGGCTCCGACGGTGCCGGAGTCGTTGACCGAAGAACTCACGTTGAGCCCGGAGTTGATGCCGGTGACCACCAGGTCGGGGGCACCGCTCCAGCCCGCCTTGGCGGCGAGTCCGCCGCGCAGGGCCAGTTTGACGGTGTCGGCCGGGGTCGCGCTCGGCGTGTCGGGGCCGCAGGGGCCGTCCGCCAGGCAGACGCCGAAGACCGGGGCGCCCGAGGGGGCGCCCGCGCAGTCGTTCTCGTAGCCGGCGGGCATCCGCTCCCGCTGCTGGACGGTCAGTACTCCGTGGTTGGTGACGGCGGTTCCGCGCCCGCTCTGCACCTGCCACGGTGCCATGACCACGACGTCGGCTCCGGCGGCACAGAGCGCGCGGCGCATCTCGTAGGCGCCGAGTCCGTCGGAGTGGCTGGGCTTGGCGGCCTGGATGCCGTCGTCGTTGGAGATGAGGATCCGCATCCCGTCCAGCGGACCGGCCCCGGACGCCCGCGAGGGCGGAGCCGTTGACGTGGAGTCGGCCGATGCGGCCGCCCCGGTGGTGGCGGCGAGCGCGCACGCGGCGGCCACGGCGAGGAGTTTGCGCTGAACGGAGCCCATGAGGGGCCTCCCCTTCGGTGAATCGGCCCTGCGAGGGACCGCGATGTCCCGGGCCCGGGAGGCAGCGCCTCGGGACCGGACCCTCGCCGTGCACTCTTCCGTCGGTGCCCCGCCCGGGGACAGGGACTGAAAGTCCCCTGCCGGAAGACCGAAGGGCCCGATCCGGGCGATGTCACCACACCTCGAACTGGCATGAGAAGAGAGCCCGTTGAGGAGTCGGAACACGAAGGGCACAAAGGTCGGCCCATTCGGGACCTTCGGCATCCTTTACCTTCCGTTGACCTGATCAAGACTGAGGGGACCTCGGACCGAAGACGTTCCGGGTTCGGTACCACGCGATGCAGGGAGAACTCATCGTGGATTACGGAAAGACGGCTCCGGCCGTCCTCGAAGGCGTCGGCGGCATCTCGAACGTCGAGTCCCTCGGGCATTGCGCCACGCGGCTGCGTTTCGTCCTCAAGGATCCGTCGAAGGCCGACAGAGCCGCGGTCGAAGCGGCCCCGGGCGTCATCACGGTCGTCGAGAGCGGCGGTCAGTTCCAAGTGGTCATCGGCAACGACGTGGCCCAGGCCTACGCCGAGATCACCAGGATCTCCGGGCTCGGCGCCGACACGGCCCGACCGAAGGGCGGTTCGGGCTCGGGCTCGGGCTCGGGATCCGGCTCCACCGCCTCGGCCCCGCGCGGCAACCCGCTGACGCGGCTGGTCGACGTCATCTCCAGCATCTTCACTCCGTTCCTGTGGACGCTGGCCGGCGCGGGCCTGCTCAAGGCCACGATCGTGCTGGTCACCAAGGTCGGCCTGGTCGCCGAGACCTCACAGGAGTTCACCGTCCTGAACGCGGCCGGTGACGGCGTGTTCTTCTTCCTGCCGGTGCTGCTGGCCGTGACCGCCGCCAAGCGGTTCGGGGCCAACCAGTGGACCGCCATGGCCATCGCGGGGTCGCTGGTCTACCCCTCGATCGGCGCCCTGAACGAGGCCGGCGACCCGGTCTCCTTCTTCGGCATCCCGATGGTGATGGTCGCGTACGCCTCTTCCGTCATCCCGGTCATCCTCGCCGTATACGTGCAGAGCTTCGTGGAGCGCGGCCTCGACAAGGCGCTGCCGTCCAGCATCCGCAACTTCATCACGCCGATGCTGACGATCCTCCTCATGGTCCCCCTGACCCTGCTCACCATCGGCCCGGCCTCGGACTGGGCCGGCCAGGGAGCCTCCGGCCTGATCGGCTGGCTGTTCGGTCTCAGCCCGGCCGTCGCCGGCGCCGTCCTCGGCGGCACCTGGCAGATCATGGTCGTCTTCGGCATCCACTGGGGCCTGGTCCCGATGATGGCCAACGACCTCGCCGTCCAAGGGCACTCCCTCCTCTACGGCCCGCTGGTCGCCGCTTCGGCCGCGCAGGGCGCAGCCGTCCTGGCGGTCATGCTCCGCACCCGCAGCAAGAGCCTGAAGAAGCTCGCCGGACCGGCAGCCGTCAGCAGCTTCCTCGCCGGCATCACCGAGCCCGCGGTCTACGGCGTCAACCTGCGCCTGAAGAAGCCCTTCGTCTACGCCTGCATCGCGGGCGCCGTCGGCGGCGGTATCGCCTCGGCGGGAGGCTCGGCCTCGACCGCGTACATCATGCCGGGCCTGCTGTCCCTCTCCGCCTACCTGGAGGTCGGCAGCTTCGCCCTCCAGCTGATCGGTGTCGGCGTCGCCGTCGCCCTGTCCTTCGGCCTCACCATGGCCCTGGGCTTCAAGGACATCCCGGAGGACGCCGCCGAAGCCGCCGAACCCGCCGAGACTTCTGAAGAGGCCGCCGGCGCCGACGTCACCGCCGGCGAGGCCTTCGAGGTCGCCGCCCCGGTCGAGGGCAAGGTCGTCGCCCTGACCGACGTGCGGGACCCGGTGTTCGCGTCCGGCACCCTCGGGGACGGCGCGGCCGTCGCCCCGACCTCCGGCGAGGTCCACGCCCCGATCGACGGCACGGTCGTCAGCGTCCTGCCGCACGCCTACGGGCTCCGCTCCCCCGAGGGCGTGGAGGTCCTCGTCCACATCGGCATCGACACGGTGCGGCTCGGCGGGGAGCACTTCACCAGCGCCGTCCGGCAGGGCGACCGGGTCCGGCTCGGCGACCCGCTCGGCGAGGTCGACCTGGCCGCGGTCGAGGCGGCCGGCTACGACACCACCACGATGGTGATCGTCCTCGACGCGGCCGGCACGGGCGTCGTGCGGACCACCGAGCACTCCGAAGTCGAGCACAGCACGGTGCTCCTGTCCCTCAGCCCGGAGCGCGCACTCACCCCGGTGGGCTGAGGTCCCCGCCCGGGGCGCCGCCCCGCCCGCCACGCGGCGCCCCGCGCCCCGGTCCCCGTACCGCCCGAACCTCCCCCGACCCCGTAGTCCCCGTAGTCCCCGTAAGCCCCGTACCCCCGAAGGAGATCCGCACATGGACCACAAGACCCCCGCCGCCTTCCGCCCCGACTTCCTCTGGGGCGCCGCGACCTCCGCCTACCAGGTCGAAGGCGCCTGGGACGCGGACGGCAAGGGCCCGTCCGTCCAGGACGCCCGCGGCAACTACCCCGAGGGCACCACGGACTTCAAGGTGGCCGCCGACCACTACCACCGCTTCGAGGAGGACGTGAAGCTCTTCTCCGAGCTGGGCCTGAAGGCCTACCGCCTCTCCATCGCCTGGACCCGGATCGTCCCGGACGGCGACGGCGCGGTGAACCCGGACGGCATCGCCTTCTACCACCGCCTCTTCGACGCCCTCCTCGCGCACGGGATCGAACCGGTCGTCACCGTCTACCACTTCGACCTGCCGCAGGCCCTCCAGGACAAGGGCGGCTGGACCTCCCGCTCGACCATCGACGCCTTCGCCCGCTACTGCGAGGTGCTGTTCGAGGAGTACGGCAGCAAGGTCAAGCACTGGCTGACCATCAACGAGCAGAACATGATGATCCTGCACGGCGCCGCCATCGGCACCGCGGGCACCACGACCGACAACCCCAAGCGCGAGCTCTACCAGCAGAACCACCACATGATGCTGGCCCAGGCCCGCGTGACGAAGATGTGCCACGACATGCTCCCGGCCGCCAAGATCGGCCCCGCCCCGAACATCTCCGTCGTCTACCCGGCGTCCTGCAAGCCCGAGGACGTGCTCGCCGCATCCGACTACAACGCCATCCGCAACTGGCTGTACCTCGACATGGCGGTCCACGGCGCCTACAACCCGACGGCCTGGGCCTGGCTGACCGCCGCCGGCATCGCGCCGGAGTTCGCCGAGGGCGACGCGGAGGTCCTGAAGGCGGGCAAGGCGGACTTCCTCGCGCTGAACTACTACTCCACCGCCACCGTGGCCGCCCCCGAGGACGGCCAGGCCGTCGACTCCGGGGTGTGCGACCAGCAGCTCTCGGCCGGCGAGGCGGGCGTGTTCCGCCCGGTGTCCAACCCCCATCTGGCCACCACCGAGTTCGGCTGGGAGATCGACCCGGCCGGCTTCCGCAGCACCCTGCGCGACGTCTACGACCGCTACCGGCTGCCGATCATGGTCACCGAGAACGGGCTGGGCGGCTACGACACGGTCGAGGACGGCGAGATCCACGACGACTACCGCATCGCCTACCTGGCCTCGCACATCGAGCAGATGCGCCTCGCCGTCTCGGACGGGGTCGACGTCATCGGCTACCACCCCTGGTCCGCCATGGACCTGATCTCCACCCACCAGGGCGTGGCGAAGCGCTACGGCTTCATCTACGTCGACCGCGACGAGTTCGACCTCAAGGAGCTCCGCCGCATCCGCAAGGACAGCTTCTTCTGGTACCAGCAGCTGATCAAGGGCAACGGCTCCCTCTGACCCCGCGCCCTCCCGGGCCGCCGGCCGTCCGCCCACCCGGCGTGCGGCCGGCGGCCCCGCCGCGTTTCCCCCACCCCCGCCCGCCGCGCTTCCCCCGCGCCCCACACCCCACACCCCACACCCACGCAGGAGCACCTTCCCATGCCCCAGTTCCCTTACCAGTTGATCGCCACCGACCTCGACGGCACCCTCGTGCGCAGCGACCACACGGTCTCGGCGCGCACCACGGCCGCCCTTGCCGCCGCCGTCTCCGCCGGGGCCCGGCACGTGGTGGTGACCGGGCGGGTCGCCCAGTGGACCAGGTCCACGCTGGCCGAGATCGGCTACCGGGGCCTCGCCGTCTGCGGGCAGGGCGGCCAGCTCTACGACGCCGGGCGCGACGCGCTCGTCTCGTCGGTCCCCCTCGACCGCGAGCTCGCGGCGCACGTGGTGGCCCGGATCGAGGCCCGTACCGGCCCGCTGTCGGTGGCGGTGATGCCGCTGGATCTGGCCGATCCCATCCTGGTGGGCCCCGGGTTCCCGGTCCCGCCGATGGGCTCGACGGGGATCGAGCGGGTCCACGACGCCGCCCGGCTGTGGGACCGGCCGATCGGGAAGGTCCAGATCCAGCACCCGCACCTGACGGACGACGAGCTCACCGAGGCCGCCCGCGAAGCGGTGGGGGACCTCGTCACGGTGGTCATGGCCGGCCCGACCTGCGTCGAGCTGCTCCCGCTCGGCCTGTCGAAGGCGACCGGCCTGGCCCTGGCCGCGGAGGCTTTGGGCGTGACGGCGGAAGGCACCATCGCCTTCGGTGACATGCCCAACGACATCCCCATGTTCGCCTGGGCGGGGCACTCGGTCGCGATGGCCAACGCCCACGACAGCCTCAAGGCCGTCGCCGACGAGATCACCGCCGGCAACGACCAGGACGGCGTGGCGGCGGTCCTGGAGCGCCACCTCCTCCCGCTCACGGGTACGGCCGTTCGGTAAGGGGGTCGCACACCCGTGGGCGCGCCTGCCGCTCGCCTTCAGCCCGCGGGCGTGGCCGACGGCGAGGCCGCCGCGGGAACGGGCGGGGCGAGGACTGAGTCCAGCCGGCGGACCGCGGAGCGCCGCTGGAGCACCGACAGGGCCGCGATCCCCGCGCCGAGGGCCAGCCAGCCCACGGGCCCGCCCGCCATGACCGCGCCGGTCAGGAGCAGCGGACCGGCCGACTTCTGGATGGACATGGCCATGCCCGCCACTCCCAGGTACGAGGCCCGCGCCTGCTCGGGGGCGAGCGAGACGGCCAGTTCCCAGGAACTCACCGACCTCAGCAGCTCCGCCCCGGTGACCAGCACCGCCGCGGCGAGCAGGGCCACCGAGGCGACCAGGGTGCCGGTCCCGGCGCTGAGGGCCAGCAGGACGCAGCACGCGAGCATCGTCAGCCCGTACACGGAGACCGCCGCCGCGGCCTGCCGGGGCTGATCGAACCGCGCCGAGACGCGGAGTTGGAGGACGACGACCAGCACGGTGTTGATGACGAGGAAGGCCGGGACCAGGGCGTGGGGCGCGTCGGTGTGGACCACCAGCCAGAGCGGCAGGCCGACGGCCAGGACCGAGTCGTCGAGGTTCATCGCGATGTCGAGCAGGACGAAGCGCAGGTATCCGCGGTCCCGCCACGGGCTCGGCGTCCGCGTCCGACCGGGGGCAAGGTCCGCCCGCGCGGGCCCGGGGTTCCCTGCCCCGCCGTTCTCCGTGTCCCCGGCCTCCGCGTCCCCTGCCGCCGCATCCCCCGCGCCCGCGGCCACCCGGCCCTCGGCTCGCGGCTCCCGGGTGCGCCAGACCAGCGCGGCGGCCGCGAGGAACGACACCGCGTTGGCCAGGATCAGCGCCCGGTAGGCCTCCGGGGTCCCGAGCGCGAGGCCGACGGCGGCGATTCCCGCGCCCACCGCGTAGCCCGCGTTCGCCGTACTGCGCGACAGCGCCTGATAGGTGCCGCGCCGCTCGCCCGCCACCCGTGTGGCGAAGAGCATCTCCAGCGCCTTGGCCGCCCGGTCGCCGAGGTAGGTGACGGCGACGAGGGGCAGGAGCACGTCGAAGCGGGTGACCACGAGCACGCCGCCGAGGGTGCCGAGGCGCAGCAGGTGACAGCCGATCAGCAGGGACCGTACGGGGAACCGTCCGGCCAGGTGTCCGGCCAGGGGCGACCCGGCGATGCCCGCCACGGCCGCGGCGCCCAGCATGAGGCCGATGCGGCCGGCGTCCAGGCCGAGGACGAAGGTGAAGTAGAGGACCGAGGAGGCGGCCCACATGCCCGTACCGGCGCGGTCGAGGAGCTGGGCGAGCAGCATGATCCGGGCGTCCCGGCCCCCCGGCGGCCGTCTCAACTGAGCCACCAGGCCGGGCCGTCGCGGCTGCCGCCCCTGCCCCGAGCGCTCCTGCTCCTGCTCCTGCGCACCCTTCCGCATCCCCGTACCGCGCCGCCGCATCCCTGGCCTCCGAGCCCCCGTGAAAGTATCTCGATGTCGAGATACCAGCGGAAGCCTGCCCCAGATCAATCTTGACGTCAAGATACTTGTGGATCCGGACACCTCTCCGCCGCACCGGTCCGCCCGCCACCGCATTCCGGAACGGGATCGGGGCAGGAGCAGGTGGCACGGATCCGCACGCACGCACACGGAGGCGCTTTCCGGGAGATGGTTCCATGATCCAGATGTCGATACCGCTGATACCCGCGGATGACGGCACACTGCTGATCCCCGCCGATCACGTCACCGGCCTCCTGCGTCGGCTCGCGGCCGACTGGCTGGAGTCGGAGAGCACCGGAGAGATGCGCGGTGACGAGCGGACCGTCCACGACCTGGCGGGCGTACTGACCGAACTCGCCGATCAGATCGACGTCGAATGCATCGGGTTCACCTCGACCTCTTCGCACCCGTAGGGCAGCGCCATCGCGGGCCTCCTCCCTACGGAGCCTCCTCGTCAGGTACGTGGACGTGCAGGACGCAGATGTCGTCGCGGTGGGCCGTGCACAGCGCGGCGAGGGTGGGGGCGAGGTTCTCCCCGAGGCCCTCCCGGAGGAACTGCACGGCCGTCTCCGCAAGGCGGTCGAGGCAGGTCTGGATGTCCTCGCCCGGCTCCTCCACGAGCCCGTCGGTGTAGAAGAGGAGGTGGTCGCCGGGCAGCAGGTCGACGGCGGCCTGCTCGTAGGAGGCTTCGAAGGTCGCTCCGAGGAGGGGGCCCTGCGGCTGTTCGAGGAACTCCGCCCGGTCGCCGCGGATCAGCAGGGGCGGCAGGTGGCCCGCCCGCACCCAGAGCAGCCGCCGGTCCCGGGGCCGGTAGCGGGCCATGACCATGGTGGCGGTGGCGCTGCCCGACGAGTCCGAAGACGTGTGCAGCAGTAGGGAGTTGAGGCGCCGGAGAAGCTCGGGCAGGGGCGAGCCGGTGATGGCCATGCCCTTGGCCGTGAACCGGAGCTGGGCCATGGTCCCGACTGCGGCGAGCCCGTGGCCTGCCACGTCCCCGACGACGAACAGGGCGCTTTCGTCGGGGAGTTCGATGGCGCTGTACCAGTCGCCGCCGACGTTGATCCCGCTGTCGGCGGGGACGTAGGTCACGTCGATGCACAGGCCGGCCAGCTCCAGGGACTGTTCGGGGATCGGCAGCAGCGTGTCCTGGAGGGCTGCGGCGAGCTTGCGTTCGGCCTGGAGCATGCCCCGCTGGAGGAGGACGGACCGCTCGCTCTCGTGCAAGGCGTGTTCGACGTCGTGCTGTGCGGTCAGGTCCTGGAAGAAGCCGTGCACCTCGACGGGTGTTCCGTCGGCGTCCGTCTGGGCCTCGGCGACGATCCGCAGGTGCCGCACTCCGCGCCCGGTGGTGATCCGGAACGGCTGGTCGATGGCCTCCCCCTCTCCCAGCAGCCGTTCGACGGCGGCGCCCAGCCGGGGAAGGTCGTCGGGGACGAGGTGGGCCGGGAGTTCCTCCAGCGTCATGGGCCCCCGGCCCGGATCGCGGTCGAAGATCGCGTACACCTGGTCGGACCAGGTGACGGTGTCGGTGGCCAGGTTCCAGCCCGCCCAGCCGAGGTTGCCGAGGCGCTCCATGTCGGCGAGCCGGCGGACCTCGCGCTGGCTCGTGTCATGGCGGATCCAGGACACGACCAGGTGGTCTCCGAGCCGGGACGCCCGGACCGAGTAGACGGACTGCCGGGGGACGCCGGCGACGACCTCCTCGTAGGTGAAGGGTTCTCCCTCGTACCTGGTTCCTGTGGTCAGCGCGTCGAGGTACCCCTCCCAGAGGGCGGTGCCCGCGACGGTGGGGTAGGTCTCCAGGATCCGGCGGCCCACGAGCTCCTTGCCCCGCCGGCCGGCCACGTCCACCGACTCGGGCGCCGCGGCGTCGATGCGGTAGTCCTCCACCTCACCCGTCTCCGAGCGCAGCGGGGTGAGCAGGGTCGCGGGTCCGGCCATGGTGTCCAGGACCAGCTGGACGGACTCCGCGTAGTCGCCGCCGGCCGCTTCCCCGACCTCGGCGTCCCGGGGCTGTTCGGGCGCCCCCAGGGGCCCCGCACACAACCGGGTGGCCTGGCGCAGGAGGGCCCGTATGTCGGCGGCGAAGGGGCCGGGCCGGGTGCGCAGGAAGCCGATGGCCGCCTTCGGCCGTCCGTCGCCCGGTACGGGGATCCAGGCCCGTGCCGGCCACTGTCCGGGCGGGTCTCCGATCAGCAGGTAGCGCCGGGCGTCCTGATCGGGGTCCTCCAGCCAGAGGGCAGTGCGGCCGGCGATCGCTTCGAGGGCCGCGACCCCGCTCAGCGGGGGGATGTGGCGCCACTGCTCGGCCAGCGCCTCGTCGATTCCGGCACTGCCGGTCAGGTCCAGGCTTCCGGCGGCGGCCACGGTGTAGATCATCACCGCGTCCACATCGGTGGCCGCTCCCAGCGCGGTCACCAGCAGCCCCGCGACGTCGTCGCCGCCGTGGACCAGGGCCAGGCCGTCGGCGACCCGCGCCAGCAGGCGGTTCAGCTCGCCGTCACCGGCGCGGCGCCCGGCGAGATAGCGGCGGCGGCTGAACGCCGAGGTGCCCGGCTCGTCTTTCGGGCCCGTGACCGGGACCGTGGGCAGGGAGATCTGCGCGGTCCCCGCCGGCTTGCGCACCTGGAGCCGCCCCAGCGTGATCCAGCACTCCTCCAGGACGGTGCTGCCGCGCCGGCCGGCCCGGTCCACGAGCAGCGCGTACGCCTCGTCGGCGGAGACCCCCGACCTGGCCATGAGTACGCCCTTGGCCCGCTCGACCACGGCCGTGGTGGCGGCGACGCCTTCCAGGTCGACGACTTCCGACCGGAGCCTGGCCACCACCCTGGCGAGCGCCACCACCTCGGGTGCGGCGCCCTCACCCACGGGTGCGGCATCGCCCATCACACCTTGAGCATGCCACGCCCGCCTGTCACCTGCCCAGATGCGGTTGCGGCATCACTCATCGCGCGGACCGACCCACCGCGTCCCCTTCCCGCCCGGCTTCCCGCCCGGCTTCTCGGACTGCTGCGGACGGTCCAGGCGGCTGGCTTCGTCCGTGTCGGCCGCGGGCGTGGTCCCGTCACCGCCGCGGCCGGTCCGCACCGCGTCGTCGCGGCGGTCGCCGTGCGCCTTGCGGCGCCGGCCCTGCTGTCCCCCGCCCTCCAAGGGCACTCCCCCGGCGCCACCCTGCTCGTCCATGGCCGTCCTCCTCGCTCGACGGGAGCCGCGCTGTTCGGCGGCTGCCACGCACGGGCGGCTGCCCCGCCCGGCGCCGCGCAAACGGCACCGACAGGCAGCCGCAGCGGCCTGCGGCCCCGGTCCTGCGCCCTACCGCCCGTTCTCCGCATCGGCCGCGCCCGGCTGGGTAGGCGCCCGCTGCGGGGTGCGGCCTCGGCCATCATGGCTGCGACGGGGGTCGCACTCCGTCACCGGGCCCTGACAGAGCTCACGCTCCCCGCCCCGCCGACCTGGCGGCATCCTGCCCCGGTCGCAAGCCGCCGCAGAGCCGCCGCCACAGCTGCCGGTTCAGGGGGCCCGCGCACGGGACCGTAGGGGCAGCCCACCGTCCCGCTCTGTAAGGAGATCCCGTGCTCGAAGGCTTCGGCGAGGCGCTCGCGGACCGGGAGTACCACCTGCCGCTGCCGAGCGCCGCCGACCCCGGGCCGCGCTTCGCTCCCGGCGAGGTGCCGGCGGGCATGCACGGCTCCGCACAGGGCATCTGGACGGTCTGGGGTGGCCGGCGCCCGAGCGGGCTCGGCAACCAAGGCTGGAAGATCCACGTGTCGGCGCGGCTGGACCGGGCGCAGCACGTGCTCGACACGGTCGCCGGGATCTGCTTCTCCGAAGGCGTGCCGTTCAAGCATCTGAGCGCCCGGCTCTTCTTCCTGTTCCTCCATCACAAGCACGCCGCACGCGCCCAGGCGGGCAAGTTCTGCACCGTCTACCCTCCGGACACGGAGACCGCCCGGCGGCTGTTGGAGCGCCTGCGCGACGCGCTCGACGGGGAGGAGGGGCCGTACGTCCTCACCGACCGGCGTTTCCGCGACTCGCGGACGGTCCACTACCGCTACGGCTCCTTCGACGGCGCCCGCAGCCGGCTCCGGGCCGACGGCACCCGGGAGGGGCTGATCCTGGACGGCTCCGGCCGCGAGGTCGTGGACCCGCGGCTGCCCGCCTTCCACCTGCCCGCGGGAATAGCCGACCCCTTCGTCGAGGAGGAGGAGCAGCCGCACGCGGGGCCGATCCTCATCCGCGACTACGAGGTGACCCGCGCGGTGCGCCTGAGCAACGCCGGCGGCGCCTACCGGGCCCGGGACCGGCGCACCAGCCGCGCCGTGTTCCTCAAGGAGGCCCGCGCCCACAACGGGCTCGTCTTCGACGGGAGCGACGCCCGGCAGCGGCTCCGGCACGAGTACGACGTGCTGCGCGTGCTGCACGCGGCCGCCCCCGGGGTGGGGCCGGAGCCGCTGGACCACTTCACGGAGTGGGAGAACGACTTCCTCGTCACCGAGTACGTCGAGGGGCAGCCGCTGGTGGGCTGGCTGAGCCGGTCCTCCCCGCTGGCCCGCGCCGACCGTACGGCCGCGACCGTGGCCGCGTACTACGAGGCGTGCCGGCGGCTGCTGGCCGGACTGGACGCCTCGCTCGGGCGGCTGCACACCGCCGGCTACCGGTTCGGTGACCTCAGCCTGGGCAACATCCTGGTCACCCCGTCGGGCGGGATCCGGCTGGTGGACTTCGAGGCGGCCACGGCGCTGTCCGCGGCCCCGTCCGGGATGGGTACGCCGGGGTTCACGCCGCCGCCGGGCCTGCGCCGGACCGAGACCGATCCGCTGCTGCACGACCGGTACGGCGCGGCGGCGGTCGCGCTCGCCTTCCTCGCACCGTTCAACGAGACGGCCGAGCACGCGCCCGCCAATCTCGCACTGCTGCGCCGCGACCTGGCGGAGGTGGCTCCGCCGCAGGACCTGTGGCAGCGGGCGACCGCCTTCCACCGGGCGGAGGGCCCGGCGCGGGAGGACCGAGCCGAACTGGACGGCGATCCGCGCGTCTGCCTCACGCGGCTGGCCGGGAACGTGGCCGCGGGGCTGCTGGAGACCGCCGACGCCGACCGGCCGGAGTGGGCCTTCCCGCCCTCGGCCGAGGCGTTCCGGACCAACACCGTGTGCCTGGCCTACGGCACGGCCGGGGTGGTGCACGCCCTGCACCGCACCGGCATCGCGGTGCCGGCGGAGATCGGCGAACGGCTGCGCCGCGACGCGCTCGCGCTGCGCGGAGCGCTGCCTCCCGGGCTGATAGTCGGTTCGGCGGGCATCGCCCGGGTGCTGGCCGGACTCGGCCTGCTGGACGAGGCCGTCGAGCTGCTCGGCGAAGCCGACGGCCACCCGCTCACCGCCGCCTGCGCCACGCTGGCGGGCGGGCGTGCGGGGGTCGGCTGGGGCTGGCTCTCGCTGCACCGGCTGACCGGGGACGGCAACCACCTGGAGCGGGCCGCCGCCGCGGGGCGGGACCTGCTGCGCGCTTCGGACCTGACGGCCGCCCTCGGCGAGGACGACGCGCGCGGGCTGCTGCACGGCCGCTCGGGGATCGCCCTCTTCCTCCACCGCCTGGCAGGCGCCACCGGCGAGTCCCGCTTCCTGGAGGCGGGGCGCCTGCTGCTCCACGAGGAGCTGGACCGGACCTTCCCGCTGGACGACGGCGCCCTGTCCGTCTCCGACACCGCACGCCTCACCCGCGCCATGCCGTACCTGGCCACGGGCGCGGCCGGAGTCGCCACGGCCCTCACCCGCTACGTGGCCACCGCGCCCGACGAGCGCTGCGCGGCGGCGTTGCCCCGGCTGGTAGCGGGGATCCGGGTCTCCTGCGCCACGAAGGAGGCGGGCCTGTACCGGGGACTGGCGGGACTGACCTGGGCCCTGACCGAATACGCCGAGCACACCGGCACGGACGCCGCCCGCGTGGACGCCGTACGCGCCGCCACCGGCCTGCAGAAGTACGCCGTCCCGTTCCGGCGCGGCGTCCGCTTCCTGGGAGCGGGGTCCCAGCGCTTCACCGCCGACCTGTCCCACGGCGGGGCCGGCGTCCTCCTGGCCCTGCACCGGCTCCTGTCAGGCCCGCTCCTGCCGGAGACGCACCCCGCCCGTCCCCCGATCCCGGCAACCGTCTGACGGGGCACCGGGGACGAGTTGCCCAAGACCCCCTGGCCGCAAAGGCGAACACCGCCCGCGCCCAGGTGAGCAGTGACCAACCGACACAACCCGACGCAAGAAAGCGAGTTCACCCATGAGCCAGATCCTCGCGCTCCAGACCCTGGACATCGAGCAGGAGGCGGACGCCGTCTTCCCCTGCTTCAGCGTCGCCTGGAGCATCAGCGACATCTTCCCCGAGCCGATGTAGCGAGCCGATGTAACGAGCCGTCCGGCCACACGGGCCGGGACCGGTGGCCACGCCATCGGTCCCGGCCCGTGCGCCGTGGCGTTGGACGCACCCCGGTCGGTCCGGACACGTACGACAGCGCTCCTCAGCGTGCAGTGTCGGACATGAGCCACAGTGACGTGGAAGCCCGTTCGACGTTGTTGCTGGCATGGACGAGACCATGGAGCTCCTCGACGTGCTGCTCGACGGAGTAACCGAGCCGCGCCTGAAGCTGATCAGCGAGGACGAAGCGCGTGCATTGATCGTGCTCCTCGGGCTGCTCGACGAGGCCGGGCAAACCGAGGACGTGTGCCGGGTCGTTGGCGAGATGAGGTTCCGGCTCCAATCCCGCCTCGGCAGACCCTGAGGACCAACGGCGTACGGCCTCTACGATGTGCGGATTCATGGACGACGGTCACGGCGACCGCGAAGGTCCGGACTCCCGGTCGGGCCGGCCCACCCCCTCAAGGCCCCCGGCCCCCGGCACGCGGCCGGGCGGCACCCTGACAACTGGACCCTGGCCTTCTGACGGCGCTCCGCTACGCCGTTCCGAACGCGTCGGACCCGTCCTCCGCGCTCGGACCGTGGTGCGCGCGCATACGGTGCGCGATCCGCAGTCCTTGCTTGGCGGCGGTTGCCACGAGGCCGCCGAGGGTGGTTCTGGCGAGGTCGTGGGCGGCGAGGTGTTCCAGTACCGGCAGGGCCCGGCCGTCGGCGGTGGAGCCGAGAGCCCGGCAGGCCAGTGCTCGCAGGTCCGGGTCGGGAACGGTGGTGAGGGCGATCAGGTCGTCCACCACCGGCGGGCCGAAGGAGGCGATCGCGGAGGCGAGATGACCGGCCTTCGGGTTCCGGCATTCCAGCACGGCCTGCCAGAGCACGGCGCGTGCCCGGTCGCCGCCGATCTGGCCGAGCGCCCGGGCGGCCCTGCTGCGTACCCAGCCGGTCTCGTCGTTGAGCCGGGCTGCCAGAGCGGGCACGGCGGCCGGTTCCCGAAGGAGGCCGAGCGCCTCACAGGCACCCTCGCGGACCATCGGATCGGGATGCTCCAGCAGGGCGGTGATCAGCGGAGCGGCCCGGCGGAAGCCGAGTTCGGCACAGGCGAGCGCCGACCACCGCACCCCGCGGTGCCCGGGATCGGCGAGCGCGCGCAGCAGGCCCGGCTCGAGGCTCGCGTCGCCGAACAGGGCGATCCGGTTGAGGGCCTTGGTCCAGACGGTGACATCCTGCGTCCGGTGGTCGGAGGCGACCTCGGACAGGGCCGCCCGGGCCTGCGGATGGCCGGCCTCGGCCCATTCCAGCAGGGCGTCGATCGCCCGCCGCCGGATCGTACGGTTGCCGCCCAACTCGGCGGCGTGGACGGCGACGAGGGACGTCGGCCCGTCCGGCGGATGGCCGAGCGCCTCCCCGAGCGGGCCGGCGAGCGGTGGTTCGAGTTCGCCCAGGTGCAGGGCCAGTGGGCCGATGCGGGTGCCGACGTCCGCGTCGTAGCAACCGTCGCCGCGCAGGTTCGCGGCCAGCTTGGCGACGGTACGGAACAGCAGCGACGCACGATCCGGTGGGGATTCGGCGAGAGCGCCGAGTCGGCCGGACATCGCCTCGGTGACGGCGGCCGGCGGGCGACCGGTGGCCTCCAGGACCGCCTCCGCCCAGGCAAGCGGCTCGCCCTGGCGCTCGTAGAGCCGGCGCCCCCACAGACGCAGGACTGCGTCACGCTGCTCGGTCATCCCGGAATCGTTCCAGCAGCGAACACCAACAGCCAACGGGTTTTCCCCACGGCCGCCCGGATGCCAGACCATCTCGGCTCCGGCGCCACCTCCCGCTTCATGGCACCGGAAGGCATCTGGAACCGGTGACTCGAAGCCCGGGCCACGGCAGCCTGCGGCACAGAACCGCAGCGATGGTCAGTGAGCTCCGCCCGATGCGGGCCGGGCGACGGGATGGTGAGGGTCGCCCGTGGAAGGAACTGCCGAATGGGCGGGTAGCCCCCGGTAGCCGGAGGGGACTTGCAGGAGAGCCACGAAGATCCACACCATGATCGCGGTGCCGGCCGTGCCGCCCAGGAGGGCGACCGTGAAGTTCCAGCGCCCCGCGTACGCGATGAGCCCCCCTCTCCGATGGCCGGTGCCGGTGCCCTGTTCTCAGATGCAGGGCACCGGCACGGAGGCGAGCGTGCCGACCGCCCCCGAGCTCCACCGGACCGCCCGGCGTCAGGCCCGTACGCGTCCTGCGCTCCGGGCCACCTGCCGGGTCACTTCGTCCGCGGCTCCTTCGTCCTGCCGCAGCAGGCGTTCGGCTCCGACGCGCAGGCAGAGAGAGCCTCGGCCGCGCTCCAGCCCTTCGCACATCCATACGAGCAGTCCGCCCGCTCCGGCAGTCAACGGCCATGAGGCCCAAGGTGCGACCTGGAAAGGTGCACGCGGCACGCGAAGGGTGCGCTAACCGGCTGACGCCAGCTGCTCGTGTTGACGCTTCATGAGAGAGGCGGGGACCTGTTGTGCGTCCGAGGAGGTGAGATAGACGGCCAACGACCCACCGGTTCGCACGACAGTCATGGTCTGCCGCTTGCCGGGAGCGTCGTCGGCGGTCGCGGAGTAGGAGAGGGACTCGTCTCCCACGTCGGCGGCCTGCAGCGCCGTGAGGGTGACTGTGCCCGACCAGCCACGCTGCGAGGAGTTCGAGAAGCTCCTGCAGGTGGGAAGAGCCGCCTGCAGTTCGCTCATCCAATCCTTCGCCTCGCCTGTCGCGAAACTGGAGAGCACGACGCTCCCGGCTGTGGTCTTGTTCTTGTCCACAAGCGCCGCCCAAACCGTCCCGGTGGGTCGGTGCTTGGGCTTGACGCTCATCAGGTCGGCAAGAGGCTGGCAGGCCGGATCGGATGCCGTGACGACGTCCACCTCCTCCAGCAAAGCCTCTCGCTCGGGCAAGACGTCGAAGCCTGAGTGCTTGCCGTCCAAGAGGGCGTCCGCGAGCTGTGCGGAGGTGAGCATCGCGCGCCCCTTCTCTGCCGTCTCCCCCGCCGCTCCGGTCTTCTCACCGGTGCAACCTGCGGCTGCGGAGGATACGACGAGGAGCACGGTCACTCCCCGTATGAGGCCAGGCAAGCCACGCACGCTGTTTCTCCATCGTCGACGTCAGGAGATCGGATTCTGTCAGGTGTGGTCGGTCCGGAACTCGGCAGGAGCGTCGTGGTTTCTCCGGACGGCCCGATCAGTGACGGTTGGCAGGCTCTGACTTCATGAACAAGCAGCAGTTCTGGCGGCGGCCCGTCGAGGCGGCCCGCAATCAGCTCGGCTCTCCATCGGGAGCAACTGGATCGAGCCCTACCGCCGCTCGTGGTGGTCGTGGTGGTCGTGGCCCGGCGAGGATGCTGCCGCACGATCTCCCTGACGTCCAGGGCGTCGTGGAAGATCACCGCCTTTGTGCCCGGCCCGCATATCGCCTTCCCTGGCCAAGCACACCGACCGTTTCGGCAAGTACTCCACTCACGAGCTCGGCATCCAGCCCGACGCGTACTACCCGACACTGGACGTCGGGTTCAGCCCCCTGCGCGAACAGGAGTTGACCGCCGCCGGACTGGGTCGGGCCGACCTGACCTTTCGTATCGAAGCTTCCACCGCCACCTCACACGGCTTCGGGACGCCCTGCGTCGGCAGACGGTGCGAAGAGGTAGCGGTCCATCATGAGGGCGGCGTCGGCGAGGATCTCGTGGTCCCCCTCGGCACTCTCGCGGAAGGCGAGATCGAGTAGTTTGGCGCCGACTTCCACAGCGAGCCGAGCGCGGCGCCGGGACTGCTCGGTGTCCGGCATTGCATATCCGCGGACGAGCGCCTTGTGCATGCCCTCGGCGATGTGCAGATCCGTCTCCCGCCCGTACGCACGCAGTCCGTCGATGCACGGCCCGTGGTACCAGACACGTCGGTAGCCAGGCTCCTTGCGGAAGCGGTCCGCGTAGGCGGCGAGCAGTTTCTCCAGCAGTTCCTGCGAGCGCGCCGGCAAGGGCCCTTCGGTGATCCGGTCGATGATCTGTACGTCCGTCTCGAGCCAGCGCCGGACCAGGGAGGCGACGATCGCTTCCTTGTCGGCGAAGTAGCGGTAGAGCACGCCGACTGAGACTCCCGCCTCGGCAGCGATCAGCTTGGTGCCAAGGTCTTCGTAGGAGGTCGTCTCCAGCAGTGTGGCCGTCGCCTCAAGGATGAGGGCCACCTTCTCCCGGCTGCGCTGCTGCTGTGGTGTGCGGACTTGCTCGGCCATCTCAACTCCTTGACACGAACCAAAACCAGAACCAGAGTCTAGTTCATGTTATTTGGCAGGGGCACGCCCCACACACAGCTCGGGCCGGGCTTCAATCGGGTGTGGGCCTCGGTCACCGTATCCAGCCTCGGCAACGGCATGAGCTTCGTTGCTCTGCCGCTCCTCGCGGCCCAACTGTCCGCAGACCCTCGGCACATCGCGATGGTGTCCCTGGCGGAGCAACTGCCCTGGCTGCTTCTCAGCCTGCCTTCCGGCCTTCTGGCGGACCGCTACGACCGGCGTCGCATTCTGTGGCTCGTCGACGCCGCCCAGGCCTTGCTCGTCGGAATGCTCGCCGCGGCGGTCGCGGCCGGCGTCATGACGGTCCCGCTCCTGGCGCTCGTCGCCTTCCTGCTCGGCTGCGGTCGGACGCTCCACACCGGCGCCTGGGCCGGCATGGTCCCCGCGCTGGTTGCGCCCGGCGCACTCACCCAGGCCAACGCCCGTCTGCAGGCCAGTGCCCTGACGGCCGACACCCTGCTGGGAACGCCACTGGGCGCCCTGCTGTTCGGCTTCGCCGTCGCCCTCCCGTTCGCCGTCGACGCCGTGTCGTTCGCCGCCGCTGCCGCGCTGGTGTTCATCCTCCGTGGGAGCTTCCAGCCCTCTTCCCTGCCGGAATCGACTACGTGGACGATCGTGCGTCGCGACACGACCGAAGGAGTCCGCTGGCTGTGGCGGCACTCCGTACTGCGCCGGCTCTGCCTGACATCGGGGGCCATCAACCTCGTCAACGGAGGCCTGACCGCCATCCTGGTGCTCTACGCCCGCCGGACCCTCGGCCTGAGCAACATGGGCTTCGCCCTGCTCATCGCTTCCTTCGCCCTCGCGGCGTGGCGGGGGCCATGGCGACACCACGTCTCACCGCACGCTTCGGCATTCCCCGGATCCTCACGTGGACCGCCGCGGCCACTGCCGTCGCCGCCGTGGTCACAGGTGCCGCAACCTCAGGCCCGATCGCCGGTACGGGTATTGCCTTCTACGGGGCAGCGAACATCGCCTGGAACGTCACCGCCGTATCACTGCGCCAGTCACTCGTTCCTGACCGGCTGCTGGGGCGTGTCGCCATGGTCTTTCAGATGGCCATCGGCAGTGGCACCGCACTGGGGGCGGCAGCTGCCGGCTTCACAGCCCACGCCTTCGGCCTGCGCGTCCCCTTCCATGCCGGGGCAGTCCTCCTCCTTGCCGCCGGCATCATCAGCACGCGCCCTGGCGAGAAGGCCGTACTGCCCTCCCAGGGCACGACAGCCGTCGACGGGGAGGCTTCGGAGGCACACAGCAGCCCCGAATCCAGCCGAGGGGCCGACGCGGAGAACCGCTGAGCGCCTGACGTCGCCGACTGGGGCACGGTGGCCTTGGCGGTCGAAGGGACCACGGACCTCTGACGCCCGAGCTGGGGCTCCGGACGGACACACTGCTGTCCGCATGCACTGCTGGCTGACCCCAGGCGGAGCGAGATCGACTTGGCCGTTGCCCCATGAAGTGTTCCTCAGGTGAAGGCGATGGCGGCGCCGGTGGAGACCGAGAGCTTCGCAGCGCGGAGGAGCTGGAGACACACGTAGGACTCGACGCGGTAGCGCTGCCATCCCTCGGCGGCAGGGCCCTCGGCATCGACGGCGTCCGAGACCTCTTCCGAGTCCGGGTCGAGGGCTTCCGGAAGACCGAGGGCTTCAGCGAGTCGACGGGTTTCCGCGAGCAGGCTCATCGAAGAGCCCAGGTAGCCGCCCGGTGCCTTCTCGTCGACGATGACGTGGGCGAAGTCGACGGGGACGTAATAGCCCTCGCAGTCCGAATGATGGACCAGGTGGTCGAACGGTCCTGGCGGGTCAGTCGGGAGAGCCTCGTACACCTTGCTCAGGAGCGGGTCGGCAGTCGCCCGCTGGGTCCTGTCCAACGGCTCGGGCAGTCGCCCGTACGCGCCAAGGTGGACTGCGAGACGGCGAACGGTGTGCAAGCCCGAATAGCCCCACGCCTCGAACTCCGCGCCCTCCTCCTCATCCAGGTCTGGCTCCGTCCATTGCCGCGCTCCCGCACGATCCAGCAGCTCGCCGATCGCGAGGAAGTCAGCGCGGACCATCTCGGTGTAGTCGTCGTCCTCGGCATCGGCAAGGGCGCCGACGACTATGTTCAATCCCATGCCCCGATCCTGCCATCGGTGATCTGACGACCACACCGTGCCCTGCCTTCGGGGTAACCCCGGCGTGATGACCATCGCGATCAGCACGGGGTGGACGTGGGCTTGGCTCAGGCGCTGGTGGCGTCACGGTCCATGGACGCAGGTGTGGGCGAGTGCATCAGCCGTGTCCCGGCCTGGGTCGGGACGGCTCCGGGTGCGGTACTTCCCCATGGTGGTGCTGGGCTTCATCATGTCTCGGCGGTCCGGCAGCCGGAGGGTGGTGCGTGCGGTGGGAGACAGGTGGGAACTCGAGGCGGCCGTGCGGCGGGGGGACGCGGAGGCCGTGGCCGCGCTGCTGGAGGCGGGAGTCGAGGCGGAGGCCGGCGACGGACCGTCCGTGCTGTGGCCGGCGGTCGATGGCCATGACGCCGCCGTCGTGAGGGCGCTGATCGGGGGTGGCGCGGACCCCGACCGGGTGCTGGCTGACGGAACTACCCTGCTTTGGCGGGCCGTTGACAGCGGGTCACCGGCTGTGGTCGCAGCCCTGCTGGGCGACGATGCGGCCACGCGGCTTTCCGGAGCCGAGCAGGAGCGGCTGCTTGCCCTGGCCCGCCACTGGTACGAGCGGGGGGCCGAGGCCGAGCTCCGTACCAGGACGGGCGGGACCGGCCCCGTGGAGCAGACCGAGTTCGAGTACCGCTCGGACAGGTACGTGAACTCTCTGACCCTCGGCGGTGTCACGGTCCTCGACGGGCACGGCGCCGTCCTGACGGAGTTGGAGTGGGCCTTCGGCCTCCTCGCGCCCGTGGACGAGCTGATGGGCAGGGCGCTCGCCCAGGGCGAGTGGTACCACGCCGACTGGGTGTCCGTCGTATGGGTCCTCACCCGGCGCTGCGACGCGCAGACGTTCGCGGCGGTGGCCGCGCACCGGCACGACCCGGAACCGGACCACCGTGAGTTCGTCCTCTCCGTCTTCGATTCCTACTGGATGGAGCCCCTTCGCAACCGCTTCGCCTCGAGGGGAAGGAACTTCTACCGGAAGGAGATCGCGGAGCTGTTCGTGGAATGGGCCATGGCGGGCGAGGACGTTCCGCACCTCCTGACGGGCGTCCTGGACACCCTGAGCCACCTCGCGAACAAGGAACAGGGCGCGCTCGTGGGGCTGCGCCACGCCAGGCACCCGAATCCGAACGTCCGCAGTGCGGCGGCCGATGTCCTGTTCGACTTGGACTATCTCGTCACCCCGCCCGAACCCCCGGTCCGAGCAGCCCTGCTGGCATTGGCATCGGACACCGACGCCGGCGTGCGCTCCCGGATCGGCTCGTACGTGCTGGGGATCCACGACGGCGGCGACGACTGCACTCAGGCCGTCATCTCTCTGCTACGGGATCCAGAACCCGAGGTGAGGCGCTCTTGCGCGGAGTCCCTCACGCACGACCACACAGGCCCGATCCGCACTCCGGCCGTGGCCGACGCTCTCATGGACCTGCTCGACGACGAGTTCGAAACCCGCCTCCATGCCGCCTACGTCCTGCTGAGGTGGGAGGACCCGCGCACGGCGCAGGCCGTCGAACGTCTGCGCCCGCCCGAGCACGTCACCTATCACCACACCCATCGGCTCGCCGAGATCCGGCAGTGGCAGGCGGCACATGAGAACGGTGCGGGTCCCGTGACCGGTAACCGCTGACCGGTGGGTGGAGATGCGCCCTCACCCGGCAGGGACTCCCCCTGGCTCGAGGCTGCGACACCCACACGAGTCGACCATGCCAAGGGGAGCGCGTCGGCGACGTCCCGTCAGGAGCGGCCGAACCAGCGATGCTTGGACCGCGGTGAGGGTGCCACGCCGTCAGCCGAGGCGACCGACGGGTCGTCGTACTGGCGCGAGATCACCCGGACCCGGCCCGACTCGGCGTCGTGGCGCACCGTGTCCAGGCCCTGGCGGTCCAGTTGGGCGATGGTGTCGGCGTGGGTGGTGGTGTTCAGGGCGAGCATCCCGACCTTCGGGTGCCTCGGGCCGAGCTTCACCTCCTCGTCGAGCAGGATCTGCATCAGGTGGTCGGCGGAGACCGAGGGCAGCTCCTCGTCCACGGCGACGTGCAGCATCAGGTGTTCCTCGCCGCTGGCCTGCCACCGCACCTGCGCCACCCACACCGAGCGGACGGCGGGGAACTCGCGGACCCGCCGCACCAGGGCGTCGCGCAGGGCGACCGCCACCGGGTCGGTGGTCCAGTCGAGCTTCATCTGCGCCCCGGACCCGTAGGTCGCCCAGTCCCGCAGCACCTGTTCGGGGTAGATCGCCTGCCCGTTTCCGGAGCGGACCCCGAGCGCGGCGACACCGGTCTTCTCCAGGATGTCCCTCAGCCGCGCCGCGTCGCAGTGCGCCATTCCGGCGGCCTCCGGCAGCAGTTCCGCGCCGAGCGCCGCATCGGTGAACCCGAGCAGCGTGAGCGGCTGCTCGTCGTCGGGGAGGAACATCACCGCTCCGGTCTCGGTGACGGGAACGAAGATCCCGCCCTCGAACAGCGCGCCGAGCACCGCGTCAGGCGTGGGCTCGTGCCCGTCGGCACGGCGGTCGAGAAGGTCGGCGAGACGTACGTTCGCATGATCGATCACGCGTGCAGCGTAGTGCCGGACGGGGGGCGTAGCTGCCGATCCCGAGACGCACATCGGCACGACCTCGACGCCAGCTTCGCCGCGGTCGTCGAGCGGGTCGGGGGCGTGAGCAGGCACGGGCGGTCCTGACGTTCGGGCCCTGAACCAGCGCGCCGTGCGGTCCGTGCTCGGACGGCGGGCATACGGTCCGTACGCGGGCCACCGCACCGCCCCCACCGTCCCCGGACCGGAGGAACCCCGTGCCGACACCCGGAGAAGCCACTCCACCGACCCGACAGAACCCCGCCGTCGCCCGGACGCACGGGCACCCGGTGCCGGCGGGCAGCCGGGCCATCGGGATGCTCATGGCCACGACCCCCTGCTCGGCCCGCGACGCGCTGCGCATCCTCGCGACGGCCGCGGACCTCGCCGACCTCGCCGTCGAGGACCTGGCTGCCGCGATGAGCGCCACCGCGTGCGGCACCGCCTTGCCCGCCCGCCTCGAACGCGCCCTGCGTCGTACCGTCGAAGCCGCCCGGACCCCCGGTCCGGCGGGCGGTCCCCGCGCCGCGGGGCTCGCGCCGAATCCCGCCCGGACCGAGGAGGTCCTGACCCGGCTGCGCGGCTGCCAGGCCCGTCTCGCCGCGGCGCCCCAGGATCCCGCGGCCTTGCGGGCCATGGACGACACCGCCTACACCCTGTGCGTGCTGATGGGCAGGCCCACCGCCCTCGAAGCCATCCACGCGGCGGAGGAACAGCTCGCCGCCACGCTCTGAGCAGCTGCTCGGGTCAGCGCTTGGCGGTGTAGCGGACGCGTGCCCACAGGGGCAGCACGAACCAGCACAGCACGTACCAGGCGAACACTCCGCCGACGAGCCACGTCGCGAGGGCGTTGTCGGTGGCGACCCTGAGGACGAGGAGCAGGGCCGCGGTGCTCGTGGCCAGGAGCAGCAGGAGGCCGGTGAAGGTCAGGCGCGCGGCCCAGGCGACGGCCTCGGGCTTGATCCTGCGCCCCACGACGAGACGGTGGAAGGCCACCGGGCCGATCAGGGCGCCGGTCGACAGGGATCCCAGGACCACCGTCACGACGTAGATCGTCTTCTCGGTCGGCGCGAGCCCGGCGAAGACGGGGGTGAAGGCCACCGTGAGCAGGAATCCGAACAGGATCTGGACACCCGTCTGGGCGACCCGGATCTCCTGGACCAGTTCCTGCCACTGCCGGTCCGCGCGTTCCTCCGCGGACTCGTTGCGTCCGCCCCGCTCCGTCCCGTTCGGCATCGGGCCGCCTTCCCGAAGGGTGTCCCCGCCCCTCGTCTACCCCCGGGCTCCGGCACCATGTGCGTGTCGCGGCGGCCGTCCGAGGCCCGCACCGGGCCGACCCGGGCGCCGTTCAGGCCGCCCTGTGCGTACGGCGGGCCGCACCGCTGCCGGCAGGCTTCCCCGCCTGCTTCGAGGGCTTCCCGTGCTGCGCGCGCTTCCCCCGCCTTCTCCTGGGGCCGCCGGCCTGCTCCACACTGGCCCGCAGCACCTCGGCGAGGTCGATCACGTTGGTCGAGTCGGCCGCGGGTTCGGCCTTCTCCACGCTCTCGCCCGCCCGCTTCGCCTCGATCAGGGCTGCGACCTTCTCCCGGTACGCGTCGTGGAACTCGTCGGGCTTCCAATCCATGCTGAGCGCCTCGACCAGTTGCTCGGCCATGCGCAGTTCCTTCGGCGCGGCCTTGGCCCTGCGCGGCAGGTAGTCGATCTCCGCACGGGGATCGCGAATCTCGTCGGCCCAGTGGAGCGTGTGGCAGGTGAGCAGGCCGTTCTCCGCCTTCACGGCCACCAGGTACGCGTGACTGCGCATCACGAATGTGGCGATCCCGGCCTTCTCCGACGTGGCGAGGGCCTGCTGAAGGAGGCTGTAGACCTTTCCGTACTCCTTGCCCTTCGGCGCCAGGTAGTACGTCGCGTCGAAGAAGATCGGATCCACCTCGGCCAGGTCCACGAACCCCTCGATGTCGAGCGATCTGGAGCGGCCCGGAGCGATGTCGTCCAGCTCCTCGGGTTCCACGAGCACGTACGCGTCGCCGTCGTCGAAGCCCTTGACGATCTCCTCGTAGGGCACTTCCTCGCCGGTCCGCTCGTTGACCCGCTTGTTGCGGACCCGGTCCGAGGTGCCGCGCTGCAGCTGGTGGAAGTGGATCGTGTGGCTGTCGGTCGCCGCGTACAGGCCTACGGGCATGCTGACCAGGCCGAAGCTCAGCACGCCGGACCACACCGGTCGCGCCATGACCACCACCGCCGTTCCTCTCGCGTCCGGTCGTACGGTCGTACGTGCGCTCCCTCACCCGCCTCCGGCGCCTACCCGGAGCGGTGGTGCGCACGCGGGCGTCACCGGCCGGGTTCTCCCCGCCTGTCCACGTCCGCGTCGGACCGCTCCACGCGTTCCGGGTCGGACGGTGGCGAGCCGGAGCCGGTACCCGTCCGCGACGGAACTCCGGGCGGGCGACCGTGCTCGTCGATCATGGCGCCCTGGTCGGGCAGCAGCTCGGGGTGACGGCCGCCCTTGGGCCGGCTGCCGGTGGCGCTCACGGCAGGGTCCGTCCGTGCGGGGTCGCTATCCGCGGGGTCGCTCCCCGCTGCCGCGTGTCCGGGCTCGCTCATGGCTGCCTCCTCCGTCGTGTCGGCCCCCTCCTGGTCGCCTACCCCGCTCGGACGCGACCAGGCACGGCGACCGGCTCGCCCTGCTCGGCACACCGCCGCGCGACACGGGGCGGCGACACCGGGGACGGGGCCGGGTCGGGCGCGTACGGCCCGGGCGTTGCGCGGGTGTCGAGCGGGGTGTTCTGGACGGCCTCGACCAGCCGCCTGGTGTGGGCCCAGACCGCGGCCCGTGCCCGGACCGGGGAGCGGCCGGTCCGCTGGGCGAGGACGGCGCCGAGTACGAGTCGGCGGGTGCCGCCGACGTCCGTGTAGGCGGCCCACAGGACGTTGCCCCCGGCCGGGGTGCTGGTGCCCGTCTTGAGGCCGACGACGCCGTACCGGCCGAGGAGCCGGTTGGTGGTGCGCGCCTCGCCCAGGTCGCCCGGGAGGAGGACCGAGGGGGTGGCGACGATGGTCCGGAACACCTCGTCCTGCATGACCGTACGGGCCAGGAGGAGCAGGTCTTCGGCCGTGCTGGTGTTCCCGGTGTCCATGCCGCAGGAGCCGGTGAAGGTCGTACGGGCCATGCCCAGCTCCGCGGCCGCCTCGTTCATCCGGCGGACGAAGCCCGCCTCGGAGCCGGCGGTCCAGCGGGCGAGGAGCCGGGCGATGTTGTTGCCCGAGGGGATCAGCAGGTAGGCGAGCAGCTGCCGCAGGGGGAACTCCTGCCCTTCCGCGACGGGGACGACAGATTCGATGTCGGAGCCCGACTCGCGGGCTGCGGCCCGGTCGACGCGGACCACGGGTCCGGGGTCCCCCGGGCCGAGCGGGTGCTCGCGCAGGACGACGTAGGCGGTCATCACCTTGGTGAGGCTCGCGATCGGCACCGGTATCTGCTCGCCGACCGTGCCGAGGCTGCCGACCCCCTCCACCTCCACGCTCGCCTGACCCTCGTGGGGCCAGGGCAGCGCCGCCGTGGACACCGCACGACGGGCGGCGGCGAAGGCGGCGTCACCGGCCCGGCAGGCCGCGAGGCGGCCGCGCTCGGGCAGCTCGGCGGAGCGTCGGAGGAACGCGTGGATGGACATGACACTCCCGGGATCGGGTTCGCGGTGGGGGGACGTGCCCCCACCGCGCCCGGAACGGTCCGGGCCCGGGCCGCTCGGCAGCGGCGGGGCACACACCGAGCATGGCCGTCCCACCCATCGGAACCCCGGCCGTCGTCCTTCGGCCGACGCTCCACCGTGTATCAGTTCCGCAGCAGAGGCGCCGAGGGGCCCATACGTCGCCGGTACGGCCACGGCCTCCGTCGCCCGTTTCCGGGGACGGAGGCCGTGGCCGCTCGGGTTTCGGCGTCGGTGACGGCGCCTCGTCCTGCTGGTCGTGGAGGGTTCCGCTAGTCCTTGAGGACGTCCTTGGCCTTCTCCTTGGCCTGGCGCGCATCGCCCTTCATCTGCTCCGCTCGGCCTTCGGCGGTGAGTCGCTCGTTGCCGACGGTGCGGCCCATCGCTTCCTTGGCCTTGCCCTTGGCCTGTTCCTTCTTGGCCTTCATCTTCTGCTCACCCGACACGGCTCTCACTCCGATCGTTGGCGATCATCTGACGTGATGCGTCTGTCCCCATGCCCTTCCCGTAAACGTGCCGGCACGACTCGGCGCGGCGCCGGCGGGGCCGAGGGCGCGAGGGGCCTGCGGGGCGGGGCGCACGCGACCGGATCCGCTCCGGACCGGTGATGCCCGGAACCGGCGGTCCCGTGTCTCCCGTTCAGCGGTCCGGTCCCGCTTGCCGATCATCCGGCGGGGGCCCGGACGAGGGCGCCGGGGGCACTGCGCGCGGGCGGCGCGGGCGGCGTGGGCCCGGAGGTGGGCGACCACCGTGCCGGCCCCGGCGACGAGCGGTACCGCCACCACGGCTCCGCCGATTCCCGCGATGGTGCCCCCGGTGGCGACGGCCAGGACGACGGCTGGCCGGGTGGACGCGGACAGCCCTGCCAGCGGCAAACACCCGGAACCGCCGGCCGGTCTCCGCAGCACCCCGGGCCCGCCGGTGACGGCAGTGCGGGGTGCCGTGCCGAGTGGAAGGGTGGGGAGCGGGCACTCGTGTGAGCGGAGGACGTGCCATGCCCGCTTCGGACTGGCTTCTGGCGCCTGGAGAGCGCGGTAACGCCGCCACCCGGCTGGAGGACCGCCGGGCGGACGGGGCCGCCTGGTCCGAGGGCAACGATGCCCGGCCGCTCGTCCACGGCGCCACGTACTTCGCCGAGCTCCTCGCCCGGATCCGGGCGATGCGCGCCGGCGACCTGCTCCTGTTCACGGACTGGCGCGGCGATCCCGACGAGCGGCTGCGCGGACCCGGTACGGAGATCGCGGCCGTCCTGGGCGCGGCGGCCGGACGCGGTGTCGTCGTGAAGGGTCTGCTGTGGCGCTCCCATCTGGACGGCTTCCGGTTCAGCGAGGAGGAGAACCGCTCCCTCAGCGAAGACGTCGAAGCGGCCGGCGGCGAGTGCCTGCTCGACCTGCGCGTACGGCCCGGCGGCTCGCACCATCAGAAGATGGTGGTGCTGCGGCACCCGGGCCGCCCGGAGCACGATGTCGCGTACGTCGGCGGGATCGATCTCTGCCACAACCGCAACGACGACGCCGACCACCGCGGCGACCGCCAGTCGCTGCCCCTGGCGCCGCGGTACGGTCCGCACCCCCCGTGGCACGACGTCCAGCTCGCCCTGAGGGGGCCCGTCGTCGGCGACATCGAGGCGGTTTTCCGCGAGCGGTGGGAGGATCCCGCGCCGCTGAGCCGCAGTCCGCTGATGCGCCTGCGCGAGCTCCTGGACCGGGAGGACGTCCGGGCGGACGAACTACCGCCGCAGGAGCCCGATCCCCCGCCGTGCGGCCGGCACGCCGTCCAGGTGCTGCGCACCTATCCGAACCGGCTGCTGCGCGGCTATCCCTTCGCCCCCGACGGGGAGCGCAGCATCGCCCGGAGCTACCTCAAGGCGCTGCTGCGGGCCCGCACGCTGATCTACCTGGAGGACCAGTACCTCTGGTCCCCGCGCGTCGTGGACTGCTTCGCCCGGGCCCTGCGCACGCATCCGCAGCTGCGGCTGGCCGCAGTCGTCCCCTCCGTTCCGGAACAGGACGGCCTGCTCTCCGGGCCCATGAACCTGATCGGACGGATCACCGCCCTGCAGGAACTGCGCCGCGCCGGAGGAGACCGGGTCGCGGTGTACGGGCTGGAGAACCATGCCTCGACCCCCGTCTACGTGCACGCCAAGGTGTGCGTGATCGACGACGTCTGGGCCGCCGTGGGGTCCGACAACGTCAACCTGCGCTCGTGGACGCACGACTCCGAGCTGAGCTGCGCCGTCCTCGACCGGGCGGCCGATCCGCGGCGGCCGCGCGATCCGGGCGGGCTCGGGGACGGGGCCCGCACGTTCGCCCGCGAGCTGCGCCTGGAGCTGATGCGCGAGCACCTCGACGCGGGCGTCGGGCCGTCCGCGGAGGAGGCCCTGTCCGATCCGTCGACCGCGTTCGACCGGTTCCGCGAAGCCGCCGCGGCGCTGGACGCCTGGCACGCGGCCGGGCGCCGCGGCCCGCGTCCTGCGGGCCGTCTGCGCCGCTACGCGGCTCCGCGGCTGCCGGCCGTCCGGCGCCTGCTGGCGACCCCGCTGCACCATGCCCTGGTCGATCCCGACGGCCGGCCCCTCGGCATGCGGCTCCGGGGCGGATTCTGACGCCCCGGAATCCGCCACTCGCTCAGGTCTTGAGCAGGCGGTTGAAGAAGGACCGGTACTGCTGCAGCGCCTGCCGCAGGTCTTCCGTCTCCACTTCCTCGCCCCGGCCCCACTGGGCCTCCAGCTCCTGCTTGCGCGCGGCGAAGGTGGCGGCCAGGGTCTGCATGACCTCGGCCACCAGGGCGTCCGCGGACCTGACCGCGTCCTGGGGATCGTCGACGAAGCGGCCCTGGACCTCGCTCCACGTCTCGCGGAACTCCTTGGTGTCGCCGGCGCCGAGGAGCGGCTCGGAGTCGCCCCCGGGAACCGCGGCGGGCGGTGCGTCCGCTCCGCCGGGCGCTCGGTCCTGGGTGGCCTCGCCCGGGTACAGCGGGGCTTCCTGGTCCTCCTGCGTCACGGGATGTGCAAGGTCTTCGGTGGTCAGGCCTGCCTGGGCGGGCCTGGCCTCGCTTTCCGAACGGTTGTCCATGTCACCGGTTCCTCTCGTCCGTGAGCAGCTCCGTGAACAGGGCTCGGTAGTGCACCATCGCTCCCCGGAGTTCCTCGGTGGTCGCCCGCCCGTCGGCGCTTCGTACCTTGACGTCGTGGGCGGAGCGGTAGTGGTCCAAGGTGCCCGCGTGTTCGACGGACAGGTCGCGCAGTTGGCCGTGGTACCCGTCGGTGGGGTAGCCGCGCTCGCTCATCAAGCGGGACACCAGCTCGTCGGCTTCGGCGACGGAGCCGTCCGGCCGGTCCACGAAGTGTTCCTGGACGGCGGTCCATTCGTCGGAGTACTGGCGGCGCCGCTCGGCGGGGATCTCCTTGATCTCCAGCCGGTCGTGCCGCTCCTGACGGGCGCGCAGTTCGCGCTCCGCGGCCAGCGTGCCGCCCTTCTCCTCGACGGTCCGCTCGTACTCCGCTCCGAAGCGGTCGCGCAGATGGCGTCGGCGCGTCAGCAGGGCGAAGGCGAGGGTCAGCACCACGACCAGGACAGCGGCCGCAACGATGATCGCAATGAGTGTGTTCGTAGACATGTGCCGCCTCCATCGAGCGGTTCCACGGGGTCGTCGCCCCTTGCGGGTACCCGCTGAGAGGAGGCGAAACCTCCGGAGCTCGTACGCTCGCACCCGCCGGGCGCATCCTCCGCGGACCCTCCGCGACCCTTCGCAACCCTTCGCCGGGCAGATGGTTCGGCGGGCCGTCCGTGGGCAGGCGCCGGGCATGACGTTGGAACATCCGGCTGAGAAGGGCGCACCGGGGCGGCTCGGCCGCTTCGAGAAACTGGCGGAACTCGCATCCAATTTCACGAGTTCGGCGCTCTTCTCCGTCCTGTGCGTCCTCTTCGTGGCGGCCTTCGTCGCCTCGCACCTCCTCCATCTGCCGATGGAATGGCAGCACCTCGCCGGTGATGCCATGGGCGCGGTGTCCCTGCTGCTGCTCGCCCTGCTCAAGAACTCGGAACGCCGGGCCGAGCATGCGATCCAGCGGAAGCTGGACGCGATCGCCAACGCCCTGCTGGCCGACCAGGAGGGGGCGAGGCACACGGCTTACCGGGATTTGGAGGAGGCCGTCGGGATCGAGGAGTAGGAGTAGGAGTAGGTCGGGGGCGATCTCTTCTCGACCTCTCTTCTCGACCTCTTCCGGCCTCTTACCGGCGGGTGTGCCCACCCCCGTTCGGCGCGGGTGCGGTGTGGCGGAACGGACGGTGTGGAACACATTCCGCCGACCCCCCTCCTGTCGAAAGGCCGCCCCATGCACTTCACCCTCCGCAAGGACCTCGGACTGCTCTCCCTGCGCCTCGCGGCCGGCGGTGTCCTGATGGCCCACGGCACGCAGAAGCTCTTCGGCTGGTTCGGCGGTGGCGGCATCGAGGGTACGGCCCGGGCGATGGAGCACATGGGCTTCAGTCCGGGCCGGCGGAGCGCCATCGCCGCCGGGCTCGGCGAGGCGGGTGGCGGTGCCCTGCTCGCGCTGGGTCTGGCCACTCCCGCTGCGGGCGCCGCCGCGGCGGGCGCCATGGCAGGGGCCGTCTCGGTCCACGCTCCCGCCGGGTTCTTCGCCCAAGGAGGCGGCTTCGAGTACCCGGCCCTGCTCGGCACCGTCGCCGCTTCCCTCGGCGTCACGGGGCCCGGGCGCATCTCCCTCGACCACTTCAGCCGGCACCGGCTGGACCGTCCCGCCGTCATCGCGGTGGCGTTCGCCCTCAGCGCGGTCGCGGCCATCGTCGTCGTCAAGCGGCGTGTCGCCGCGATGGAGCCCGCGGACGGAGCCGACGAGGACTGATCCCGCCCTCCCGCGTCGGACGCTGCGGGAACGGAGTCCGGGATCGGGGTTCCGGAATGGAATCAAGGAGCGGAAACCCCTGTCTGACTCCGGCTCCAAATGGCAGGCTCTACACCTCGGAGCGCGTCCTGGGGGGGATCACACGTGATGGAGCCGGGTACGGGCATGGGCCTGCGGGGCCGCAGCGGCATCGTGTCGCTGGTCGACTCCTGCCTGAAGGAGGACCCGGCGGCCGAGCGGCCCCTGACCATGCTCCTCGGGCCGGCCGGCAGCGGAGCCAGCGAAGCGCACAGCGCGCTCATGGAGCGCTTCGGGCCCGACTACCCCTTCGCCTTCGTCAACTTCGGCGGGGCCCAGTCTTTGCTGCCGCGCTACGCCCTCGGACTCCTGGCCCGCCAGCTCGAACGCAAGCTGCCCCGCTACGGCCGCTCCCACTTCCCCCTCCTCAGCCTCGGCCTGCTCGCCTCCGACCAGGAACTGCGCATGCGCAACCTCGCGGAAGGCCGGCGCGCGGTGCAGCGCCAGCTGGACCGGTTCCAGGAGGAGAACGAGGCCCGCCACGGCGACTACCTGGCAGCCTTCTTCGAGGTGGGCATGGGCGCCCTCGGGATGCCCGAGGGCGCCTCCAGTGCCGCGCTCGCCCTGTTCCAGGACGCCCTGCGGCGCGGCCGCCGCACCGTGCCCGGTCTGCTCGGCGGCCGGCTGGGGAGCCGGCTCACGACGGGAGCCCACTGGTACGGGCGCCATCCCATGACCCGCAGCGCGGACCCGATGGAAGCCCTGGTGGAGCTCAACCTGTGGCGCCACGAGGGCGACGAGAACGAACAGGAACGGCTCGACCTCGTCCTGTTCTCGGCGTTCCTGGAAGACCTCAGGCGCAACACCGCCCGCAATTTCATGCCCCGCTCCTACCTGCTGCTGCTGGACAACGCCCACACCGAGTACGGCCGGCACTTCCTCGACCTGTTACTGCGCTCCCGGCACGACCAGACCGTCGTGGCGGGACACGCCAGCGATCCGCTGACCGTCGTCGCCAGCTCCAACCGCTGGCTGCCCCGCTGGGGTCCGGCGACCGGGGACTCCTGGCCCTGGCAGCTGCGCGGCCCCGACCGTGCTTCCCTGGCCGACTGGCACGCCCACCGGCCGCCCCGCGACAGCGAGGACAGCTGGTGGTACCCGCTGCGCCTGCGCGACCTCAATCTGGACGAGGTGCGGATCCGGATAGAGCTCCAGCTCGGCGGGCACAGCGACCTGGCCCCCCTGACCCGGCTCACCCCCTTCGTGCACCGGCTCACGGGCGGGCTGCCGCGCGCCGTCCACCAGGTGCTCGACGTGTTGCGCCAGGCCGGTCCGCTCCCCGACTCCGGCCCCGAGCAGGACCGTTGGCTGCGTACGCTGCCCGACCGGCCGCTGCGTACCGGGGAGCACTCCGCCACGCTCGCCGACACCGCCCTCGGCCACCTCCTGCGCGACTTCGACGGAACCCAGCGCGCGGCCCTGGCCGAATGCGCCGCCGCCCGGGACTTCTCCGTGGCCACCCGGCTGCTCAGCCCCGACGACTCCCTGTTCGGCGACGTCCGGGCCCGCTGGCTGCTGACCGGGCCCGTCGCCGTGGTGCCCGTACTCCATCCGTGGCTGCGCCGGCTGCTCCTGTGGCGGCTGGCCGCGCGGCCCGACGCGTGGGACGCCGCGCACGAACTCCTCGCGGAGTACTACCGCGGCGAGGGCAAGCCGGTGCAGGAGATGTACCACCAGCTCGCCCGTGGGCGGACCGAGGAGGTCACCTCGCACCTGACCCGGCGCTTCACCGCCGTACCGGCCGCGCAGTGGATCTCCGAGTTCGATGCGATCACCACCGCTCCGAACCGGCTCCCCTCCGACAGCGGTCCGCTGGAGCTCCTCTCCGGGATCGTCCCGCGCCGGGCCGGTCGCGTGATGGACACCGAGTCCGTGATCCACACCCTGGTGACCACCCGCTGGGTGTGGAGCGATCCGCTCGCCGACCCGGCCATGCGGCTGGGGAACCTGATCGCCGACGGCTACACCCAGCTGTCCCAACTGCGGAGGAACGACATCGTGGCCCTGTTCAACGAGGCGGAGCGGTACCGGCAATGGCGCGATCCCCAGACCGCGGGCTGGGAGGGCTGAGCGCGTGCCCAGACTCGAATGGCCCCTGCACGTCGTACGCCGCGTCGCGCTGGCCACGGCCGCGGCCGTCACCCTCGTCGCGGCGCTCTGGCTGGGCGTGGGCTGGTTCCAGGAACGCCAGGCCAGATGCGCCGACGGAGTCGTCGAACAGGGACCGGCCGACGAGTGCGTCGGGGTGAGCGACGGATCCTACGTCTTCGCAGCGCACCTCGACGCCGTCAGCGCGAAGATCGAGGAGGAGAACCGCCGGGTCGTCGCCAACGCGGCCAAGGAGCCGTACGTCAGCGTCGCGTACTACACCTCCTTCACCACCTCCGCCTCGGACAGCAACTCCGCCGAGGGCGTCCGGCACGAACTCCAGGGCGCCTACCTCGCCCAGTACCGGCACAACCAGGGCGATCTGGCCGCCACTCCCAAGATCCGGCTGCTGATAGCCAACCCGGGCAGCAAGTCCCGGCAGTGGAAGCACACCGCCGACGAACTGATCGCCCGCAAGGACGCCCCGGACCGGCTCGTCGCGGTGGCCGGCCTCGGACCCAGCACCGAGGAGAACCTCGCCGCGATACGGCTCTTCTCCGAGCACGGCATCGCCATGGTCGGCGCGACCATGACCGCCTCGACCATCCAGGACATCAACGGCTTCGTCCGGATCGCCCCCACCAACGAGGACGAGGCGTTCGCGGGCGCCGGCTACCTCAAGCGGCGCGGGGTCACCACCGGCGTCGTCATCCAGGACGTGGCGCAGGGAGACCTCTACTCCTCCACCCTCGGCGACGCCTTCACCAAGGCGTTCCAGGACGGCGGCCCGCACAAGCTGGTCGCCGAGCGCATGACCTACGACTCCTCCGTCAGCAGCGCCTGGCAGAACGAACTGCGTTACATGCCGGGGCAGTTGTGCCAGCAGCGCCCGCAACTCGTCTACTTCGCGGGCCGCGGCCTGCACCTCACCCGGTTCCTCGACGCGCTCGCCAACCGCAGCTGCACCGACCAGAAGTTCACCGTGTTCACCGGGGACGACACGACCAACCTGAGCCCCGCACAGCTCGCCCGCGCCGCCGAGACGGGCATCGAGGTGCTGTACACCGGCCTCGCCCACCCCGACATGTACCGGGCGGCGCCGCAGGCGGTGTCCGCACCCTCGGCGAAGAACTTCCAGCCGGGCGGGATCCTGGAGCAGTGGTTCCCGCACGACACCCGCGAGGACGGCGGCGCCCTGATGGGCCACGACGCGGTCCTCGCGGCGGCCCACGGCATCCAGATGGCCGCCCGCTGGCAGGGCGAGGTGGCCGGCGACGCCGTGGCCCGGATGTTCCACCAGATGGACGGCACCCAGCAGGTGGCCGGGGCCAGCGGGTTCATCTCCTTCCAGAACAACGGCAATCCGCGCAACAAGGCCGTTCCGGTCCTGCGCCTCAACGCCAAAGGCCAGGTGGAATTCGTCGAAGTCTCCGCGGCGGAGGGCAAACCGCCCCAGGAACAATGAGGCGCGCCGCCCGACGCTGACACGGGGCGCCGCCGCCCGGCCCCGGCAGGGCCGGGACCCCTACCGGGGGCCTGTGGTGCTGCGTAGACTCCACCCGCATGACGGCGGGGATGGGCGCATCGGTGCTGGTCGGACGGGATGCGGAGATTCGGGCGATGCGTTCCGCGCTGGCCCGGCCGCCCGCCGTGGTGCTGATCGAGGGCGAGGCCGGGATCGGCAAGACGCGGCTGGTGCGCGAGGTGCTCGCGCGGCGGCCGGACCGTGCTGCGCGGGTGCTGTCGGGGAGTTGTCCGCCGCTGCGCGAACCGTTCCCGTACGGGCCGCTGTTCGACGTGCTGCGCACCCTCGCGCACGCCGTCCCGGCGGGGCTCAGCCCGGTGTGCGGGGCGCTGCGCCCCTACCTGCCCGAGCTCGCCGAGCGGCTTCCCCCGCCGTGCGAGCCGCTGCACGACCCGGCCGCCGCCACGCACCGGATCTTCCGGGCGGTGGGGGCGCTGCTGGCCGCCGTGTGTCCGGCCGTGCTCGTCGTGGAGGACCTCCACTGGGCCGACGACGGCACCCGCGACCTGATCCGGTTCCTGATCGAGGATCCGCCGCCGGGGCTCGCCGTCGTCCTGACGTACCGCCGGGAGGACCTGCCCGCGCCCGGGCTGCCACTGGGGCGCGCCTACCGGCGGACGCCGGGTCACGAGTCCCTGCTGATGCGGCTGGAGGCGCTCGACGCGGGCGAGGTGCGCGTCCTGGCCGCCGCGCTCACCGGCGGACCCGTATCCGCAAGGCTGGCGGGCGAGTTGCACGAGCGGACCGCCGGGATCCCCTTCGTCCTGGAGGAGTTCGTCCGCGGTCCGGGCGCCCCCACCGCCGTGCCCGCCCTGCTCCAGGAAGCGATGGCCGACCGCACCGCCGGTCTGGACGCGCCCGCCCTGGCCGTGGTCCACGCGGCCGCGGTGCTCCGCGACCCCGCGCAGGAAGCCCTGGTCACCGCGGTGGCGGGGCTCGACGAGGAGGCCGGTGCCGGGGCGGTGGGGGCCGCGCTGCGGGCCGGGGTGCTCCACGACTGGGGCGAGGACCGGTACGGATTCCGGCACGGGCTGGCCCAACAGGCCGTGTACGAGGCCCTGCTGGGTCCGGAGCGCCGGCGCCTGCACCTGCGGGCCGTGACCGCGCTGTCCGCGCTGCCCGCACCCCCGCTCGTACGGCTCGCCTTCCACGCCCGGCAGGCCGGGGCCGTGGCGCAGTGGCGCCGCTACGCGGAGGACGCCGCCGAGCACGCCCGGGAGATCGGGGACACGGCGCTCGCCGTGGAACTCCTCGAAGGGCTCCTCGACGACCCCGCGCTGCCTGCCGAGGACTGCGCCCGGCTCGCCCTGCGGCTCAGCCGCGCGGCCACGATCGGGCTCACCCACCGGCGGACCGCCCGGCTGCTGCGCCGGGTGGTCGACGAGGGCGCGGCGCTGCCCGACGCGGTGCGCGGGGACATCCGGCTGAACCTCGGACTGCTGCTGAACAACCAGGCCGGCGACCACCGCCAGGGCCGGCTGGACACCGCCCGCGCCGTCGCCGAGCTCCGCGAGCGGCCCGCCCGCGCCGCGCGGGGCATGGCGGGGCTCGCCATGCCGACCTGGGGCGGGGAACCGTACCCGGTCTACCTGGAGTGGATCGCCCGCGCCGAGCGGATCGCCGCCTCGCACGGGGACGAGGCCCTGCGGCTCGCGGTGCGGGGCAACCACCTCGTGCTGCGGATGTCCCTCGGCGAGGGGGCGGTGCGCGGGGAGGCGGAGGCCCTGCTCGCCGCCGGCGCGGCGGACCGGGCGGGGCGCCTGGAGCTCGCGCGGATGTGCGGGAACCTCGCGGACGCCGCGGCCTGGCTGGGCAAGGACTCGGAGGCCGAGCTGTTCCGGCGGGAGGGCGACCGGATAGCGGCCGCGTGCGGAGCCCCGTACCTGCGCGGGATCATCGATGCGACGGTGCTGCGCCTGGAGTGGAGCCAAGGGCGCTGGGAAGGGCTCGGCGACCGGGCCCGGCAGGTGTGGGAGGCGGCCCAGGGCGCTTCGGGGATCGAGTCGGAGGCGCGCCTCGTGCTGGGGCTGCTCGGCGCCGCGCACGGGGAGTGGGAGGAGGCCGGGGAGCACCTCGCGGCGGCCGCCCTGGGGGATCCGGAGAACGCGGCTTCGCCGGTCCTGGCCGCAGCGGGCGCCGCGGCGGTACGCATCCACCTCGCGCGGGGCCGGGCCGCGGCGGCCTGCGCGGAGGCCGACCGGGGGCTCGCCCGCGTCCGGCACAAGGGGCTCTGGGGCTGGGCCGGCGACCTGGCCGCGGCCGGGGTGGACGCGTACGTCCGCGCGGGCCGCTTCACCGACGCGGAGCGGCTGACCGGCGAGTACGCCAAGGCCATCGCGGAGCGCGACCACCCCTTGGCGCTGGCGGCGCTGCCCCTGTGCCGGGCGGCCGTGGCCCGGTCCGCCGGAGATCCTCGGGAGGCCGCGGCGCACTATCGCCGGGCGGCGGCCGAGTTCACGGCGCTGCGTCGGCCGCACAGTGCGGCCCAGGCCGTGGAGGCGGCCCTGGAATGCGTACCGGACGCCGGTGAACTGGCGCTCCTGGTAGAGGAGTTCGAGCGGATCGGGGCGGTGCGGGAGGCTGCCCGGTGCCGGCGGGCGCTGCGCGGGAGCGGGCACGTGACGACGCCCCGGCGCGGCCGGGCCGGGTACGGGGAGGGGCTGTCGCCGCGGGAGGCGGACGTGGCCCGGCTGGTGGCCTCCGGCCGGACCAACCGGGAGATCGCCGAGCTGCTGTTCCTCTCGCCGCGCACGGTGGAGCAGCACGTGGCGAAGGTGCTGCGCAAGCTGAAGGTCAGCAGCCGCACGGAGGTACGTACTCCGTAGCCGCCGGGCCGCGCGCGGACTGCGAATAGGTACTCCTACGGACCCGGGTACGGATTGCCGTGCTCCCCCGGGTGTCACGAGGGTGATCCCCGTGCCCCGGCCCCCACGCCGGGGTGTCCAGGAACCCGATCAGTAGGAGCAGTTGGATGCGTGCACAGCGTGCGGCAAGAAGCACCCGGCTCGGGGCCATATGTCTCGGTGCCGCCACCGCGACCGTCCTCGGCCTGTTCGGCGCCGCCACCCAGGCCCACGCCGGACCCGCGGAGGGCCGGGTCCTCGGCGAGGGCGCGGCGGACACGGTGAGCGGCCGGTACCTCGTCGTCCTCGACGGGGCGCCCTCCCTGCGCGCCGCCGCCACGGCCGAGACCGCCGGGGAGGCGAAGACGCTGACGGACCGCCACGGAGGGGCGGTCCGTCAGCTGTACACGGCCGCCCTCAAGGGGTTCTCCGTGAAGGCGACCCCGGAGCAGGCCCGCCGCCTCGCGGCCGCTCCGGGCGTCCGCTACGTCCAGGCCGACACCGTCTTCCGCGTGTCCGGGACCCAGCCCAACCCGCCGTCCTGGGGCATCGACCGCGTCGACGGGGCGAAGGACGGCTCCTACGCCTACCCGAACGACGGCAGCGGGGTGACCGCGTACATCGCGGACACCGGCCTGTACCGGCAGCACGCGGACTTCGGCTCCCGCGCCTCCTCGGGCTACGACTTCATCGACAACGACGCGGACTCCGCCGACTGCCACGGGCACGGCACGCACGTCGCGGGGACCGTGGGCGGCGGCGCGTACGGCGTCGCGAAGAACGTCAAGCTGGTCGGGGTGCGCGTGCTCGACTGCCAGGGTTCCGGTTCCACGGAGCAGATCGCGGCCGGGATGGACTGGATCGCGAAGAACGCCAAGAAGCCGGCCGTCGTCAACATGTCCCTGGGCGGCAGCGCCGACCGGGCGCTCGACGACGCCGTGGCCGGGGTCATCAACGCGGGCGTGCCGGTGGCCGTCGCGGCCGGCAACGACAGCAGGGACGCCTGCAACACCAGCCCGGCGCGTCTGCCCGCGGCCATCACCCTCGGCTCCACGGACAGCAACGACGCCCGCTCCAGCTTCTCCAACTACGGTTCCTGCCTGGACCTGTTCGCTCCCGGCGGCTCCATCGTCTCCACCAAGATGGGTGGCGGCACGCAGACGATGAGCGGGACCTCGATGGCCACTCCGCACACGGCGGGAGCGGCGGCGCTCTACCTCTCGGCGCACCCCGACGCCACTCCGCAGCAGGTGCGGGACGCGCTCGTGAACAACGCCCAGTCGGGTGTGGTGACGGGGGCCGGCACGAACTCCCCCAACAAGTTCCTGAACGTGACGAAGCTCGGCGCTCCCGCCGAGCCCGGTGAGCCGGTCGCCGACTTCGCCGCCCAGTGCTCGACGTCGGCCGCCTCCTGCGCCTTCGACGCCTCGGCGTCCAAGGACCCGGACGGCTCGATCGCCTCGTACGCCTGGGAGTTCGGGGACGGTGCGAAGGGCGAGGGCGTCAAGCCCTCCCACGAGTACTCCGCCGCCGGCACCTACTCGGTCAAGCTGACCGTCACCGACGACTCGGGCCGCACCGCCACCGTCACCAAGCCGGTCACCGCGGGGACGACGCAGCCGCCGACGGGCACCCCGCCGACCGCCGCGTTCTCGCTGTCCTGCTGGTACCAGGACTGCTCCTTCGACGCCTCGGCCTCCAAGGACTCCGACGGCTCGATCGCCTCGTACAAGTGGAAGTTCGGCGACACCGCCACGGGCACCGGCGTCACCGTCGCCCACCGCTACCCGGCCGGGCAGCGCAGCTACACCGCCGAGCTGACGGTCACGGACAACTCCGGTCTGACGGCCACCGCTTCGCGCCGCATCGACTGCTACGGCTTCGGCACCGGCCAGTCGCTCTGCTTCGCCTCCTGATCCTGCGCCACTGCCACGGCGGCCCGGCCCTTCCCCTCCCCGGGAAGGGCCGGGCCCGTCTGCGGGAGGCGTAGACGTCGAAAATGCATTCGGCTAGCGTTTCGCGCACGAAGCACCGCACGAGGCACCGCACGAAGCGCTGCAAGAAACACCACAGGAAGCATCACAGGGAGCACCGCACGGCTGCCGCGTACGCAGAGGAGTTCCTCCTTGCCGCACGGACATCGGCACAACCTGCCCGGCCGAGCGGCCCGTTGGGCCGTCGCCGGTGCGATCGCCGCGGCGCTGGCGCTGTCGGGCTGCACCGGTGGCGGGGACGACCGCAGCGCGCAGGGGCGCGGCCCGGAAGGGCGGACCGCGTCCGCGCCGGTACCCGAAGGCGACGCCTTCTACGACCCCCCGAACCCGCTGCCCCCGGGCAAGCCCGGCACGGTGATCCGCCAACGCCCCTACGCGCCAACGGAGGCGGCGCTGACGGTGCCGTCGCACACCGTCCTGGTGATGTACCTGAGCACCGGCACGGACGGCAAGCCGGTGGCCGCGAGCGGGCTGGTGACCGTTCCGGACGGGCCCGCGCCCTCCGGCGGGTGGCCCGTCGCCGCCGTGGACCACGGCACCATGGGCATCGGTTCCGCGTGCGCCCCGTCCCGCATCCCGGCCTTCGCCGGGCTGCAGGACGCGAGCCCGGTCGGAAAGCTGCTCGCGCGCGGGTTCCTCGTCGTACAGCCCGACTACATCGGCCTGGGCGTGACCGGGATCCGGCACCCGTACCTGAACGGCGAGTCCGCCGCGTACGCCACCCTGGACATCGTCCGCGCCGCCCGCGGGATCGCCCCGGGGGCGTCCGCGACCACGCTCGTCTACGGCGGATCACAGGGCGGGCACGCGGCGCTGTGGAGCGCGCACCACGCCGCCGCGTACGCCCCCGACGTCGACCTCAAGGGCGTGGTCGCCAACGCACCGGCGGTCGGCTTCGAGTGGATGCCCGCCCTCTTCGCCCAGCAGGACGCGACGGCCACCGCCTACACCGGGATCCTGCTGCTGCTCGTCAACGGAGCCGCCGCGGCCGACCCTGCGGTCAGACCCGCCGAGCTGCTCACCCCCGCGGGCCTGGCCGCCGCGGACCGCATCTGGACCCTGCCCTGCATGGGCGCCGACCCCGACCTGCCGCCCGCCCCGGACATCCTGCGGCCGGGCGCCGACCTGGCACCCCTCAACGCCGCGCTGAAGGCCAGTGCCGCGAACGCGACGACCATCAAGGTCCCGGTGCTGCTGCCGCAGGGCGGGAACGACGTGCTGAGCAACCTCAACCAGACGCTCGCCCGGGAACTGTGCGACAAGGGCACCGACTTGGAGTTCACGTACTACCCCGATCAGGGCCACACCATCGGCGACGGCCCGCTGGACGACGCGATCGCCTGGATGGACGCCCGCCGCACCGGCGCCCCGAAGGCGGCGGGCTGCCGATTCTGAACGGGCCCTTCCTGCAAACGGGTGACTTGCCGCCACGTGTGCGGCTCACAGCCGTTGCCAGGGCGAACCAGTCGACGGGTACCGCCCCGCTCAGTGAAGGATTACCAGGCAATGCTGAAGAAGATGATGGTCACCGCTGTCACCACCGCCGCCGCGATCGGCGCCGGTGGCGCCATGGCCGCTCCGGCCATGGCCATCGGCAACGACAACGGGATCAACACCGTCAACGGCAACGGTGCCGTGCAGGCGTACGGCAACCAGAAGACGCAGGGCGACAAGAGCCCGCAGCTCTCCGTGATCCAGGGCGCCGCGAACAAGCCCTGCATCGGCCTGCCGGTCAAGGTCAACGCTCAGTCGCTCGTCGCCGTCCTCGCGAACGTGGGCGTCCAGGACGTCAACGTCCTGTCCAACCCGCAGAACCAGCAGTGCGCCGAGAACTCCACCCAGGCCAAGGGCGACGAGGCTCTCTCGCACATCCTCAGCAACATCCCGGTCCTGTCCGGCAACGCCTCCGCCGGCAGCTGACCGCACGTTCGATCAGTCGCCGGGCGCCATGTCGTAGGTGACCCACATCGTACGAGTGGCCAGCTGGTCGTACTTGGCCCGGGCGCGGTGGTTGTCGTCGGCCGTGATCCAGCGGACCACGCTCCAGCCGCGCTCGGCCGCGATCTCCCGCAGGGCCCCCAGCAGGAGATCGGCCGCGCCGGAACCCCGGTGGTCCGGGTCGACGAACAGGTCGTCGAGGTAGCCGCCGGTGGTGGCCGACAGGGGACGGGCGAACGGACGGTAGTGCGCCAGGCCGATCAGCCGGCCGTCCCCGTCCTCGGCGACGAGGGCGCTCACCTCGTGGGCGGGGTCGTTCACCCATCCCCACACGCGTGCGGCGGCCTCCTCGGTCTGTTCGACCCGGTAGAAGTCCGCGTAGCCGCGGTAGAGGGCGCGCCACTGCGGGAAGTCGGCGTCGCGGACTTCCCGGACGGTGATGGTGGTCGGCATGATCCGCGCTTTCGTCGTCGTGAAGGGTCTTCGACGAAGGATCATGCCCGGTCCGGGCGGTCCCCGGCATCGCCGGTATGTCGAATCCCGCACTCACCCGGTGCCGCGGCGTCCACCTGCGCCCGCCCTCGCCAGGGCTCCGCGGGCCGTGGCGCGCAGGGCGTGTGCCGCGTCGATCGCGCCGACCCGCGCGCGGTGCGACGCCTCCCGCGCGGGGCCGAGCGTGCGCCGGCCGGGACCGCGCCGCAGCAGGTCCCGGTAGAGGTCCAGGTGCCGTTCGGCGATGTGCGCCGGATCGAAGCGGGCCGAGTTCCTCAGTGCCGCTCCGCCCATGCGCCGCCGCAGCCCGTCATCGGCCATCAGCTTCGTCAGCGCGGCGGCGATGCCGTCGGTGTCGCCGGGGCGGACGAGGTGTCCGTCGACCGCGTCCCGGATGATCTCGCGCGGTCCGACCGGGCAGTCCGTGGAGACGACGGGGAGGCCGCAGCGCATCGCCTCGACGAGGGTCATGCCGAACGACTCCCGGTCGGAGGTGGAGGCGGCGATGGATCCCCTGGCCCACTCCCGGTCCAACGGGTGGGCGTCGCCCATGAGACGGGCCCGGCCGCTCAGGCCGAGCTCTTCGATCAGGGCGGACAGCCCGGCCCTCTCGTTGCCGGTGGCGTCGCCGCTGCCGAAGATGCGCAGTTCCCAGTCCGGATGGCCGGCGGCGACCTGCGCGAAGGCCCGTACGAGCAGGTCGTAGCGCTTCGCCGCAGTGAGCCGGCCCGCCGCGACGACCACCTTGCCGGTGCCGTCGGACGGTTCCACGGTGGTGGCGGGCACGCTGTTCGGTATGGCCTCCACCCTCATCGAGGGCGGGCCGAACCGCCGGTAGGCGTGCGCGTCGGCCTCGGTGACGGTGGTGAGGGCGTCGAGGAGCGGATAGCGGTGGCGTATCTCGTGGCGCACGCGGAAGCCGTGGTTCGAGAGCGCGAGGTGTTCCTGGCCCACCCGGACGGCGGCGCGGTGCGCCTGGCGGGCGATGTGCACGTTCAGGCCCGGCCGGGTCCCCACGATCACATCGGCGTCCAGGGTCGACAGGTACCGCCCGATGCGCTCGTCGGTGAGCCGGCTGTACTGCCGGTGCCTGCCGTCCGCCCGGGGGAAGACCCCGGCGGGCAGCGCGTGCCGCGGGTCGTCGCCGTCGTAGTCCGGGGAGTCCGGGCGCAGATCGACCAGCGGCGTCAGGGTCACCCGGGGAGGCGCGCCCATGACCGGGACGCCGCGGTTGCGCAGGACCGAGACGATCTCCACGTCGTGGTGTTCCGCGAGCGCCGCGGCCAGGTTGAACGTCGACCGGATCGTGCCTCCGATGCCGTACGCGTTGTGGAGCAGGAAGGAAATGCGCATGCGGCGCCGCGCCTTTCGGTGACGGAGGCCGGGGGCGGCCGTACTGCCGGTCGTGCCCCACTGTGCGCAGATCATGCTTAACCGTTCCTGAAGCCCCGTCCGCACGGGGCAGCGGCTCCTGGATGGCATCCTGACATCGTGGACATTCTGCTGGTGGAGGACGATCCGGTCATCGCGGCCGCGGTGCGGGAGGGCCTGGAGGGCGAGGGGTACGCGGTCACCCTCGCGTCCGACGGCCTGGCCGCGGTGGACCTCGGTGCCACGGGCCGGTTCGCCGCGATCGTCCTGGACGTCATGCTGCCCTCCTTGAGCGGATTCGCCGTGTGCGGGCGGCTCAGAGCGCTGGGCGTGGACACCCCGGTGCTGATGCTGACGGCCAGGGACGGAGAGCTCGACGAGGCGCACGGCCTGGACATCGGCGCGGACGACTACCTGACGAAGCCGTTCTCCCTGCTCGTCCTCACGGCGCACCTGCGCGCACTGATCCGCCGCAGCGCCCGTGAGGCCGAGGGGTCCGGAGCGCAGGACGTGCTGCGGGTCGGCGACCTGTGGCTCGATCCGCAGGCGCGGACCTGTGGGCGCGGCAGCGAGCGCATCGAGGTCACCGGCCAGGAGTTCGCGGTACTGGAGTGCCTGATGCGCGAGCCGGGCCGGGTGCTGTCGAAGGAGACCATCCTCGGCGAGGCCTGGGACATCGCCTACCGGGGCTCGGCGAGCATCGTGGAGGTCTACGTCAGCCTGCTGCGCCGCAAGATCGACCAGCCCTACGGCATCCGGAGCATCGTGACCGTCAGGGGACGCGGCTACCGGCTGGACGAGGCCCATGCCTGAGTCCGCATCCGGCAACTCCGCCCGGACGTCGGCCTGGTGGCGGCGCCTGCCCACCCGGGCCCGTACGGCCCTGGCCGCGGGTACGGCGGCCCTGGTCCTCTCCGGCGCCGGCGCGTGGTGGCTGCACCGCGACGTGTACACCACCGAGATGGGGGCGGCGCGGGGCCGCGCCCTGGCCCAGTCCCGGTCCGTCGCCCTGGAGTTCGCCGGTGTCCGGGCCAGGGACCGGGAGGCCACCAGCGACATCCTCCTCGGATCACCCGTACTGGTCATCGGCCCGGACGGGCCCTTCGCCTCGTGGCTCCCGCAGGCCTTCCCCGAGGCCGTGAAGGAGCTCCCTCCCGCGCCCGCGTCGGCCCGCCCCGCATGGGCGACGGTCCGTACGGTCCGCTTCGGCGACCCGGCCCCCGGCTGCCGGCCGGACCCCGTCCGCACCTCCACCGGGCAGACCCTCCCCGGCTGCCTCGCGCAGGCGGCGACCCTCGCCGGGCAGACCGTCGACATGGCCGGGACCAGCATCGAGGTCCAGCCGCCCGCCGCCCCCAACCCGGCGGCACCACCGCCCGGGCGCTACACCGTCTACGTCGCCCTCACCCCCTCCGAGGCGACCCGGGCCGCCGACGCCCTCGTACCGGCCCTGGCCGGCGCGGTCCCGCTGGCCGCCCTGCTCGTCGCCCTCTCCGCCTGGGTGGCGACCACGCGTGCCCTGCGGCCGGTGGAGGCCATCCGCAGCCGCCTCGCCACCGTCGACCAGCCGGGCTCCGGCACCCGGGTCCCCGTACCCGTCGCCGAGGACGAGATCACCCGGCTCGCCCGCACGACCAACCACACCCTCGACGTCCTCGACGCCCACGCCCGCCGCCAACAGCGCTTCATCGCCGACGCGGCCCACGAGCTGCGCAGCCCGGTCACGGGCCTGCGCACCGTACTCGAGGTCGCCGTGGCCCATCCCGGGCGGCCCGCCGCCCTGGGCGACGCCCTGCAGGCCACGACGAGACTGCAGTACCTCGTCGACGACCTGCTGACCCTCGCCCGGCTGGACAACTCCCCCGGGGCAGGGCCGGACCGGACGCCGGTGGACTTCACCGAGCTCGTACGGGAACTCCTCATCGAGCTGCCCCACACCCGGCCCGGAGCCACCGCGGACCTCACCCTCGACGCCCCTCCCGAGCCCGTCACCGTGCACGGCGATCGCGACCAGCTGCGGCGCCTGCTGCGCAACCTCCTCGACAACGCGGCCCGGCACGCCGACACCCGGGTGACCGTGACCCTCGCCGCAGCGCCCGGATGGGTGGAGTGCACCGTCCACAACGACGGCGCCCCGATCGCCGACAGCGACCGCGAACGCGTCTTCGACCGCTTCACGCGCCTGGACGAAGCACGCACGCGGGACTCCGGTGGCAGCGGCCTCGGCCTCGCCATCGCCCGGGACCTCGCCCGCCACCACGGAGGCACCCTCGCCGTCGCGCCGGCCGACCGGGGAGCGGCGTTCCTGCTGAGACTGCCCTGTTAGCGGGGTGCCCGTGGGGCGGGCGGGGTCACGGCCGGTAGACCTTGCCCGGTTCGGGGCGGGCCGGCGAGAGGAGCTCGGACACCGTCACGAAGGTGTACCCACGGTGGTGGAGTTCCTCGATGATGCCGGGGACGGCGGGGATGGTCCCGGCGTACCGCTCGTGGAGCAGGATGATCCCGTCCCGTTCGGTCTGGTCGAGGACGCGCTTCCTGATGAGTGCGGTGTCGGTGGTCGCGAAGTCCTTCGCGGTGACGCTCCACAGGATCTGGGCCAGCCCGAGCTCCTTCATCACCTTCGACACCTTGTCGTCGGTGGCGCCGCCCGGAGGCCGCATGAGGGTGGGGGCGTGGCCCGTCGCCTTCGCTATCTGCTGCTGCACCGGCTCGATCTCGGCGCGTATCCCGTCGGGCGTGAGCTCGGTCAGGTTCTCGTGCGACCAGGTGTGGTTCGCTATTTCGTGGCCTTCGTCGGCCATGCGGCGCACGGTGTCGGGATAGGTGTCGGTGTGGCCCTTCCCCTGGAGGAAGAACGTGGCCCGGATCCCCTCCTTCTTCAGGAGGTCGAGCAGGCTCGGGGTCGGTTCGCTCGGGCCGCCGTCGAAGGTGAGGGCCACGCACTTGGCCACGGTGCAGTCCACCGGCCCGGAGGTGTGCGCGCCGGCGGAGCGGGCCGCCGCGGTGCGGACGGATGCCGGCGAGACGACCCCGTTGAGGGAGGAGCAGCCGGTGAGGGTGGCCAGCACCAGCGCGGCCGCCGCGGTACCGGCGCGGCGGGAGGAGGCACCGTACGCGCGGCGCTTGATCGAGCGAAGCATGAGGGGAGGTCCAGGATCGGTCGGGGAAAAGGGCGACGAGCATGCCCAGACCGTCCTTAATGGCCCCTGAAGCCGATCGGCCTTCGGGGCAGGGGTGTAACGAGCCTTGACAGCCATTTATTAATTCGGCTTCTATACAAATTAATTGCCGCCCTGTCGCAGACAGGCGCGCACACCCCCACGCCCCCACACCCCCACGCCCCCGCACCACTCGCCACCCCGGGCTCCTCGTCCGCCCCCACCCCCCGCGGACGGCCCGGGCAAGAGAGGAGTACCCGTGTCAACCCCTCCCGGGATGAGGACCGCCGTCGCACTGGCCGCCGCGGCCGCGGTCCTGTTCGGCACCCTGGCCACCGCTCCGGCATCGGCCCGGCCGGTCCGGTCGAGCCAGTCCCCCACGGCCACGTACACCGTCTCCATCGGCGCCAAGGGTTCCTGGACCAACCCCGACGACACGCCGGCCGCCACGTACATCGACAAGAACGGCGCGTTCTACTACCAGTCGGCGCACGCCCTGTACGCGGCGAACGATCCCCGCAAGTGGACCTTCTACACCGGCAAGGACTTCGACTCCGCCACCCGCTCCGCCTCGCTGAGCACGGCGGTCAACCCGGCGAACGCAGCCGACCGCAACGACGACACCACCTGGCGGTGCAACAACAGCCCGACCGGGCGCGAGGCCACGTACGCCCCGGACACCTCCCACTACGCGCAGAAGAACTACTGCGACCTGATGGGCGTGTGGGTGGATCCCGACACCGGCGACTGGTACGGGCTGGTCCACAACGAGTTCACCCCGCGCCCCTTCGGCGACGGCCTGCACTACGACGCGATCGACTACGCCGTCTCCAAGGACCAGGGCAGGACGTGGGCCATCAAGGACCACGTGCTCACCTCGCCCTACAGCACCCTCCGGGACGACACCGCGGCCTTCCCGCACCAGACGTACCACTACGGGAACGGCGATGCCCGCCTGTTCGTGGACACCGCCTCCGGCTACTTCTACGTCTACTACAACTCCCGCGTCATCCCGAAGGGCGGCGTCCCCGGCGCCTGGACCGCGGGCAGCCGGGCACACGTGGCCCGCGCCCCCATGTCCGGGAAGATGGCGCCCGGTTCATGGCAGAAGTGGTACGACGGTGCATGGTCCCAGCCCGGCACGGGCGGCCTGGAAAGCAACATGGAACCCGTCGACGCCACTCACGTCACCGGGTACACCCCCGTGGCGCAGGACTACGACCCGTCGAACCCCGGCACCGTCCAGGAACAGCAGGCCGCTGGTGAACTACCCGCGAAGTCGGACCTGTTGACGATGAACATCGCCTACAACGCCTACCTGGGGCTGTACGTCGGCCAGCCCGAGGCGGTCAACCAGGACGGCAGCGAACCGCAGCGCTTCTACGTCACCGACAACCTCGCCACCCAGAAGTGGCGCCTCGCCGGCGACTCCGGCGCGTACCGCACCGGCTCCTGGTACCGCTGGGTCCTGGACTCGGTGAACAAGACGGGCTCGACCATCGTCGGCAAGAAGTTCCGCTCGTACTGCTCGTTCTTCTGCTCCGGGGGCGCCGACGGCGAGTACTACGAGACCGTGATCGACACGAACGCTCCCGCCGCGGTCGTCGATCCGGGGAAGACCTACACGATCGCCGGCGGCACCGGCCGCCGCCTCGCCCAGGTCCAGGGCGGTACGGCGACCACCTCCCTCCCCTCCGGCGGCACGTCGGCCCTCAGCCAGTGGGTGTTCACCCCCAACGGCGACGGCTCGTACCGCATCGCCAACGCCTCCACCCGCCAGCTCCTCGGCGTCGACGCCAAGGCGAACGCGGGGCGCGCCTGGGCGGCCAAGCCCACCGTGACGAAGGCGCCGCGGAGCGGGCCCACCGTGGGTCAGCAGTGGTTCGTCATCGCGAACTCCACGGCCGACGGCAAGCCCACCGGCACCTACCGGCTCGTGAACCGCTACAGCGGACTCGTGATCGGCCTCTCGGGCACGTCCGGCCGGCTCGCCGAGACCACCCCCACCCGCGCCTGGGCCGACACCAGCGGCAGCCCTGTCGGCGGCGCCCGCACCTCGGCGGAGCAGACCCTCACCCTGACGGCGGCCACCTTCTGACCGCTGAGCCGCAAACCAAACCCCGCTCCGCCGACGAAGACATCACATTCATAAGGAAAATATGAGACAGGGCAAAGACGTTATCTCCTCGTTATAAAAGCGAGGGTGGGGTGAGAATGTCGGCATTTTCCGGATGAAACCGGGCGCACTGTCGGCAGTTTCTCGCCCTCGGGGAGGCGTTTCCATCTATCACGGACAACGGCCTCCCCGTAACCCCTCAGGCCAGTGCAATCCGCGCCAACCCTCGGTAGCTTCGGCCCGCATGACTGCTCATGCAGAACTGGCCCATTACCGGAAGACCCCGCCGACCAGCCCGTCCACGCCAACCAGCCCGTCCGCCGCGACCACCACGGCGACGCGCATCGACCGCCCCCGCCCGGGCGACGGCCGCCTGCTGTGGCGCCTCGCCCGCGACTCCGGGACGCTGGACCTCAACTCGGCCTACAGCTACCTCCTCTGGTGCCGTGACTTCGCCGGCACCTCCGCGGTGGCCCGTGACGCGTCCGGGCGGGCCGTCGGATTCGTCAGCGGATACCTGCGGCCCGAGAGCCCGGGCACCCTGCTCGTCTGGCAGATTGCCGTCGACGAGTCCGTCCGGGGCCTGGGCATCGCCGGGGCCCTGCTCGACGGCCTCTCCGCCCGCGTGGCGTCCGAACACGGCCTGAGCTCCCTCGAGACCACCATTTCCCCCGGCAACCTCGCGTCGGAACGGCTGTTCGCCTCGTACGCCGCGCGGCACGGCGCCACGCTCACCCGCGAAGTGCTGTTCGCCCCGGAGGAGTTCCCGGACCGCGGGTACGCCCCGGAGGTCCTGCACCGCATCGGGCCGCTCCGTTTCTGACACCGGACCGCACGCTCCGTACCGAACCATCCGCACCGAACACCCCCACACTCATTGGAGAGTTCCCTTGACCATGACCGAGCCGGTCCTGTCCGTCTTCGAGACCCTGGAGTCCGAGGTGCGCAGCTACTGCCGCGCCTGGCCCGTCGTCTTCGAGCGCGCCACGGGGAGCCGGCTGTACGACGAACACGGCAGCGGCTACCTGGACTTCTTCGCGGGCGCCGGTTCCCTGAACTACGGGCACAACAACCCCGTCCTCAAGCGGGCCCTGCTCGACTACCTGGAGCGGGACGGCATCACGCACGGGCTCGACATGTCGACGACCGCCAAGCGGTCCTTCCTCGAAGCCTTCCGGTCCCACGTCCTCGAACCCCGCGCGCTGAACTACAAGGTGATGTTCCCGGGGCCCACCGGGACCAACGCCGTCGAAGCGGCGCTCAAGCTGGCGCGGAAGGCCAAGGGCCGCGAGTCGGTCGTGTCCTTCACCAACGCCTTCCACGGCATGTCGCTCGGGTCGCTCGCGGTGACGGGCAACGCCTTCAAACGGGCCGGCGCCGGTGTCCCCCTGGTCCACGGCACCCCGATGCCCTTCGACAACTACCTCGGGGGCAGGGTCCCCGACTTCCTCTGGTTCGAGCGCCTGCTGGAGGACCAGGGATCCGGCCTCAACCACCCGGCGGCGGTCATCGTCGAGACGATCCAGGGCGAGGGCGGCATCAACGTGGCGCGCGCGGAATGGCTCCGCGCGCTCGCGGACCTGTGCCGGCGCCGCGACATGCTGCTGATCGTCGACGACATCCAGATGGGCTGCGGCCGGACCGGCGAGTTCTTCTCCTTCGAGGAGGCGGGCATCACTCCCGACATCGTCACCCTCTCGAAGTCCATCAGCGGCTACGGACTCCCCATGTCCCTGTGCCTGTTCAAGCCCGAGTTGGACCTCTGGGAACCGGGCGAGCACAACGGCACCTTCCGCGGCAACAATCCGGCCTTCGTCACCGCGACGGCCGCCCTGGAGACCTACTGGGCCGACGGCGTCCTGCGCGAGCGGACCCTCGCGCAGGGCGCGCGCATCGAGGGAGCGCTGCGCGAGCTGTGCGCCGAGCACGCCCGGCTGGGGGCCTCGTACCGCGGCCGCGGACTGGCCTGGGGCATCGAGTTCGCACACAAGGAGCGTGCGGCCGCTGTGAGCCGGAGGGCTTTCGAGCACGGTCTCCTCATCGAGACCTCGGGCCCCGAGGGCGAGGTCGTCAAGCTGCTCCCGCCGCTCACCGTCACCGCCGACGAACTCGACGAGGGCCTCGGCATCCTCGCCCGCTCCGTCCGCGAAACCGCCTGACCGGCACCCCGCCGCACACCACGAAGGGCACCACCATGATCGTCCGCTCGTTCCGGGATCTCGAGGGCACCGACCGCCACGTCAGGGCGGCATCCGGCACCTGGGAGAGCAAGCGCATCGTCCTGGCCGGGGAACGCGTCGGCTTCTCCCTGCACGAGACCGTCCTGTACGCCGGCACCGAGACGTCCATGTGGTACGCGAACCACGTGGAAGCCGTGGTCTGCACGGAGGGAGAGGCCGAACTCACCGACGAGGAGACGGGCCTGACCTACACGATCACGCCGGGAACCATGTACCTCCTGGACGGCCACGAGCGGCACACCCTGCGCGTGAAGCACGAGTTCCGTTGCCTCTGCGTCTTCAACCCGCCCGTCACCGGCCGGGAGGACCACGACGAGAACGGCGTGTACCCGCTGCTCACCGAGCCCGGTCCCGGCTGAGTCGCGACACGTACGGAGACCGGAGAACAGAGAACAGAGAGGAGAGGCAGGCACCACCATGACCTACGCATCCACCCGCACGGCGAAGGACCTGTATCCGACCCGGGGCTCCGAGGAGGTGCTCACCGGCCGCCTGGACCCCGTCGTCTGGTCCGAGCCCGGCACGCCCGGCCCGATATGGGCCCACGAGCTGGAGCGTTACGAGCGCGACGGCTTCCTGTCCGTCGACGAACTCATCACGCCCGATGAGACGGACGTCTACCGGGCCGAGATGGACCGGCTGCTCCGTGATCCCTCGACGCTCGCCGACGACCGTTCCGTCGTGGAGCCGAAGTCCCGGGAAGTGCGCTCGGTGTTCGAAGTCCACCGGATCAGCGAGGTGTTCGCGGCCCTCGCCTCCGATCCGCGCGTCGTGGGGCGCGCGCGGCAGATCCTGGGCTCCGACGTGTACGTGCACCAGTCCCGGATCAACGTCAAGCCCGGTTTCGGAGCCAGCGGCTTCTACTGGCACTCCGATTTCGAGACCTGGCACGCCGAGGACGGCCTGCCGCACATGCGCACCGTGTCGGTGTCCATCGCCCTGACGCCGAACTACACCACCAACGGCGGCCTGATGATCATGCCCGGGTCCCACCGGAGCTTCCTGGGCTGCGCCGGCGCGACGCCGAAGGACAACTACAAGAAGTCCCTCCAGATGCAGGACGCCGGTACCCCGTCGGACGAAGCGCTGACCAAGTTCGCCTCGGCCTGCGGCATCAAGGTCTTCACCGGCAAGGCGGGCTCGGCCACCTGGTTCGACTGCAACGCGATGCACGGCTCGGGGGACAACATCACGCCCTACCCGCGCAGCAACGTGTTCCTCGTCTTCAACAGCGTCGAGAACCGCCCCGAGAAGCCCTTCTCCGCTCCCGTGCGGCGCCCCAAGTACATCGCCTCACAGGACTTCACCCCGGTGCGCTGACCCACCCGGCCGACCCGACGCGACGTCCCGACGCGACCCGGCCCGCCCTCCCCCGCACCTGCCGGGGCGGGCGGGCCGGGGCGGAACGCGCACCGGCCGGGGCTTCAGCGGGTGGCGCCGAAGTCCTGCGTCCAGTACTGGCCGGGCTGCGCGAGGCCGATGCCGATCTCCTTGACGTTGCAGTCGAGGATGTTCCGCTTGTGCCCCGGGCTGTTCATCCAGCCCTCCATGACCTGGGCGGCGGTGGGATAGCCGTACGCGACGTTCTCGGCGTACGTGCGCCACTGGTACCCGGCGCGGGTGATCCGCTGCCCCGGGTCGGATCCGTCCGAGCCGGTGTGCGACATGTTGGAGTGGGCGGCCATGTCCTCGCTGTGGTCCTGCGCGGCCTTCGCGAGCTTCTCGTTCACGGTCAGTACGGGGCACCCGACGGCGGCGCGCTCCTTGTTGACCAGCGCGAGGACCTCGGCCAGGGCGCCGGAGGGTGCCGCGGAGTCCGAGGGCCCGGGGGTTGCGGCCGGCTCGGCGGGCGGCTCCACCGGCTGCTGCGGCCCGGTCTGCACGGGAGGCGCGATCTCGACGGGCTCCTCGAAAGGCTCCTCGAAGGGCTCCTCGACCGGCGGCTCCACGACCGGCTGCATCCCGACGGGGGCACCGGCCTGAACCGGCACCTCTGCGGGCCGGTGCGCGGCGGGGTCGCCGTACCAGGGGCGGCTGTCCTGCCCGGCCGCGACGGGCCTCATCGGGTCGGTCGCCTGCGGGTCGAGGCAGGCCATGGCCGTGGTGGGGACGGCCACGAGGGCCAGGGCCCCGACGGCTATGACTATCTTCCGGTGGTGCGAGTTCTTACGGTGCTTCTTCATGCGGGACCTCACTCGGTGATCGCAAAGCTCCCGGCGCCGGACCGCGAAGGCGCCGGAGGAATCGCCATTCTTAGAAGCCCTCCCCTGGCCTGGCAAGCAGCCTCCTCTCAGCCGAGCGCACCGTTCGGGGCGCCGCTTGAAACAACCGGAAGATCGTGCATCCCCCCGCCGCGGCCACCCCGGAAGCCGCCTGGCCCACCGCCAGATTCCATCCCCGCCAGTCCTCTTGGAGCCGAGGAAAAGGGAGCAGTGAATTCCGCTTCCGTCGAAGTACGGCATGTCATCGCCAAACACGGACATAGCCCGAAATGCGCCAGGGCAGTGGATCTCCGCGCAGGTCCGCAGGGCTCCTGCGGGCCGTGATGCATGTCACGGCCCGATGGAGGAACCGAACGGTGCCGGCGTCCCCGGCCGCGCGCCGCGTCCGCCGGAAAACACGCCGCCCGTTCGGACGCCGGTCGATCAAGCGGCCCACAGCGCGTGCGGGGAACGCGGTGGCGTGGTGGGATCGGCCGGGTGAAGGATCCCTTTGGTTGTGACGAGCCGGCTCTCCTGGCGTGCTCCGGGGCCACCGACCGTGCGGCAGCGCGCCGCTTCGTCGCCTCACGGGCCGCCGACGCGGGCGAGCTGGCGCTGCTGCTGGACATGCTCGGGCTGCTACCCGAGACCGACCCGCCCGCTGCGCGGCGCGCACCGGGGCACGGCCCGCCCTGACGTGTCAGAGGAGCCGGAGGACGGCGGAGGTGAATGCGGCGGTGGAGGCGCTGCCGCCGAGATCGCGGGTGCGTACCGGGGTGGTGGCCAGGACGCGGGCGATGGCTCCGGTGATCTCGGCAGCGGCCCGGGGGTGGCCGAGGTGGTCGAGCATCATGGCGGCGGACCAGATCGCGCCGATCGGGTTGGCGACGCCCTGCCCGGCGATGTCGGGGGCCGATCCGTGGACCGGCTCGAACATGGACGGGTACGCGCCCTCGGGGTTGAGGTTGGCCGAGGGGGCGATGCCGATGCCGCCGGCCACTGCCGCCGCGAGGTCGCTCAGGATGTCCCCGAAGAGGTTGGACGCGACGACGACGTCGAAGCGTGCGGGGGCGAGCACGAACCGGGCGGCCAGTGCGTCGATGTGCTCCTGGTTCCACTCGACCGTGGGGTGCTCGGCGGCACGCTCGGCCACCAGCTCGTCCCAGAACGGCATGGTGTGCACGATGCCGTTGGACTTCGTCGCCGAGGTCAGGGGGCCGCCGCGCCGTTCGGCGAGGCGGAAGGCGAAGTCGAGGACGCGGGTCACACCCGTACGTGTGAACACGGCCTGCTGGAAGGCCATTTCATCGGGGAGCCCGCGGTTCATCCGACCGCCGATCTCGCTGTACTCGCCTTCGGTGTTCTCCCGGACGACCACGAAGTCGACCTCGCCGGGCACGGCCGCGCGAACGGGGCTGTCGAGACCTTCGAACACGCGGATGGGGCGGAGGTTGACGTACTGCCGGAAGGCCCGGCGGATCGGGATGAGCAGTCCCCACAGGGAGACGTGGTCCGGCACACCCGTGTAGCCGACGGCGCCGAGCAGGATCGCGTCGTGGCGGCGCAGCTGCTGCACTCCGTCCTCGGGCATCATCGAGCCGTGACGGAGGTAGCGCTCGCAGGACCAGTCGAACTGCTCGTAGTCGAAGGTGATGCCGTGGCGCTTCCCGACCGCGTCGAGGACCTCGCACGCCGCCGGAAGGACTTCGGCGCCTATGCCGTCGCCGGGGATGAGGGCGATGTCGTGGTTCGTCATGGTCGGCATTCCAGCAAGCGGGGGCCGTCCGGGTCCAACACGCATCCCCGATGTGACTCATAGGCTCCTCCTATGTGCCGGTGGGACGGCGATGTCGAGGAAGGCGCGGGCAGCCGGTGTCGGCTGCGCCGTGCGGCTCAGCAGGACGTTGCGCTGGACGCAGGCCGGTTCCAGGTCGAGGACGAGGGCTCCGGCCCGCTCCGCCAGGCCGGTCCAGGATTCGGTGACCACCGCCAGCCCGACGCCTGCGAGCACCAACGGCAGGAAGGCCATGCGGTGTTCGGTCTCCACCGCGATGCAGACGTCGACGCCCTGCGCCTTCAGGTCGTCGACGTAGGCGCGGATCCCGGTCCCCCGCTGGCCGACGACCAGGCGGCGCCCTTCGAGCTGCTCGCTCCGCACTGCCCGGCCGGCCGGGAACGGGCCGTCCGGCGGAGTGACGAGTACGAGCCGGTGATCTCCGACGTGGTGCGGGACGAGGTCCGCGCACGGCAGGGGCGACGAGGTCGTGGTGGTCAGCAGTCCGAGTTCGCAGCTTCCCGTACGCACCCTCTCGACCACGTCCTCGCGGGTGAGGGCTACGCGCAGGGCGATCGACACCGCCGGAAAGCGCTCGGTGAAGCGCTGGAGCATGCTGCTGAGGGGCTCGATCGCGGGTGACGCCATCGCGGCGATCTCCAGACGGCCGGCGCGCAGCTCCCGGACGGCGCCGACCCCGGCCCTGGCCAGCTCCAGGGCGCGCAGGGCCTCGCGCGCCGGCCCGACCAGGGCGGCGCCGGCCTCGGTGAGGACCGCCTTGCGGCCCGTCCGGTGGAACAGGCTGCTGCCCACGTCCCGCTCCAGGACGTGGATCGCCTGCGACAGGGACGGCTGGGAGACGTAGAGCGCCGCGGCCGCGCGGGTGAAGCCGCCGTGGTCCACGATGGCGAGGAAGTACGTCAGCTGCCGGAAGTCCACGGCTCGGCGCCACCCGTCGTACCGATGTGCCAGGCCGTCATTCGATCCTCCCCTTGACGAAGGATCGAATAATATTGACGTTCGCAAGAAATGCGCAATTTTCGCAAGCTAGGCGAGGGGCCCGGACCCCTCTATGGGCTGCTCCGTCCAGATGGTCTTCCCGGTACCGGTGAACCGGCAGCCCCATCGGTCGGTGAGCTGGGCCACCAGGAACAGGCCGCGCCCGCCCTCGTCCGACTCCCGTGCGCGGCGCAGGCGCGGCTGCGTGCTGCTGGGGTCGGACACCTCGCAGACGAGCACCCTGTCGCGGATGAGGCGGAGCCCGACCGGCCCTCCGGCATAGCGGATCGCGTTCGTGACCAGCTCGCTCGCGACGAGCTCCGTCACGAAGCCCATTTCGTCCAGCTGCCAGCCGGCCAGCTGGCCGACCACCAGCTCACGGGCTTGCGCGACGAGGGACAGGTCGGCTTCGAGCTCCCACTCGGCGACCTGATCGGACGAGAGGACATGGGGGCGGGCGAGCAGCAGCGCCACGTCGTCGGAGGGTTCGTGAGGCAGCACGCTGTCGAAGATCCCCTGGCCGATCTCGCCCAGGGGCCGGCCCGGGTCCGCGCCGGCGAGTGCGCTGCGCAGCCTCTCCATCCCCTCCTCGATGTCGCCGCCGCGGCTCTCGACGAGGCCGTTCGTGAAGAACGCGAGCGTGCTTCCGGGCCGTACGTCGAACTCCGTCACCTCGAAGGGCATTCCGCCGACCCCCAGGGGAGGTCCCGGGATCGTGTCGACGAAGACCGGCTCCTCACCGGGCGCCAGCAGGGCCGGCGGAGGATGTCCCGCCGTGGCAGCGGCGCACTTCCTCGTCACCGGGTCGTACACGGCGTACAGGCAGGTCGCGCCGAGGACCGCCGTCTCGGAGCGGGAATCGCCTGCCGTCTCCTCGCCGGACAGACCGAGCACCAGGTCGTCCACGTGCGTGAGGAGCTCACCCGGGTCCAGATCGAGGTCGGCGAGGGTCTGCACCGCGGTCCGCAGGCGTGCCATGGCCGTGGTGGCATCGAGGCCGTGGCCGACGACGTCCCCGACGACGAACGCCACGCGCAACGACGGCAGGGGGATCACGTCGAACCAGTCGCCGCCGACTCCCAGGCCGCCGCCCGCCGGCTGGTAGACGCCGACGGTCTCGGCGGCGGTGGAGTCCAGGGCCGAGCGCGGCAGCAGGCTGCGCTGCAGGGCCAGGACCGACTGGTGTTCCTTGGTGTAGCGCCGCGCGTTGTCCACGCCGAGGGCGGCCCGGGAGACGACGTCGTGCAGCAGGGCGGCGTCCTCCGCGCCGAAGGCGGAGGGCAGTTGGCTGCGCCAGACGGTGACGCAGCCGAGGATGAGGCCCCGCGCGTAGAGCGGCACGGCCACGGAGGAGTGGGCCCCGCCCGGGACGAACAGCGGCAGGCTCTGCGGATCCACCCCGAGCTGTTCGTACAGGACGGCCACGTCCGGGACCAGTACGGGCAGTCCCTTCATGAGGGGGCGCATCAGCGCGCTGTCCGCCACCGGGGGAAGCGCCTCGCCCACGGCCAGGAGGTCCTCGGCTGATATCTCCGGGCTCTGCGCGGCGGCGATCCGCCGCAGGCGGACGTCACCGCTGGCGTCGAGGTGCGGGGGCTCGTCGCCCACGAGCACCTGCTCGGCTATGTCGACGGTCGCCAGGTCCGCGAAATCGGGGACGAGCAGATTCACGAGGGTCTCGGCCATCTCGGACACGTCCAGGGAGGTGCCGATGCCGGCGGCGGTGGCGTGGGACAGGCCCTTCCGGCGTCGCCCCGCATCGCGCTCGGCCGCCTCCGTCTCGGTTTCCGACGGGCTGACCAGGACCAGCCACTGCGCCTCGGCGCCGGAACCGCCCGGGGTGCGGGCCGCGAGCCGGACGACAGTACAGATCAGTGTGACCGCGTGACGCGCGTCCCCGCCGCCCTCGCCGTCGCCCCCGTCCTCGCCCTCGCGATCACCCGGAACGGTGACCAGGCGCCCGCCCGGCCGCCCCTCGGTTCCGGCTTGCGGGAGCACTCCCAGCAAGGGCGCACACGTCCGGCCCGGCGTGCAGTCCAGCAGCGTCGCAGCCCACTGGGACCGTGCGAGGACCACGCCCGCGTCGTCCAGTACGACCGCCGCCGTCTGGCTGACGGGGCCGAGGGGCACCGAGGCCCGCCTCGGGCCGCGACGCTCCGGTTCACGCATGTCGCCTCCACGCACCGTGACCTTCAGTATCGACCCCGGGGCCGGACCCGGCGACCCGGCGACCGTGGCACAGGGTCCCGAAACCGCACGGTCAGATCGTCACCTGATTGGACCATGTGGGTGATTTATGATCTTCCTCCGGTTTTCCCGTGCTTATGATTCCCGCGCCATGACAGAAAGTCTGAACTCCCCACGTTTAAGCGCCTCTACCGATGTGGTCGTGCTCGGTGCCGGCCCTGCCGGCCTGGTGCTCGCCAACCTCCTGCTCGCCTCCGGGATCGACTGCGTCGTTCTCGAACGCGCCGACCGCTCCCACGTCCAGACCCGGGCCCGGGCCGGTTTCCTCGCGCCGAACACCGTACGGATCCTGGACCGCCACGGCCTCGCCGACGGGCTGCACCGGCACGGACGCACCCACGGTACGTGCGAGTTCCGCACCGGGGACGGCCGCTTCCGCCTCGACTACGGCTCCCTGGGCCGGGGCGAGGTGCACACCGTCTACCCGCAGCAGAACCTGGTCACGGACCTTCTGACGCACTACGTCGACGCCGGAGGCAGGATCCGCTTCGAGACCGAGGCGCTGTCGGTCCACGATGCCGACGGCGCCCGGCCGTACGTCACCACCCGGGAGCCCGACGGGCGGCCCGCCCGATGGGACGCCCGGTTCGTCGCCGGCTGCGACGGCCGCCACGGGGCGGCCCGCCGCTCCTTGCCGCCCGACGCGGTCCGCCACCACCACGACCACGGAGTGAGCTGGCTCGGCCTGCTCGCCGAAGCTCCCCCCAGCCTCGACGCCGTCGGCTACGCCGTCCACGACCGCGGCTTCGCCGGCCACATGGCCCGCAGCCCGCAGGTCACCCGGTACTACCTCCAGTGCCGGCGCGGCGCCCCCGCCGATGCCTGGTCCGAGGAACGGATCTGGGACGAACTCGACCTGCGGATGCGCGCTGCGGAACACGGTCCGCTGCGCAGGGGGCCGATCATCGAACGCGGCGTCGTCGACCTCGCCTGCGACGTGGTCGAACCGCTGCGCCACGGCTCGCTCCTGCTCGCGGGCGACGCCGCCAGCCTGACCGCGCCGGCCGCCGCGAAGGGCGCGAACCTCGCCGTTCTGGAGGCGGAGATCCTGGCCGGAGCCCTCGCCGAGACCCTCGCCGGAGGGGACGGCACGGCCCTGGACCGCTACTCGGCGCAATGCCTGGCGCACATCTGGCGCGCACAGGAGTTCACCCAGTGGATGACCGGGCTGCTGCACGCGATCCCGGCCCAGGCCCCCTCAGGCGGATCGTTCTTCCAAGCGTCCCTGCGGCGCGCCCGCCTCGACTCCCTGCGCACGTCCCGCGCCCACCAGGACTGGTTCGCCGAGAACTACGTCGGCATGTGAGCGCCGGTCTTCCCCGTACCGCCCGCTCTTCTCACTCCATCACCCCACAGCCGGTCCACCCTGCCCCGCTCCGCCGGAGCACCCGCCCCAGCACCGCCCGAGGAACCTCCCCGATGACGACGACCCTCCCCGAAGAAGCGACGCGCCCCGCCGGATCGCCGCTTCGAGGCGAAACGATGCTTCCCCACGGCACGGCCCTTCCCGACGACTCGGCCCGCCTGCGCGCGGCCGTCGCCTTCGTACGGGAACACGACACCGCCACCCTGCTGCCCCTGCTGCTGCCCGGCCTGCGCGGCTCCGAGCTGGAGTCCCTGACCCCGCACTGCCGCTTCGCCCACGCCGGCCTGCTGCTCTTCCCCACCGACCCGCAGGACCTGCGCCGCCGACTCGCCGACTGCGGGCTCGCCGCGGACACCCCGTCCCAGCCCAGCGTCGTCGTACGGGAACGGCTCGCCCGGCGCCACCGGCGTGACCTGGCCGAGCTCGACGTCCGGATCCTGCGCCCCCGCGTGGAGAGCCCGGCCGGAGAGCGGCGCGCGGTCGAGGTGTTCGCCCTCACCGTGCCCGCGGACTCGGACCTGGGGGCCATCGCCGCACACGAACGTGCCCTGGGCCACGAGGCCCACCTGGCCTTCGAACTGGAGCACCCGGACCCCCTGGTGCTGCGCGGCCTGTGCGCGGTGCTCGCCCGGCACGGCGCCCGCCCCGACGGCGGCGGGTACAACCCGCACGAGGACGGCACCGTCCTCTACTTCACCACCCCCGCGGCCGGGGCGTGCGGCTACCGCCGACTGGAGCTCTACACGCCCGGCGACCACCGGGACGCCCTCGACGACCACCTCCGCGCGGATCCGCAGGAGCACCCGGACACGGACGCGGCGAGGCCCGCCGAAAGCCGGCCCGCCGAGACGCTCCTGCGTCTGCTCACCGGGGCATGGACCACCCAGGCACTGGCCGCGTTCGCACGCCTGGGCCTGCCCGACGCCATGGACCTGCACGCGGCCACCAGCACCCGGGAACTCGCCCGGCGCACCGAAACCCGGCCCGAGAACCTCGGCACGCTGCTGCGCTACCTCGCGATGCTCGGCGCCGTGGCCGGGCACGCAGGGCAGGCCGGGCACGCCGAGGACACGGCAGGAGAGGAAAGCTTCCGCCTCACCCGGCTCGGAGCCCTGCTCCGCGCGGACTCCCCCGGCACGATGCGCCCCCTGGCCCTGATGTACGCGGGCCCCTTCTACCGCTCCTTCGCCGCGCTCGACCACACCGTACGGACCGGGCAACCGGCCTTCGACCGCCTCTTCGGCGAGAACCACTTCGACCACTTCGCACGCGACCCCGAACTCGCCGACCTCTTCGACCGTTCCATGGCCGCCAGTTCGCGGATGTTCGAACCGCTGCCCGCCCACCCCGTGATCACCGCCGCGGCCGGGGCAGCCACCCCGCGGACCGTCGTCGACGTCGCCGGCGGCAACGGCGAGCTCCTCGGCCGCATCCTGACCGCGCACCCGGAGCTGCGGGGCACGCTCCTGGAGCGCCCGCACGCCGTCGAGGCGGCCCGCCGCACGCTCGACGCCGCGGGCTGCGGCGCCCGCTGCGACTACCGCAGCGGCGACTTCGCAGACGTACCCCACGGCGGCGACGTGTACGTCCTCTCCCGCATCCTGCACGACTGGGACGACGACCGGTGCCGGGAGATCCTGCGCCACTGCGCCCGCGCGATGCCCGCCCACGCCGACCTGCTGATCGTGGAACGGCTGCTGCCGGCCGACGGTTCTCCTTCGCTGGCCACGGCCTGGGACCTCCACATGATGTGCAACGTCGGCGGTCGTGAGCGCCGCGCCGAGCACTATGCCCGGCTGCTCGCCGACGCCGGGCTGGAGCTGCTCGACAGCACCCCGCTCCCCCTGGAGGCGTACGTCCTGCACGCCCGCAAGGCCCGGTAGGCAAGGCCCACCGGGCGCTCAGGCCGCCGGTGCCGGAGCGGGGCGCGCAGCGCGCGCTCCGCTCCGTCGGTGCATCCCGGGTCAGCTGGTCGGGCGGTCAGCGGTCAGCTGTCAGCCGCACTGAAGGCCGTTCTGGGCGCCCGCCACGGCCGTGTCCAGCTTCTGCAGGTCCGGGGTGAGCTTGGTCAGGGCATCGGCCCCGGTGGTGTCGCCGGGCAGGTCGTCGTACGTCTTCTTCAGATCGTTGGCCGCGGTCTTGACCGCGTCCTTCTGGGCGGCGTTGAACTGTGCGGTGGACTCGGCAACCGTCTTCCAGTCGTCCTGGACGGCCTTGTGGGCGTCCTTGATCTGGTCCTTGGTGGCGGTCGCCGGGTCGAGAGCACGCAACTTCGCGTTGTCGGCCTTGAGTTCGGTCAAGCTGCTGCACAGCTTGTCGGTCGCGTCGTCGGCGGGCGCGGCGGCGAAGGCCGAGGCGGCCCCGCCGGCCACGAGAAGCGCTGCGGCGGCCGTGCTCACGGCCGTGGCGAGAAGTCGGTTCATCTGTGATGCACCCCTTCGGGGAAGAAGACACCCCCCGGTCCAGCCCCCCACTCGTTCCAAGCTGACACAGGGCCCCCGGCCCCGCATCCGCGACCGCCGCCCACCCCACCGAAGTACCGAACGAAACCGCAGGTCAGCAAGGGTTCACGGCCCGCCGGAAGGCACCTGTCGCCGCGGTGCTAGCGTGCGGCCATGCGCACTCCGATCGGGCCGTTCGACAACGCCTTGCCTGCCCCCGACTGCCTCGCCGAGCTCACCCCGACCGTGGCACGAGCGGTCGGCGGCTGGAAGGGAGAGGTACCCGCCGCACAGATCCTCTACGTCGACACCGACCCGGCCATCGCCGACACCGCCGCCTTCGTCGAGCACTTCGGCAGGGAGCTGCTGGACCAGTCGGCGAACTGCGTGGTGGTGGCGGCCAAGCGCGGCGGCGAGACCAACCTCGCAGCCTGCCTGGTGCCCTCCGCCGCCCGGGTCGACGTGAACGGCGCCGTCCGCCGCCACCTGGGGGCGCGCAAAGCCTCCTTCGCTCCGATGGAGACGACCGTGGAGATGACGGGCATGGAGTACGGCGGCATCACGCCGCTGGGGCTTCCGGAAGGCTGGCCCCTGCTGGTGGACGCGGCCGTCCGCGACATGCCGTACGTGCTGATCGGCAGCGGGCGCCGCCGCGGGAAACTCATCGCGCCCGGGAAGCTGTTCACGCAGATCCCCGGTGCGGTACTGGTCGAAGGCCTCGCCTTCTGATGCGCCCTTCCAACAGGGCGGCAGATCCGCCCTGTTGGGGGACACCCGTCAGCGGTGGCGTGCGCAGGTCCAGGCGCCCATTCCCTGGATCTCTGCGAGCCTCCTCGCGGTGGCGATCTGTTCCGCCTTCGTGGCGAGATCGGCGCGCGGTGCGTACTTGCGGCCTCCGGCCGCCTTCCAGCTCGACTGGGTGAACTGCAGCCCGCCGTAATGGCCGTTGCCGGTGTTCGCCCGCCAATTCCCGCCCGATTCGCACCGGGCGATGGCATCCCAGTCGGGGCCCTGTTTGGAGTGGACCGCGGCGGCGTGAGCCCCGGAGACGTCCATGAGCGGGACTGCCAACACCATGACCAAGAAGAGCAGTTGAGCGAACCTGCTCCGACTTCGCCGGTCCTTCGGGTAGCGCGACATCAGTCCTCCTTCGCTGTTGGGGCCGTACCTGCCGCGAACAGCGGGCGGGCCCGCATGCGGCCGTCTTCGGGCCGCGGCCACAGCACAGCACGGACCGGCGCACTTTCAGGCGCACTTACCATCCCAAAAGGGACAACACCACCCGAACGGCCGCCTCTCCCCTCACACCATGACGTGCTTGACCTGGGTGTAGTCCAGGAGGCCCGACATGGACAGGTCGCTGCCGTAGCCGGAGTGCTTGACTCCGCCGTGTGGCATCTCGGAGACGGTGGTGCCGTGGGTGTTCACCCAGACGATGCCGGTGTGCAGGGCGCGGGTCGCGCGCATCGCACGGTCGTGGTCGGTGGTCCACACACTCGCGGCCAGGCCGAAGCGCACGCCGTTGGCCAGGTGCAGTGCCTCGGCTTCGTCCGCGAAGGACTGGACGGTCACGACGGGTCCGAAGATCTCCTCCTGCACGATCTCGTCGTCCTGGTGGACGCCCGCGACCACGGTGGGCTCGTGGAAGAAGCCGGGGCGCGGGATCCGGCTGCCGCCGGCGACGATCCCGGCGTGGGCGGGCAGACGGTCCAGGAGGCCCCGTACGGAGGCCAGTTGGGCGGTGTTGTTGAGGGGGCCGAAGTCGGCGCCGGCGCGGAGGCCGGCCGCCCGGGCGGCGAAGGCCGCGAGGAACGCGTCGTGGATCCGGCGGTGGACCAGCAGCCGGGTGGGTGCGGTGCAGTCCTGGCCGGCGTTGTAGAAGGCGACCGCGGCGAGCGCGGCTGCGGTGGCCTCCACGTCCACGTCCTCGTGGACGATGACGGGTGCGTTGCCGCCGAGTTCCAGGTGGACCCGCTTGAGCCCCGCCGCGGCGGCTGCCGCGATCTCCTGTCCGGCGCGGACGCTGCCGGTGACGGCGATCAGGGCGACCGCCGGATGGCCGGTCAGGGCGCGGCCCGTGTCGCGGTCTCCGCAGACGACGTTGAACACGCCCGGCGGGAGGTGGTCCGCGGCGATCCTGGCCAGGAGCACGGACGACGAGGGGGTGGTGTCGGCGGGCTTGAGCACGGTGGTGTTGCCGGCGGCGACGGCCGGAGCGATCTTCCAAGCGGCCATCATCAGCGGGTAGTTCCAGGGGGTGATCTGGGCGCAGACCCCGACCGGTTCGCGGCGCAGCAGGGAGGTGCGGCCCTCGGTGTACTCGGCCGCGGCGGCGCCCGGGAGGTTGCGGGCGGCTCCCGCGAAGTAGCGGAAGGTGTCGGCGATCCCGGGCAGCTCGTCGTCCCGGAACTGCTCGGCCGGCTTGCCGGTGTCCCCGGTCTCGGCGGCGGTGAACGCCTCCGCGTGCGCCTCGATGGCGTCCGCGATGCCGAGGAGGGCGCGCTGGCGGACGGCCGGGGTCGTGGTGGACCAGTGCGCGTACGCGGCCGCCGCCGCGAAGCAGGCCGCGTCGGTGTCGGCGGGTCCCGAGCGCGGGGCGTGGCGGTGCACACGGCCGGTGGCGGGGTCGGTGAGGGCCATGGTTGCGCCCGAGGCGGCGGGCCGGTCCGCTCCCCCGATGTGGTTGAGCAGGGTCCCGATGGGGTCGTTCGGGGTGTCAGCCACGGCGCAGGGCCTCCTCGGCGGCGGCGCGGCCGGTGCGGACGGCGCCCTCCATGTAACCGGCCACCCACTGGTCGGATCCGCAGACGTAGAAGGGGGGTTCGTGGGTGCCGTGCCGGGGGCCGACGGCCATGACGTCACCGGGCGTCCACTGGGTGACGTACCCCTGGGTCCACGGGTCGGTTCCCCACATCCGGACGAAGGTGGCGAGCGGCCGGTGGGCCTCGTCTCCGTAGAGGCGTGCTACGTCGGCCAGCAGTTCGGTGGTGCGCAGGGCGGCGGGCATGCCGAGGAGGACCCCGTAGCGTTCGGGCGGGACGAGGGCGGAGAGGATGCCTTCGCTCTGCGGCCAGGTGCTGCCGAGGACGCCTTCGCTTTCGGAGAGCCCGCTGAGGCCCTGGTCCCGCCAGAAGGGGCGGGCGTATGCGGCGGTGAACTTGGCGGCGAGGGCGTGGCGTTGGCGGTGCAGGGAGGCGAGGCGTTCGTCACAGACCCCGGTGACGGCGACCGCGCGGAGCGGGCCGACCGGGAGGGCGCTGACCACGGCGGCGGCGGTGAGCGTTTCGCCGCCGGCCAGGCGTACGGAGCTGCGGCCGGGCCGCCGCACGGCGACCTCCTCCACGGGGGAGCCCGTACGGATCCGGCCGCCGAGGGCCTCGGCCATGCGCAGGGCCACGGTCGCCGAGCCCTCGGCGACGCGCAGGCCCTCCCAGGCCTCGTACTCGTAGTGGCCGGTGCCGGGAACCGCGGCGTGCTTGCGCAGGGACGCGAGGAGGGAGGTCCGTTCGCAGGAGCCGTCGGCGAGGGCGAGTTGGCCGATCTCCCAGAGGCGCACGACGGCCTGGGTGGCGCCCTGGGCGCGGAGCCAGTCGCCTACGGACAGCCGGTCGAGGTGTGCGGCCTCGGGGTGGGACCAGGGGTCGGCCGGGTCGACGCCGGCAGCCAGCGCCGTGAAGGCGGCGGTGACCTTGGCGTGGCAGTCGTCGTCGCCCGGGCCGAACCAGTGCGGCGGGTCCACGGCGGAGACGCCTTCGGGGGTGGCGCGGACGAGGGCGCCGGGCTCGGCGACGTAGCTGGGGACCAGGGTGAGGCCCAGTTCCGCGGCCAGAGCGGTGTAGGCGGTGTGGGCCCGGCCCACCACCTCCCCGCCGAGCTGGACCAGCCGGCCGTCGGGGAGGGTGGTCTGTTCGACGCGTCCGCCGACCCGGTCGCGGGCCTCGACGACGAGGACGTCGGCCCCGCCCGCGGCCAGGTCGCGCGCGGCGGCGAGACCTGCCAGTCCGGCGCCGAGCACGATGACGTCGTGGTTCATGGGGTGCACTTCCTTCGGTCGGGATCGGTCAGTCGAGGACCAGGCAGTGTTCGGGGTTCCAGCCGATCTCGACCTGCTCGCCGCCGCTCCAGCGGTCCTCCATGCGGGAGCGGACGGTGTTCTGCTCCAGTACGGACACCGTGACGCCGGGGGCCAGTTCGATGAGGTACGTGGTGGTCGGTCCGCAGTACACGGTCTCCCGGACGACTCCGCTGACCTGGGCCATGCCCGGTTCGAAGCCGGAGAGCCAGATCTTCTCCGGGCGGATCGAGAGGCTGACCCGGCTGCCGTCGGGGACGCCGGCCCGGGGCCCCACGGGCAGGGCGGGACCCTGGTCGAGTACGACGCGGCCGGAGCGATAGGTCCCCGGGACCAGGTTGGAGGTGCCCATGAAGGACGCCACGAAGCTGCTCGTGGGGCGTTCGTACACGTCCTCCGGGGTGCCGCACTGCTCGATGCGGCCCTCGTTCATGACGGCGAGGCGGTCCGACATGGTCAGGGCCTCGTCCTGGTCGTGGGTGACGAAGACGAAGGTGATGCCGACCTCGCGCTGGATCTGCTTGAGCTCGACCTGCATCCGGCGGCGCAGTTTCAGGTCCAGGGCGGCCAGCGGCTCGTCCAGGAGCAGGACTTGGGGCCGGTTGACCAGGGCGCGGGCGAGGGCGACGCGCTGGCGCTGGCCGCCGGAGAGCGTGGTCGGTTTGCGGCCGGCCAGTTCCCCGAGCTGGACGAGGTCCAGCATCTCGCCGACCCTCCGGCGGATCTCGGCGCGGGGAACGCCGCTGCGCTTGAGGCCGAAGGCCACGTTGTCGGCGAGCGAGAGGTGGTCGAAGAGGGCGTAGCTCTGGAAGACGGTGTTGACGTTGCGCTTGTTGGGCGGCAGGCCCGTGACGTCCTCGCCGTCGAGCAGGACGCTGCCCTCCGTGGGGTCGGCGAAGCCTCCGATCATGCGGAGCAGGGTCGTCTTTCCGCAGCCGGACGGGCCGAGGAGGGAGAAGAACTCGCCCGGGGCGATGTCGAGCGTGACGTCGTGGACGGCGTAGGTGTGCGTGTTGCGGTACCGCTTGGCCACCCCGTCGAGCCGGACGGCGGGACGCGGGGCGCCTGCGGCGTGCGGGGCGGCGGCCCGGTGCGCGTCGTGCGCGTCGGCCGTGTGTGCGTCGGTCTCGTGCGCGTCGACGGTGCGCGGTTCGGCGGGCGGATCAGGGTTCGGGTGCTGCATGGGTGTCACTTCCCCGGGAGCAGATCGAGGCCGCCTCGGCGGCCGAAGAGGCGCGGGATGGAGAGCGCGAAGGCGATGAGGGCGATGGACCCGACGAGCATCAGGGTGCCGACGGCGTTGATGGTGGGCTGGACGCCGAACCTGATCGCCGAGTAGATGCGGACGGAGAGCGGTTGCGGGTCGACGCCGGTGGTGAAGTAGGCGAGGACGAAGTCGTCGAAGACCAGGGCGAAGATCAGCACCCCGGACGCGAGGATGCCGGGCAGCAGCGCGGGCAGGGTCACCAGGCGCAGGGCCTGTGCGCGGGTGGCGCCGAGGTCCATCGCCGCCTCCTCGACCTCCGGGTTGAGGGCGGCGATGCGGGAGCGCAGGATGACGGTGACGTAGGAGATGGAGAAGGTGACCTCGGCGAGCATCACGGTGGTGGTGGACAGGGTGATGCCGAGGCCCTTGAAGAGCATCATCGACGCGACGCCGGTGACGATCTCCGGGGTGATCAGGGGGACGAGCATGACCAGGCCGGCGAAGGAGCCGAGGCGGCCGCGGCCGCGGACCAGGCCGAGGGCGAGGGCCACGCCGAGGAGGAGCGAGACGGTCATCGCGACCAGGGACACCTGCAGGCTCATGCCGAGCGAGCCGACGAGCACCTCGTCGCGGAGGAACGCCCGGTACCAGCGCAGGCTCACGCCGTCGAAGACGGTGAGGGACTTCTGCGCGTTGAAGGAGAACAGGACGACGACGCCGACGGGCAGGTAGAGCAGTGCGAAGAAGACCGTGGTGACGGCCATGGCAAAGCGGGGGCGGCGGTCGGCTCCGCGCCGCCGCCTCCTGCGCGGCGTACGGGGTGCCGGTGCCGGACGGGAGGACGCTGCCGTACGAGGTGCCGGTGCCGTACGGAGAACGGTGCGCGGGGTCATCGGACCGCCTCCGCCTCGTCCTTGCGGGTGCGCCTCAGGTAGCCGAGCATCCCGATCAGCAGGACCGCCATCAGCAGGATGGTCAGGGCCGAGCCGAGCGGCCAGTTCTGGCCCTGGAAGAACTTGTCCTGGATCAGGTTGCCGATCATGATCTGGTCGGGTCCTCCCATGAGCTGTGCGCTGACGAAGTCGCCCATGGCGGGCAGGAAGACGAGGACGCAGCCGGCGGCCGCGCCCTGGCGGGTGGCGGGCACGGTGACGAAGAAGAAGGTCCTCAAGGGGCCTCCGTAGAGGTCCCGTCCGGCCTCGATGAGTGAGGTGTCCATGCGCTCCATGGCCGCGTACAGCGGGATGACCATGAAGACGACGAAGCCGTAGACGAGTCCGGCGATGACGCCCGGGGCGGTCTGGAGGATCTTGGTGTCGCCGTCGGCGAGGCCCATCGCGCGCAGCGCCTTGAGCAGCGGTCCGTCGTCGGAGAGCACCACGGACCAGCCGTACATCCGTACCAGGTAGTTGGCGAAGAAGGGGACGACGATCGCGGCGATCAGCAGGCTCTTGAAGCGGCCGCCGCGCAGGGCGATGGCGTAGGCGACGGGGTAGGCCACGGCGAGGCAGATGAGGCAGGTGGTCAGCGCGTAGCCGAGCGACCGCACGAGGACGGTGCGGTAGGCCGGATCGGCGAGGGCCGCGAAGTTCTCGAAGTTGAGCCCGAAGCGCGGGTTTCCGAGCGGGTCGGTGGTGCCGAGGGCGAGGGTGGCCACCAGGAGCAGGGAGGCCACGAGGAACCCGGTCATCCAGAGGGTGCCAGGGAGCATGAACCAGGTCCACAGCCTCGCCTCCTTCCCGGTCCGTCCCCCGCGCGGCGGGCGGGTCGGCGCGGATCGGTCCCGGGGGGCCCGAAGGGCAGGTCGTGGCATGTCAGCCGGCCTTCACGTCGGTCCAGGCGGCGTCGCGGTGCTGCTCGCCCTTGGGGGTGCCGTTGCGGAAGTAGAGGTCGTCCTTGAGGTCGGCCGCCGTCACCTGGCACTGGGGGAAGGGCTCCACGAGCGCGGTGTAGGTGTCCTCGGTGCCGCGCACCGGCATGGGGTAGCCGATGTACTCGATGTTCTTCTTCACGTTCTCCGGGCGGAGCATGTAGTCGATGAACAGCATCGCGGTGCCGGGGTGCTGGGCGTTGGCGGGGATCGCGTAACAGTCGGAGTTGAGGGGCGCGCCCTCGCGGGCGACCTCGAAGCCGAAGACGGTGGGGTCCTCGGCCTGGGCGAGCATGGCGGCCATGTCCCCGCTCCACGCCTGCGTCATGTCGGCGTTGCCGTTGAGCAGGTTGTTGTAGCTGTCGCTGGAGAAGCCGCGCAGGCGGGGGCGGAGCGAGCGCAGGGTCTCGGTGACGAGCTTGAGGTCGTCCTGGTCGTCGGTGGTGAGGTCGACGCCGAGCTTGAGCGCGCCCAGGCCGAGCACCTCGTCGCGGTCGTCGAGTACGAAGACCTTGCCCTTGGCCTGCTCGTTCCACAGGTCGTTCCAGGAACCGGTGAGGTCGCCGAGCCGGTCGCGACGCCAGCCGATGCCGGTCTTGTACATGGTGAAGGGCACGGTGTGCCGGGATCCCGGGTCGTACCAGGGGTCGGCGAAGTAGTCGTAGCCCGCGAACACCGCCTCGGCGTTCTTCAGCCGGGTGTGGTCGATCGCTCGCAGCCTACCCCCGGCGGCGAGGCGCTGGGACCATTTCGCCGTGGGGAAGATGATGTCGTACTGGTTACCGGAGTTGAGCTTGGCGGCCATGCCTTCCATCGAGTCGAAGTTCGACTGGACGACCTTGACGCCGTACTCCGTCTGGAAGCCTTCGAAGACGGCGGGGTCGACGAAGTCGGCCCAGTTGAAGTAGACGAGGTCTCCGTCGACCTTGACGTCGATCGGCGTCTCCGCGGTCGCCTTGCCGGCCGGGTCGTCACCGGGCGCGAACCCGCAGCCGGCTGCCGCGAGGCCGAGGGCGGCGGCGGAGCCGCCGCGGAGGAGGGAGCGTCTGGACAGGAAGTGTGCCTCGGGGGACATGCGGGGTCCTCTCCGTAGGGGGGCCGTGGGGAAACGGCTGTTGGGAAGACGTGCGCGGGCGGGGTGAGGCCGGGCGGAGCGTGGGGGCGTGGAGGGGGTGGGGCTGGGTATGGGCGCGGCGCGGTTCAGTGCCCGGCGGCGGGCTCGCCGGACTCCGCGGCGGCGTCCAGGTCCGCCCGGATGCGGCCGGCGAACCATCCGACCGCCGATTCCCGGCGGGACAGCGGGCCGGGCTCGAAGCCGGGGGTGGAGAGCCCCTTCTGCACGCGGGCGACCAGTTCGACGTCCTCGTCGTTGGTGATCCAGCCGATGTGGATGTTCAGGCGGCGGGCGATGCGGGTGCGCAGGCTCGTACCGCGCCGGGTGTAGAAGCCGCCGGGGACGGCCACCCGGTCCACGGCCTTCGGGATCGCGGTCCAGGCCAGGACGTGGTCGGGGTAGAAGTCGATGAGGGTGTTCGGGTAGATGACCGCGTACCGCCAGACCCGCCGGTCGGCTTCGGCGAGGCCGGGCATGGGGGCGGCGATGCGCTGGTAGAGGCGTTCGGCCCAGTTCGAGGACGGCTTGTCCCGCAGGGGCGAGGCGAACAGGGCGTAGGACTCCGCGATTTCACAGGAGTAGCCCTGGTAGTCGAGCAGCCGCATCAGGCCGGGGTGGGCCACCGGTACGTGGTAGCCCTCCAGGTAATTGTCGACCGTCACCTTCCAGTTGGCCTCCTGGACCTCGGCTCCTGCCAGGTCGTGGATCCGGTCGCGGCCGACCGGCACCAGGTCGGCCCCGGCGTAGTGGCCGACGGCTTCGGCGAGCCCGGCGCACTGCTGCGCCAGGGGCACGGCGTCGGGGTCGAGGTTGACGAACACGAAGCCGAGGAAGGATTCGACGCGGGCCGGGAACAGGCCGAGCGCGGGCTTGTCGAGGCAGGGGATCTGCCGCGCCTCCGGGGCTCCGACCAGGCTTCCGTCGAGGCGGTAGGTCCAGCCGTGGTAGGGGCAGCGGATGGCTTTGCCGGCCGGTTCGGGGGCGGTGACCAGGCGCGTTCCGCGGTGGCGGCACACGTTGAGGTGGGCTGCGAGGGAGCCGTCCTCGGTGCGGACGACGAGCACCTCGCGGTCGGCGACGGTGGCGGCGAGCCGGGCGCCCGGGTTCGGCAGGTCGGACTCGTGGCAGACGAGCTGCCAGGCCTTGGCGAAGACCTTCCGGACCTCTTCGGCGGCCGTGTCGGGATCGGTGTAGTAGCGGGCTGACAGGGCGGGCCCGGGGGCGTCCGGGTCCGGGTGGTCGGCCGGGACCTGCTGGTCGACCGGGACCTGCTGGCCGCCCGGGACCGACTGGTCGACCGGGGGCTTTTCGGGGGCTCTGGAGTGCATCGGGTGACTCCTCCGTACCGGCGTTGCGGTGATCGGTCTCGGCTCAGGGCATCGAGACGACCCGGCGGTGGACAGCAGGCCGGGGCGAACACCGAGGCCTTGCTGACCGATTGGACAGCCAGATTGCTGGCTGATTTCCGCCAGGTCAAGACTTGTACGCTGACCGATCGGTCAGCTAGCGTCCTTCTCGTCGCTGCACCGGCGTTCGGCCTCTTCCGGGCCTTCTGCCGGGCTGGACGCAGCCCCGCTGCCCTGGCATCCGCCCGGGCCCCGCACCCCCCTCCAGCCCCTCCACTCCCTCCCCCCGCCGCACGCCATCGGCGTCCCTGCGGTGAGCCCCGGGCATCCCCAACCGCCCCCGGCTCCCGGCACCGGCCCGGTCGGCCGCGGCACCCCCACTCCTCCCGGAGGCACGCATGAGCGGTCGTCGGCATCTGGACTGGCTCGGGCTCACCCCCGAACCGGAGCGCGAACTGCCCGCTGCGGTCGCCGCCTTGCGCGCTTCTCCCCACCATCCCGCCACGGACCTGGTCGCCTCCGAGCGACGCCGCCTGGAGCACCTGGTCCTACGGGGCAGCCGGCGCAGCTGGCTGCGCTACCTCGCCGAGGTCACCGCGCTGGTGACCGCCGCGGCCGGAGGCCCCGGGCAGGGCGACCGCACGGCCGCCCTGATCGCCGGCGAAGTCGTCCTCGACCACCACCACATGCTCATCGGCCTCCCGGGAACGGGATACGCCCGCACCACCGCGGAGCGCACCGCGCTCGAGAGCGCCGTACGGACCCTGCGCGCCGCCCCCCTGACAGACCGGACAGGAAGCAGCCGATGACCACGATCCGATTCCCGACGGGGCGACGACCCGGCTCCTCCGTACTCGGCGCCGCGCCCGCCACCACGGAAGACCTCGCGGCGTACCTCACGGACGGCGGCTACACCGACGCCACCGGCCCGGACGAACTGCTGCGCCACCTCACCGCATCCGGTCTGCGCGGCCGCGGCGGGGCCGGCTTCCCCGTCGCCGTCAAACTGCGCGCCGTCCGCGACCGCGGGGGTGTCCCGGTGGTCGTGGCGAACGGCGAGGAGGGCGAGCCCGGTTCGGTCAAGGACCGCTGGCTGCTGCGGGCCAGGCCCCATCTGGTCCTCGACGGCCTCGCCCGCGCCGCAGCGGTCACCGGCGCCGTACGCGGCTACGTCTACCTCTCGGACCCGGTGGCCGCCGTCCGCGTGCGCCGGGCCCTCGCCGAACGGGAGTCCTCCCTGCCGGTCGAGATCGTCGAGACCGCCCACACCTACGTCGCCGGGGAGGAGAGCGCGGTCGTCCGCCGCATCGACGGCGGGCCGGCCCTGCCCACGGCCAAGCCGCCCCGCCCCTTCGAGCGCGGCGTCGGCGGCGCACCGACCCTGGTCTCCAACGTCGAGACGCTCGCCCGGATCGCCCTCACCGCCGCCCGCCCCGGCCTGCGGCAGGCGATCGCCCGCACCACCCTGGTGACCCTGTCCGGCGGGAGCGCGACCCCCCTCCTCACCGAGGTCACCTACGGAGCCCCCCTGCGCGCGCTGGCCGCCGAGCTCGGCGTTCCGGACGCGGCCGGGGCCCTGATGGGCGGCCTGTTCGGCGGGCTCGTCGACGCACCCGCCCTGGACCTCCCCCTCGAACCCGGCGCGCTCGCCGCGGCGGACACCGCACTGGGCTGCGGAGCGATCCGCTTCCTCGCCGCCGGCGCCTGCCCGGTGAGCACCGCCGCCGACGCCGTCGGCCACCTCGCGGCGGAGAGCGCACGGCAGTGCGGGGTCTGCGTCTCGGGCACCGCGGCCGTCCGCGACGCCGTGCACGCCCTCGCCTCTGGGACGGCCGGCCCCGACACCCTCACTCACCTGGACCGGTGGGCGCGGGGCCTGCCCGGGCGTGGCGCGTGCGGCCTGCTCGACGCCGCGGCGGGCCTGGCCGGCAGCCTCCTGCGCGCCTTCCCCGAACACGTCCGGTCCCACCTGCACGGGCCCTGTCCCGGCTGCGCCCGCGCCTCCTCCTCCGCGAGCGGTCCCGGGCACCGCCTCACCGTGGCCGTACCGGAGGTCCGGTCGTCCGTCGACGCGGCCCCGGCCCCGGCGGCGGACGCGTCCGCGGCCGACCAGACCGACATCCGCTTGCCCGCCCTGAAGGGAACACCGTGAAACTCGTGCTGGACTCCACCCGCTGCCAGGGCTACGGACTGTGCCAGGAACACGCACCCCACCTGGTCGAACTCGACGAGTGGGGCTACGCGAAGGTCCTCGTCTTCACCGTCCCGCCGGGCGCCGAGGAAGCGGCGCGCGCCTGCGCCGACAGCTGCCCCAACTCCGCGCTCCGAGTGGAGAAGTGACATGGAACGTGATCTGACCGCTCTCTTCGACCCCCGTTCGGTCGCCGTGGTCGGCGCCAGCGACGACCCGGCGAAGTACGGCCACGCGGTCGCCTCCCAGGCCTTGCGCGCCGAGGGCCGGCGTCCGGTGCACCTGGTGAACCGGCGGGCCGGCACGGTCCTCGGCAGGCGGGCTGCCCCGTCCCTCGCCGCGATCGGCGAGTCCGTCGAGCTGGTGGTGATCTCCGTCCCCGGCAGCGGCTTCGAGGCCGCCGTGGAAGAGGCCCTGGACTGCGGGGCGAAGGCCATCGTCGGCATCACCGCGGGCTTCGCCGAGGCCGGCCCCGAGGGAGCGGCCCGGCAGCGCGCGGTCGTCGAGCGGGTCCGGGCGGCCGGAGCCGTGCTCGTCGGCCCCAACTGCCTGGGCATCGCCGACAACACGACCGAGCTGTACCTCGCTTCGGACCGTTTCGCACCCGGCGGCGTCGCCCTGCTGAGCCAGAGCGGCAACCTCGCCCTCGAACTCCAGCTCCGCGGCGCTCCGCACGGTCTGGGCTTCTCCCGGTTCGTCTCCCTCGGCAACCAGGCCGACGTCACCCTCGTCGACCTCGTCGAGGACTGCGCCCGCCACGAGGCCACCACGGCGATCGCCGTGTACGCCGAGGACTTCGGCGACGGCAGGGCCTTCGCCCGGGCCGCCGCCGCGGCGGGCAAGCCGGTGGTCCTGCTCACCGCCGGGCGCGGCTCCGCCTCGGCCCGCAGCGCCCGCTCGCACACCGGGGCACTCACCACGTCGGCCGATGTCGTGGCCGCCGCCTGCCGTGACGCGGGAGTGGAACTCGTGCGCACGCAAAGGGAGATGACCGTCGTGCTGGCGGCCCTGAGCAGCCGCCCCGGACCGCGTACGGGAGGGCGCCGGACCGCGGTCTTCACCGACGGCGGCGGCCACGGGGCGATCGCGGCGGACGCCGCGGAGGACGCCGGGCTCGACGTGCCGGAGCTCGCCCCCGCGACCCAGGACCGCCTGCGGACCGTGCTGTGGGCACAGTCCGCGACGGGCAATCCGGTCGACCTGGCGGGGATGGGCGAGCAACAGCCCCTCTCCTATGCCGACACGGTCGCGGAGCTCCTCGCCGCCGAAGAGGTCGACGCGATCCTGATGACGGGCTACTTCGGCGGGTACGCCGCGTCCGAGGGCGGCCTGGGCGGCGGTGAGGGCGGCGGCTCCGTGCTCGCGGAAGGGGAGACGCGGGCCGCCGAGAAGATCGTCACCCACCTCGCGGGCTCGCCGAAGCCCCTGGTGGTGCAGTCGATGTATCCCGGGTCGCCGAGCTGCCGGGTGCTGGCCGAGGCCGGAATACCGGTGTTCGCCGCCACCGAGGACGCCGCCCGCGCGCTGTCGGCGATGACCGGCCGGCCGGCGGCCTCCGCTCCCGGGCCGAACGAGCCGCACGAACCGCCCGGGATCCCCGCACTGCCCGCCGCCGCCCCGCCCCTGCGGGACCCGGGCTACCACCCGGTACGCGCCCTGCTCGGCGCCGCCGGGGTGCCGTTCCCGGAGGCCCGCGAGGTCACCGACGAGGCCGGAGTGCTGGCGGCGGCCGGGGAGTTCGAGGGCCCGTACGTACTGAAGGCCCTGCATCTCCTGCACAAGTCCGACGCGGGTGGCGTGGCGCTGCGCCTGGCGGACCGGGACGCGCTCCTCGCCGCCTACCGGGACATGCGCGCCCGGCTCGGCGCGGGCTCGTACTCGGTCGAGGCGATGGCGGACCTCTCGGACGGCATCGAGCTGATCGTGGGTGTGAACCGCGACCCTCGGTTCGGACCGGTCGCCATGGTCGGGCTCGGCGGGGTCCTCACCGAAACCCTGCGCGACGTGGCCTTCGCGCCGGCGCCCGTGACGGCGCGGCGGGCGGAGGAGCTGCTGCGGGGACTGCGGACCGCCGCCCTGCTCACCGGGGTACGGGGCAGGCCGGCCGTCGACGTGGCCGCCGCGGCGGCCGTGATCGAACACATCACGACGGTCGCCGCCGCACATCCGGAGATCGCCGAGCTGGAGGTCAACCCGCTGCTGGTCCGCCCGGACGGCGCCCTGGCGCTGGACGCACGGGCCGTCCTGGGCTGAGCGACCGGCCCGCCCCCTCCCCCGCGACACGCCTCCCTCACCCTTCCGTCCCTTCCGCCCTGGAGAGCGTCATGGACTTCCGCTACACCCCCGAGCAGGCCGACCTCAAGGCCCGCGCCGCCGCCTACGCACAGCTCCTGATGGGGTACGAGGAGCAGTCCGAGGAAGCGGGTGGCCCCCTGCCCGCCGCCACGGTCCGCGAACTGACCCGCGCCGCCATGGACGCCGGCGTCTACGCGATCAACATGCCCGCGGCCTGGGGCGGGGCCGGCCTGTCCCTGCTGGACCAGGTCATCGTCGAGGAGGAGTTCGGCAAGGTCACCAACTGCCTCTGGGACATCCCCTGGCGGCCCGCCAACGTCCTCGCCCACGGCACCGAGGCGCAGCGCGAGAAGTACCTCCTGCCCGTCATCCGGGGCGAGCGGTTCGACGCGTTCGCGGTCACCGAACCCGGTGCCGGCTCGGACCCGGGCTCGTGCACGAGCACCGCGACCCGCACCGAGGGCGGCTGGCTGCTGAACGGCGAGAAGTGGTTCGTGACCTGCGGTGACATCGCCGACTTCCTGCTGGTGCAGGCCGATGCCGGCCCGGAGCGGGCCGCGACCCTGTTCTTCGTCGACAAGGGGGCGGCGGGCGTGGAGATGACCCGGGTGCCCCGGTTCATGCACTCCGCGGTGAACGGGCACCCCGAGTTCACCTTCACCGACGTCTTCGTCGCCGACGAGGACGTGCTCGGCGGTGTCGGCAACGGCTACGAGCTGACGAAGGAGTGGTTCACGGACGAGCGGCTGATGATCGCGGCCCGGACGGTCGGAGCCGCGGAGCGGGCTCTCGAACTCGCCCGCGACTGGGCGGTGCGCCGCCGCCAGTTCGGCTCCCCCATCGCCGACTTCCAGCTGATCCAGGGCATGCTCGCCGACTGCGCCGTCGACATCGCCGTCAACCGCGCCTACACCCACCAGGTCGCCTGGGAAGCCGACCAGCCGCACACCGACCCCAAGACCCTGCACGCCAAGGCGTCGACGGCCAAGCTCGCCGCCAGCGAGGCCGCGGGACGGGTCATCGACCGGTGCGTGCAGATCTTCGGCGGCCGCGGCTACGACCGCTCGTACCCCGTGGAGCGGATGTACCGGGAGCTGCGCGTCGACCGGATCTGGGAAGGCACCTCCGAGATCCAGCGCCTGATCATCGCGAACGAGCTCGTCAAGCGGGGTACGCGGGCGCTCGCGCTGCCCGGCAGCGGCTCCTGACGGCTCCCCGTCACCACCAGCACCACCAGTACCTGCCCCCTTCACCCACGATCACGAGGACGAACAGAACATGGACTTCCGCCTCACCCCCCGTCAGGAAGAGCTCCGCGAGTCGGCGCGCTCCCTCACCTCGTTCATCACGAAGTACGAGCTCGACTGCGAGGAGAACAACGGCCTGCCCCCTGAGGCCCACGCCGAGATCCGCGACGCCGTCCTCGACAGCGGCCTCCAGGCCGTCAACATGCCCGTGGAGTGGGGCGGCGCCGGCCTGACCATCCTGGAGCAGGTCACCGTCCAGGCCGAACTGGGTCGGCTCACCGGCGCCCTGTGGGACATGGTGTGGCGGCCGGCCAACGCACTGTCCTTCTGCACGCCGGAGCAGCGCGAGCGGTACCTCGTCCCGGTGATCCGGGGACAGCGCCGCGACTGCTACGCGGTGAGCGAGCCCGAGGCGGGCTCCGACCCGCAGAGCCTGCGGACCACGGCGACGCGGACCGGGGACGGCGGCTGGGTGCTGAACGGCGAGAAGTGGTTCGTCACCGTGGGCGACCACGCCGACTTCATGATCGTGCTCGCGGCCGCCGGAGAGGAGGGCGCACCGACCCTCTTCCTCGTCGACAAGGACACCCCGGGCATCGAGATGACCCGGGTGCCCCGCTGGATGCACACCTTCGTCTACGAGCACCCCGAGTTCACCTTCACCGATGTCCGGCTGCCCGCGGACGCCGTGCTCGGGGAGGTGGGCACGGGCTACGACATCACCCGCTCCTGGTTCACCGAAGAGCGGCTGATGATCGCCGCACGCACGATCGGAGCGGCGGAGCGGGCCCTGGAGCTGGCCCGCGACTGGGCGGTGGAGCGACGCCAGTTCGGCTCCCCCATCGCCGACTTCCAGCTGATCCAGGGCATGCTCGCCGACTGCGCCGTCGACATCGCCGTCAACCGCGCCTACACCCATCAGGTCGCCTGGGAGGTCGACGCGGGCGCCCTCGACCGCAAGACGCTGCACGCGAAGGCGGCCATCGCCAAGCTGTCGGCGAGCGAGGCCTCCGGCCGGGTCATCGACCGGTGCCTGCAGATCTTCGGCGGCCGCGGCTACGACCGCTCGTACCCCGTCGAACGGCTCTACCGCGAGCTGCGCGTGGACCGGATCTGGGAGGGCACCTCCGAGATCCAGCGCCTGATCATCGCGGGCGAACTCGTCAAGCGCGGCACGGGAGTGCTGCGGATGCCCTCGGACGTGTGACCTCCGCATCCGCACGCTCCGAAGAGTCCCGAGAATCCCGAGAAACCCGACAGTCCCAAGAATCCGGAGGGGGAGAACCGATGACCGATGTCGAACGGGTAGGGATCGTGGGGTGCGGCCTGATGGGCTCCGGCATCGCCGAGGTCTGCGCCCGCGCCGGACGGGACGTGGTGGTCGTGGAGACGAGCCGGGCGGCCGCCGACGCCGGCCTGGAGCGGATCACCCGCTCCCTGGCCCGTGCCACGGCCGCCGGCAAGCTGTCGGCCGCCGAGCGGGACGCGGCGGCCGGCCGGATCGCGATGACCACGGACATGGACCGGATGGCGGACCGGGACCTCGTCGTCGAGGCGGTGGCCGAGGACGAGCGGGCGAAGCTGGAGGTCTTCGCCCGGCTCGACCGGACCGTCGGGCGCCGGGACGCGGTCCTGGCGACGAACACCTCCGCCATCCCGGTCATCCGGCTGGCGGCGGCCACGTCCCGGCCCGAGCAGGTCGTCGGGCTCCACTTCTTCCAGCCCGTCCCGGTGCTCGCCCTGGTCGAACTGGTGCCCTCCCTGCTCACCTCCGCGGAAACGGTCCGGCGCGCGCGGGAGTTCGCCTCCGGCGTGCTGGGCAAGGAGGTCGTCCACGCCGAGGACCGGGCCGGGTTCGTGGTCAACGCCCTCCTCGTTCCGTACCTGCTGGCCGCCGTACGGATGGCCGCGTCGCGGACCGCGTCGGCCGAGGACATAGACCGGGCCATGACCCTCGGGTGCGCGCACCCGCTCGGTCCGCTGGCCCTGGCCGACCTCATCGGCCTGGACACCGTCCAGGCCATCGCCCGGTCGATGTACGCGGAGTACCGGGAGCCGCTGTACGCCCCGCCGCCGTTGCTGGCCCGGATGGTGGACGCGGGCCTGCTCGGCCGCAAGACCGGCCGGGGGTTCCACACCTATTCCTGACCACGGTGCCCCCGACGGCCCGTGCCCGGCCGCCCCATGCGCGAGGATGGGGTGCGGCGGGCCGGGCCGCCGGGGCCTTCCACCCACCCACGCACCCGATCCGACGGGTGCGCCGACACGGGGAGCAGCCAACGTGACCAAGGCCGAGCGCGCACTCGAAACGCGGGAGCGAATCCTCACGGCCGCGTGCGAAGTCATCGCCGACATCGGTTTCGAGCACGTCAGCATGCGCAAGGTCGCCGAACACGCCGGTGTCTCGAAGGCCCTGCTCCACTACCACTTCGACACCCGCGAGAAGCTCTTCGCCGAGGCGATGACGCACTCCTTCGCCAAGACCGGTACGGACACCGGCAGCGAGGACGATTCGCTCCCGGCCGCCGTCGTCCTGGCCCGGATCGTACGGAGCATGCTGCCCACGGACGCCGAGCTGCGCCAGGACTGGAAGCTCTGGCAGGAGCTGTGGGTGCGCGCGCTGCGCGACGCCACGGCCCGGTCCCTCGCCGTCGACCTGTACGACCAGCTGCACGCCTGGGTCACCGGCGTCGTGGAGCGGGGCATCGCCTCCGGCGAGTTCACCGACTGCGACGTCGCCGAAGTGGGGGCGCTGGTGCTGGCGCTGTGCGACGGGCTCGGCAACCGCCTGATGCTGGAGGACCCCCGCATCGACCACGCCACGGCCCAGGCCACGATCTGGCGGGCGATCGCGCCGGCCCTCGGGATCGCCCCCGTCTTCCCCGAGGTCGCTCCCGAGGTGTCCCCGGTGGCCTGACGGGCCCACGCCGCCGGCCTGGGCCGGCGGCCCGCCCCGGTCCTGCACCTGTGGCCGCCCCGGGCCTTCACCGGGTGCGCGGCCATCCCGTACGCCGCCGGGAGGCGCGCGACGCGCGCCCGGACGGCAGGGGTGCGGCCAGGCCGAAGACCACGGTGATCCGGGCGCCGCCGCGCGGGCCGCGCGCGATGCGCACCGATCCGCCGGTGACGGACCCGGCCCTGCGGGCGATGTCGAGTCCGAGCCCCGAGGAGCCGGTGCTGCTTCCGCGGGAGAGTGCCTGCTCCGGTTCGGGGATGCCCGGACCGGCGTCCTCCACGACCAGTTCCACGGCCTGGGCGGTACGGGCGACGCGGACGGCGAACGCGGTGCCGGGCGGGGTGTGCCGGAAGACGTTGCCGATGAGCGCGTCCACCACGGCGGCGACATCGTCCTCGGACAGGCCGACGGCCGCGGGCTCCTGGGTGAGGTCGAGGGAGCAGGGACGGTTCTGCTGCTCCGCCAGGACCGCCCAGAAGGCGGTCCGGTGGCGTACGACGTCCGCCGCCTCGCAGCGGGGTGCGGCGGTCGGTCCGGGGTGCGTGGCGTGGTGCGCCGCGCCCGCTCCCGGGTCCGCCTCCGTGCCGAGCATGCCCTGTCCCATCGGGCCCACGGCGAGCGGGGTGCGGGCCGCGGTGATGATGGCCCGGAGCTCCGTCTCCAGGGCGCACACGGCGGCCTCGACCCTCGCCGACTCCGGTGAGCCGGCCATGCGTTCCGTTGCCAGGTGCAGGGCGGTCAGCGGGGTGCGCAGGCGGTGGGACAGGTCGGCGACCAGTTCGCGTTCGACGGCGAGCAGTTCGGTCATCCGGTGGGCCATGGTGTTGAAGGCGATGCCCGCCTCGCGCAGTTCCCTGGGGCCCATGGGGTCCACGCGGGCGTCCAGGTTGCCCCGGCCCAGGGCCTGGGAGGCGTGGGCGAGCCGCTTGGAGGAGCGGACGACCTTCGCTCCGAGCCGGTCGGCGACCAGGACGGAGCCGCCGACCAGCCCGACGGCGAGGAGGGCCATGACCGTCCAGGAGGCCGTGACGCCGCGGGTCAGCTCCTCTTCGGGGACGAAGTTCTCGATGACGGCGACCTGGTCCCCGGGCAGGACCACCGGCTGCAGGCAGATCCACCCGCCGGGCAGTTCCTGGGAGATGGACTCGCGGCCCTGCTGGGCCCGTTCGAGCAGGGCTGCCGGGGCCCGGGACGTGCCGAGGGCCGGTTCGTCCGGCAGGTGGACGACCACGTACTCGGCCGCGTCCAGGCTCGCGGCGGATTCCCGCAGGGCGGACGGATCCGTGGTCAGGGCCAGTACGGGGGCCAGGGCGGCGGCCTGCTGCTCGGCCGCGGTGACGCTCTGCTCCTTGACGAGCGACATCACCAGGGCGGCCAGCGGTATGAGGAAGGAGAGGGCGACCATGGACGTGACGGCGAGCGCCACTCCGGCGAGCGAGCGTCTCACCGCGGCGCCACCAGCTTGATGCCGACGCCGCGGACGGTCAGCAGGTAGCGCGGGGCCGCCGCGCGTTCGCCGAGCTTGCGGCGCAGCGAGGACAGGTGCACGTCGACGGTCTGGTCGTCGACGTAGGGTTCGCGCCAGACCTCGGTCAGCAGCCGCCGTTTGGAGACGACCTGGCCGGTGTGGTGGGCGAGGAAGGCCAGGAGGTCGAACTCGCGCCGGGTGAGCCGCAGCTCGCGGCCGGACAGGTGCGCGGTGCGCGCCCCGGGGTCCACCGCCAGCTCGCCCACGATGGTGGGGCGCAGCGGTTCGGCGGCCGACGCCGGCCGCGAACCCCGGGCGCCCTGCGCGGCATGGGCGGGCGGCAGCGGAGTGGTGCGCCGCAGGACGGCCGAGAGGCGTGCGATGAGTTGTCCCCCGGAGAAGGGTTTGACCAGGTAGTCGTCGGCGCCCGCGTTGAGGAGCCGGATGATCTCCGCTTCGTCGTCGCGGGCGGTGGCCACCAGGACGGGAACGGAGGAGATGCCCCGGATCATGCGCAGTGCGTCCCCTCCGTCCAGATCGGGCAGGCCCAGGTCGAGGACCACCGCGTCGACGGGCGACTGGGTGACCTCGCGCAGGGCTCCGAATCCGTCGCCCGCGCTGCGTACGGCATAGCCGTGCTCCGCCAGGACTTCGATGAGTGACTGGCGGATGCTGGGGTCGTCTTCGACGACCAGGACGCTCGGCATGGGCACACCTTAGTGAACGCTCGTTCTACCGGTCGCCGAAGGTGGGGCCCTTGTCGGTGACGCGCAGGTGGACGGGCCGGTCGGAGACCGGAATGGTGCAGCCCTCCTCCGAGCTGCAGCTCGCGTACCCGAAGAGCACGGTCGCGTCCCCGTTGCCGTCCAGGCGGACGGGCAGGGTGGTGGTGACCGGGCCGTCCGGGTAGACGGGGACCGGGGCGTCGACGCCGGGGACGCTGATCGTCCGTACGTCCGCCGCGGCCTTCAGCTTCCCGTCCGCCCGTAGGACGCCGGTGACGCCCAGCGAAGTCGGGCGGCCGACGCCCTCGATTCCGGTGGCCGGCAGATCGGTGCTGTAGAGGTGGAACCCCTTCTCCTCGGGGGTGAACACCGCGGTCAAGGTGGCCCGCGGCGGCTGCCAGGCGGAGACCGAGAGGGTGACGGTGACGCCGTTCTCGGTGAAGCTCGTCGTGGGCGCGGGGCCGCTCGCGGCGGTCTGCTCTCCGCAGGCCGCGAGGGCGCTCAGGGTGGTCAGGGTGAGCAGGGCGGCGGCGAGGCCGGCCGTGCGGGAGTTGCGCGCGTACGGGGACACGTTCATCGGCTGTGGCTTTCGTCGGGGGAGGTTGGGCCGGGGAGGGAGGGGCCCGGGGGGAAGGGGTTCGGCCGGGCTCTAGAGGGCCGTGGTGTACGCCGCGCTCCACAACTGGAGCCGGTAGACCAGGTCGTTCCACAGGCCGGAGGCCAGCAGCACGCCGACGAGGACGAGCATGCCGCCGCCGGCCCGCAGGACCCACTGGTAGTGCCGTTTGACCAGGCCGAAGGCGCCCAGCGCGCGGCGGAAGGCCAGGGCGGCGAGGAGGAACGGCAGGCCCAGACCGAGGCAGTAGGCCGCCATCAGCAGGGCTCCGCGGGCCGCGCTGGCCTCGCTCCAGGCGAGCGCCTGTACGGCGGCCAGCGTCGGGCCGATGCACGGGGTCCACCCGACCGCGAACACCGCCCCCAGCAGCGGGGCGCCCGCCAGCCCGAGCACGGGCCGCCGGTGGCTGCGGAACTCCCGCTGCGTGAAGCCCGGCAGGAACCCCATGAAGGAGAGCCCCATCAGTACGGTGAAGACGCCGAGCACCTGGGTGACCACCTCCTGGTGGGCCAGCAGGGTGCGGCCGAAGTACCCGAACAGGGCGCCGCCGGAGACCAGTACGGCCGTGAAGCCCAGGACGAACAGGGCAGCGCCGGCCGCCATGCGGCTGCGCTGCCCGCCACGGGCTTGCGCCAGGTCGGAGACCGACAGGCTGGTCACGTAGCTGAGGTAGCCGGGCACGAGCGGCAGGACGCACGGCGAGAGGAAGGAGACCAGTCCCGCGAAGAACGCCACGGGGGCGGCGACGAGCAGCGTCCCGTGGAGGAGCCCCGTCATGCGGTCTCCTGCGCGACGCGGGCGAGGAGGGGTCCCAGCTCCTCGTCGGTGACCGCTCCCCCGATGCTGACGGCGATCCGGCCGCGGCGGTCGACCACCAGCGTGGAGGGGATGGTCTGCGGGTTGAGGAGCGCGGGCGGGAAGCGGAGCAGGAGCTCACCGGTGGGGTCGTGGAGGCTGGGGAACCCCAGGCCGTGGGCGCGGACGAAGGACTGCGCCGCCGCGCGGTCCCGGTCGCGGGTGTTGATCCCGAGGAACCGGACGCCCTGCGCGCGGGTCTGCCCGCTGAGCCGCTCGAGGTCGTCGGCCTCCGCCCGGCAGGGCCCGCACCACGATCCCCAGACGTTGAGGACGACGACCTGGCCCCGGAACTCGGCGAGTCCGACCGGTTTTCCGTCCAGGTCGGCGCCGGTCAGCGCGGGGGCGTCCGGCCGGGCCCCGGGGTCCACGACCACGGCCTCGGACATGGGCCTGACGGCGGCCCTCCCCGGGCCGGGCGCCTCCCCGCCGGCGTCCCCGCTGCCGCCGCCGTCGGGGGCGGCGCCCGCAGCGGCGTAGAGGCACCCGGCGAGCGCCACCGCGAGGCCGGCGCCGGCCAGGGCGGTGGAACGCGGGAGCGTGCGTCTCACGACGCCCACTGGCGGAGGAAGGAGCCGAGGCCGTCCGCGGTCAGGGCGGGATTGCCGGTGACGTGGGTGTCGGTGCGCACCGTGCCGGACGGCGAGACCACGACGAGGACGGGCATCTTGTACGTCCCGCCCGAGGGGCTGTACTTGCGCAGAAGGGCGGAGTTGGCGGAGCTGTTGCCGCCGATGTCCACCTTGACCAGGTGGTACGAGGCTCCGAGGATCGACGCCGTCTGAGGCTGGGCGAACACCTTGTCGGCCGCCTTGCAGTTGCCGCACCAGTTGGCGCCGAAGTCGAGCAGCACATTGCGGCCGTCGGCCTTGGCCGCGCGCAGCGCCGCGTCGATCAGCTTCTGCGCATCGGCCGAACTGTCATAGCCGGGGCCGGGTATCCGGGCCGCCGGGGCGGGCGCGGCGGAGGTGCGGGACGGCTTGGGGGCGGGCTTGGCGGGCTGGGCCGACGGGGCGCGCGAGGGGGTGGGCGTGGCGCCGGCGGGGGTGCCGGCCGATGCGGACGCCGACGCCGCCGCGGAGGGCGTGGCCGACGCGGTCGGAGACGCCTCGGCGGACGCGGCCTGCGTTTCGGCCCCCTGACTCTGCGAGGGCTGTCCGGCCGTGGCCGGGGCGGCGGCACCGGTGGACTGGGCGGACGGACCGCACGCCGCGGTCAGCCCGGCGGCGACCACGGCCGCGGCCACCAGGGGCAGCCGCACGGCCAGGGGCGCGGCGGAGCGCGGGAGCGGGGTGCGGCGGGTGGCACGGGCGGGTCGGAGTATGCGAGAAGTCATGGCGAAGACACCCCAGGGCACGGTTCGGAGTACGGAAGCGCGAAGCGCCTTCCGGATCGGTGGAGCCGATGGCACGGCGGCACGGCGGCTCGTCGGGAGTGCCGGGGCAGTCGGTCCTGCCCGGGCGCCGAAGGCCGCTCGGCTGACGCGAGCATAGGACCGCCGGGGGCCGCCGGAACCGGCTCGGCGTGATCTTGAGGTTCCCCTAAGGAACAGCTCATCTTCCGCTTCACCGGAGCTCGGGAGATAGGCGTGCACAAGGGGGTGAAACCGCGGAAAGGGATCAGTAGGACGTCTCGCGCACGCTGGCCTTCGCCGACGGGGTGATCGTCGCGGTGATCACCGAACGGTGGTCCGCGCCGGTGAACGTCACGGTCAGGGTGTCGTCCGCGGTCTGTGACGTGGCGGCCTTGTATCCCCGGCCGGGGACCGCGGAGATCAGGCACACGCCCCGGTTGCCGTAGCGCACGGTGACCTTGCCGCCTTCCGAGGGGACGGTGTGCAGGCCGTATCCGCCCCCGGTGCAGTCGACGGTCGGTTTCGGCGCCGTGGTCCTCGGTGTGGCCGTGGGGGTCTTCGCCGAGGCGGGTGTCGAAGCCGGGGGTGACGGCCGCTCCGTCGCGGCGGGCGACCCGCCGGCGGTGGCGCCCGGGGACTGCGGGGTCGGTGAGGGGGCCGGCACCGCAGTCCAGGCCGGGGGCGTCTCGACGACCGCGGGGGCGGACCGCGCGACCGGGGGCGTGTGCCTGGTCGAACCGACGACGAACTGGACCGTGCCGAGCACGGCGGTCACGCTGGCGGCCGTGCACGACAGCCATATGAACAGGTAGCGCGGAATTCTTGGCACGGCCCCATAGTGGCCGACCCGTTCGGCGGGCCGTCACCGCCTCCCCCGAAACGCACCCGGCCCCGGCGGACGGGCCGGCAGACGGTCCAGGACGGCCCTCGGGCGGCCTTCGGGCAGCTCCTGCTGCGCGGGGGAACGCAGACGTCCTCCGGGCCCGCGTACGGGTCGGAGGACGACGTGTGCCGGGCCCCGTGGGTGCGGGGCGGGTGAGGGTCTACCCGGCGGTTCCGAAGTTCTGCGTCCACCAGGGGCCGCCGTCGCCCTTGTGGAAACCTATGCCGATCTCGCGGAAGCCGCAGTTGAGGATGTTGGCCTTGTGGCCGGGGCTGTTCATCCACGCGTTCATGACCGCGGCGGCGTCCTCCTGGCCGCGGGCTATGTTCTCGCCCAGGCGGGACCAGCGGTATCCGGCGGCTTCCACGCGGGTGGTCATGGTGGACCCGTCGGGCCCGGTGTGGGACATGACGCCGCTGCGGGCCATGGTGTCGCTGTACGCCCGTGCCGCGGCGCTCAGTTTCGCGTTCGCGGTCACCGCACCGCACCCGGCCGCGGCCCGCTCCTTGTTGACCAGGGCGAGGACCGCGGACTCCACGGCGGAGGAACCGGAAGACCCCGAGGAACCCGAGGAGCCGGAGGAACCCGAGGAACCTGCGGAGCCGGAGGAGCCCGAAGAGCCCGAGGAACCGCCCGAACCGCCCGAACCGCCGCCGGTGGCCGCGGTGGGCGTACGGGTGGGCTTGGGCTTGGCGGCCGGGGCCGGAGCCGCGGGGGCCGGGCTGCTCTCCGCCGCCGGCTTCGTGGGAGCGGCGGATCCCGTGGCGTCGGTCCCCGGCGGCGCCGACGGCATCGCGCCCGTCGCGGACGCGGCGTCGGCGGAGAGTGCGGGGGCGGCGGAAGGGGAGGATTCCGCCGCCGGACCGCCACCGGAGACCTCCGCCCGGGCCTTCGCCCCGGTGGTTCGTGCGCCGTCGCCGGAGGCTGCGACCGCGACCCCGACCGCCACCACCGCGCCCGCCGCGGTGAGGGACAGCACGATGCGCGTGCGCACCGTCTTCTTCCGCCGCGCCTCGACGCGGGACGGAGTTCCGGGGTTTCTGCTGCGGCTCATGCCTGGGGGACCTCTCGGCAGGAAGGGGGAGACGGCTGGCCCGAGCCTAGGGTGGTGACCAGCGGAAATGGCGATTCGGAGGCGTTCTTCAAGGTCCCTTAAGGAAGCCCGCAGGGTGGGCACAGGAACGGGACGGCCGACCGGGGGCGGTCCCCGGGGGCGCGCACAGGGCGGATGCTCGCGAGACACTTTGACTGACGTCCGAAGCGGCACCGGATGGCGCAGCGCCCCCCGCTGCCGTTCCGGACATCGACCAGCATGGGGACAGTGGGACCGGGCTGACGAGATGGGCACGCATGCGCGCCACGGAGAGCAACCAGGATTATCCCTTCGCCGTCACGAACACGGCCGCGGCACTCCTCGACGGTGCCGGGACGATCGTCGCCTGGACACCGGCGGCCGAATCCCTCCTGGAACGCCGGTCCGCGGACGTGTGCGGCCGCCCGGCCCGCGAGCTCCTGGCCGACCCGGATCCGGGCAGTTGGGAAGCGGTACTGGCGCAGGGCAGGGATGGAGGCGCGGGCGGGGGCGAGGACGGCTGGGAGGGCCGGGCCACCCTGCGGCACGGCTCCGGGCGTGATCTGGAGATCGGCTTCCGCGTGATCCCGCTGAACGACGGCGGCGTACGGGGGGAGGCGGGCCGCTGCCTCGTACTGGGCGCGCCCCTGGATTTGATCGCCCGATGGCGGCAGGACCATGCCTTCACGCAGGAGCTGTTCCTGCAGGGGCGAGTGGGCCTGGCCGTCTTCGATGCCGGCCTGCGCCTGCTGCGGACCAACACGCACCTGTTGCCCTACACCGGGGTGCCCGTCGAGCTGAAGGGCCGGCGCCTGGCCGACTTCCTGTGGGCGCCGGACGCGCGGACCATCGACGACCGGCTGCGGGAGGTCCTGGACAGCGGGAACCCCCTGATCGGTTTCCACACGACCGCGCGCACCCTGGACGACCCCCGAGGGGGCCGGATCGTGACCATCCAGGCGTTCCGGCTGCAGCAGCCCGACGGACGTCCGATGGGGGTGGCGGCGGTGTTCACCGACGTCACCGACCACGAGCGCTCGCGCGGGCGCCTGGACCTGCTGTACCGGGCGACCGGAGCGCTGGGCGGTTCGCTGTCCGTCCTGCGCACCGTCGAGGACCTGGTCGGCGTACTGGCGCCCTCGTTCGGCGACTGCGTCGCGGTGGATCTCGTGGAGACCGTTCTGAGCGGCGGTGAACCACCCGCCGGCGGGCATCATCTCCCGCTGCCCCTGATCCGGATGGCCGTCGCCGGAGCGGAGGCGGACGCGCTGCGCAAGGGGACGACCCGGTTCTCGGCTCCGCTCTCCAGCGCCGTCGTGCACCCGGCGACGACCGGTGATGAAGGGCCCGGACCGGTCGCGCCCGAGGACCGGGAATGCCGGGGAGAGCTGATCGCGCTCCGCGGGTCGCCGTCCGCGGAACCCGGGAGCGACCTGCCGAAGTGGGCCACCGCCGTCCCGGGTGCGCACTCGGCGATGACGGCGCCGCTGTGCGCACGGGGCATCGGGTTCGGCAGGCTCACGCTCTGGCGCACCGGGGACACCGCCCCGCTGGAGGCGGACGACCTGGCGCTCCTGGAGGAGATCGCGGCCCGTGCGGCCGTCGCCGTGGACAACGCGCGCCGGTACACGAAGGAGCGCCGCACCGCGGTGGGCCTGCAGCGGAGCCTGCTGCCGCCGGCCACCGCGGAAACGCCCGCGGTGGAAGCCGCCGGCCTCTATCTGCCCGCCGACGCGGACAGCGGAGTGGGGGGCGACTGGTTCGACGTCATCCCCTTGTCGTCGGCCCGCGTCGCCCTGGTGGCCGGGGACGTCACCGGCCACGGGCTGCACGCCACGGCCATGATGGGGCGCCTGCGCAGCGCCGTACGCGCGATGGCGGACCTGGAACTGGAACCCGAGGAGCTGCTGGCGCACGTGGACGACATGGTCCTGCAGGTCGGCGCCGAGGCCGAGAGCGACGCCGCGGAAGACGCCGACGCGGGCACGCCGGTGCCCGGCGGACCGGCCGGGGCCACCTGCCTGTACGCCGTCTACGACCCGGTGACCCGCGGCTGCGTCATGGCGAGCGCCGGACACCCGCCTCCGGCCGTGGTCGGCCCGGACGGAACCGTGGAGTACGTCGAGCTGAGCCCCGGCCCGCCCCTGGGCGTCGGAGGCTGGCCCTTCGAGGCGGTCGAACGCGAGCTGGCGCCGGGGAGCGTCCTCGCCCTCTACACCGACGGGCTGATCGAACGCGGGGAGGGAGACATCGACGAGGGCATGCACGATCTCGCGGACCGGCTGCTGCGCGCGGACGTCGTCGGGCGGCCGCTGCGCGAGGCCCGCCACGACATCGTGGAGGGCCTGCCGCCGGGCAGGCTGCGGGACGACGTCACCCTCCTGCTGGCCCGTACCCGGGTGGTGGATGCCGGCTCCATCGCGACGTGGCAGCTCGACGCCGACCCCGCGGTCGTCGCCGACGCCCGCCACCTCGTCCTGGCGCAGCTGACCGCCTGGGACCTCGACGAACTCGCCTTCAGCACGGAGCTCATCGTCAGCGAGCTCGTCACCAATGCCGTCCGGCACGCCGGCGGCCCGGTCCGGCTCCGGCTGATCCGGGCGGACACCCTGACCTGCGAGGTCTCCGACTCCAGCAACACGCAGCCGCGGATGCGGCGCGCGAGGAGCTCCGAGGAGGGCGGCCGGGGCCTGTACATCGTCGCCCAGCTCTCGCACCGCTGGGGCAGCCGCTACGCCAGGGGAGGCAAGACCGTCTGGTCCGAACAGACCCTGCCCCTCCCCTGACCAGCCGCCGTCGGCCGGCCCGTGGCTTGCGGGGTGGTGGCTCCTGGCTCATAGTCCGAGGTATGGACGCCCGCGAGGCAGCGCTCCGCCGGGCACACGACCATGCCGTCCGCTGGCTGGCGAGCCTGGACGACCGCCGGGTTCCCGCCCGCGCTTCGGTCGACGAGATCGTGCGCGCGCTCGGCCGCGAACTGCCCGCCGCTCCCAGTGCACCCGCCGATGTCGTCGACCTGCTGGCCACGGCCTGCGAGCCGGGCCTCACCGCGTTTCCCAGCGGCCGCTTCTACGGGTTCGTGGTCGGTGGCACCGAGCCGGCCGCGCTCGCCACGGACTGGCTCGTCAGTGCCTGGGACCAGAACTGCGTCATGCACGCCGCGTCGCCCGCGTACTCGGCGGTGGAGGAGGTCGCCGGGGCCTGGCTCCTGGACCTGCTCGGACTGCCGGCCGACAGCGCCGTCGGCTTCACCACGGGTGCCACGATGGCCAACTTCACCTGCCTCGCCGCCGGGCGCGACGCGGTGCTGCGGCGTGCCGGCTGGAACGTCGCCCGCGACGGGCTCACCGGCGGTCCGGCCGTACGGGTCCTCGCAGGCGAGGACCGCCACATGGCCATCGACCTGGCGCTGCGCTACCTGGGGCTCGGGCAGCCCGAACTGATCCCGGCGGACGGACAGGGCCGCATCGAGCCCGCGGCCCTGCGGCGCGCCCTGGCGGACGGCGGGCAGCGCCCCACGCTCGTGGTCCTGCAGGCCGGAGACATCCACTCCGGGGCCTTCGACCCCTTCGCCGAGGCGATCGGCGCCGCTCGCGCGGCGGACGCGTGGGTGCACGTGGACGGTGCGTTCGGGCTGTGGGCGGCCGCGTCCCCCCGGTACGCACACCTGACGGCGGGCTGCGCGGACGCCGATTCCTGGGCGACGGACGCCCACAAGACCCTGAACGTCCCCTACGACTGCGGCCTCGCCCTCGTGCGCGATCCCTCCGCGGTCCGGGCGGCGATGGGGCTGCGCGGCGACTACCTGATCCAGCACGAGCAGGGCGACCCCGTCGACAAGGTCCCCGAACTCTCCCGTCGCGGGCGGGCCTTCACCGTGTGGGCGGTGCTCAGGTCCCTCGGCAGATCGGGCGTGGCCGACCTCGTCGAGCGGCTGTGCGGGCACGCCACCGCGTTCGCCGCCGGCATCGCCGGGACGGACGGCGCGACCGTCCTCAACGACGTGGTGTTCACCCAGGTCTGCGCCGAGTTCGGCGACGACGCGCGCACGGAGCGGGTCCTCGCCCGGCTGCTCGACGACGGCACGGCCTGGATCAGCGGCTCCAGCTGGCGCGGTCGGCGCGTCATGCGCATCTCGGTGAGCAACTGGTCGACGACCGACGCCGACGTGGCGCGCGCACTCGACGCGATCCGGCGCGCCTCCGCCGGCACCTGACGGGAATCCCGCGAGCCGCGCCGCCGGCCGGCCCGGGGCGGCGCGAGGGCGGATACGGTGCAGGCATGAGCGGATTGCGACGCCTCGCACGCACCTGGGAGGTGTTCCCCGGCTCGGGCTACTCGACCGCCTGGGTCGACCTCGGCGCGGACTCCCTGACCGCACGAGGTCACGCCGTCGGCCGGGACCCCGAGCCGTACTGGCTGACGTACGCACTGGAAACCTCCGGCGGCTACGTGACCTCGCGCCTCCACGTGACGGTCGAGACGGCCGCGTCGACCCGCGCGCTGGACCTGCGGCACGACTCCGGACGCTGGACCGTGGACGGCGCGTACCGCCCCGATCTCGACGGCGCGCTCGACTGCGACCTGGGCCTCTGCCCGTTGACCAACACCATGCCCGTGCTCCGCCACGGCCTGCACCGGCCGCCCGGAGCCGGACCGCACCACTTCCTCATGGCCTGGGTCTCCGTCCCGGACCTCGCCGTCGTCGCGAACCGGCAGACGTACACGCCCCTCGGCCGCGCCGAGCACGGCACGCGCGTCCGCTACGAGTCCGACGGCTTCCGCGCGGACGTCGTCTTCGACGACGACGGCCTGGTCCTGGACTACCCCTCCCTGGCGGCCTCGCTCGCCTCCGGAGACGCGGGAGCTGCCGGAGCGTAGGAGCTGTCGGAGTCCGGGAGGTGCCGGACTCCAGGAGATGCCGGAGTCCGGGAGGTGCCGGACTCCAGGAGATGCCGGAGTCCAGGAGATGCAGGCCGTCACGACCGGTGCTGCAATGGCTCCAGCGCTCTGCCCGCCCCGGGGATGCGCAGGGAGATCCCGGTCCGGTGCGAGGAGTGGTCATGAGCGACGACGGGAGTGGCGGGCGCCGATCGCCGCGGCTCCGTCGGCTGCTGGCGGTCTGCCTGCTCCGCTCGACCGCATCGGTCGCCGCGCTGACCACCCTGTTCTACCTGGTCCCCCTGGAGAGCGGGTTCGGCGTCCTCACCGTCGCGCTCCTGGTCCTCGGGCTCGCGCTGTTCGGCGGTCTGGTCGCCTGGCAGGTCTCCGCCATCGCCCATGCGGAGTACCCCAGGGTGCGTGCCGTCGAGGCACTGGCCACCGCCGTGCCGTTGTTCCTGGTCCTGTTCGCCGTGTCGTACTTCCTGCTCGCCAAGGCGGTACCGGCGTCCTTCTCGGAGCCCCTGACCCGGACCGACGCGCTGTACTTCACGGTGACGGTGTTCGCGACCGTCGGCTTCGGCGACATCTCCCCCGCCACCCAGACCGCCCGCGCCCTGACCACGGCCCAGATGGCCGCCGACCTGGTCGTGGTGGGAGTCGTCGCCAAGGTCCTCTTCGGCGCCGTCAAGATCGGGATGCGCCGGCGGGGCGCGGACGGCCCGTGACGGAGCCCTCGTCTGCCGGGCCGGGCTTCAGGCGAGCCGGTCCACGAGGATCATCGCCACGTCGTCCGTCAAACTGCCCTCGGTGTGCCGGAGCAGGGCCCTGTGCACTTCGTCCAGGAATTCCCGGGGGGAGGTGCCTGCGGGTATCTCCTCCATGGTCTCCACCAGGGGAAGGAACTCGTCGTCACCGTTGCGGGCTTCGATCACGCCGTCGGTGTAGAGCAGCAGCCGGTCGCCGGGCAGGAACGGGAAGCTCTCGGGTTCGGCGGGAGGCCCGTCGACGAGGTCTTCCAGTCCGAGCGGCAGCAGCGGCACACCGGGCATCAGGGCCCGGACCCTGCCCTCGCGCAGCAGCAGCGGAGGGGGATGGCCGCGGTTGACCAGGTGCACCACCGGTTCGTCCGACACCTGGGCGATGAGCGCCGTGGTGAATCCCTCCATGAGGACTTCGGGGAGTTCCGTCTGGGAGTACGTGCCCGGCACGGCGGCCTCGCGCCGCAGCGCGGCCGCGCAGTGGTTCATGACCTCCTGCACCTCGTCCTCGTAGTGCACGGCCTCCCGGAAGGCGCCCAGGGCCACCGCGACCGCGCGGATGGCGGACAGCCCCTTGCCCCGTACGTCGCCCACGATCATGCGGACCCCGTAGCGCGTCTGCACCGCGTCGTACAGGTCGCCGCCCACCAGTGCCCCCGTCCCGGCCGTGAGGCACAGGCTGGCCGTCCGTACCGGGCCCAGGAGCTCGGGGACGGGCCGCAGGACGACCTCCTGGGCCGCCACGGCGATCCGGCGGACCTGGTCGAGCTCGCTCTGTCTGCGCGCGCGTACCGCGTTGCTCAGGATGACACCGGCCACGGAGACCACGATGATCCCCAGGAAGTTCCCGATGATCAGCTGGGTCTGGGTTCCCCACGAGTGGTTGTACGTCGCGGAGGTCGCGTTCACGCCCGCGGCGAGGGCGGCCGCGGACAGTGTGCCCACCGGGCCCATGGTCAGCGCCGCCAGGGCCGGCGTCGTGGTGAGGACGGGCCCGGTGACCAGGTCGTGTGCGGGCGAGAGCTCGATCCCCAGCACGCCCAGCGCGATCATGAACGGCGCACACTGCGCCAGTGTGTACAGGAACGCACCGTGACCGCCTGCTCCCGGCCGGGAGGACGCTCCCGGCCGAGCGGGCGATCGGGGATGTGACCTCATGGGAGATGTGACCTCATGGGAACAGCCTGCCCCGCGGACGCTGCCGGGGCCTCCCGGAAGCCCGTGACCAGCGGCCCTCTGGACTGCGCCCGCCACGGCGCGGACCTACGCTGTTGGGGTGGGGCCGCGTCGGAAGGAGGTGGCCCGCCATGTCCGCACCCCGGGCAGCAGCGGCCCGTAGCACGGCCGCCGGAGCCTTCTGCTCGCTGATCCTCCTGGGCGCGGGAGTCCTGGGCGAGGGAGCCGCCCGGGCAGACGACAACGGCATCGCCGGCAAGAGCGCCCAGGGCATCGCGGACGCCTCGCGCGAGGCCATGTCCGGTGTCACGTCCATGCGCATGGTGGCCGAAGTGACCGACAAGGCGGGCACCACCGCTCTGGACCTCCGCTTCGACGTGGGGGGCAACTGCGTCGGCACCGTCAGGCCTCCCGGCGGTTCGGGCACGGCCGACATCGTCAAACGCGGCGACGACGTGTGGATGAGACTCGACGACGCCCTGCTGCGGGCGCAGGTACCGGGCCCCGCGGCCGAGGACGCGATCGCGCTCGTCAACGGCCGTTATCTGCACGGCACTACGCACAGCCCCCTGTTGCGCGGCTTCGCCGACGTGTGCGACCTGGACTTCTTCAAGAAGGAGTTCTCCTCGAAGCCGGCGGACGAACAGCTGACCAAGGGATCGCGGACCACCGTCGACGGCCGCCCGGCCATCACCGTCACGAGCCGGCACGGCGACGAAACGGGCACCTACCAGGTCTCCACCGAGGACCGGCCGTACCTCCTGCGGATCCAGGGCGCCGAAGCGCCCGACAAGCGGGTCGAGGCCTCCTTCTCCGCCTTCGACGAGCCCGTCCAGGCCGATCCGCCCGCCCCCGCCGACTCGGTGGACGTGTCCCGGCTCCAGTGACGCCGACGAGCGTTCACGGCGCACCGCCGGAGCTGGAGAGGGAGTCCCGGAACACCCGTGAGGAGCGCGGATTCTGCCCGCACTGCCAGACGCCGTGCGGGCAGAAGTCCGTGATGCTGTGGTACAGCGGCCTGTGCTCCTCGATCCACGCCAGCATGCGCCGCACGTACTCGGGGTTGTCGCCGTGCCGGAACAGCCCCCACTCGGGGTACGAGGTCGCCTTGCCGTGGGCCCTGGCGAAATCGACCTGGTGCTGCAGTCCGTAGGGCTGGGCGACCTGCTCGTCGAAGGTCCGGCCGGGCTCCTGGTCGTACGAGTCCATCCCGACCACATCGACCACGTCGTCACCCGGGTAGCAGCGGGTCCAGGCGATCGCGTCGCCGCCGCGGTTGGGGGCGAAGTCGAACCGGAAGTCCTGCCCCTTCACGGAGCGCATGGCGGCCACGATGCGCCGCCAGTACTTCTTCCAGTTCTCCGGGTCGGGCCGGCACCGGTGGGTGTAGTCGAAGCCGTTCATCTCCCAGCCGAGCACGATCACGGTGTCCCGTACGTCGAGGTCGACCAGGCGCTGGGCCAGCCGCCGGAAGTGGTGGTCGTACGTGCCCCGCGCGCCGGTGCGGATCAGTTCGGCGACCCGGGCGTCGGGGAGACGGGCCTCGTTGCGCTCCTGCATCGGCACGTTCAGGACGAACAGCCGGTCGGCCTTCCCGTTGCGCCACCGTGCCCAGGTGCGCAGGGAATCGGGCGCCCCCTCGATGTTCGCCCAGGTGTCGCCCGGCAGATAGGTGTGACCGGCGCGCAGCTCGGTACCCCCGAGCCAGCGCGAGAGTCCCTTCATCCGCTCGACGCCGGGCGATCCGTAGTGGAGGTAGGCCCCCACCGCGATCTCGCCGTCGGCCCGCCTGCCGGAGTCCTGCCGCGGCGGCGTGGTCAGGGCGCCCCCGGTGAGGAGCAGGCCGACGGCGACCGTGGTCACGCAGACGCCCGCGAGCAGGCGGCCCCGACGGGACATGGCACCTCCACAAGCTGCGCGCACCGATGTGTCTGGAAGCGACGTTAGGCATCTCATCCGACGCACGGCCTGTCCGCTGTCCCGATCCTGGGCCATTCGCGGCAGCCACCCGCCCCCGCAAGACCCGACCGGGTGAAGCCTCACCGGCACACCCCGCGGGCCCGGCCCGGTGCCGGCCGAGGCACGCGAACTGCCGGTCCGGCTCGACGGGTTCGCCGCGCCGCCGGCGGCCCGGTGTCCGCGGCCGTTCCCTGCGGGATCCGACCCGGGGCCGCTTCGGATAATCCCTCGACACCCGACGCTCCGACCAGGGACTATGCGCGGGATGACAAGAATCGACGACACACCTCCCGCGTGGGACGAGCGCACGCAGCTCACCACGTTCCTCGACTACACACGTGCCGGCGCCCGCGCCAAGTGCACGGGCGTCTCCGCCGAGAACGCGCGCAAGGCGCTCTTGCCGGGCTCGCCGCTGATGACCCTGAGCGGGGTGGTCAACCACCTGCGCTGGGTCGAGTACTACTGGTTCCAGGTGGTCTTCCTCGGCGAGGAGGACCACGGTCCCTGGACCGACGAGGACCCCGACCGCGAGATGCGCATCGCCGTGGACTTCCCGCTCGCGCAGCTCCTCGACGAGTACGCCGACCAGAGCGCCCGCTACCGCGAACTGGTCGCCTCGACGGCCCTGGACCAGCGGGCCGAACGCGCTGTCCGCGGCGGCCTGCACGTCGACCTGCGCTGGATCCTCCTCCACCTCACCGAGGAGACGGCCCGCCACAACGGCCACCTGGACATCCTGCGCGAGATGCTCGACGGCACGACGGGCAGCTAGGGCCTGTTGTGAAAGTCCTGCTCGCGTGAGGTTCGGCGTCCATGGGAGCGTCGTTGTCAGTGGTGCTGTGCATGATCGGCGCGTCAGCCTTTCGCGGAGGTAGGGAAGTGCCATGCCGATCACAAACCAGCAGGTAGCGGGACACGCGTTTCTGCGGCAGATGTACGACGACTCGTACTTCCCTGGTCACGTGGTCGATCGGGGGAAGGCGATCCTGCTGCGGCTGTGCGAGCGCATCGAGGCCGAGCGGCCGTCGGACCTGGAGAGCTTGTATGCACTCACCCAGGCTGCGACGGAGGAGTTCAACCTGTTGGACAGGGAGTTCGTGGCGGCCGGAAGCGAGATCGAGACCGTCGCGCGGGAGTGGATCTGTGACGAGTTCTGCTTCGTCGCGTCGGCATACGAGTTCACGGAAGCAGACGCAGAGGAGCTGACCGCCGGCCGGGACTGGTGAACCAGAACGGGAGAGCTACCTCCGTTCAAAGCCACTCGTTGATGGCCGCAACGAGCACGGTCGCCTCGTAGCGGACAGCGAGCTTGTCGTACCGAGTGGCGAGGGCGCGGTTCCTCTTGAGGCGGTTGATCCCGCACTCGACCGCATGGCGCTCGCGGTAGTCGACCGGGTCGAAATGCGGCGGCCGGCCGCCGCGGGAGCCGCGCTTCTGACGGTTGCGCGCCTGGTCGGCCTTATCGGGGATGGTGCAGCGGATCCCACGTCTGCGCAGGTAGGCGCGGTTTTTACGGGAGGCGTACGCCTTGTCGGCCCGGACGCGGTTGGGGTGGATGCGTGGCCGGCCCGGTCCGATGCGGGGCACGCGGACCTTCTCCAGCACGGGTTCGAACTGCGGCGAGTCCCCGCGCTGTCCGGCCGTGACCACGATCGCCATGGGCTTCTGACCCTGTTCGATGGCCAGGTGGAGCTTGGTGGTGAACCCGCCGCGCGAGCGCCCCAGCCCATGATCCTGAGATTCGGTGAAGATGCCGCCCGGTGGCTCCTTCTGCAGGTCACCCCGCTTGCGGGCCCCGGCCGCATGCTGATGGGCACGGCACACCGTGGAGTCGACGCTCAGGTCCCAGACGATCGCACCTTTTGCGTCAGCCAGGGACTGGAGCCGGGTGAGGATCCGCTGCCAGGTGCCGTTCCGCTGCCACCGCCGGAACAGGTCGTAGACCCGGTTCCACGGTCCGTACTCGACAGGGACGTCCCGCCACGGCACCCCGGTCCGGACCCGGAACCGTACGCCGTCGATCAGCTGCCGCCGAGACCAGACCGGCGGCCGACCCGACCTGACGCCTTTCGGCAACAGCGGTTCCAGCACCGCCCACTGCTCGTCCGTGAGATCTCCCCGCCCCATGAACCGTGATCATTCACAGTTCAAGATCCACTTTCGACACACGGCCTAGTTCCGCGACTGGTTCCGCGCCCCGGTGGACCCGGGGATCATCCCGGCAAGGGGCGGGCCGTGACCCCGTGGGCCGGTTCCTGGCCGGCCCCGGTGGCCAGCACGCGCACTTCCGAGCGGTCGCTGATCTCCGCCTGGATGATGCCCGTGGCGTCCTCGTAGACCGTATGGCCTCCCGGCCCCTTACGGTCCGTGGCGGTCACCCGCACGACGTCCCGGTCTCCCTCGGTCACCCCGGGGAACACCAACTCGAACGCTCGCCGCGCCGCGGCTCCCGGTGCGTCCGCCACCGGATCCGTCCGTCCCATCACCCTCTCCCCTCTGCGCCGGTGCCGGCGCGGGGCAGTCGCAATGAGCCCTTCCGTTTCATCCTCCCCCTGCCGGAGCGATGGTGCCGGTCGTGGAAGGCGACACCCGGTGCCCCGGCGCTCAACCGGAGGCGGTCGCGCCCGTGAGCAGACCCACCAGGCCGGGCATCCCGCCGTCGGCCAGGGCCCGGCGCTGGCGGTCGGCAGGCGTGCCTTCCCGCAGGAGGCGGTGGACGAGGGCGGTGACCTCGCGGACGTCACCCGCTTCCTCCAGGGCCGGTGCGATGTGGCGCACGAGCGAACACAGCACGTCACCGCTGCTCTGCGGAATGCCGGAGGGAGCCACCAGGGTGCGGTTCAAGCCGTGGCGGGCCGCATGCCAGTTCCCGGCCTGGACCAGCTCCGGCATGGTCACGGCCAGGGGCAGGCCCGCCGCCTCCTCCGCGATCGCCGTGGCGACCAGTGCGCGGACGATGCCGGCGAACATGACGGCGTCGTCGGCGCGGAGCTGCACGTCCAGGCAGCGCACCTCGATGGTCGGGTAGCGGTCGGAGAGCCGGGCCTGCCAGTACACCTGGCCACGGTCGGCGATCACCCCGGTCGACAGCAGGGCTTCGAGCCTCCGCTCGTAGTCGGCGAAGCCGTCGAAGACCGGCGGCGGCCCGCTCACCGGCCAGCGGCCGAAGACGATGGTGCGCCAGCTGGCGAACCCGGTGTCGCGCCCGTCCCACAGAGGGGAGTTGGCGGACATGGCCAGCAGCGTCGGCAGCCAGCAGCGGATCCGGTTCAGTACGGCGACACCGGTGTCGGCATCGGGTACGGACACGTGGACGTGCATGCCGCAGATCAGCTGCTCGTCGACCAGTTGACGTGCCTGCCCCTCCATCCGCAGGTAGCGCCGCGACCGGGTCACCGGTACGGGCAGGGGCCCCCGCAGGGGCGCAGCACCGGTGGCGGCGATCCTGCAGCCGTTCTCCTCGGCGGCGGAGGCGACGGCATGGCGCAGCCGCAGGAGGTGGCCACCCACCTCCTCCAGGCTGGAGCAGACGGGAGTGGCCACCTCGATCTGGGACTGGAGCAGCTCGTCCTGGACCTCGCCCCGCTCGGTGAGCGGTCCCAGGCCGGCCGTGCGGCGTACGTCCTCGACGAACGGCGCGGGCAGTCCTGTGGTGGGATCCAGCAGCAGGTACTCTTCTTCGACTCCGACCGTGATCACGACCTGCGGCTACCCCTCCGCTCCATGATCACCCCTCCCGTGCGGGGCCGGTCCGCATCATCCCCGTACGGTCGCGCGCACGTTCTCGACGCTGCCGCAGTCGGCGGCGAGCTGCCGCTCCCGCTCCTTGAGGAACGCCGCCCCGAGCTCGGCGCGCCGCTCGTCCGGGACGTTCTCCCTGGCGTCGTTGAGGATGGTCCGCTCCTCCTCGTCGAGGTGGTGGTTCACCGCCTTGACCAGGTCCTCCAGCCGCGCGTCCCACGCCTCGGAACCCACCTCGGCCACCTCCAGCAGGGCGAGCAGCGCCTCGTTGCCCTCGGCGTGCTCCTTCGTCCCGTGCTCGACCTCCTCGTTGTCCACGTCCTTGAACCTCTTCAGCGCGCCGTACACCTCGGCCTCCTCGGCCTCGCCGTGCGCGACGAGGAGCGCGGAGAACTGCGCGAGGGCGCCCGCCCGGTCCGCCTCGACGCTGCGCATCCGGCGGAAGAGGTCCTCCATCCTGCGGTGGTCCTTGAGGATCAAGGCGACGACGTCCTGGGTCTCCTGCTTGTCCGCGGCCATGCCACGTCCCTCCTGCTCGGTTCGGTTGTCGGCTTCGATGCGCAGAGCGCCTGCTCGACGGCGGTCGGTTCAAACCCCGGGTCTCTCCGGGTCCCGCCGCCGGCCAGGCGGCGGGGCGGGGCCGAGGTCGAGGTCGAGGAGGGCCCGTTCCACCAGCTCGGTGAGCGCCGGGTGGATCCAGTACGGGGATCCGGCCAGGGTGAGTGCGTCGACTCCCAGGGTCATCGCCAGGACGAGGGGCTGGATGAGCGTGGCGGCCTGGGGGCCCATGAGGTGGGCGCCGAGCAGGCGGCCGGTGCCGCGTTCGGCGAGCACCTTGCAGAAGCCGGTGGTGTCCTCCATCGCCCAGCCGTAGGCGATGTCCGCGTACCGGGCCTCGCCCACCAGCGGATCGAGGCCCCGGTCCCGGCACTCCTGCCCGGTGGCGCCGATGGAGGCGATCTCGGGGCTGGTGAAGACGGCCGCGGGCACCAGGTCGTGGTCGGCTTCGACGAGGTCGTCCGGGTGGCGGAGGTTGTGGGCGACGACCTGCGCCTCGCGGTTCGCCACGTGCTTGAGCGGTACGGGTGTGCAGATGTCGCCGAGCGCGAAGACCCCTTCCGCGGTGGTGCGTTGGTACGCGTCCACGACGATGCGGCCGTCGTCGTGGAGGGCGACGCCCGCGGAGCCGAGGTTGAGCCGGTCGCTGTTCGGCACGCGGCCCGCCGCGACCAGCAGCATGTCCGCCTCGACCGTCGAGGCGTCGTCCAGGGTCAGCCGCAGGGCGCCGGGGCGGCCGCCCACGGCGGTCGGTTCCCGGCCGGGCCTGAGGTCGTAGCGGGAACGGACCAGTTCGGTGAACCGTTCGGCGACCGTCTCGTCCTGCTGGCCGAGCAGGCGGTCCTCCTTCTCCACGATGACCACGGAGCTGCCGGCCGCCGCGAACACCTCCGCGAGCTCGGCCGCGATGTAGCCGCCGCCGAGGACGGCCAGACGGCGGGGCGGGGCGTCGATCCGCATGACGGTGTCGGACGTCTCGTACGGCAGCGCGGACCGGAGCACGGGCGGCGGTACCAGCGGGCGGCTTCCGGCGGCGATGACGATCTGCCGGGCGCCGATGTCGACGGAGCCGTCCGCGCAGGCGATCCGCAGCTCCCGCGGGCCGGTGAAACGCGCCGTTCCCTCGTACACGGTGACGGAGTCGGCCTTCCGGCGCCCCCGGCGGCCCTCCTCGCGTTCGGCGTCCAGGCGTCCGAACACCCGGTCGCGCATCGCCCTCCAGCGCACGCCACGCAGCTCGGCGCCCACGTCGTACGTTCCGGCTCCGGAGACCGTCCGGGCCACGTGTGCGGCGTAGGCGAACATTTTGCTCGGAATGCAGCCCGCGTTCAGACAGGTTCCGCCGAACCATTTCTCCTCGACGATCGCCACATCGAGACCGGCGAACGAATCGTCGATGACGGCATTGCCGGAGCCCGCACCGATGACGACGATATCGTGCCGACGCATCAGGCGGGCCCGGCTGCCTGGATCTCCGGAGAATTCACGGTCCGGTTACCAGTAATGACGTCGTCCGCCGACCGCATGCCCGACCGATCCGAGGATCCAGAGCACCGCCCCCACCACGAGCAGAATGATTCCTATGGTCCACAGAATGGAGATCCCGGTCAGGAATCCGATGAGCAGGAGGATGAGTCCGATGAAGATCATGGTGCCCTCGTTCTCGTGTCGGGAATACGACGGACCGGTTGATCCGTCTGGGTGCCTGGACCGCGCCTACCCGGGAATTCCGTCCTTAGCTGTCGACCGGTCCTGAAATTCTGCGGCGGACATTCCACCCCTCACCCGGGGAGTTATCCACGGCCACCCGGACGTAGCGCCTCACGGTGCCGCCGGCAGCCGCGTCCGCAGCGCGGAGCGGCCGCTCTCCCAGGCTTCGCGCAGGTGCGCTGCGAGGCGGTCCTCCAGCAGGACCGTGGCCGCGCAGCCGAAGGCCACGTCGGGCTCCAGGTGGGGTTCGTCGGCGAGGAGTCCGCCGATCACCTCGCGCCGTACGACCTGCTCGTGCACGGCGTCGGCCTCCACGTGTTCCGCGTAGAAGCGCTCCGCGGCCGGGCCCGCCCCACATCGGCGCATGGCCTTGGCCAGCCGGCGCGAGCCGGGTGAGGAGGTCACCTCGACGCAGGCGAAGTGACCGACCAGGGCGCCGCGCAGGGCACGGTGCAGGCCGAACAGCGACATGAGGTTGACCGTGGCGAGGACCGGGGCCGGGGCGTGGTCCAGGTACCTGCCGTACGTGGGGTCCAGGCCGAGGTCGTCCATGAGGTCGGCGAAGAGCTGCGCGTGGATGTCCGCGGCCCGCCCCGCGCCGAACTCGTCGTACTCGATCGCGACCATGGCGGCCTTGGCCCGGCCCGTGAGCCGGGGCACGACCCAGACGTGCGGGTCGGCTTCCTTGAGGTGGTAGAGGGAGCGCAGGGCCGCGTACTCGCGCAACTGCCAGAGCTCGCCCTGTGTTTCCAGGAGGTGGCTGATGCTGTCCGTGAGGTCGACCGGCTCGACGAGGAGCGGTGCGAAGGCCTCCCCGACCGACCGGGGAGCGTCGGCGAGTTCAGCGTGCAGGGCGTGCAGGAAGCGGGTCTCCATCGCCTGCCGCAGGCGGAGCAGGTCCGGGTCCCATTCCCGGTCGTCGCCGACTTCTTCGAAGCCCCGGTAGTGGAGTTCGTAGAGCAGGTAGAGGGCGAGCTGGAGATCCTCGCCCCACGGATCGGCCACGAGTACGGCGACCTCCTGGTGCGTCGGCGGGCGCCCTGTGGTCAGCGCCTCCAGGACGGCGTCCGACAGTACGCCCCGGCCCGCTGCCAGGGCGGGTCCGCTTCTCGGGGTGGCGGTGGCGGCGGTGGGCGTCATCCGGTGCTCCTGTCCTGTGGGCCGTCGGGGTCGGCCGGTGCGTGAGGTCCGTCGGGTCGTCCGCCGCGGCCGTCGGGTCCGCCCGGGCGTTCGCGGGGGCGGTGGCTCGTATCGCACCAGGGGTACGTGCGGCTGCGGCGGCAGGTGCACACGGCGACCGTGAAACGGTCGGACCGTACGAGGCTCCCGTCGTCCAGGACGATCTCTACGGGCCCTTCGACCAGCACCGGGCCCTGCGGATCCACCGCCACCCGGCGGGCCGCGCGGCGTTCGCCGTGGGCGGGCCCGTTCCGGTCGGCCGGGCAGCTGCCGGGGCAGTCGTCAGGGGCGCCGGGCACGGATGACCACCAGCTCTTCCTGTTCGTCCCCGTCCGCCAGGTCCCGGGCGAGCAGCCAGGCCCGCCTGGACCGCAGCACCGGGCCCCAGGGGACCACGGCCCGTGACACCACCTCGGCGGTCAGGCCTCCGTGCCTCAGGTGGTCCACGGTGCTCGCGGCCCCGCACATGCCCGAGTGCACCATGAGCAGGACCCCGCCCGGCCGCAGCAGCTCCGGAGCGCCCGCGCAGATCCGGTCGACGACCGCGCGTCCGTCCGGGCCCGCGTCCCATGCCCGGGCGGCGCCGTGCGAGGGCGGACGGGCCCGGGGAGACGGTACGTACGGCGGATTGGCGAGGACGAGGTCGAAGCGTCGGCCCCGCGTGCGCGCGGCGAAGTCTCCGTGGAGGACGCGCAGCGGCAGCCGACGGCGCCGTGCGTTGAGCCGGGTGGCGATCACGGCGGGCCAGGAGACGTCGACCGCCGTCACCCGCGCACCGGCTTCGGCCGCGCGCAGGGCGAGGGCGCCGGTGCCGGCGCCGATCTCCAGGACCTCGGTCGCGGGCCCCGGCCCCTCGCGGGCCAGGGCATCGGCCAGCAGCCGCGTATCGGACTGCGGCCGGTACACACCGGGCAGCGCGATCAGCCGCGCCGGAGCGTCCCCGCCGGTCAGGAGCGTGTCGGGCATCTCGCACCTCCGGGTCGGACGCGGTGGCCCACGGCGGGCGGATCGCGTCGGTGGACGGAACGACTGGCGACTGCCCGGGCAGCCCGGGCCTACCCAGGACCTCCCGATCTTCGGAGGATCGCACGAGGGCTGTCGTTCCCTGGGAGGGGAAAGGGTCAGCGCGTCCCGTGAGCGGGTATACAGACATCGGGAAGACGACGACGGTCCCCTGCTGCGCCTTCCGGCCGCAGCCCCATCCGTCAGAGGTTCCACATGTCACCTCTCGCCCGCGACACCGCAGACCCCGTCCATACCGAGCTCCTCGCGGACCTCCCCGGCCACCGCGACCTCCCCGGCCTCCCCGAGGACCTGGTCGCAGTGAGCACCGCGGACGCCCGGACCCTGTCCGCCGAGCTCTTCCGGCGGCTGCGCACCCTGGAGGAGGGCACTCCCGAGTTCAGTTACGTGCGCAACACCCTCGTCGAGCTGAACCTCAGCCTGGTGAAGTTCGCGGCCCGCCGCTACCGCACGCGCAGGGAACCGCTGGAGGACATCATCCAGGTCGGCACGATCGGCCTGATCAAGGCCATCAACCGGTACGACGTGGAGCGCGGGGTCGAGTTCGCCACGTTCGCGATCCCCACCATCACCGGTGAGATCAAACGGTTCTTCCGTGACACCAGCTGGTCGGTGAAGGTCCCCAGGCGTCTGCAGGAGCTCCGGCTCGACATCGCCAAGGCCTACGACGCCCTCGAACAGCGGCTGGGCCGCCGGCCGACCGATCACGAGCTGGCGCAGCGCCTCGGAATCACGGAGACCGAGCTGTCCGAGGGACTCCAGGCCGCCAACGGCTACACCGCCGGGTCCCTCGACGCACCGCTCGGCGAGGACACGGACGCGTCGCCGCTGACGTCTTCGCTCGGCGCCGAGGAAGCGGCGTACGACGTCATCGAATGCCTGGAAACGCTCAAGCCCCTGCTGACGACCCTCAGTAACCGGGACCGCCGGATCCTGTCCCTGCGCTTCGGCGAGGAACTCACCCAGTCCGAGATCGGCGACCGGCTGGGCCTCTCGCAGATGCACGTGTCCCGGCTGCTGAACCGGATCACGGAGCGGCTGAGGACGGGTCTCCTGACCGACGACGACGCTGCCGCCCCCGGCACCGGCACCTCGTAGGCCGCGGCGTTCACCGGGGCGTGCGCGGGGCGCGGACGATCAGGCGGTGGGGAGCCGTCGTCAGCGGTGCGGGCAGGTTCCGGCCCGCTGCGCCGGGCGTGAGCGAACCGAGGACGCTCGGGTGCCGGGCGCCGGTGCAGGAGGGGAGGGTCGCGGGCAGGCCGTGCGCGGTGAGCCACCCCAGGACGGCGAAGGCGTACGCCTCCTTCGTGCCGGACGGCAGTCCGAGCTCGTCCGAGGTCCGCAGCGGTACGCCCGCTTCGCTCCCGCCCAGTTCCTCCTGCAGCCACCGCATCAGCACCGGGTTGCGGGTGCCGCCTCCCGACGCGATCACCTCCGTCGCCCCGAACGGCCGGACGGCGTCGGCCACGGTCCGTGCCGTCAGCCGGGTCAGGGTGGCGACGAGGTCCTCTGCGGGCAGCGGCCCGCAGGTGGCCAGCGCCGCGCGCAGGTAGGGCAGGTGGAAGAGTTCCTTGCCCGTCGTCTTCGGTGCGGGCAGGGCGTAGTACGGCTCCTCCAGCAGGGTGCGCAGCAGCCCCGGCTGCACGGTTCCGCGTGCGGCGAGCACGCCGTCCACGTCCATGGAGCGCGTCCCGCCCGGGTCGCCCCGGTCCGCGTCGCCCCCGGCCGCGAGCTCCCGTACGGCCGCGTCGATCAGCGCGTTGGCGGGTCCGGTGTCGAAGGCCAGGGGTGCGCCGCCCGGGCGGTCCGCGATCACCGTCACGTTGGCGATGCCGCCCAGGTTCAGCGCCACGGGGACGCCCGGCCGGCCGCGCAGCCACATGACGTCGAAGAGGCTCACCAGGGGCGCTCCCTGTCCCCCGGCGGCCACGTCCCTGGTGCGGAAGCCCGAGACGACGGGCCGGCCCGTCGCTTCGGCGATCCAGGCGGGCTCGCCGATCTGGAGCGTGCCGTACACCCGGCCGGACTCGGCCCAGTGGTACACGGTCTGCCCGTGCGAGGCCGTCAGATCGCTCCGGCCGTCGCACAGTTCGCGGTCGGCCCGTACGGCCGCCGCGGCGAAGGCCCGGCCGATCCGCGTGTCGAGCCTGCACACCGTGGCCAGATCCGTCGCGGCGGGTGGCAGCGCCGCGGCGAGCTCGGCCCGCAGACCGTCCTCGTACGGGGTGCTGATCATGCCGAGCGGCGTGAGCACCAGCGTGTCCCCGTCCAGGGAGAGGTCTGCGGCGGCCGCGTCGATGGCGTCGTACGAGGTGCCCGACATCAGTCCCACCACGCGCAGGGCGCCCGCCCTGCGGATGCCCGTCGGCGGGCCGCCCACCGGCGGGCCGTTCACCGGAGCGTCCGCTCGTGGTCGTCGCCGCGCAGGGTCAGCAGTGCGGCGGCGCTGACCGCGCAGGCGGCCGCGGCGTAGTAGGCGGGGATGTCGGCGTCCCCGGTCCACGCGACGGCCCTGGTGATGATCAGCCCCGCGCATCCCGAGAACACGGCGTTGGACAGTGCGTACGCCAGCCCCAGCCCGGTGTAGCGGACCGTGGTCGGGAACATCTCGGACAGCATCGCGGGACCGGGTCCGGCCATGAGTCCGACGGCGGCCCCCGCGGCGAAGAGCGCGGCTCCCTTAGCGGACACGGGCACGCCCGGGTCCTGGACCAGGTTCAGCAGCGGCAGCGCGAGCACGGCCACCGAGAGCGCTCCGGCCAGCATCACCGTGCGCCGCCCGAGCCGGTCGCTCAGCGCGCCGGCGGGCAGGATGGTCGCCGCGAATCCCAGGTTCGCCAGCACGGTCGCCACCAGGGCCTGCTGGAAGGTCGCGTTCAGCGTGTTCTGGAGGTAGGAGGGCAGGACCACCAGGAAGGTGTACCCGGCCGCCGACCAGCCCATGACCCGCCCGGCACCCAGCGCGACGGCCTTCACCGTCTCCCCGGCGGGCGGTCGGCGCGCAGGTTTGCCCGCCGGGGCGATCGCTGCGACGAAGGCGGGCGTCTCGTCCAGGCGGACGCGCAGCCACAGTGCGGCGAGCCCGAGCGGCAGCGTCAGCAGGAAGGGCACCCGCCAGCCCCAGGCGTTCAGGTCCGAGGGGGTCAGTACGGTCGCCAGGAGGGCCGTCGTACCGGCGCCCGCGAGCAGGCCGAGCGAGACCGTGAACGACTGCCACGCCCCGTACCGCCCCCGGCGGCCCGGCGGCGCGCTCTCCGTCATCACCGAGACCGCTCCGCCGAACTCCCCGCCCGCCGAGAGCCCTTGTACGGCCCGGAGCAGCGTCAGCAGCCACGGCGCGGCCGCGCCGATGGTGGCGTACGTCGGGAGCAGGCCGATGAGCGTCGTGGCACCGGTCATCAGGCAGATGACCAGGACGAGCGTCGGCCGTCGGCCGATCCGGTCGCCGAGCCGCCCGAACAGCGCCGCCCCGACGGGCCGGAAGAAGAACGCGAGGGCGAAGGAGGCGTACGTCTTGACCAGGCCCTCCACCGCGCTGCCGCCCTCGGGGGTGAAGAAGTGCGCCGCGATGACGGTGGCGAGGTAGCCGTAGACGCCGAACTCGTACCACTCGATGAAGTTGCCGACGCAGCCGGCGAGCAGCGCCCGGCGGGAACGGGCCCGCCGGGCCGCTGCCCCGGGGGAGCGGACCGGTCCGGGAGCGGGTGTGAGCATGGGGGCAAGCCTGCTGAGCGTGCGGCCGCTCCACAAGTTCCGTCCGCCATCTGCCGTACGGATCCGTCGGCCGCCGGGCAGCCGTCGGGGGATGCGACGGGCGGGCTCGGCGTTCCACCGGGCCCGCCGCGCCGCGGTCGGGCGTCAGGAGCAGACGGCGCCGTTCAGCGTGTAGCGCGTCGGGATCGCGTTGGTGCCCGAGTACGTCGCCTGGAAGCCGAAGCTCGCGCTGCCGCCGGGAGGCAGTGTGCCGTTCCACCCCGCGTCCCGGGCGGTGACCGTGCTGGCCGACTGGCTCACCGTGGCGTTCCAGGCGTTGCCGATGCGCTGATCACCCGGGAAGCTCCAGCCGAGGGTCCATCCGGGGATCGCCGAGGTTCCGGTGTTGCTCACGGTCACCGTCGCCGTGAAGCCGTTGCCCCAGGCGTTGTCGATCCGGTAGGCGACGGCGCAGGAGGTCCCCGGCGCATCGTCGTCCGCCTCCGTCGCCGTGAACGTCGCAGGCTGCGCGCCGGGGCCGCCCGCGGTGAAGACCGCGCTGCCCGGTGACGCGTCGGCATCCTGCGCGGCCGCTATCGAAACCTGCTGCTCCGTGGCCCAGTCGGCCGGTGTGAAGACCAGGGTCGCGGCTGCCGACAGGTCCTGGTCGCCGGAAGTCCGGGCCACCGTCACCGTCACGTTCTGCGCGGGCGCCGCCGAGAGCCGCACGCCCACCGGTACGGAACCGCCCTCCGGGACGGTCACGCCGGCCGGTGCCACCTGGACCGCGGGCACGGCCGGTGTGCCGCGCCGCTCGGCCGCGAAGGCCGCCAGCCAGGCCAGCGAGGCGTTCCAGTTGATGGCCACCTCGTTCGTGGAGTAGGAGCCTATGTCGTCCACGTAGCAGGCCGCGGGGGCGCAGCCCTGGAGCTTCTCCTTGGCGACGGGGTCCTCGAGCGCCGCGTTCGGCCCGCCCGCGAAGGAACCGGCCGGCGGGTGCGGCAGCGAGGCGTCGTTCTGATGTGCCCAGAACCGGTGGTGCTGGTTCTGGGATGCGCGGTCGCCGTAGCCGGTGACGTAGGAGAGGTCGAGCGCGTTGCGGCCCAGCAGGTAGTCCAGGGTCTCCAAGGCTCCTGCACGGTAGCGCTGTTGGCCGGTCAGTTCGTACGCGACGGCCAGGACCATCGCGTTGTTGGTGACGGCGCTGTTGGAGCCCCACCCGTACCCGGTGGCAGGCAGCGGCACCGCGTACCCCTGTCCGGCCATGGTGGCCAGGTGGCCGTCGGCGGCCGCGGTCAGCAGGCCCCGCAGCCGGGTGATGTCGTCGGCGGGCAGGGCCACTCCGGAGACGGTGGCGAGGGTGATCCGGCCGAGCGTCGCGGTGCCGCCCCACCAGAACGCGTCGGCGGGCCTGCCGTGGTGCGGAGAGAAGGTGACCGCGTCCCGGTACTGCGACTCGCCGGTGGTGGCCAGGAGTTCCGCCGCCGCCCAGTAGAACTCGTCGGAGACGTCGGCGTCGTCGTACGCACCGCCGCCGGTGGTGTCGGTCGCAGGCGCGAGCACGCTCGGGTTGGCCCGGGCAGCCGTCCAGGCGCGGCGGGCCGCGTCCAGGCAGCGCGCGGCGAACGCGGCGTCGTAGGACGCGTACACCCGGGCACACTGCGCGGCCGAGGCCGCCAGGTTCAGCGTCGCCGCGGTCGACGGCCTGTGCAGCTCCCGCTGTTCGGAGTCGAGTTCGGGCCTGGTCGGCAGGGCGGTCCATGCGGCGTCGTGCATCTTGTGGAACGCCATCCCGGCCAGGGGCTTCCCGGCGGGGACCTGCATCCGCAGCAGGAACTCCAGCTCCCAGCGCGCCTCGTCCAGTACGTCCGGCGTCCCGTTGCCGCGCTCCGGCACCTTCAGTGTGGCGTCACCGAGCGCCGCGTCGCCACCCGAGCGGCGGGCCCGCTCGAAGGAGTTGACCATCTCCCAGACGGAGATGCCGCCGTTGACCACGTACTTGCCCTGGTCGCCCGCGTCGTACCAGCCTCCGCGGACGTCCAGCCGGTAGTCGCACACCCCGGCCTGGCAGGGGACGCTGGTGTCGCCCTTGTTCGGGGCGACTCCCAGGTGCCCGGCAGGGCGGGCGTAGGCGCTGCCGCCGGCCAGTGCGGCGTCGATCGCCGTGCCGCTGCGCTGCTGGTAGAAGAACGACATGCTGTCGGCGCGCAGTCCGTCGTACAGCGCTGCGGAGATGTCGAAGGGGTGGCTGCTCCGGCCGTCCACGACCAGGGTGTAGCCGGTGCCGGTGCCGGTGTACGCGCCGAAGTCCACCTGGTGGGTGGAGTGTCCGGAGGCACGGTCGGCGCCGCGCACCGTGGTCGCGCCCGATGCGGCCACCGCGCCTGAGGAGTCGCGCAGTTGCCAGGCGAGCGGGGTGGTGGCGGAGCCGACGACGGTGGCCCGCTTGGGGCTGTCGGGCAGATAGCCGAGCTGGTTGACCCGTACGGGCGTGTCGGCAACCAGGGCCGCGGGGGCGGCCGTCGCGACCGGAACGGTCAGGGCGGTGGCGGAGAGGCTGCCGGCGGCCAGCGCGAGGCCGGCGAGCACGGCGGCCGCGCGACGCGGCACGCCACGGGCGGAGGTGACAGGAGGCACGGGTGGAGCCTTCCTCGATGGGGTGGGGGGAGACCGGACTCGGGCGCGGTCAGGGCGGCCCCGCGTGGAGGCCGGGCAGGGTCTTGCGGACTGCCCGGCCTCGTCGTACGCGGAACCCTCCTGGCGGGGCGGGCTGTTATTCGAGCAGCTCCGCGTACGAGCCCATGGCCAGGGCGATGTCCGCCTGGGCCCAGAACCGGTGGTAGGTGAAGACGGGCGCGGCGCCGCCCGCCAGGTAGGCCTCGACCTTCGGCCAGGCCGGGTCGTTCTTGTAGAAGCTGCGGATCGAGGCGAAGGTGGACGAGGAGTCCACCTTGTCGCCGTTCGGCATCACGCCGGTCCACGTACTGGGCACGTACACGGCTTCGTTGAAGCGCTTGTAGTCGGTGCGGGTCTCCGGGGTGGCGATGCCCAGGGAGTCCTGGTGGTGGGCCCACATGCCGTCGAGGAGGGCCTTGGCGACCCGCTTGGCTTCGGCGTTCCCGGACTTCGCGGCGTAGTAGGTCAGGGTCTTGGCGTAGGCGGCGGCCACGCCCACGTCGTCGGTGTAGTCGGCGACGGTGACGTGCAGGCCGGTGTTGGCACCGGGAGCGGAGGCGTTCCAGGTGTCGGGGGCGCCGGTCCAGGTGAGGGTGGAGGGGATGCGGTACGTGCCGTCGGGGTTGACCGTCGTCTTCGACAGGGCCCAGCCGACCCACTTGTCGAGCACGGCCTTGGCGCCCGTGTCGCCCGTCTGCTCGTAGAGCTCGGCGACCCGCTCCATGGACCAGGCCTGGAAGCCGAACCACTGGTTGGACGCCGGGTCCTGGTAGACGGGCTTCTCGTCGTAGAAGAGGCCGTGGAAGGTGGGGGTTCCGGCGGGGGGCTGTGCGTAGCGCCCCTGCCAGCTGTTGGTGGCGCCGCCCGCGATGGCGCCCTCGGCGGACTGGAGCCAGCGGTAGAACTCCAGTTGCCGGTCGAGGCTGGTCGCCCAGTCCGAGGCACCGGTGGTCGACTTGGGCTTCAGCGGGGCGTACTCGCTGAGCGCGTAGGCGGCGAGGGGGTTCTGGTAGCCGCTGTGGGCATGGCTGGAGCCGATCCGCCAGGACCAGCCGGCCGAGGTGTCGGTGGCGCCGCCCCAGGCGTAGTACCAGGACATCAGGTAGTGCGCGCTGTCCTTGCCGGTGCCGGCGGGGCAGAGCGTCGGACCGACGCAGTCGCCGGCCTTCTTGAAGTACTTGTCGAACATGGAGTACCGGAGGTAGTCGCCCATCTTGGCCGCCTTGGAGACGGTCGCGGTGACCTGGGCTCCCTTGCCCTGCTCCTTGGCCCAGACGTCGGCCCAGTAGGCGGCCTGGACGGCGCGCGCGTCGGCGTCCGGGGCGTTGGTGAACTTCCACTGCCTGGCGTAGGAGGAGTCCCCGGTGAAGAGGTCGAGGTAGCCGTTCCTGCCGCCGTAGGCGAACGTGTCGCAGGTGGGGTGCGGGACGGTCTCCCAGACCGATTCCTGGGGGCCGCGCTGGAAGGTGTTGATGTACGAGGGCCCGGTCGCGGCCGGACCGGCGGAGCACTTTCCGGGCTCGTTGCCGTAGCCGTACACGTTGTCGACGTCCTGGAGCCAGTGCATCCCGTAGATGTCGTCCGTGCCGTACGCGCTCTTCAGCTCGCCGGCGATCGGGTCGGCGCCGGCGGCGACCGCCCCGTCGAGCTTGGCCGGGTACTGCGAGGGCAGGTCGTGCTCGGGGGCGTAGGTGGCGGGCTTGGAGGCGTTGTACGAGCCGGTCGTCGGCTGGTCGGCACGGGTGGGGATCATGAACTTCTCCATGACGTCCCACGCACCGTTGAACCTGGTCCAGTCCCCGGTGATCTTCCCGTACATGGCCTGCAGCCAGATCAGGTAGCTGTACGCCTCCGAGGTCGTCTCGTGCCCGTGGTCCGGGGCTTCGACGATCAGCGTCTCGACGGAGTGGTACGGGATGCCCTCGGGCGAGAAGTAGCCGTTGGCCGGGTTGGTGATCTTCCCGTAGAGGTCGAGGAAGCGGGCGTCGTACGTGGAGTCCGCCGCCAGTTGGGCCACCGTCACCTCGGCCGCGGCGTGCCCCAGGGCGGTCGCGGTGAAGACGGCGGTGCCGCTGCCGGTGGTCCCGGCGGTGACGGTCACCTTCTGGGCGGTGTTCCAGTCCGCCGGGGTGAAGGTGAGCCGGGGCGGCGTTGCGGCGAGGTCGGTGTTGCCCGAGGTGCGGGCGAGGCTCACCGTGACGTTCGCGGTGGGCTGCCGGGAGAGCCTCAGGTCGAAGGTGCCGCTCTCCCCCCGGCGTACGGAGAGCTGCGCGGGAGTGGCGACGAGCGCGGGGCCGGCGGCGACGGTGATGCCGACGGGGACCGACTCGGCGGAGGCGCCGAGGCTGTCGTAGGCCTTGGCGTACAGGGAGTGGGGGCCGGGCGCGAGGCCGGTGGCATCGAGGGTGAAGGGCGCCGTGGTGTCCGTGCCCAGGAGCGTGGTGTCGCTGTAGAACTCGACCTTGCCCACGGTGGCGCCGTCGGCCGCGGCGGCGGTGGCGGCGAGCGGGACGGGGGTACCGGCCGTGTGGACGGCTCCCGGCGTGGGGCTCGTCAGGACGGCGACCGGGGGCTGGTGGGCTCCGGTGCACGGGATGCCGTTGACGGAGAAGGAGGCGGGTGCGGCGTTGGTCCCGCTGTAGGCGAACTGGGCGCCCGCGGTGACGGCCGCGCCCGCGGCGACGGTCCTGTTCCAGTCCGGGGCGGCGACGCGGACGCTCTTGCCGGACTGGGTCCAGGTTCCGTTCCAGCCGTTGGTCAGCTGCTGGTTGCCGGAGTGGTCGTAGGTGAGGGTCCAGCCGTCGAGCGCCGTCGCGGACCGGTTGGTGAGGGTGAGCTCGGCGGTGAAGCCCGAGCCCCAGTCGTTGGTCTTGTAGTCGACGCTGCACTGCACCGCTGCGGCCGCGGCGGTGGTCGCGCCGGCGGCCGCGAGGCCCGGGGGGAGGGAGAGCGAGAGGGCCACGGCGAACGCGGCCGGCAGCCTGCGTCGCACGCGCGGCCGGGGTGGCCGGGGTGGCCTGGGTGGGGGATGTGCGGACATGCGGATGGTTCTCCTCGCGGCTCGGGGGAGAGACGGGGACGGGAAGAACGGGTGAGCGACAAGCTTCGAACCAGTGGGAGCGCTCCCACTGTGCAGAGGCGCCGCGACGGCGTCAAGATGCGCGAAGAGTCGAATGCACTCCGCAGGGAATTTGCTCAACTCCTCTTTTCCTTGGCGTCAGTTGGCGCTACCGTCTGGCCCGAACCAGTGGGAGCGCTTCCACGGTCGGCATCGTCGTCAGAGCACGGCCTTGCCGCAAGGACTCGCTCAGGTGGCACCCCCCGCGTCTGTCAGCACTGCTCGGCGGAGCAGTGCTCACCCCGCGCGACGGCGGCACCTGCCCGAGACTCGTCGGCCGCGTCATGGTCTGGATCGACCTCCGCGCCCCCTTCTGTCCCGGCCGGACCCGGAACGCCCCGAACACCTCCAACGGCCCCTCCGGGGCCGCCCCCTCGCACGTCCACCCCCTTCGGCACCGGGCGGCGCTACCGCCTGCGCGGCCCTGAACGGAAAGGCACCCCACACAATGAGCCGCACGATCCCCCGCACCGCCCTGCTGGCGGCCCTCAGTCTCGTCACGGCCGCCGGCGCCACCGCGACCGTCTTCGGTACCAGCGCCGGCGCCGCCACCACCGGCTGCAAGGTCGAGTACCAGATCACCAACCAGTGGAACACCGGCTTCGGCGCGAACGTGGTCGTCACCAACACCGGTGACCCGGTCGCCGCCTGGACCCTGGAGTGGTCCTACGCGAACGGCCAGCAGGTCACCCAGGGCTGGAACGCCACGATCACCCAGTCCGGGGCGGCCGTGACCGCCAGGAGCATGTCGTACAACGGGTCGCTGGCCACCGGTGGTTCGACGTCCTTCGGGTTCAACGGTTCGCACACCGGCACGAACGCCGTCCCCGCGACGTTCAAGCTCAACGGCGTCACCTGCAACGGCGCCCCGGACCCGACCCAGCCGCCGACCACTCCCCCGACGACACCGCCCACCACCCCGCCCACGACACCGCCGACCACCCCGCCGCCCACGGGCGGCAAGGCCGACAACCCGTACGCCGGGGCCAAGGTGTACGTGAACCCCGAATGGTCCGCCAAGGCCGCCGCCGAACCGGGCGGCTCCAGGGTGGCCAACCAGCCCACCGGCGTCTGGCTGGACCGCATCGCGGCCGTCGCGGGAGCCAACGGCTCGATGGGGCTGCGCGCCCACCTGGACGCGGCCCTGGCCCAGAAGGGCAGCGGTGAGCTCGTCGTCCAGCTGGTGATCTACAACCTGCCCGGCCGGGACTGCGCCGCCCTCGCCTCCAACGGCGAACTGGGCCCCACCGACATCGCCGCGTACAAGACCCAGTACATCGACCCGATCGCCGCGATCCTCGCCGACTCCAAGTACGCGGGACTGCGGATCGTCACCACCGTCGAGATCGACTCCCTGCCCAACCTGGTCACCAACGTCTCCGGGCGTCCCACGGTCACCGCCAACTGCGACGTGATGAAGGCCAACGGCAACTACATCAAGGGCGTCGGCTACGCCCTCAACAAGCTCGGCTCGATCGCCAACGTCTACAACTACGTGGACGCCGGCCACCACGGCTGGCTCGGCTGGGACGACAACCTGGGCCCCTCCGCCGAGCTGTTCAAGCAGGCCGCCACGGCCGAGGGTTCCACGCTCTCCAAGGTGCACGGCTTCATCGTCAACACGGCCAACTACAGCGCCCTCAAGGAAGACCACTTCAAGATCGACGACTCGGTCAACGGCACCTCCGTACGCCAGTCGAAGTGGGTCGACTGGAACCGGTACACCGACGAACTGTCCTACGCCCAGGGCATGCGCTCCAAGCTGGTCTCCATCGGCTTCGACGCGAACATCGGCATGCTCATCGACACCTCCCGCAACGGCTGGGGCGGCACGGCACGCCCGACCGGCCCCGGCGCGCTGACGAGCGTGGACACGTACGTCAACGGCGGCCGCTACGACCGGCGCATCCACCTCGGCAACTGGTGCAACCAGGCCGGCGCAGGTCTCGGAGAACGGCCCCAGGCCGCCCCGGCCGCGGGCATCGACGCGTACGTGTGGATCAAGCCGCCGGGCGAGTCCGACGGGGCGAGCAAGGAGATCCCGAACAACGAGGGCAAGGGCTTCGACCGGATGTGCGACCCCACCTACACGGGCAACGCCCGCAACGGCAACAGCATGTCGGGCTCCCTCCCCGACGCACCGCTCTCCGGCCAGTGGTTCTCCGCCCAGTTCCAGGAGCTCATGAAGAACGCCCACCCGGCGCTGTGACGCGGGACGGGTGAGCGGCCCGGAGTTCTTCGGAAGCCTCCGCTTCCGAAGGACTCCGGGCTTCGGCCCGTCACCCCGTCACCCCGTACCGCTCAGGAGGAGTCCCGCACGACCAGTTCCGTCGGCAGGACCCGGCGGGGCTCCTCGCCCTTCCCCGCCGGCGACGCGGAACCGGGCCCGAACTCCTCCGCGATCTTCTGGAGCAGCAGCCGGGTCATCGTGCGGCCCATCTCCTCGATCGGCTGGCGCACGCTCGTCAGCGGCGGGTCCATCAGGCGGGCCACCGCGGAGTCGTCCACCCCTACGAGGGCCACGTCCTCGGGGATCCGCCGCCCGGCCTCGCGGAGCACTCCGCGCGCGCCGGCCGCCATCACGTCGGAGGCGGCGAAGACCGCGTCCAGCCCGGGGCTGCGTTCCAGGAGCTCGCGCATCGCCAGCCGGCCGCCCGCCTCGGTGAAGTCGGCGGTCGCGACGAGCGATTCGTCGGGCTGGATTCCGGCCTCGGCGAGCCCGGCCCGGTAGCCGCCGAGGCGGGCGCGGGCCACGTACATGTCGAGCGGGCCGCTGATGGTCGCGATCCGGCTCCGGCCCCGCCCGGCGAGGTGGGCGACGGCAGCCCTGCCCGCGCCGATGTTGTCGGAGTCCACGTAGGCGACCGGTTCGGCTTCGGAGCGCCGGCCGTTCATGACGACCGGCAGCCCCAGCCTCGCGATCCGGTCGGGCAGCGGATCGTCCCCGTGCACGGAGGCGAGCAGGACGCCGTCGACCCGCTGGGCGGCCAGATAGTCCTCGAACCGGCGGCGCTCGGCCTCGGTGCGGACCAGGGTGAGCAGCAGCTGCTTGTCGGCTTCGGCGAGCTCGGCGCTGACCCCGCGGATCAGGTCGAGGAAGTACGGCTCCGAGAACACCCTGGCCTCGGTCTCCGGAATCACCAGGGCCACCGCGTCGGTCCGGCTGCCGGCCAGGGCCCGGGCTGCCTGGTTGGGCACGTACCCCAGCTCCGCGACGGCGCGGGCCACTGCTTCCCTGGCCTGTTCGCTCACCCGCGGCGAACCGTTGATCACCCGGGACACCGTGCCCCGGCCGACACCGGCCAGGGCCGCGACCGCCTCCAGGGTGGGCCTGCCGTTCTGCCGTCCGTTCACGACCCTCGAACTCCCCTCGTACCCATCGCTCTGCGCGGCACACGTTACGCCCACGCCGGATGGGAGCGCTCCCACACTACCGCCGATCCACCGCATCTTCCACGCCTGCGTTCACAACCCGACGGGGCTCCACGCCCGACGGGAAGGCGAACCGGCTCCGGGGGCCGCCGTGTAATGAATTCGCCTTCATCTCTTGACACCTGCGCCCGCCAGGCAGCAACCTTCCGGCAGCGACGTGGGAGCGCTCCCATTCGGGGGCGACAACGGCTTTCACATCAGGTCCGGGCGGGCCCTCGCCGAGCCGCGAACAGCCCGCCGGACCCCCTGGCGCACAACGAGCACCACCTTGGACGAGGAGAGTGGAATGCGCACTTCCAGCAGCAGACGCGGACGCCGTACCACCGTCACCGCGGTCGCCACGGCCGTCGCCGTCGCGACCGGCGCGGCTTTGCTCACCGGCTGCGGCGGTGACGGCGGCGACGGCGACAAGAAGGGCGGCGCGGCCGGCGGCGAGCAGATCACGCTGCGGATCGGGACCTTCGGATCCTTCGGATACGACAACACCACCGGGGCCAAGCTCTACGCCGAGTACGAGAAGGCCCACCCCAACATCAAGATCGAAGAGTCGAACGTCGCCGACGGCCAGAAGTACTGGGACACCCTCAAGCTGCGCCTCTCCCGCGACAGCGGCCTCGCGGACATCCAGGCCCTGGAGGTCGGCTACATCGCGGAGGCGACCGGTTCCGCCCTGGCGGACAAGTGGGCCGACCTCGGCAAGACGGGCGGCGCGGACCTCGGCGCGTTCCTCGACTGGAAGGTCAAGCAGGCCACCACGGCCGACGGCAAGGTCATCGGCCTCGGCACGGACATCGGCCCGATGGCCATCTGCTACAACAAGGACCTCTTCGCCAAGGCGGGCCTGCCGACCGATCGCACGGAGGTCTCCAAGCTCTGGGCCGGCGACTGGGCGAAGTTCATCGCGGCCGGCGAGACGTACAAGAAGAGCGCCCCCGAGGGCACCTCCTTCCACGACTCCGCGAGCGGCCTGTTCAACGCCGTGGTGTCCAGCGAGCCGGTCCAGTACGCCAACGCCAAGGGCGAGCTGGACTACCAGAACAGTCCGGGCGTGAAGAAGGCGTGGGACACCGCAGTGGCGGCGGCGAAGGGCGAACTGACGGCCAAGCTGCGCCAGTTCGACGAGAAGGGCACCTGGAACGCGGCCTTCAAGAACTCGAAGTTCGCCACCGTCGCCTGCCCGAGCTGGATGACGGGCATCATCAAGGAGCAGGCGGGCCCGGAGAACCAGGGGAAGTGGGACATCGCCTCGCCTCCCGTGGCCGGCAACTGGGGCGGCTCCTTCCTCGCCGTGCCGAAGTCGGGCAAGCACGCCAAGGAGGCGGCCGAACTCGCCGCCTGGCTCACCGCTCCGGCGCAGCACGCCAAGGTCTTCGGAGTGAACGGCAACATCCCCTCCTCCAAGGACACGCTCACCTCCGCGACCGTCCAGGACGCCAAACTGCCCTACTTCGGCGACACCCCGATCGGCAAGATCTACTCGGAGGCCGCGGCCGGCATCACGCCCGCCCCGATCAGCCGCTGGGACGGCCAGGTGAAGACCTTCCTCACCGACAACGGCATCCTCGACATCGAGCAGCGCGGCACCGACCCGGCGAAGGCCTGGGAGAACGTCAAGAAGCTGGTCGAGGACAAGATCGACAAGTAGCGCGGCCACGCGACGGGCCCGCCGCCACCCGCCCTCTCCCCGCCTCTCGCCACCGCCGCCCCACCGGCTCCCCACCGGCTCCCCGCGGCCCTCGCGCGCCCTTCGCGCGGCCTCCCGGCGAGTGGCGGCGGCCCGTCGCGGTCCGCACACCACCGCACCACCGAACGTACCGACCTGGAAGGACGCCCCCGTGGCCACCTCCGTACGGGCGACGGGTGGCGGCTCCCCGCCGCCCGTAGCACAACCCCCGGTCCCGAGCACCGACTCCGGACCCGGCTCGCGCAGCCGGCGGCCATCCGGCCGGAGCGGTCTGCGCAGCACGCTCTACCGCCTGGACCTGAAGGCGGTGCCCTACCTCTTCATCGCCCCCTTCTTCCTGACCTTCGCGGCCTTCGGTCTCTTCCCCCTGATCTACACCGGCTGGCTCTCCCTCCACCGGGTCGAACTCGGCGGCAGCGCCCAGTGGAAGGGGATGGAGAACTACACCTCCCTGGCGACCAGCGAGTTCTTCTGGAACGCCCTCGCCAACACCTTCACCATCGGCGTCATCGCCACCGTCCCCCAACTGCTGATGGCTCTCGGCCTGGCCCATCTGCTCAACTACAAGCTCCGCGGGCGGGGTTTCTTCCGCGTCGCGGTCCTCGCCCCGTACGCCACCTCGATCGCGGCGGCCACCCTCGTCTTCGCCCAGCTCTTCAACACCGACTACGGGCTGATCAACACGGCGCTGGGCTGGGTCGGCTTCGAGCCGGTCGCCTGGGAATCCTCGAAGTGGCCGGCCCAGATCGCCATTTCCGTGATCGTGACCTGGCGCTGGACGGGCTACAACGCCCTCATCTACCTGGCGGCCATGCAGGCCGTACCTCAGGACCTCTACGAGGCCGCCGCCCTGGACGGGGCTTCGCGGTGGCGCCAGTTCCTCAGCGTCACCATCCCCTCCATCCGGCCGACGATCCTCTTCACGGTCATCGTCTCCACCATCGGCGCCACCCAGCTCTTCGGCGAACCGATGCTCTTCGGCGGCAGCGTCGGCATCAGCGGCGGCAGCGGCAACCAGTTCCAGACATTGAGCCTGCTCATGTACGAGAAGGGCTGGGTGACCGGCGCGTTGGGCCAGGCCTCGGCCATCGCCTGGGTCATGCTGCTCCTCCTCCTGCTCATCGGAGGCGTCCAGGCCCTGATCACCCGCTCCCACCACAACCGCGACCTCAGGCGCAGCCGCCGCACCGGCGGCCCCGTCGGCGGAATGCACAAGAAGGCGGGGAGCTGAGCTCATGGCACACGCACTCGACACGACCACCACCACGACGCCGGGCACCACCACCACGCCCACCTCGACCACCGCCAAGGCGCCGCGCACCCACCGCTTCCGGCAGTCGCCGGGACGCCAGCACCACGCGGGACCGCTCACCTACGTCTTCCTCGGCGTGGCCGCCCTCGTCTCCCTCTTCCCCCTGTACTGGAACCTGGTGGCCGCCTCCCACACGGGCGAACGGGTCGTCGAGGCGCCGGCGCCGCTCCTGCCCGGCCCCCGCCTCTTCGACAACCTCTCCTTCGCCTGGAACCAGGTCGACATGGGCGAGGCGCTGGTCAACACGACGGTCGTGGCCGGGCTCGTCGCCCTGTCCACCGTCCTGTTCTCCACCCTGGCCGGCTTCGCCTTCGCCAAGCTGCCCTTCAAGGGCCGCGGCGCACTGCTGGCCCTGGTGGTGGCGACCATGACGATCCCGCCGCAGCTCAGCGTGATCCCGCTCTACCAGATCATCACCGACCTCGGCTGGGTCGATCAGCTCCAGTCGGTCGTCCTGCCCTCGCTGGTCGCCGCCTTCGGCGTGTTCTTCATGCGCCAGTACCTCCTGGAGGCCTTGCCGGTGGAGCTGGTGGAAGCGGCCAGGATGGACGGCGCCCACAGCCTGCGCATCATCTGGCACGTGGTGTTCCCCGTGGCCCGCCCCGCGATGGCGGTCCTCGGAATGCTCGTCTTCGTCCAGGCCTGGAACGACTTCTTCTGGCCCTTCATCGCACTGACCCCCGACGGCAACCCCACGCTCCAGGTCGCCCTGGCCGGTCTCGGCGCGGGCAACCACACCGTCGACCAGGCCGTCGTACTGACCGGCGCCCTCATATCCACCCTGCCGCTGCTGCTGGTCTTCGCCGTGCTCGGCAAGCACATCGTGGGCGGCATCACGGCCGGCGCCGTCAAGAACTGACCGTCCGGGTTCGCCCCCCTCCCCCTCCCCCTCCCCCTCCCCCTCCCCCTCCCCCTCCCCCCTGTCCGCACCGCATCCTCCAAGCTCGCGTTGGGAGCGCTCTCCTATGACCGCGTCCGAGACCCTGCCACTCACCACCGTCCGCACCTTCCCGCCCGGCTTCCTGTGGGGCACGGCCACCGCCGCGTACCAGATCGAGGGCGCCGCCCGCGAGGACGGCCGGACCCCCTCCATCTGGGACACCTTCTCCCACACCCCGGGCAAGGTCTTCGAAGGCCACACCGGCGACGTGGCGGTGGACCACTACCACCGGTTCCGCGACGACGTCCGCCTGATGTCCGAACTCGGGCTGGGCGCCTACCGGTTCTCCGTCTCCTGGTCCCGGGTCCAGCCGACCGGCCGGGGACCGGCCGTCCAGAAGGGCCTGGACTTCTACCGCCGGCTCGTCGACGAACTGCTGGCCGCCGGAATCGCACCCGCCCTCACGCTCTACCACTGGGACCTGCCCCAGGATCTGGAGGACGCGGGCGGCTGGCCCGAACGGGCAACCGCCGAGCGCTTCGCCGCCTACGCGGACCTCGTCGCCGGCGCCCTCGGCGACCGGGTGAAGCACTGGATCACCCTCAACGAGCCCTGGTGCAGCGCCTTCCTCGGCTACGCCTCCGGCGTCCACGCCCCGGGCCGCACCGACCCGGTCGCCGCCCTGCGCGCGGCCCACCACCTCAACCTCGGACACGGCCTCGCCGTCCAGGCCCTGCGGTCCGCGCTGCCCGGAGACGCTCAGCTCGCGGTCTCCCTCAACCTCCACGAGGTCCGCCCCCTCACCCCCTCCCCCGAGGACCGGGAGGCGGCCCGGCGCATCGACGCCGTCGGCAACCGCATCTGGCTCGGCCCCATGCTGGAGGGCGCCTACCCGGAGGACCTCCTCACCGACACCGCGCACCTGACCGACTGGTCCTTCGTACGGGACGGCGACACCGCCGCCATCCACCAGCCCCTGGACCTGCTCGCCGTCAACTACTACACCCCCACGGTCGTCTCCCACGTCGTACAGGGCGCGGAGCGGCCGCAGGACGACGGCCACGGCAACAGCGACCACTCCCCCTGGCCGGGTGGGGACGAGGTCGCCTTCCACCGGGCGCCGGGCGAGCACACGGCGATGGGCTGGTCGGTCGACCCGAGCGCGCTGTACGACCTGCTGACCCGGACCGCCGCCCGCTACCCGGGCCTGCCCCTGGTGATCAGCGAGAACGGAGCCGCGTACGAGGACGAGGTCGGCCCGGACGGCACGGTCCACGACCCGGAGCGCGCGGCATACGTCCACGCACACCTCGACGCGGTCCACCGGGCGATCGGGGCCGGGACGGACGTCCGCGGCTACTTCCTCTGGTCCCTCCTCGACAACTTCGAGTGGTCCTACGGCTACGCCAAGCGCTTCGGAGCGGTCCACGTCGACTACGACACGCTCGAGCGCACGCCCAAGTCGAGCGCACACTGGTACGCGGCGGTGGCCCGGACGGGCGAACTGCACGCTCCCGACCCCGCATAGCCCGACCCGCCCGAGGGCGCCGGCGCCGGCCCGCACGTAGGCCCGGCACCGGCGCCCTCGGGTGCCGTGGACCGAGCTGCCGCTTCGCGCCGTCCACGGTGGAGCCCGCCGGGCCGTCGAGCTCGTCGGAGGAGGCAAACCCTGCCAAGGGGGCGGTGTGGGCCATCGCCATGCTCACGGCTCGTGACCGAGGGAATTCGACAGGTAGTGATTAGGTGAATCCTTGACTGAATTCCCGTCAATAGGCTTTCAGTCGTTATCTCGATTGGATAACGACTGCCCCAGAAAAGGCCTGGACCAATACCGCATGACGCGCGTAACTCCCGTTGTTTTATTGCCTGTTGATTGTTCATCAGATCCGACGGACAGGTAACGGAACGATTTCTCGGCCCACTTTCCTCTTTGCCCGAATTCTTCGCCGCATTCGTCTGGCAGGCTTCCGCGCACCCACTCATCCGACGTTGACTTGAGGTGCCCATGACAGGAAGACGCAGACGGCGTGAACACCGGCGCAAGCCGAGGCGGTTGATGCTCCTCACCGCCGCCATGGCCTCGGCGGCGGTGATCGCCGCCGGCATCGCCTACTCCGGACTGGGCGACGGTGCCCAGGCCGTGTCCGTACAGGCCGGTGCCGAGGCCGCCGCACCGGCCGCCGCGCCCGCCCGGGACCACGAGCCCGAACCCCTCGCGGCCGCGCCCGCCAACGAGAACGCGCGCGGCATGGTCTACGACGGCCTCGCCCCCGCGCCCAAGGGCGACCGGTGCGCCGGTGTCTACCGGACCGGCGCGGGGCTGTGTACCCACGGTCCCGACGCCCCGCCCAAGGGCGTCGACATAAGGAAGGACGTCCCGCCCGCCGTCAAGGCCTCGGCTCCGGCGGCCGATCCGGCCCGCCCCGCCGCCGACGACCCGGCGGCCGGCGAAGACGGCGGGCGTCCTCAGGACGCGCCCGCGGCCGACGCCGACCGCACGGCCGACAAGTCCGCCGCGCCCGCGCCCTCGGCCTCCGGCCAGACCGTCGCCGCCGGCCCCGCGGGCCAGACCGTCCAGTGCGACGGAGACGGCAGCACGGGCAACCGCGTCCAGGTCGTGTACGTCCACGGCCCCGGCCGAGACCGCTACTCCGCGTACGTGGCCTCGTTCCGCAAGTGGGCGGCCGACGCCGACCTCATCTACTCCGCCAGTGCCCAGGAGACCGGAGGAGTCCGGCACATCCGCTACGTGACGGCCTCCGACTGCACCCCGACCGTGCTCAACATCGAACTCCCGGACTCCGCGCTCGCGGAGTTCAGCGCGACCAACGCCGCCCTCGCCGGCAAGGGACTCGACCGCCGCGACCGCAAGTACATGATCTTCGCGGACACCCAGGTCTACTGCGGCATAGGCACCTTCAACGGCGACGAACGGCCCGGCCAGGCCAACCTGAGCAACTTCGGCCCCTCCTACGGGCGTACGGACTCCGGCTGCTGGGGCGGCCACACCGCGGCGCACGAACTCGGCCACAACCTCGGCGCGGTCAACAACAGCGCCCCGAACACCAGCCGCGGCGCGCACTGCACCGACGAGTTCGACGTCATGTGCTACTCGGACACCCCGTACTACCCGAAGATGCGCAACATCTGCACCAATCAGGCCTCCGAGAACATCCTGGACTGCAACCACGACGACTACTTCCACACCAGTCCCAAGGCCGGCAGCTACCTGGCCACGCACTGGAACATCGCCGACAACCAGTTCCTGATGAAGAACAAGGGCGGCGGTACCGACCCCGGTCCGAACCCGAACCCGAGCCCCTCGCCGACCAAGAAGCCGACGCCCACCCCGACCAAGAAGCCCACGGGGGGACCGGCCGTGACGGTCGGCCAGATCCAGTCGGACTCCGCCGTCGTGAGCTGGCCCAAGGTCGAGGGAGCCGCCTGGTACCAGGTCCTGCTGAACGGCAAGCACCTGGGCTGGGTCCAGTCCCCGGTGCTGCGCGTCTACAACCTCCGGCCCGACACCTCCTACACGGTCGCCGTCTCCGTCCGCGACGGCGCCGGCCGGGACAGCGGAGCCGGCAAGGCCGCGTCCTTCCGTACGAAGGGCACCGGCGGCGGCGCGACCACCCCCGGCACCCGGTACCTGCTGGGGAACGGCAGCACCGGCACGGCCGCCGAGATATGGGGCGGGCGCAGTGCCGACGGCACCGTGCTCGTCGGGGCGCGCTCCAACGGGTACGCGCAGCAGCAGTGGTACTTCGACGACGCGGGCAGCGGACTGGTCCGCATCCGCTCCGCGGTCTCCGGCAAGTGCCTGCAGCCGGGCGGCACTCCCGCCGCGGGCATGTGGGTCGCGCAGCAGCCCTGCGGCCGCAGCGGTGCGCAGAGCTGGAAGCTGACCGCCCGCGGTGGCGCGGTGAGCGTCACCGACCCGAGCGGCGGCTTCGCGCTGACCGTGAGCAGCCGCCCCTACTACGGGAACTGGCTGCTCGACCTCCAGCGCGCGGACGGCCGTGCACCGCAGGCCTGGACCGTGCAGAAGGCCGGCTGATCCTTCCGTCCGCCGGAGCTCCCCGCAGTCCCCTCCGGCGGACGGCCGCCCCGCGCTGCCGTCCGCCGGCCGCTCACCCAGCGCCCCCACCCCACCGCCCTCACCACACCCGGAGCACGCCACGATGCGCAGACGAACCGCTTTCCAGGCCCTCCTGACCGCCGTCGGCCTGATCCTGCTGTCCCCCGCCGTGGCGCACGCCCACGGCGACACCGTGAAGGTGGTGGTCACCGGGCAGCGGGAAGGCCACGTCACCGCCGACGTCACCTGGGAGAACGACGGCGACGCCGTCGAAGAGGCGGTCGCCGCCACCGTGAACGCGGTCAGCGCCGACGGCGCCCGCACGCTGGGGCCCTGGCGCCTGGTGCGCGATCCCGCCGCAGCGCCGGCCGGCTGGACCACGGCCGAGTCCCTGCCGCCCGGCGCCTGGAAGGTCACCGTGGACGTGGGCTTCCCCGCCCTCGGGCACGGGGAACTCGAAGTCGGCGTACCGGTGGTGGATCCGGCCCCGGCCACCGGCACCCCGGGTCCCCGCCCCGCCGGCCCGTCGTCCGCACCGACCGGCACACAGGCGCAGACACAGGCGCAGACCCCGACGCAGACGCCCACGCCGACACCGGCCCCCGCAACGGCCTCCGCGACCCCGGCGGAACCGGGCACCGGTCCCGCCGTCTGGTGGACCACGGCCGGAGTGGTCGCAACGGCCCTGGCCGGAGCGGCGGTCGGCATCCTGCTGCGCCGCAGGCGCGCACGCGGCTAGCGGGTGCGGAAACTTCCGGTGTAGACGTCCGTGCGGTTCCGGGGCGCGTCGGAGTGGGTCTCGGTGAGCACCGCCCGGACGCCCTCGCCGTCCGCGACCAGGCCTTGGTAGTCACCGAGGAAGTAGCCTCCGGCGAAAGGCGCCTGCAGCCAGTCGAAGATCCGGGAGATGCGTCGCTCGGTCCGGCGCTCCGGGTCCCCGTGCGGCAGGGTGGCCAGCTGGTAGGCGGTGGGCAGGGTGGTCGTGTCGCCCGGCTTGAGGAAGCGCAGGTCGTAGTAGGTGAGTGCGACCGTGCCCCGCTCGTCGACCGCGATCGACGGGGAGAAGGCCGGCACGTTCTTCGGGCTGATCAACTCCGGTGCACCCCACGTGAGTCCGCCGTCCGTGGAGCGCACCATCTGGACCGAGTCGAACCTGCCGCCGGAGAAGTCCGAGCCCTCGTACGCCATGTAGAGCGTGCCCGTCTTCGGGTCGACGGCCGGGCTGGGCAGGGTGGACGCGGCGCGCAGCAGGATGGAGGGGTCGTTCGGGTCGACCTCCGGTACGGAGGTGTCCCGTGCCGCGGTGACCGGGGCGCTCCAGGTCTCCCCGGCGTCGGTCGAGGTGACCACCTCGTAGCGGGCTTCGGCGACGGCGCCGAGGTCGTCGGTGTAGGTGATCCGGTCGAAGAAGTCGTACAGGGTGCCGGTGTTCCGGTCGACGACGATCTGATGGCCGATGGTCTGGGTGTTGGGCACGCTGTCGGTGTCGACGAAGGGCCGGGCCCCGCTCCAGGTGCGGCCGCCGTCTCGGGTCACCGAGATGTAGCCAGGACCGTCGAGGGAGCTGGGGCCGGGCGGGTCGTTGTCGAGGCGGTTCCAGACCTGGTACGCGGTGCCCTCGCGGATCGGGTCGGCGGTGAGCGACGGCTTGTCGTTGAAGAACGGCTGCTCGTCGACGTGCGTGGTGGTGAGGTTCTGCCACGTGCGGCCGCCGTCGCGGGACGTGGCCGCCAGGAGGCCCGTTCGCGTGCTCTTGGTGAAGTCGACGCCCTCGCCGCTCGCGTAGACGGTGCCGTCCGGCCCGGTGCTCACCCAGGGGTCGGAGGCCCGTTCGAAGTCGGCTCCGCCCGGGGCGCACAGGCTGAACGGCAGCGTGCTCCGGTGGAAGGTGTGGCCGTCCGTGGTCCAACTGGCCGCCAGGCCACGGGCGCCGCCGTCGTTCCAGCGGTCCTGCTGGAACACGGTGACCACGCGCTTGGAGTCGCGCGGGTCGACGGACAGGTACGGCTCGACCTCGGTGGCCGGGTAGGCGACGCTGTCGGGGGACCTGGCTCCGATGGTGCACTGCGCGTACGGGTCGCCCTGGGAGACCTTGACCAGTGGTGCGCCGTCGGGGTTCCGCTCTGCTGCGGCGGGAGTTGCGCCGGTGGCGGTGCCGAGCAGGAGCACGGCGGTGGTGACGGCGGTCAGGGGCAGGACGACGCGCATACGGGATCTCCTCCGGGCCTGTCGGCAGGGCGCGGGACCGCCGTCGTCGGACGGCCCGGGGCGCGGAGGCGTACCGGAACGCGAGGGCGGGGCGACTCCGCTTGGTCCTTTTCGGCGTTGCGGCCGATGCCCTTGATGGGCCGAACGACGGAGTCGCCCCTGGATCGCCGTGGAGCACGGCGGAGCCGACCGGCGGTCGTACCGTGCCGGTCGGCTCTTTGTCGGTGCTGTTACACGCCCTTACGGGCTGCTCCGTGCGTCAGGTGATTCTCTGCTTGCTTCCGTCGGGCAGCACACAGAAGTCGCCGCCGTACGGGACGGAAGTGGTCTGTCCGCCGGCGGCCGTGCACTCTTCTCCGGTGATGTTCGGGGACGAGACGGCTCCTGCGCTGACCGCGCCGAAGGCGCTCATGCCGGCCAGGGTTGCCGAGGCGAGGGCCAGGCCCAGGATTCTTCGCATGCGCATGACGTCTTCCTCCTCTCAGGCGCCTTCGTCCGGCCTTCGGGAGGGACAAGTCTCAAGACGACGGCGCCCTCTTACTCAGCATGGGCGCTCCGGATGGGGCCCGCGAGGCGGGGGCGGGGCGCCGTGCCCGGTCGGTGACCGTCCGGCTCCGCATCGGTACGCCGCGTGCGTGTGCGATTCGCTAGCGCGGTTCGTGGGCGGCCGCCCGGCAGGCACCGGTCGCGGCGCCACCCGCGACTCCGGCCTCGCTCAGTCCGGTCACACAACCCTGCAGGTCGCCGGACACGCCACGGCTGCAGGCCGCTGAGGCGGACTCGGAAGCGGTGGCACCGGCCAGTTCGGCCATCTGCGTGCAGGCGGGGATGTCCGCCCGGACCGCGGGGGCGGCGATGACGGCGCCGCCGAGGATGAGGGTCAGGCCGGTGACGGCACCGGCGATACGGGTCGACGCGTGCATGGGGGACGCACCTGCCTTCGGGGTTGGCCGCGTGGTCCTGGTCCTCATTCCAGCGTCGCACCCTCTCCGCCGCGCGGCACGCCGCTGCGGGAGCCGGCCCCCTCCGTCGTCACCCCGTCCGAATGCAAGGACGGCGGCGGAACGCCCGCGAGCAACGACGACGGCAACTACTGCATGGGCGGGACGAAGGACGGGGAGCAGATCGACTGACCAACCCCGCAAGGCGCCCCGCAGCCACGTGCCGCGGGGCGACCCTGGCTCGAAGCCCTCCTGGGCACAGGCCAGCACCCTGTCACAGGGGTCGTGCGGGTCGGCTGCTCTTCCGGGACCACCAGATCATGGTCGAGGTGGCCACCGGCTCCGCGATCGTCGCCGTGATCGGCGCCGGGTCCGCTCCCGATACGGACCGGTTCGTCGAGGCCCTGCACTGCTTGCCGTCCCCGCTCACCGCGTCCGGGAACGACGCCGCGGTCGGGGCACCGCTCTCCCTGCCTCGGCCGGGTCCCGCCCGGCTCACGGCCCGCGATGCGTTTCCTCAGCCCTGCCCTGGTGGTCCCCGCCGAGGAGGCCGTCGGCTTCGTCTGCGCGGACACCCTGGCCGCGTACCCGCCCGGCATCCCCAACGTGCTGCCCGGCGAGGTCGTCACCGCCGAGACCGTCGCCTTCCTGCGCCGGACCGCCGCCGCCCCGGGCGGCCACGTACGCGGGGCCCTCGATCTCGCGGTCACCCGTCTGCGGGTCGTCCACCCGTAGCGCCCCTCACGGCAGCCCGCCGATGCGGGCGACGAGGAGTGCCACGTCGTCGTCGGCCGCCGCCGGGACGAGGTGGGTGATCAGCGAGTCGCACAGGTGGTCCAGGTGCCGCTGCGGATCCGCGAGCAGCTGCGTCAGCTCGGCGAGCCGTTCGTCGAGGTCACGGCCCCGGGCCTCGATGAGTCCGTCGGTATAGAGCACGAGAAGGCTGCCCGGAGGCACGGTGATGTCGGTGGGAGTGAAGTCGATGCCCCCGACCCCCAGGGGGACACCGGGCGGGGTGTCCAGGAGCCGGACCGTGCCGTCGGGGAGCACGAGTGCGGGCGGCGGGTGTCCGGCCCGGGTGACGGTGCACTGTCCGGTGGCCGGGTCGCAGACGACGTACAGGAAGGTGGCGAGCATCGGCTCGGCGAGATCGCCGAGGACGGCTTCCAGCTGGTGGAGCAGCCGTACGGGCGAGAGGTCCAGGCGTGCGAGGGCCCGTACGGAGGCGGACAGCCGGCCCATGACCGCGGCGGCCGCGATGCCGTGCCCCATGACGTCGCCGATGAGCAGGGCCGCCTTGCCGTCGGCCCCGGTCAGGACGTCGTACCAGTCCCCGCCGATCTCGTTGACGTCGCTGGCGGGGAGGTAGCGGTGACTGACCGCGATGCCGGGCGGCGGGGTGATGTGCTGCGGGAGCATGCTGCGCTGCAGGACGACCGCGGTGTCGTGCTCGTGGTGGTAGAGCCGGGCGTTGTCGATGCTGAGCGCGGCGCGGGCGGCGAGCTCACCGGCGAGGGTGACGTCCTCGGAGCCGAAGGGTCCTATCGGGCGCGTGCGGTAGAAGGTGGCGACGCCGAGGACCGTCTCCCGGGCCACCAGGGGCGCCATGATCAGGGAGTGCACGCCCACCGAGACCAGCTGGGCGGGCTTGGCCGAGTGCCGGGCGGCGGGGGCGACGGCCTGTTCGTCGAGCCGGGCGGCCAGGAAGGGCTGCCGGGCCGCGAGGGCCTGCGTGTAGGGAGCGGCGGCGGGGAAGGCGAGCGTCCTGCCGAGGGGGGCGAGGACGTCGGTCACCTTGGATCCGGACAGCGGGGCCTTGCCGAGGCGCCGCAGGGCGGATCCTCCGGTCAGCCCCATGCCGGGCTCGTCCCCGCGCGCCAGCGCGTCCAGGACGTCCACGGTCACGGCGTCGGCGAGGCGCGGTACGGCCAGATCGGCGAGTTCCTGTGCGGTGCGCTCCAGGTCGAGGCTGGAGCCGACCCTCATGCTGGCCTCGCTGAGCAGGGCGAGGCGGCGGCGTCCGGCTTCGGCTTCCACGTGGTCGCGCTGCTGCTCGGTGATGTCGACGAGCGAGGCGATGACGCCGATCGGCATGCCGGCGGGATCCTCCACCCGTACGTAGGAGCAGGACCACACGCGGTCGTGCTCCGGTTCCGACGGTGTCCGTCCGACCCGGCGGCGGTCGAGGACCGGCCGCCCGGTCTCCAGCACCTGGAGCATGGCGTCTTCCATCTCGCGGGCGTTCACCTCCGGAAGGATCTGCGCCAGGCTGCGCCCCACGTGCGCCGATTCCGGCAGCCCGTTCATGGCTTCGAGCGCGGCGTTGACCTGCAGGAACCGCAGCTGCGAGTCGAGGATCGCGATGCCGACCGGAGAGCGGGCGAACAAGCCGTCCCAGACCGCCGACGACCCCCGGATGCGCCGTGCCGCGTGGGCGTCGGCGGCGAACACCAGCACGGTGGCCACCTCGTACCGGCGGTCGGACACCGGGGAGGCCCAGATCTCCAGCTCCAGCGGGTGCCCGTCGCGGTGCCAGGCGGTCACCGTGCCCATCACGCCCCGCCCGGCTGCCGCGGCTTCCCAGAGCGAGCGGCCCAGGCTGCGGTCGGATCCCGGATGGAGGAGGTCTGCGATGTTGCGCCCCAGCATCTGCGGAGGGGCGTAGCCCAGCAGTTCCTGGGCGACCTGGTTCCAGCGCACGATCGTTCCGTCCGCACTGGTGGCGACCAGGGCGACCGGCAGTGCGCCCAGCCATCCGCCTGCCGCCTGGGCGGCGCTGCTGATCAGGTCGTCGACCGGGACGCGCTCGTTCATCTGGCACCTGTTCCCAACGCCGCAGTCTCCCCTGCGCCCGCGGTCGCCGTCGGGCCCCGAGCTGCTCGGGCGGGCCCTCCGGGAACCGGGTCCTACGGGTCCATCGTCCGCCCGGTCGGCATGACCCCGCCTCCCGGGGCCTCCGGGGGACACGCTTCCTGGGCCTACCGGGGGGTCAGCCGCCGGTCACGGGGCCGGGCAGCCCCGCAGTGCCGGGCGGTCCTTCGTGCGGACCGCGGGGAGCCACGCCGCGGGGGGTGTGGAGCCTGCCGGGAGGCGGACGTGGAACCAGCGGGTGGACTGCAGGTCCGCCTCGTCGATGACGGCCCGGCCGTCGGGCAGCTGGCAGTCGACGGCGAGGACGTCGCCGTGCCACACCCGGGACGGTACGACGTTGTCCGCGGTGTACTGCCGCATCGGGTCGATCGCCAGGCCCAGACTGCACTGCGGGTCCCGGTCGGCCCGGTCCTGGCAGCCCTTCTCCGCATTGAACACGCGGATCGTGCCGGCCGCCGCGCCCTCCGGACCGTCCGCCGCGGAGGCGCTGGCCCGCGCCCCGTCCGACCACAGGGTCGTACCGGCGATCCCGCAGAGCGCGGTGGTGAGGATCGCGGCGCGGGCCCGGCCCCACAGCCGTCCCGCGCCCCTCCCGCCCGCCCCCCGTTCGGCGGTGATGCGGGCGAGCAGGCTCTCCGCGGTGTGCCGGGCACGTGCCGCGTGGGTCGGGGCCAGGCAGTCGGCGGCCAGTGCGCGCCAGAACGGCGGCACGGCCTGGTCCATGCGCAGCGGCGCGCGCCCTTCCCCGTACTCCTGGACGGCGGCGCCCCGTGCCATGGGGGTGGCGCCGGAGAAGGGGGAGGCGCCGGAGCCGAACACCTCGTGGATGATGATGCCCAGGGCCCAGATGTCGGCGCTCGGCCGGACCTGCACGCCCAGCTCCCCGAGGGGTGCCCGCCAGCGCTCGGGCGGAAGGTAGTCCAGGGTGCCCATGGGGGGCGCGTACCCGTGGGTTCCGGTCATCCGGGTGGCCAGCCCGAAGTCCGAGAGCTTCACGGAGCGGTCGCGGTCCAGCAGGACGTTCTCCGGCTTGAGGTCCGCGTGGACCCAGCCCGACCGGTGGAGGTGGGCGAGCCCCTCGCAGATCCCCGCGATCAGCCGGGGGCGGTCGGCCTCGGCCACCCCTGCGTCGAGGAGTTCGCGCAGGCTGCCCGCGGCCCGCTCCATGACCAGCACGATCGCACCGTCCAGTGCGGGGCGGTCCGGTGCTTCGAGGACGAAGGAGTCCACGAGGCGGATCAGCCGGGCGTGCCCGGCCCTGCGTCCCAGCTCGACCTCGCGGCGGGCCGACTCCACGATCCTGCGCGTCTGGCGCGGGGCATACCCGGCGGTCGGCATGATTTTGAGAGCGACGTCCGCGGGCGCTGCGGACGGGTGTGCGGGGGCCCGGCCGGTCCGGTCCGGGTACCTGCCGGCGCGCCGTGCGGCGTAGACCGTGGACCAGCCTCCGGCCCCGATCAGGCCGGTGATCGTCCAGCTCCGCACCCGGTGGCCGGGCGGGAGCAGATCCGTACCGTCGCATTCCGTGATCTCGTCCAGGGTGCGGGGCGTCGTCATCGCGCGGCCTGCCGCTCCCGCCCGCCGGCCCCCGTCAGGGGCGGCAGCAGCGTCAGGTGCTCCTCGCGCACGAGCCCGAACCGCAGGGCGAGCCCGACGATCTCCTCCCGCTTGCCGTTGCGGCGGTCGCCCTTGCCGGGTTCGCGCGGGTCCGGGGCGCCGATGCGCAGCTTCTCCTCGGCGAGGTAGTCGATGTGCGAGCTGACCGCGCGCGCGGTCAGGGTGGCGCACGCGGCGTGGCCCCGGAGCCGTTCGACGATCTGGGGCGTGGTGGGGACCGCGACGCGGGACTGGTCGCGCAGGCGCGGTTCGCAGAGCGCGAGGAGAACCAGGAAGTAGGTGGCCGTCTCGTCGAGCGAGTAGGCGGTGACGGTGAGGCGGCCCCATGGGGCGCCCATGGCCTCCGGGTCCAGGTAGACGTGATCGGGAGCGAACACCTGGAACGAGACGGGGACCTCGCTGCGGGTGGGCAGCACGACGCGCGAGAACTCGAACGGGACGGGCGCCCCGACCCTGCGGGGCGGAACCCTGAGGTACTCCCCGGCGCCCTCGGGGTTCTCCACGAGGTAGCTGTGGGTGGCGCTGTGGTTCGTCAGCTGCCAGTGGTCGTCGGTCACGCGGATCTCCCCGGCGAGCCGGGAGATCGCCGCGTCGGCGAGGCGGAGCTCCACGGGGACCTGCGCGGAGCCGCGTCCGAAGCGGGCGACTTCGCCCGGTCCGAGCCGTAACGTCACCGCTTCGCCGTACGGTTCGCCGCCGTCGGCGCCACTGCACCCCTGCGGCAGATGGACGACCACCCCGCTCACCGTTCCCCCGCTCCACGCGTCGTGCCGGACCGACGAGTGGAACAATACTCATCTCTCAAGGGAGTTCAGCGGCGCACTTCAGCCACTTCGGCCGGGACGGCACGTCGGGCCGGACGGCCCGCACCGGCTGCCCCGGGAGGCTTTCCGCGCCCCGCTCCCGGAGCTTCTCCGGCCCTCTCATCGCGGACGGCTCCCCCTGTGTGCCCGGTCACTCCGATCCTCTTGCGGCGACGGCGGTTTGGGGTCGTTTCCGACTCTCTGGCGAGTGGTTCGGGGGAAGTTGTCGCGCCGCGGCCGGTGAGCGCGGCATGCGGCCGCCCCGGGCGGAGCGTACGGAACCGGGCCGTGCGCCGCCGTTCGATGACTTCGCGCAGGGGACGCGCCGGGGTGGGGAAGGTCACCGTGCGCGGGGCGTCGCGGACCCGCGGAACCGCCCTTTCGTCCCTTTCCCGTGGCGCGATCCGCACTCCGGGTTCAGAGTGCGGGGCGGCCCGATACGACGGGTGCGACCGTCCGGTCGCCGAAGGCGGTCCACGGCCGCCACCCGCCGCTCGGCCGGTCCTGGACGCGGGTGCGCATCCTGCCTTCGGTGGTGACGGCGAAGACGTGCGTGCGCCCGGTGGGGTCGAGCACGGCCGCGGGCTTGGAGGCGAGCCTGAGGCCGGGCTCCCCGAACTCCCCGCCGGAAGCCCAGCTTCCGCCGGGGGCGGTCTGCCGGCGGTGGTCGAGCCGGGCGCCCCCGGGCGTCAGCGAGAACGCCTCGAGCCGGCCGTCGGCGTTGGCGGCGAACGCCGGGGCGGCGGCGCTCCAGCCGAACATCGGCAGCCATGCGTCCCAGCCTCCGTTCGGCACGGACTGCCGCCGGCTGAAGGTTCCCACGCCCGAGGGCCCGATCGCGGCTACGGTGAGCCGGCCGCTGCCGTCCCTGGCCACCCGCGGCGCCGCGCCGGACGCGGTGCCGAAGCACTGCCACGCAGGGGTCCAGGCGCCTCCCGGCGTTTCCTGCCACCGATGGAAGATCCCGGCGCCGCCGGGCGAGAGGGCGAACACCTCGAGCCGGCCGTCGGCGTTGGCCGCGACGACCGGCGGAGCGCCCGCGGCGCCGCCGAAGTCCGTCTCCCACGGGTCCCAGGCCGGGGACCCCGGCGCCCCCTGCCGTCGCCGGGCGACCGAGGCGCCGCCGGGGCTCAGGGCGAACGCCTCCAGCCGGCCGTCGGCGCCGCGGGCGACGGCCGGGGCCGCGCCGGCCGGGCCGCCGAACTCCTCCCAGTCGTACCAGCCGCCGTCCGGACGCTGGGCCCGGTGGTGCAGGTTGGCTCCCCCGGGGGCGAGCGAGAACACCTCGAGCGCGCCGTCGGCGTTGCGGCCGAGCGTGGGGACCGCACCGGCCGGCCCGCCGAACGTCTCCCACGGCGACCAGCCGTCGGTGTCCGGGTCGCGCTGGACTCGGCGGAGCATCGAGCGGTCGGCGGCGTCGAGCGCGAACACCGTGAGGCGGCCGGCGGCGTCGAGGCCGGCCACCGGGTTGTCCGTGCTCTGCCACGGTGGTGGCGCGTCCCGCCACTGCAGGGGCGCCACGTGCAGGCCGCCCCGGAACCAGCCCGCGGCGCTCGCGTACCAGGTGTCCCCGTCGGCGACCGCTTCCACGGCGTGACCGGGTACGTGGCCCGCGTAGCCGTCCAGGTCGAAGTGGAAGGGGTCCCGGGAGGCCAGCACGTCCGTGCCCTCGTAGCCTCCCCGCGGGCCGATGAACAGGTAGTACCAGCCGTCCCGTTCCACGACGTACGGGGACTCGGTGACCGAGACGGTCGTGTCCGTGGTCGCGTCGGTGAACACGGTGCCCGGTTCGCTCCAGTGGACCAGATCCGCGGACCGCCGGCAGGCCACGACGTGGCGGCCGCCCGGGCCCGAGAGTTCCGTGTAGTACATGACCCACTCACCGCCGACCCGCAGGACCATCGGGTCGCGCGCCGCGAGCCCGCGGAACAGCGGGCCGGTGGGCTCGCGCGTCCAGGTGAACAGATCGGAGGAGGTGGCGAGGCTGATCGCGGCGCCGCTCGCGCCGCCGGCCGCGTAGAACATCCAGAACCTGCCGCCCGCCTCCACGACGTGCGGCGCCCACAGGTGCTCCTCGCCGAAATAGGACGGGTCGAGGGTGAGTGCGTCGGCGTGGGTGGTCCACGGGCCGTACGGGCTCGGCGCCGAGGCGTGGGCGAAGGAGGTCTCCCTCGCGCTGTCGGGGGACTCACCGCGCGGCGCGCTGCGTCCGACGATGCCGAACAGGTGCCAGCGGCCCTGCGTCTTGATCAGCGTGTGGTCGTTGAGATAGCGCGGGCCCTCTGCGGTCGAGGGGTCGTAGACGTACGTGAAGGGTCCCGCGCCGACCCATCGAGGGGGCGGTGCGGCGTCGTCGGCCCGGGCCGCGGCCCTGCCGCCGCCCAGGAACGGCAGCGCGCCCGTCCCTGCGGCGCCCAGCAACAGACTCCGCCTGCTGATGCCGATCGGAAGCATGGGTCTCTCCAGGCAGGCCGCGTGGTCGGCCGGGCCTTTGCGGGCACGGCCGACCGCGGGTCGGGGTGGGGGCGGTCGGAGGGGGTCGGGAGCGGGCCGTCAGTCGAGGGCGGGGCCGGCGGTGTCGTTGAGCCAGCCCCATTCGGACCAGCTGGAGAAGCCGGTCTGCCATCGGTGGTAGGTGCCGGCGTGGCTGGTCCCGAAGACCTCGATCCGCCCGTCGGCATTGGCCACCGCGGTGACCTCGGTGCCGCCTCCGCCGAAGGCGGTCCAGGCTCCGTAGGACGCGTTGACGGCCGTCTGCCAGGCGTGCACGGCCGTAGTGCCGTTCATCGCGAAGACCTCGACCCGTCCGTCCGCCGTGCGCGTACTGGTGAGCTGCGCGTCGGCGGGACCGCCGGTCGGCTCCCAGTTCGACCAACTGGTCGGGCTGGTCTGGTACTTGTGGAACACACCCTCCGGGCCGGAGGCGAAGACCTCCAGGCGGCCGTCGGCGTTGTGATCGACGGTCAGGTCGTGGCCGCCTCCCCCGAAGGCGTCCCAGTTCGACCACCCGCCGTTGGGGGCCGTCTGGTACGTGTGCTGGAAGGTGCCGGCGCTCAGGGCGAACACCTCCAGCCGGCCGTCGGGCGACTTCTCCAGCTCCAGGCGGCCGTTGGCGGGGCCTCCGCCGGTGGGCTCCCACTGCGACCAGCCGCCGTTGGGGGCGACCTGGTACCGGTGGAAGACGCCGGACGGGTTGGAGGCGTAGACCTCGATGCGGCCGTCGGCGTTGACTCCGGCCGCCGTGTCGTGCCCGCCGCCGCCGAAGGTCTCCCAGTTCGACCATTCGCCGGAGGGAGAGAGCTGCCAGCGGTGCTGGAAGGTGTTGCCGGCCAGGGCGAACATCTCCAGGCGGCCGTCGGCGTTGGAGGCGATCGCCAGCTCGGCGTTGCCCGGCCCGCCTAGCTGCTCCCAGGCCGACCAGCTGCCGTTCGCTTCCTGCTGCCAGGCGTGCTGCACACCGTCGGCGCCGGCGGCGAACACCTCCAGGCGTCCGTCCGCCGACCGCGCCGACACCACCCGGCCCGACTCCGCCGGATGCACCAGCGGCTTGGGCCGCGGACCGCTGCCCGGGGTGCACGGCAGCACGACGCCGCGCTCCGCGAGGTAGGCCTCGGGGTCGATGCCGTAGGAGGTGGACTGGTCCCCCCAGATCCGCAGGTGGAGGTGGGGGCCGTCGACGTTGGTGCCCTCCGCGCCCACCAGGGCGATCTGCTGGCCGGCCACGACGTGGTCGCCCTCGAAGACGTCCCGCCGGGACATGTGCCCGTACTCGGAGATCCTCCCGTCGGGGTGCAGGATGCGGATCCACTGGCCGTAGTCGCCGACGTACCCGGAGATCGTCACCACGCCGTCGCCCACCGCGTAGATCGGGGTGCCGACGTCGGCCCCGATGTCGACGCCGTTGTGGCCGCTGTGGAAGTGCTGGGTCACGGGACCGGTGGTCGGGCAGGCCGCGGCGGGTTCGGCGGCCCGCGCCCCTGCCGAACCGGTGACGGCCGGCGCCGACAGTGCCGCGAGGAGGACGGCCGCCGTCGTGAGAACGCGGCTCAGGGGGCCGTTCACGCCTTGCGCAGCCGGTCGATGACGCCGTTGATGTCGTGCTCCAGCAGGTCCCGGCGGACGTAGTGGCCGCCGCCGACCTCGTGCTGCTCGTAGGGGATGCCCACGCGGTCGAGGTTCCACTTGAACTCGCGCTGGGTGGCCAGCACCAGGGTCTCGTTGGCGTAGCCCTGGATGTCCTCGGGGCTGGTGCCGGCGACCAGGAAGACCCGCTTGTTCCGGTAGCTCTCGATGCGCTCGCACGGGTTGTCCGCGCTGACGCGGGCCTGGTCCCAGAAGGGCGCACCGTAGACGGTGCCGCCGTTCAGCTCCACCGCGGCGGAGGAGGCGTTGGCCCAGTGGGTGACCAGATCACCGTTGCCGCCGCGCAGGTTGGCCGGGCCGGAGTGGGCACTGACCGAGGCGAAGTGGCCGTAGTACTTGGCCGCGTACTTCAGGGCGCCGAAGCCGCCCATGGAGAATCCGGAGACGGCGCGGCCGTCGTACTCGGCGTAGGTCCGGAAGTTCGCGTCGATCCACGGGATCAGCTGACCGATGTGGAAGTGCTCCCAGTTGCGGGCGCCGATGTTGGAGCTCACCGCGTTGGAGTACCAGCCGGCGCGCCCGCCGTCGGGCATCACGACGATGATGTCCTTCCAGGCCGTCAGACCCCGGATGTCGTGGAAACGGTCGAAGGTGATGAAGTCCTCCAGGCCGCCGTGGAGCAGGTAGAGGACGGGGTAGCGGCGCCCACTGGTGTGGTAGCCGTCGGGGAGCAGCACGTTGACGGCCGGGGTCCAGCCGCCGATCGCGGCCGTCTGGAACCGGTAGTACCACATCCGGTGATCCTGCTCGCCGCGTTCCGTGATGTGCAGGCCGGGGATGTCTCCGACGGCGGAAGCGGTCGACGCGGCGGCGAGGACTCCCGCACCGCCCATGGCCATCGCGGCCGTGAGGCCGCTGGCGGTCTTCAGGATGTTCCTGCGGCTCGGGTGCTGCGCGCTCACTGTGTCCTCCTGGTCGGAAGCCTGACGATGCGTCTGGAAGGTAACAACGGTGCACGGGTCCGCAGACCCCGGAAGGTTCCGGACTGACAGGCGGGTGCACGTCGGCTAGGCCGTCTCCTTCGGATCGTGTCGGCCGGCACGATCCGAAGGAGACGGCCTGAGCGGTCGACAAGGTAGTCGCGGGGGCGCCGCGGAGGCATCCGGAACGATCCGGAGTGACAGGGGCGGTCGTGCCCGGTGAACTCGGTGGGCCCGGACTCCTCCGGCCGGTGTCCCGATGCGCTTCGGACGGGGCGGCCGCCGCGGTCGGCGCCGAAGGCCGAGCGGATTCCGTGCACTTCACTTCACGACAGAAGGGGACACCATGGCGATATCCGGCTTGTGCCGCATGTTCACCAGACTGGCCTTCGCGGCCGGCATATGGGCGCTGGTCATCGGCATGACCGCCTCGGTCGCCTCCGCCGCGCCGCCCGCCCCCGTTCCGGGCCCGGGCGGCGACCGCTCCGGCGTCTCCCGGTACTTCAGCGGCCCGCAGGGCTTCGCCATTCCGACCGTGCCGTGCGATCCGGCCGGCCCCTCGGCCACCGACGGCATCCTGGCCGACCAGCTCAACCCCCAGCTGCAGGCGAAGATGGCCGGCTACATGACCGCCTACAAGGTGTCCTGCGCTCGGAGGGTGACGCAGGCGGTGAAGGACCGGGGCCTGAACCAGAGGGCCGCGACCATCGCCATCGCCACGGTCATCGTGGAATCCAGCCTCAACAACTACGCCCAGGCGGTCGACTACACCAGCCTCGGGCTGTTCCAGCAGCAGGACTGGTGGGGCTCCCGCGAGGAGCGTCTGGACCCGGTCTACGCCACCAACGCCTTCTTCGACGAGGTGGAACGCATGTATCCGGGCGGCTCGTGGAACGACGAGGCGGTCGGAGAGGTGTGCTGGCACGTCCAGCGGCCGCGGGAGGACCTGCGCGGCCTGTACGCCGTCGAGGCGGGCGACGCGGAGCTCATCGCCCATGCCCTGTGGTCCGGTACGAGCGCCGGCGGCCCCAAGCACCCCTACGGATCGGGCCGGGTGACCACCGGGCGGTCCGCGGACGGGCGGCTGGAAGCCTTCGCCGCCGGCGCGGACGGCGTGTACCACGCGTGGCAGACGGCGGTGAACGGCGGCTGGTCGCAGTGGCGCTTCGAGGGGGGACCGCGCAACGCACAGTTGACCGTGGCGTCGAACGCGGACGGCCGCCTGGAGGTGTTCGCGCTGTCGGACAGCACCTTCGACCACATGTGGCAGACCGCGCCCGGCGGGAGCTGGTCGGCGTGGGCGAACTTCGGCGGCGGCGGATACCGGCTGGCCGCGGGCACCAACGCCGACGGCCGCATCGAGGTGTTCGCCTCCAACGCGACGGGCGTGTTCCACCGGTGGCAGACCGCCCCCAGCGGCGGCTGGGCCGACTGGGAGGGCACCGCCGGCGGTCCGGCGAACTCCCGGCTCGCCATCGAGACCGCGTCCGACGGGCGCCTCGAGGTCTTCGCGCTCTCCGACGCGACCTTCGAGCACCTCTACCAGACCGGAGTCAACGGCGGCTGGTCCGCCTGGGAGAACTTCGGCGGCGGCGGTCACGACCTGTCCGCCGGCTACAACCAGGACGGCAGGCTCGAGGTGTTCGCCTCCAACGCCAACGGCGTGTTCCACCGCTGGCAGACCAGCCCGACCTCGTGGTCGGAGTGGGCAGGCATGGGCGGCATCACCAACGCCGAACTGACCGTCGCGCGGACGGCAGACGGCCGGGTCGAGGTGTACGCGATCAACGCCGACGCCGCGAGCCACGCCTGGCAGACGCGCCCGAACGCCCCGTTCTCGGGGTGGGAGACCTTCGGTGGCGGCGGCACCGAGATCGCCGCGGGCACCAACGCCGACGGCCGCATCGAGGTGCTCGCCACCAGCCATGCCGGGGTCTACCACAAGTGGCAGACCGGCTTCGCGACGTGGTCGGAGTGGGCCTGGCTGAACGATGCCGGGCCCGCGGTGGCCTAGTACTCCGGCAGGAACTCAAGCAAGGGGGAGGCCTTCGACGGACCGCACCGCACCGCGGACGACGCTGTCACTCCGGATCGTTCCGGGTGCCCCGCCGCCTCCCCCGGCTTCTAGCGTGTGGCCCGGCCAGTCCCATGGACACGAAGGAGACGAAGGATCACATGCGCCTCACGAAGACGCTTCTGCTCGGCGGGGCCCTCGCCCTCACCGCCCTCAGCCCGGCGACCGGCGCCGTGGCCGCCACCTCCGGCTCGGCCGCCACCTCCGGCTCGGCCGTGCAGGCAAGGACGTACGACGCCGTCCAGTCCTTCCGGAACCAGGCCACGACCCGCTGTATGGACGACACCAGCAACGGCTTCCGCACCTGGAGCTGCAACGGATCGAACCCGCAGCAGTGGAGCGTGCACGTCTGGGGCGACGGGACGCGCCAGCTGGCGAACATCAACACCGGCCGCTGCATCGAGGACACCAACAGCGGCTTCCGCACCGCGGTCTGCAACTCCAGCCCGGAGCAGAGCTGGTGGGTCAAGGTCTGGGACGACGGCACCGTCCGCTTCCAGAACCAGCAGACCTCGCGCTGCATCGACGACAGCTCCGTGGGCTTCCGCACCTGGGCGTGCAACAGCCTTCCGTACCAGAGCTGGTCCTGAGACACACCGTGGCGACGCCACGGCGAAGCCACTCCCCTTCCGGCAGACGATTCCCTCCACGAGGAGCAGGTTCGATGATGAAGTTGAAGCTGAGCGCGTTGCGGTTCCCGCTCGTCCTCGGTGTGGCCGGTGCGCTCCTGGCCGTGCCCGCGGCAGCGCAGGCCCAGGCCCAGTCGCAGACCCGGTCGCAGGCGCAGGCCCCGGCCCGGGCGGCCGCCGACCACGCCGCCACGCTCGCGGCCCTGAACGAGCTCAAGGCGGGAGGCGGTCCGGGGGCGGGCGTGTACGCGGGGACCGGCGACGCCTCGTGGAACCTCTCCACCGGCACGGCCACCGTCAACACCAACGATCCGATCGGCCCGGACGAGTACTACCGCGTCGGGAGCCAGTCGAAGACCTTCACCGCCGTCGCCGTACTGAAGCTCGCGGAGGCGAACGGAATCGGCCTCGACGACCCCATCGAGCGGCACCTGCCCGGTGTGGTCTCCGTGAACGGCTACGACGGGAACCGGATCACCCTCCGGCACCTCCTCCAGCACACCAGCGGCATACCGGTGAACGGCCTCCCGCTCGCCCAGGCCCGCCCGGACGGCTCGTACACGCTCGCGGCCCTGGTGCAGGACGGGCTGCGCTTCGCCCCCGCCTCCCAGCCGGGCGCCGCCTTCCAGTACTCGAACACCAACTTCGAGATCCTGGGCATGCTGATCGAGAAGATCACCGGCCTGCCCCTGCACCAGGCCGTCACCCAGCAGGTGATCCAGCCGCTCGGCCTGACCCACACCCGCTTCCCCGCCCCCACGGACCGCGCCGTGCCGAGCCCGGCGATCCACGGCTACCGGGGTACCCGCATCGGCTCGTTCTTCTTCTGGCTGGATGGAACGGCGTTCGAGCCGTCCACCTTCTACGGATCCGGCGCCGTCATCTCCACGCTCCGGGACATGACCGCCTTCTACCAGGCGATCGTCGACGGCACGGCGCTCTCCCCCGCCAACCTCGCCGAGATGGAGAAGACCTTCGAGCTCGGGGCGCCCGGCTCGGGGAACGGGTACGGCCTCGGGTTGTTCAAGATCGCCCTGCCCTGCGACGGCGTCACCGCCTGGGGGCACGACGGAGCCGTCCCCGGCTACTACTCGCAGACGCTCGTGACCGAGGACGGGCGGCACGCCTCCGTCATGACCAACGCCCATCTCGTGACGAACATCCCGGCCCAGCAGATGTACAAGACGCTGACCAGTGCCCTGTGCGAGACGCCGGCCTCCCCCTGACACCGTCCCTGCCCCTGTCCCACTGAAAGGAGAGCCACCGTGCGATCCCTGCTCACCGGCGCGGCCGGATTCCGCGCCGCGGTACGGGCCACCGCGCTCACCGCCGTTGCCGTGGCGGCGGTCGCGGCGACCGCCCTCACCGGCTCCGCGGCCCACGCCGCGGGCGTGGCCGACGTCCCGACGATCCCGGCCTTCACCGACGGGCAGGGGCTGGCCCAGGTGGCCGGAGCCACCGAGGTGCGCTCCGCGACCGACTTCACCCTCACCGTCACCACGGCGCAGCTCTCCGGCCGGCACAAGGTCCGCGTCTTCCTGCCGAGCGGCTACTACGCCGAGCCGGGCAAGCGCTGGCCGGTGACGTACTTCCTGCACGGCGGTGGCGGCAGCGTGGACGACGCCGCGGCGGCTCCGGCCCTGCGGGACGACCGGATGATCACCGTCGTCCCGGACGGCGGCCTGAAGGGCTGGTACGCGAACTGGCGCATGCAGAACACCGCCGAGGGCGCCGCCAACTGGGAGACCTTCCACCTCCTGCAGGTGGTCCCCTTCATCGACGCCAACCTGCGGACCCTGCCCGACCGCGGCCACCGTGCGGTCGTCGGCCTGTCCATGGGCGGCTTCGGTGCCCTGCACTACGCCCAGGCCCGCCCCGACCTGTTCGGCCGCGTCGCCTCCCTGTCCGGGGGCATCGACTTCGGCCTGTGGGAGGTGCGTGCCGCGGTGCTGGCCACGGAGCTCAACCTGACCGGCGCCTGGTGCGCCTCCACCACCTCCGGTACCGGCAACTGCACCGGCTACGGGCCCGTGGTGGACAGCGACGCCATCTTCGGCTCGCCGTACGCGATCTTCGACGACCGGATCTGGAACGAGGTCAACCCCGCCTCGCTGACCAACCTGGGCAAGCTCGCCGGCACCGGGGTCACCCTCTACACCGGCAACCAGGGTCTGATCGACGGCAAGACCGCGGTCGCCTCCACCAACGTCGCGAACCGTCTGAACCAACTGGGCATCCCGAACCGCTTCGTCAACTACGGCAACGGATCCGCCCTGTCGCCCGGTTGCAAGGGAGACCACACGTACGCCTGCTGGGCGCCGGCCCTCGCCGACTACATCCCACGCCTCGCGACCGAGTTCACCCTGACCGGCTGAGGCGCCCCGACACCCACCCCTCCGAGGTCAGGTCAACTTTCCTGATTCCAAGGCTGGTTGACGACCACACGCATACGATCAACGCCATGACACCAGTGATCTCCCCGCTGCCGGGCGGCACGCCCGTGCAGCTCGGAGGCCACCGGATCCTGGGGGTCCTCGGGGCCGGCGGCATGGGCACGGTCTACCTCGCCCGCCGCCGGGGGCGTCCGGTCGCCCTCAAGACCATCCGGCCCGAACTCTTCCGCGACGCGGACCTCCGGGAACGGTTCACCCGCGAGGCCGCCGCCGCGGCGGCGGTCCGCAGCCCCTTCGTCGCGAACGTGCTCGGCTCCTCGACCACCGAGCACGTGCCGTGGATCGCCGCCGAGTTCGTCCCCGGCGTGACGCTTGCCGACGCCGTCCTGCGGCACGGGCCCCTGCCCGCACCCGCCGTGCGCGCCCTCGCCGGGGCGCTCGGCCGGGCCCTGACGGCCCTGGCCGCGGCCGGGGTCGTGCACCGCGACCTGAAGCCTTCGAACGTCATCCTCGGCGCCGACCGCCCCCGTATCGTCGACTTCGGCATCGCCCGGGTGACCGGCGACGCCACCTTGACCGCGACCGGGCAGCGCCCCGGAACGCCCGGCTACATGTCCCCCGAACAGGTGGTCAAGGGTCCCCTCGGGCCGCCCAGCGACGTCTTCTGCCTCGGCGCGCTGCTCGTCTTCGCGCTGACCGGCCGGCACGCCTTCTACGACGGAGACCCGGTCCGCTCGGACTTCCGCATCGCCTACGAGGCCCCCGACCTCACCGACGTTCCGGCCGGGCTGACGCCCGTGATCCGCGGCTGCCTCGAGAAGCAGCCGGAAGACCGGCCGGCCGCCGCGGACGTGGCTGCGGAACTCGACCCGCACGGCGCCGCCCTGCGCGCCGCCACCCGCTGGCTGCCGCCCACGGTGCTCGCCGATGCCGCCGAGATCGCACGGGCCGCAGCCGCCCTGGGAGCCGGCCCGCGGCTGCCGACCCGGCGCAGGGTGCTCACCGGCGCCGGGGCCGCCGTACTCCTCGCGGCGGCCGGAGCCACCGCCCTGCGCACCCTCCGGGACGACGACGGCCCCGCCCGCACCCCCGCCCCCCGCTGGAGCGGCCCTCCCGGCACGGTGCCGGTGCCCCTGTGGTCGTACGACGGCGCCGCGGTGCAGCCGGCCTTCGGGCCGGTCGACGTCGACGGCCGGGTGTGCTTCGCGGACGGCGACGGCACGCTCCTCCTCCGCGATCCGGTGTCGGGCGAACGCCGCTGGCGCGGACCGGTGGTCCGCGACCTCGTCGGCGGCCGCCGGCCCGTCGCCCTGGACCCGGAGGGCGCCCTGCTGTTCCTGGACGCCGGCAGCGGTACGGTCCGCCACCGCGCGCGGGAGAAGGCGACCGGACTGCTCGCCGCCGACGAGGACCAGGTCTACGCCCTCGACGCGGACGGCCGCCTCGCCGCGCTCAAGCGGGCGGACGGTTCGGTGCGCTGGCGCGTGCCCGTCCCCGTGCCGGGCACGGCGCTCGCCGCGTCCGCCGGGTACGGGCGGCTGCTCCTGGCCTCCGCCGCCGGCGGGGTGGTGGCCCTGAACTCCGCCGACGGCGGTCCCGCATGGAAGCGACCCGCGGGCGCCGACGCCTCGCGTACGGCCCTGTCGGCGGGCGGAGTGCTGCTGGGCGGGGCCGGAGACCGGACGCTGACCTTCCTGGACCGGGAGCGCGGAGAGCAGCTGTGGACCCTGCCCGCGGACGACAGCGCGGGCTTCGGCGTGCCCGCCCCGGTCGGCGGCACCGTGTACGTCGCCGACGGCAGCCAGCTCCGGAGCATCGACGTGAAGACCGGAGCCCCCGCATGGACCGTGCTGGCCGCCGGAGAACTGGCCCGGGACCAGGCTCCGTTGGTGGCGGGATCCGGGATCTTCGCGCCGCTGCGGAAGCCCGAGCTAGGCATCCTCGCGGTGCACGGCGGACGGGCGGCCGAGCAGTACGTGTTCGCACCTGCCCCGGCCGGGGAGGTCCGGGCCGACGTTCCCTGGCGGGGGACGGTCGCCGGAGGCAGCGTCATCTGGCAACGCAGCAGCGCGGTCCGCGCCCTGCCGGGCATGTGACCGGCCCCGGGCGGGGCCACGAGTGAGGGGGGAACGCATGGGGGGCGGACGTCTGGGCGAGGGCTTGCGCCCCGAAGACCCGCGGTCGGCCGGTCCGTACCGGGTGCTGGCCCGCTGGCCAGGCCCGCGGCCGGTGCCGCCGCGGGGCGGCATGTACGTCGGCCGCGACCGGGACCACGGGCACGCCGTGGTGTGCCTGCTGCCCCCGGCCGCGTACCGGGCGGCCGAGACGCTGAGCCGCGGTCCCGTGCCGGGAGTGCCGGCCGTACTGGACCTGAACACCGGGACCGAGCCCGCCTGGGTGGCCCTCGTACACTCCCCTGCCGTGTCCCTCTCGGACGTGGGGCGGCGGCCCGGAACACAGTCCGGCACCCTGCCCCTGGAACAGTCGGTGCGGCTCGCCGCGGAGATCGCCGACTCCCTGGCCGCCCTGCACTCCCGGGGCATCAGCTACGGCGCGGTGGCACCCGACGGCGTCTGGCTCACCACGGGCCGCCCGCTGCTGATGGCCGTGCACGCCTGCCGTACGCCGTCCCCGCACCCGCCTCACGAACCGCACCGGGAGCGGGGGCCCGGCCAAGAGCCGCGACCCCGGGCAGAGCACGGGAGGCCCGAAGCGCAGAGCCGCGTGTCGACCGTGCCCGCCGCCTTCATGGCCCCGGAGGTGGCCGCGGGGCGGCCCTCCTCCTCCGCTGCCGACGTGTACTCCCTGGCGGTGCTGCTGCTCCACACGGCCACCGGGCGGCTGCCCTTCGGGGACGGCCCGCCGCCCGTGCTGGCCTACCGCGCCCTCCACAACCGCCCCGAACTGCCCGAACTGCCGGGAGAGCTCGGCGAGGTGGTGGCCGCGGCCCTGGCCGCCTCCCCGGACGACCGGCCCACTGCCGCGGAGCTCTGCCGGACGCTGGCCCCCGGCGGGCAGGACGCGGAGCGGACACCGGACCCGCTGCCCGGCCGGGTCGTCGCCGCACTGGCCGTACGCACGCAGGCGATCGCCGACCTCGAAATGGCCGATGCGGACACGGACGCCGATGCGGGCGGGGACGGACACCCCGACGACCGTGCCCCGGCGGACGCCGATGCACCCGCGCCCCCGCACCCCGCCACCCAGGTGGCGACGCCCTCCTCCCCCGGCCCCGCTCCGGACCCGGCCGCCCACGGCGCGGCCGACCGGCCCACCCGCCGCCGGGTCCTGTCCGGCCTGCTGACCGGCGCGGCGGGCGCCGCCCTGGGGGTCTCCGGGACCCTCGGCTGGTCCGCCCTGACCCGCGCGGACGACCGTACCGGCCCGCCCGCGGCAGGGAGCGGTTCCGGTACGGGTTCCCGCGTGCCCGGCATGCCGCCGGCCGCCCTGTGGCGCCTGGACGACCCGACGGCCCGCACCCGGCTCCTCCCGGTGAGCAGCGCCGACCATTGCCTGATGACGCGTGGCGACGCCCTGTACGGGCACGACCTGCGCACCGGCAAGGAGGTGTGGCAGCTGCCCACCGGCGGCAGCACCATGCCCGTCTCCGTACCCGGCGACCGCTTCCTGACGGCCACGCGCGAGGGGCTGTCGCTCTGCTCCATGCGGGACGGCCGTACCCAGTGGCTCCAGCGCAGCGAGAACCTTTCGCGGGTGCTCGCCGCCGACGGCTCCACGGCGTGGCTGCTCGTGGGGGACGGGAGTCCGACGGGCGGATACCTGCTGGCGGCCTTCGACCTGGACCACCGCAAGGAGGTGTGGCGCACTCCGCTGCCGAGCGGATTCGGCAACGGCCAACTCTCCACCGCCGTCGGCCCCGAGACGGTCGTCGTGGAGGTACAGGTATCCCGGCAGACGCTGTTCCGGGACGTCACGTCCGTCCGGACCCTGACGATCGCCGGCTTCGAGCGGGCCGGCGGGCGCATGCTCTGGAACCGCTCCTATCCCGACGTGCACGCCGGCCCCGCCTCGGCGGTGGACCCGGCGGGCGGCGGCCGGCTGTTCCTGCTCTCCCGCGGGAACGCCCACGCCTACGACCTCAAGACCGGCACCCGGCTGTGGGAGTCACAGGCCCTGGTCGGCGGGACCAACGCACCGCCCCTCTTCAGCGGCGACACCCTGTACCTGACCGACGACGGCACGGGCCCCGTCGTTGCCGTCGATCCGGACACCGGCCGGACGCGGTGGGAGCAGACGCTCAACGAGAACCTGGAGTGGAACATGCTCGGGAGCATGACCGCAAGCGATTCCGGACGCACCCTCTACCTCGCGACGCTGCACCAGGTCACCGCGACCGGCCTCCCTTCGGGAAAACGGCTGTGGCAGACCGGGCTCGCGGGGGTGGAGGCCCGGGAACCGTTCCAACTCGCCGCGGCTCCCGGCACCCTGCTCGTCGCCCGGCCGTCCGCCGTCGTCGCCCTCCCGGCGGACTGACCCCGAAACGACCGCCGAACGCCGACCGCCGGCCCCCGACCGCCGCCCCGAAGGAGTCCACCGGTCATGTCCACCCTCCTGCCCCTGCTGCCCGACGACCCCGAACAGCTCGGGGGTTACACCCTGCTCGGCCGGCTGGGCGCCGGCGGCATGGGGACCGTCTTCCTGGCCCGCACCTCCGGCGGCCGCCTCGCCGCGGTCAAGACCGTCCGGTCCGACCTGCGCGACCAGCCCGGCCACCGCCAACGGCTGGCGTTGGAGGCCGAGGCCGCGCGGACCCTGGGAGCGGAGCACACCGCGGCCTTCCTCGGCGCCGACCCCGACACGGCCCGGCCCTGGCTGGCCACGGCGTACCTCATCGGGCCCTCGCTGACGGAGGCGGTGGCGGCCGGGGGGACGCTGCCCGAGCCGGTCGTCCGCGGACTGGGCTCGGCGCTCGCCGGCGCCCTCGCCGCCCTGCACCGTGCCGGGCTCGTCCACCGGGACGTGAAGCCCTCGAACGTACTGATCACCGCGCAGGGCCCCCGGCTCATCGACTTCGGGCTCGCCCAGGCCCCGGGCAGCCCACGCCTCACCGAGGCCGGGGGGCTGGCGGGCACACCGGCGTACATGTCACCGGAGCAGGCGCGCGGGGGGCCGCCCGGCCCGGAAGGCGATGTGTTCGCCCTCGCCGCGGTCCTGGTGTTCGCCTCGACCGGTCACGGCCCCTACGAAGCCCGCGGCCGGCAGAGCACCCTCGAACTGCTGCGGCACGGGGCCGACCCCGACCTTACGGGCCTGCCGGACGGGCTGCGCGGGACGCTCACCGCCTGCCTGTCACCGGAGCCGGGTGACCGGCCGGCGCCCGGCCGGCTCTGCGAGGAGTGGGGGCCGTTCGACGCCGGGGAGTTCGCCGAGCTGCTGCCGCAGGCGCTGCTCGCCGACCTGTCCCGCCGGATCGGCGACGTCGCCACCGTCGCCACCGCCCCGCTGCGCGCGCCCGCCCCGCGCCGCGCGGTCTCCCGCCGCACGCTGATCGCGGGCGCGGCGGCCGCAGCGCTCACCACCGTGGCGGGCGCCTCTGCTCTCTGGGCCACCGGGAACCTCCCCGGCTCGGGGAACGGCGGCGGCTCGGGGAACCGTACGGCGCCGGCCGGACCGGGCCGGAGTTCGCGACCTCCCGGCTCGCCGCCGGCTCCGTTGTGGTCGGTCGCGTCCCCGATGTCGGCCTCCCCGGTCGTCGCGTCCGACGAGGTCCTGATCCACACGAGCGACGTCCTGCGCGGCATCTCGACCGCCGACGGCCGGGTGCTGTGGGAGACGCAGAGCGTCAAGGTCGACGTGGCCGTGGCGGGAGACCGCCTCGCGGGCTTCGTGTTCGACGAGGACGGCCTGGCGAGCGCCGGATACCTGGACCCGGCCACCGGCCGCCTCCCCGCCGACGCCGCCGACCCGGCCGTGCTGGGCGGCCTCGCCCACACCACGCAGCTGCTCGCCGCGGACGCCGACTGCCTCTACCTGCGGGCGTACTTCCGCTCCGACGATCGACGGCAGGAAGAGGAGGCCTGGCTGGTCGCCTACGATCCGGGCGCCCGGAAACTGCGCTGGCGCATGCGCGTCGAGGGCGCCGTCCTGGACTCGATGGGCTCGCTCATGATGTCGGCGATCGTCTCCGACGGCCGCCTGATCTGCTCGGACCCCGCACGCGTCTTCGCCGTCGACCTGCGCGAGGGCCGCCAGTTGTGGGCCTGCAGGGTCCGCACCGACGAGGAGGCGAAATCGTCCGACAAGTCGGGAGGCATCAACAGCCCGGTCGCCTCTGACCGTCACGTCTTCGACTTCGAGGAGCGGATCACGGCGGTGGACCTGGTGACGGGAGCGGTGGCCTGGAAGCTGGAGCCGGAGGGTACGAAGCTGCTGAGCGCACCCGTCTGCGTGAACGGAACGGTGTACGTGGCGGACGGGGCGCTCCAGGCCTTCGACGAGTCGACCGGGAAGAAGCTGTGGACCCACGACCCGGGCGCGTACGTCTCCATGCTGGCGGCTCCCGCCCCGTTCCGCGGGGAGCTCTACGCGGCGGTCGGCGGCGACGGTCAGGCGGTCATCGCGGTGGACGTCGCCGCCCGCCGCGTCGTGTGGACGCTCTCCGCGGGTGCCGTCAACATGCCCGACGGCCCGACCATGATCGTGCAGCGCGGCAACCGGCTCTACCCCCAGACCACCGACCGCCTCGCCGCCGTACCGCTCGACTGAGTTCAGGACGGTACATCCACAGCGCCGGCAGCAGCTGGCTCCTCGTCTCGGAACGCCGGGGGCCGGCGGTGTGCCCCTCCCTTGTACCCGTCGGGTGGGGCGGATGCCGGCCGACACGGCTGTCAGTCCAGGTGGAACACCTCTGTCAGCGGTGCCATCGCCTGGTCGGCCGGCGTGCCGTCCAGGTTCTGGAAGTAGTGGGACATCTGGGCCTGCCAGCGGGCGTTGACCTCGGTGGCGGACATCGCCTCGCGGGCGCGGTCGAAGTCCTCGGTCTCCAGGTAGCCGACGAGCAGGCCGTCCGGGCGCAGGAACAGGGAGTAGTTCGTCCAGCCGGTGGACCGGAGGGCATCGAGCATCTCCGGCCACACCCGGGCGTGGCGCTCGCGGTACTCGGCGGCGAGTTCGGCCTTCACCTGGAGCAGGAAGCAGATCCGGTGCTTCGTCATGACACACCGATCCCCGCCAGCTGCATGTAGTACACGCCGAACTGGTCCGCGGTGAGGGTGGTGCCGGTGACCTTCACGTACCGGGCGGTGGTGGCGGCGAAGGGGAAGGAGATCCCGCCGGCGCCGGGGCGCGGGTACGAGCTCTCCGACACCACGGTGGTCCAGTTCGTACCGTCGGCCGAGACCTGGACGGTGAAGGCAGACGGGAAGCCGCGCCCGGTGTTCGGTGCGTCGTCGCGGGGGTACAGCGTGACCTGGCTGATCCGTGACGGGCCGCCGAGGTCCACCCGCGCCCACTGCGTGGTGTTCGGGGATCCGCTGCCGGCGCTGCTCCAGCCCGAGGAGTTCCACAGCTGGGTGTGCCGGACGCCGTTGGTGAGGTTGGCGGTCAGCCAGCCCTCTCCGGGGTACTCGACCGAGCTGGAGGCGGTCGCCCTGCGGCCCAGGGCCAGGTCTCCGCCGAGGGCTTCGATCTCCGCGAACTGCATGCGGTAGCTGCCGAACTGATCTCTGCTCAGGTTCGTTCCCGTCACCCTCACGTACCGCGCGTCGACCGTCGTGAACGGGAAGGCCTGCGCCGTGGCGCCGGGCCTGGCGTACCCGGTCCTGGTGCTGACCGTGGTCCAGTTCGTGCCGTTGGTGGAGGTCTGGATGGTGAAGTCGACCGGGAAGCCCTGGCCCGTGTTGGCCCCGTCGCTGCGCGGGTAGAGGTCCACCCGGCTCACGGGCCGGGTCGAGCCCAGGTCCAGCCGCACCCACTCGGTGTGGTTGGTGGCGGTACTGCCGGAGCTGCTCCACCCCGCGGCGTTCGGGGCCGACGGCCGCTGCCCGTCGACCGCCGAGCGGACGCCCCAGCCGTCGGCCTCGTACGAGCTGGAGGCGGTGACGGCGGCGCTCTCGGCCGGGGCGATGGAGGTCGGCATGACCCGGGCGTTCCAGAAGTTCGCGCTGGCTCCCCCGGTGACCAGACCCACGTCGCCTGCGGTGAACGCCCCGTCGGTGACGGTCAGCACCGGCGCCTGACCGGTACCGGAGTACACCTTCAGGACCTTCCCGCTTGCCACGACGCGCAGGTGGTTGCGCTGCCCCGGCACGTAGCCGGGTACGGACGCCGAGCCGATCCTCGTGCCGCTGCGGTAGACGAACACCTCGCCGTTGTCCCGCTGGGCGATCAGGTAGCCGGAGTCCAGGTCCGTGCCGTTGGCCGAACGCACCATCAGACCGGCCCAGTTGGTGTTGCCGCCGTACGGGCTCACTCCGGTGATCTGCAGGTCCACGCCGACCGACACGTCGGTGTAGCCCCGGCCGCGCAGGTAGGAGACGTACCCCCAGTTCGCCGATGCGTCGGACTGCGTGTACCGGGCGCCGCTGGTCGACCAGGCGCCGCGGGTGTGGGTCCAGAAGTGGTCGCCGCCGCTGAAGTCGTCCGTGAACGGCAGCGCCAGGTCGCCGGTCGCCGAGGCCAGTTCGTCGAGGAGTTGCTTGTGCCGGCCCTCGACGTTCCACCCGGAGAGGTCGTACGCCGTCGGATTGGTGATCAGCGTCTCGGCCAGGGTGCGCGCCGCCTGCGGTTTGACCGCGGCCAGCTGCTGCAGCAGTTCGAAGTCCTGCAGGCCCGCGGTCTGGGCCTCGCTGCGGAGGCTGTCGTAAATGCCGTAGGAGGCCTTGTTCGGATAGACCAGCCAGTGGTCTCCGGTCTGCGGGGTGTTGAAGGTGTCGGCGGCCGGGTACGGCTCGCTGAAACCGTCGTGCCAGTAGTTCCAGCCCCAGTGCAGGTAGCCGGTGCCGCCGATCTTCCAGGTCAGCCAGGGAAGGAGCCTGGTGGCGCTGAGGTGGTTGCTGGTGAAGCGGTTCATGTACGCGCCCTGCGGGAGGATGCAGGTGTACAGCCACAGGTCCTTCCCGCTGATCCGGAAGTTCTGGTAGAGCGCGACGTTCGCGTCGTAGGTCGACAAGAGCGGGGTCTGCGTCGACAGGTGCGCCGCGTTCCCGGTGAAGTTGGTCAGCTGCGCCTCGTTGGTCCGCGGGTTCGGGAAGTACTTCTCGTACTGCGTGTACAGCCAGTTGGAGGCCGTGGCCTGTTGCGGGGTGGTGGGCTCGTCCAGGGCGCTCATGTAGAAGTTGTCCGTCCAGCCCTTGGCGTCCAGGTGCGCCTTCAGTGCCGGGAACAACTGGTTCAGCCAGTTGTTGGTGTTCGGGCAGCCGTCGGCCGCGGCGGAGTTGGGCCGGCAGAGCACGTGCTTGACCGCGCCGCTGACGCCGTTGACCGGCACCAGGGTGTCGAGCTGCGGTGCGTCGGCAGGCGGCTCCAGCAGGGTCGGGGTGTAGATGTACTGCATGGCCCCGGCATTGACGAAGAGGTTGACGAACCGGTCGAAGGTGGCCCAGCCGAAGGTGAAGCGGCCCGCGGCGTCGACCGTGGTGTCCGGGATCAGCAGGGCCACCGCGTCGGCGTAGATCACGTTGTTCCGGTGCCGCGCCATGTTCGCCGCGATGTTGGCTTCGACCTTCCACCAGTTGGCGTCGTACATCTTCACGCCGTACACGTTCGGGATCGACGCCTCGGTGCCCGCGTAGTCCCAGCCCGCCGAGGAGAACCAGTTGTTCATCTTGAACGTGGACTGCGAGGTGGGCGGGATCGTGGCGCTGTAGACGGTCACCGAGACCGGCACGGAGACGTCGCCCAGGCTGCTGTTCACCGTGGCGCTGCCGGTGTAGACGCCCGGTGCCTGACCGGCCGGCACGTAGACCTGGTAGTAGGAGGCGTAGGTGGTGTTGGCCGGCACCGACCGCGGGCTGTTGTCCATCAGCGCGTCGTAGTAGGCGGTCCCCCCGTCGGGCGGGCTCTGGACGTTGCCGATCTTCTGGATGTTCGGGTGGTTGTACTCGTAGCGCGTGGTGATGTTCGCGGCGGGGATGGTCGCGCCGCCGGGGCCGGTCAACGCCCTGGGGGTGACGGACACCCCGGTCTGCGCCGAAGCGGAGCGCACCAGGATCTGCGCCCCCTCGTAGGCGTTGCGGGCCGCGTACAGCTCGATCCTGGTCGGCGCCCAGCCCGGCGGGGTGGTCGAGGTGAAGGGCCGGTCGGTGGCGTCCAGGATCCACACGGTCGGCGTGGCGGCGGCGCCGGCCTGAGGCGCGGCGAAGACGGCCAGCAGCACTGCGGACAGTGACAGTGACAGGCCCTTCAGGAGGCGCAGGGAGCTGCGACGAGGCGTGCGCATGGAAACCCTCCGAACTCTGAGAAACGGCTTCGAGAGCCGAACAGGTTGTGTTTCCAAACCTGCTGGGGGTGACCGCAATTGTTTTGCGGCGCGGCTTTCGATCGACGCGGGGCCTCGCTGTTCGGGGTCATGGTGACGGCGTGCGGGCAGCTCACAGCGATGACAGCGAGATCGGGGATGACACGAAGGGCAGCCGCTGGTCGCGCGATCGCATCGGGAAAATGCACACCCGGCCACCTGGCGGCCAGTACGTTTCCCTTCGGTAAAGGGAGTATTTCCAGATTGGCGATCGGCAACCATTCGAATTTTAGCGATACTTGACTGACCGTCACGATCTGTAGGGCAGGGGAAGGTGTGCCGCGTCCACGCCGTGCGGCTCAGGTCAGGTGAGCCCCACGCGGGCGGCGGCGGCGTCCCACGCACGGAGGTCTCCGGCGGGCTCGTAGCGCTGCAGGCGCTGGGTGCGGGCGACCAGGCGACGCATGGCGCCGCGGTCCTCGACCAGGCCCCGGGCGCGGGCCTGGACGAGGATGTTGCCGATGGCGGTGGCCTCGGCGGGGCCCGCGATGACGGGCAGGCCGGTGGCGTCGGCGGTGAGCCGGCACAGCAGGGCGTTGCGGCTGCCGCCGCCGACGAGGTGGACGGTCCGGATCGTGCGGCCGGTCAACTCTGCGGCCTGGAAGAGCGTGTGACGGTGCGCCAGTGCCAGGCTCTCCAGGATGCAGCGGACGACGGCCCCCTGGTCCTCGGGCAGGTGCTGGCCGGTGCGGGCGCAGTGCGCGGCGAGGCGGGCCGGCAGGTCGCCGGGGGCGAGGAACTCGGGGGCACCGGGGTCGACGAGCGCCGCGAACGGGCGGGCGGCAGCGGCGCGTTCCAGCAGCTCGGGCAGGTGGTGCCCCTTGCCTCGGGCACGCCAGGTGCGCAGACTCTCGCTGAGCAGCCACAGGCCCATGACGTTGCGCAGGTAGCGGACGGTGCCGTCGATACCGAGCTCGTTGGTGAAGTTGGCGGCGCGGGAGGCATCGGTGAGGACGGGCGCGTCGAGTTCGAGGCCGGCGAGCGACCAGGTGCCGCAGGAGATGTAGGCGAAGTCCTCGGTGTCGGCGGGGACGGCGGCGACCGCGGAGGCGGTGTCGTGGGAGGCGACCGCGATCACGGGGGTGTCGGGGCGCAGGCCGGTGGCGGCGACGACGTGCGGCAGGACGGTGCCGGCGTGGTCGCCCGGGCGGCGCAGTGCGGGGAGGAGGGCCGGGTCGAGGTCGAGCGCGGAGAGGACCGGGGCGGACCAGGCGCCGGTGCGGGCGTCGTACAGGCCCGTGGTGGAGGCGTTGGTGACCTCTGCGCCGACGGTGCCCGTGAGCCAGTGGGTGATCAGGTCGGGCAGCAGGAGCAGGGTGCGGGCGCGGTCGAGGTGCTTCTCGGCGGCGAGCTGGAAGACCGTGTTGAACGGCAGGTGCTGAAGGCCGCTGATCCGGTACAGCTCGCCGGGCGGGAGGCGGGACCAGACGGACTGCACGGCGGCGGCGCCGCGCGGGTCCCGGTAGTGGAACGGGTTGCCGAGGAGCGCGCCGTCGGCGTCGAGGAGCCCGTAGTCGACGGCCCAGCTGTCGATGCCGACGGAGGCGAGTTCCGCGAGCGCGGCGGCCTCCCGGAAGCCGTCCAGGACGCCTTGGTACAGGCCGAGGGCGTTCCAGTGCAATCCGTCCGGGAGCTGGACAGGAGTGTTGTCGAAGCGGTGGGTCTCGGTGAGGTCGAGGCGGTCGCGGCCGACCCGGCCGACGAGCACCCGTCCGCTGGTGGCGCCGAGGTCCGCCGCGGCGAAGGCGGTCGGGGTGTGGGGGGTACGGGGCGTCACCGCCGCCTCAGCGCAGGAAGGCCGCGGCGACGCCGGCGTCGACGGGGATGTGGAGGCCGGTCGTGTGGGTGAGGTCGCCGCCGGTGAGGGCGAAGACGGCGGCGGCGACGTGTTCGGGCAGCACCTCGCGCTTGAGGAGGGTGCGCTGGGCGTAGAACGCGCCGAGCTGCTCCTCGGCGATGCCGTAGGTGGCGGCCCGCTGGGCGCCCCAGCCGCCGGCGAAGATGCCCGAGCCGCGGACCACGCCGTCCGGGTTGACGCCGTTGACGCGGATTCCGTGTTCACCCAACTCGGCTGCCAGCAGTCGGACTTGATGGGCCTGGTCGGCCTTGGTGGCGGAGTACGCGATGTTGTTGGGCCCGGCGAAGACCGCGTTCTTCGAGGCGATGTAGACGAGATCGCCGCCCAGGCCCTGTCCGATCATGGTGCGGGCGGCCTCCCGGGAGACGAGGAAGGAGCCGCGGGCCATGATGGCGTGCTGCCGGTCCCAGTCGTCGGCGGTGGTCTCCAGCAGCGGCTTGGAGATGGAGATGCCCGCGTTGTTGACCACCAGGTCGACGCCGCCGAAGGCGAGGACGGCGGTGCGGAACGCCTCGGCGATCTGCTCCTCGGAGGTGACGTCGACGGTGACCGCCACGGCGCGGTCCGGGCCGCCGAGTTCGTCGGCGACGGCCCGGGCGGTGCCGGTGTCGACGTCGGCGACGACGACGCAGGCGCCTTCGGCGGCCAGGCGGTGCGCGATGGCCTTGCCGATGCCCGATCCGGCGCCGGTGACCAGGGCGATGCGGGTGGCCAGCGGTTTGGGCGCGGGCATGCGCCGCAGCTTCGCCTCTTCCAGTGCCCAGTACTCGATGGCGAACTTCTCGCGCTCCTCGATCGGGGCGTAGCGGGAGACCGCCTCCGCGCCGCGCATCACGTTGATCGCATTGAGGTAGAACTCGCCGGCCACGCGGGCGGTCTGCTTGTCCCTGCCGAAGGAGAACATGCCGACGCCCGGGACCAGGACGATCGCCGGGTCGGAGCCGCGCATGGGGGGCGAGTCCGCGGTGGCGTACCGCTCGTAGTAGGCCCGGTAGGCGGTCCGGTAGTCGGTGTGCAGCTTCCGCAGGCGGGTGATCGTCTCGTCCAGGGGCGCGGCGGCGGGCAGGTCGAGGACGAGCGGGGCGACCTTGGTGCGCAGGAAGTGGTCGGGGCAGGAGGTGCCGAGGGCGGCCAGGCGGGGATGCTCGGCGCGGGCGAGGAAGTCCAGCACGGGCGCGGCGTCGGTGAAGTGGCCGACCTGCGGGAGGTCGGTGGAGGCCAGACCGCGGATGACGGGGGCGAGCGAGGCGGCGCGCCGGCGGCGTTCGGCCTCCGGCAGGGCTTCGTAGCCGTCGAGCGGCGGGCCGAACGGCTCGGCCTTGCCGTGGCGGGCCAGGAAGTCCTCGGCGGTGCGGATGATGTGCAGGGCGTTGGCCTCGCACTCCTCGCTGGTGGCGCCCCAGGCGGTGATGCCGTGACCGCCGAGGATGCAGCCGATGGCCTGCGGGCGGGCCCGATAAAGCTCGGCGAGGTCCAGGCCGAGCTGGAAGCCGGGTCGGCGCCAGGGCAGCCACGCGACGGTGTCGCCGAAGCAGGCGGCGGTGAGGCTTTCGCCGTCGGCGGCGGTGGCGAGCGCGATGCCGGAGTCGGGGTGCAGGTGGTCGACGTGCGCGACGTCGAGCAGGCCGTGCATGGCGGTGTCGATGGACGGGGCCGCGCCGCCCTTGCCGTGCAGGCAGTACTCGAACGCGGCGACCATCTCGTCCTCCCGTTCCACGCCCGGGTAGGTGTCGGCGAGGGCGCGCAGGCGGTCCAGCCGCAGCACGGCCAGGCCCGCTTCGGCGAGGGTGCCGAGGTCGCCGCCGGAGCCCTTCACCCACATGAGGTCGACGGGCCGCCCGGTGACGGGGTCGGTGGCCGCGTCTTTGGCAGAGGTGTTGCCGCCGGCGTAGTTGGTGTTGCGCGGATCCGATCCGAGCCGTCGGGAGCGGGCGAGGAGGGCGGCGACTGCGGGGTGCTGGGCCATGGCGGGAGCAGCTTCCTGTCTGGTGGCGGTGGCGCTCTCGTGGGCTGCGCGAGGCGGGTGCGGGCCGGCCCGCGGGGGCGAGGCGATGCGGGCCGGCCCGCACAGGCGAGATGATGCGGGCCGGCCCGCACGGGCGAGATGATGCGGGCCGGCCCGCGGGGCGGACGGCTCAGGCCCCCCATCCGGCCTGGGATCCACCGACCCGCTCGGCGACGATCTTCTCGGCCCAGCCGCCGGCCCGGTAGGCCGCGACCGGGTTCGGGTCCCGCCCGTCCTCGGCGCGGACCTCCGCCAGCAGCGGACGGACGTCGGTGGCGTAGGCGTCCATCAGCACCTCGTTGGCTCCGAGTACGTCGCCCGCGTCCTGAGCTGCCGTCAGGGCCTCGCGGTCGACCAGCAGGGCCTTGGCCGTGGCCTCCTGGACGTTCATCACCGAGCGGATGATCGCGGGGATCTTCGCCTCGATGTTGTGACACTGGTCGAGCATGAACGCGACGCCGGCCTCGGCGGCGAAACCGCCGTTCCCGGCGACCTCGTGCAGGATCCGGAACAGCTGGAAGGGGTCGGCGGCGCCGACCATCAGGTCGTCGTCCGCGTAGAAGCGGGAGTTGAAGTCGAAGCCGCCGAGCTTTCCCTCGCGCAGCAGGAACGCGACGATGAACTCGATGTTGGTGCCGGGGGCGTGGTGGCCGGTGTCGACGACGACCGTGGCCCTGGGCCCGAGCCGGAGGCAGTGCGCGTAGGCGGTGCCCCAGTCCGGGACGTCCGTGGCATAGAACGCGGGCTCGAACAGCTTGTACTCCAGCAGGATCCGCTGGTCGCCCGCGAGCCGCTCGTACACCTCCGACAGGGCGTCGGAGAGTCGCTGCTGGCGCGCCGAAATATCGTCCTGGCCGGGGTAGTTGGTGCCGTCGGAGAACCACAGCTTGAGATCGCGCGAGCCGGTGGCGTCCATGATGTCGACGCATTCCAGCAGGTGGTCCAGGGCCTTGCGGCGCACCCGCGGGTCCGGATGGGTGACGGAGCCGAGCTTGTAGTCGTCGTCCTGGAAGACGTTCGCGTTGATCGCGCCGATCTCCAGCCCGAGCGCGCGGGCATGGGCGGACAGCGCACCGTAGTCCTCGACCCGGTCCCAGGGAATGTGCAGCGAGACCTTCGGGGCCACGCCGGTGGCGGCGTGCACCTGGGCCGCGTCGGCGAGCTTCTCGAACGGGTCGCGCGGGACGCCGGGTTGGGCGAAGACCTTGAAGCGGGTCCCCGAGTTCCCGTAGCCCCACGAGGGCGTCTCGATGCGCTGGGCCCGAAGGGCTTCCTTCACGGCGGATCGGTCGGCCACCGGAGCACCTCCCACGCTATGAATCGTTTCAGCCCGACGGTAGGGGCGACCGCGGGAAGCGTCAAGGAGCCCGCAAGGAGGTGTTGGAGCGATGTCGTAGCCTGGGTTCCGGGCGGCCGTCGGAGCCGGTGAAACCTTTCAATGGTGGGACATGGGCGGCGCGGCGAGCATCAAGGACGTGGCACGGGCGGCGGGTGTGTCGGTCGGCACGGTCTCCAACGTGATCAACCGGCCCGAGACGGTCGGCGAGGCGACCAGGGCCAGGGTCCGGGCCGCGATCGACCGGCTCGGCTACGTGCGCAGCGAATCGGCGCGCCAGCTGCGCTCCGGGAGCAGCCGGATCATCGGACTGCTCGTCCTCGACCTGGGCAACCCGTTCTTCGTCTCCGTGGCGCGCGGGGCCGAGCAGGCGGCTCGCGCGGCGGGCCTGGGCGTGATGGTCTGCAACAGCGCTCAGCGGCTCGCCGACGAGGCGGACTACCTGGCCCTCTTCGCCGAGCACCGGGTGCGCGGGGTGCTGCTGACCCCGGCCGACGCGGCGGGGTCGGGGGCGGCGGTGCTCCGTCGCGGCGGCGTGCCCTTCGTGCTGGTGGACCGGCTGGCCCCGGGGCTCGACGCCTGCTCGGTGTCGGTGGACGACGTCGGGGGCGGCGCCCTGGCGGCCGGGCACCTGCTGGCGGGCGGCCACCGGCGGATCGCGTTCGCGGGCGGCCGCCACCGGCTGCAGCAGGTCGCCGACCGCCGCAGCGGCGCGCTGCAGGCGCTGGCCGGGCGCGACGCCGTCCTGCTGGACCTGGAGGTGGACGGGCTGGACGTGGCGGCGGGCCGCGACGCCGGCGCCCGCCTGCTGGGGATGCTGCCGAGGCCGACCGCGGTGTTCTGCGCGAACGACCTGCTGGCCCTCGGGATGCTGCAGGCCGCGTTCGCGGCGGGCCTGCGGGTACCCGAGGACCTCGCGATCGTCGGCTACGACGACATCGAGTTCGCCGCGGCGGCCGCGGTGCCGCTGACCTCGGTGCGCCAGCCCGCGGAGGCGATGGGGCGGACCGCTGCCGAGATGCTCGCCGAGGAGACCGGCCCGGGCGGCGCGGCCCACCGGCACCGGCACGTGGTGTTCGAGCCGGAGCTGGTGGTGCGGCGTTCGACGCAGTCAGGGCCGCTGCCCGGCTGAGCGCGCGACCGTGGGCGTTACGTCGTACGGGCTTCCCGGAGCGGCGCGCCCGCGTGATGGAGGCTGCCGAGCGCCTGCCGGTAGGACTCGGTCAGGCTGGTCTCGAGGTAGCCGACCCCGGCCTCCTGGCAGTGTCTGCGGACGATGGCCTGGGCCTTGCGCAGGTTCGGGCTGGGCATGCTCGGGAAGAGGTGGTGCTCGATCTGGTGGTTCAGACCGCCTAGCAGGACGTCGGTGATGCGTCCGCCCCGGACGTTGCGCGAGGTCAGTACCTGGCGGCGTAGGAAATCGGTCCGGTCCGTGCCCCGCAGGGTCGGCATGCCCTTGTGGTTCGGGGCGAAGACGGAGCCGAGGTAGATGCCGAAGAGGCACTGGTGGACCAGGAGGAACGCGATCCCCTTGCCGGGCGGCAACACCAGGAACAGGGCGCCCAGATAGGCGGCGAAGTGCCCGCCGAGGAGGGCCGCCTCCCACCCCCGGTTCTTCAGGGTCCTGTCCCCCAGTGACCGGATCGAGCCCAGGCGGAGGTTGAACGCCTCCAGTGTGAGGAGGGGGAAGAACAGGAACGCCTGGACGCGGGCCACGATCCGTGGCAGCCCCTTCGCGGCGCGGGCCTGGTCCTGGGTCCAGAGGATGACGCTGGGACGGATGTCGGGGTCGAGCTCCTCGTGGTTGGGGTGTGTGTGGTGGCGGGTGTGCTTGTCCCGCCAGAAGCCGTAGCCGATCGCGATGCAGAGGTTCCCGACGAAGCGCCCCGAGACCTCGGTCGCCCGGCACAACCGGAAGACCTGCCGGTGCGCGATGTCGTGGGCGAGCAGGGAGACCTGTCCGAACACGAAGGCGAGGAAGACCGCGTCCAGCAGCGTCCACCAGCTGTCGCCGATCGCCACGAGCGCTGCCCAGCCCGCGACGTAGAGCGCGGTCACGACGGCGACGCGCAGGGCGTAGTAGACGGGGCGGCTGTCCATCAGACCGGCGGCCCTGATCTTCTTGGACAGTCGGGCGAAATCACTGCCCGGCTCTGGAGAAGGCATGCTCGGAGGTCACTTTCCGTGTGAGGTCACTTTCCGTGCGAGGTCCCCGTGTGAGGTCACTTCCCGTGTGCGGAGGGTGGCCGGCGGGGCAGCCGCCCGCGGGCCCCGGGCCGGTCGTCCGGACGGCGGGACGTCCGCCAGGCGGCACGGGCCACGACCACCCCCGTACCGATGATCCACAGCACGCTGGGCCACGCGGACGCCCGCTCGAACAGCCCTTGGAGCGTGGGCGCCGGGTGCACGGCGGTGACCGCGGTGCCCACGAGGGACACCACCCCGCACGCCATGCCCGTCGCCCCCCAGTAGGGGCGGCCCATGTGCCGGAACGCGCTGCCGAGCAGCAGGACTCCCACCGCCCCGGCGATGAAGCACGTCCCGGCGGACAGCAGGTGGAGTGCCAGACGGAGGTTGTACGGGTTGAGTCCGGCGGAGACTAGCGCGAGTCCGCTGAGGACGAAGGCGGCGGTGGTCACGGTGCGCCGACGGCCGGCCGGCAGGAGCACCGTGTTGAGAACCGCGCCCAGGGCCAGGCAGAGCCCTCCGACGACCCAGGCGGTGTTCGCGGCCTCGTGCCAGGGGGAGCAGAACCGGATGCCTTCGACCCGTGCGCACCGCGTGACGCCGAGCGCCGAAATGATCTCGTCCGTCAGGCTCTGTCGCGACGCGCGGGGCATGACGACGGCGTTGTTCACGATGAAGATCTGGACCAGCGACGCCCAGAGGAGACCGCCGGCCAGGAGTCTCTTCGGAGCCGTGACGGTGAGTTCGCTCATGTGGGGGTGCCCGATCGACGAAGGATGCCGGTACCGGCCGGAGTCCGTTCCGCCCCGGGGTCGGGTCTCCGGGACTCTCGGGAAACCGTCCGGGGCCCTCTCCCCAGTGTGGCCCGCATCCGCCGCGCCGCAGGTCCACCACGCACGGTGCGTCCGGTCCCGGTTCCACCGATGACAGGGGCGCCTTCGGAGCCGGACGGCCCATTCGGATCGTCCGAACGGCTCTCGTCCGGGGGTGTCGGGCGCGTGGCCGTCTTCACCCCTCCTAGCGTCGTCGGTCGCACACCGGTGTCCACTGCGGGAGGTCTTTCATGGTGTCGGCCGTCTCGGTCCTCAGCGGGCCGGAACAGGAGCCCGCGGGGCCGCGCCCCGGACGTGGCCGGTGGGTGACGCCCGCGCGGGGGTGGGTGGCGGGTCTGGCCGTACTGGCCTCGCTGGCGGCCCCGGCCTCGGCGGCCGACACGCCGCCGCTCGGCGCGCAGAGCGGCACCTTCGCCTACGTCGCCAACGGCGGGTCGGACCGCCTGTCGATGATCGATACCGCCGACAACACCGTCACCGGCACGTTCGCCGTGAGCACCGATCCCGATGCCGATCCCAACGGTGTGGCGGTGAGCCCGGACGGCACGCGCGTGTACGTCGCCAACGCGCTGGCGAACACCATGGCGGTCGTCTTCCCCGCCGACGGCAGCCGCCTCTCCGTCGACGTCGGCGACGGCCCCACGGCCGTGGCGCTGAACCCGGACGGCACCCGGGCCTACGTCACCAACGAGAACGACGGCTCGCTGTCCGTGATCGACACCGCCGACATCCCGGAGCCGGTCACCACCTTCGACGTCGGAAACAACCCCCAGGACCTGGCGCTCGCGGTGCACGGCACCAAGGCGTACGTCGCCATCCGCCCCTCCTTCGACGTGGGCGCCGTGGCCGTGGTCGACACCGTGAACAACACCTTCGAACGCACCATCCCCGTCGGCTCGTTCCCCCAGGGCGTGGCGGCGAACCCGGACGGCACGCGCGTCTACGTCACCAACTTCGGGGACGGAACGGTCTCGGTCATCGACACCGCGAACGACACGGTCGTCGGGACCATCAGCGTCGGCGGAGGGACGACCAGCCCCGCGGACGTGGCGGTCAGCCCGGACGGCAGGCGTGCGTACACCGCGAACTTCGGCGCGGGCAACGTGTCGGTGATCGACCTCACCGCCACCCCGCCCGCCGTCATCGCCAACGTGCCCTCCGGACAGGAGCCCCTGGGCGTGGCGGTCACTCCGGACGGCTCGCGCGTCTACGTCACCAGCTCCGGGAACGACAGCGTCTCGGCGATCGACACCGCCACCAACACCGTCATCGAGCCCCCCATCGACGGCTTCGACATGCCGCTGGGGATCGCCATCGGGACCAGGACCGTCGGCGCGACCCCGGCCGGCCTGACCTTGAAGGTTCGGTCCAACGGGAAGCACGAGGGCGCACCCGGTGCGCTGAGCAACCCGGGTGCCACGCTGAAGGCCCGGCTGACCAGTGGGGGCCGGCCCCTGGCGGGCGAGGAAATCCTCTTCTCCACCGGGTCGAGGGTGCTCTGTATCGAGAGGTCCGACGGCCGGGGCGAGGCCACCTGCGCGGTTCCGGGCGGGAAGAACGCCCCTGACTGCTACCGGGCCACGTTCCTCGGCACCGCCACCCACGCGGCCACCCGCGCGCCCACCTGCCAGGGTCACGACCGCCACCGCCCCTGACGGACGCCGCAGGTCACGGCCGCCCGGTGTGCGCGACCGATCCCCCGCGGGGAGGATGGGACGTGTGAACGGCAGTGGGGGCACCGCCGGGGGTACCTGCCCGGGTGCTCGCGGCAGCGGGGCCGAGGAGGGCCCCGCCGACGGTGCTCCGGACGGGGCCCCACCGGGCATTCCGGCCGGGTCCCCGCCCGGTCTGCCGGCCAGGTCCCCGCCGGGGAACGCCGATGGGCGGGAAGGCGGCCCGAGGCGGGTCCTGACCCTGGCGGCCATGCTCTTCGCCGTCTCGATGATCTTCGTGGATCAGACGATCGTCAGCATCGCGGCCCCGAACATCGTGGACGACGTCGGCCTCAGCTCGTCCGGCATGCAGCAGGTGGTCAACTCCTACCTGCTCGCCCTCGCCGCGTTCTTCGCACTCGGCGGGCGGCTCGCCGACATCTTCGGGCACCGCCGCATGGTGGTCGTCGGCACCGTGGCCTTCGCCGGGGCGTCCCTGCTGTGCAGTGCGGCGCCGGTGGGAGACTTCGCCCAGGCCTGGCTCGTGCTTTCCCGTGCCCTCCAGGGGTTCGGCGCGGCCCTGCTCTTCCCGGCCGCCGTCGCCATCCTCGTCGGTGCCTTCCCCGTCGACGAACGGGGCAGGGCCCTGGCCGTGTTCTACGTGGCGGCCGGCTCCCTCACCGTCGTCAGCCCGCTGCTCGGGGGTGTGCTGACCGGCTGGACCTGGCGGGCCATCTTCTGGGTCAACCTCCCCATCGCACTGGTTTCGCTCCTCCTCCTCGCACCCGCGCACATCCCGAACGTCCGGCGGCCCGAACGCCTGGACGTTCCGGGGGCCGCACTCGTCGCCTCCGGCCTGGGGCTGAGCGTCCTCGGCCTGCAGCAGGCCCCGTCCTGGGGCTGGGGCGCCTCCGCGACCTGGGCGTGCATCATCGGCGGGCTGGTCCTGATCGTGCTCTTCTGCAGACACGAACTGCGGACCGCCGATCCCCTCGTCAAGCTGCGCGTCTTCCGCGACCGGGCGTTCACGGCCGACGTCCTCGTGCTCTTCTGCGCGATGCTGGCGTTCGTCCCGGTGATGTTCTTCGCCTCGGTGTACGCACAGATCTCGCTCAGCGCCTCGACGTATCAGGCCGGGTTCTACCTGCTGTACTTCTTCGCGGGCTTCGCCCTCGCGGCCCAGGCGGGCGGCAGGATCCTCGACAAACGCGGTGCCCGGCCCGCGATGCTGATCGGCTCGGCGCTCGGCTGCCTGGGGTTCGCCCTGTGGGCGTGGAAGCTGACCGTCCTGTCGGCCCACGACCAGTGGCCCTACGTCTGCCTCGCCGGAGCCGGCATCGGCTTCCTGCTCTCCCCCGCGTCCACCGACGCCGTGAACCGGGCGATCGACTCCACGTACGGCGAGGTCACCGGCCTGACCCAGACGGTGCGCAACTACGCCTCCGCCCTGGGCATGACGGTCTTCGGGACGGTCCTCATCCACGCCACGACCGGCCGGGTCACCTCGACGCTCACCGCGACCGGCATGCCGGAGGGCGAGGCCCGCAACGCGGCGCGCGGGGTCACGGAGGCGATCACCGGCCATCCGGACGACCGGATGCCCACCGGAGACGGGCCCACGGCCGCACTGATACGGAACTTCGGGCGGGCCCTGCGCGCGGACTACGCCGCGGGCAACCAGTGGGTCTTCTACGGGATGGCCATCGCGCTGGGTCTGGCGTTCCTGTGTGCGCTGCTGCATCCGGGGACCCGGGTGACGGACGGGGCCGTCCCGACGGAGACGGACGGGCACCGGAACGCTCCGCACTGATCTGGATCTACCGGGAGAGAACGGGTGGAACGGTCGCGGCACTTCCTGGCCGGGCGTCACCAGTGGTGGGTCCTGGCCACGATGACCTGCGCTTCGTCGATGATCGCCATCGACGCCCTGGCGGTGCTGGTCGCCCTGCCGACCATCCAGCGGGACCTCGGTGCTTCGACCACCGGACTCCAGTGGATCATCAATGCGTACCTGCTCGGCTTCGCCGGCGTGAGTGCGCTCGGCGGACGCCTCGGGGACGTCCTGGGGCACGAGCGCGCCTTCCGCATCGGGACCCTGCTCTTCGTCGTGGCATCGATCGCCGCGGGCCTGGCCCGGTCCGAGGCCTGGCTCATCGCCGCGCGCGCCGTACAGGGAGCCGGTGCGGCTGTCCTGCGGCCCGCCTCCCAGGTACTCCTCTACAAGGAGTTCGGCAGCGGGCAGCGCGGCCAGGCCATGGGCATCTCCTCCAGCGTGTCGACCCTCTTCTACGGCATGGCCCCCCTGATCGGAGGGCTGCTCACCTCGGAGGTCTCCTGGCGCGCGATCTTCTTCGTCAACCCTCCCATCGGCATCGCCGCGGTGGTCCTCGCACGCCTCCTGCTCACCGAAGAGCCGCCTCGGCGCGAACGGGTCGACTGGGGTGGCGCACCACTGCTGACCGGCGGGCTGGTGTGCGTGGTTCTGGCCCTCATGCAGGCCCGGCACTGGGGGTGGGGCTCGACCGCCGTCCTCACGCTGCTCGGCTCCGGTGTCGTGCTGCTGGCGCTCCTGGTCGTGCGCGAACGCCGGATCGCCCATCCGCTGCTCCACTTCGAGCTGTTCGCACGCCGGGAGTTCGCGGTCGGTACGGCGGTGATCTCCACGGTCCGATTCGCGTTCGTCGGATTCGCCGTGTTCGGGGTCATCTGGCTCCAGGACGTCATGGAACTGTCGCCCTTCGAAGCCGGGGTCGCCGTACTGCCGCTCACTCTGCCCACGGTCCTGTTCGCTCCCGTCGGCGGGAGGCTCTACGACCGACTGGGAGCTCGTATCCCCCTCGGTATCGGCATGGCGCTGTGCGTGGCGGCCCTGCTCGGGTCGGCGGTGGCACTGCACCGGCAGGACTCCGCGTGGCTGGTCGCCTTCTACTGCGTGATGGGCATCGGGATGGGCCTCTGCGTCAGCCCTGCCTGGATGACCGCCCTGCACGGCACCGCCAGCCGGATGCGCGGGTACGCGGCCGGGGTGATGCAGACCGCCCGGGAGATCAGCGCGGTGCTGGGGCTCGCGGTCATGGGCGCGATCGTGGCGCACCTGCAGAGTGCACGCATGGAGGAGGTCCTGCACCGGGACGCCCGTATCCCTCCCGAGCGCTTCGACGAGGTCGAGCGGTCGATCGGCAGGACGGTGGAGGCGACGCAGAACGGCGCGGGCCTGCCTGCCGGGATCCCGGCCGATCTGCTGCCCGCGCTCAAGGGCGCGGTCACCGATGCCGTGGCGGCCGCGTTCTACGCGGGTTCCGCGGTCCTGCTCGCGGCGGCCGTGGCGGTCGCCCTCCTTCCCCGGGGAAAGCCGGAGGACCTCGCGGAGCCCGACGAGGACACCGGCGGTCCCGCCTGAGCGCAGCCCCGCAGCACGACACGTGACCGCCCCGCCGGGTTCGGCGGGGCGGTCACGTGGGTCGGGCGGCGGGCGTCAGGACCCTGGCGTCAGGACGCCGGGACCGGCTGTTCCGGTGCCAGCGAGTTGCCCGGGCGGATGCGGCCGCAGTCGGACGGGGCGCTGCGGCCCGCGAACCGGTCCCCCAGCCAGCTCATCGCCTGCGGTGCCCAGACGACGGGCACGCCGACGTGGCTGAGCAGGTCGTACTGCTGGTACTTGATCGCTCCGTTGCCGGTCGAGCAGTACTGCCGGGCGAGGGCCCGTACGTCTCCGGCGACCATGACCCCGTCACCGGTGCCGATGCCGGGGCGGTTGCTGAAGGTCCCTTCCAGGACTCCCCCGTTGCCCTGGGCGATGTATCCCGGGATGGACGGGGTGGGCGCCGAGCCGAGATTGACCTTGTTCACCGCCTCCAGGAAGGCGGGCACCGAGTTCGGGTCGGCGTACTGCGACTTCGCCATCTTCTTCCAGGTCAGGCCCGGGTAGCGGCCCAGCGCGTCGACGATCGACCCGCGCTCCAGCCCCTGGTAGACCTCCAGCCCGTAGCTGTTGAGGTAGGGCTTGAGGTCGATGCCGTAGGAGCGGGAGACGCCGATGATCGCCATGGGGATGACGCCCGACCACACGAGGGAGCCGTCCACGTACTTGAGGTTGTGTGCCGGGTCCACCAGCAGGCCTCCCTCGGCGAAGCCGACCAGCTTGCTGTTGACCTCGGGCGCGTAGACCGGAGCGAGGGCGGCCGCCCAGTTGGTCGCGATGGCGCCGCCGGAGTAGCCCATCAGCCCGAACCTCGTGTCGGCGTTCATGCCGGTCTCCGCGGACCTGGTCGCGGCGCGGATCGAGTCGAGCGTGTTCGTGCCGTACTCCGGGCCGGCCGCGAAGTCGGCGTTCTGCCCCTCGGTGTCCGCGATGACGAGGTTGTAGCCCTGCAGCAGCAGCGGCACCAGGAAGAGGGACTCGGCGTTCGCGATGGCGCCGCCCAGGCTGAGGTCGCCCGCGATGGCCCGGGACGGTCCGTGCTCGGGGTCGAGCGAATCGTAGAACGACTGGTAGGACACCGCCTTGCGTCCGTCGCCCGTCAGACTGCGCACCACCGTGGTCACGTTGGCGGAGGGGCGGCCCTGGGCGTCGGTCGTGCGGTAGAGGAGCTGGATCGCCTTGACGGGCGTGGGCAGGCCCACGATGTGGTACTGCAGCGTCCGTGTGTTCAGCACCGCGCCCGGCGCGAACGAGGAAAGGGGCTCGCTGCCCGTGTAGGTGTAGAACGGGTCGCTCGCGGTGGCACGCGACGGCGTGACCGCTGCGGCCGTGGCGCCCGCGGCGTCCGTGGCGGCCGTTGCCGCCGGCGCGGCGGTCACGGCGATCGCGGCGACCAGGGCAGTGGCCAGGAGACGAACGGCGTTTCTGGTCATGGCGGTCCTCCCGTGCGTGTGGGGGCGTGGGGATCCGGTGGAGGATGCGGTTCGCGTTCGAACGCCTCTGGCGATCCACCGGGCGGGCGTGTTACCAACTAGTAAGTAACGTCCCGGAAACCAGGATGCGGGCGGTACGGGGCCGTGTCTCCGGGTCGCACCACAGAGATTCGCGAGGTGGATTGTGACCGCGCCCAAACCCGAGTCGCGCACCGACGGTGACGAGGGGCCGCAGTTCGGCGGCGTCCCGGTGCACAAGCGGCTGCTGGCCGCCGCGCCGACCCTGGCACCGGCGGTGACGGCCCTGCTCGTCGAGCGACTGCCCGCCTACGGAGCACTGCCCTCGGAACAGCTCCGCGGCGAGGTCACCAAAGAGGTGGACCGCGGGATCCGGGCCTTCGTCCGGGTGCTGCGCCACGGCGAGCTGCCGGAGGAGTCCGAGCTGGCGAGGATCAGCGAGTCCTCGGCCCGCCGCGCCGACGAGGGCGTACCGCTCGAAGCCGTCGTCGGCGCCTACCACTTCGGTGCGGAGGAATGCGCCGCCCAGGTCCTCGCGGCGGCCGAACCGGGCGACCTTCCGGACGTGCTGCTGGTCCAGCAACGACTGCTCGGCTACCTCCGCCAGGTGAGCTGCGCGGTCGCGGCAGGGTATGTACAGGAGCGGCAGGCGGCCCTCGGTGAGGAGCAGGTCGCCCGGCAGGCCCTGCTGTCCAGGCTGCTGGAGGGCGGCAGCCCGCAGGCCGCGGCCGACCGGGCCGGCATCCGGCTGCCCCCCTCGTACCTCGTCCTGGCCCTCACCATCGGACCGCACCCGGACGAGCTGCGGCCCGGCGTGAACCACACCGTCGCCGCACGCCGCAAACTCCGGCGGCTGCGCAACGAGTTGCAGCGCCAGACGCCGGGCGTCGCACTGTCCGTGCTGTCCCGCGAGGGCGGGCTGGTCCTGATCCCGTACGAGACTCCGGCCGCCGAGTTCGCCGCCGCGGACCGGGAGCGGCTCAACCGGCTCGTCGAGCAGCTCGGTGTGATGTGCGGCGCCGAACTCCTGGTGGCGGCCGCCGCTGCGGTACCGGACGGCGTCGCGGAAGCGGCCAGGACGGTCGGCGAGGTACGCAGGGTGGCGCAGGCGTCCGGGCGGGGGCCCGGCCTCTACCTGCTCGACGACGTACTGCTGGAGTACCAGCTGAGCCGCCCGAGCCCGGCCAGGGACGGGCTCGCCTCACGGCTCGGCCCGCTGGCCGGGCGTCCGGAGCTGCTCGACACCCTGCGCACCTTCTTCGCCTGCGGCCTCGACCGTCGGCGGGCCGCCGCCCGGCTCCAGGTCCACCCCAACACGGTGGACTACCGCCTGCGCAAGGCGGCGGAGTTCACCGGACTGGACGCGACCCGAGGCGCCGACCTGCTGACCCTGCGCGCCGCACTGGCCGCCCACGACGCCGTACGGCAGGAGGGACCCGACACCGGCTGACGGCGCCGGGGCCGGCCCGGACTCCCCTCCGGGCCGGCCGTACGGTCAGGCGCCGAGCGCCCGGTGCAGTCCGAACCGGTCGGTGCCCAGCTTCGTGAAGACCGCGGACAACAGCTCGGACACCGCTTGGGCGCTGGTGTGCATCGCCGCGGCGATCGCCTTGTTGTCCATCCCCGCCGACGCGTGGCGGGCGGCGGTGAGCTCGGTGACGGTCAGGGTGTCGTGCTCGGAGGTGCGCAGCCGGCGGGGCCGCAGACCTGCCGAGGCCAGCTGGGTCCTGGCCCGGCCCACGAGTCCGTCGGCGCCGCACTCGGCCGCCAACTCCATCCCGCGGTAGGTCTGCTGCGCTGCCATGTGCGGGTCGCCGATGGCGTGCAGGACCATGCCGTGGTCGATGAGCGCGTGCGCGAGTTCGTAGGCGGCCGGAGACTGTTCGAGGTGGTCCACCGCCTCCTGCAGCAGGGCTTCCGCCCGGGACGGGTCCGTGGCGGCGGCCGCGACGCGCAGGGCGTGTCCGATCACGCTGGAGGTGCCGAACGCGCGGGCCCGTGCGAGCGCTTCGGCCGCGGTGGCCCGTGCCTGCTCGGGCGCGTGCGTTGCCTGCGCGAGCGCCAGGTCCAGTTGCCAGGGGCTCCACGAGGGGTTGCGCGTTCCGCGCAGGTCCAGGCGCCGGCCGGCTGCGGTGAGGTGGTGCTTCGCCTCCTCGATCCTGCCCTGGGCCAGGAGCAGTTTGCCCCACACGGCCTGCGGATCGGGGTAGACCACGGCCTGGGGGAAGCCGTCCGCCAGTTTGTAGGCCTTGGCGATGCGCTGGGCCTCGGCGGTGTTCCCCCGGGCGAGCAGGGTCTCGATGAGGGTACCGACCGCGTACCACTGTGCCGGGATGCCGGCTCCGACGCGGTCGGCGATCTGCAGGCCGTTGCGTACGAAGTCCTCCGCCTCGGCGAGCTGCCCGCGCCGGTAGCGGACGTAGCCGAGCAGGGTGTAGACGAAGGACAGGTGCGCGCCGCGCCAGCCCTTCCCCTCGAACTCGATGATCGCGGTGTTGAAGAGGTCCTCGGCCCGGCCGGGCTGGTCACAGTACATGAGCGTGACTGCGAGGACGGCCGGCACCTCGAAGCCGAAGTCCTGGTCGGTCCAGCTCATGCCTCCGTCGAGCGCCTGTTCCGCGTACCCGAGGGCGGTGGAGACGGGCTCGCCGCGCATCGCGGCGTCCCAGGCCCGCAGACCCAGGATGTGCCGCTCGGGCAGCCCCCGGCCGGTGAGCCGCTTGGCGAACTGGGCGAGGAGCCGGGAGCGGGCGGGCGAGTTCTCCTCGTCGAACCGGACGGAGTTCCATTTGAACTGCTCGGCCTGCATGCGCAGTCGCGTACGGGAGCTCGTGGCGCGCCGGGCCTCGTCCGCGAGGAGCTCTGCCGCCGCCCCCAGCTGACCCGTGTGGCCGAGCGCCTGGGCGAGCCGGTACGTGATCGCCTCGCGCAGGGCCTGGTCGGTCTTGGGCTCCTCCAGCGCGGCCCTGAGCTGGTTGATCGTGGTCGCGGGATCGTGCAGGAGGTTGGCGGATCCGAGTTCGAACAGGACCTCGGCGCGGTCCTCGACCTCCGGGGGCTCGCGCAGCGCACGTGCCAGGTAGCGGCGCGCGGCATCGGGGGCGCCCGCGGAGAAGCTCTCGCGCGCGGCCTGGCGCAGCTGCTGTACGACCCACGGGTCGCCCTCGGGGTGCATCTCCAGGAGGTGGCGGGCGGCGGCCGCGGAACCCTGCCCGTCGTCGATCACGGCCTGGGCGGCCATGCCGTGCATGGCTACGCGCACACCGGGCGGGATCGAGCGGTACACGGCGGTGGCGATGAGCGGGTGGAAGAACTCCACGACCTCCTTGCGCCGTACGCCCGTGAGGACGGTCAGGATGCGGGCGGCCCGGAGCTTGTCGATGGCCTCGGCGGCCTGTGCCTCGCCGAGGGCGGCCACGCCGCCGACGATGCCGAGGGGTACCGCGGTACCGAGCACGGCGGCGGCCCAGGCGAGCCGGACGGTGGACGGGCCGAGCTGGTCGAGCCGGTCGATCAGGCCGCTGCCCTTGACCGCGGAAGCCAGGTCGCGCAGCTCGGGGATGTTGCCCTGGTACGGCTGCAGCCCCCGGTCGCGGCCCTTCATGACCAGCTCGACCACTTCGAAGGGGTTTCCTCCGGTGATCGCCCAGCATTCGCGGCAGAACACGTTGTCCGCGTTCTCACCGAGGGCGTCGCGCACGATGCGCGCGACGGCGCTCGTGGTCAGGGGAGCCAGCTCGTGCGGGCGCGTCCCCTGGCGTCCCATGAGGGCGCGCAGGGCGCCGGCGTCGGCGGGGATCTCGTCGGGCCGGCAGGCCACCATGATCAGCATGGCGAGTTCCTCGGCGCGCGCCGCGAAGGAGGTGAGCCAGCTCAGGGACTCGGCGTCCGCCCAGTGGGCGTCGTCGACGATCAGCACGACGGGGGCGTTGCGTACCGCTAAATGCGTGACCACCCAGTCCAGTCCGTCGCGCACGCCCTGCGGGTCGGGCGCCGTCGGCCCCTTCGAGGCGGCGGTCAGCCCGAGCGCGGGGGCGATGATGCCGTACCAGTTGCCGAGCGCGTCGCGCCGTTCCTCCTCGCTCATGGCGGCGAGGGCCGGCTGGATGAGCTGGCGCATCACGTGGAACGGAACCTGCCGCTCCTGCTCGCCGCCGCGTGCGAAGAGCACGGTGCAGGAGCGGTCGGCGGCGTGCCGACGGGCCTCGTTCAGCAAGGTGGTCTTGCCTATGCCGGGCGATCCGGCGAAGGTCAGGACGCCTCCGCTGCGGTTGCCCGGTCCGCTGCCGGAGCCGTTGCCCGGGATTCCGCAGAGCACGTCCACCGCGCGTTGGATCGCGCGGACCTCCGCCTCCCGCTCCAGCAGGGGCTGAGTGTTCCAGCTTCTCGGTTCCGCGACCTGCGACATCGTTTACCCCCTCCGGCACGTGCGGCAGAGTGTACGGGCCGGAGGAGGAGTTGATGCTGTTTCAGCACACTATTGCGGTATCTCATCACTCGTTTGAGAGAAGTGCTGTATCTTCCGCGCCACGGGGATCATGGGCAGTTCGCTGGGCTGCGGGATCCCTGCGGGCAGTTCGCGCACGGTGCTGCCCGGGGCGGGCTTCAGGTGCCATCGCGAGGCGACGGTCGCCACCGCGGTCAGGATCTCCGCCACGGCGAAGGAATCGCCGATGCACTTGTGCTGGCCGGCCCCGAACGGGACGTAACTGTGGGTACGGGAACGCTCCTTGGCCCCCTTCTGCCAGCGGTCCGGGTCGAAGACGCCGGGGTCGGGGAAGAGCGCGGGGTCCCGGTGCAGCGCGTACGGGCTGTAGGCCAGTTCCGCGCCGGCCGGGATCGAGATTCCGCCGAGGGTGAGGGGGTTGAGGGCCCTGCGGGTGAAGAGCAGGGGCGAATGCAGGCGCAGGGCCTCCTGGAAGACGTCGTGCGTGTACGTCAGCGCGGGCAGGTCTTCGGGACGCACGGGCCGGGACCCCACCACGGAGTCGACTTCGGCGTGGACGCGCGCCTCCACCTCGGGATGCCGGCCCATCTCGTGGAAGATCCACGAGAGGGTGGTCGCAGAGGTCTCGGTGCCGGCGAGCATGATGGCGATGACCTCGTCCCGGACCTGTTCGGCGGCCATCGTCGAGCCCGTCTCGGAGTCCACGCCCGCCAGCAGCATGGAGAGCAGGTCGTGGCGGCCGCCCTGCTCGGCCGGCTCCCCGGCGTGGTGCCGCGCCTCGGCGCGGTACTGCTCGATCACCTCGTCGATGACCCGGCGCAGCCGGGCGGCCGCGCCGTCGAACCGCCGGTTGTACGGAATGGGCAGCCGGTCGAGCGATTTGGGCATGACCGCCCGCACGAGCATGCCCTCCAGGACGATGGGCAGCGAGCGGTGCACTTCGTCGACCGCGGGCCGGCTCAGGTCCCCCGAGAAGATCATCTCGGCCACCGAGGCCATCGCGTACCCGCGCGCCTCCGTGACCACCGAGATCTCCCGGCCGGCCGTCCACGACGCGGACATCGCCTCCGCCTGCCGGCACATCGCCTCGGCGTACTCGGCGATGTGGTTGCGGTGGAAGGCGGGTTGCATCATCCGGCGCTGCCTGCGGTGGAAGTCGCCGTCGGTGGTCACGATCCCGTTGCCGAACACCGGGCGGAGCCTGTCGAAGATCCTTCCCCGGCCGAACTGCTGGGCCTGCTGGACGAGTACGGAGTGGACGTGCTCCGGACTCGTCAGCACGTGGACGGGCCAGGTCCCGATGTCGAGCCGTACGATGTCGCCGTGTTCCCGGAGCGACTCCAGGAACGCGATGGGCCGGCGCCACAGTTGCAGCGCGTGGCCCAGGAGCGGTAACCGCCCCGGGGCGATCGGAGCATGGACCTCGGTACCGGAACGCGCTTCAGTTGCCATGAGCTGACTTTCCGTCACGCCGCGGAGACAAGATCCGGGCGGGTGTACGCAGACTCCAGTCCGGCCGCGAACCGCTCGTCGCTGTACCGCGTGCACTCGTAACGCTGCCACAGATCGGCGCCGATCATCCAGTCCTCGTAACTGCGCACGCAGCGGGTGACCGCGTCGATGAGTGCCGGATCCGTGCCGGGGAGCGCGGTGACGGCCTGGATCAGACGTTCCTCTTCGGTCAGGTACTGCTCGATGCGCTCCTGGATGCGCCCTTCGACCGCCTGGACGGCGTCGGGGAGGGAGCACTTCTCCCAGAAGGAGATGAGGGAGACCAGGTTGTTGGTGTCCCCGCAGGCGTGCTCCTTGGGCAGGGAGAACACGTCGTTCCCCCAGGAGATGACGTCGAGCACGCTCGCGGCGAGGGCTTGGAACTCGGGGAGGTCGTGGACGTCCTGCGCGAGGTCGATCCCGAGCCCGGCCTCCACCATGTCCATCATCGGGAGGATCTGGGAACTGTGGCGGCGCATGAGGACGTAGTCCTGAACCCCCGGACGCCTCGTGGCGGCGCGGTTGCCCGCCTCCTGGTCCAAGGAGTGCAGCATGAGGGGGACATGGGTGCGGTAGCGGGCCGCGGTCCGCTCGGACATGCCGGCCAGGATGCGGTCGCACAGGTCCACGAACCCCGTGACCAACGGATTTCGGCCCGCTGCCGACCTCTCGGTCCGCCCCGTTCGCAGATAGCCGGTGATCGCGTCGGTGACGGGCCGCCAGGCCGCGACCTCTCCGGCTCGGATGAGGTGGTCGTGCTGGTCGTCCAGGACGAACGACCAGGCCATCCACTCGGCGAGCAGGAGGACCCGCTCGTAGGGGACGTCACCGCTCACCCGGCCGGCGAGGTGACCCACGCCGATGCCCGAGAACTGCTCGGCCGCGGCGGTCACGAGCTCGTGCTGCACCACCCACGAGGTCGCCTCGGCGTTCGCCCGCGCGGCTTCGGGATGCTTCGAGTTTCCGAACGGCAGGTGGAAATCGGGGACGGAAAAAGAACTGAGCTGGGCCATTGATCCCCCACGGAAGAATCGGATTCGTCAATACCCGCTCACTACACGACCACGCCGTACACCCGCGACCCAAACACCCCTCTACTGCACCATCGCCACGGCCACGCCAGGTGACGGGCGGAACGAACCGGTCACGGAGTGGCCTGATCCAGCCTTCCTGCGGCCACATCAGGCCACCTGTGAACTCATTTACTCCCAAGACGCAGCACGCTGTCAACGTTGGGAGAGTGAACGCGGGTAATCCATCCCGGAATTGCCGAAATCGCATTCCTTTTCTGAATGTGCACGCGGCATAGTCGATTGCGCTCGGGGCGCGTGGGCCTCCTGGGGCCAGGGACACCGTGGGGAAGGCCGCCGGAGCCGGCCGGATGGCCGAAGAACGCCGTCGGAGCGCGGCCCCGGCCTACACCCCGCGGGCCGATCCCGGCGTCCACCTCAGCAGGAGAGGTTGCTGCCGGCCGGAACGCCCAGGATGGCTGCGAAGTTCTGGTAGGAGTTGATCCGGCTCTGCACCTGTGCGGGGTTGCCGCCGTTGCACTCGATCGCACCGTTGATGCTGCGGATGGTCTCGCCGAAGCCCGCGCCGTTGACCATGGCGTTGTGGGCGGTCATGGTGCCGGGTCCGGTTTGGGTGTTCCAGTACCACAGGCCGGTCTTCCAGGCGACGGCCGCGTCGGTCTGGACGAGGTTGGGGTTGTTCAGCAGGTTGATGCCGAGGGCGTCTCCGGCGGCCTTGTAGTTGAAGTTCCAGCTGAGCTGGATGGGTCCGCGGCCGTAGTACGCGGCCTGGCCGGCCGGGCAGCCGTACGGCTGGGTGGCATCGCAGTAGTGCGGGTAGTTGGCGGTGTTCTGCTCCACCACGTAGACCAGGCCTCCGGTCTCGTGGGTGACGTTGGCGAGGAAGGCGGCCGCCTCCTGCCTCTTCACCGTGTCGGAGCCGGTGTTCGCGAACGCCGGGTAGGCGGAGAGCGCGTTGACCAGGCCGGCGTAGGTGTAGAAGGAGTTCCGGCTCGGGAACATCTGGTTGAACTGTGCTTCGGAGACGACGAACCCGCCCGGGTTCGGGGTGGTCGGAGTCGGGGTGGGGGTCGGCTCGCCGGTGCAGGTGTAGGGGCTCCAGAACCAGGTGGATATGGTCGGGTCGTAGCCCGGGTTGTCGTGGGTCGCGATGTAGTACTGCCCGTTGGGGGTGTACCTGACGACCGCTCCGGTGGCGTACTGGGTGCCCGCGGCCCAGGCCGGGTGGTTGCAGGTCGCAGGGGTGGTGGGAGTCGGGGTCGGCGTGGTGCCGCCTCCGCCACCTCCCGCTCCGCAGGTTCCCTGGTCGGCCCAGACTCCCGAGCCTCCGGTGGAGGGCGTCTCGCCCTGGGTCCACCACTTGGCCTGCCAGTTGTGGCCGCCCGAGGAGGCGGACATGCCGCCGGTGTAGACAGTGGCGGCGGCGTAGGGCGCGGCGCACTCCGCGGCGTAGGCCGAAGAACCGAACGGAGTGAGGGCGATGAGGCCCGCGACGGTGACCGCGGCGGCCGACAGGGCGATGATCCTCTGCTTGGGCACGTGCGACTCCTTGTGTGTGGGGGGGGAGGTGGCCGCGCCACCACGGCGGGCCCGCTCCCACCCACGCTAGGAGTTGGTCTGGACCAATGGGGATCCCCCGTGAGTGGACTATGGCTGTAGCTCTCACGGGGGATGCGCCGGCCGGGCGAAGTGTGCAGGGTCAGCCTTCCGCCTTCCGGGCCCCCTGGGCGATGTCCGCGAGCACCTTCCCCGGGTTCGCGCCCGGCTGGACGGCGGCGCCGATGTTCTTCTTGAAGTCCGCGCTGACCCCGGCCCAGGACTTCTTGCCCACCGGGTAGAGGCGCGAGGACGGCAGGGCCTCCAGGAACACCTTGAGGGGTGCGGCCCCGGGATCGTCGGATGCGAGCATCTGCCGGTAGCCGGTCGTCGTCACCGGCAGCAGCCCGTACTTCGTGGTGAAGGCGGTGACGTTCTTCTCCTCGTACAGGTAGTCGAGGAACTTTCCGGTTTCCTTCGGGTGCCCGTTCTTGAAGGCCATGACCCAGTCTGCGACGCCCATCGCCCGCGGCGAGGAGCCGTCCGCCGTGGGCAGTGCGACCATGCCGAGCTTGACGCCCTTGGCGCTCGCCTGCTGCACCAGGGTGGGGTGGCCGTTGAGGATCCCGACCTCCCCGCGCGTGAAGGCGTCGAAGGCCTTCCTGCGGTCGAGTTTCCCCGGATCGTCCGGGCCGGTGAGTCCGGCGCCGACCAGGTCGTCGCGCAGGAACTCGAAGGTCTTCACGTTGGCGGTCGAATCGATGACGTAGCCTTCCGAGTCGTTCGTGATGCCGCCACCGCCGGCGAGCATCCACTGCATGGACTCGGCCTGCGCTTCCTCCGGGCCCAGGGGAAGAGCGATCGGCGTGCGCACCCCGTCCTTCTTGAGCTTCTTCGCCGCGGCGGTCAGGTCGGCCCAGGAGTGGGGCTGCCACGTCCCGCCCTTGGCGACGACGCCCGCGTCCTCCAGGAGCTTCGTGTTGTAGAACATCAGCCGGGTCGAGGCCACGAACGGCAGGCCGTACTGGCCGCCGCCGACCCTGCCCGCTCGTGCGAGCGGTTCCAGCAAGTCGGCTTCCGTGCGCACCGAGAGGAGCTCGTCGGCCGGGTACAGCTTGCCGGCGGCCGCGTAGTCGGCGTAGGCGCCTATCTGTGCGATGTCCGGCGCGCGGCCGGCGTTCACCATCTCGGCGACCTTCGCGTCCACGTCGTCCCAGGACAGGACGCTCACCTCCACCCGCACGCCCGGATTGGCCTGCTCGAAGCTGTACGCCAGCTCCTTCCAGTACGCGCCCGAGGCATTTTCGGGGCTGTCGCCGTAGTCGGCGGCCACCACTCGCAGGACCACCTCATCCTTCCCGGGACCGGACACCGTCCCGCACCCCGCCATCAGCACCACTGCCAGGCAGCCCGCACCGGACGTCCGCAGTCGACGACCCTTTGCTTCCATGACGCACCCCTCTTCCGCTGTCTCGCAGGGCGTAGGTCTACACCACTTTCACGTCGCCTTCACAGGGTTCTGCACGACCGAATCCGCACCGTGTCCACAGCAAATGCCTCTTCGTGATCACCAGTTGAGGCAACCGGGACTTTCCGGCCGGTCGTGCCGCACAGGTGCCGATGCCTGCGCATCCCCCATGAGAGCTACACGTCCCGTCCCTCCACGGGTGATCCCCGGCGAGCTGTGGATTTCTACCGTGATCCCCAGGTCACCACCCGGTGTGACCACGACGAGAGGTCACCATGGACACCAGGCCTGCAGCCCACCACGACACCGGCGACGGTCCCGGGACCGGTCCCGTTCGCCCCGGCGGGCGCTTCGTGCGGATGGCGCGTTCCCCGATCGGCTGGCTGCTGACGGGCGTTGTCGGCGTCGGCCTGGTTTCGGGCCTGACCGCGACCGGACCCGGCCCGGTGCCGGTGCTGGGAGCGGCCGCGGCGGTGGCCGTGTACTGGTGGGTGATGCACCGGGTCGCCGGGCGCCCCACGCCCGAGATCGCCCGGTCGGGCGCCGTCAGGGAGGCGCTGCTCGGCGGCGGGATCGGCCTGGGCTTCATACTCGTGCCCGTCGTCCTGCTCACCGTCTTCGGGGGCTACTCGTTCTCCTGGGCGGGCCACGGGTTCGTCGGGGTTCTGTGGACGACCGTCATGGTGCAGATCGGCGGCTCGGTCACCGAGGAGCTGCTGTTCCGAGGTCTCGCCCTGCAGGCCCTGGAGCAGCTGTGGGGCAGCGGGGCCGCCATCGTGATCACCTCGCTGTTCTTCGGTGCGGCCCACCTCGGCGCCGCCGACGCCACCCTGTGGAGCGCGCTGGCGATCGCCGTGGAAGCGGGCGTCCTGCTGGGAGCCGCCTTCTTGTGGCGGCGTAGCATCTGGTTCGTCGCCGGTGTGCACTTCACCTGGAACGCAGCCGAACAGCTGCTCGGCATCCCGGTCTCCGGCCACACCCCCGAAGGCTGGTTCACCCTCGAGGCCCACGGCCCCGCCTTCCTGACCGGCGGGGGCTTCGGCCTGGAGGCATCGATCGTGCCCGTCCTGATCGGCGCGGCCATCGCCCTCTGGATGCTCCGCCGAGCGCACCGCGGCGGCGGTATCAAGTCCCGTCGTCGCGCGGCCCGCTGAGAGCGGCCGGACTGGAGAAATCACCCGTGACATCGCCTCAGGCGGCCCGCGGCATTCCGCTGCTGCGGGGACCGTACGACTGGTGGCAGGAGTGCGACGCCTTCGTCAAGGACGCCGTCTTCGCCCTGGCGCTCACGCTCCTGGCACTCGTGCCGAACCTGTCGCACATCGGCGGGCAGATCGGTGACCTGCCGCAGCGGCCGCAGAACGCGCTGGCCCTGGCTCTGGTCCTGGCGCAGAGCCTGCCCCTGGCGGCCCGCCGCCGGTGGCCCGCGGCCACCGTGGCGGTCATCGCCGCGGCCTTCGCCGTCCACCAGACGCTGGGCTTCTCCACCACGCCCGCGAGTCTGGGGCTGTACCTGGCCCTCTACTCCTCGGGGGCCCACCAGGTCCGCTCCCGCAGCGCCCAGGCGGCGGCGATGAGCGCCGGTTACCTCGTGCTGGCCGTCGTCCTGGACCGCCTCGGATCGCCCCAGGCGGTCCTGGACTACCTCGCGTTCTACCTGATCCTGGCCGCGTTCTGGCTTCTGGGGAGCACCGTGCGCAAGAACCGGACGAAGGAGGCGGAACGGCGGCGGCTGAGCGCCGAGGTGGCCACGGCAGCGGAGCGGGCCCGGATCGCCCGGGAGCTGCACGACGTGGTGACGCACCACGTCACCGCCATGGTGGTGCAGTCCGACGCCGCCCAGTTCCTGCTCACCTCCGCCCCCGAGCGGGCCGGCGAATCGCTGACGCACGTGAGCGACACCGGCCGGCGGGCCCTGACCGACCTGCGCCGGCTGCTCGGCGTACTGGAGGCGACCGGTGAGGGCGCCTCCGCCGACCCGGCTCGGACGAGCCGCGCTCCCGCACTGGGGCGGGTCGGAGATCTCGTCGAGCAGACGCGCAGGTCGGGGCAGCCCGTCGAGTTGAGCGAAGAGGGCGAACCCCTCCCGCAGAACGCGGAGGCGGAACTGGCTGCGTACCGGGTGGTCCAGGAGGCTCTGACCAATGCCGTCAAGTACGCCGCGGGGCAGCCGACGCACGTTCTTCTCAGACACCATGAGGACCGCACCGAGATCACCGTCCTCACCGACGGCCCCCTCGGAAGGCCGATCGCGCGGAGGCCCGCCCAGGGCGGTGGAGGGCGGGGGCTGAACGGGCTTCGTACGAGGGTGGAGTTGCTCGACGGGCGGCTCCTGGCCGGCCCCCGGCCCGAGGGAGGGTTCGAGGTCCACGCCTCGATCCCGTTCCGGCCCCGGCCGGAGTGATCCCCGTGAACGAGGCACCGAGCCCCATCCGCGTACTGGTCTGCGACGACCAGGCACTGGTCCGCGCCGGCTACGTCACCATCTTCTCCGCGCAACCCGACATGGAGGTCGTGGGCGAGGCCGAGAACGGCCACGAGGCCGTACAACTCGCCCTGCGCCTGCGCCCCGACGTGGTCGTGATGGACATCCGCATGCCCCTCCTGGACGGCATCCAGGCCACCCGGCAACTCGCCGGCCCGCAAGCCCAGGAGCCCCCGAAGGTGCTGGTCGTGACCACCTTCAACGTGGACGCGTACGTCTACGACGCCTTCAAGGCCGGCGCCAGCGGATTCCTCCTCAAGGACGCCCCTCCGGCAGAGCTGGTCGGCGGCATAAGAACCGTGGCCCGCGGGGACGCACTGCTCGCCCCTGCCGTCACCCGGCACCTCATCGGGCACTACGGCGAACACCTCCGTCCTGCGAACGCCGAACGCGAGACGGTCGTCGAAGCACTCACCCCACGCGAACTGGAAGTCCTCCAGCAGGTCGCCCACGGCCTGTCGAACGCCGAGATCGCCGCCGCGCTCTTCATCACCCCGGAGACCGTCAAGACCTACGTCTCGCGCATCCTGGCCAAACTCGGCCTGCGCGACCGGGTCCAGGCCGTCGTCCTCGCGCACCGCACGGGACTGGTCCCCTACCCGGGGTGACAGGAGGCCGTCGTGACGGATGCCGGACGGCCGGGGCTGCCGCACCGTCGGGGACCCACGGTGCGGAAGGTCAGGGAAGGCCGGACAGGACGGTGTGGGCCGTGGCGGCGACAGCCGCCGTGGCCGAGCGTTCGGCGTCCGACCAGGTGTGGACGGGGAGGTCGCTGCGGCCGGCCTTCAGCAATGCCTCCCTGCGGACCCACAGGCGCAGCAGCGCGGGCCCCGGGTCCGGTCCCTCGGCGGCCTCACGGAGGTCGGCCTCGGGGAACAGACGCCGCAGTTGGCGTACGGGGCCGGGGCGCCGTGCCGAGGGCTCGACGTCGATGCCGATGGCGCCGGGGCCCACGGCTGCCGCCACCAGGCCGTCCGCGTGGCTGAGGCTGAGCCCCACCTCGCGGCGGCCGGGCAGGTACGGGCGCCCGTGGCCGGCCCGCCCGCACCCGGGGCAGCGTTGCGCCGGGGCCGACGCGGCCAGGGGCAGGCCGGTGTAGCGGGCGGTGCACAGACGCAGGAGGAGTCTCGCCGCCACCGCCTCGTCGCGGCGGCTCGCGGTCCTGATGCCGGTGAGCCGGTCGTGCTCCCAGGGGTGGAGCAGTCCTTCGTGCAGCAGCGGGTGTGCCAGTACCTCCGCGGTGGTCGCGACGACCGCGAGGGCGGCGCGCGGGCTCGTTCCGTTCTCCGGGCCGGGTGGGGGGCCGGCCGTCGTCCGCACGCGTTCAGCCGACGTTGCTCAGGAAGCGTTCCTGCACGCGGTCGAGGGTGCGGAAGTCGTCGATGGTGACTTCCTGGAGGTCGATGGCGCTGCCGGAGAGCTCTTCCAGGAGGTCGATGAACTCCAGGAAGTCCATCGAGTCGATGAGACGCGCCTCGATGAGGTCCTCGTCGGTGTCGATGGGGCCGTCGAGGCCGGGGTTCTTCTCGTACAGCCACTCGGTGATGCGATTCATGGGAGGGGCGCTCCTGTTGCCGGTACGCAGGACGTGGGACGTGTGGCGGGGCCAGGGCGGCGGCTGCCGCGGGGTCGGTTCAGGAGCGGGCCTCGCGGAGCCGTTCCAGGGCCTTCTCGGGGGTGCCGTGGGTGAGGAGCATCGCGTGCACCCAGCGTTCGAGCCCGAAGGCGACGCAGGCGCTGTGCGCGGGCCCTTCCGAGCCCGCGCGGATGTCCAGCCGGTCGCCGAAGAAGTTGCGGTGGCGGTTGACGGAGGCGATGGCGGTGCCGTCGGGGGTGGAGAACTCGTGCTTGACCGGGTCCAGGGCCATGAGCCGGGCCCTGGAGCCGCCCGTGTCGTAGAAGGGGTCGTCGGCGGCCGCCCTCGTGAGCTCCAGGCCGAGGCGGGCGGCGGCTCCCGCGATGAACTCGGCTCCCTGTTCCAGGTGCCGGACCGCGCCCTCTCTGGTGCCGAGGTAGAGGACCTCGCGCATGTGGAAGCCCCACAGGCGGCGCAGTCCGTCGTAGTGGGTCTCGTTGCGGAAGCACCGGCCGGCGGCGGAGAGGCGCAGGCCTTGCTCGCCGACGTCCGCGCCTTCCAGGGAGAGCAGGAGTCCGTAGCAGGTGGCGGACGGCAGGAGGTAGCCCGTCGGGCGCAGGGGAAGGTCTGCCGGCGCCGCCCCGGCGGCCAGGTCGTCGAGGGCGTCCGGGGTGAAGCGCCCGGTGCCGACGCCGAGGTGGGGGAAGTTGCGGAAGAAGTCCAGTCGGGTGAGGCCTTCGACGGACAGCAGGGGCGGCCCGACGACCTCGGGTGCGCCGAGGTCCGCTGCCAGACCGGTGAGCAGGGCGTCCAGCCCGTGCAGGAGGGCGGTGCGGGCCGGGTCCAGCGTGATCAGGCCGGGCCCTGGACTGTGCAGACCGAGACCCTGCGGGTCCGAGACGGATGTGCTCATGGAAACTGCTCCCTTGGGGGGTGTGCGACGAGGCGAAGGCGCCCCGTGACCGGTCGTCAGGACCGGTGGGGATGCGCCGCGAGGTCGTACGCGTGGTGTGCGCGCTCGCGCGGGGGACCGCGGGGACACGGACGGGCGTGAGCCGTGGGCGTCGGTGCCCGGCATTGAACCGATACGGCCGCAGCAGCGGTGGACAAGCCGACTGATATCCCATCAGGGGCCGGGCTGCGCATGTGGACAGTAAGCCTCTGACGCGACGGTTGTCTAGACCAAAACGGCGACCCGCCAGGGGCATGCCGATCTTGACCGAAAGGCATCGCCCGGTACAACCAAGCTTCATTTGCGGGCACTTGACAGAAGCCATGGTCTACACCAATTCTGCTCATGGCGCTGCGCTCCCCGACTGCTGGAGACACTGCGGGCCGCGCACCCTGCGTACCCCGCGGTCTGCCCCCGCACCGGAATCCGAGCCGGCCCCGGGCCCGGCCCCTCGTCCCGAACGGCATCCCGCCCCGCCCGCCGGCCGGGGAGCAGGACGTACCGGACGACCTCCCCCACCCCAGTTCTGGAGGGCTTACATGACGACGCCCGCTCCCCGCCTCCCCCGTCCACGTCCCCGGCTGCACCGGGCCGCTTCGGACCTGCCGTACTTCAGCGCGGACGGCGAGTCCTACCTCGCCCAGACCACCTTGCGGGAGCTACGGAAGTCCCGGCCGCTCAGGGTGCTCTCCGAGGCGGACTTCGCACACTGGCAGACGTACGGCTACGTCGTCGTCAGACAGGCGGTCCCGGCGGAGGCGGCGCACCGTCTCCTCGACTTCGCCTGGGAGTTCCAGGGCCTCGATCCGGACCGGCCCGACACCTGGTACGAGGACCGGCCGCTGCGCTCCGAACTCGACCGGCAGCTGCACGTGTACGGCTTCGTGGAGGCCTACCACCACCAGTTGCTCTGGGACAACCGGCAGGCCCGCCGCGTCTACGACGCCTTCGTGGACGTCTGGGACTGCGAGGAGCTGTGGGTCACCCAGGACCGGCTCAATCTCAACCCGCCCAACGTCAAGAACCGCGACCGCGCCCTGATCGAGCCCACCGACCGGGGCTTCGACATCGAACTGCACTGGGACATCGACACCACCCTCGGCGTCCCGCCCCAACGGGTGCAGGGCATCATCGCGCTCAACGGGACGACGCCGCAGGCGGGCGGCTTCCAGTGCGCTCCCGAGCTGTTCCGGCGGTTCGAGGAGTGGAAGACCGCCCAGCCCGCCGACCGGGACCCCCTGCGCCCCGATGTCGACCGGACCGAGTTCCCCGTCGTACGCCCCGACCTGAACCCCGGCGACCTGCTGATCTGGAACGGCCTGCTCGCCCACGGAGTGGCGCGCAACACCTCCGGGGACCAGGTGCGGGCGGTGCAGTACCTGTCGATGATGCCGGCCCTGGAGGAGCACGAGCGGCTGCGGCGCTCGCGCGTCGACGCCTGGCGGCACCTGCGGACCCCGCGCTGGAACCGGACCCTGGTCGGGGATCCCGTACTGCACGAGTCCAAGCGCTACCCCACCGCCGTCCTCGACCCGCTCGGCAGCCGGCTGCTCGGCCTCACCTCCTGGCACGACCCGGCGCCCGGGGCGGACGGCGGCACCGACCACAGCGGGGAGCCGGCGTGCGCCGCATCTGCCTGACCCTGCCCACGAACCGCCCCTCGGCGGCGACCATCCGGGCCGTCTCCGAGGAGGCCGCCGACGGCGCGCGCAGGTTCGGCGTCGAGGTGCACCTGCTCGTCCTCGATTCCTCCGGGCCCGCCGTGCTCGCCGCGCACCGCGAGGCCGTCGCCGCACTGCCCGCGGCTCCCGGCGTAGTCGTGCACCACCTCGACGAACCCGAGCAGAGGACCGTCCTGCGCGAGGTGATCGCCGGGTCCGGCGTCGACGAGCCCGAACGCGTCCTCGGTCTGCTGCTGCCACCGGGGATCTCCTACGGAGCCTGCACCAACCGGGCCTTCCTGATCGCGGAGACCCTGGGGTGCGCGTCCGTCCACCGCCGGGACTCCGACAGCCGCTACCAGTACCTGCGCGGCGATCCCGTCTTCCCTCTCCACCACGAGCTGACCGCCCTCGGGCGGTGCGCCCGCGAGGTGTCCGCCCTGGTGACCCGCAGCCGGCTCGACCCGGCGTGCGCGCAGCGGCCGGTGGCCCTGGTCGGCGGCTCCTTCGTCGGTGAGATGTCCGTGGACGTCGAGGACATCCGCCGCCTCGATCCGGCCGTCTACGAGGAGGTCGTCGGCCTTTCGGTTCCCGAGGGCTACCCGGAGGTCTGGCGCAGGAACCTGATCGCGGAATCCTTCCGGGGCGCCGGGACCGCGGCGTTCGCCGCCGACCTCACCACGCTCACCCGTGTCAGTCCGACCCGGGTCGACATGTGCAACATCGCCTTCGACCGCACGGTCTACTCCCGCGTGCCGCTTCCGCCCGCCACCGACACCATCGGCAGCGACTACTTCCTCATCCACCTGGTCCACGCGGCGAAACTGCCGGGCGTCCTGCACAACCGGCACATCGTCAACTTCCACACCGATGAGCGGCGCAGCCGAGCCGGCTTCCTCGCCTACCACCTGCGGTTCGCGAAGTTCCTCCTGTCCGGGCCGCACTTCGACGCCGTGTACGCCACCGCGCAGCGGGCCGGCGACGCACTGCTCGACGCGCAGGGCCTGCTCCGGCCCGACGCCGTGGTCCGCGTCCTCGCCGAGGCCGCCGCCGAGGCCAGGAACACGGGGAGCGGAAGGCTCGATGCCCTCGACCGGTCCTACCGCAGACTGGGCGGCCGGTACACCGAGGTCGCGGACAGCCTCGCTCCGCGCCGCGAGGAGCTCCTCGACGAAGCCCGGCGGGACATGGCGGACTTCGCCCTCCTGGCCGCCGCCTGGCCGGAGCTGACCCGCACCGGACGGGCGCAGCACGACCCGCCGGACCGGCCCTCCCCGGAACCTGCGGGGTGCACCGCGTGAGCCCCACCCCGTACCCCGCCGTCACCCGGACGCGCACCCTCACCGTCTCGTACGAGGGCGGCGTGGCCGCGCAGGGCCCCGTCACCATGGGACAGGCCAACATGATCCGCTGCATGCTGCGGGACGAGCCCGACCACATCAACATCCACGACGTGTGGCCGGTGCCTCCGGGGACCGGGACGGACGCGGCCGTCGACGCGCTGCGCACCCTCGTCCTGCGACACGAGGCACTGCGCACGACCTTCCCGCACACGGGCGGCGAGGCACCCCGCGAGCAGGTCGTGGCATCCCGGGGCTCGTTCGCGCTCACCCTCCTCGACCACGAGGAACTCCCCGCGGACGCCCGCGCGTACGCCGAGTCGGTGGCCCTGCGGGCGCGCGCCGGACGCTTCCGGCTGGACCGGGACTTCCCGCTGCGCATCACCCTCGTGGCACACGCCGGGACGCCCGTCTTCGCGGCCGTGGCGGCGAGCCACGCCGCGACCGACGCCGGCGCCCTCGCGGTGCTGCGGGAGGAGTGGGTCGCCCTGCTGTCCGGCGGTACGCTCCCCGCCCCCGCGTCCCTGACCCCGCTCGAGCTCGCCGCCGAGGAGACGAGCCCGTCCGGGCTGCGCAGGTCCGGTGCGTCCCTGCGGTACTGGGAACGGATCATCCGGAGCGGACCCCAGGCCATGTTCGCGGAGGACGGCGCCGACGGCACCGAGGTGTCCGCGCCGCGCCTGTCCCTGCGGTCGCGGCGGGGATCCCGGGCCCTGGCCCAGGTCGCCGAGCGCACCGGCGGCCTGCCGTCCACCGTGCTGCTGACCGCCTGGTGCGCCCTCGTCGCGCACCGCACGGGGCACACCTCGTGCGTCGTCGCCGTCCCGACGTCGAACCGCTACCAGCAGCGGCTCGCCCGTACGGTCAGCACCCTGTCGCAGGACGCCCTGCTCTGCCTGGACACGCAGGTGCCGACCTTCGACATGCTCCTGAAGAAGGCCTGGGGGGCAGCCCTCAACGCCTACCGGCACAGCCAGTTCGACGCGCTGGAGCTGTGGGAGATGATCGGCAGGGCCACCCGCGAACGGGGCAGCCAGTTCGCGCGTGACCTCGTCTTCAACGACGTGAGCACGCTGCCGGGGACGGTGGCCGGCGGTCCGACCGCGGCGGACACCACCGGGGCCGCGGTGGAGCCGGAGTTGCACTGGGGACCCGCACAAGTCCTTCCGACCCGCGCCCTGACCTTCGTCTACGCAACCCGGCCGGACCTGCACCTCGCCCTGTGGGCCGACCCCGCGCTGTTCCCGCGCACCGAGGCGGAAGGCCTCCTGCACGGCCTGGTCCGGCTCTTGGAAGCGGTCGCCGTGGCGGACGTCCCGCTGTCCTCGCTCACCGCGGTGACGGGTGTCCGGCCGGTCGAACGCGGCCCGCGGTGGGACCGGGTGGACGGCTGCTGGACGTCGCCTCCGCTCGTGGCTGCCCTGCTGAGCCAAGCCCTCGGGGGCCTGCCCGTGCACGTCTGCGCCGAAACGCACGGGCAGACGGGCGAGAAGAACCTGACGGCGTACATCGCCGCGGGGTCCGCCGTCCTCACCCCGGTTCGAGCACACACCGCACTGATGGACGCGCTCCCCGGGCATCCCGGCGTACTGGCCCCCCACCGGTACGTGATCGTCCAGCACCCGCCGACGGAGGCGGACCGGAGCAGTGCATGGCTCCGTCAACGCATACTCACCGAAGGGACCGGCCGGACTCCGGCGGATCTGACATGACGATGGATGAGGTAGCGGTGTCCCGGGAACCGGGAAGCATGCCGCCCAGCCCCTGGAAGTCGAGCCGTTTCCGGCTCCTGTTCACCGCGCGCAGCGCCTCGCTGCTCGCCGACGGCATGCTGATGGTGTCGCTGACGACCGCCGTGCTCGGCGCCGGCTACGGCGCCGCGGGCGTGGGCTACGCACTGGCCGCGTGGATGGCGCCGATCGTGCTGCTCGTGCTGTTCGGCGGCGTACTGGCCGACAAGTTCACCCCGCAGGTGATGATGGTCGGCGCGGACATCGTGCGCATGGTCGCCATGCTCGCCCTCGCGCTGCTGCTGGTCGCAACCGGCGTCCGGCTCTGGCACGTCATGGCGCTGCTGGCGCTCAGCGGCGCCGCCACCGCCATGTTCCAGCCGGGCCTGGCGAGCCTGGTCCCGCGGGTCTCCGAGGACATCCAGCGGGCCAACGCCCTCCTGCGCATCTCCGAAGCCATCTGCACCCTGCTCGGCCCCGGCGTCGCGGGCCTGCTCGTCGCCTACTGGAACGTGGCGGGCTCGTTCGCGGTCATCGCGGCCGCCTACGCGCTCAGCGCACTGGGGCTGGCCCCGCTGCGCCGGCTCGGCACCCCCCGCGACACCGAAGACGACCCGATGTGGCACCGGCTCGTGACCGGATGGCACGAGTTCCGCTCCCGGGCCTGGCTGTGGGGAGTGATCTCCCTCTGGGCGGTCTACGGCCTGTTCGTCTTCGGCCCGGTCATCCCCCTGACCGCGGTCCTCCTCACGGAGCAGCACGGGGCGGGCGGATACGGCTGGATCGCCTCGGCCGACGGCGCCGGAACGATCATCGGTGGCCTGCTGGGCATGCGGGTCCGTCCCCGGCGCCCCCTCGTCGCGGGCGCGTGCGCGATGTTCTTCTTCTCCCTCAACCCGCTCGCACCCGCCCTCGGCTGGTCCTTCACCGTGACGGCCCTCACCGGGATGGTGGCGGGCTGCGGGTTCGCCTTCTGGGGGGTCATGTGGGCGACGAGCGTGCAGTCGCACGTCCCGCTGGCCGTACTGAGCCGTGTCTCCGCCTACGACGTGGCCGGCTCGATCATGGTCATCCCGGTGGGGCGCGCCCTCGCCGGCCCGGCGGCAGGGGCGTACGGCGCGGACCGGGTCCTGCTCTTCTCCTCGGTCGTCGGTATCGCCTGCATCGGCGCGATGCTCTGCCTCCCGGCGATCCGCGCGCTGGGCCGCACCCCGGCGGAGAACCCGCCGGGCCGCACCGTGGGCACTGCCGAATCCTGATCCGCAAGGTTCGTTTCCTGTCGTGCTGCTTCGCTGCAGGGGCTGTGGGGGCGGCCCCGGGGGCGTGACGGTCGGGGGAGGGTCTTTTCCCGTGGGCCTGTGGAAGGAAGTGGTGGCCCGTGACCGCAGGTCTGAGCGTCTGCCGTCGTCCGGCGCCGTCCGGTGTTCGTGTGGTGGCACTGGTCGGCGAGGCCGACTTCGACACCGTGCCCGCTCTCGCCGACGCACTGCGCCGGGCGCTGGTCCTCTCACCGGTCCTGAGAGCCCTGGTGGTCGACTGCTCGGGCCTGGATGTCTGCGACTGCTCCGCACTCAACGAACTGCTGCGGGCCCGCAGGGCCGCCGAGTCGGCAGGGGTCTCCTTCCGGCTCGCGGCGCCCGGCCCGCAGGTGAAGCGGCTGCTGGAACTCACCGGCACGGACGGCGTCTTCACCCTCGTGGACCAGGTGCCGACGCCGACCGCGGGACTCGGCCACGGCAGTCCCGTCCTTCCCGTCGGGCAGAGCCTCCCCGTGGGGGTGGGCGGGACCGGGATGACGGCGCGGGCCGGGAGCCTGGCGGCCGAAGTCGTACGGCAGATCGGCGCGGGCCTGTGGGAGGTCTCCGACTCCGAGACCGAGCTGGCCCGCACCCTCGCGAAGCGCCTCGGCCGGACCGTCGGCCCGCCGGACGAGCAGGACGGCCTGCCGGTGATCGAGCGCCTGGAGCGCCTTCGCGAAGCGCTGGCACAGGTGGCGATGGGTCTGGCCCGCACGCACGGTCCGCTCGCCTGGTTCCTGGCCCAGACCGCCGAGGCCCTCGCTCCGGTCCTGCACTGGCGCACCCTGCTCGCCGACCCGGATCAGACCTTCGGCACCGTCGTGCCCGCGCCCGCGGAACTCGCCGACGCCGAAGCCGCCGTCCGCCACCTGTGGACCGCCCTGGCCGACCTGGGCACCGCCTCCGACCGGGACGGCCCGGTCGCCGTCCGGCGGGACACCTCCGGCCCCTGACCCCGCTCGGATCAGCTGCGCAGCGTGCCCGCCGGGGTGATGCCGTAGGCCTGGCGGTACGCGGCGGCGAACCGGCCCTGGTGCGCGAAGCCCCACCGCATCGCGATGGCCGTGACCGTCGCCGTCCCCGGATCCGCTGCCCGCAGCTCCTCGTGCGCGCGGGCCAGGCGTACGCGGCGCAGGTGGCCGAGCGGTGTGGTGTCGGAGTACTGGGCGAAGGCGTACTGGACCGCGCGGGGGGTCACGGGGATCGAGGCGGCGATGTCGGCGAGACCGATGTCGCGATGCGCGTTGTCCTCGATGAACTGCCTGGCGCGACGCAGGGTGTCGCTGTGCGCGTCGGTGGTGTCGGCGGGGACGGGGTCGGGGGTGATCTCGTTGGGGAAGACCTGCAGGGCCGTGGCCACGGCAAGGCGTGCCAGCTGACCCGTGACGAGGTCGCTGAGGGTCGGGGTGGTCAAGGTGGTGCGAATGTAGTGGGTCGTGGAGGTCCACAGCCGGGCATCACCGGGATTGGTGGGGGTGAGTCCGGTGAAGGCCGTCCGGAGCCGGCCGGGCCCGCGGACGTCTCGTAGGAAGGCGTCGAAGAGCTCCGGGCCGACGGTCAGGACGTCGAGCGCCGCGTCCGTCATCTGAGCCTGGTAGGCGATGCCGGGGGCCACCAGGGCGGTACCGGATCCCGGGAGGCGGACATCGTGTTCGGCGAGGTCCAGACGCCACAGCCCACGGGTCGGCATGGCGACGACCAGGCCCTTCACGGCGTCGACCTGGAAGGACCAGTCGCCGGGAACCACCATGCTGTCCAGGGCCAGGGGGCCGGCCGCGATCCGGTCGTGCCGCAGCGGCGACGAGGGCACCACGCCGTGCACGCGCACCCCCATGCCGTAGGCCTGGCCGAGGAACTCCCAGGTGTCCTCCGGCCGTGCCGAAACGTAATGGGACCGCACGACCGCGACCTGCTCCATCCTGCTCGCCCCTTCCCGATCCGCGCTGCTCCCCATCGAGTCTGCCCCGCAATCGAAGCCGCCCACCGCGAGGTGGCCGGAGACCGCCCCGGCGCTCCGGGCGGCGGGGCGCCGGGTGGGGTCGATAAACTGGTCGCCGGATTCCGTCGGGTGGCAGGGAGCTGTGTAAGGGGGCTTCGGTGAACCGGTTCGCACGCCTGGCCACCCGCCTGCTGGCGGCCCCCAGCGCCCTGGTGTGGATTGCGGGGGTTCCTTCCGCCGTGGTCGAGGCCTGGCCCGCCGGGTCGTGGGACGACGGCGCCGAGGCGCTGTGCCGTCGCGTGGCGGAGCTCGGCGAGCCCCTGCTCGTGGCAGGTGACGCCGACGGTGGCCCGGCGTTCGCGGGCGTCCCCCTGGTCGGCCCCGAAGGAGAACTGCTCGGTGTCCTGGCCGCCACCGACGTCGGGCCGCGCACGTGGACCGAAGAGGACCTGCACGATCTCGGCGACCTGGGCGCGGCGTGCAGCGCCCAGATGCGGCTGCGCATGCGCTCCGGCGAGGCCCAGCGGGCCGGGGAGGCCGCCGAGGAGGCGGCCTCGCTCGCGGAGGCGGAGGCCGACCGGATGGAGACCTTGCTGAACCGTGCGCAGCTGCTCCTGCGGGCCGCGGAGGACCTCGGTGACACGAGCGGGCTGGAGGAGGTCTGGGCGCGGGTGAGTGAGCTCGCCGGGGGCGACCTCAAGCCCACCTACGTGGGGCTGATCCTGATGGGCGAGGACGGACTGCTGCGGCAGGTGGCGGGGCCCGATCCCCAGGAGGCCCCCCGTACCGCGCCGACGGAGGCGTACGGGACCGACGCGGCCCGGCCCGCGGCCCGGGCCGTTCGGGAGCGGCGCACCGTGGTGGTCGCTGACCGCCGGGCCATGGCGAGCGGGTACGCGCCCGAGGCCCTGGCGGGCTTCGACGAACTGGGGCTGCAGACGCTGGTGTGCGTACCGCTGCCCGGGGCACAGGAGGCGACCGGGGTGCTGGCGCTCGGCTGGGACACCCCGCACGTGGTCGATCCGCCCGAGCGGGCGGTGCTGGCGATTCTGGCCGACTACACCGCACGCGCCGTGGGGCGTGCGCTGTACCTGGACGAGCGCGTCTCCATCGCCCTGCGACTCCAGCAGGCCATGCTCACCGATCTCGTACCGGTCCCCGGGCTGGAAACGGCGGCCCTGTACAGACCGGCCGCGCACCAGGACATGGTCGGGGGCGACTGGTACGACCTCTACCCGCTGCCCGGGCCCGACGGCGCGTGGGCCGTGACGGTCGGGGACATCACCGGCCACGACATGCACGCCGCCGCGCTGATGGGGCAGGTCCGCAGCATGCTCCGGCAAGCCGACATCGACCACCCGGGCCGTCCCCCGCACCTGGCCGTCGAAGCACTCGTCCAGGCGTGTCAGACGCTGGACCTCCCGGCCGGCGGGACCCTCGTCCACGCCCACCTCGCCCCGCGCCCCGGAGGCCACTGGCAGCTCTCCTGGACCAACGCCGGCCATCCGCCCCCGCTCCTCACCCGCCCCGAGGCCACCGGAGCCGCCGGGGCCACCGGGGCCGCCGAACGCCTCGACGCCCACGACGTCCTCCTGCACCCCGCCCTTCCGGCGACGCCCCGAACCACGCACACCCGGCTCCTGACCCCGGGCAGCACCTTGCTCCTGTACACCGACGGTCTCGTCGAGCACCGGGGGCAGGATCTCGACGCGACCACCGACGAAGCCGCCCGCCGACTGGCCGCGGCGAGCACGGACAGCCACCTGGACCTGGACGACGTACTGCGCCAACTCGCCGGCACCGTGGCCCCCGCCCGCCCCGAGGACGACACCGTCCTCCTCGCCGTCCGCGTCGCGCCCCTCCCCCGTTGACCCGTGGCGGCGCCCCGTGCTCCCGACCACGGGGCGCGCGGCGCGGTCGTCAGCCTTCGGCTCCGGTCGAGGTGCGGGCTGCGGCGAAGTCCCGGAGGCAGCGCAGCATCCAGGCGGGGCTGCCCCGGCCGGCCGACGGGAACGCCTCCTCCATCAGCTCCAGGAGGCGGTGCGGCTGGGTCTGCCAGTCGTAGGTCAAGAAGGCGATGCCCCTCTCGTCCAGGCGGCGCGCGCAGTCGAGCAGGCCGTGCAGGCCCACGACGTCGAGGAAGGTCAGCCGCCCCATGTCGCAGGCCACCACGTCGACGCCTTCGAGAGCCGCCTGCACCCCGTCGAGGGCGGGCTTGGTGTCCATGTCGAGCTCGCCGGCGAGGGTGAGGTGCACCGTGGGCCCGTAGCGCCTCGTGCTGATCTCGAAGTCGTACGGACCGTCCGGCGCGGGCGCCCGACCGGAGGCGGTCAGCACGCCCAGGGTCCCGGTGAGGTGCAGCAGACGCGCGACCGGCCGGCTGAGCGCGGTGAGGACGAGGGATTTTCCCGCACCGCGGGCCAGCTCGTTCAGGTCCAGCAGGACGTGCAGGCCCGAGCTGTCGCAGAAGGTGACGGCAGACAGGTCGATGTCGAGCCCGCCGAGGCTGGCATGCAGCGCCGCCGTGAGTTCCGCGCCCACGTCGGCGGCGTCGTCCATGGAGATCTCGCCGCTCACGCCGACGCGGGTTCGCCTGGATCCCGCTTCGACGACCATGTCGAAGCTTTCGGGACGAGAGGTCACAGCCTTGCTCCCTTCACCGCCCCGATGCATGGGGAAGAGGGCCTGGTGGGGTCCCGGTGGGGCCCTGTCTGCGGTTCGCGGTCAGCCGCGCGGATCGCGCGCACGGTGGTCACCATCGGCGGGAAACGGCCCGGCCGACCCGGCCCGGGGCTCGAGGTCGACCAGGAGCTGCAGGAGGTCGGCGACCTTGTGGTGTCCCTCGGCCGGATGGCGAAAGAGGGTCCCTGGGGTGACTTCGTAGTGGTTGCGGCGGCCGTTGCGTCCTCGGGTCAGGTACCCGGCGCTCTCCAGGTCGGTGACGATGGCCTGCGCCGCGCGTTCGGTGAGCCGACAGCTCTGGGCCATGTCCCGCAGCCGGATCTCCGGATCCGCGAGGATCATGGCGAGGATCCGGGCGTGGTTCGTGACGAACGTCCAGCTGCTCCGAGGCTCTGTCGGCTCCATGGCGAAATTATAGGATCCGCAATTCCGGTTTCACCAGACCGGAACCAGAATTCCCGAACGCACGTGTCCACGGCCGGCCCGGACCCCGGAGGCGGTCCGCCCCGGGCTGTTCAGGGCGAGGACGCCAGTCCGACGGCAGGTACGAGGGTGAACAGGTGGCGCGTCGCGGTGAGGTCCAGGACATATTGCGCCTGGTCGGGGGTGCCGGCCAGTTCGAGGGTCCACTCCTGGTCGATGGCGCGGGCACGCAGGGCGAGCAGGACGTGGAGGGCGCAGGTGCCCATGAACGTCACGTGGGCGAGGTCGAGGACCAGGATCCGTCCGCGCAGTACGAGCGCGTCCAGGACGCCGACCAGCTGCGAACAGGTCGCGTAGTCGAGATCTCCGCTCACGGAGACGACGGCCCGCTCCGGCTGCTCGGTGACACCGACGTCGAAGTCGTTCAGGCTCATGGCGCACCCGCCGTTCATGGGAGCCCTTCGCCGCCGCACCGCACCCGTCGTCGAACGCCGTGCGGCCGTCAAGCACGCGACCTGTGCCGCGTACAGTCGCGCGAGCTGCCCCCGGGGGGGGGAACGGAGGAGCCCGCCCGACCAGGCTGATCGGTAGGGAGCGCCTACCCCTGCCGCGTACGCGCAACCGCGGGGCGGGGGCCTACCAGGGGGCGCGGGCGCAGATGGTCTTACCGCCGCCCGGGGCTGGTTCGGCGTGGGTGTGGGTGGTGAGGCGCTTGATGAGGTGCCATCCGTAACCGCCGCTGCCGTCGGTCCGGGGCGGGCGGGGCTCTGCGGGCGCGGGGCTGGTATCGCTGACGCGGATGTCGATGTGGTCGTCGTGGAGCTCCAAGTGGAGCGAGGCGGGTCCGTCGGTGTGGCGGATCGCGTTGGCGACGAGCTCGGTGACGATCAGGAGGACCGCGTCGGCGTACTCGGGGCGGGCGGGCGCACGGATCTTGGCGGCGTGCTGGAGGAAGTCGTCGGTGGCACCCCGGGCTGTCGTCGTGGGCCGGCCGGTGCGAGGCACGGGCCTGTCCAGGACGAGCACGGGCGGGACCACGGAGTCTCCCTCCTGAGGATGCGTGTACACGGCTCCTGCCCCCTCTGTGACTTCCCAGTCTAGGGCGGCCCGCCCCTGCCGGTCCTGCCTGCCCGTCGAGCCGACCGGTGTCCGGGGCATGCCGGTGTTCCGGCCGATCGGGGGTAGGCGCCCACCATGTTCGCCATCGAGACACTCGCGGCCGAAGGCCGGTCCTCCCTGCTCCTGATCCTCGCCGGTGTGGTGCTGGTCGCCCTCCTGCTCGCCGCCTTCTGGTACGGCAGCCGGCGCAGCGCACGTCGGCAGGCCCCGGCACGGCCGGCCGACCAGAACGCCGCGGCGCGCCGCCGCGCGCAGTCCTGGGAGACACCGGAGCACGGCGAGGAACGCTGACCGGCCCGAGCTCCGGAATGAAGCGGGGCGGACCGGGAAGGCGCCGTAGCAAGCAGCCCGGCACTGCTGCACCCCACTGCACTGCATGGGGGGCCGCAGGACGAAAGCTCCGCGACCTGTGAGGAGACCGCCGCCATGAGCCGCAACCGCGCCGCCCTCTTCGACGTCGACGGCACCCTCGTGGACACCAACCACCTCCACGTCGTCTCCTGGTGGGAGGCCCTGCGCCAGCACGGGCATCCCGTACCGATGCACGCCGTCCACCGCGCCGTCGGCCTGCCGGGCGAGGACCTCCTCGATCGCCTTCTGGAAGGCGACCGGGACCGCGGCGAGGACGACCTGATGAGCGCCGCCCACGACACCCTGTACGCCACGTACTTCGACCGGCTTCCCGCCCTGGACTGCGCGGCCGGCCTCCTGCGGACCCTGGCAGGGGCGGGCTGGAAGGTCGTGCTGGTCACCTCCGCGAAGGACCGGGAGCTGAGCGCGCTGCGCCGGGCCGTCGACGCCGATGACGCCATCGCCGACACGGCGACCTCCGACGACGTCGAGGAGGGCAAGCCGGCCCCCGACCCCCTGCACCACGCCCTCGCACTGGTGGGGGCGCCGCCCGAGCGCGCCGTCTTCGTGGGTGACACCGTGTGGGACATGAAGGCCGCGGTACGGGCGGGCGTGGCCGGGGTCGGGCTGCTGTGCGGCGGCATTCCGCGCGGCGACCTGGAGGAAGCGGGAGCCGCTGCCGCCTACCGGGACCCCGCCCATCTGCTGGCCGAACTGGCCGACAGCCCCTTCGCCGCGGTGCCGTCCTCGTGAACCCGGTCCGCCGCCGGCTCGGTCCTCGGCTTCAGTGCCCCAGGGCGCGCTTGAGTTCGGCCTTGTCCATCGTGGAACGGCCCTCGATGTTCCGCTGCTTCGCCTCGTTGTAGAGCTGCGCCTTCGTGGGGCCCTGCGCGCCGCTGTGCGAGCGCTGCCCGCCCCGCTTCGAGGAGGACATGTCCTGGAGCGAGGACCGGCTGGCGGTCTTCGACTCGCCGGCCCGCGCGCGTTCCTTGTTCACCGTGCGGGCCGCGATCTCCTTCGCCCGCTTCGTGCTCTCACCCCGCTGCTCGGCGCTCTCCTTGATGTGCTCGTACTGCCGCTCTCGCTTGGGACTGGAACCACGAGGCATGGCCCCTCCTCGGCTCGTCACGTGCCGGCCCGGCGGCGGATCCCCCGGACCCGCCCTGCGCCTGCCCACACGAGCGCAGCTCACACCCGGACCGTCGCTGACGGGTTCGGGCAGCGGAACACACCGCCGCCCGAGTGCCACACGGCGGACGCGTGGGAGCCCCTGCCGGAGACGTTCCGGCAGGGGCTCCCTGGTTCATGCGGCGGACGCGTCGTCCGTGGCGGTCACGCCGGACCCCATGTCGCCGACTCACCGCCCGGCATGCACACGACCTTGCGGCCGTCGGTGAAGGACAGCTCCCACGCCTCGTAGTCGTCATGCGGCGGAACATCGAGTTCCAGCCCGTTGTCGAGAGTGACGAGGAGCGTGCCGCCGTCCGTGCGTTCCGCGCCCGAGATCGTGGCATGGAGCAGCCGAAGCAGCACGAGGGCACTGTCACCCGGTCGCTCGGGGTCGAACGCGGTCCGGGTCCCGTCGGGTTCCATGACCGTACCGGGCGTTTGGATGCGCAGCTCGGCTCCCTGGTCGGTGTGCAGCACCAGGGCGTAGTCGAAGCTCACGCGGTCGACGCGGTGAGTCTGGAGAGCGAGATCCATGCCTACCATCCGTCAGGAAGGGTGTAGGTGCCGTCCGGGTTCAACTCGAAGTGGGTTTCCGGGTTCTTGCCGGTCTGGTTCTTGAGGGTGATCGGCTGGCCACCCTTATTGTAAAAGCGGACGTAACCGTTCGCGTACCTGGACGTCGGGTTCATGATGCGGATCTCCCGCGACTTGCCGTTCTTGTCCGGCGGCTCGATCCACCGCAGGCCCTTGCCGGTGTCGGCGGTCTTCGCCGACCAGTCGGCGCCCACGCCCCCCGGACGGGTCGGACCCATGATCGAGATCGGGCAGTTCGCAGCCGGAGTGGTGTTGTGGACGAGAACGGGGGTCTCGCCGGCCAGCACGTAGTAGCTGTGCAGGTCATTGACCGTGAGGTCATAGGCCGGGGCGAGCCCGGTCCAGTGACGGACGCCACCGATCCGTGCGACGGTGCCGTCCGGGGTCCGGAGGGTGTCCTGCTCGGTGAGCTCGGCGGCGTTCTTCCACGTCTTGGCGTTCTCGGACCAGAAGGGGTGGTGGTCGGTCGCTGTGAGCGAACCGCCGCCGTCGCCCTGGTCGAGCATGACGTCGGTGAACGCGCGGTCGTCCGGAGTGTGGATCGTGGCCTCGACACGGCGCGGGCCGGTGACCCCGGTAATGGGGTCGGTGGCCAGCACCTCGTCGCCTGCGACGAGCTGCTCGATCGGACGGGTGGTCCGATCACCCATGAGTACGAGGGTGCCCGCGCGGAAGCTGTGCTTGGGCGTCGGCTTCACGCACGGCGGCAGGTCACCCAGTCGCGAGCGCTTGGCCAGGGTCTCCACGCCGTCCCAGACCTTGCCGGCGAGCTTGATCTTTCCGACGGGCAGGACGCCGGCGCCGGCCATGATGCATCCGCCCCAGGTGGGTTCCTTGATGCACTTCTCGATGTCGGCGGCGCCGGTGACCTCCCAGATGCCCTTGCCGATGATCTTGGCCAGTTCGAGGTCGGGCTTGCCGATGACGATGTCGTACGTGTCACGGTTCATCGCGCACGGCGGAAGGTGGTCCCGGTTGTACGGGATGATGCAGGGCTTCTTGCTGTTCTTCTCCGCCTCGGCCTGCTGCTTCTGCTGCTCGTCGGCGATGCGCTTGGCTTCGGCGATCTCCGCCTCGCGCTTCTGCTGGACACTGGTCCAGGCCTGGGTGGCGGCGGTCTCGGCCTCCTCCTTGCTCTTCCCGGCCGCGGTGGCCGACTCCCGGGCACGTGCGGCCGAGGCGTCGGCCTGGCGGGCGGATTCGCGGGCGTAGCCGGCGGAGAACTCGGCCTGGACCGCAGAGGCTTCGGCGGCTTCGGCATCGCGGTTGGCGTTGTTCGCCGCGTTGCGGGCCGTGGTGGCCGATGCTTTGGCCTGGTCGGCGCTCTTGGTGGCGGCGTCAGCGGACTTCTTCGCGGAGGCGGCATGCACCTTGGCGAGGTCGGCCGACTTCTTCGCCTCGGCCATGGCCTCGTTCGCCGTGGCCTCGGCCTTGTTGGCCCGTTCGGCAGCCTCGGCGGCGCGCCAGCGACTGGCCTGGGCGTTGGCGGCGATGATCTCGCCCTCGGCGAGCATCCGGCCGATCTGCGCCCGATGGTGATCGGTCAGATCGTCCTTGCGTGCGGCCGCGTACTGACCCGAGACGACGAACTCGTGCAGCTTCTGCGGGGTGCCGGCCAGGGCCGCCTTGGCGGCGTTGCGCAGCTCGGCATTGGTCTCGGTGCCGTCCGCCGCGTCCTTCTTGTTGACGAGGGCAGAAACTACGACCTCCTCGTCGCTGAGGCGGGCGGAGTACTGGCCCACTTCGAGGAAGGTGGCCAACGCCTTGCCGGAGCCGTCCGCCAGGGCGGCCTTGGCGTCCTTCTTCACGCTCTCGCCGCCGTCGTTGTTCACCTTGGAGACGGCGACCGCGAGGTCGTCCGCGCCCACCGCGTACTGACCGGTGGTGAGGAAGTCGGAGATCTGCTCCGGAGTGCCCTTGAGGGCATTGACGGCACCCGCACGGACGGACGCGTACGGGCTGGTGACGCTCAGCTGCAGGACCCGGTCGCGCTTCTCCTGCAGGCCGACCTTCTGCCAGCCGGTCCGGAGGTAGTCCAGGACCTCGGCGTCCGTACCGCCGAGGACGGTGGCGGCGGCCTGCTGGTTCCAGGCGCCGCGCAGGTTGAGGGCGTCCAGGGCGAGCTTGCGGCCCTTGGCTGCGGTGGCCGCGACGTCCACGCCCGGCTTGGCCGCCTCGGCGGCCAGGGCCTGGGCGGTGACGTCCAGCGCACGCGCGTCGCGGGCGACGGTCGCGCTGGCGGAGATCAGACCTTGGGTCTGCTCCTTCTCCGAGCGGGCGCGCTCCAGAGCGGCCTCGCCGCGCGCGGTCAGCTCTTCCTTCTCCACGTCGAGAGCGACCTGGTGGACCGTCTTGGCCGTGTTGACGGCCTTGGTCACCTGATCGGAAGCGAGCTTCGCCTCGGCCGCCCACTTGCGGGAGTCCGCGGCGGCCTGCGAGGCCTCACCCGCGTACTTCGCCGCGAGTTCGGCGGCAGCGGCCGCCTTCTCGGCGTGGTTCGCGGCGGAACGTGCCGCGTCGCGGGCGTCGAAGGCCTGCTGGGCCGCACGGCGTGCGAGGCCGGCAGCGTTGTTGGCGGCGCGGTTCGCGGCGGCGGCGTAGCGGCGGGCCTCGGCGGCGGCCGCCCGGGTCTCGGCCGAGTAGACGCCGGCGGCCTCGGCCTGACGGTTGGCCTCCTCGGCGGAGGAGGCGGCGTCGTTCGCGTGGTTGCCCGCGTCGCGGGCGGCGTCGCCCGCGAGACCTGCGGCCAGCGAGGCGATGCCCGCCACGTTGGCGGCGTCGGCCGAGGCGCGCGTCAGGACCGTCACGTTGCGCGCGATGACGGCGGCCTGCCTGGCCGCATCGGCCTTGGTGGCGTCGTTGGCTGCCGCGATGGCCGCGTTGTAGGCGTCGTTGGCGGCGCCGGCTGCTGCTGCGGCGGCGTTCGCGGTCTGCGACGCGGCGAGTGCGGCGGCACGCGCGGCGCGGTTCGCCGCGTTGGCAGCACTGATCGCCTGCTGGGACGCGGCTGCGGCCTGTCGCGCCGACTCCGCCGCCTGCTGGGACTTGTAGGCAGCGCGCTTGGCGTCCTTACCCGCCTCGGCCATCTCCTGGGCGGCCTTCGCCGCTGCTGCCTTGGCGTGCTCGGCGGCCGCGACGGCCTTGGCGGAGGCCGCCTCGGCCTTCTTCGTCGCGGCTTCCGTCTGGGTGCCGGCCTCCTTGGCCTGCTCCACCAGCTGGGCAACGGTGGCGTGCTCCTGGTCACGGTTGCGGGCGACGTACTGGCCCACGTCCAGGAACTCGGCGATGTCGTCGGCCGAACCCCGCAGGGCGTTCTTGCCCGCGAGCTTCATGTTCGGGCCGCCGGAATTGATCAGCTTCGAGACCTCGACCTCGTTGTCGACCTCCCGGGCGTCGTACTGGCCCTTGTCCAGGAACTTCGCGACCGCGTCCGGACCCGCCTTGAGCGCGGTCTTGCCCGCCTCCTTGACGCTCGGTCCGCCGAAGTTGATGACCGTGGAGGCCTCGACCTCGCGGTCGTGTGCCAACGGCTCCTGCCAGCCGTTGATCAAGAACATGTTCAGATCACTGCGGGTACCGCGCAGCGCCTGTTTGGTGGCGGCCCGCACGTCGGGGCCACCCGTGTTGAACATCCGGCTGGCATAGACGTAGTCGTCGTCGTACTGGATCTCCGGTGCCTCGACGAGGAACCTCGTGATGTCCTCGTCGGTCCCCGTGAGGGCGCGCTCGGCTGCCACCTTGATGCCCGGGCCACCGGACTGCCAGTACTCGACGGCCAGTCTGCGGCCGGAGGCAGGGGGCGGATCCGCTTCGAAGCCGTCGTCGTCGGCGGCTGCCGGCCACGCTCCGAGGAGACCTGCGGTCAGCGCCAGGGGAAGGGTCACGCCGGAGATGCGGCCGAGCGTCCTTCTCACCCTTCCGGGCGGTGTGACGGAGCCCATGGCCCCGGATATAGATGTTCGCCGTCGCATACGGCGCTCCCCCTCGTTGGATATGCCTTCGCTTTTGCGTGGACATGTAAAGACGCGCTCCGACCCACATGGCGAGGGAGCACTCTGAGATGACTGCAGGAAAAGTCCCTATCTGACCGATTTTGGTCAGCAGGATGACCCCAAAGAGGCAGGTCTGGCCAGGCCTTGGGGATCTGCGGAGATCTTACATGTGCTTTACTTACGCGAACTTACCGGGGGGTAGCGCAACCCTCCTGCCTCCATGTACTAAGGAAAATCGTGGCGATATCCCGTGCCCGCAAGGCACTCCTCACCGGTCTCGTCGGCGCGGCGGCGGCCGTCGCCGGGATCGCGAGCCTCGGCGTCGCACATGCCGGCCCCCAGGCCCCCGCGGCCGTTACGGCAGCCGACATGCCGATCGCCCTCGAGGACTTCTCCTACCCGGACGCGGCCCGCATCCTGGCCGACCAGAAGATCACCCTCAAGCGCGGCGACGGCAACATCGTCTTCGTCGACTGCGCCGCCGGGACCCCCGACATCACGGTCAAGTCCCGCATCGCCCAGAAGAACTTCTGCTTCGACGTCATCGGCAACAAGGGCTGGCTCACCCTCGAGCTCCCCGACGCGTTCGGCATCTGGACCGAGGCCCACCCCGTCCAGGCCAAGATCACTGCCGGCGGCCAGGAGACGGTCGTCGACGCACCCGCCAACGACTACAAGCCGTTCGGTGAAGCCGGCGACTCCGGCACCCCCTCGGTCCTCGTCGAGCTCCGCGTCACCAGCTGAGCCCCGTCGCACGGCCGGCCGCCCCTGCGGCCATCCGCGGCACGTCGGCCCATGGCGCCCGCCGCCCACATCCCCTCGAAGCTCACTGAAGACCAGGAAGACCCATGTTCCACATACCTCGGCGCACCACCTGGACGGCCGCGGCCCTGACCCTCGCAGGCGCCTGTGCGCTCGCGCCCGCCGGCGGCGCCCTGGCAGCCGTCGGAACCCCCGCTGCCGCTGGGCAGTACGCCTACACCGCCAAGCTCACCATCGGCGACGAGGCCAACAGTCGCGCCTGCTCCGCCGTCCTGGTCCACGCGAACTGGGTCCTGACCGCGACGAGCTGCTTCGCGAAGACCCCCGGCGCAGCGGTCGTGGCGGGGAAGCCGGCCCTGAAGACCACCGCCAAGATCGGCACGACCACGCTCGACGTGGTCAAGCTGGTGCCGCGCAGCGACCGTGACATCGTCCTGGCCCGGCTGTCCAAGCCCGTCGCCGGCATCGCCCCCGTCAAGGTCGCCGCTGCGCAGCCGGCCGTGAACGCGGCGGTCACGGCGGCCGGCTTCGGCCGTACCAAGACCGCGTGGGTGCAGGCGAAGGTCCACACCGCCGCGTTCGGCGTCGCCTCTTCGGACGCCACGACGCTGACCCTCACGGGCAAGGGCACCGACTCCATCTGCCGGGGCGACGCCGGCGGCCCCCTGGTCAACGGCAACGGCGAACTGGCCGGCATCAACAACCGGTCCTGGCAGGGCGGCTGCCTGGGCACCCCCGCCACGGAGACCCGTACCGGCGCCATCGCCTCCCGCGCGGACGGTCTCCAGGACTGGATCCGCAAGACCGCTTTCCACGCCCCCGGCGACATGACCAACGACGGGATTGCCGACCTCGCGGCGATCTGGGGTGACGGCAACCTCCACCTCTACCCCGGCGACAAGACCAAGGGCCTGGCCGGCACCAGCGTCGCGCAGCTCGGCGGCGCCACCTGGAGCACCTCCAAGCAGCTCGCAGCCGGCGACTTCAACGGCGACGGCATCTCCGACCTCATGTCGGTCTGGAACGACGGCACCCTGCACCTGTACAAGGGCGACGGGAAGGGCAAGGTGACCGACGGAGTCACCGTCACCGAGGGCGCCAGCAGCTGGGGACCCATCAAGCAGTTCACCGCCGGCGACTTCACCGGTGACGGCATCGCCGACCTCATGGCCGGCTGGGGCGACGGCACCCTGCACCTGTACAAGGGCAAGGGCGACGGCCAGCTCGCCTCCGAGACCAAGGTGAACACCGGCGGCAACACCTGGGGCACCGTGAAGCTGCTGCCCGGCGGCGACTTCAACGGTGACGGCATCGCCGACCTCATGTCCGTCTGGAACGACGGCACCCTGCACTTCTACCCCGGTGACGGCACCGGCCAGATCGGCGACGGTGTCACGGTCCCGCTCGGCGGCAACACCTGGGGCACGATCCGGCACATGACCGCCGGGGACTTCAGCGGTGACGGCATCGCCGACCTGATGGCCATCTGGACCGACGGCAGCCTCCACCTCTACAAGGGCGACGGCAAGGGCGGAATCACGGACGGCGTCGACATGATGGGCGGCACCAGCTGGAAGACCATGCTCCACCTCGCCTGAGCCACACACCGGCGTGGAAGCGTGCCGCTGCCGGACCCGGGATCATCCCCCGGGTCCGGCAGCGGGCCCGGTGATCAGCAGGGGGTTACCCACAGGGAGCTGATGTTGTCGTTCCGGTGGTACTGGGAGGTGTTGCCCTTCCAGTTGCCCACCGGCCACGTGGAGCCTTGCTTGTAGGCGTCCAGGTACGTGCAGACCGTCCTGCCCGTCCTGTTCCACACCGAGGAGACCTTGTCGTTCAGGCCGTAGTCGCCGAGGTTGTCCGTGCCGTTGCGGAAGTACGCCGCGCCGCCGTATCCGTTGTCGTGCTCGTACACGCAGAACTCGCCCACCTCGCAGTTGCGCCAAGGCGTCTCGGCAGCGGTTGCCGCTGCTGCCGGCACGGTGAGCGCAGCGGACATGACCAAGCCAGTCGCAGCGGTGAGGGTGAGGAAGGAGCGCCGCAGAGACATCACGGGATCCGCCTTTGCTTGGAACTGGATTCCTTTACTCCACTACAGCAGCTCGACGCGGGGAAACACACGCGAGAACAAGCCGTTGCCGCGCGCCGCGGGTCAGACCCGTAGGCCGGCACGGTTCAGGGCGACCTCGGCGAGTTCGGCGATGACGGACTCGTCCCCGCGGCGCCAGGCATCGGCGAGCCCTCCCTGAGGAGCGGACAGCGCGGCGAGGTCGCCCAGCGGACCCGTCAGGGCACGCAGCGCCAGCAGGTCGGCGCCTCCTGGGGCCTCGTGCAGGCGGCGCACGGCGGTGCTCCGCCGGATCCAGCGCAGACGCGCGGGGAGCCACAGCAGGAGGACGAGGGCGACCGGGACCACGATGAGCGTCGTGGTGGTGAGGGTGGCCACCTGACTCACCGTGTCCTGGAGCGACTGTCCGGCATCGGCGAACCCGGTGCTCGCGTCGGCCGCGGACTGCAGGGGTGTCTTCAGCAGGTCGCCGACGAGCGGCACCTTCGAAGCCGCGTTGCCGGCGTTGCCGAGTTCGGCGGCCAGGCTGTCGCCCGAGCTTTCGACCTTCCGCCCGGGCTCGGCCAGTAGCATGATCGTTCTGCGGACGGCGAGGGCGAACGTCACTGCCGCGGCCATCAGGAGCACCGCGAGCAGATCCGCGCACAGCTGGCGGTTCCGACGCGCTGGTGTCTGGGCGTAGATACGCATCGAGGGGGCTCCCGTTCGAGTCGCGGTGGCAAGGGCAGCACTCCCCCGGCCGGAGAGGAACCGCCGGTCGCCCACTTCGCAGTCGACTCTTCCACCGCGCCGCCCGGCCAAACCCCCGACGCACCGCCAGAACCACCCGCCGCTCCTCTTACGGCCGGTTCGGCCCCGGAGCGCCCGTGCTCGGTCCGTGGCCTCCCAGGAGTTGGGCGCCCAGCGGCGTGACGGTGTGCACCACGGATCTGCCGCGCCGGCTCGTGGTGATCAGACGGGCGTTGCGCAGCACCGTCGCGTGCTCGCTCGCCGCTGCGATCGACACGTTCAGGCGTCGCGCCAGCTCGGTGGTGGTGCACCCTTCGGTGGCCACTTTCAGTGCCGCGGCACGCGTGCGCCCCAGCAAAGCGCCCAGTGACGGGTCCGCGGCCCGCTCCGTACCCCACAACGCGGCGCCCGTCTGTGCGTCACCGATGGTGGGAAGGGAGAGCGTGGGCGCCGCGGTGCCGTCCTGCGGGTCCCACAACAGTGCCGGGTCCCGCCACAGGAAGACGGTCGGCGCGATGACGAGGCCGCGCCCTGCGAGGTGGACGTCGACGTGCCGGTGGTAGCGCACCTCCAGTACGGGCGCCCGCCACCGCACCAGCGGCAGGCACATCCCCTCCAGCAGGCGTTGGATCCCGCCGTCGAGCAGCGTCCGCGCGAAGGACGCCCGTACGCCCTGCACATGGGTTCTCGCCCCGTTCCAGAAGGGAGCGACGATCGCCTCGTTGCAGGCGGCGAGTCCCGCGGCGAAGTCCCTGCGTGCTTCGAGGTCGCCGGCCGCCAGGTTCCGGGCCCAGGCCAGCTGCGAGGGGTGGAAGGCGATGTGTTCGAACTCGGTCCGCAGGCTGGCGGGCGACGCACGGAGCAGGTTCTCGATTCCCTCCTCGAGGGAGGGCGTGTCGCCCATCAGCACCGTCAGGTCGATGTCCGGGCCGTCCGTGGCCAGCAGGCTCGTGAACGGGCGGGTCTGCGCACCCAGCCGCCCGCGGACCGCCGCCCGCCAGGGGCGGAAGGGCAGGGCCGCGGCGGCGCAGTCGCGCAGAAGCCTCAGGCCGTACATCGTTTCCGCGGCCGCCCCGACCGTCGCGGCCACACGCGTCCGGGCCAGGTCCTCGGCGGTGAAATGAATGCGCAGCACCGGGAATCCTCCATCGCCGTCCGCCCTGGCGCCACTTGATCGCCCACCGCAGTCTGTGCCCCGCCCACGGCTCCGTCCAGGACCTGATTCGGCCAGAGGCCCTGGAGTCGCCGCCAGGCGCGGGGTTGCGGGACTCCCGTCCGCTCCTCTTCCCAGTGAGCAACGGCCATGGCCGCAGCGTGCCGGTGCGGCCGTCCGGCGTACCGGCACGCTGCGGAGGGTCACATGTTGATCATGTGGCCGGCCAGGCCGTGCACGGCCTCCTTGACGGCCTCGCCCAGGGTCGGGTGGGCATGCACGTTGCGGGCTACCTCGTGGACGGTGAGATCCCATTGCTGGGCCAGGGTCAGTTCGGGGAGCAGTTCGGTGACGTCGGGGCCGATGAGGTGGCCGCCGATCAGCTCGCCGTACTTGGCATCGCTGATCAGCTTCACGAATCCGGTGGTGTCACCGAGGCCATGCGACTTGCCGTTCGCGGTGAAGGGGAACTTGGCAACCTTGACGTCGTAGCCGAGCTCACGGGCCTGGGCCTCGGTGTAGCCGAAGCTCGCGATCTGCGGCTGGCAGTAGGTGGCGCGGGGGATCATCGCGTAGTCGAGTTCCATGGTCTCGGCATCGGCGATCGTCTCGGCCGCGATCACCCCCATGGCCTCGGCGGTGTGGGCGAGCATGAGCTTCGCCGTCACGTCACCGATGGCGTAGATGTGCGGGACGGAGGTGCGGCAGCGGCCGTCGACCTCGATCGCGCCGCGGTCGGTCACGCGCACGCCCGTCTGCTCCAGCCCGTACCCGGTGACGTTCGGCGCGAAGCCGATCGCCTGGAGGACCTTGTCGGCCTCCAGGACCTTCGGAGTGCCGTCCTTCCCGGTGACGGAGACGCGGACCTGGTGCCCGGACTCGTCGATGGCGTCGACCCGAGTGGAGGTGAGGACCTCGATGCCCAGCTTTCGGTACTGGCGGGCGAGTTCCGCGGAGACCTCGGCGTCCTCCAGCGGGGCGACACGGTCAAGGAACTCGACGATCGTGACCTTCACACCGTAGTTGTGCAGTACGTAGGCGAACTCGATGCCGATGGCACCCGCCCCGGCGATGACGATGGACTGCGGGAGGTCATCAGCGAGGATCTGCTCCTCGAAGGTGACCACGCGCGCGCTGCGCTTGGTACCGGGCAGCAGTTTGGGGGTCGCGCCGGTGGCGATGATGCACTGGTCGAATCCGATGGTGCGGGTGTTGCCGTCGTAGCCGGTGACCTGGAGGGTGTGCGGGTCGAGGAAGGTGCCGCGGCCGTCCACCTCGGTGATCTTGTTCTTCTTCATCAGGTAGTGGACTCCCTTGACCCGGCCGTCGGCGACCGTGCGGCTGCGCCGGAAGGCCTCGCCGTAGTCGAAGGTGACCTCTCCCTCGACCTTGATGCCGAAGGTCTTCGCCTCATGGGTGAAGATGTGAGCCAGTTCCGCGTTGCGCAGCAGGGCCTTGGTCGGGATGCAGCCCACGTTCAGGCAGACACCTCCCCAGTACCTCTCCTCGACTACGGCGACACGCTTGCCCAGTTGGGCGGCGCGGACGGCGGCGACATACCCCCCGGGCCCGGCTCCGAGTACGACGACATCGAATCGATCGTCCTGCTCGACCATGGTGCGATCCTCTTCTTCCATCGGTACAACTGCCCTTCCGTGACAGCTCGTACTGGAAAGTGTCGGTCACCGGCAGGGTGATCCGTCGGTTGCGTCCGGCCATGTCCCGCCGCCTCCGACGGCCTGGCCGACGCGGGCGACCCCGAGGCCGTGACGAGGCCTGCCGCGAGACAGCCGTTCCGGAACCGCCCGTATGACGCGCAGGAGGCGAACCGTGTCGTGCACGGGCGCCGGCCCGAAGGGCTCTCGCACACGTCATTGGAGCAGTTCGAAGTGGGGATGGTACGGAGAAGAAGGGCAGACGTGGAGCTGCAGGTTGTTGCCACCGGCGATATCGATCAAGGTGAAGTTGCCGTCGCGGGCGCCCAGGGGCTGTGGACCCTTGATCGGCTGGTCCTCCTCGGCGATCCAGGTCGCGCTGCCGCCGTCCCACTCTGACGAGGCAATGGTGAGGAGCGGGACCGCCTCGGTGCCGCACTCCGGGCAGACGCGGTCGACGAGGTCGGTCGGGCTCCAGCGGGTCCACCCGCCGGTCTTCCAGCCGGGGGCGGTGCAGAGGTTGTTCAGATAGAGCTCGCCCGGATCGTACGCGTACGCGTTGTACTGCGCCGGGTCAATCGCAGCCCAGCGGTTCTCGTCGTCCAACTGGTCCCGGAGCTCCTTGCTCAGCTCGCTGGGGTGCGGGTAGTCGGTGACCTGCTCGGGTGAAACACGGCACGGCTCCGGGAGGTACCGGTCGGCCTGGACGATCGGCGGCTCGGGCGCTGCGTTGAGTACGTCGGTGACGGCGGCGGAGGACCGCCAGAACAGGGCGGTCTTGGGGTGTGCCAACTCGTGGTCGAAGGGGCACCAGAGGACTTGGAGCAGGTCCGCGTCGACCGGGCGGGGGAAGGGGATGTCCCGGGCGTAGAGCTGGGCGACGGGCAGCAGGGGAATCGGGCCGTCGAACCAGGGGCGGCCATCCTTGACGCGCTCCCAGTTCGCCCGCTCCTCGGGGGTAACCTCGGGCGCCCCTGGGTCGAGGCGCAGCCGCTCGGTCGCTGCGGCGAGATCGCGGCGGAGGGCCCGGACGTCGTCCGGGGAGTGGGCCGCGTGCGATGCCCTGCTGTCGTGAGGCTCGTTGCAGTGGGGCCACGGCTCGTCGGCGGGCCACAGGAGAGGACCGCCGACGGAGCTTTCGTGCACGGTCGGCGATCCCGGCCGCGGGTGCAGCCGGGTCGCCGGCCTCGCCAGCGGGGCCAGTTCAGGGAAAAGTACGGTCACGTCGAACGGCCGGGGCGGGGTGGTAAACATGGCGCTCATAGCGGTGATGCTGCCAGCAGCCGCTGACACGGCCCCTGCCCAGGTCTATTGGATCAGGGTGGTGTGGTTGGAGCACGTCGTGCACGAGTAGAGCTGCAGATGGTTGCCTTTGGAGACCTGGATGCCGGGCGGGTTGTGCACCGGGTCATCGTCGATCACGGCGATGCCTTGGTCTTCAGTCGGAACCCAGCCCCTGCGGTAGTCGCGGGACTCCTCCGAGGCGATGGTCAGCAGCGGGGCCATCGCGGTTCCGCAGTTGATGCAGAACCGGGCGGCGGGGTCGGTCAGGCCCCACGGCGCCCACCCGCCGACCTTCCACCCCGGGGCCTCGGACAGTTCGTCGGAGTAGTACTCCTGCGGCTCCTCGTAGTCATCGTCCATCACGATGCCGGCCGACCGCCAGGTGCTCCAGTCGTTGACCTTGTCTCGTAGTTGTTCGCTCAGCTCCAGGAAGTTGGGGTACTCGGTGACCTGCTCCGGGGACAGCACACACGGCTTCGGCAGGTAGCCGTCCTGGACGTCGGTCGGGGTGGGCGGGGAGACGAGGACGCTGCCGACGTCGGCGGCGGTCCGCCAGACCAGCTCGGTCCGGGGTTTGAGGAACGGCGGATGCTCGGAGGGGCACCACAGCACTTGAAGCAGATCGGCCCGTCCGGGCGGCCGCAGGTCGGGCACGTCGCGCGCGTACAACTGGGCCACGGGCACCAGCGGAGAGGCCGGGCCCTCGTGCCACTTGTCGCAGTACGCCCATGGCTGCGAGGCGGGCCAGAGCAACGGACCGCCGACCGAGCTGTCGTAGGGCGCGGGAGAGCCGGACCGGGGATGCAGCCGGGTCGTAGTGCGAGCCAGCGGCGCCAGTTCAGGGAAAAGCGCGCTGATGTCGCACGGCCGCGGTGGGGTGGTACGTATGCCGTTCACAGATTCGATACTGCCAGCCGCCTCGGACAACCGACGTGCCGAGCTGGGCCTCTGGCTGCGCAGCCGACGGGCGCGACCAAACCAGCACCGGATTCGGAACACACCCCTCCGGTGCCCGACCTCCTCCGAAAGACCTTCCGCCCTGGACTTCCGACCGTCCAGAATCGGCAACGCTCTGCAACCGCGGCAGAGGCCACGCGAGGACAGCTTCGGCCGCGGGTCAGCAGGACACTAAGAACCGTCGAGGCTGTCCTTGGCATGAGCCTTCACGGGACCCGCGCACTCGGATGTCTAGTCGACCGCCGCGCTGGAACGCACCCGGAGCCCGAGGTCCACCTATGGGTCGCTCAGGAGTGCACGGCCCAGGGGTGTCAGGAGGTGGCGGACCCCGTTCCCGTGCCGGGCCGTCGTCAGGAGGCCGGCCGCTCTCAGCACCGTCGCGTGGTGGCTCGCGGTCGCTGGGGAGGTACCCGTGCGCCGCCCCAGCTCCGCCGTGTTCACGGGCGTCTCGGCGGCCCGCAGCACCCGTGCGCGGGTGCTCCCGAGCAGGGCGCCGAGGGCTCCGTCCGGGCGGGGCGGGGCGGTTGGCGCCCAGACCCGGCCGTACGCGGGGAGGTCCCGGGCGATCGGGTAGCGCAGTACCAGCGGCCGGCCCGGATCGGCGTTGTCGACCAGGGCCAGGGGCCCCGGCCAGAAGAAGGTCGGTACGAGCAGCAGCCCCTGCCCCGCCAGCCGCAGGTCCGTATCGGCCTCGCACGGAACGTGGAGGACCGGCGCGGCCCAGCGGATCTCGGGATGCAGGCCGGCGAGGAGCCCCTCGACACCGGCGTCGGCCAGGGTCAGCGCGCGCCGGGTGCGGTCGGCGTGTGCCGTCGCCGCGATCTGCGCCCAGTACGGGGCGACGGCCACGGCGTGGTAGGCCGACAGGGCGTCGCGGACGACGGCGCCCCAATGCGGGGCGCCGTGGTGCAGCGCGTGGATCCAGCGCGGTGCCCGCGGGCGCTGAAGCGCGACGGCGTCGAAGTCCGCGGTCCACTGGCGGCGGGGCAGTGACCAGGTGTGGTCGATGCTGTCCGCGAGGGTGCCGGTGGCGGCGTGCATGAAGACCTCCGGTACGTACTCCCCGAGGCCGGCGGGGGCCAGTTCGAACAGCGGCCGCATGACCGCCCGCAGGCCTCCGCGCGTGCGCTCCCTCCAGCCCGCGAGTTCGACGCCCCCCGGTCCGCCGGCCTGGAGCGCCGGCAGGCTCAGGACCGTCTCGGCGAGGGGGTCGGGGCACGGGGCGACGCGGACCCGGGCGAGGTCCTCCGAAGTGAAGTGCACACGCAACACCGGTTGTTCTCCGTAGGTGACGGCGACGAGGAGGACCAGCCCACGGCACGCTATCCGCCCCGGCACGAACCCGTGGCGGACGACGGCTGAACTGGCCGGGAGACGCTGCCCGGCTCCGTCCGATGTCCGAATTCGATGGAGATCGAAGGGTGTTGGATGCCATGCGGAAAGGGGCTGACACTGGGGCCGGCCGCGACGCCGGGGACGTGCGGACGCACCACCCACCGCATCGTCCCACCGCACCGGCCCGTCATCAGACCCGTGCGCCACAACCGAGGAGCAGACCCGTCATGCGACTTCCGCGCCATCCGCTCGCCTTGCACACCGCCGTAGCCCTCGGCACGGTCCTCGCGGCCGCCGGGCTGCTGTCGGGGCCCGCTGCCGCCGCGCCGGCCGCCACCGCCCCTGCGGCCACCTCCGTGGTCGCCCGGGCCGCCGACGAAACGATCATCCAGGGCACCAGCATGCTGGCGCGGGGCCAGGCCTGGTACTCGCCGGACGGCCGGACCATGCTCGCCATGCAGGGCGACGGCCACGCCGTGCTCTACCACGACGGCGCGGCGATCTGGACCGCCCGCGGCAGCTACGGCGTCGGCAACCAGCTCTACATGCAGGCCGACGGCAACCTGGTGGTCTACGACGCCGCCATGCGCGCCGTATGGAACAGCCAGACGCACTACCACCCGGGTGCCCACCTCGCCATCCAGAACTCCGGGAACATGGTGGTGTACTACGGCTCGACACCGCTGTGGTGGTCCAACTTCCGCCCTGGCGGCCCCGGGGACCCGGAGGAGCCCGAGTGCAACCCGCGCCCGGGCCGGCTCTGCCCCTGACCGGTCAAGCGGTCATCTGAGAACGGAGACTCTCCACCAAGGAACTCGAGGTCGGCCACGACGGCGTCCTCGACCGCAGCCTGTGGCACTGGGATGACCGCGATGCCTGGACCCGGGACGGCGACGCCCCGGGACCACTGCGCGGCCGAACTACCGAGCGCGGGAGCATCCCCCGCTCCCCTACATCCCGGTGCCCTGCTCACCAGAGTCCGTCCGGAGCCCAGCGCAACCAGCACCGAACCAGCACGGGAACCAACCCCGCCTCCCCAAAATGGCCATGACTCCGCAATTCGGGCAGGGCTCCGTACCCGGTTCCGGAAGGCATGCAGAGCACGCGTTCGGGCCATGTGGTGGTGGTGCACATCAGGTGATGCCTGATTGTGATGGCGGGCACCATATGCCGCTGAACTGGGGACTTCTACGTTGTGGCCACACCCGACGTCCCCGCAGACACCCTGGAAGTGGTCACATGGTCTCCCCCGGAACCGTCCCGCAGGCTCCATCCGGAATACGGCGGATCGTCGCCGCCAGTCTCATCGGGACCACCATCGAGTGGTACGACTTCTTCCTCTACGGGACCGCCGCCGCCCTGGTCTTCAACAAGCTGTTCTTCCCCACCGCGGATCCGCTCACGGGGACCCTGATCGCCTTCCTGACCTACGCCATCGGCTTCCTCGCCCGGCCTCTGGGCGGGGTGGTGTTCGGGCATTTCGGGGACAAGGTCGGGCGCAAGAAGCTGCTGGTGCTGAGTCTGCTCATGATGGGCGGGGCGACCTTCGCGATGGGGCTGCTGCCCACCCACGCCAGCATCGGGGTCGGGGCGCCGATCCTGCTGACCGCGCTGCGCCTGGTGCAGGGGTTCGCGCTCGGTGGTGAATGGGGAGGGGCCGTGCTCATCGTGTCCGAGCACGGTGGGGCCGAGCACCGCGGGTTCTGGGCCTCCTGGCCGCAGTCGGGCGCTCCCGGCGGGAACCTGCTCGCCACCGGGGTGCTCGCGCTGCTCGCCGCCGTGCAGTCGGATGCCGCGTTCCTCGCCTGGGGGTGGCGGATCCCCTTCCTGCTCTCCGGGGTGCTCGTGATGGTCGGGCTGTGGATCCGCCTCTCGGTGTCGGAGTCGCCCGTCTTCCTCGCCGCACAGGCCGCGGCCGCGGCACGGGGCGAGGCGGAGAAGGCGCCCGTGGTGCAGGTGTTCCGCAAGGACTGGCGGCAGGTGCTGAGCGCCATCGGCACGCGCTTCGGCGAGAACATCTCGTACTACGTCCTCACCTCCTTCCTCCTCGTCTACGTCACCACCCACCTCGGGCTCCCCAAGACCACCGCGCTCAATGCGCTCCTGATCGGCTCGGCCGTCCACTTCCTGACCATCCCGGCCTGGGGCGCACTCTCCGACCGGATCGGACGCCGGCCCGTGACGCTGATCGGTTCGGTCGGCATGGCGCTGTGGGCGTTCGCGTTCTTCGCGCTGGTGGACTCGGAGTCCTTCCTCGTCATCACCCTCGCCGTCACCGCCGGGCTGCTGCTGCACGGGGCCATGTACGGGCCGCAGGCCGCCTTCATCTCGGAGATGTTCGACACCCGGGTCCGCTACTCGGGCGCCTCGATGGGCTCCCAGCTCGCCTCGATCATCGCGGGCGCCCTGGCCCCGATCATCGCCGTCGAGCTCCTGAAGGACTACGACTCCTCCGTGCCGGTCTCCGTCTACCTGTCCGGGGCCGCCCTCGTCACCACCCTCACCGTCCTCCTGGCCCGCGAGACCCGGGGCCGCGACCTGTCCGTCCCGCATGCGGGCGCGGAGGCGGGAGCGACGGCTCCGGCAGCGGCGGCCGCGGGTAGCGGGTACGCCGGCGCGGTCTCCGACCACGCCTGAGTCCGCCCGCCCGGGCCCGACCGACCGACCGAGGCGTGGGCCGCCCGCCGTGACCGGTACCTCCGGTCCGGCGGGCGGACCCGCTCGCCACCCCGTAGCGAAGGGCTGCCAGCATGGCCCCCGTGAACGATCCCTCCGCGCCCGCGGCAGCACTGCGGCAGCTCCTGGACCTGCTCGCCCAGGGCGCGCCCGCCGAGCACTTCGCCCGGCCGGGCGCGCAGGCCCGTACCGCCGGCGCGGGCGCCGGTGATCAGGCCCTCGTCGACGAGGCCACCCGGGTCGCCCTCGACATCCGGCGCACGCTCGACCAGCACCGCAGGCGCGAGGCGGAGCTCACCGCCCTGTTCGACACGGCCGGCGACCTCGCGGCGCTGCGCGATCTCGACGCGGTGCTACGGGCCATCGTGCGGCGGGCCCGGACCCTGCTCGGCACGGACTGCGCCTACCTCACGCTCAACGACCCGGTGGTGGGCGACACGTTCATGCGGGTCACCGACGGCTCCGTCTCCGCCGCCTTCCAGCAGTTGCGCCTCGGCATGGGCGAGGGCCTCGGCGGGCTCGTCGCGCAGACGGCCCGGCCGTACGCCAGCTCCGACTACCGCGCCGACGACCGCTTCCGGCACACCAGCACCATCGACGCCGGGGTGCGCGAGGAGGGGCTGCGCGGCATCCTCGGTGTACCGCTGCGCGTGGCCTCGCGGGTCATCGGGGTGCTCTACGCCGCCGACCGGTCGGTGCGCGAGTTCGCACCCGACGCGGTCGCGCTGCTCTCCTCACTGGCCGACCACGCCGCCGTCGCCATCGACGGGGCGCGGCTGCTGGAGGAGACCCGTACCGCACTGGTCGAGCTCAACGCCGCCACCGAGACCGCCCGGGCCCACAGCGAGGCCGCACGGCTGGCCACCGAGACCCACGACCGGCTCACCGATCTGGTCCTGCGCGGCGGGGACGTCACCGATGTGGCCCAGGAGGTGGCCGCGCTGCTGCGGGGCGGGCTGGTGGTGCACGACGCCGACGGCGCCGAGCTGGCCCGGGTCGCCACCGAGCCGATCGGCGCACCCGCCCAGGGGGTGGCGGCCTCCCGTTCCGGCGGCCGGGCCGTACCGGTCGACGGGGTGTGGGTCTGCGCGGTCCTGGCCGGACCCGAACTCCTGGGCAGCATCGCCCTGACGGGCCGGGCGGACCTGTCGGACAACGACCGGCGGCTGTTCGAGCGCACCGGCCTGGTCACCGCGCTCCTCCTGCTGCTGCGCCGCTCGGTGGCCCACGCCGAGGACCGGGTGCGCGGCGAGCTCCTCAGCGAACTGCTGACCCCGCGGAGCCCGGGGCACACCCTCGACACCGACAGCCGCAGGATCCGCGCCCGCAAACTCGGCGTCGACCTCGCACGCCCCCACTCCCTCCTGGTGCTCCACTGCGACGCGGCCCTGCGGCCCCGGCTCTCGACCGAGGCCGCACGCCGCGCCCGCGCCCTCGACGGCCTGGCCGGGCTGCACGAGGGCCACGTCGTGCTCCTCGCCCCGGCCGAACGGCCCGGACACCTCGCACGCTCCCTGGCGACGGAGCTCGCACAGGCGGTGGGCGCACCCGTCACCGTGGGCTCCGCCGGACCGGCCGGCGACCCGGGCGGACTGCCGGGCGTGTACGCCGAGGCCGTGCGCTGCCTGCGGGCCCTGCACGCGCTGGGCCACACCGGCCACGGGGCCGCCCTGCCGGACCTGGGCTTCGTCGGCCTGCTGCTCGGGGACCACGGTGACGTCGGCGGGTACGTCGACCGGGTGCTGGGACCCGTCATCGACTACGACGCACAGCGCGGCACCGAGCTGGTGCGCACCCTCCAGGCCTACTACGTCCACGGGGCGAGCCTCTCCAAGGCCAAGGAGGCACTGCACATCCACGTGAACACCGTCGTGCAGCGCCTCGACCGGATCGGCCGGCTGCTGGGCGAGGACTGGAACTCCCCCGCCCGCGCCCTGGAACTCCAACTCGCCCTGCGCCTGCACCTCCTGTCGCACTCCGCCCCGCCCCGGGCCTGATCACGTAGAGGTGCCCCGCAGTCCGCCCGAAGTGCACGGCGGTCCGTGGGAGCTCGGCTTCGAGCGGCATCGCCTGGCCACGGACGACCGCGGTGAGCACGTATGGCTCACACGCGAGTTGCCGTGACCCGGGCCCGCCGGCCGCGGAAGTCCGCGGGGAACTCCCCTACCCCGTCCCGGCGGTGACCAGGCCCGTCTCGTAGGCCAGGACGACCGCCTGGGCGCGGTCGCGCAGGCTCAGCTTGGCGAAGATCCGGGCCACATGGGTCTTCACGGTGGCCTCGCTGAGCGTGAACTCCTGGGCCAGCTCGGTGTTGGAGAGGCCGTGGCCCATCAGGGTGAGCACCTCCCGCTCGCGCGGGGTGAGGGCGTCCAGGTCGGGGTGGGACGCCGCGGTACTGCCGCCCCGCGCGGCCGATGCCGAGGCGCAGCGCTCCACCAGCCGGCGGGTGATCGACGGGGAGAGCAGTGCGTCGCCGGTGTCGACCAGCCGTACGGCGTTGGCGAGGTACTCGGGGGTGACGTCCTTCAGCAGGAACCCGCTGGCTCCGGCGGCGAGGGCGGCGTAGACGTACTGGTCGAGGTCGAAGGTGGTCAGCATGATCACCCGGCATTCCGGGGCCTCGGCGAGGATCTGCCGGGCGGCCTCCAGTCCGTCCAGGCGGGGCATGCGTATGTCGAGGAGGACGACGTCGGGACGCAGACGGCGCACTTCCGAGACGGCTTCCACCCCGTCGGCCGCGACTCCCACCACGTCGATCCCCCGGGCGGTGAGGATCATGCGGAATCCGGTGCGGACGAGGTCCTGGTCGTCGGCGATGACGACCCGGGGCGAGGCGGCCCTCCGGTCCGGCTCGGCGGCCGGGACCTGCGTGGTCACGGCCGCTCCAGCGGGAGGCGGGCGCGGACCCGGTAGCCGCCGCCGAGGCGACGGCGGGCGTCGAAGTCCCCTCCGTACACGGCGACCCGCTCGCGCAGCCCGACCAGCCCGTGCCCGGCGCCGACCGCCTTCGGGCGCGACGCGGCGGACCCCACAGCAGACCCCACTGCGGTCCCGGCAGCGGACCCGCCGGATGCCGTGGACTCACCGGCCCCCGTGGACGCCGCCGGGGCGAACCTCCCCGGGACCGCCGGTATCCCGTCTCCGGACAGTACGCTCGGCCCGCTGTTGAGCACCTCGACCCTCAGCGCCTGGTCCGCATATCTCACCGTCACCTCGGCCTTCACCCCGTCCCCGTGTTTGAGTGCATTGGTCAGCGCCTCCTGGATGATCCGGTAGGCGGTGACATCGATCCCGGCCGGCAGCGGCCGGGGTTCGCCGGATATCCGGACCTCGACCGGCAGCCCGGCGAAGGCTATCCGATCGATCAGCGGACCGAGCCGGCTCAGACTCGGCTGCGGCGCCAACTCCGCAGCCGGGTGACGCCTTTCGGCGGCTCCGCTCCCGTACGGTTCGTCACGGCCGTCCTGCGCGGGCGCGAGCAGGCCCAGCAGGTGCCGCAGTTCGGTCATGGTCGTGCGCCCGGCCTTCTCCACGGCGGCCATCGCGGCCGCCGCCTCCACGGGCATCGTCGCCAACACCTCCCTGGCGGCGCCCGCTTGGACGATCATCAGGCTGACGTTGTGGCTGACTATGTCGTGCAGTTCCGCCGCTATCCGGGCCCGCTCCGCGTCCACCGCCGTCCGGGCCGCGGCCTCCCGCTCCCGCTCCAGCAGCCACCCGCGCTCCTCGATCGCCGCCCGGTGCGCCGCGCGGGCCCGCAGGAGTGCCACGGTCAGCCCGAGCCCGGCCAACACCACACCCACCACGGCCACCACGGCGGCAACCACCCACCCCGTCGTCACAGCAACTCCCCCTCCCCCGCCCGCACGGCCTCACAACCCGCACGGCCCTCACAACCCTCACGCTTCCAAGATTCTCCTACCCGACCCTCCGACCCTCCCAGGCACCCCGTGTAGTCCACATCACCCTCCGGGTGCTGCCCCCGCGTACATCCCCAGGATGATGCGAGCGCCCCTTTACATCCGGGGGGTGACGCGGCCCGTTCGGCCCGCCTTCTAGGTTCGTGCCATGACACCTCATCACGACAGCACCGGCCAGGTCGTCGTCCGCCTGGACCGCGTATCGAAGGAGTACGGCGACACCCTGGCGCTCGACGCCCTGTCCCTGGAGATCCGCCGGGGCGAGGCCGTCGCCGTGATGGGCCCCTCCGGCTGCGGGAAGTCCACCCTGCTCAACATGGTGGCCGGCCTGGACCGGCCGTCCGCCGGGACGATCACCGTGCACGGCCGGGACCTCGGCAGCCTGACGGAGACCGGTCTCGCCCTCTACCGCCGCCGCGACGTCGGCATGATCTTCCAGTTCTTCAACCTGATCGACGACCTGCCGGCGCTCGACAACGTCGCGCTGGCCGCCCAGCTCACCGGCACCTCCGCCCGCCAGGCCCGCCGCCGCGCCCTGGAACTCCTCGACGAGCTCGGGGTCGCCGACCGCCGCAACAACTACCCGGCGACGCTCAGCGGCGGCGAGCGCCAACGCGTGGGTGTGGCACGCGCACTGATGAACCGTCCGGCACTGCTCCTGGCCGACGAGCCGACCGGCGCCCTCGACAGCCGCTCCGGCGAGCAGGTGATGGACCTGCTCATCGACCTCAACCAGATAGGCCAGACCTTGCTGATCGTCACCCACGACCCGCACCTGGCAACCCGCTGCGCCGGCCGCCTCGTGGAAATGGCCGACGGACGGGTCGCCCGCGAACGCGCCCTGGACGGCGACGCCCTGGAGCGTTCCGCGTGAGCGCCGTGTGGCGGGCCTCCCGGGCCGCCGTGAAGCGCCGCAGGGTCCAGACGTTCGTCATCGGCCTCGTCGTCCTCTGCTCCACCACCTGCGTCCTGCTCGCGCTCGGCCTGCTCGTCGCCGCCTCGGGCCCCTTCGACAAAGCGTACGCCGCGCAGCGCGGCGCGCACACCGTGGCCACGTACGACCCCGCGAAGGTCTCCGACGCCCAACTCGCCCAGACGGCGCACCGCCCGGGTGTGGCGGCCGCCGCGGGACCCTTCCCGCAGGCCGTCGTCGACGTCCCCGGGGACTGGCTCTGGATGCCGGCCGGCCCCCTCGCCGTGGTGGGCCGCGCCGATCCGGCGGGGCCGGTGGACCGCGTCGAAGTCCTGCTGGGACGGTGGGCGCAGGCACCCGGGGAGATCGTCGTCGACTGGGCCATCGACGGAACTCCGTACGCCGATCTCCTCGGTACGAAACTGGAGGTGCCCGGGCGCCCGACGCTCACGGTCGTCGGTTTCGCGACGAGCATGAGCAAGTCGGCCGCCGCCTGGGTGACGCCCGAACAGGCCGCGGCCCTCCACCCGACCGCCACGCAGATGCTCTACCGCTTCACCGACGCGTCCACCGGCGCGCAGCTGCGCGACTCGCTCGCCCGGGCCACGGACGGGCTGCCCGCGGACTCGGTGACGGCCGCGCAGACCTACCTCACCCTCAAGAAGGCCTTCTCCGCCCGTGCGGACGCCTATCTGCCCTTCATCTCCCTCTTCGGCCTGCTCGGTCTGCTGGTCTCCGCCCTCATCGTCGCGAACGTGGTCAGCGGGGCCGTGGTCTCGGGCAACCGCCACATCGGCGTCCTCAAGGCCATCGGCTTCACTCCGAACCAGGTCGTCGCCGTCTACCTGGCGATGGTCTCGGTCCCCGCCGTGGCCGGCTGCGTCCTGGGCACCCTGCTCGGCAACGCGCTGGCCGCGCCCATCCTGCAGATCGCGTTCTCCGGCATCGAGACGGGGATGGCGAGCGTGGGCACCGTCTCCCCCTGGCTCAGCGTCGCCTGCCTGGCCGGGATGCCCGCCCTGGTCGTACTGACCGCGCTCGTACCGGCCCTGCGCGCGCACCGGCTGCCGGCCGCGCAGGCCATCAGCGCGGGCGGCGCGCCCCGCACCGGGCGCGGGCTGCGCGTTCAGCGCGTGCTCGCCTCCTCACGGCTGCCGCGCTCCGTCAGCCTGGGCCTGGGCCACCCGTTCGCCCGCCCCGGCCGCGCCTTCATGACCACGGCGGCCATCGTCCTCGGCGTCACCACGGTGACCCTGGCGACGGGTCTGACCAGCACGATGGTCTCGTACGCCCAGGCCGGCCGCGTCCTGCCCGGCGGACCGGTGATCAGCATCGCGGCGGGCCGCCAGGGCAGCGACCCCGTCGAGCCGGTGCTGAGCGACGCTCAGATCGACGAGCGGCTGCGGTCGCTGGGGGCGCAGGAGGTGAAGGCCCGGGGGCTGATCCGGATCGGGCTGGTCGGGTACGCGCAGACCGCGTTCGGGAACTTCTACCGCGGGAGCTCCTCCCCCGCTTCGGCCTTCGTCGAGGGCCGGCCTCCCAGCGGACCCGGCGAGATCGCGGCGGGTCCTGCCTTCCTCACCGAACGCGGGCTGGCGGTGGGTGACCGGGTCACCCTGGAGGCCAACGGGAGGCGGACGGCCGCGACCATCGTGGGCCAGCTGATCGACAGTGACGCACGCTCCCTGGAATCCACCTGGGAGACCCTCGGGGAACTCGCCCCGGACAGCCGTGCGGTCGAGTACTCGGTCCGGCTGGCCCCGGGGGCGGACGCCCGCGCCTTCGCGGATGCCGTCGATGCCGCCGATCCCGCGCTGCGCGCCGAGGTGGTGCGCTCGGTCAACGTCAACGCGGCCACCACCACCGTCATCGGCTTCTCCTCGGTGTTCTCCGTCATGCTGACCCTCGTCGCCTCGCTCGGGGTCTTCAACACCGTGCTGCTGAACACCCGCGACCGCCGCCGCGACCTGGGCATGCTCAAGTCGATCGGCATGACCCCGCGCCAGGTGGTCGGGATGACGGTGACCTCGGTGACCGGACTCGGCCTGGTCGGCGGGCTCCTCGGAATCCCGCTCGGGATCGTCGCGCACCGGCTCGTCGTGGACAACGTGGGCATCGTCGCCTTCCCGGAGTCGATGAAGGACGTCTGGCACGCGCCGCAGCTCGCCGGAATGCTGTGCGCGGGGGTCGCGATCGCCGTCCTGGGTGCGCTGGTCCCGGCCCGCTCGGCGGCCCGGATGACCATCGCCGCGGCCCTGCACACCGAGTAGGGGCGCCGATCGCCCCACAGGCTGCAGCCCTCGGGTTGCAGCCTGTAGGGCACTCAGCCCTGTGCCTCGTCCTCCCCGGAACCGGACGGCGAAGCCTCCACGATGCGCCCGTCGCGCAGTTCCACGACCCGGTCCGCCAGTTCCATCAGCGCCGGGTCGTGCGTGGCGACCAGCGCCGTGACCCCCTCGCTGCGCACCACCGCGCGCAGCAGCCGCATGATCTGCCGGCCCGTGTCGGAGTCGAGCTGGCCGGTGGGCTCGTCGGCGATGATCAGGTCGGGCTCGTTCGCGAGGGCGCGCGCGACGGCGACCCGCTGCTGCTGGCCGCCCGAGAGTTCGCCGGGGCGCTGCTCGGTGTGCTCGGAGAGGCCGACGAGGGCGAGCAGGGTGCGGGCCCGTTCCTCGCGCTGCTTCGCCGGTACCTTGCGCAGCCGCATCGGGACCCCGACGTTCTCGGCGGCTGTCAGGGCGGGGATCAGGCCGAAGGACTGGAACACGAAGCCGATCCGGTCCCGGCGCAGCGCGAGGCGGCCGTCCTCGTCGAGGCCGGCCAGGTCGGTGCCGTCGAGGGCGACGCTGCCGCCGGTCGGGGTGTCGAGGCCGCCGACCAGGTTGAGCAGGGTGGTCTTGCCGGAGCCGGACCTGCCCTTGAGGGCGGTCAGTTCGCCGCGGCGGACCTGGAAGGAGACTCCGCGCAGGGCGTGCACGGCCTGCCGGCCCGTCCCGAAACTGCGCCGCACGTCGTCCACGACCACCATCGGCGGCGCCCCGGCGTCCTCCCGCGACCCGTGGCCCTGCCCGCGCTCCTGCGCCTGCGCCTGCGCCTGCACCTGGTCCTGGTCCTGGTCCTGGTCTTGCGTCATCCTGCGGCTCCCCCTCCAAGCGGATGGGCGGACGAAAGCCGAATACGGCGTTCTAGCGGTCCCGCCCCGCACGATTTGTTCATCCGTTGCACCACTCACGCAAGTCCCTTCCGCTATCTGTTCGAATCTGGCAGCATCGTCCGGTATCCGGGGCTACCAGTCCGGTGCGGGGGAGGAACAGGCACATGCTCGGCTTCGTCGTGCGCCGGCTGCGCGGGCGATTGCCGCTCGCAGCCGCCGTACTGCTCACCGTTTTGATCACCACGACCGTGCTCACCGCGCTCTTCGCCTTCACCCGCGGAGTGGGCGACGCCGGACTGCGCCAGGCCCTCCAGGGTCCCGGGCTCGCACGCGGCACCGTCCTGGTCACCGGTTCCCACCCGACGGCCGCCCGCGCCAAGGACGACGAGGCCGTACGGGGCTTCGCGCGCGAGCTGTTCGGCCCCCTCCCGGCCGGTGCCGAGAGCGTGGCGCGCAGCCGTTCGTACGGGCTGCCCGGCCCGCGCACCCCCGGCAAGGACTCCGATCTGACCCTGCTGGCCGCCTTCGCCAAGGACCGGGTACGGCTCCTCGCGGGCACTTGGCCGGAGCCCGTCGCGGGACCGGTCTCCGACCGGAGCGGCCCGGTTCCCGTGGCCGTGCCGAAGACGGCGCTGGACCGGCTGGGGCTGGCCGAGGGGGCCCTGCCCGCGCAGGTGCGGCTGGACGACCGCTACGGCGGCTCCCCGCTGACCGTGCTGGTGACCGGCGTCTACCGGGCGGCCGATCCGGACTCCCCGTACTGGCGGCTCGATCCGCTCGGTGCGCGCGGGCTCCAGGTCGCCGGATTCACCACCTACGGGCCCCTGCTGGTGGACGACTCCGCCTTCACCGCGGGCGGCCTGGTCCAGGACAGCCGCGCCGTGCTGCTCACCGCCGACTTCTCCACCGTGGACGCGGCCGGGGCCGAAGCCGTCCGCGGCCGGGCCGCCGGAGCCGTCAAGGCGCTCCAGGCCGGCTCCGGTCTCGCCCCGTCGACCGAGCTCCCGGCGCTCCTCGGGGAGTTGCGGTCGGGCCTGACCGTCGCCCGCTCCACCCTGCTGGTCGGCGCCCTGCAACTGGCCGTGCTGGCCGGGGCTGCGCTGCTGCTCGTCTCCCACCTGCTGACGGAGCGCCAGGAGGGCGAGCGGGCCCTGCTCGCCGCGCGCGGCGCCTCCCGCGGCCGCCTCGGTGTCCTCACCGCGGCCCAGTCGCTGCTGCTGGCGCTGCCCGCCGCCCTGCTCGCTCCGCTGCTGACCCCTCCGCTGCTGCGCCTGCTCGGCGGCTACGGCTCGTTGGCGCACGTCCCGTTCGCGGTCACCCGGAGCTGGCTGCTCTGGCCCGTCGCCGCGGGCTGCGCCCTCGGGTGCGTCGCGCTGACCACCCTCCCGGTCGTCCTGCGGGGCGCCGCCGCGGCCGCCCTGCACCGGACCGGCCGCCGCCAGGCGCTGGTCGCCGGCGCGGCCCGCTCCGGCGCGGACCTGGCGCTGGTGGCCCTGGCCGTACTGGCCTACGAGCAGCTGTCGCGCTACGGCGCCGGCGGCTCCGGCCCGGCCGCACGCTCCGACGGGCTGTTCGGTGTGGACCCGGTGCTGGTCGCCGCCCCGACGCTGGCGCTGTGCGCGGGCACCCTGCTGGTGCTGCGGCTGCTGCCCTTCGCGGCGCGGCTCGGCGCGCGGGTCGCCGCCCGGGGCCGGGGTCTGGGTCCGGCGCTCGTCGGCTGGCAGCTGGCCCGCCGGCCGGGCCGGGCCACGGGTCCGGTACTGCTGCTCGTGCTCGCCGTCTCCAGCGGGGTGCTGGCGCTGGGTCAGCACACCGCGTGGTCCGAGTCCCAGCGTGACCAGGCCGATTTCACGACCGCCGGGGGCCTGCTGATCTCCAACAGCGACCTGCCCGCGCTGGGCCGGGGCGGCCGGTACGCGGCGCTGCCCGGCGGGGACCGCGTCCTGCCGGTGCTGCGCTCCCGCCAGGAGCTGCCCGGCGGGCGCCCCGGCCAGCTGATGGCGCTCGACGCGGCGGCCGCCGCCGACCGGCTCTCGCTGCGGGCCGACCTCCGCGACGGGCGCAGCATGCGCGAGCTGTTCGCCCCGCTGGCCCCCGCCTCCCCCGCCTCTGCGGCCACCGGCATCCCCCTGCCCGGACAGCCCCAGCGCATCGACGTCTCGGTCTCGGTGCGCCCCACCGGCGCCGGCGGCCGCCCCGGTCTCGGGCTGCTGCTGCGCGACCGGTTCGGCATCACCTACCGGGCCGCGATGATGCAGCTCCCGGAGAAGGGGGACGCCATCGTGTCCGTGCACACCGGCTCGATGCTCGGCGCCCCCATCGGGTCGGCCGCCACCCCGCTCAGCCTGGCCGGGCTCGTGCTCACGTACGACCGCGAAGGCCCGCTCCCCGGGGTTCCCGGGGTCGATCCGGGAGCCGATCCGGGCTCCGGCTCCGGCGAGCCCGCCCAGATCAAGATCTTCGACGAGCTGACCGTACGGAACCTCTCGGTCGCCCAGACCCGGGACGGCGCGGCCGTGCCGGTCGCACTGCCCGCGTCCGACTGGAAGGTGTCGGGTCCGAAGCTCAACGACGGTTCCCCGGCCGCGGAACTGCTCCCGGGCTCCGATCCCGCGGCGGGCGGCCCGGCCCCGGTCAGGCTGCGCTACCGGGACGGTTCCGGCGAACGCGGCGGCGTCCAGGCCAGTCTGACGCCGGGGCCCGCTCCGGCCGCCGAGATCCCGGGGATCGCCACCCGGGCGTACCTGTCCGCGATCGGCGGGGCCGTGGGCGACCTGGTGCCGGTCAAGCTGGACGACGTCACCCTCCCGGTCCGGGTCACCGCCGCGGTCGGCTCCCTGCCCGTGGCCGGCGACACCGCGATCGCCGTCGACCTGGACACCGCGGCGCGCCTGCTCGCGGCGGGCGGCCGGGAGCTGCCGACGCCCGGCGAATGGTGGCTGCCGGCCGCCTCCGCCGACGATCCGGCCCCGGCCCGCGCCGCCGCGGAACTGCGCTCCGGCGCGGGCTCCCAGCAGGTGCGGCTGCGCGAGGAGGTGGCCGCGACCCTGCTGGACGACCCGCTCAGCGCGGGACCGCAGGGGGCGCTGGCCGCGCTCGCGGCGGCCTGCGCGGTGCTCGCGGCGATCGGCTTCGCCGCCTCCGCCGCGGCCGCCGCCCGGGAGCGGGCCCGGGAGTTCTCGGTGCTGACGGCGCTGGGTGCCCGGCGCCGCGACCTGGCCCGGACGGCCACCGCCGAGAACTGCCTGCTGGTCGGGCTCGGCACCGCGGTCGGGGTGGGTCTGGGCGTGGTCATCGTGCACCTGGTCGTGCCGCTGACCGTGCTGACCCCGGCCGCAGGCCGGCCGGAGCCCGGGGTGCTGGTGGACCTGCCCGCGGTGCGCACCCTGCTGCTCGCCGCCGCCATCGCCGCCGTACCGCTGCTGTCGGCGGTCTTCGGCGGGCGGCGCAAGAACCGCTCGAAGCCGGCCGACCGGCTGCGGCACGTGGAGGACATATGACCGGGCCGGCCGCTACCGACGCCGACCGGCGCACCCAGGGCGGGGCCGGCGCGCAGCCACCCCGGGATTCCGCCCGCCGGGCCGTGCCCCCGCCCGCACCCTGGGTGCGGACCCGGCTGCGCGCGACCCCGCTGAGCTCCCTGCTCGGCGCGGCCCTGGCCTTCGTCGCCGTCCTGCTCTCCGCCGCCCTGCCCCGTGCCATGGACCGGGGCACCGACCAGGCGCTGCGCTCCTTCCTGGAGTCGCGCGGGCCGGCGCAGACCAGCCTGTACGTCAGCGCGCGCCCCCGCTACGGCGAGCAGAGCGCGCAGAACCTGGACGAGACACTGGCGACCCTGGTCTCCCGTACCGCCCCGGGCTTCGCCGTCGACCCCGCCGGGCCCGTCCACGGCACCTTCGCGGGTCCCCGGTCGCTGGCCAACCCCGGCCTGGCCGCCCCCGACGGAATCCCGCCCCGACTGGGGCTCTACCACCTGCGCACGGCCGCCGAGCACGTCCGCCTGGTGGAGGGAAGCTGGCCCGGCGCGCCGGCCCCCGCGCCCGGCAGTCCCGTACCCGTCGCGCTGTCGCAGAGCGCGGCGAAGAGCATCGGGATCCGGGTCGGCATGGTGCTGGAGACCACCACCGACCAGGCACTGAACACCATGAAGGCGGAGGTGGTCGGTCTCTACGCCGCGAACGACGAGACCGAGAAGTACTGGACCGACCTGACCTGCCTCCTCCGCGGCTGCCTGACGCTGACCCCGACCCATCCGCCGCAGGCGTTCTGGGCCACCGACGCCCTCGTCGCCCCGGAGTCGCTCGGCCTGCTCCCCGCATGGGGGGACGGGGACAGCAAGGACTTCTGGCGGATCCCGGTCGACACCGGGACGCTGCGGGCCGACCAGCTCCCCACCACGGCCAAGGCCGTGGCCTCCTACGTGACCGGCCCGACGGCGGCACGCCTGGCCCGGGAGACCCAGCGCGAGGACCTGCGGTTCACCTCCCGCCTCCCCGAGCAGTTCACCCTGGCCGAGGCCCGGCGGCAGGCCGCCGCGCCGCTCGCCTTGATGGGTCCGGCCGGGGTGGCCGGGGTCGCGTTCGTCGTGTTCTGCCTGGCCGCGGGACTCACCGGGGACCGGCGGGAGGCCGAGCTGCGGCTGCTGCTGGCCCGCGGCGGTTCCCGCGCGGGCATCGTGCGCCGGCTGCTCGCGGAGAACGCCGTCACCGTCCTGCCCGCCGCCGCCCTCGCGGTGGCCCTCGCCGTGTACCTGCTGCCGACCCCCCGCAGCGCGGGCACCCTGGCGGCCGCCGCGGCCGCCACGCTTCTGGCCCTGCTGGCCGTCCCCGTACGGGCCTTCGTGCTGCTGTCGCCGAAGCGCCGGCCGGGTCCCCGGCGGCGGCTGGTCGCGGAGCTGCTCGCGCTCGCGGCCACCACGGCCGCGGTGTTCGAGGTCCGCTCGCGCGGGGTCGCCCCGGCGGGCGCCGGGGTGGACCCGCTGCTGATCGCGGCCCCGCTGCTGCTGGCGCTGTGCGGCGGCCTGCTGCTGGCCCGGCTCCAGCCCGCCCTGGTCGGGGCGCTGGCCCGGGCGGCCGGGCGGGGACCGGGGCTGATCGGGTTCCTCGGGCTGGCGCGGGCCGCGCGCGGCACCGGGGGCCGTGCGCGGCCGTCCGTACTGCCGCTGATCGCGATGCTGCTGGCGGTCACCACCGGGGGCTTCGGTGCCACGGTGCTGACCGCGGTGAGCGACGCACGCTTCGCGTCGGCGCGTACGGTCGTCGGCGGCGACGCACAGGTCACGGCGCCCGGCGGCACGCTGCCGCAGGACCTGACGAAGGCGGCCGCCGCGCTGCCCGGCGTACGGTCCTCCGTGCAGGTGTGGAGCGACGACAACGTGTTCCTCTACGGCACCAAGGCGGGCAGCACGCAGATCTCCGTGGTCATCGCCGACCCGGTGGAGTACGCGAAGCTGGCCGCGGCGACCGGCAGCGGCCGGTTCGATCCGGCGCTCCTGGCGACCGGCGCCGCCGGCACCTCGGGCTCGACGGTGCCCGCACTGATCAGCCGGGACCTCGCCGACGGCGACACCTCCGGCTACCGGCTGCGGCTCGAGAACGGCGGCGAGCTGAAGCTCGCGGTCGCCGGCGTGGTCGACGGGACCCCCGCCAGGCCGGGCGCGAAGTCCACCACGGTGGTGCTGCCCGCCGCCCAAGTGCTGGCGGCCGTACCGCAGATGGGCCTGCCCAACAGCTGGCTCGCGCTCGGCGAGGTCGACCGGCACCGGCTGGAGCAGGCCGTCCAGGCCGCGGACCCGGGGGCCGGCGAGGGGCGCTACCGCATCCGCACCAGCTCCGCCGAGGCCGCCGAACTGGGCTCCGACCCGCTCCAGCGCTCCGCGGAACGGCTGTTCTGGGCCTCCCTGGCCGGAGCGGCGGGCTTCGCCCTGCTGGCGGTCCTGCTGACCCTGGTCCGGGCCGCCCCCGACCGCGCTGCGCTGCTCGCACGGCTGCGCACGATGGGCCTGCGGCCCCGGCAGGGGATCCTGCTGATCCTGGTGGAATCGGTGCCCCTGGCCCTGGCCGCCGCCCTCGGCGGCGCACTGCTCGCGGCGGGCGCCGTCGCGCTGCTGGGACCGGCCCTGGACCTGTCCACGCTGGTCGGCACCCGGGTGACGACCGGGCTGCGGGTGCTCGTCACGCCCGTACTGATCCAGGCAGCGGGCCTGGCCGCCCTCGTCGCGGGGGCCGTGCTCGCGGAGGCGGCGATCTCCGGCAGGCGACAGATCACGACCGAGTTGAGAGCGGGAGACCAGCGGTGAACAGCGATCAGCCCACCTACGAGGAGCTGCAGCGGCAGGCCCTGGCCGCCGCCGAGCCCCGCCGGCACGGCGCGGACACGGCCATCGCCTGCGACCGCCTCGTACGGATCTTCAGTACGGACGGGGTCGAGGTACAGGCCCTGCAGGGACTGGAACTGACCGTGGCGCAGGGCGATCTGATGGCCCTGGTCGGCGCGTCGGGCAGCGGGAAGTCCACGCTCCTGAACATCCTCGCGGGGCTGGATGTCCCCACGGCCGGCACCGCCAGCGTCGGCGGCTACGACCTGTTGGAGATGTCGGCGCGCGACCGGCTGCGCTACCGGCGCGAGGCCGTCGGCTTCGTCTGGCAGCAGACGGCCCGCAACCTGCTGCCCTTCCTGACGACGGCACAGAACATCGCCCTGCCGATGCAGTTGAAGGGCGGGCGGCGGGCCGCCGCGAAGCGCCACGCGGTCCGGACCGGTGAGCTCCTCGAAGCGCTGGAGATCGGCGAGCTGGCGAACCGCCGCCCCGCCGAGCTGTCCGGCGGCCAGCAGCAGCGGGTGGCCATCGCGGTGGCGATGGCCAACGATCCGGCGGTGCTGCTCGCCGACGAGCCGACCGGTGAGCTGGACTCGGAGACGGGCGGGGCGATCTTCGAGGCCTTCCGCACCGTCAACCGGGAGCTGGGCGCGACCGTGGTCATCGTGACCCACGACCCGCTCGTCGCGGGCGAGGTCCGGCGCACGGTGGCGATGCGCGACGGCCGCACCAGCAGCGAGGTGCTGCGCCGGACGGTCACCGACGAGCACGGCGCCGAGTCGGTGAGCGAGCGCGAGTACGTGATGCTCGACCGCACGGGTCGGGTGCAGCTCCCGCAGAAGTTCCTGGAGGCCCTGGGCATGGAGCACCGGGTGGCGGTGGACCTGGCAGCGGACCACATCGAGCTGCGTCCCGACGACGCGTGACACGCCCCGGAAGCCGCTGCCGGCCCCGCCGGAGTCCCGGTCAGGCCATCCCCTCGCGGATGTAGCGGAACATCCGGATCAGCGGCTCTCCGGGAAAGACCTCGCCGACGGGTTCGCAGTCCTGGAGCCGGAAGGGCGCGGGGTCGACCGGGGTCAGCCTGATGATCAGGGGCCGGATCCCGGCCTGGCGGTAGGCCTCCAGCTTGTGATGGCCGTCCAGCAGGTAGGCCGCGATGGAGTCGTGTGCGGGGCCCAGTGCCCCGTGCGCCGGCCCGGATCCGCCGCACGTACGCCCGTACGGCGTCCCTGTCGGGCGGGGGCCAGTGGTCGGTGGTGAGCAGGGCCAGCTCCTCGTCGGCGTACCAGCTCTCGAGCTGCCCGGAGCGCGGGTGGACCACGCGCAGCGGGTCCGGGGCCGTGGCTGCGGTCATCGTGTACCGGCCGGGGGCGAGGAGGCAGAGCAGGGGCCGCAGCCGTTCCGGGTCCGGCGGCGTGGCGTTCCCGGTGAGCGGGTCGGCTGCGAGTTCCGGGGCGGCGAGCCATGCGGTGAGCGCCTTGGCCTCCGCGGGGGTGGGCGCGTCCCGTCCGGTGGCCCGCGCGGCCAGCCAGCCGATGCTGCCGCAGCAGTCGCTGCCCTCCAGCTGGGCGGGCCGGCCCCCGACGAGGAGCAGGCTGGCTCCGTCGTTGCCGGTGACCTCTATGAGTCCGAGGCCGTCGGGGACCTCGCAGACGACCGGATCGGTGGGCACGGGCCGAGTCTGCCAGATCTGCGCGCGTCACTTCCGTGGCCCGGGTGTCGTTAGCCGCTCGGGGTTGACTCGGGGGGCGAAGGGATGACGGAATGCGGCAGTTTCCTCTGGAGATGCACCACATGGCACCCGGCCGGGTCGTCGAGTGGCGGTTGCGGTCCACGGCCGGGGCACAGTCCCCCGGCCCGGACGGTGCGGACGGCGCGGCGGACAGGAGGGCCTCCTTCAACCAGGACAAGCACTTCACCGTCGCCGAGGAGAGCCGCGCCGCCGACGACCCGACCGCGTCGTGGATCGCCGTCACCTTCGAGGTCGCGGGCCCGCTGGACGAGGACGCACTGACCGGCTCGCTGCTGGCGTTCGTACGCCGCCACGAGGTGCTGCGCTGCGAGTTCCGGCGCCTGGCCGGGGAGTTGTCGTGCGCCCCGATCCCCGCCGCCGAACTGGCCCTGGACACCGTCCCGGTCGCCGACTTCGACCGCACGGAGGAACTGACCCGTTTCCTGGTGGAGCGGTTCAAGCGGAGCATCGACACGCTGTCCTGGCCGCTGTTCACGATGGGCGCCGTCCTGCGCGCGGACTCGGCGACCGTCTACCTGGCCTTCGACCACATCGTCTGCGACGGCATGTCGATGCCGATCGTGGTCCAGGAGGTCCAGAGGGGCTACGAGGCCCTGCGCCACGGCGAGTTGCCCGACGCGGCGCCCGCGCCGAGCTATCTCGACTTCGCCGAGGAGCAGCGCAGCCGGTACCTCTCCATCGACGAGCACGACGAACGGCTCGGCTACTGGAAGGAGTTCATGGCGAGCGGCGGCGGTGAGTTCTTCCCGCGCTTCCCGCTCGAACTGGGTGTGGAGCCGGGCCGGATGTACTCGATCGTGAACGAGGCCTCCCCGCTGCTGGACGCCGCCGAGGCAGAGGTGTTCGAGAAGGCCTGCCTGGCGGTGGACGGCAAGCCGTTCATGGGTGTGCTCGCCGCCGTCGCGGTCTGTCTGCGCGATGCGGGCGGACCGGGGGTGTACCGGGGGTTCATGCCGGTGAGCGAGCGCGGCCGGGCCGGATGGGGCAACTCGGTCGGCTGGTTCGTCAACACCATGCCCATCGAGTTCGACGCCTCGCCCGGGCGGGACTTCGAGCAGGTGATGGCTTCGGTGCGGGCGGGCTTCGGCGAGATGATCGGCCATCTCGACGTGCCGTTCGTACGGGCCTGGGAACTGCTCGCACCCCGCGAGTTCGCCGCCCGCTCCTGGCCGTACCCGGTGAACTTCTTCTCCTACATCGACATGCGCAAGTGCCCGGGCGCCGAGCGCCACGAGGACTGGCGTCCCACCTCCCACGTGTGGTCGGCCCAGGCCAACGGCGCCTGCTCCTGGTTCCAGCGGGACGCGGACGGGCTGCACATGAACTCGATCTACTCGGACACCCCCGCGGCCCGCCGCACCATGGACGGCTTCCTGGAGGCCCTGCGCGAGACGGTCCGGGAGATCGCCCGCCACGGATCCTTCCGCCGCCCCATCGCGCTGACCCCGCCGCGCCGGCCCGCGCGGACCCCGCTCGACGTGGCGGCGTTCGCCCGCCGCGGCTGATTCCCGGCGCGCCGCCCGACGGTGCGCCTCAGAGGCGGGCCGCGCGTGCGCGCAGCAGGGCCTGCTCCCGGGCGTTGCGCGTGAGGGAGGCGGCGCGTTCGAACTCGGCGCGGGCCTCCGCCGGGCGGCCGAGCCGCTCCAGCAGGTCTCCCCGTACGCTCGGCAGCAGATGGTAGGACCGCAGGGCCGGTTCCTCCGTCAGGGCGTCGACCAGCGGGAGCGCCACCGCCGGTCCTTCGGCCATCGACACGGCCACGGCCCGGTTGAGCTCGATCACGGGTGACGGGATCAGCAGGACGAGCCGTCCGTACAGGGCGGCGATCGTGGGCCAGTCGGTGTCCTCGTAGCGGACGGCATCGGCGTGACAGCCCGCGATGGCGGCCTGGAGGGAGTAGGGGCCGGTGCCCGCGCGGTGCAGGGCTTCGACGCCGCGCCGGATCAGCAGGCGGTTCCACTTGGACCGGTTCTGGTCGGCGAGCAGCACCGGCTCCCCGTCCGGGCCGGTGCGGGTGGCGATGCGCGAGGCCTGGAACTCCAGCAGCGCCGCCAGCCCGTGCACCTCGGGCTCCTTGGGCATCAGGCCGGCCAGGACCCGGGCGAGGCGCAGGGCGTCCTCGCACAGGGCGGGGCGGACGAGGTCGTCACCGGTGGTGGCGGAGTAGCCCTCGTTGAAGACGAGGTAGATGACCTCCAGCACGGAGGCGAGGCGCTCTTCGCGGTCGGCTCCGTACGGGACCTCGAAGGGCACCGCAGCCTTCGCGAGCGCCCGCTTCGCCCGGACGATCCGCTGGGCGACGGTCGGTTCGGGGCAGAGGAAGGCGCGGGCGATCTCCTGGGTGGTCAGGCCGCCCAGCAGCCGCAGGGTCAGGGCGATCCGGGCCTCGGTGGCGAGGACCGGATGGCAGGCGGTGAAGATCAGCCGCAGCAGGTCGTCGTCGATGGACTCGGGGTCCGCGAGCGCGGCCTCGTCCTCCGGCGGGGGTGCGTCCTCCAGGGTGCGGCCCACCTCGGCGAGTTTGCGCGCGTAGGTCTCCTTGCGGCGGACGAGGTCGATGGCCCGGTGTTTCGCGGTGGCCGTCAGCCAGGCCCCCGGCTTGTCGGGCACCCCGGAGGCCGGCCACTGTTCGAGGGCCGCGACCAGCGCGTCCTGGGCGATCTCCTCGGCGATGCCGACGTCGCGGACGATCCGGGCGACGCCCGCGATGATCCGCGCGGACTCGATCCTGAACACCGCTTCGACCGCTCGGGTCGTACTCACTGCCGTCACGGCTACCCATCAGAGCAGCCGTGACGAGGCAGGGCAAACGGCACGGGAGGCAGGGGTGCGGCGCCGAACGTACGGAGCGGCGCCGCCGGCCGTCAGCTTCCGTCGAGCTGACGGAGCTCGGCGCCCACCGTCCAGTTCTCGGGGTGGATCTCCAGGAAGCGCTTGGTCCACTCCAGCGCCTCGTCCTTGTCCTTGCACTGCATGAGGGCGTACCCGCCGACGACCTCCTTGGTCTCGGTGAAGGGTCCGTCGGTGTAGCTGAGCTTCCCGCCGGACCAGGTGACCCGGGTCCCTTCGGAGGTGGGGAGCAGGCCGGCGGTGTCGAGCATGACCCCGGCCTTGGTGATCTCCTCCATCAGGGCGCCCATGCGGTCGTTGAAGTCGGCCGGGAAGGGGGTGTCCGGGGTGAGGTTCTGCTCGTCGATGCGGATCATCGAAAGGAAGCGCGGCATGGTGACTCCTCGGTGGTGGAGGACGGGGCCCTTCCTCGCCTCTCACCCCTGCGTCGAACGGGAGACGCCGGGATCGACAGCTTCCCGGAAAAATCCTCGGAGATTTTCGGGACGCGCGCGGCGACGGGGATTCCGGTCGCCGCGCCACCCGCGACTACCGGCGAGTAGGATCGCCGGGCCCAGGCCCCTCCGAGAGGATCCCCCGATGCCGCGCACGCCTTCCTCACCGCTCCTGCTCGCCGGTCTGCTGGCGGGCGCGGCGGTGGCGCACGCCGTCGCCCCCAAGCAGTTCGACGCGATCGTGCCGCGCTCGCTGCCGGGCAGCCCGCGCCAGTGGACGTACGCGAGCGGCGCGGCGGAACTCGCGCTCGCGGCGGGGGTGGCCCACCCGCGCACCCGCCGGGTCGCGGCGCTGGCGACGGCGGCCTTCTTCGTCGGCGTGTTCCCCGCGAACGTCAAGATGGCCGCCGACGCCCGCCACCGCTCCCCCGCCCTGCGGGCCGCGGCCCTGGGCAGGCTGCCGCTCCAGGTCCCGCTGGTGCTGTGGGCCCGCAAGGTCGGCCGCGACGCGGCGGGCTGAGGCCACCGGCCCGCCCGGGCCGGGCGCCCCCCGCACCCCGGCGTCAGCGGCTGTCGCCCGTCCAGTCCCAGTGACCGGGATCGGCCGCGCGACGGCGGTAGTGGGCCCGGCCGCCGGCACCGTAGCGCCCTATCTCCGTGGGGAGCCGAGCCTCCTCGGCGAGCTGCGGGGCGCTCCACCCCGTGATGTCGAGCAGCAGCCCGTCGAGGGGGCCGCCCACGAGCTCTCCGTAGGCGTGCCCCGGGAGCGGACCCGGGTCGGGGTCGTCGTGGTCGGCGCCGTAGACCCGGCGCCGGAGCATCCTGTCGTCCATACCGGTCAGCTTCACAGACGGCACTGACAACGGCCCCCAGCAGGGATGATGGGACCCGTTCGGATCGCACGGCACACGGAGCGGAGCGCCATTCATGGCACGTGGGGTACACCAGCCTCTGGAGGACCAGGAGTTCGACTTCATCCTCGGCATGACGGACGGGCCGGTGCTCGCCTACTTCTGCGGGAGCTGGCCCAAGGCCCTGGAACCCAGCCGCGCGATGGACCGCATCGTGGCCGATCTGGCGCAGGAGTACGGAACCCGGCTGACGGCGGTACGCGTGGACATCACCCGCTGCCCCGGACAGACCAAGCGGTACGAGGTGACGGGGGCCCCGACGGCCGTCCTGATCGCGGGCGGCGAGCCGGTGGGGACACACGCGGGGCCGATGACGGCGGAGGAGCTCCGGCTGTTCCTGGACGCCCGCCTCTGATCGCGCTTCGTGCGCCATCCGGGCGAAGCGCACGATCTGGCCGAAAGTCACGTGGAGCGGATAGGTGCCTTAGGCATGTAATGGATTCCGGCGAAACGGAACCATCGCGTGCGAGGTGCTGCATGTCCGAGAAGACCATTGCCTTCCCCCAGGACCGGACCTGTCCCTACCACCCGCCTGCGGCCTACGAGCCGTTGCGGACGGGCCGGCCGCTCTCCCGGGTCACCCTCTTCGACGGCCGCTCCGTGTGGGTGGTCTCCGGCCACGCCGAGGCGCGCGCCCTGCTCTCCGACGGCCGGCTCTCCGCCGACCGGCAGAACCTCTCCTTCCCCGCCCCCACCAAGCGGTTCAAGGGTCTGAGCAACCGGCGCGCCGCCCTGCTCGGCGTCGACGACCCCGTCCACAACACCCAGCGCCGGATGCTGATCCCGAGTTTCTCCCTAGGACGCACCGCGGCCCTGCGCCCCCGGATCCAGGAGACCGTGGACCGGCTGATCGATGCCATGACCGCCGCCGGACCCCGCGCGGAACTGGTCGGCGCCTTCGCCCTGCCGGTGCCCTCGATGGTGATCTGCGCCCTGCTCGGAGTCCCGTACGCGGACCACGAGTTCTTCGAGAGCCAGTCCCGGCGGCTGCTGCGCGGCCCGGAACTCGCCGACGTCGAGGACGCCCGCGAGCAGCTCAACGGCTATCTGCGCGAGCTCATCGGCCACAAGCGGGAGCACCCGGGCGAGGGGCTGCTGGACGAACTGATCGTGCGGCGGCTGGAGACCGGCGAGACCGATGTGGAGGAGCTGGTCTCGCTGGCCGCGATCCTGCTCGTCGCGGGGCACGAGACCACGGCCAACATGATCTCGCTGGGCACGTTCACCCTGCTCAGCCACCCCGAGCAGCTGGCCGAGCTGTGCGACGATCCGTCCTTGCTGCCGGCCGCGGTGGAGGAGCTGATGCGGTTCCTGTCGATCGCGGACGGCATGCTCCGGGTCGCGGCCGAGGACATCGAGATCGGCGGGGTGACCGTCCGCGCCGACGACGGGGTGATCTTCTCCACCTCCGTGATCAACCGCGACGAGACCGTCTTCACGGAGCCCGACACCCTGGACTGGCACCGGCCCACCCGGCACCACCTGGCCTTCGGCTTCGGCATCCACCAGTGCCTGGGCCAGAACCTGGCCCGCGCCGAGATGGAGATCGCGCTCGGCACCCTCTTCGAACGGCTCCCGGGCCTGCGGCTGGCGGCCGAGCCGGACCGGATCCCGTTCAAGCCCGGGGACACCGTCCAGGGCATGCTCGAACTCCCCGTGGCGTGGTGAGCCCGGTGGGTCCCACGCCTCCCGCCGGCCCTGCCCCCGAGCCTCCTGTCGGCCGGGTTTCCGTCGACACGGACCTCTGCATCGGCGCCGGGCAGTGCGCCCTGACCGCGCCGGGCGTGTTCACCCAGGACGAGGACGGCTTCGGCGCGGTGCTGCCGGGCCGCGAGGACGGCGGCGGCAGCCCGCTGCTGCGGGAGGCGGCGCGCGCCTGCCCGGTGTCGGCGGTCAGGGTCGGGGAGGGCTGAGCGGAACGGCGGCGGCGGACGGCGGCGCCCGGTGGCTCAGTGCCCGGTGGCGTCGCCCAGCCGCTGGAACAGGGCCTCGTCCAGGTCGAGCCCCTGCTGGGCCTGGTTGATGGCCTGCGAGCTGTAGATCCCGGTCGAGCGGGCGGCCAGTACGGCGTCCCGCGAGGCCGCGATCACGCCGAGGCGCAGGTCCACGTACTGCTCCCGCACGCCGTCGATGTCGGCGGGGACGTGTCCCTCCCTCGCCTTCCGGTCGAGGCGGGCGTCCTCGCGGACCTTGGCGAGGACCTCGGGCGCGTACGGGCTGCCGTCGGCCCGGACCAGGCCCGGCTCCTCCAGTGCGGCCCGGCCGGCGGCGGCGACCTCGTCGAGCAGCCGCGCGTACTCCTCCTGGAAGCGGACCGGGTCGTCGCCGGAGATCTTCGCCTTCCGGATGACGGCGGGCAGGGTCAGCCCCTGGAGCAGCAGGGTGCTGGTGGCGACCACGAAGGCGATGAGCAGCAGCTGGGGGCGGTACGGGGTGTCCTCGGGCAGGGTCTGGGCCGCGGCGACGGTGATCGCCCCGCGCATCCCGGCCCAGGCCAGGGCCACTCCGCTGCGCCAGCCGAGGTTCTCGTTGACCTTGAAGTCGGCGTCGGCCGAGGCCCGGGTGACGCGTTCCCTCATCTGCTCCCTGCGGCGCGGGCTCAGCTCCCTGCGGGGCCGCAGCGGATGGGCCGGCCGCTCGGACTCCGGGGCGCCGAGCCGGTCCATCAGCCAGTCGAGCCGCGGCTTCTTCTCTGCGGCCCGCTGCGCGTCCTTGCGCAGGGAGGCGATGAGCGGGGCGACGAACACCATGCGCGCCACGATGACCAGGGCGGCGGCCGCGAGGCCGATGAACAGGGCGCGCCAGGCGCTGAGCCCGTCCGCGGCGACCTCGTCGAGGAGGCCCTTGAGGCCGAGCCCCATCAGCAGGAAGACCGCGCTTTCGAGCAGGAAGGCGAGGGTGCGCCAGTTCATGGCCTCGGTCAGCCGGTCCCGGGCGCTCAGGAAGCGCGGCGCCTGATGGCCGGTGACCAGACCCGCGACGACCACCGCGAGGACTCCGGAGGCGTGGAACTCCTCGGCCGGCAGGAAGGCGACGAAGGGCACGACGAAGGAGATCGCCGTGTTCAGCAGGCTGTCCTTGAGCAGGGCCCGGACCCGGACGTTGACGAGGCCGACGACGATGCCGACCGCGGTGGCGAGGGCCACGGAGAAGAGGAAGTTCCCGGCGACCCCGGCCAGGGAGACGGTTCCGGCCATGGCCGCGATCGCGGAGCGCAGCAGCACCAGCGCGGAGGCGTCGTTGACGAGCCCCTCGCCCTCCAGCATGGTCAGCAGCCGTGCGGGAAGGCCGAGCTGTTTGCCCATGGAGGTGGCGGCGACGGCGTCGGTGGGGCTGACCACGGCACCGAGGGCGAAGGCGGCGGGCCAGCCGAGGCCCGGCATGAGCCAGTGGAAGAGCCAGCCCGCCCCGAGGGTGGTGACGGCCACGAGCAGGACCGCGAGGCCGCTGATCGCCTTGATGTTGCGGCGGAAGTCCGACGCCGGCATGTTCACGGCGGTCGAATAGAGCAGGGGTGGCAGCACGCCCGCGAGGACCCACTCGGGCTCGATGGCGAGCGCCGGCACTCCCGGTACGAAGCTGAGGGCGATGCCGACGACCACCAGGCTCAGCGGGGCGGCGAGGCCGAGCCGCTTCGAGAAGGCGGCGACGGCGACGATGCTGCTGACGCCGACGATCGAGACGAGGGTCATTTCCATGGGCGGTACGGGGCCTTAGGGGTGCTCGGGGACGGTTTGCCCACCGTACGCCCCCGGGTTTTACCGCGTCAAAAATTGAGCAACTCAACTTTTGACGCGGCCCCGAACCGCCCGGAACGACCCTGAACGGCCTCGAACGACCCCGGACGCCGCCTCACTCCCCCGGCGCGGCCTCCGGCAGCAGCCCGACCGCCTGCCGCTCCAGCTCCAGGGCTCCGTCCACGAGATCGGCGCAGGCGTCGAAGAGCTCCCGCCGCCCCGCGGCGTCCGACTCCGGGTCCGCGGCGAGGGCCCGCCCCGCGAGCCGCGACCACCGCTCGCCGGAGTCGCGGAAGAGCGCGGCCGCCTCACCGTGCCCGGCAAGGTCGAGGAAGTCCGCGTACAGCGGCCGGGTGGCGCCCGGGGCGGTCCACTCCTCCTCCAGGCAGGCGTACAGCCGCTGCGTGCCCAGGGCGAAGGCCTCGGGGGTGGCGAAGCGGCGCTCCCAGCCCGCCTTGGTGCTGGTGTCGCGCAGCTGCGCGGCGAACTTCTCCATGCCGGAGAAGCCGAAGTTGACGTCGAAGTGGTTGCCGAGCACCGGCCCGGTGAGGCGGGAGACGGTGGCGGCGATCGCCGCGTCCAGGTCGGGTTCGCCGGCGGGCTTCCCGGTGGTCACCACCATCTGGTGGCGGCCCTTCTTGTGCCCGGACCAGGCCGCACCGAACTCCTCGCGGCCGATGGCGTACGGCGCGCCCGATCCCTCCATCCCGGCCGCCGGGTCGTCGACCTGGAAGGTGTCCCCGTCGTAGCCGACCACGGCCACCACGTACGGGTCGGCGGCGGCCAGTTCGGCCATCGGGGCGGGTCCGTGCCAGGGCAGGCGCGACCGGTCGACGGTGCAGAACACCGGGGCCCCGGCGTCGAGCGCGGCCTCGACCCGGTGCCAGCGGGGCTTGGCGCTGCGCGTGGCCTCGTACGGGATGTGCAGGCGGGTCAGGGCGACCTGGACCCAGGGGTCGGGGTGGGCCTGGGCGACGATCGTCGGCATCGCCGGCCGGCCGGCGTACTCGAACACGAAGTACATGAAGCCGATGCCGCCCGCCAGGCCCGCGACCAGGGCCTCTTCGTGGACGCTGCCGAGGGCGTGCCGGATCAGCGTGGCCTCGCGGTGGCGTCCGGGGGCGAAGTCTTCATATACGAGCGCAGTCATGCGGTCAGCGTAGCCGCGTCGCGGACCGCGGGCCGCGACCCGAGTTCCTGTACAGTTGTCCAGGAAGTCGATGGGACCGCCCTCGGCTCGCTCCGCCCCCAGGGAGGTGGCCGTGCACACGGTCGCAACGATCCTCATCGGCCTCGTCGCCGCACTGCACGTGTACTTCCTGGTCTTGGAGATGTTCCTGTGGCAGCGGCCGCCCGGCCGCGCCCTGCACGGGTTCGACGCCGACACCGCCCGCCTGACCGCCCCGCTCGCCGCGAACCAGGGCCTCTACAACGGCTTCCTCGCCGCCGGCCTGGTCTGGTCCCTCGTCATCGACTCGCTCGCCACGCAGATCTTCTTCCTCGTCTGCGTGATCGTCGCCGGGGTGTACGGGGCCGCGACCGCCAACCGCCGCATCCTCCTCGCCCAGGCCCTGCCCGGAGCCCTCGCCCTGGGCGCGGCGCTGCTCGCCGGATGACCGCCCGGACCGACCCCCGCACCGCCCGCACCAAGGAGCGGCTGCGCGAGAGCCTCCTCGCCGAATGCGCGGACCGGCCGCTCGGCGAGGTCAGCGTCTCGGCGGTGGTCCGCCGGGCGGGCGTCGGGCGGGCCACGTTCTACCTGCACTACGAGGACCTCACCGCGCTCGCAGTGGACGCGTGCGCCGACGTCGTCCATGCGGCGGTCGACGCCCTGCACGCCTGGCAGACGGAGCCGTCGGCGCGCCCGCCGGCCCGCCCCCCGGCCGCACTGGCCGCCTTCCTCGGCGGCGCGGCCGACCGCGCGGCGCTCTACCGCACCCTGCTCCTGCCGGGAGGTGGCGGCCCGTTGGGCGAACGCCTGTACCGGGAACTGCGCGAGCGCAGCCGGGCCGAACGCGCCGCGGTGGGGGCCCCGCGCCCCGAGCTGGTGGCTTCGGCCGTGGCCGCCACGTTCACCGCCGTCCTCGCGGACTGGCTGCACGGCGACCTGCCGGACGGGCCGGCGGACCCGGCCGGGCTGGCGGACCGGATCTGGCTCCTCCTCATCGCCCTGCACCGGGCGGGCTGAAGCCGCCCCGGCCTGCAGGTGCGGGCTAGGCCGTCTCCGCCGTCAGTCCGGTCTCGGCCATGACCCGGGTGACGGTGTCGTCCAGCGAGTGGTCCGCCCCGATGACGCTCTCCCAGTCGCCGGGCAGCAGGTCGAGCGGGCGGTACCAGTCGCGCATCTCCGCCTCGCCGAAGTCGGCGGCCTGCGGCTTGCCCGCGTGCCGGCGCAAGGTCTCCTCGAACGGCACGTCGAGGTAGTAGAAGTGTGTCGGCCCGCGGTGGGCGCGGCGCAGGGCGTCGAGCATGGGGCCGTAGCGGTCCGCGTAGAGGATCCCCTCGACGATCACGTGGAAGCCGTGGTCCAGCGCGTAGCGCGCCACGCTGCCGATGAGCCCGATGTTCGCGGCGCCGGGGGTGTCCCGCTCCCGCAGGACGACGCGGCGCAGGTTGTCCTGGCCCACGAGCGCGACGCCTCGGCCGTGCCGGTCTCGGATGCCCTCCGCCACGGAGGACTTGCCCGCGGCGGAGTTGCCGCGCAGCACGATCAGCCGGGTGTCCGGCGTGCCGGTCATCATCCGGCCCACGCTACCCGGCCGGGCCGGGCGCACGTGAGCCCCCGCCGGATCACGGGGCCGGGCGTGCGTGAGCCCCGCCCGGTCACCGGGCGGGGCTCACGTCACGTGCCGGACTCGTGAAGCGGCGCTAGCCGATGGTGACCACCTGCTCCGCCTGAGGACCCTTGGGACCCTGGGTCACGCTGTACTCCACCTTCGCGCCCTCGGCCAGCTCCTTGAAGCCGGTCGTCTGGATCGCGGAGAAGTGGACGAACACGTCAGGGCCGCCGTCGTCCTGCTGAATGAAGCCGAACCCCTTCTCAGAGTTGAACCACTTCACGGTGCCTGTTGCCATCTGTACTGATCCTTCACAACGTTCCACCGGCCGCACACGCGGCCGGTCCCGATCCTGCCCATTGATCGGCCCGAGCACACGCCAAGCGGGGCCAACCGGGGTGTTCCCGGATATTCGAACCTTTCTCCATCACGTCCGCGAATCGGGGGAACAGGCCTTCACCCGGGCCCCGGGAAGGGCTCTCGGCGGGGTCCTCCGGAGGAGTCTTCGAGAGGGGACGGACGTGGGCGATCCACTACGGGGAGCGCTCCACCCGGATGCTCATGCGGTGCCATCCGCAGCGGGCAACGACGCGGCGGATCGAGGGCCGGGGGCTGCCGCGGCACCTCGCCGCGGCCCGCTGAGCCGGCAGCCCAGGCAGTCGGCGTGACCGGAGTGCGCGACGGTGTCGCGGACCCGCCAGTCCCACTGGCTCTCCGGCCGGGGACCGCTCGGCTTGCCCCAGCCGGCCAGGTGCAGGAGCCAGGTGACGATGCCCGCCACCACGACGAGCCCCAGGCCGATCCAGAGTCCCGGGGTCCAGGAGGAGCACAGGGCGGCGCCCGCCACCGCGCTTCCCACCAGGGCGATGGCGGTGCCGGTCCAGCCCGCCACCGTGTGGCCGAGGTCCACATGGCCGTGAGCGCTCATCGTTCTCCCCTGCTTCGTCGATTCAGTGGTTCAGCGGTTCAGTAGGCTCGAATGGCGTTCTCTTACCGAGAAAGCCATTTATCTCACGAGCTAAGTAACTTAGATGCTAAGGAGTATCCGCGTGCAGGGCAAGCCCCGCCCCGCGGCCACGGTCCAGGAGGCGCTGTCGCGCATGGACCGGTACGTCGCTCTCGGCATCGTCGGCCAGCAGGAGGTGGCGCAGCTCCTCGGGCTGAACGTCACCGACCTGACCTGCCTCGGCCACATCCTGGGCGCCGCCGACGACCCGCTCGGCGCCGGCGACCTCGCCGAGCTGACCAACCTCACCACCGGCGCGGTGACCGGGGTGCTCAACCGCCTGGAGCGCGCCGGGTACGCGAGCCGGCAGCCCGATCCCGCCGACCGGCGCCGGGTACGGGTGGTCGCGGACCCGGCCGCCGCCGCGCGGATCTTCGCCGTCTACGAGCCCTTCTACGCCCGGCTCGGCGCGGTGTTCGCCGAGTACACCCCCGACGAGGTCGCCGTCATCGCCGACTGGTTCGGGCGGGCGACGGCCGAGGTCACCGCCCATCTGGACCGGGTACGGGCCGGGGAACTCGGGCCGGTGGCCCCATGACCCCGATGGTAAAATTCGCCTTTTGGCGGCGTTCCCGTCGCACTCCCGAACATCTTGCGCGTCTCACGGAAGGTTCTGCATGAGGAACCCGTCAGCTCATGGGCGCTTCGGCATCAAGGCCGGAGCCAAGGCGAGCCCCAGGGGTGGTGCGAAGGGCGGCGGAAAGACCCCGCGGACCCTCGGCCCCCAGGGCGAGTACTCGATGCCCCGGACGACCACACCGGCCCTGCCGCCGGTGGAGTCCTTCTCGGAGCTCGGCCTGCCCCCTGAGCTGGTGAAGACGATGGCCGACCAGGGGGTGGCGCAGCCGTTCCCCATCCAGGCGGCGACCCTCCCCAACTCCCTGGCGGGCCGTGACATCCTCGGCCGCGGGCGGACCGGCTCCGGCAAGACGCTCGCCTTCGGCCTGGCCGTGCTGGCCCGTACGGCGGGGCAGCAGGCGGATCCGAAGCGGCCGCTCGCGCTGGTCCTCGTACCGACCCGCGAGCTGGCGCAGCAGGTGACCGAGGCCCTGGCCCCGTACGCGCAGGCCCTGAAGCTGCGCATGGCCACGGTCGTCGGCGGCCTGTCGATCGGCAAGCAGACCGGCGCGCTGCGCACCGGCGCCGAGATCGTGGTGGCCACCCCGGGCCGGCTCAGCGACCTCATCGGCCGGCGCGACGTGCACCTGGAGCGCGTGAAGATCGTCGTCCTCGACGAGGCCGACCAGATGTGCGACATGGGCTTCATGCCGCAGGTCACCGAGATCCTCGACCAGTGCCACCACGCCGGCCAGCGGATGCTGTTCTCGGCCACGCTGGACCGCAACGTGGACCAGCTCGTCCAGCGGTACCTGAAGGACCCGGTCGGTCACTCCGTGGACCCGCAGTCCGCTTCGGTGTCCACGATGGACCACCACGTGCTGCACATCCACGCCGCCGACAAGGTATCGGCAGCGACCGAGATCGCGGCGCGCGACGGCCGGGTGCTGATGTTCCTGGACACCAAGCACGGGGTCGACCAGTTCGTGAAGCACCTGCGGGCCATGGGCGTACGGGCGGAGGGGCTGCACAGCGGGAAGTCGCAGCCGCAGCGCACCCGGACGCTCGGGCAGTTCAAGGACGGCCTGCTGAACGTCCTGGTCGCGACCAACGTCGCCGCCCGCGGCATCCACATCGAGGACCTCGACCTCGTGGTCAACGTGGACCCGCCGGCCGACAGCAAGGACTACCTGCACCGGGGCGGCCGCACCGCGCGGGCGGGCGAGTCCGGCAAGGTCGTCACCCTGGTCACCCCCAACCAGCGGCGCGACATCGTCCGGCTGATGGCCGACGCCAAGATCCGGCCGACCATCACCCAGGTCCGCTCCGGCGAGGCCGCGCTGAGCCGCATCACCGGCGCGAAGGCCCCCTCCGGCGTGCCGCTGGCCGGCGCCGCGGCCACCGACGCCAAGGGCCGGCCCTCGGGCTCGGACCTCGGCTTCCGCGGGATCGGCACCCGGCCCGGGCGGCCCGGCAAGGGCAAGGAGTCCCGCAAGACCATCGAGGCCCGGCAGGCCGCCGAGGCCCGTGCGGCGGCGCGGGTGCGGCGCGGCACGAAGTAGCACGTCGTATCACGTCGGGAGGGCCGGGACCGCGGTGCGGTTGCGGCCCTCCCGCGCGTCCGGCCCTCCCCCGCGTGAGGCGGCTCCGGGGCCGGGCCGGTCACGAGCTCACGGCGGCCCGCCTCAGCAGCCGCTGCGCCGCCGCGTTGCGGACCCGGCGGGTCCGGGCGCCCGCGGCGAGCAGCCGCAGCGCCTCGTCCGCGTGCAGGGACTGGGCCGCCGTGCGCTGGCACCAGTCGGAGGCCGCTAGGAGCTCCCCCGCCGACCAGGGCTCGCCCTGGGTGACGGCCTTCAGCAGGCTCCACTCGCTCAGTCGGCGGACCGCGAAGCTGCGGCCGCCGAGGGCGGCCCCCACGGCCTGCGCCCAGGCCGGGAAGGCCTCGTCGGCCAGCAGTCCGGCCGCCCGCCGGTCGAGGTGGGTGACCACCGCGCTCTCCGCCATCACCAGGTCCGGGTCGCGCAGGACGGCGGCCACGGCCTCGGCCTCCCCGGGCTGACCGGAGACGGCTGCCAGGGAATCCAGGTGCCGGGCGTAACGCCAGTGCTCGGACGGCGTGTTCGCCGCCACCGCGCCGGCCGTCCCCTCGGTCCGGCGCTCCGGGCCGCCTTGGCGTATCTGGTGCTCGCTTCTCCCCATGCAGCCATTCCACACGACACCGATCGAGGACGAGTTGTCAGGGTGGCATCAAGCCTCCGCAGGACGGTCGGGGAGGGGCCGGCGGAGCCAGTCGTCCCGCATCTGCGCACGTCACAGGACTATTACGTGATCTCGGTCCGGCTTGTGCCGTGTCGGTGACGCCCTGTGAGATGGGCCGGAGACAAGAGCATGGGCGGGGGCCTGACATGACGGAACCGGCGGAATTCGTCACGCGACTGCACGCAGACGGGCAAGATCAGACACGGGCGGGGGACCAGAGCCGGGGCCACGGCCTGGGCGGGGGTCAGGACCGTGACACGGCCTTCCACGCCGACCAGCGCCGGCGGCGCGTCAGACGCCTGTCCGTCGGAGCCGTCGCCGCCCTGGCGCTCGCCGGGGTCACCGCGTGGCTGGTGGCCGCCCCGGAGGGTCGGCCCGAGACCCGGCTCCATGCCGCCGGGCTCGACGAGCAGTCATGGCCCGATGCCTGGCCGGCCACGACGGGCCTGCCGCTGCGCGGCTCGCCCGCCCGGACCTGGGCGACCGAGAAGGACGAGCTCCCGCTGCCCGCGGCCACGGCGGTCGGTTCGATCCCGAAGGAGAAGGTCTCCGACGGACTGCGCCGGGCCAGGGAGTTCCTGGTCGCGGCCAATCTGGATCCGGAGGTGCTCCAGGGCGCGTGGCCCGCCGACGCCATGGAGCTGCTCGATCCGCAGCAGCCCGCCCGCGCCGAGCTGACGGAGCACCTGCGCGAACCGGGGCTCCCGGACGCCGACCCCACCGAGCTGTTCACCCGCTTCGACCCCGCCCGGCTCACTCCGGCCCGTGGCGGCATCAGGGTGCGCGGCCGGATGACCTTCGAGGCCGGCGGGGCTCCGGGACAGATCAGGATCCACGCCGACTACACCTTCGTCTACGCCGTGCGGCGCGTGGCCCCGCGCCCGGAGCCGGGACCCGCGCCGGGCACGGAGGAGGTGGCACGGGTGGTCGTACGGAGGCAGCTCGTGCTGCTCTACGCCGCGTCCGACTCCCCTGGCGTGACGGCCGGGAAGCTGATTCCGGCCGGGTACCGCCGGCAGCTCGGCAACCACGACTGCGGCACCGTCGACGGCTTCGTCCACCCCTACTTCTCCAGGGAGGCGGCCGCCGCCGAGCGGCCGTGGCCGGTGGTCGACCCGTACGACGACAGCAAGGACATCCCCGACGGCCGACCGAGCTGCACCGTCCCGTCACGCACCTGAATCCGGCAGCGGGGCACCCGTCTCCAGGAGGGTCTTGAGGCTGGACGCGAGCATCGGCCAGGCACGCCCGCACATGCCGATGAGGGCGCCGCCCGGTTCGAAGTCCTCGTGGAGGATGGTGAGCCGGGCGAGCGTGTCACCGACCGGCTCGATCTCGTACGTCACCTTCGTGCGCCGCTCGCGGGCCAGCTCGGCGCGCAGTTCCTCGCCGATGCCCGCGGAGGCGGCCCACTGCGGGGTGAAGGTGTGCCAGGTGTAGGAGAGCAGCCGCTCCGGTACGCACTCCAGCACGACCTGCTCCGGATCGCTGGTCCGGGCCCCGCGCTCCACCCAGTCCATCGTCGAGCCCACCCGCCAGTCCGTCTCGAAGTCGAGGCCCCAGTAGCGGCGGGTGAACGCCGGCTCGGTCAGGGCCTGCCACACGCGCGCGGGGTCGGCCTGGACGTAGACGGTGTAGGTGATCGCAGTCTCGCTCATCCCCTCATGCTGCGGGACCGGGGCCCGTGGACCGGGGATTGAGCCGCCCCGTGCTCACCAGTGGCAGCCCTCCGCCGGGAGTTCCGTCGGCGGGGTGCGGGGCGGCGACGGGAGGGAGAGGTGGGCGCGGGCGGTGTGGACGGCGGCGAGTTCCTCGTGGCCCGCCGGGCCCCAGTCGCTGAGTTCCCGGACCTGTTCGGGGGTGGCCAGCAGCCGTGCGTACGCCGGGTCCGGGCCCGGGGGCAGCGCCGTGAGCCGGGCCGCGGTCCGCGGGTGGGCGCCCTGGTCGGCGCACCGGTACCCGAGCGGGAGCGCGCCCGCGGTGCGGCCCGCCGCCGGGGACGGGAGGTGGGCGGCGCCGGTGGCCCGGGCGATGAGCAGCAGCACGCGCCCGTCGGGGGCGAACAGCCAGCCGGCGGGGTCCCGTGGCGTCAGGTGGGCGGGGGCGCGGCCCGGGTGCCAGGTGCCGTGCAGCGGAATCCGGCGGCTGCGCAGGACGCCGAGCCGGTCCAGGGCCGTGGGGGTGGTGGGGCGGCCGTCCTCCAGCAGGGCGGCTCCCCCTCCGTTGATCCGGGCCCGCAGGGCGGAGAGGGCGCGGCGGGCGTCGCCCGCGTCCATCAGGGCGGGCAGCTCGGCCGGTTCGGCGAAGTGGATGCCGGTGATCTCCTGCGCGGGGAGCCGGACGGAGTCGATGCGCTCCCGGGTCCACGTACCGCCGTCGAAGACGTGCAGGATCTCGCCGGGGAACCCCATCCCGGGCGGCATGCCGGGCGTGTCCGCGGGAATCCAGTCGACGGCGAGGCCGCGCGGGTAGCGTCCCTCGACGCCGAGCTCCTCGTACACCTCGCGCGCGGCCGCCGCGGCCGGCGCCTCGCCGGCGTCCACGGCGCCGCCGGGCAGCAGCCGGTCGGGGCGGTAGTCGACGCTCTGGACGAGGACCCGCCCGTCGCCGTCGGTGACGAGGACGACGGCGCCGGTCCAGAGGGTGGCGCGGGAGGCCCCGTACTCCTCCGGGGTCATCCACGTGCCGGGGCGCGCGGCGGGGTCAGCGGGTTCGGCCGGGGCTCCGGATGCGGCCGGGACTACGGGTGCGGCCGGGGTGGCGCCCGTGTCCTGCGTCACGTCCTCGTCGGTCAGCTGCGGCATCGGACTCCATTTCACCGTAGGGGCGCCCCGGGGGCGCCGTGCTGCCCCGGCGCGCGGGGAACGCCCGGCGTCGCCGGGCGTCGCGCGGCCATGACGCGGGCCTCGGGGCGTTGCGCACCGGTGGGCCCGCGGGCTGTGCAACAGCGCGGGCGACCCCCGGGTTACGGAGATCAACAGATTCCCCTTTGCCACCCCTATACCTCCTTATTACCTGGTTACACGGATCTTGCTACGTTCCCGGGGCGGACTGGCGGCATGAAAACCGCCGGTCCGACCACGTCACCGGACCGAGGAGAGACCCAGACATGCGACGCGCACCCCGTACGGGCACCCCGGCGGCCACCGGCAAACGGTGGTCCGTCCCGGGCGTGGCCGGCGTGGCGGGCGGCGTCGCGGTCCTCGGCTTCGGCGGGCTGTACGCCGCGGGCCTGCTGCTGGCGGGCGACGACATAGCCACCGGTACGAAGGTGCGCGGTGTCGACATAGGGGGGATGAGCCGCGCCGAGGCCCGGCAGACCCTGAACCGTGCGCTCGGCCCGTCCGCCGCGGCCCCGCTGGCCCTGCGGATCGGGGAGCGGACCGAGCAGGCGCAGCCGGCCACGCTCGGCCTGTCCCTGGACACCGGCGCCACCGCCGACCGGGCGGCCCGCTCCGGTTCCGACCCGGTCAGCGTGATCGGCCGGCTGTTCTCCTCCGGGGACCCCTCGGTGGAGCCCGTGGTCCGGCTCGACGAGAAGGCGGCCCGCTCCGCCCTGGACGGGCTCGGCGCGAAGACCCGTCAGGAGGCCCGGGAAGGCGCGGTCTCCTTCGAGAAGGGCAAGGCCAAGGCGGTGGCCCCGGTCACCGGGACCGAGCTCGACGTCGACGGATCCCTCGGCGTGCTCCGCTCGGCCTACGCCCGGCCCGCGGACGGGACGCCCGGCGGCCCCGTCGTGCTGCCCGTCCGGACCACGGAGCCGCGCATCGGGCAGCAGGAGACGGAGCGGGCGCTGAAGGAGTTCGCCGAACCCGCGGTGTCCGCGCCGGTGACCCTGACCGTGCGGGACAAGCGCATACCCGTCGGCCCGGCCGTCCTCGCCCGGCACCTCACCTTCAAGGACGACGGCCAGGGCCGCCTCGCGCCCCGGCTCGACGCCAAGGCGCTGCTCGCCGACCCGGAGTTGGCCGGTCCGCTGCGGCAGGCCGCGCCGGGCCCCGTCGAGGCGAAGCTGCGTACGGACTCCGCCGGCGGGGTCTCCGTCGCCGAGGAGGGCCGGGCCGGGCGCCGGGTCTCCGAGGAGGGTCTGTCCGCCGCCGTCCTCCCGCTGCTGACGCGGACGGGCGCGGCGGAGCGGACGGGCGAGGTCGCCACGGAGGAGGTCGGGCCGAAGCTCACCAAGGACACGATCGGGCAGCTGGGCATCAAGGAGGAGGTGTCCTCCTTCACCGTCGACTTCGAGAAGGCCCCGTACCGTACGACGAACATCGGGCGGGCCGCGGAGCTGATCAACGGCTCGCTCGTGCTGCCCGACGAGACGTGGAGCTTCAACCGCCGCGTCGGCGAGCGCACGAAGGAGAACGGCTTCGTCGACGGCCTGATCATCAACAACGGCCAGTACGAGAAGGCCTCCGGCGGCGGCGTTTCGGCGGTGGCCACCACGGTCTTCAACGCGATGTTCTTCTCCGGGGTCAAGCCCGTCGAGTACGGTGCGCACTCCTTCTACATCGAGCGCTACCCGGAAGGCCGCGAGGCCACCGTGGCGTGGGGCAGCCTCGACCTGCGCTTCGCCAACGACTCGGGCAAGGCCCTCTACATCCAGGCCGAGGCGACCGACACCTCGGTCACCATCACCTTCCTCGGAACGAAGAAGTACGACGAGATCCGCGCGGCCAAGGGTCCGCGGACGAACGTCAAGCCGCCCGCCACGCGCACGGACACCGGCCCGAAGTGCGAGCCGCAGTCCCCGCTGGAGGGCTTCGACGTCGCCGTCGACCGGGTGTTCGTGAAGGGCGGGCAAGAGGTCAAGCGGGAGACGATGAAGACCCGTTACACCCCGAGGGACAGCGTGACCTGCGGCTGAGACCCCCCTGTCGAGGGGTTCGCACCACCCGTCCGGGTGAGCGGGTGCGGAGGCGCGGGCCTCCGTCGGGCAGGGTGGGCGGATGGAGTCGCGCCGGGGACCGCGGGTGCCCCTGATCATCGTCGCGCTGGCCGTGGCGGCCGGGTGTGTGACCGGATGTGTGACCGTGGGCCCCGCCGGGCCGGGGGTGGTTCCGGGGGCAGGGGCCGGGGCAGTTTCCGGAGCCGGGGCCGTGTCCGGAGCTGGGGTCGGAGCCGGGGCCGGTTCGGGGAACGGAGTGCGGCCCGCGCCCACGCCGGTGCGGACGGCCCTGCCGGGACCGGCGGTCGAGGCCTGGCCGCTGGGGGCGCTGCCGGAGGTCGCACAGGATGCGGGTGCCGCTTCGGAGGCGGATGCCGCACCGCAGGGCGCCTCGACTCCCGCTCCGGGGGCCGCAGTTGCTCCCCGGCAGGCCGCGCCCGCCGCGCCCGCCGCCCGGCCGCGGAGCCGGGTGAAGCCCGCCGCTCCGCGGCACCGGCCGGCGAAGCCCCGGCGGGTCGCGCCGAAGAAGCCCGCGGCGCCCGCCGCGAAGGCCCCTCGCACCCGGCCCGCGCCGCACCGTACGTACGACATGGCTCCGCTGTGCGCGGCGGCCCGGGGCAGGGTGGACCCGGCCATCGTCGCGCTGTGCCACTGACCGCGTGGCGCTGCCGCGTGCCGGAGGCGGGATTCGCTTGGATGGGCCCGGCGGACCCCGACCGGGGCCCCTCCAGCCTCCACCTCCAGGAGTGGCCATGGCGAAGATCGCTCTCTTCGGCGCGACCGGCATGATCGGATCCCGGGTGCTGCACGAAGCACTCGGCCGCGGACACGAGGTCACGGCCGTCGTACGCGATCCCGCGCACTTCGCCGAGTCCGAAGTCAGCTCCGCGGACGTCGCCGTCGTACACGGCGACGTCCTCGACCCCGCGTCCGTGAGCCGGGCCGCGGCCGGGCAGGACGTGGTGGTCAGCGCGTACGGTCCGGGCTCCGGGGATCCCGGCACGCTCGTCGGTGCGGCGAAGTCACTGATCGGCGGTGTGCAGGCCCTCGGCGAGGACGGGCCCCGGCCGCGCGTGGTCACCGTCGGCGGTGCGGGCTCCCTGCGCACCCCCGGCGGACCGTTGGTCTGGGACCAGGCCGGGATCCCGGCACCGGTGCTCGCCCTCATGCACGCCCACGGGGACGCCCTGGACTTCCTGCGGACCGTTCCGGTGGACGAGGTCCACTGGACCAACCTCAGTCCGGCCGCCACGATCGAGCCCGGCACCCGGACGGGCACGTACCGGCTGGGGCTCGACGAGCTGGTCGTCGACGATCACGGCAACAGCCTGATCTCCACCGAGGACTTCGCGGTCGCGCTGCTGGACGAGATCGAGCGCGACGCACACGCGGGCAAGCGGTTCACCATCGGCTACTGATCCGCCGATATTCGCTGGTCCGGGCTGGTTCGGCCTCCCTAGAGTGGCCGGGCACCAGCCCCGGCCCGCAGGGAGCGGATCATGCGTACGCACTACCCCCGGACCCCGCACCTGCCGTGGTCCCCGGGTGCGACGTCCGACGACGTGCGGACCACCGGCCCCGGCATGCTGGCCGGATTCGCCGGGCGCGAGGTCGTGGTCACCGAGAAGCTCGACGGCGAGAACACGACCCTGTACGCCGACGGCCTGCACGCGCGGTCGCTCGACTCGGGCCACCATCCGTCGCGGGCCTGGGTGAAGGGCCTGCAGAGCCGCATCGGCCAGGGGATCCCGGCCGGCTGGCGGGTGTGCGGGGAGAACGTCTACGCCCGGCACTCGCTCGCGTACGAGGAACTCGACGCGTGGTTCTACGGGTTCTCGGTGTGGGACGGCGACCACTGCCTGGACTGGGACCGGACGGAACTCTTCCTGCGCGGTCTCGGGGTCCCGGGGCCCCGCGTCCTGTGGCGCGGTGTCTTCGACGAGCGGGCGCTACGCCGGCTGCGGCTCGATACGGCGCGGCAGGAGGGGTACGTGGTCCGCACCGCGGCCGGCTTCGACCGGGCCGACTTCGGGCGGTGCGTGGCCAAATGGGTGCGGGGCGGGCACGTGCAGACGGACACGCACTGGATGTACGCACAGGTCGTACCGAACGGTCTCGGCCCGACGGCCGCCCTCTGGGACGCCCGGTCGGGCGCGGATCCGGACGCGGCCGGGCTGCTCCGCGCGCTGGGGCAGGACACGGCGGCCGGGGCGGCCGGAGCCGAGCCCGTCGGAGCCGAGGCCGCCGGAGCCGAGGAGCTGGTCGCCGAAGTGGCGGACCGCATCGACGGGCTGAGCGTGCGCCGGTCCGGGGAGGAACGGCTGGCCGGGATCCTGGCCGCGGCCCTGCACGGCGTACCGCGGGCCGTGCTCGCGTCCCGGCTGGCGGCGGGGCCGCTCGGGATGGCCACCGCACGGCGGGTCGCGGACCTGGTCGGGCTCTTCCCGGCGCTGCGCAGGCCCTTCCCCTACCCGGACGCGGAACGGCGGGCGGGGCTCGTACGGATGGCGGAGGCGGCCGACCTCGGAGTGCTGCACGCGCTGGCCGGGGCGCTCCCCGGGGCCGGTGGCGGCGGGCGGGCCGAGCACGCCGAATGCGTCGAGTGGTCCGCACTGCATGCCCAGGAGGCGGGGCTGCTCGGTCCGGCGCCCTTGGAGCCGCTGCGGGAGGGGCTGCGAGAGGCCCTCGCCGGAGCCGGCATAGGCGGCATGGGCGGTGCAGGCGGCATGGGCGGTGCAGGTGACGCGGCCCGCGGAGGTACGGGCGGTGACGCCGCCGACCGCTGCTGGGCCGAGGCGCGCCGCGCCTACGGGCAGGGCAGACTGACCGGCGCCGAGGAGGCGGTCGCGGCGACCTGGCGCTGGCGGGACGGCGCCTCCTTCCCCCGGCTGGTGCAGCTCTGCGGCCCCTCGGGCAGCGGGAAGAGCACCTACGCCCGCACCCTGCCCGGGGTGGAGGCCTACATCAGCCTCGACGACCTGCGCGGCGCCCGGGGCTCCCGCGCGGACCAGCGGGACAACGCGGACGTGCTCCGCGAGGGCCTCGACCGGCTGGACTCCGCGCTCGCCGCGGCAGCGCGCCGAGGGGGCACGGTGGTGTGGGACGCGACCTCGCTCACGGCGCAGCAGCGGGGACTGGCCGGAGCGGTCGCCCGGCGGCGCGACGCGCTCGTCACGCACGCCGTGCTGCTGGTCGGGGAGGCGGAGCTGATGCGCCGCAACTCCACGCGCACCCACCCGGTTCCGGAGCAGGTCCTGGCATCCCAGCTGCGCCGGTTCGTTCCTCCGTATCCCGGCGAGGCGCACCGCACGTGGTACATCGGGGCGAGCGGAACCGTCGAGGACGCGGCGGGCACGATCGGCGGCGTGGCGACCCGCACGGTTCCCGGCACCGCCACCCGCACGACGACCCGCGAGGAGGGCTGATGCGTACCAGCGAGGAGCTCTACCACCAGGTCCGCTGGGATCCCCGCTTCGATCCCGCCCGGTTCACGCTGGGACTGCTGCAGCGCGGAGCCGCTCCGAAGCGGGTGCCGCTGCCGTCCTTCGTGCCCGGGGGCGACATCCCCTGGCACCGGGTGCTGTTCGTGGAAGCCGACGGCGAGCTGGTGTGGGACCGGGCGACGGGCGTCGACACCATCGACAGCACCACGGCCGGACGGGTCCGCGACCCGAGGCTGCTGCGGGCGCCGTTCTTCACCGCGCGGACGCCGTACGCGTGGGACGCGTCCGGCGGCGGCGCGTGGCGGGCTGCACCCGAGGGTACGGCCGCCCCCGCCGAACGGCCTGCGCAGATACGCCTGTTGACATGGAACACGCTCTGGGACCGGTACGACGCCCCGCGCATCGCCACCGCACGGCGCAGGCCGCTGCTGCTGGCCGACCTGGCGGCGGTGGACGCCGATGTGATCGCCCTCCAGGAGGTGGAGCGCGAGCTGCTCGGCATGCTGCTCGCCGAGCCGTGGGTACGGGCCCGCTACACGGTCGCCGCGGACCCGGGCGGCCGGGACGTGGCGGAGAGCGGACTGCTGGTGCTGAGCCGACTTCCGGTGCGGGAGGCGGGCGTTCACGTACTGGGGCCGCACAAGGCGGTCGTCGCCGTGACCGTGGACACGGCGGGCGGACCCCTGGTGGTCGCGGCCACGCACCTGACGAGCGATCACACGGAGCGGGGCGAGGACCGGCGCACGACCGAACTGGCCCGCCTGTCCGATGGGTTGGCGGGGATCGAGGCGGCCGACGTGGCCCTGCTCGGCGACTTCAACGACGGCCGGTCAGGAGCCGAGGGACCGGCGGCGGCCCTGGGACTCCGGGACGCGTGGACCGAGGTGCACGGACCGCAGGACGCGACCGCGACCTTCGACCCCGTCGCCAATCCGCTCGCGGCCGTGGGGTCGTTGACGGGACGGGCCGCTCGCCTGGACCGGATCCTGCTGCGGTCGGCGGGGGCTCGCGTGACGGAGGCCGCACTGCGCGGCGACTCCCCGGCAGCGGACGGGCTGTTCATCTCCGACCACTACGGGGTCGAGGCCGCCCTGGACTTCGGCCCGGCGGCCGACGGGCCCGGGCACGCGGTACTGGAGATCCCCGCCACCGCGCGGACGGCCGTGGCCTGGCTGGCGCCGCGGGACGAGCCGATCGAGGCGCTGCGCCGCGCACACGACCCGCAGGCGGAGCGCTGGCCCGCGCACGTGAACCTGCTCTTCGGCTTCGTACCGGAGTCCTCCTTCGAGGCGGCCCTGCCCCTGCTGGCCGAAGCAGCCGCGGAAACGGCCGCGTTCACGGCACGCCTGGAAGGCGTGTACGCCTTCGGTCCGACCCTGTGGCTGGACCCCTCCGCCGCCGCGGCCGGCGACGCGCCGTGGCAGGCGATGCGGCGGTCGCTGGCCGCACGGTTCCCGGGCTGCCGGGGCCGGGCCGAGGGCTTCACCCCCCACCTGACCCTGGGCCGCAGCACCGATCCCCGGCGGGCGGAACGCGAGTTCGCCGCTCGCCTGGGCGCCGGCCGCACGGCCCGCGTGAGCTCGCTCGCCGTACTGTCCCGACGCGGGGACGGGCCGATGGAGATCCGCGCCACGGTGGACCTCGGCACGGGAGCCACCCGCTGGACCCCCGACCCGTCACGCCCCGCACCCCCCGGGCCGGGCGAGCCGGAGCCGGCCGCGGGGCTCGCCGCGCGGGTCGCCGCTCAGGTCGCCGCGGCGCTGCCCGAGGGGGTCGTGTCCGTGGCCGGCTCGCGCCGGATGGGGTGTGCGGGGGCCGGCTCCGATCTCGACCTGGTTGCCGCCCTGCCCGGCGCCGTCGACCTGGCGGGGGTGCGGGCGCGCATCGCGTCGGCCGTCCCGGAAGCAGAGCGGCTCCGCGAGGTGACCGGCGCCCGGGTGCCGGGGCTGCGGTTCGGCGTCGCCGGGCTGGACGTGGACCTCGTCGTGGTGGCCACCGGGCCGGTGCCGCCGGAGCGAGCCGTCGCCCGGCGGGCGGAGCTGGGCGAGGCCGCGGCGGTGGCGCTGAGTGCGGTGAGCGACGCCGAGGCGGTACGGAGCTTCGTGGGCCCGGAGCATGCGGCGTTCGCCCGGCTGGCGCGCGAGGTCAAGGCCTGGGCCCGGTCCCGGGGCCTGGACTCGGCGCCCTTCGGCGGGCTGCCGGGACTCGCCTGGTCGGTGCTGGCCGCCCACACGGTCCGCTCCGCCCCCGACCCCTCCCCCGCCGCCCTGCTCCGCACCTTCTTCGCCACCTGGGCCGCCTGGGACTGGCGTACCCCGGTCTCCCTGGAACTGCCGCGGGCCGCTCCGGCCGACCAGGGCGCAGCCGCGTACGCAGTCGGGGACCCGGTCACGGTGCTGACCCCCTCCGCCCCGGTCCGTAGCTGCACGGGCCAAGTCACTTCAGGGGTAGCAGAGTTGCTGACGCGGGAGCTGTTCGCCGCGTGGGAGGCGCTGGAGGAGAGCCCGGCGGCAGGGCTCGCCGGCGCCGTCGCCGCCGCCACTCCCCCGCACCGCCGGCACGCCGCATGGGCCGTGGTCACCGTGACGGGCTCCGGGCCCCGTGACTTCGAGGACGGCCTGGGCCGCACCCGCGGCCGGCTGCGCGCCCTGCTCGGCGCCCTGGCGGAGGCCGGGTGTGCGGACGCGCACGCCTGGCCCCGGCCCTGCGAGCGGACCCCGACCCTGGCCCGCTTCGCGATCGGCCTCGGCCCCACGCCTCCGGACGCGAGCGTGCTGGCGGCCGTGGCCGCACCGTGGTCGGCGACGCTTCCCGGCACCGAGGTGCACTGGGCGGACGGCGGCACCGTCCCCTGCCTTCCCTGACGACAAGTAGCGAACACAGAACGGCATCGGGCGGATCCAGGCGCCCACTCTCCGAACACGGCGAAGACTCCCGGCCAGGGCTCCGCCCCGCCGCAGCGGGCACGGCGGGACGGAGCGGTCAGAGCCTCAGTAGAGTTGGGCAAAGTTTTTTCGTCAATACTTTTCACAAGGATTGAAGAAACTCCAAGTTCACAGGCCTGATGCGTCTTTGACACGTCATTGGATCTTCAGTTCATGAAAGCTCAAACCCTTGACGGCCCAGGCGCCGGGCAGTTCACTCACGCTTCGATCCCCCCGGATCCACAACGTCAGGAGTAGCCCCGCATGCCCCTCCTCTCCGCCCACCCACCCCACTCGGCGCGCCGTGTCCCGAGACCGTCCCGGTTGACCGTGGCCTCCCTCGCGGCCGCCCTGGTCGCCGCCCTCCTCGTGCTCATGCCGAGCACCGCGGCGACGGCCGCGCCCACGCTGCTCTCCCAGGGCAAGCCCGTGACCGCCTCCTCGATCGAGGGCGCCGGCACCCCCGCCTCCGCGGCGGTGGACGGCAACAACGGGACCCGCTGGTCGAGCCAGTTCGCCGATCCGCAGTGGATACAGGTCGACCTCGGCGCGGCCGCCCAGCTGAGCCAGGTCGTCCTGCGCTGGGAGACCGCCGCCGCGAAGGCGTACCGCGTCGAGCTGTCCACGGACGGCGCCAACTGGTCCACGGCCTACTCCACCGCCAACGGCACGGGCGGCGTGCAGACCCACGACATCAGCGGCACCGCCCGCTACGTCCGCGTGTACGGCACCCAGCGGACCACCGGATACGGCTACTCCCTCTGGGAGTTCCAGGTCTACGGGACCACCGGCGGCACCGGCCCGCAGCTGCCCGGCGGCGGCGACCTCGGCCCCAACGTGATCGTCTTCGACCCGTCCACGCCGGGCATCCAGGCCAAGCTGGACGAGGTGTTCGCCCAGCAGGAGTCCGCCCAGTTCGGCTCCGGGCGCTACCAGTTCCTCTTCAAGCCGGGTACCTACAACGGCCTCAACGCCCAGATCGGCTTCTACACCTCGATCTCCGGTCTCGGGCTGAGCCCGGACGACACCACCATCAACGGTGACGTGACCGTCGACGCGGGCTGGTTCGGCGGCAACGCCACCCAGAACTTCTGGCGTTCGGCCGAGAACCTCGCGCTGAACCCGGTCAGCGGCACCGACCGCTGGGCCGTCTCCCAGGCGGCCCCCTTCCGCCGGATGCACATCAAGGGCGGCCTCAACCTCGCGCCGAACGGCTACGGCTGGGCCTCGGGCGGCTACATCGCCGACTCGAAGATCGACGGCCAGGTCGGCAACTACTCGCAGCAGCAGTGGTACACCCGCGACAGCTCCATCGGCGGCTGGTCCAACAGCGTCTGGAACCAGGTGTTCTCCGGCACCCAGGGCGCACCCGCACAGAGCTTCCCGGAGCCGCGCTACACCACCCTCGACACCACCCCGGTCTCCCGCGAGAAGCCGTTCCTCTACCTGGACGGCTCCGAGTACAAGGTGTTCGTCCCGGCCAAGCGCACCAACGCCCGCGGCACTTCCTGGGGCAACGGAGCCCCGCAGGGCTCCTCGATCCCGCTGAGCCAGTTCTACGTGGTCAAGCCCGGCACCACCGCCGCGACGATGAACCAGGCGCTGGCCCAGGGCCTGCACCTGCTCTTCACCCCGGGCGTCTACCACGTGAACCAGACCATCCAGGTCAACCGTGCGGACACGGTCGTCCTGGGCCTCGGCCTGGCCACCATCATCCCGGACAACGGGGTGACGGCCATGAAGGTCGGCGACGTCGACGGGGTCAAGCTCGCCGGCTTCCTCGTCGACGCGGGCCAGGTCAACTCGCCCAGCCTGCTGGAGGTCGGCCCGGCCGGCACCACCACGGACCACGCGGCGAACCCGACCACCGTCCAGGACGTGTTCATCCGCGTCGGCGGCGCGGGAGCGGGCAAGGCCACGGTCGGCATGGTGATCAACAACCACGACACGATCGTCGACCACACCTGGATCTGGCGCGCCGACCACGGCGACGGGGTGGGCTGGGAGACCAACCGCTCCGACTACGGGTTCCGCGTCAACGGTGACGACGTGCTGGCCACCGGCCTGTTCGTCGAGCACTTCAACAAGTACGACGTGGAGTGGAACGGCGAGCGCGGCCGCACGATCTTCTTCCAGAACGAGAAGGCGTACGACGCCCCCAACCAGGCCGCGATCCAGAACGGTTCGATCAAGGGATACGCCGCCTACAAGGTCGCCGACTCGGTCAACACCCACGAGGGCTGGGGTCTGGGCAGCTACTGCTACTACAACGTCGACCCGACGATCCGTCAGGACCACGGCTTCCAGGCGCCGGTGAAGCCCGGTGTGAAGTTCCACGACCTCCTCGTGGTCTCGCTCGGCGGCAACGGCCAGTACGAGCACGTGATCAACAGCACGGGCCCGCCGACCTCGGGCACCTCGACCACCCCCTCCACCGTCGTCTCCTTCCCCTGATCAACCCCTGACGCCCGGATCGCGGGGCGGCCACCGGCCGCCCCGCGTTTTCCGGGGCAAGTGAGAGAGCGCTCTCCCAACCCCGCTCCCTCTTCCTTCCCTCCTCTCCTCCCACGAGAAAGAAGCAGAGGAATGCATCTCCGACCGCGGACCCTGTCCGCATTCCTGGTCTCGGCGGCCATCGCCGTGACCGCGGCCGCCGGACTCGGCGCCACCACACTCACGGCCCAGGCCTCGCCCGACTCCGGCGCCGTCCACATGAACATGGACCACTCCGCGGTGGCGGCGGTCGCCGGGGGCGACGACCCCGACGGCGACGGCTACATCCCGGCCGTTCCGCAGGTCACCGGCGTGACCCCGTCCTGGAACAACCCGCCGGACCGCTACTTCCACGAGTTCCAGGCCAACTGCTCGGTCACCAAGACCGCGCCCGACGACCCGATCGTGTACGCGGGCCGGCCCGGCGCCTCGCACGACCACACCTTCATGGGCAACACCGGCACGGACGGCAACAGCACAACCGCCTCCCTCAGCGCCGGCAGCACGGCCTGTACCGCGCTCGGCGACCTGTCGGGCTACTGGATGCCGACGCTCCTCAACGGCAGCCAGAAGATCCTGCCCACCGGCCCCCAGGTCATCTACTACAAGACCGGGGTCACCGACTACACGAGCGTGCGCCCCTTCCCCAAGGGACTGCGCTTCCTCGTCGGAAGCCCGACCCAGACCGCGGCGGAGTTCCGCGCGCACAAGGGCTGGGTCGAGGGCTGGGAGTGCGGTGACAGCTTCAAGAACGTGGAGTTCCCGGCCAACTGCCCGGCCGGCACCCAGCTCAACATCCGCATGCAGGCACCAAGTTGCTGGGACGGCAAGAACCTCGACGTCCCGGACCACAAGGCGCACATGGCCTACCCGGTCACCAAGCCGGGCAACAACGACAACGTCTGCCCCGCCTCCCACCCGGTCGCGGTCCCGATGGTCGAGTTCAAGATGGCCTTCCCGGTCAGCGGGGACATGTCCCAGGTCAGGCTCTCCAGCGGGTCCGGCCACTCCTTCCACTACGACTTCTTCAACGCGTGGGACGAGCGCACCCTGAACGCCATGGTCGAGCACTGCATCAAGGGCGGACTGCAGTGCAACAACCGCGGCTACGACCAGTTCCACCCGGAAGCCGGCACCGTCCTGGGCCCCGACGGCCGTCTCCCGTAGTACGACTCGGGCGTCCGGCCTGATCCCCGGCGCGACGCCCCCGAACGCCCCGCGCGCCGCCCGGAACCAGCCCGGGCGGCGCGCGGTTGCGCGTACGGAGCCTGCTGCCCCGGAGGCGTCTGCTGCGCCCGGGTCAGACCTCCAGGACGATCTTCCCGGCGGTGTGCCCTTCCCGGCTGAGCTCGAAGGCGGCCGCGAGCTCCGCGAGCGGGAAGGTCTTCGCGACGGTGACGGTGAGTTGGCCGGCGTCGGCCAGCCTGCCCAGCTCGGCGAGGTCGTCGCCGACGGGCCGTACCCACATCCACTGGCCGCCGGCGCCGAGCACGGTGTGGTCGGCGATGGAAGCGTGCCGGCCACCCTCGGCCAGTACGGCCAGCGTGGTGTCGAGGACTCCCCCGACGAAGTCGGCGACGACGGTGACCCCCTCGGGCGCGAGGGCGCGCACCCGCTCCGCGAGGCCGTCACCGTACTCGACGGGTTCGCAGCCCAGCTCGCGCAGCCGGTCGTGGTTGCGCGCGGAGGCGGTGCCGATGACGCGCGCCCCGAGCGCCCGGGCGATCTGCACGCCCAGGGAGCCGACGCCGCCCGCGGCCCCGTGCACGAGGACGGTGTCCTCCTTGCCGGTGCCCAGGCGCGTCAGCAGCTGGTACGCGGTGAGGCCCGCCAGCGGCAGCCCCGCGGCCTGCTCCCAGCTCAGCGAGACGGGCTTGGGCGCGAGCGCCCGTACGGGCACGGTGACGAACTCGGCGAAGGTGCCGCCGTGGACGTAGTCCTTGCGGGCATAGGCGACGACCTCGTCGCCGGCGGTGAACTCGGGAGTGTCGATGCCCGCGTACTCGACCGTCCCGGCCACGTCCCAGCCGGGGACGACGGGGTACACGACGTCCATCAGGCCGTCGAGACCGCCCGCCATGATCTTCCAGTCGACGGGGTTGACGGAGGCGCACCTGACGCGGACGAGGACCTCGCCGGGTCCGACCTTGGGTACCGCGATGCGGGTCTCGGAGAGCACCTCCACTCCGCCGTACGTGTCGTACGTCATCGCCCGCATGGTGCCCTCTTGGTCCTCGGACATACCTCTCGCCTCTCCGTGAGCCGTTCGCCTGCCCCCGCCCCCCATCCCACCACGAAGAGCCGCGCCCGCCCCGGGAGGAAGGCCGGGCGCGGCGCGGCGAAGCCTTTCCTCGGCACGGCGGAGCCGATTAATTCAGAGCGTGAAGGAAGTGGCGGCGGTGGATCGCGCCCAGGAGTCCCGCACGGTATGTTGCGATCGATGTCAGGGGCGGAAGGAGTCACATGACGACGGGGCGCAGTGGACGTACGGTGCGGGACCTTCGAACGGGCAACCGCAGCGCCGTGCTGCAGCAGTTGTACTTCGGAGGCCCCCTGAGCCGGCAGGAACTGGGGCCCGCGACCGGGCTGAGCTCGGGATCCGTCAGCAACGTGGTCGGCGAACTCGTCGCGGACGGACTGCTGGAGGAGGCCGGCATCGTCGACTCGGACGGCGGCCGCCCGCGTACGCTGCTGCGCGTGGCGCCCGGCAGCGGGCACATGATCGGCGTCGACGTCGGCGAAACCCGCGTCAGGGTCGAGCTGTTCGACCTCACCCTCACCGAACTGGCGCGCACGGAGCTCCCGTTGCAGCCGCGTGGCTGTTACGACGTCGGCCCGATCGTCGACCACATCCGGAGCGGGATCGCCACCGTCCTGGAGCGGGCCGAGGTCGGGGCGGACCGGCTGCTGGGGGTCGGCATCGGCGTACCCGGCATCGTCGACCGCGACGCTCCGGGCGGAACCGTCGTCCACGGGCAGACCATCGGCTGGGACGCCGTCCCGCTGGAGGCGCTGCTGCGCGCGACGGGAGCCGTACCGGCCGAGGTCCCGTACATCATCGACAACGGGGCGCGCACGCTCGGCCAGGCGGAGATGTGGTTCGGCGCGGCGCGCGGGGCCCGGGACGCGGTGGTCGTGCTCTTCGGCTCCGGCGTCGGAGCGAGCCTCGTCACCGACGGTTCCCCGGAGGGCACCGCCCCCGGGGGCGCGCCGCTGGAATGGGGCCACCTGACGGTGCAGGTCCGCGGGCGGCGCTGCCGCTGCGGGGCGCTGGGGTGCCTGGAGGCGTACACGGGGGCGGAGTCACTGCTGGCGCGGTGGGCCGAGCGGGGCGGCGGCGGGGACGGGATCGCGGGGACCGCCGGGGATGAGGAGGACGCCCTGGCCGCCCTGCTGGCGGCGGCCGGCGGCGGGGACAAGGCCGCGCTGGAGCTGCTCGACGAGACCGCGGAGTACCTGGGCGCGGGCCTGTCGGACGTGATCAACCTCTTCCAGCCGGAGCGGATCCTGATCGGCGGCTGGGCCGGCCTGATGCTGGGCCCGCACATCCTCCCGGCGGTACGGGAGCACGCCCTGCGCTACTCGCTGCGCCATCCGGCCGCCCTGGTCACGATCGGCATGGGTTCGCTGGGCCCGGACGCGGTCACGGTGGGCGCGGCCACCCTCCCCCTGTCCGCCTTCTTCACCACGGGCGGCCGCCGCACACTCCCGGAGCCCACGACGGAAGCCCCGGGCTGGCAAACCTCCCTCCAAACCCGCGGCGGCTCGACGACGGCCGGGTCCTAGAAGGTGTCCGGGATCGGCCGAACCACCCAACCAAGGAGCTGAGCGCCCCGTGATCCTCCCGAAGATCCGGGACCCCCGTTTCGTGACGATCCGCCGGGGCGGGACCCTCACCGACCCGGACCATCACCTCCTCGCCCTGTGGGCGGCGTCCTGCGCGGAGCACGTCCTCGACCTGTTCGAGTCGGTTCGACCCGAGGATCCTCGGCCGCGCGAGGCGATCGACCACGCCCGTGCGTGGGTGCGGGGCGAGGTCACGATGACACGGTCGCGCGCGGCGGGCGGCCACGCGATGGGCGCGGCCAGGGACCTGCGCGGGGCGGCCCGCCACGCGGCGTACGCCGCGGGCCAGGCCGGAGCCGTCGCCCACGTCGCCGCGCACGAGCTCGGCGCGGCCGCCTACGCGATCAAGGCCGCCCGTGCCGCAGCGCCGGAAGCCGACAGCGAGGCGGCCGGACGCCGGGAGTGCCGCTGGCAGCGCGACCAGCTCCCGGACGCGATCCGCGCCCTCGTCCTCGACGACCAGCGGCTGCGGAACGACATCTGCTGGTCGGTCTTCGACTGTTGAGCGTGCCGCTCAGGGCAGCATGCCGGTGCCGGTGGCACTGGCGGTGGCGCCCCTGAGCCGGACGCGATCCACGCCTGCGCGCCCGCAAGCAGAGGAAGGCAAGGACCCGCCAAGGCACCTTCGAACGCACGGCCTGCCACATTCGGCCATCGCACCGCATCGGCTGGCGCCAATCCCCGCCAATCCACCTACCCGGCCGCCGCCTTGCCGCTACACAGGAAGCCGGGGGCTGTGGTCCGCTGCCCCGCTTCCGGCAGGGGGGCTGTTCGCTTGCTGACGATCAACGTGGCGGTCCAGTGACCCCGGCCGGCTCCCTTCGCGCCCCGCTCGGGCGGGCAAGGGTGGCTTCCTCGGCTGCGCGGAGGGACCGATGAGTGGGAGGCGTCGCCCGGTACGGCGGACCAGGAGGCGGAAGAACCAGCCCATGCAGCAGGTGCTCCTGGCCGCCTTCGCAGCCATGGTCGTACTCGGCCTGGCGGTCGCGGTGCTGCGTTGGCTGGCTGAGCGTCCCTGGGTCATGGTCGTCGCGCTCCTGGCCGCGGCCGGGGTGACCGGGGCCTGGATGTGGCGTCGCGTGGAAGCAGCGCGCTGGGAGCAGGTCCGCGCGCAGGGCCTGCGCTACGCGGTGGAGCAGTTGGACCATCTGCACCACACGCAGTTCGAGTTCGCGGTGCGCGACCTCATGCACCGGGACGGTTGCGCGGACGCGCGGCAGGTCGGCGGCCGCGGCGACAACGGTGCGGACGTGAAAGCGACCGATCCGTACGGGCGGCGCTGGGTGATCCAGTGCAAGCACCGCAAGGCGGGCTGGTCCGGGAAGCCCGTAGGCACCCCCGACCTCCATGTCCTCAACGGCACCGGTCGCCAGGTCCACAGCGGCGACGTTCTGGTCATGCTGACCAACGGCAGGATCACGAGCAACGCCGTGGACTTCGCCAAGGACCAGCGTCTGCACCTGGTGGACCGCAGGCTGCTCGCCGAGTGGTCCGCCGGCTCTCGCCCCCTGTGGGAACTGCTGCGCGCACTCCCGCCGCCTCAGCGCGAGTCGCGGCGCCCCTAGGCGGGGGCGGGGGCGGGGGCGTTGTCAGTGGGCGTAGCTAACGTGGGAACTTGCGGCCGAGCGGGCCGTCGTCGTGCACTCCCCGACTCGTCAAGGGATGGACCACCCATGGCTCATGTCAAAGGGCACTACCGCAAGGACGGCACCTACGTCCGGCCGCACACACGGCGGACCCGGCCCAAGTCGGCTCATACGATCCCGTCGCAGCGCGGCCCGTTGCGCTCTGACCTTCCCCAGGACCTGACGCCGAGCACCGGTGTGCGCGGATACTACCGGGCGGACGGCACCTACGTTCGGCGCCATCGTCGGCGGATCGGGGCGCCTGAGGCCGCGGCCGCCGCGGGTGGCGGTGGGCTGCTGATCGTGCTCCTGATCCTGGCGGCACTCGGCACCGGGGGCAGTGGCACACCCCCGACCTCGACCCCGTCGGCTCCCGCCACCACCATGACCACACCAGCTGGTTTACCCCGCTAAGCCGGCTCCCCCACTCGGTGCGGCCGGGTCCTTGGCGGGTCCCCACTGGCTCTGACCTGACCGCCGTCCGGTGCCCGCCGGGGAGCGGCGACCGGTAGTGCTCAGGCCGAGTCCCGGACCACCAGTTCCGGGTCGAAGAGGACCGCTGCCGGGGCCGCCGGGGCCGTGCCCGCCACGCGGTCCAGGAGGAGGCGGACCATCTCCGCCGCCATCTCCTCCACCGGCTGGCGGACCGTCGTGAGGCGGGGCCTCGCCGCCACCGCCGCGCCCGAGTCGTCGAAGCCGACGACCGCCACGTCCTCGGGGATCCGGCGGCCGTGTTCGCGCAGCACCAGGCAGGCGCCTTGGGCCATCAGGTCGTTCGCCGCGAACACTCCGTCCAGGTCGGGGTGTTCGGCCAGGAGCGCACGCATCGCCTGTTCGCCGCCGTCCAGCGTGAAGTCCGCCTCGGCCACCCGTACCGCCGTCCCCGCGAGCTCCTCCCGGAAGCCCGCCACGCGGTCGCGGCTCGCCGGGACGTCCGCCGGGCCGCCGATCGCGGCCAGCCGCCGGCAGCCCCGGGCGAGGAGGTGCCGCGCGGCCAGCGCCCCGCCGTCGCGGTGGCGCAGGTCGACCCAGTCCAACGGAACCCCGGGCGCCGGGCGGGCGAACAGCACCGCGGGCAGGCCGGCTTGCGCGAGCATCCCGGGCAGCGGGTCACGGCCGTCGGTGGTGACGAGCAGCGCTCCGTCCCCGCCGCCCTGGGTGAGGTACGCGACCACCTGCGCGCGGTCCGCCTCCCCGTCGGCGAAGAGCAGCACGGGGTGCACTCCGCGCGGGCGCAGGGCCCGTACGACACCGCTCACCACACGCCCGAAGAACGGGTCCTGGAACACCCGGCCGGTGTCCGCCCCCGCGCCCGAGACCACCAGCGCGACCGCACCCGAGCGCCGGGTCACCAGTGAGCGGGCCGCGCGGTTCGGTACGTATCCGGTCGCTGCGACGGCGCGCTGGACCGCCTGCTGGATGGCGGGGTCCACGTTGCGGACCCCGTTCACCACGCGGGACACCGTGGCCCGGGACACCCCGGCGGCCCGGGCCACATCCTCCAGGGTCGGGGCCGTACCGGTGGCCGTGCTCGCTGCGTCCATGTCGGCACTGTATCCGGCCGCCCTCCGTACCTGATCGGCCCCCGGAGCGGGCCGGGGCCTCAGGCGGTGCGGCGGACGTGGATCGGGTGGGTCGCCTGGAAGGCCAGGCGGGCGTCCGCTCCGTCCGCGATCCGGGCGAGCAGCGAGTCGAGCGCGAGGAAGGCTTCCCAGCGCTCGGTCCGGGTCGGGGAGGCCCGGACCATGTGGTCGACGAGCAGGTCCTCCAGGCCGGTGACCCGCTTGCCCTTCCACACCTTGTCGGCGGTGCTGACCAGCAGCTCCTCGAAGCTCACCGCGGGGTTCTCCCAGGCGCCGTGACCGACGTCGGACGGGCCCCGAGGAGCGGGGCCCGCTTGGGGCCGGTGGAGGACACGCAGGTGGTGCCGAACGGCACGGCTGGGCCTGGCAGCAGCCCGCTCAGCCAGCGATCGAGGGGGAACACCGGAGCCTCGAAGCCGCCTGAAACGCATGGCCGACAGGCTCCCGCCCGGCCATCCTGACCCCATGGGAGACAGAGCCAACGTCATCGTGGTCCGTGAGAACGGCACACACGAGCTGTACCGGACCGGCTGGGCGGTCGGGATCGACCTCGACCTGTTGGAAGGCCCGGCAGCGGTTCTCGCCCTGCTTCCTGGACTCCGCCAGGACGGCTGGTGGTTGGACGACACCATGGCTCAGGGCGGGATACTGCTCGACCTCGGCAGAAAGGTGCTCCTGTTCTTCGCCTGGGAGGGGCCCAGCACCGAGCTCCGCCACCGCGCGGCCATGTTCGAGCTGATCCGAGCTGCATGGCCGGGCTGGGAGGTCCGCTGGCTGTACGACGGGTCGGCCGAACTGCGTGAGTACGTCGGGCTGGACCCGGAGTACGTCCGCTGCCGCGACTCGGCCCCCTCTTTGGCCCCGTTCCTCGCCCCCGACGACGAGGACTTGGCAGTGCCCGACCCAGGCGGCGTGGTGATCACGGTCGGCACCGGCCGCTGCCACGTCGCCGCCGGCGCCTTCCACCACCCTGTCCGCGAGGGCGCCGCCCTCCTCGGCCGCCTGGCAGACGCCCCCGAACACGGAGGCTGCCGGCTGCACGTGAGCTCCGGTATCCATCTCGACCCGGAACGTCGCCGTCTGGGGTGGTGGACCCTCGCCTCCTCGCCGCAGGCTTACCGCGTACCAGAGGTGTGGCCGGGGTGGACGGTGGAGTTCTGGCAGGACGAGTGGGAACGGCACGTCAGAGCCGGCGACCGCTTCTCCCCGGCGGCGTTCGACGCCGGAGGGGAAGCCAGGGCCACGGTGCTCGCCGAGGCCGGGGAGCGCCGGGCCGACCGGGCCCGCAACCGCACCCTGGTCACCCGTCCAGGGACCGCACCGGCTTGATCCCAGGCAGGACGACCTCAACCGCCAACCGTCCTGGGCATGGATACCCGGCCGAAATCACGCATTCGAGCTCGGTATCGGATGCCTCCCTGCCCGCCCTGCCCGCCCTGCCGTACCCGGCCCTTGGTGCGACCCTGGAAGGGCCAACCGGGCCTGTCCGACCCCGTGCGGCCCGGCCGACCAGGGGTGTCGCCATGTCCCAGCGCGCTTTCCGCGTCTCCCGTGCCGTGCCGGCGGTGCTCGTCAGCACCGCCCTCGCCTTCGCTCTCCCGATGACGGCGCCCGCCGCGGCGCGGGCGGAGGCGGCCGTGCTGTCGATTCCGGCCATCGGGGTGTCCGGGCTGTCCGTCGTTCCGTATCGCGGAAGCCCCGACGATGCGCCGGGCACTCGGATCCAGGACCGGGGCCTGGCCGCCAGCCCGCACGGTCCCGCCGGTGGCGTCGGCCCCGGGGACGTGGGCAACTACATCGTCACCGGACACCGCATCGTGGCGGGCGGGCCGCTGCGGGAGCTGCCGTCGCTGCCGACGGGCGCGTCCGTCATGGTGACCTCCGGCGGTATGACGTACGAGTACACGATCACCACGACCCGGACGACCTCTTTCCGCTCCCAGTCCTCCATGGCCGCCCAGCGCGCCGCCGTCCCCGGCTTCCCCGACGTCGCACCCACCCGAGCGATGATCACCGTGACCACCTGCCTCACGCCCGAGGACGACGCGGCAGGCAATCACTGGCGGGACGCGCAGAACAACCCCGAACACCGCCTGGACAAGATCGGCGTTCTCACGGAAGCAACCACGTCCTGACCGTCCCGTCCGCGGGGGGCGAAGGTCACAGTTTTTGGCCTTATGGACCTCTTGCTTCGTATGTCACTCTGGCGGGCACACCGGCCCTCGCCCCCAGTACGGATCGCCCATGCCCCTGCACTCCCCGTCCCGAGCCGCATCCGCCGCGGCGGCCGGCGCCATGATCGTCCTGGTGGCGGCTTGCAGCACCGGTCAGGCTGCCGCCGGCGCGGCGGCCCCCGCACCGCGGGCGACGGCAGCGGCACCCGCTTCGGTCCAGGCCGCAACCGCCGCGCGGCCTTCCGAGCCGCCGGTTGCGCCCGTGAAGGCCGAGGCCTCCGTCCTGGCCATACCTTCGGTGGGCATCACGGGGCTGCGCGTGGTGCCGTACGAGGGCACCACCGACGATGCGCCGGGCACCCGGATCCAGGACGAGGGCGTGGCGGCCAGCCCGTACGGGAAGCGCGGCGGGGTCGGGCCCGGCCAGGCGGGCAATTTCCTGGTCACCGCGCACCGGCTGTCGGCGGGCGGCCCGCTGCGTGACCTGCCCGCCGTGGCGACGGGCGACTCCGTGCTCGTGACGGTGGGCGACGTGGTGTACACGTATGAGATCGTCGCGAGCCGCAAGACGTCCTTCCGGTCGGAACGCTCGCTCAGCGAGCAGCGCGCCGCGGTCCCCGGAAAGCCGGGGGTGGCCCCGACCCAGGCCATGATCACGCTGTCGACCTGCGCCACCCCGGAAGACCATGCCGAGGGCAACTTCTGGAGCGATGCCCAGGGCAACCCCGAGCACCGCATCGACAAGATAGGCGTTCTCCGCACGACGACCGCAGCGCCGCCTGCCAGATAGCGCCGCCCGGCCCTCGCAGAGGCGCGGGCGGGCATCCGCGGACTCGGGCAGAATCCTGACGCCGGCTCAGAGTCGTTTGCGAGGAAGGCGTTTGTCGCGCCGGAAGCGGGTCAGACGGATAGGCAGCGGAGCGCGCGGCCCTGACTGCGGCGAGGCTCCGCTCGGCAGGGGCCGTGCGGGAGAGCGATCCTCACACGGCCCCGGCCGCCGGCATCACGACTGCCGCACGGGATGTGCGAGCGGCACCAGGAGCCCGGACGCCGCCCCGGCCGCGGGCGGCGGGAGCGGCACCCCTGGCAGCCCCCGACGACGGCGCTCAGACCACCGTCCCCGGGCCTCGCATCCCGGCGGCAGCCGCCCTCCAGGAGAGGGCGGCCGACCGTGCGGGCGCGCCGGAACCGGCTACGCGCTCCGGGTCAGCAGACCGGTGTCGATGACCTCGGCGACTAGGGCGGCTCCGCGGCTGTTCTGGTGGATGTGGTCGGTCGTGAGGACGAGACACCGGCGCCGCGAGATCGTGTCGAGGCTGCGGCGCAGCACTGCGTGCTGGGCGAGGACTCCGACGACCGCTGCGGGCGTCACCTCCCGGTACGGAATCGGCGGCGGGTCCGCTTGGCGCAGTTCCTCGATCTGGCGGTCGTGGAGCGGCAGGTGGAGCACCGCGCTGGTTGCGGCAACCTCGGCGATCATCCGGCTGTACGCCCGCGATGCCTGTGCCGCCCTTCCGTCGATCTCTTGGCCGAGGACCGGCAGGGACAGCAGACCGATCGTCGCGTCGGTCTCCGCTCGCAAGCGGGTGACGACGGCTCCCAGGCATTCCTGGAACCAGCCGGCCGACGGGCGGACGGGGAGCTGTTTGCGCTTCCTGGCCTGCTCGACCCGGTAGCCGGCGAGGCTCGCCCGGGCGTCGTTGGTCCCGATCAGCACGGTGATCACATCGGGCGGGTTCATGACGACGGCGTCCAGGCGCTGTAGAAGGTTGTAGGCGTAGTCGCCGTTGACGCCGAAGCGGGTGAGGTGCACGTCGCCGGGCGGGTGGCGTCGTCCGAGCATGTCCAGGTAGTCGACGCTGAACTGGGCGCGGGTGAGGCTGTCGCCGAGGCACGCGATGCGCGTCGTCACGGCGCTTCCCGCGGGGCGGGCTCGTCGACGTGTCCGGCCGGGCGGGGGTCGGTACGGGGACGGTGGTCGGTGCCGAGGCTCGCGGTGATGGCGAGGATGGTGGTCGGCCCTTCCATGTCGACCGTGTGCCATACCCCGGCCCGGTTGACGGTGGCCTCGCCCGGCCCGAGCAGAACGCGGTCGAGCACCCCGTCCACATCGCGGGTGACCGTCGCCGAACCGCTGAGGCAGACGACCAGTTCGTCGCCCGCAGGGTGGCTCTCCCAATGGTCTCCGGGGCCGTCGCCGTCGAAGATCATCACCATCCGGCCCTCGGCGCCGTCTGCCGCGACCGCGGCGCTGTAGGCCTGGAGCGCCTCCGGTTCCCAGGCGAAGCCCTGGACGGGTTTCGCCGTCGATCCCAGTCCGAGGTGGACGGGGGTGGTCCGCAGGTCCAGGGCGGTGCGTTCTTCGTCGCCCTCGTCGTCGTAGTCGAAGAGTCTCATGCCGACGATCGTCACAGGACAGCGAGCGGGCGGTCTTGAACAAAAGGGAAGGAAGGAGCGCCTGCGCGACGAGCGCACGGTCGGGGGCCGGCTACCCGGCCCCGAGGAGGACCTCGTTCCGGCGCCAGGCCGTCGGGGAATGCCCCGTGAACTCGCGCCAGTCCCGTACGAGATGAGCCTGGTCGGCGTAGCCGGAGGCGGTCGCCACGTCGGCCCACGGGAGCGGATCCCGCGCCACCGCCAGCTCGTGCGCGTGCTCGAAGCGCAGGACCCGGGCGAAGGCCTTCGGCGCCAGGCCCACCTCGCCGCGGAACCGCTCCGTGAAATACCGGCGGCTCCAGCCGAGTTCCGCGGCGACGGCGCCCACCTGGATGCAGCCCCGCGCGGCGACGAGACGGCGCCAGGCCTCGTCCACCTCGGGGCGTACCCGGAGCACACGGTCGCCGCCGGCGCCGCGGCCAACGGCCCGCAGGAGCAGTTCGTCCAGCACGGCGAACCGCGCCGCCCATGACGTCTCCGCCCGGAGCCGGTCGACCAGCTCGACGCCGAGCGCTCCGAGGAGCTCGTCGAGCGGGACCAGGCGGCCCGCGAGCTCGGCGGCGGGCATGCCGTACACGGCCCGGGCCCCGAGCGGTGTCAGCGATACCTGCATGCCTTGCTGCCGTCCGTCGTGGTGGATCGCGACGGACCGGCACATCAGACCGCCGGCCAGGCTGCTGAACCGGGTGACCGGTGACCCGTCATCCGGGCCCGCCCCCACCTCCAGGGGGTCCGACAGGCTGATCACCGCGGTGAGAGCGCGGCTCGGCGGGCCGCAGTGCACTCCCGCCGGGAACCCGCGGAGGTCGAACCCGACATAGGAGTCGACGTACTGCCGCAAGGCGGGTGCGGGGCGTGCACCGATCCCGGCGGCCGCCGTGTGGTCCTCCATCTCCTCAGTGTACGAAGTACGAACCGGACACCCCGAGATCACTCGTACTCCGTGCCTCCCTTGCGCGTCAGGTACGCCGGGCTGACCGCCTTCGCTATGGCGCGGCCTCCGAGCAGGGCGCTGTGGCGTTCCACCGCCGGGCGGATGACGACTCCCTCGCGCAGGTGCACGGCCCGGCCGGACACGGTCTCCCGGCCGCTCGCCCACTCCAGTACCTTGTCCAGGTCGTACGATCCTTCGAACAGACGCGGGACGAGAGGCAGTTCGGACTCCTCCAGGACCTCCGCCGGGTCCAGCCAGCGCACCTGGCCGTCGATCTCGGCCGAGACGTCGAAGACGGCGTACCCGGGCGGCGCGTCGCCCGTGTTGCGTACGTCGGTTCCGTACGACAGGTCCTGGACGCCCTTGCCGTACACCTCGCCGAAGATCCCGACCCGGGTCGCCCCGAGCCGTTCCGCCAGCCGGGCCGCGGCCTCGGCCACTCCGTGACCGCGTACGGCCCGCCAGTAGAGGTTGCGCTCGTCCTCGCGGAGGGCCAGCCCCCGGGATCCGAAGCCCTTCGACGAGACCAGGGTGCGGCCGTCCTCTGCGAGATGGGTCAACAGGCAGGCGGTGCCGTGCAGTTTCTCCGTGAGGACGACCGGCTCTCCGGGCTCGAAGATGTCCGGATAGCGCTGGAGGTTCTCGATGTCCACCCACGGGAGCAGCTCGGGGGCCGACTCCACATCGCCGCTCATGGTCGTCGGGACGGGCGGGACCCACTTGACGACGCCGAGCAGCCCGGCGAAGTCCGTCCCCTCCTCGGCCGCCCGCGCGAGGTCCACGCCGTCCAGGGCGCGCGGCAGGCAGACGAGCCCTTGGGAGAGTTCGCCGCGCAGCCGAACGGCCTTGACGCGGTCGGCGGTGGAGCCGGCCAGGCGGCCGGTCAGTCCGAGTTCCTCGATCAACTCGGTCGGCAGGACGGACTGTTCGGGGATGTAGAGCGCGAAGTCGCCGCTCCGATAGGCGCCTTTGGCGACGACCGCCCGGTAGAGGCCGACTTGCGCCAGTTCCAGCGCGTCGGCGTTCGGGTGCGGATGGACTACGAGCTCTTCGACGGTGACCCGGAGGGTCGACATGGCGGTGCTCCTCGGTAGGACGGCAGTGGCTCCGACAGCACTCTGCGGTACGCCATTTCCGCTGGTCCAACGCATATCCCGGTGTTAGCCTGCGGCGATCCCAGGTGTGGGCACGACACGGGGTATTGCGTCACACAGGAGGCTCGTATGTCTGGTCTGTCACGTCGTCCGGTCACCGTCGTCACCGGAGGCAGTCGCGGGATCGGAGCCGCCACGTGCGTCCGGCTCGCCGCCGACGGGCACGATCTCGTCCTCGGCTACCTCCACGACGACGACGCCGCCAAGGCCACCGCGGACCGGGTGCGGGAGGCCGGCGCCCGGTGTGTCACCGTGCGCGGCGACACCTCCGAGGAATGCGGCGTGGAGCGGCTCTTCGACATCGCCGGAGCCGAGTTCGGCGCCGTCACGGGACTGGTCAACAACGCCGGAGTGACCGGCACTCCGGGCCGGCTCGCCGACATCCGGACCGAGGACCTGCGCCGCGTTCTCGACGTGAACCTCCTCGGGTACCTGCTCTGCTGCCGCCGGGCCGCCCGGGACATGGCCGAGTCGGGCGGCGGAGCGATCGTCAACGTCTCCTCCGCGGCCGCCACCCTGGGCAGTCCCGGACGCTACGTCCACTACGCCGCGACGAAGGCCGCCACCGACACCCTGACCCTGGGCCTCTCCAAGGAGCTGGGCCCGGACGGGATCCGGGTCAACGCCGTGGCCCCCGGCATCATCGACACCGACATGCACGCCGCCATGGGCGACCCCGACCGCCCGGCGCTCGCGGCCGCCGAGATCCCGCTCGGGCGGGCCGGCCAGCCCGCGGAGGTCGCCGCGGCCATCGCCTGGCTGCTGTCCGCGGACGCCGCGTACACGACCGGTACGATCCTGCGCGTCGCCGGCGGGCGCTGACGGGGCGCCTTCAGCCCTCGATTCCGAAGGCCTCGCGGGTTGCCGGACCGTAGACGCCCAGGGGGTCGCCCTTGATGCTCCGGTTCTGCTGGAGCTGGGTGACGCCGCGCCGGGTCTGCTCGTCGTAGACCCCGGTGAGGGAGACGTACGTGAACCCCTGCGCGTGGAGCCGTTCCTGCAGGGCGCGCACCGCGGCCCCGCGGTCCCCCGGGCCCAGGGTTCCGCCGCCGGGCGTCGGGCGGATGCCGGTCGGGCCCGTGGGCTTCGGGTCCCGGCTCGTACTCGGCGACGGGCCGGAAGAGGGCCGCCCCGTGGCCGGCGGCACCGTCGCGGACGGGGCTCCGGGTGCGGGCGGGCTCAGGGACTCCGCGGCCGACGCGGTCTCCTCGCCCGCTCCCGGGCTGCGCGCGGGGAGGACCGGTACGGACAGCTCCGGCGGGACCACGGCGCGCGGCGGCTCCCGGTCGGGGCCGCGCAGGAGGAACGCGAGGGCCCCGGCCGCCCCGAGGGCGAGGAGGGCGAGTCCCACCAGCGGCCGCCGACTGCCCTGCCGGTCGGCGGCCGCGGCCGACGGAGCCGACGCAGCCGATGCAGCCGATGCAGCCGATGCAGCCGATGCAGCCGCCGAGGGTGCGGTCCGTGTCTCGGGTGCGGGCTCCCCGGCGGACGCGCCGAAGCGCGTCGGTACGAGGATCCGCCCGGACTCCTCGGGCCAGGCGGGCCCGGAGGAGCCGTGCGGCGGGCCCGAGGGAGCCACGTAGGGGCGTACGAGCAAGCGATCCTCGTCGGGCACGATCCCACTCTCATAGGGGTCAGGGGACACGGTTCTCCCGCGGCGGGTACGGGGGACGGCGCGGCGGTGCGGTGTCGTCCCCCGTACCCGGCCGTTGGACGTCCGGATGTGCGGACGCGGTCGGTCCGGTTGATGGTGTCCGACCGGCGCACTCTTTCCCCAGGAGATGCCCCAGGTCAAGCCGGATGTCCGATCCGCCCCATCCGCCCCGTCTGGGCATGACCACTTCACCGGAACCGTCCCGTCGGGTCCGCTCCTCCTGCCGGGCCGGGAAGGCCGGACGTCCGGATTGCGGACGGCCAACTCCGCTTCCAGGGGCTACCGTCGGCCCGCCTTCGGGGCCCTGCCGTCGGCCACTCGCCGACCCGTCACCGGCCCCGCCGCCCTATCGCCGGTCGGCCGGTGAACCGTCGCGGGCCTCGGCGAGACCTCCGGCACCGGCGGCACCGGGCGCGGGTGCCTCGCCTCCGCCCGCGACGGCCCGCGTGGCCGTGCGGGACGTGGAGGTGACCCGGACGGTGAGGGCGGCCAGCGCCATCAGGGCGGCTCCGGCCCAAGGTGCCGCGAGCACCGAGATCCCGTCGACGGCGAGTCCGCCCGCCAGCGCGCCCGCGGCGATGGCCAGGTTGAACATCGCCACCATGAGCGAGGAGGCGGCCTCCGCATCATCCGGTGCGGCCTTGATCATCCAGCTCTGGAGACTGACCGAGACCCCGCCGTAGGCGAGCCCCCAGGCCAGCAGCAGCACCGTCCCCGCGACCGCTCCCGGCACCGTGGCGAGCAGCACCAGGATCACGGCGAGGGAGGCCCCGACCGTGAACAGCGTGCGGTACGGGTCGCGCGCACCCGCCAGGAAGTTGCCGGCCACGCCCGCGATCCCGTACCCGAGGAGGAGGGTGCTCACGTAGGCGGCGTCGACACCGGACACGTCCTGCAGGATGGGCCGTACGAACGTGTACGCGGCGAACTGCCCCGTCACCAGCAGGAAGGTGACGACCACCCCGGCCCGGACCGCGCGGTTGCGCCGCAGCAGGGCCGGGAGTTGGGCGAAGGTGATGGTCCGGGTCGGCGGCAGCGGAGGGAGCAGCAGGAGCAGTGCGGCGAGGGTGAGGAGTCCGAGCCCGCCCACGGCCGCGAAGGCGAAGCGCCAGCCGCCGAGTTCACCGAGCAGGGTCCCGGCCGGGACGCCGAGCACCGAGGCCGTGGGGACTCCGCCGAAGACGAGCGCGGTGGCCCGGCCGACGTGGTGCGGCGGGACGAGGCGGACGGCGAGGCCGCCGGCTATGGCCCAGAACCCGCCGACGCTGACCCCCACGAGCAGCCGGGCCGCCAGCAGCACCCCGAAGCCCGGTGCGAGGGCCGCCACCAGGTTGGCGACGGTCATCAGAGCGATCAGCACGACCAGGACCCACCGCCGGTCGAGCCGGCCCGCGCCCACGGTGACGAGCGGTGCGCAGAACCCGGCGATCAGCCCCGGCACGGTGACCATCAGCCCGGCGGTGCCGTCGGACACCCCGAGATCGGCGCCCACGGGGGTGAGCAGGCCGACGGGCAGCAGCTCGGAGGTGATGAGGCAGAAGATGCCGAGCGCCACCGCCGCCACGGCCCCCCATCCCCGCCACCCGGCGCCGGCCTCGTCCGGTGGGCCGGCGACCGCGCCCGGCTCGCCCGTCGTGGAGACGGGCCCCTCGGGCGGTGCGGGTGATCCGGCCGGTGGGACCGGAGCAGGGTCGGGGGCAGGCTCCGAGGCAGGTACGGGAGCAGGGATCGGCGGGTGCTTCGGCTCCGGGGACTGCGGTTCGTTGCCGGGCGCGGGGGCTGCTGTCATGGGGCGGAACTCCATACGGGGCGTGCGGTAAGCAGGCAGAAGGGCAGGTGGGCGGCCCCCCGGAGGTCCGGGGAACCGGCACGGCGATGCGGAGTACCGGAGGTCGCGCCTCCCCCGGCATCCGCACTGCCGTTCCCGTCCGAACCTTGTCCGCATTTCTCCGTCAGGTCCACCCCCGTCCACTGTCTCCGTCAGGTCCACCCGCGTCCACGTGCGCGTGCTCCCGAGCCGGTGAACCTCCCGGCACGGCAGAAACGATCACCGTGAGCTCACCGAACCGTTTCAGCAGCCACCCACCGCGCCCATCGCCGCCCACTCGGCCGTCCCCGCCCCACCCACGCGCACGAGCGCGGGGAACGGCCCGCCCGCCGGTGCGGCATGGTGGTCCGATGCAGTTACGCCGGGTCCTGCCCCTCTCCCTCGTCGCCCTCCTCGCAAGCTCCGGCTGTGTGTCCGTCGGCGGCCCGGGGGTGTCCGACGTGCCCGCGCGCGGCCCCGTACCGCCCGCCGGTGCGCCGGATCTGAGCGGGCCGGAAGGCGCGTCCCCCGCCTCCGGTGCGGTCGGGCCCGCCGCGGAGGCGCTGCCCCTCGGCGCACTCCCGGCGGGGGCCGACCCCGACGGTGACGGCGCTGACCGGACCGGCGGCCACGACGACGGGACCGGCGCCGACCGGGCCGCCGGGTACGCACCCGCCCGGCGTGCCGCCGAGGCGCCGCGCCCGGCGGCCGAACGGCGCACGAAACCGGCGGCGCCGCGCCGCGCGCACCCGCCCAAGGAGGCCGCCTCCCGGCCCCACCGTCCCGTACGGAACCCCGTACCGCCGTTGCCGCGCACGGACGAGCTGTGCGCGGCCGCGGAAGGATCCCTGCCGCCTTCCATCGTGGATCTCTGCATCCGCCAGGCCGGCCGCTGACCTGCCCCGACGGCCGGACACGCCGCATATTCTGGGCGCGCTTGACCCTCACACCGTGTCAGGGACTGCACTGGAAGGCGTCATGTTCACCATCGGAGACTTCGCCAAGCACGGCCGGGTATCGGTCCGCATGCTGCGTCACTACGACGCCCTCGGACTGCTGCACCCGGCCCGTGTCGACCCCGCCAGCGGCTACCGCTACTACGAGGCCGGGCAACTCGCCCGCCTCAACCGTGTCATCGCGCTCAAGGAGCTCGGCTTCAGCCTGGAACAGGTGGGGTCGATACTCGACGAGCTGGTGAGCGCGGAGGAGCTGCGCGGCATGCTGCGGCTGCGGCAGGCGGAACTGGAATCGGCCATGGCCGCTGCGGCGGCCCGGCTGACCCAGGTCGAGACGAGGCTCCGGATCATCGAGAACGAGGGAACCATGTCTTCCATCGACATCGTCGTGAAGAGCCTTCCGCCCGTCCGCCTGGCCGAGTTGAGCGGGGTCGCGGCGAGCTACGCCGGGCAGGACATCGGCCCGGTCATCGGCCCGCTCTACGACGAGCTGCTGAGCCGGGTCGAGGCCGCCGGCGTCACCCTGACGGAACCGGGCGTGGCCTACTACGAGGACGCCGGTGACGCGTCCCGTCCCGGTGCCGTCCTGGTCCACGCCGGGGTGGCCGTGGGGGCGAACGTCCGGGCCGAGGACCTCGGGGGCGACGTACGCATCGTCGTGCTGCCCGCCGTGGAGCGGGCGGCGACGGTCGTGCACAGGGGTTCCATGGACTCCGTCCTGCCGACCGCGCAGGCCCTGGCCCAGTGGATCGACGCGAACGGGGAGCGCTCCGGCGGCTACGCCCGCGAGGTGTCGCTGGCCTGCCCGGAGGACCGGAACCAGTGGGTCACCGAACTGCAGGAGCCCCTCGGCGTCTGACGGGCCACGCCCGCGGTTAGGCTCCGCTGATGCAACGCGTCCTCGTGGTCGGCATCAGCGGAGCCGGCAAATCGACCCTGGCCCGGAAGTTGGGGCGGCGGCTCGCCCTGCCGTACCACGAGATGGACGAGCTGCACTTCTCCGGGCCGGGGTGGGCCGTCAGCCCGTCCTACGCCGCGGACCTCATGCGGATCGGGGAGGGCGACCGGTGGGTCCTCGACTCCCACGGGCCCGAGGCCGCGCGCGAGCTGCTGTGGCGGCGGGCCGACACCGTGGTGTGGCTGGACCAGCCGCGCCGTACCGTCATGCGCCGGGTCCTGGTGCGCTCGCTGCGCCGGAGCCTGCTGCGGGAGCGGCTGTTCGGCGGCAACCGGGAGCGGTGGCGGGAGTGGCTGCGCGCCGACCACCCCGCGTGGTGGGCCTGGTCCCAGTACGCGGCCCGGCGTGCGGTGATCGGCGGGCTGGCCGGCGACCCCCGGTTCGCCCCGCTGCGGGTGGTGCGGCTGCGCTCCCCGAAGGCCTCCGAGGCCTGGCTGCGGGCTCAGCGGCCCGCCGGACGGCCACCCGTCACGTAGGCACGGCCCCGCACCGCGCCCCGTACCGTCCCGCGCACGGCTCCGCGCCGGACCGTGCGCAGCCGGCGCATCGTGACGTGCCCGCGGCGGCGCCACTCCGCCCGCGGCAGACCGGCGCGCTGGCCGCCGCCGGTGATCAGGGCGTTGACCGGAGCGTGCGGGTCCGCGGCGAGCCCCTTCGCCACCAGGACCCCGACCACGAGTGGGACCAGGGCCACGGCGAGCGCGGAGCCGGCGGTGGTCACGTGCTGCTGCATCCGCGGGCGGCTCGCGGCGGGCGCGGTGGCAGCGGTGGCGGTGGCGGCGCTGGTGACGGTCTCGGAGGTCATGCTCCCATTCGATCAGCGCGAGCCGTCCCGGGAATCGGCCCGGATACTCAGGCCGTTGGGTGTGAGGTACTCAGAAGGGGTACTCGGAAGCGCACACGACGAGACCGGACCGGTCGAGGGGACAGCCGTACGTGAACACACCCGGGCAGGGCTTCGAACCGGCGAGCGGCGACGGCCCCGCGCCCTCCGCGGCCGGGCGGGCGGCGGAGCTCCGTACCGCCTACGAGGGCCTGCTGCAGATCCGCCGGCTGGTCAACGGCCCGTCCGGCGCCGGAGTTCCCGCCCCGTGGGAGCTCCGGCTGATGCCGCGCGCGGTGGCCCTCGTACTGGAGGCGGCGGGCATCCCCCCGTCGGCGCGGGATCCGCAGGACCCGGACGGACCGCGCACCCGGACCGGGTACCGGGTGGGCCCCGCCGCGTCCGGGAAGGGCCGCGTCGAGGTGACCTGGCTCGGCCCGCCGGGCGGCGGCGCGGCCGAGGAGGAGCAGGACCGCCTCACTGCCTGCGCGGCCGCCCTCGAACGCCTCGGCTGGGTCTGCCTGCTGTACCGCGGCCCGCGCCGCCGCCGCTTCCTGGAGGTCGAACCACCGCCCGCCGTCTAACCCGATCCCCGCTCCGGGGCCGGGCCTTGCGGTCGGGGCTCGGTGATCCGGTGCAGGGTGTGGCGGACCGCTTCGGCCAGGCGTTCGTCCTCGCGCATCTCCTCGTCGCGGTCGCCCAGGTACACCGGGACGCGGACGCGCTGCTCCGCCGCCGCCCGCAGGGCGGGCAGGGCCGGTGCTGCGGCGGGGCCCAGGGTGGCCAGGGCCCGGCAGAGGTACGGGCCGAAGCCGTCGCGCGCCACGTGCTCCAGGAGGGTGTCGAGCGGCGGTCCCGTCGGCTCGTCCCCGGCGTGCAGCCACAAGGTGGCGAGGAGTCGCGGGTGCGCGCGCTCCGCATCGGCGGCGTTCTCGCGGAGCCGGGCCACGTGGTGGGGCTCCAGACCCCCGTGGTCGGCCAGCCACTCCAGGACCCGGGCCGCCACGGCGACGTCGCGCGGCCGGTCCCCCAGTCCGGCGAGTGTCTCCTCCGCCCGGCGGCGGTCCCCGGAGATCCGGATCCGGGCCATGGAGGTGTGGCCGGCCCGGGTACCGGGACCGTTCTCGGGGATCGCGTCGAGGAGGGGCAGGGCGGGGGCCGCTGCCGGACCGATGGCTCCGAGCGCGGCGGTCAGGCCGCCCTCCCACCGGCTGCGCGGACCTCCGGCCGACTGCCCGGCCGCCGTCCCCGCCAGCATCCGGACCAGCGCGGGCACTGCCGGGGCCGCAGCGGCTCCGCACGCGCTCAGCACGGCGAGCGCCCGTCCCGCCTCCTCGGGCCCGGGCAGGTCCAGGGCCGCCACGGCCGCCGCCACGAGCGGGCCGAGGTCCGCGCCGGGTACACCGGCCACGCCCTTGGCGGCTTCCGCGGCCTGCCACCCCGACGACCCCGCGCGGACGATCCGGCAGAGCTCCGGGAGGGCCCGTACGTCGCCGATCCGGGCGAGCGCCAGCGTGGCCGCCTCCGTCCGGCCCGCGCCGGGCTCCGCCAGTTCCTCCCGGCACAGCCGGGCTGCCTCCAGCGAGGCCCCGAGCACGCGTGCGGCCGCGGGCCCCGCCCACGGGTCCGCCAGCAGGGGCCGCAGGTGCGGTACGAGGGCCGCCGGGGCGGCCCGCCAGTGGCGCATCGCCTCCGCCGCCAGGTCCACGGCCGCGAGCCGGGCCGCCTCCGTGGGCCGGACCGCGAGCCGGGCGATCCACGCGTAGCAGGTGCTCTCGGCCACGGAGCCGCGGGCCTTCAACCCCCACACGGTGCCGATCCGCCAGGCCACCCTGCTGCCGTGACCGCCGATCCGGGTCCCGGCGGCGTCGAGGTCCCGGAGGACGGCTTCGCCCTCGGGAGCCGGGGTGGCGCGCAGTCTGACCGCAGGATCGGCGTCGGTGCGCAGCCGCTCCGCGATGCCGTCCCCGCCCCCGGCCCCGTCCCGTACGAGCAGGGCCTCGGCCAGTGCGAGCCGGGCCACCGGGTCCGGTGCGCCGGGATGGTCCACCGGGGCGGTCAGGAGCTGCTCGGCCCCTGCCCGGTCCGCCGCGGCGAACAGCCAGGCGGCCGCCCGCCGCACGGGCGGGTCGGGGTCGTCGAGCAGGGGCAGCGCGACCCGGGCCGCAGCCGTACGGTCCTGCGCGCCGGATGCCAGATCGGTGAGCAGCCGGAGCACGCGCAGCCTTACGTCGCCCCGCGCGCCGGAGGCAAGGGAGGCCAGCCGTCTCGCCTCGGGGCCGTCGCCGTCACGGCGCACGGCGTCGAAGACCGCGGAGCGGGCCGCGCCGTAGGCATCGCCGGTACGGTCCTGCCCGGCCTCGTCGAGCCAGGAGTCCACACGGTCGGCCGGGCTCTCGGGGCCCGGCGGTCGGGGGCTCAAGGCCCCGGGCGCAGAACGCCCTTTCGCATCGTCATGCCGTGGATCTTCGCCGGGGCACCGGCCGGGCGCAACCCGTTTCCCACCGGCTCCGTCCGGCCCTCACCGGTGCTCAGCGGTTCTCGCCGGCCCTCACCGGTAGCGCCCGGCCAGTTCGGCCACCGTGTCCGCGAGGGCCCGGCGCAGCTCGGGCGGTCCGAGCACCTCGGCCTCCGCGCCGAGGCGGAGCAGGTCGCCGACGGCCACGGAGCCGGACTCGACGGCGAGTTCCACGTCCACCCAGCCGTCCGCGTCCGGCGGCCCCGCGGTGGCGAGGGCGCGGACGCCCGCCGCCCCGAACCACATCGGCAGCAGGCGCCGGGCGCGCGGGGAGAGCCGTACGAGGGCGGTCTGCCGGCGCGTGGCCGCCTCCAGGCGGCGGGCGGACTCCTCCCAGTAGGCGGCGAGTTCGAACCCCTCGGGGCGTTCGAAGCGCTCGCCCCGGGTGTCCACGGCGAGGAACCTCCCCACCCGGTAGCTCCGCACGGCACCCTCCGCATCCTCCGCTTCCGCCGCCCGGGCGACCAGGTACCAGATGCCGCCCTTGAGGACGAGTCCGAGCGGCCACAGCGCCCGGTGGACGGCTCCGCTCCAGCGGCGGTAGTGGGTCTGCAGGATCCGCTGCTCCCACACCGCCTCGGCGATCTGCGCGAGGTGCGGTACGGGGTCGGCGTCCCGGAACCAGGCGGGAGCGTCGAGGTGGAAGCGCTGCTGGATCCGGCGGGCCCGGTCGGCGAGTTCGGCGGGGAGGGCGGCCTCCAGCTTCAGCTGCGCGGCGGTGAGGTCCGCGCCGAGGCCGAGGTCCCGGGCGGGTCCGGGGGCGCCGGCGAGGAACAGGGAGCCGGCCTGGAGGTCGGTGAGGCCGGTGAGCCGGGTCCGGTAGCCGTCGACGAGGCGGAATCCGCCGGCCGGCCCGCGGTCCGCGTGGACCGGGATCCCTGCGGCTCCGAGCGCCTCGACGTCCCGGTACACGGTCCGGACGGAGACCTCCAGCTCGGCGGCGAGGTCGGGGGCGGTCATCCGGCCGCGGTTCTGGAGCAGCAGCAGGAGGGAGAGGAGCCGGTCGGCGCGCATCCGGTCATTGTCCGGCATACCTGACAGGAGATGTCAGGTACGCGGCCCAGGCTGTGCACAGACGGGCCGACAACCCGCCGTACGCCGACTACGAAATCCGAAATCCGAACGCCGGACCCGACCACACCAGGAGGCCCCTGTGCCCACGCCGACGCCCACCAGCACCACCACCGCCACCACCACCAACGGATTCACCTTCAAGGACTGGGAGGAGCACCCGGTCGGCCCCGAAGGCGTCTTCCCCCGCCTGGCCCGTGCCACGGTCACCAACGCCTTCACCGGCGCCCTCACCGCCCCGGCCACCACCTGCGCCTACACCGTGGCCTACACGGGGGACAGCACCGGCACCTTCACCGGCATGGAGCTGGTCACCGGCACCGTGGACGGCCGCGAAGGCGCCTTCGTCCTGGAGGAACGCGGCACCTTCGACGCCACCGGCACCCACTGCAGCTTCGCCGTGGTCCCCGGCTCGGGCACCGGCGGCCTGACCGGTCTCGCCGGCTCCGGCTCCTTCGTCCACCGCTACGGCGACACCGCGGTGGAGTACGCCTTCGACTACGCGTTCGCGGCCGCGGCTCAGTCGGCGTAGCGCAGCAGGCGCAGCGCGTTGGCGACGACCACGAGGGTGGATCCCTCGTGGACCAGGACCGCCGGGCCGATCCCGAGGCCCAGGGCGGTGGCCGGGACGAGCACCGCGACGATGCCGAGGCTCAGCCAGAGGTTCTGGCGGATGACGCGGCTCGCGCGGCGGCTGAGGCCGGTGATGAAGGGGAGCCGGCGCAGGTCGTCGGACATCAGCGCGATGTCCGCCGTCTCCAGGGCCACGGCCGAGCCGGCCGCGCCCATCGCCACGCCGACGGTGGCGCCCGCCATGGCCGGGGCGTCGTTCACGCCGTCGCCGATCATCGCCGTACGGGCCGTGCGGCGCAGCCGGGTCACCTCGGCGACCTTGTCCTCGGGCAGCAGGCCGCCCCGGACCTCGTCCATGCCGACCGCGCGGCCGACCGCGTCGGCCACCCGCTGGTCGTCGCCGGACAGCATCACGGTCCGCTGCACGCCGAGCCCGCGCAGGGCGGCCACCGCCGCGGCGGCCTCGGGGCGCGGGGCGTCCATCAGGCCGAGCGTGCCGAGCCAGCGGTCGCCCCGGCGGACCAGCATGGTGGTGCGGCCGGTCCGGGCGAGTTCCTCCGTACGGTCGCGGAGACGGGCCGGTACGGGCGGGCCCGCGAGGGTGTCCGCGTAGGCGAGGCTCCCGATGTGGACGGCCTCCCCGTCGAGCTCGGCGACGATCCCGAGGCCGACGAGGGCGCGCAGGTTCACGGCCTCGGAGACGGCGGCCGCCTGCACGAGTGCCGCACCGTCGCGGACCACGGCCTGTGCGAGGGGGTGGTCGCTGAGGCGCTGTGCGGCGACGGCGGTGCGCAGCAGCTCCTCGCGTCCGGCGGCGTGGACGGGCTCGATCTCGGTGAGGCGGGGCCGGCCCTCGGTCAGGGTGCCGGTCTTGTCGAAGGCGATGGTGCGCAGCCGGCCGAACTCCTCCAGCGGCGCACCGCCCTTGACGAGGACTCCCCCGCGCGCCGCCCGGCCCACGGCGCTGAGCACGGCGGCCGGGGTGGCGATGGCCAGGGCGCAGGGGCTGGCGGCGACGAGGACGGCCATGGCGCGGTAGAAGGTGTCGGCGAAGGGCTCGCCGGTGAGCGCCCCGGCGGCGAGCAGTACGGCGACGAGTACGAGGACGCCCGGTACGAAGAACTTCGTGAACCGCTCGGTGAACCGCTGGGTCGGCGAGGTGCGCTCCTCGGCGTCCTGGACCAGCTTGACGACCCTGGCCAGGGTGTTCTCCCCGGCGAGGCGGGTGACGGCGATGTCGAGGGAGCCGGATCCGTTGACCGTGCCGGCGTAGACGCGGCTCTCCGGACCGGCCGCGCCGGGGTCGGCGAGGGCGGCGGCCCGGTCGGCGACGGGGACCTTGTCCGCGGGGACGCTCTCGCCGGTGATGGGCGACTGGTCGACGCTGCTGGCGCCGGCGGCGACGAAGCCGTCGGCAGGAACCCTGCTGTGGGGGCGGACGACGACGGTGTCCCCGACGGTCAGCTCCTCGACCGGGACCTCCACCGGCGCTCCCGTACCCCGGCGCACCAGGGCGGTACGCGGGGCCAGCGCGCCGAGCGCTTCGATGGAGCGGCGGGCCCGGCCCATGGCGTAGCCCTCCAGGGCGTGGCCGAGGCTGAAGAGGACGAGCAGGACGGCGCCCTCCTCCCAGCGCCCGATCGCGGCGGCTCCGGCCGCGGCGACGAGCATGAGGAAGTCGACCTGGAAGCGCCCGCCGCGTACGGCGAGGAGGGCTTCGCGGAGGGTGAAGAACCCGCCGAAGGCGTATGCCGCGATGAAGAGGGCCTGCGGTACGGGGCCCTCGTGGCCGGTGAGCTGGAGGGTCAGCCCCGTGAGGTAGACGGTGAGGGCGAGCAGGGCGCTGACCAGCTCCGCGCGCTCGCCCAGGAATCCGTGGCGGTGGGTGGTCGCACCACCGCTCGTGGTCGCGTTCTCGGCTTCAGTCATGACATCAACATATCAGCATGTTGAAATATGTGAACCTTGAGACGTCCTGATCTGATGACATCCTGATCTCCTGATGTACTGCTCTACAGTGACCGGCATGCAACCGGAACCGCTCACCGAACCGGACGCCGCCGCCGTGGCCGAGGTCCTGCAGGGCCTGGCCTCCCCGGCCCGCATCCGCATCCTCGCCCGCCTGCTGCACGCCCCCTGCTCGGTCGGCGAGCTGGCCGAGGCGCTCGACCTCGGGCAGCCCACCGTCTCGAACCATCTGCGGCTCCTGCGCCACCTCGACCTGGTGACCGGCCGCCGCGACGGGCGCAGCGTGATCTACGAACTCCACGACGCGCACGTCGCCGCCCTGCTCCGGCAGATCCTGGAGCACGTCCAGCACGCCGGCCGGCCCTAGGGCCACCCCAGGGCCTTCCTGGAGCCGCTCCGGGAAACCGCAACGGCGGCCGGGCGGAGTATCCGCACCGGCCGCCGCACGTAGGACCCGGTCCCGCTACGGCGCGCCGAAGGTGAGCGTCAGCTTCGGGCCGCCTTCGTTGGCCGCGGCCTCCGAGGACCACAGCCACAGCGCGTCCGTACCGGCGCTGCTCAGCGCCAGGCTGTACGCGCTGCCGAGCGCTCCGGCGACGGTGGCCTTGTCCAGGCCGGTCGTCTGGACGGCCGAGCCGTCAGGAACGCCCGCGAAGGTGCCGAGCGCCGGGCTGCCGAGTGCCGGGCGGTTGGCGTACGTGGTTCCGGCCTCCGTCCAGGATCCGGTGACCGGGAGCACGGACACCGTGTCCGTCGTACCGGCGCCGGCCATGGTGCTGGTCTTCACGCTCAGCGTGGCCGACTTGAGCACCGTGCCGGCGGGGGCGGCGGGCAGGTTGAACCGCAGGTAGCTCGCGTAGAACGAGGTTCCACGGACCGCCAGCGAGCCGGACGTCCCGTAGTTGGTGCTCGGGGCGCCCGCGTTGGCGTAGGTGTCCTCCGCGGCCTGGACCTCGACGACCGAGTCGGCCGGGGCGGAGGCCAGGGTGTGGTGGTTCTGCACCTGGGCCGCGCTCAGGACCGTCGGGTAGACGGCGGTCTCGTCCAGCTGTCCCGCCCAGTACTCGCTGACCGGACGGTCCGGCCAGCCGCCGAGGCTGTCGCCGCCCACGTGCCAGTAACCGGCGAAGTTCTCGTGCGCGGTGAAGCCCAGCGTGCCCTTCTGGACGCCGTCCACGTACAGGGTCATGCCGCCCGGACCCTGGGTCGCGACGACGTGGTGCCACTGGTTGTCGTTGTACGCGGCCGCGGTCGTGACGGTGTGGGTACCGCCGCTGTAGACGCCGTAGACGAGCCGGCCGTCGTTGGTCATGTAGATGTGCTTGTCGTACTGACTGCTGCCGCGGGCCTGGTTGTTGCCGAACCCGATGAGCTTGCCGCCCGTGGTGGTGTTCGTCTTGAACCAGGTCTCGATGCTGTAGGTGGAGCCGACGTTCTGCCGCTTGTCCCCGTACACCTGGGTGTCCGTGCCGTTGAAGCCGATGGCCGTGCTCGCACCCGTGACCGCGCCGGGCGTCTGGCGCAGGGCGGGGGCGTTCAGGTGCACACCGCTCTGGTTGCCGTCCGAGGAGTCCGCGACGAAGGGCAGGGCCGACTCGTCGTAGCGCCAGAACAGCTGCGCGCCGTCCGTGCGGACCGCGCTGGGGTACGCGTCGGCCGAGGCCGGCACCGTCACGCTCGCCGTCGCCGACAGGGCGCTGGTGTTGCCGGCCGCGTCGGTGGCGGTCACCCGGTAGGTGTAGACCTGCCCCGCCGTGACGGTGGCGTCGGTCCAGGAGGCCTGCGGGCGGCGGAAGAACAGCGAGTCCGCCTCGACCGTGGCGATCGGCGTGGCCGAACCGTTTCGGTAGACCTTGTAGGTGAGCTTGCTGTCGTCCAGGTCGAGGCTGGTGCGCCAGCGCACCTGCACCTCACCGGGCTTGAAGCTCACGGCGCTCGCCACCGGGACGCTGGGCGCGCCCGTGTCCCCGGTGGAGGCGAAGCGCGTCAGGCTCTGCTGCGCCGCACCGTTGACGGTGGTGAACTCGCCGCCGACCCAGAGGTACTGGACTCCGGCCTTGGAGCCGACCGCCATCACGCGCGGGCCGATGCCCTCGCCGATGCCGTCGTTGGTGTCGGGAGCCCAGCCCAGCTTGCCGGTCGAGGTGGTCGGCTGCGCGAGCAGGTGGTGGCGCTGCCCGTCCGGGAACTCGCCGATGCCGGAGCAGTCGTGCGCGTGCGAGGCGCTGTAGAGCACGTCCTGGTACGGGAGCACGGCCTGGGTCGCCCCGAGGCAGGTGTCGCGCCAGCGCTGGCCGAAGTCGCTCAGGTTCAGGGCGATCCGGCCGTCGAAGACGCCTCCGCCCGTTCCCTCGTTGCCGGTGTAGAAGCCGGTCGCGTCGGTGGCGATGTCCTTGACCACCGAGTTGGTCTCGATGAACCCCGGGTAGGCCTTGGTGACGGCGCCGCTCGTCGCGTCGACGACGGCGAGGGCGTGGCTGTTCGTACCGCCCACGGTGAAGAAGTCACCGCCCAGGACCACGTGCGCGCCGTCCGGGGTGACCTCGACGGCGCGGCCCGGCTCGTCGGCGTTCGCGGTGAACGGCTTCAGCGTGCCGTCGGCCGCGTCCACGGCGGCGAACCGCTCGCGGGGCTGGCCCGCGACGGTGAGGAAGTCGCCGCCCGCGTACACGGTGTCGCCGGTGACGGCGAGGGCCCGGACGGTGGCCGCGAAGGCCGGCCGGAAGCCGGTCTTCACGGTGCAGGTCGCCACGTCGATGGCGGCGATGCTGGACACCGGGGTGCCGTTGACGGCGCCGAAGTAGCCGCCGGCGTACAGGGTCGACTTGTCCGGCGAGAGGACGAGCGCCCGGACGGTGGCGGTACCGGAACCCACGGTGAAGGACAGCTTGCAGGCGGTCGGGGCGCCCGTCGCGGCGTCGAGCGTCGCGAAGTTCACCGCCTCCTGCCCGGTTCCGGCGGCGCCGTCCGGCGGGCGCACCTCCGAGAAGGTGCCGCCGACGAAGACCTGGTCGCCCGCCTCGGCGAGGGCCCAGACGACACCGTTGACCTGCCAGGTGGGCAGTTCGTCGGCGGTGAAGGCCACCGGCGGCGTGATGGCCGCGGCCTCTTCGACGAGACCGAGGCCCATGGCCGTGCAGGTGCCGGCCAGGGCCAGGGTGAGAGCGGCTGCCAGCCCTCTGGATCTACGCATGAACCCCCCAGTTCGATATGGAATGCGGAATGACGGACCGGATGACGGACCGTGAAAAACGGAATGGCCGGAAGCTATCGTACGGACGTCTACGGCCGCGCCCACCGGTACCCGGAGGGAACCCCGGTCCCTTTCACCGCACTTGACCCATCGGATGCCATATCGCACCGGCCCGGACGCCCCGGGCCGGGACCCGCACCCAGGCCGGACCCCACACACCCGGCCCGTTCTGGCGAATGCCGCCCCACCCGGCCCCGCGCCCCTCTACGGTGCCCTGGGGGGACGGCACAGGCACAGGTGCGGGCACGGGCAGGAGCGCACGCCCGGGGACGTACGCGGGCGCGGGCGCGGTACCGGAGGGGCGGAGCGGGATGAGCGGCACGAGCGGCATGAGCGACGAGGAAGACATGCGGCTGGCCAGGATGACCCCCGAGATCTCCCGCCGCACCCTGACCCTGCTCCGCGGTCTGGCCGGGCTGGAACCACCGGAGCAGGTGCCCGAGGAAGCGATGATCACCGCTGACGAGATCCTCGCCGAGTACGGAACCGACGGGCTCCGCGTGCTGGTGATGACCCTGGCGGCCTGGGCGACGGCGCAGATCGAGAACGTCTCCGAACTGAGCGGGCGCAGCCACGAGGCCGTCCTCGACGCCATGGAGCTGGCCTGCCTGGAGGCCGGAGCCGAGGAATGACCGGGGGTGGCCCCGGGGTGGTCGCGGAGTAGCCGGGGAGCACCTCAGGGTTTGCATTGCCGAAAATCGGACAATCCTCCGGGGGCGGACACCACGGATTCGGCCCGGCGTCAGCGACACTGGGGAGAGCGGGGGGTCCCGATCGGAGGCCGTCGTGAGCACACCTTCCCCCATCCGGATCGCTGCCGTCCTGTCGACCGAGCACCGCGGACGGCTGATGTCCCACGCCCGTGAGGTCAATTTCCCCGAGGGCGCGCGGATCTTCGACGAGGGGTCCCGGGCGGATTCCTTCTGGATCGTGCGCTCCGGCACGGTGACCCTGGAGATTCCCGTCGCGGGGCGCCGGCCCACGCCCATCGAGAGCCTGGGTCCGGGAGAACTGGTCGGCTGGTCGTGGCTCTTCCCGCCGTACGTGTGGCAGCTGGGCGCCGAGGCCATGACGCCGGTCCGCGCGTACGAGTTCGACGCCACGACCGTACGGATGCTCATGGACGCCGATCCGGCCTTCGGGTCCGCCGTCGGCCACTGGGTCGGGCGGGTCCTCGCGATGCGGCTGCACCAGACCCGGACCCGGCTCCTCGACACGTACGCCCCCCGGCTCGCCGCGAGCTGACCCGGGCGGTTCGGGCCGATTCCGCCGGCCGCTCCCCCACAGGTCAGCCGCCCAGGACCGCTGCGGTCTGCGGTCATGCGTGCGCAGCGCGTGACGAGAAGTAGAGGTGCGAACGGGCGTTCCGGTTCCGCATGGGCAAGACTCGCGTCCGTTATCCGACGCAACGACGCGAGGAGTGTTCGACATGCGATCCGTCACCAGGACCCTGGGACTGTCGTCCGCCGCCATGGGACTCACCGCCCTCACCGCCCTGGCCGGCTCGGGAGCCGCCGGAGCCGCGCCCTCCGGCGGGGAAAGCCTGTACGCCCCGTCCGCGCTCGTCCTGAGCGTCACCGACGGCGAGGACGCGGTGAGCGGTACGGTGCTGCGCGCGGTCACCCTGGTCTGCGCGCCCCGGCCCGGCGGGACCCACCCGGACCCGGAAACCGCCTGCGCCGAGTTACGGGCCCACGCCCCCGACCTGGACGCACTCGCCGAGCCGCGCCCCGACGCGGCGTGTACCCGGGAGTGGAGCCCGCTGACCGTCACCGCCGACGGCGTGTGGCAGGGCCGCCGGATGAGCTACACCTACACCTACGCGAACCCGTGCGCGCTGTGGAACAGCACCGGCACGGTCTTCACCCTCTGAGGTCAGCCCAGCTCCAGGCTGGTGACCCCGAAGATGCCGGTGAGGTCGAGGTCCGGTTCCTGGCCGGTGTACATCCGGGCCGCCTCGAACGTCGGGGTCAGTCCCAGTCCGCCCAGCAGGGCGGCGGCTCGCGGATGGGCGTCCGGCACGTCCACGGCCACCTTGGCGTCGGGGGTCCGTTCCGCGAGCCGGAGCAGGAGGGCGGCGGCGACGGCCGGGTCGGCGGCGTAGAGCGGGCCGACGCGCGAGGCTCCGCTGCTCGGCCGGACCACCGCGAGCCCCTCGACCCGGCCGTCCCGGACGGCGGCGAGGGCGGTGCGGCCGGGCAGCGCGACCCAGGCGGAGAGGAAGGCGTCGCGCGGCGCGGGGAAGAACCGCCGGTCGTACGCGGCGAGTTGCCCGAAGGGCACGGTGCAGGCGTCCACGATCCGCAGCCCCGGCGCCGGCTCCTCCGGGAGGTCCCCGGCCGCCCGCGGCACCCCCTCGTAGCGGACGTTGTTCCAGGCCGAGCGGAAGCCGGACTTGCGGTAGTTGTGCTGCTGCTCGACCACCCCGTCCAGGCCGACGAGCCGCCCGTCGAGCCGCTCCATCCCGGCCTTCCACAGCCGGATCCCGTACCCCTGCCCGCGCACCTCGGGGCGGGCGATGTAGAAGCCGATGAAGCCGAAGCCGGCGCCGTAGCGGACGGCCGAGATGCAGGCGACGGGCTCCCCGTGGAGCCGCCCGACGAGGAATCCGCCCGGATCGGCTACGGCGAACGCGAACCGGTCGGAGTCTCCGGGGTTCCAGCCCTCCTCATCGGCCCAGTCCCGCAGGAGCGCCATGTCGGTGGCGCTCGCGCCGTTGATCTCGAATCCAGCGAGTCCCGTCATGTCCGCTGTTGTACCAGATCGGCCGTTGCTCCCGCGGGGGCTCAACCGCCCGTCAGGAGGCGGACGAACGCGGCGCGATCGGCCTCCCGGTGCAGATCGCTCACCTGTCCGTCGCCCACCTCCACGACTCGCCAGACCCCGTCGGCGCGCAGTGCGAGGTCCGTGGTGACGAAGGCGCAGCCGAGCTCCGCGACGGCTTCCCGCACCGGTCCGAGGTCCGCAGCCGCGGCCTCGGCGTACGGGCTGTCGGGGTGGGCGGTGACCAGCAGGGGGTCGCCGCCGCGCCACCAGACGCGCACCTCGGTGGCCACGCCATCGGCCGCCGTGAACTCCTCGAAGGCGCGCAGCACCACCCCGCCGGCCAGGTCCTCGCCCTGGAGTTCCACGAACCGGTTCACCACGCGGTGGACGGCGGCCCGGTCGGCGAGGTCGGGGAGGTGGCAGGCCTCGGCCCACTCGTGTTTGCGGGACTTGACGTAGTCCTTGACGATGCCCGCGCGGGACGGCAGGGCCGCGGCGGCGTCCGCGAGCCGGTCCGGCTCCGGGGTCTTTCCCGGGGGTGTCGCCAGCCAGCGGCTGGGCGGGGTCAGCCCGGCGAACGCCTCGTACCAGCCGGGGAGTTCGTGGGCGCGCCGGTACGCATCCGGGGAGACGCGGAGTCTCCCGCCGCGCTCGCGCAGGGCCGCATCGAGTGTGGCGTACCGGGCCGCCGGAATCATCCAGCCCCGGTACCAGAGCGCCCCCGCCCCGGCGGGCACCCCGGCCACGGCCCGGCCGGCGTCCCCGGCGAGCAGCGCGTCGTGGTCGACGAGCGCGACTGCGCCTCCGGCGGCGCGCACCGCGCGGGCCTCCTCGGCGAAGTGGGCGTCGGGGCGGCGCCCGTTCAGCGGATCGGAGCAGTACAGGACGGTGGTCTGCATGCCGCCACCCTACGGAGGTCCGCGCGGAACGGGGCCCCGGATGCGCCACCGGCCCACCGGGCTCCGTGCGCGGGCCGAAACCCCGTGGAGAACACCGCGCGGGCTGCCTAGAGTCGGCCCCATGGGAAAGCCGCTCGTCGCAGTGTTCAGTGGGGCCGGGATGTCCACCGATTCGGGGATCCCCGACTACCGGGGGCCGCAGGGGCTGTGGCGTCGGGAGCCCGACGCCGAGAAGCTCGTGACCTATGCCCCCTACATGGCCGATCCGGAGATCCGGCGCCGGTCCTGGCTGATGCGCGCCGAGATCGGGGCCCTGGGGGCGCGGCCGAACGCCGCGCACCTGGCCGTCGCCGATCTGGAGCGTGCCGGGATCCCGCTGCGGGTGATCACGCAGAACGTGGACGGGCTGCACCAGCTCGCCGGGACCTCCGCGCGGAAGGTGTTCGAACTGCACGGCACGGCGCGGGCCGTGGTGTGCACGGTCTGCGGTGCGCGCAGCGGCATGGACGAGGCGCTGGCCCGGGTCGCCGCCGGGGAGCCGGATCCGGCCTGCCTCGCGTGCGGCGGGATCCTGAAGGCGGCGACCGTGATGTTCGGGGAGCGGCTGGACCCCGAGGTGCTCGCCTCGGCCGTGGCGGTCGCCAAGGGGTGCCAGGTCTTCGTGGCCGTGGGCTCGACGCTCCAGGTGCAGCCCGCGGCCTCGCTGGCCGGGATGGCCGCGGAGGCGGGGGCCCGCCTGATCATCGTGAACGCGGAGGAGACCCCGTACGACTCCCTCGCCGACGAGGTGATCCGCGAGCCCATCGGGACGGCTCTGCCCGCCCTGTTGGCGCGGATCGCCTCGTCGGCCACGGTCCTCTGACGCCTCAGCCGGCGTCGGCCGCCCGCCGCATCTCCGCGACGTCGAGCTTCTTCATCTGCATCATCGCGGCCGTGGCCCGCCCGGCCCGGACCGGGTCGGGGTCGGAGATCAGCTCGATGGCCCCGGCCGGGATGACCTGCCAGGACAGCCCGAATTTGTCCTTGACCCAGCCGCAGGCGGATTCCTGGCCGCCGTCGGCGGTCAGGGCCTCGTAGTAGTAGTCGGCCTCGGCGTCGTCGGCGCAGTTGATCTGGAAGGAGACGGCCTCGGTGAAGGGGAACTGCGGGCCGCCGTTGAGGCCGACGAACCGCTGGCCGTTGATCTCGAACTCGACGACCATGACCTCGCCCACGACCCCGCCGCCGTTCTCGGGGAAGAGGCCGACGCGGCCGCGCTTGCCGTCCTTGAAGACCGACAGGTAGTAGTCGGCGGCGGCCTCCGCCGCGCCGTCGAACCACAGACACGTGGTGAAGGGGTTGCTCGCCATGACTGCCTCCAGAGTGTGCGGGTGGGGAATCCGTCCCGCACATACAGACCGGTCCCGGCCCCGAAACTCATCGGTGGGGCCGGGACCGGTCCGTATGCGGTCTGGAATGCACTCCTGCGGGTTACATCTCGAGCATGCGGTCGACGATCCGGCTGGCCGCCTGGCCGTCGTCCAGGTCGCAGAACTCCTCGCGGAACGCCGCCCGCGCCGGTGCGTACTCCGCGCCCACCGCGTCCGCGTTCCGCACGGCCTCGATCAGGCTCGCCGAATCCCGCAGGAGCGGGCCCGGGGCCTTCTTCTCCAGGTCGAAGGTGAACCCGCGCAGCGTGTCCCGGTAGTGCTCCAGGTCGTACGCGAAGAGCAGGACCGGCCGGTCGGTGTGCACGTAGTCGAAGATCGCGGAGGAGTAGTCCGAGATCAGCACGTCGGCGACGAGCAGCAGGTCGGTGGCGTCGGGCCAGCGGGACACGTCGACGACGAACCCGTCGCGGACGCCTTCGCGCACCTGCTCGGTGACCTTGTGGTGGCCGCGGATCAGCAGGACGTGGTCCTCGCCGAGCTCGCGGCGGGCCGCGTCCAGGTCGATCTGCAGGTCGAGCTTGTAGCCGGAGGCGACCGTCCAGCCGAGGCGGTTCTCCCGCCACGTGGGCATGTACAGCACGACCTTCTTGCCCTCCGGCAGGCCGAGCCGCCGGCGGACCTCGGCGATCCGCTCCGCGTCGGGCCGCACCAGCGCGTCCGTGCGCGGGCTGCCGGACTCGATGACCTCGCCGCCGAAGCCGAGCGCCCGCTTCAGGACCGGGGTGGCGTACGAGCCCGGGGAGGCGAGCAGCGACCACTGAGCGCTGTCGTGCTCCAGCGCCTCCAGCGCCTCGGGGCTGGTGTAGTAGTCGTGCATGAAGTCGTGGCCGATCTGCTTCAGCGGCGTACCGTGCCACGTCTGTACGACGGTCTGGCCGGGACGCCGGCGGAAGGCGCGCGGCACGCTGTCGTTGACCACGTAGTACCGGGCCCGCGCGAGCACGTCCCAGGATTCGAGGCTGTCGTACTGAACCGCGCGGGCGGTCTCCGGGACCTCGGCCCGGCCGTCGCGCACCAGCCAGACGTGTTCCAGCTTCTCGCCGCGCCGCACGAGTTCCTCGTGGATGGCGCGCGGCGAGTCTCCGGCGCCGTGCCCCTGGAAGGCGTCATAGACCACGACGTCCTTGACCGGGAGGGCGCTCTGCGCCGGGTACGTCACGTCGCGGGCGATCCGCTGCGCGTAGCGCGAGCGGTCGTGCGGGCTGATCATCGGATCGGCGATCAGCGCGACGCGGTCGTAGAGGCGGGATTCGACCCGTATCCGGCGGCCCCGGGCCGTGACGGCGTGGGGTCCCGCGTGCAGGGCGGTTGGGGCGAACTGCAGCGGGGCGCCGCGGTCGACGCCGAGCAGGCCGGCGGTGGCGCCGCCCTGGGAGACCGGGCGCAGCGTGGGCCACCAGCGGCCCTGCGGCAGCGGGGTGCGGCCGGCCCGGCTCTCGGGGAGCACCGGCTCGAAGGAGGCCTCGAAGGTGTCGCCGTCCCGGGTGACGGGGTAGCTGAACTCCAGGCCGGTCGGGTCGTGCAGGACCAGCTCGTAGGGCTCGTCCAGGGGGGCGGCGAACCGGCCCCGGAGCGTGAGCGCGCCGTCCTTGGCCTCGACGGTGTCGACCAGCGGCGGGGAGGCCTGGACCGAGAAGGTCAGGTGTCCGGTGGTGCCGCGCTTGGCGAAGAGGGCCCGGCCGGGCTCCTCGCCGGGCAGCGCGAGGACCAGTCCGGAGAAGCCGCCGCGCTCGTCGTGCGCCAGCCGGTGCTCGGCACCGTCGGCGCCGGTCACGGTCAGGCTCCACGGCTCCGGGGTCCACTCGCCGGGCCCGACCGGGGCGTCCGCGACGGCGGCCAGATCGGCCAGCGGCACGCGCACGGTGAAGGGGATCCGGCCGCCGGTGACGGCGGGGGCGGTCTCCAGCGGGAAGGTGAGCGCGGTGCGGGTGGAGGCGTGCACGGCGCGCAGGGAGGCTCCGGCGCCGATCTCGGCGGCGAGCTCGCCGGCCACCTCCACGGCGTCGTCACCGGCCGGGCGGACGTCCAGGGCGCGGGCGCGGACGATCTCCACCTGGATGCTGAAGGTCCCGGTGGTGCCGGGGACGATCCGCACGTCCGGGGCGACCCAGTGGGCGGGCGGGTTCTGTCCGCTGTCGTGCTCGCCGGCCTTGAGCCGGGCGCGGTGCAGTCCGCCGGCTCCGGTGACGGCGACGGAGGTGCTCCACACGCCTTCGTTCCACTTGCCGCCCGTCTGGAAGGCGGTGGGGTCGATCACGGCGGTGAAGCCGGCCCAGTCGGCGTGGCGCAGGGCGAGGTGCGGGGAGTTCACGGTGGCCATCGGGGAGGCGACCGTACGGGTGGTGACGACGGCCCGGCGGCGCTTGCCGTTCTCGCGGAAGACCAGCATCTTGCGCGAGCCGAGGCGGCTCTCGGCGCCCAGGTGTCCGGGGAGGGCGTAGCCGCGCAGCAGCAGCTTGCCGTCGGCCCAGTGGGCCTGCTCGACGCGGCTGACGACGCGGCGTTCGCGCGGGCCGAGGGTGAGGACCTTGGCGGGTACCGGTGCCTTGAGGAACGGGTAGTCGGCCTGCGGGCGGGCCAGTCCCTTGACCGGGACGCTGTAGGTGAAGTCCCGCTGGTGCTGGACGAGGGCCACGAACTCCTCGATCCGGCCCTCCCCGGCGAGGTAGGCCTTCAGCCGGTCGGCGACCGTGAGGTCGGGCCACAGCCCGGGGCCGATCTCCCGGACCAGGCCGCCGGCCTCCTTGGCGAAGGCGGCACGGAACTCGGCGCCGGCCTCGGGAACGTACTTGTAGATGAGCGGGAGTTCCTCGCTCAGCACGTTGCGGTCGTAGTCGCGCAGGTAGCGGGTGTAGGCGGCGCCCTGCTTGCTCTGGAGCGCCTCGCGGACCAGGCGGACGGAGGTGACGCGGTCGATGACCGAGACCGGGTCGGTGGAGCGCTGGGTGATGGAGCGCTCGCCGGTTTCGCGGACGCGCCAGTGGTAGACGCACTCGCCGATGACGTCCACGCTCTTGGCGAAGTAGTGCGCGGGAATGGAGACCGGGGCGTCCTCGTAGAGGATGCCTTCGGGGTACTGGAAGGCGTGCTCGTCCCAGAAGCTGCGCCGGTAGACCTTGTTCCACGCGGTGCGGTCGGTGACCAGCGCCGGGAACTTCGAGATGTGGGTCTTCAGCCGGGTCGCGGCGAAGGCGAGGCGGTGGCCCCAGGACTGCTGCATGCCGACGGAGCGGAAACGCTTGACGTTGCCGGCCGCGAAGTCGGAGCCGGTCTCGTCGAGGGCGTCGATCATGCGCTGGTACGCGTACGGCGGCATGGTGTCGTCGCTGTCGACGAAGGCCAGGTACTCGCTGCCCGGGCTGATGTGGCGGGCGCCCACGTTCCGGGCCGCGCCGAGTCCCGCGTTCTTCTGGAGGACCAGCCGGAAGCGGTCGTCACGGTCGACGAACGCCTGGGCGAGTGCCGCGCTGCCGTCGGTGGAACCGTCGTCGACGAGCACGACTTCGAAGTCGTCGAATGTCTGTGCTGCGATGGACTCCAGGCACTCGTCGAGGTAAAGCTCGACGTTGTAGACGGGGACGACGATACTCAGGCGCGGGGGCATGGGCGGCGAGTTCTCCAGCTTACTAACAATATTGATGATCAGCCGATTACAGCATCTTACTCTGTAACGAGATGATAAAATCCGGTCGTCTCGGACATAAGTGAGAAGCCGCCGGGGCGGGCGGCAATGAGTTCAGCCGCCCGCCACCTCGCCGTCATCGGATCAGACTTCCAGCTCTGCCTCGATCTTCTTCAGCTGGTGCCGGGCCATCGCGAGGTTGGCCCGCGTCTTGTCGAGCGCCAGGTAGAGGAAGAGGCCCGCCGACCCGCGGCCCCTCATGAGCCGGATCAGGTGGTACTGGGTTCCGAGGGTGATGAGGATGTCCTCGATCTCGTCCTTCAGGCCGAGCATCTCCATGGTGCGGAGTTTGGCCCGCACCACGTCGGTGTTGCCCGCGGCGGCGACCGTGAGGTCGAGGTCCTTTCCGCCGCCGACGGTGCCGAGGGCCATACCGCTGCTGCAGTCGACCAGGGCGACGCCGAGCACTCCGTCGATGGTGGTGGTGGCTTCCTTGAGCGATGTCTCCACGTTGGCCATGGGGGTTCCTCTTTCTTTTATGTGTCCTGGTCGTTCTGGTCGTTTTGTTCGGTCGGTACGGATGTACGTGGTCGAGGGGATCAGGAGCCCTGGCCGGTGCCGGCACCGGTGCCCGGGGCCGTGCCCGACGCCGTGCCCGTGCCCGGGGCCGGGCCCGGCGTCGGGCCGCGGCGGCCGAGGCTGTGATCGATGAGCTCCGCTATGCGCAGGCTGGAACGGCGGGCCTCCAGATGGAGCCGTCCGACGTTGACGCGCGGCTCCGCGATCAGGGTCAGTACGGCCGCGTCGCCCGCCGCGTAGGTGGCGACGTAGCCGTCCTCTCCGCGCACGAGCAGTTCGCGGAACCCGCCCTGCCCGGTGCAGTCGCTCAGCCGCTGGGCCACTCCCAGCGCCGCGGCGGTCAGCGCCGCGACGGATTCGGCCTCGGTGGCGGCACTGTCGTGGGCCAGGACCAGGCCGTCGACGCTCGCGGCGAGGGCCCCGCCCAGCTGCGGGACGCGGGCCCGAAGCCGTCGGAGCTCGGCGAGTATCTCGGCCTCGGCTTCGGCGGGCACCGTACTCATGTCGGACCTTCTCCTTTCGGACTGCCGCCGCTCGGAACGGTCGCCGCGCTGGGCGGCTCGCAGCGGGAGCCTCACAGGCTTGCCTCCAGTGCGTCGCGTAACCGGCGCAGCAACGCCACGTCCGGGGACTGCGCCTGCGTCATCCAGTCGGGCAGCGCCGTCTCCGCAGCGGCGGCGGGCGCCGGCGCGTGCGGAGTTTCGACCAGCCCGGCCGCCGCGAGGCGTCGTACGTCGAGCAGGGTGTGGAAGGCCGGCCGGCCCAGCACCCAGGCGAGGTCCGCCGGTGTCCGGACCCCGTCGGCACGGTCGAGCAGGATCCGCTGGCGGGCGGTGACGGTCTGTCCGGGAGCGGCGGCCCGGGGGACGACCGGAGAGGTGTCCAGCAGCGGGTAGGGCCAGACAGCGTCGAGCAGCTCCCGGCGGCGGCAGGTCTCCCGCTCGACGGCGGCGGCCGGGACGGAGCGGACGGAGCCGATCCAGTGGGTGGCCCCGCGCCGGAAGCGGGAGGGGCCGCTGCCCGGGGAGAGCGCGAAGAAGGCGGCGTCGAAGATCGCGGCGAGGTGGCATATCTCCAGTTCGCCGCCTGCGAGCCCGCCGCTGTCGACGAGGAAGCGGGCGACCTGGCGGCGGGCGCCGGCCTCGTTCACGGCTTCGGTCCAGCGCTCGGGGGTCAGGCCCCCGCCGGTGGTGAGCAGGACGTCGAGTCCCGGGGTGGCCGGGCTCTCCGCGTGCACCACGCGGCCGTCCTCCAGGAAGAGGGTGCCGCGCTCGCGGAACAGGGCGCCGGTCGCCCGCTCGGCGGCGAGCCGGGTGAGCAGCGGGGAGACGGCGACGGTGGCTACGGCGGTCACTTCAGCACCAGCTCCTCGGCCAGGGCCCGGAGTCTGTGCCGGGCGAGCGCGAGGTTCCCGTCGGTCCGGTCGAGCCACAGGTGCAGGAACACGCTGCTGTCGAAGCTGGTCTCGACGAAACGGAGCACGTGGTAGCCGGTCCGGGTGGTGACGATCAGGTCCTCCACGGGCGGCCCGGCGCTGTCCTGCGCCTCGGTTCCGTCCGGGGCGAAGGACTCGTACTCGGCGGCCGCCCGGGCCAGCTCGGCCGTCTCGGCCGCGGTGGTCTCGTGGTCCCCCACCGGTGATTCCCCGGCGGTGCCGAGGGCCAGGCCGCTGCTCCAGTCGACCAGTGCGGCCCCCCTGGCACCAGGCAGGGCCATGGCTTCGAGCAGGCATTCGTCGATCCCGGGCACGCGGACTCCCCTCCCGGCCGGACCGTGCGTGGTGCACGGTCGTGCGGCGCGACAGAAGGGAACTTACTCAAGTTCCACACTACGGAAGGGCGTTCTGGCATTTTCCGCTGGAACATGCGCGATGGCACGTGACAGCTTGGCCGGAACGCCACCACTTTTGATCAATGCGCCGCCGTCAGGAGGCGAGCGGCAGGTGCTCCGAGAGCCGGAAGGCCCCGCCCTCGCGCTGCACGTAGCCCTCGTGGCTGAGGGTGCGCAACAGGTGGTACACGGTCGGCAACGGGATCCCGGTGACCCGGGACAGTCGCTTGGCCGTCGCCCCGCCCTCCGCGTACATCGCCTCCACCAGCCGCAGGGCCCGCTGCACGGAACCGATGAGGGTGGGTGCGGTGGCGGGCGCACTGTCGGTGCCGTCAGTGCTGTCGGTGCCGTCAGTGCTGTCAGTGGTGTCGGCGCTGTCCTTCGGGCTGTGCTCGCTACCCATGATGGTCCCCCTGCTCGGTACGAGGCCTGGCAAACCCATAAAAGTCGCTCACCGGCCTCAAAACCAGCGGACTCGCTTGAAACTGAGCATAAGATCAGCTCCCGCCCGGGCCCTCAGATGCGGGCAGGCGTCCAGCCTTCGATGTGCCAGGGCGCGCCGACGGTCAGCGCGTGCGGGGCGCCGGAGACGGTGAGGCAGGCCTCGCGAGGGGTGCCCCGTTCGAAGGTGAGCTTGAGGGAGCCGTTGCCGGCGACCTCGGCCGTGTCGATCCGGCACAGGGCCAGTTCGCCGAGGAGCGCCAGCGGATGGCCGGGGAGCATGCTGCCCGGGCTGGCGGAGACCCGGACGTCTCCGTCGGCGGCGATGCCGACCCGGACCGAGCCGAAGAGCGGCTGCTCCAGCCGCCAGGGGGCGTCGATGACGATGCGGGCTTCCGCGTCGGCCAGCTCGTCGTGGACGGTGAGGAAGGGCGAGGCCCGGCGCCGTTCTCCCGTCTCCAGGACGAGGGCGCCCTCCAGGTCCACGGGCAGCGGGGCCACCGCGCTCGCGACGGGGAACGGACCGCTGTCCACGCGCAGGCAGACCGGGTCCAGGCAGTCGGCCACCGGATCCACCACGGGCCCCGGCAGCGGGGGCCGGTCGGTCACCTCGCCCCAGAGGGCGGGGACGGCGTGCCGCAGCACCGCGTCCGTGACCTCGTCCGCGACGCGGGCGGCGGTGCGCTCGTCGGTGATGCTCCACCAGTGGTCGTGCGGGTGGCCGAGCAGGCGTCCGATCCTGGCGTGCCAGCCGACGGGGCCGACGCGGTTGGCACTGAGCCGGGTCCCGAGGGCCGGCCGCAGCCTCCGCAGGGCCTCGTGTTCCTCGTACGCGACCGCGCGCAGGTTGACGGTGAACCGGCACTCGGCCGCCCCGGACGAAGCGCTCCGCTGGAAGCCGAGCAGCGCGTGGTCGGGTTCGGCGGCGCGGAGCCGGTACTCCAGCCCCGTGCCGCTGAAACCCGCATCGCGCAGCGCCGGGGCGATCCGCTCGCGCAGCGTCTGGTGGAACAAGTCGGTCGCGTTCACCCTCGTAGTGTCACAAGCCGCACGCTCCCCGACCAAAACCGCCCATCTCCGGGCGCCCCTACTGCGCGCAGGTCACGAAGGCCGGGAGGGGGGTCTCCTCGACGAGGTGGCGGGGAAGGGACAGGGCGAAGCGGTGTTCCAGCACGGAGAGGGTCAGGCGGTCGCGGTCCTCGTACGGTTCGTCCTCGGGGCGGGCGTAGCAGCCGTCGGGGGTGAGGATCTTGGCCTCGACCAGCTCGGGCAGGAGGAAGTCGGGGCGGTGTCCGCCGCGCCAGTGCTCCTCGCCGATGCCGAAGCAGCAGACGAGCTCTCCGTCCCGGGCGTAAGCGAACTGCTTGGGCGGGTGGTCGGGCTGCGGGTCGAGATGGACGGCCTCGACCCCGGAGAAGGAGACCTCCGCGAGGCGCTGCGCACCGGCGGGCACTCCGTGTTCCACGGCGAAGGACCAGCCGCCCCAGCTCCCGACCCGGGCGACCCCGTCACCGTCCACCGTCTCGGTGGCCATGCTCCAGGCATCGATGGCTCCGAGCGGCCCGGGGCGCAGGTCCGGCAGGGCGCCGAGCCGGGCGGCCAGTTCCTCGGGGCCGATGCCCCGGGCGAAGGTGAGGCTGACGTACCAGGCGTTCCAGTCCGCCAGCCACTGGATGCCGCCGTCGCAGCCGCGGGCGCCGTCGTCCGCGCCCTGCCTCGTGATGTCCGCCATTGCCACGGTTCCTCCCGCGATCCCTGCGATGCGAGCCGGTCCTGCCGGTGGGGCCGGTCCTGCCGGAACCGGACCTACCGGCACGATAGTCAGTCGGCGGGGCCTTTCGGGAGGAGTCGCTCGACCATGGTGTCGATGAGCCCCTCCACGTCGTGGGGGTCCAGGAGTCCGGGCACGGTCAGGTCGTCGACGATCAGCCCGAGCATGGCCAGGTAGATCAGGACCACGCCCTGCCGGTCCCCCGGCAGTCCCGCCTCCAGGTGCCAGGCGATGTTCGCCTCCAGTTCGGCGCCCTGGAATCCGGCCAGCGCCTCCTGGAGTTCGGGCCGCCGGGTGGCCTCCAGGCGCAGTTCCAGCATCGCGGTGTGGACGCTGCGCTCGCGGCGCATGCGCTCCAGGAGCCGGCGCAGCAGCACCTTGGTGTCGAGGGGGCCCGTCAGGTCCGCCGGATCGGGGGTCAGCCGCTCGCGGGTGCGGTGCAGGATCTGTACGAGGAGCTGGGCGCGGTGGGCGAAGTAGTTGGAGGCGGTGCCGGTCGGCACCCCGGCCTCCGCGTCCACGGCGCGCAGGGTCAGCCCCCGTGAGCCCTCGCGGGCGAGGACTTCGATGGCGGCGTCGAGCAGCGCGGCGCGGCGCTCGGGGTTCTGGCGCATGGGTGGGTCCCTGACGGTGTGGACGTGGCTGCCGGTATGACCGCCGCATATGCACTGCACGTGCAGTGCTTCGGACACGCTAGCGGACGCCGCCGCGTCGAGGCCCTCCCCAGCACCCCCTCCGACGTGCCACCCTGCCCGTCATGGAGCGGATCATCGGGGAGATACGCGAGGACCTGGACCGCCGGATCGCCGTGGCCGCCGAGCGGCTCGCCGACCGGCCGCCGGCCGGTGATCCGGCCTGCGCCGCCTACGTCGCCCTACTCGGCCGGGCCGCCCTGCGCGAGCGGGTCCACCAGCTGCTCCGCCAGACCGTCGACGGCCTGCTCCGTGCGGCCCGCGGCCTGCCGCCCGAGCTCGGCGAGGCCCGCGCCGACGGGGAGCTCCGTGCCCGGCAGGGGCTTCCGCTCGACTCCCTGCTGCGCGTCTACCGGCTCGGCGGCAGGCTGCTGTGGCAGGTCCTGACCGAGGCCGTCGCCGCCCACGACCGGGCGGCGCTGCCCCGGCTGCTGCCCGGGGCGCCGGCGCTGTGGGACGTGGTCGACCGGATGGCGGACGCGGCGGCCGAGTCCTACCGCCGGACCGAGGCCGTACGCGGCGACCGCGAGCGGGAGCTGCGGGGCGCCCTGCTCGACGCCCTGTTCGACGACGGCGGTCCGGCGGGCCGGTCCGCCGAGTCGGCGCGGCGGCTCGGGCTGCCGGAGCGCGGCCGGTTCGCCGTGGTGGTCCTCGATCCCGGGGACGGCGCGCGGGCCGCCCCGGGCGGCGTCCCGCGGGTGCTGTGGCGGATCCGCGCCGACGGCGAGACCGGCCTGGTGGAGCTGGGCGGGCTGCCGCTCGCCTCCGTGACCGATCTGCTGGCGCCCCTGGGCTTACGGGCCGGGGTGAGCCCGGTGGTGGAGACGCCGGGCGAGCTGGCCGGGGCCCGCCGGCTGGCCGTCCTCGCGCTGCGTGCGGCGCCGGGGGCCGACGGTCCGCACACCGCCCTGCTGGACGAGCGGCTCCCGGAGGCCCTGGTCGCGGCCGAGCCTGAACTCGCGGGCCGGCTGCGTCAGGTGGTGCTGGGGCCGGTCCTGGCCCTGGCCGCGGAGGACCGCAGGGTGCTGCTGACCACCCTGGGCACCTGGCTGTCCTGCCGGGGCTCGACCACGTACGCCGCCCAGCGCCTGTACTGCCACCGCAACACCGTCTCCAACCGGCTGCGCCGCCTGGAGCAGCTGACGGGTCGGTCGCTGGCCGATCCCGCCCATGTCGTGGAGCTGGCGCTGGCGCACGCGGCGGTCACCCAGCGCCCGGCCGGGTCCCCGCCTGTTCCTGCGGGTCCCCCGTCCCCCCGGCTCCCTCCTCCGCCGGTTTCGCGGACTCCAGCAGGTACGGCACGTCGATCACCGCGACCCCGGGCGTGAACAGCAGGCGCGCCTTGAGGCGCAGCGCGTTCTGGTTGTGCAGGGGCTGTTCCCACCAGTGCCCGACCACGTACTCGGGGATGACCACGGAGAGCATGTCCGTGCCCTCGGCGGCCGCCTGCTCCTGCACGTAGGCGAGCACGGGCCCGACCACCTCGCGGTACGGGGAGTGCAGCACCTTGAGCGGGATGCCCGGGTCGTGCTCCGCCCATGCCTCGCGCAGCCGGTTCGCGTCCTCCTCGTCCGCGGCCACCGAGACGGCCGTCAGGGTGTCGGGGCGCAGGCCCATCGCGAAGCCGAGCGCCTTCAGGGTGGGCGCGTGGACGGCGGCGACGAGGACCACGACGTGGTGGCGGGCGGGCTTGCGGGGTTTGACCCCGGGGGCGACGGCGACTTCCCGGGCCACGGTGTCGTAGTGGCGGCGCACGCCCTTCATGCCGAGGAAGAGCAGCGGCATGGCGATGACGACGAGCCAGGCGCCGTGGGTGAACTTGGTGATGAGGACGATGACCAGGACCACGGAGGTCATGAAGGCGCCGACCGCGTTGATGGCGAGGCGGCGGTGGATGTGGATCCGCTCCTCCTTGCGGGTCTCCGGGGCGGCGAGCTCCTGCTGCCAGTGCCGGACCATGCCCGCCTGGGAGAGGGTGAAGGAGACGAAGACGCCGATGATGTACAGCTGGATGAGGCGGGTCAGCTGGGCGTCGAAGGCGACGATGAGGGCGATGGCGGCGAGCGCCAGCAGGACGACGCCGTTGGAGTAGACGAGCCGGTCGCCCCGGTTGAAGAGCTGGCGCGGTACGTACCGGTCCTTGGCCAGGATCGAGGCGAGCATCGGGAAGCCGTTGAAGGCGGTGTTCGCGGCGAGGATCAGGACTCCGGCCGTCACGGCCTGGAGCAGGTAGAAGAGGAAGTGCCAGTCGCCGAAGGTGGCCCGGCCGATCTGCGCGAGCGCGGTGGACATCGGGGTTCCGGGGGCGAGGCCCAGCTCGGTCGGGTCGGCCGCCACGTGCACCTTGTAGGACATGGCGAGGAAGGTGATCCCGGCGAACATGGTGACGGCGAGCGCGCCCATCGCGGCGAGGGTGGTCGCCGCGTTCTTGCTCTTGGGCTTCTGGAAGGCGGGGACGCCGTTGCTGATGGCCTCGACGCCCGTCAGCGCCGTACAGCCGGAGGCGAAGGCCCGGAGCGCGAGGAGCACCACCGCGAGGCCGGCGTAGTTGCCCTCGGCGATGATCGGCAGCTCTGAGGACTCGGCGCGGATCACGTCGCCGGTCGCGAGCCGGTAGGCGGCCACCGCGAACATCAGGTAGATGACGAGGACGAAGCCGTAGGTGGGGACGGCGAAGACCCGGCCGGATTCCCTCACCCCGCGCAGGTTCATCAGGGTCAGCAGCACGACGAAACCCACCGACAGGGGGACTTCGTGGTCGGAGAGGGAGGGGATGGCCGAGGTGATGGCGGCGACGCCGGATACCACGGAGACGGCCACCGTCATGACGTAGTCGACGAGCAGGGCGCTCGCGGCGGTGAGGGCGGCGGTCTGGCCGAGGTTCTTGGAGCTGACGATGTAGGCGCCGCCGCCACCGGGGTAGGCGTGGCAGGTCTGCCGGTAGGAGGCGACGACGACCACGAGCAGGAACACGATGGCGGCGGCCGCGTACCAGGCGAGGTGGAGCAGCGCGACCCCGCCGAGGGCGAGGATGAGCAGGATCTCCTCGGTGGCGTAGGCCACGGAGGAGAGCGGGTCGCTGCAGAAGATCGGGAGCGCCAGCCGTTTGGGCAGCAGGGTCTCGCCCAGACGCGCGGTGTCGAGCGGTTCGCCGACCAGCACACGTTTCGCATTGATACGCCTCATTAAGGCATGATCAGTCAAAACTGTGACGATTCGCCCCATATAGACCCTGTGTCACGGGGCGAAACCGGCTACATCTTCGCCGCCGCGCTGCGGATCGCCTCCCGGATGCGGAAGTACGTGCCGCAACGGCAGATGTTGGCGATCGCGTCGATGTCCTCGTCCGTGGGCGTGCTCGTCCGCTTCAGCAGGGCGACGGCCGCCATGATCTGGCCGGGCTGGCAGAAGCCGCACTGGGCGACGTCCTGTTCGAGCCAGGCCTCCTGCACCGGGTGCAGGTCCTCGCCGTCGGCCAGCCCCTCGATCGTGGTCACCGCCTTCCCCGCGCAGGCGGAGACCGGCACCACGCACGGGCGGACGTCCACCCCGTCGAGGTGGCTGGTGCAGGCCTTGCAGACGTCCACTCCGCAGCCGTATTTGGGGCCGCGCACGTTCAGCATGTCGCGGAGCACCCACAGCAGGGGCAGATCGTCGGGCGCGTCCACGGTGACGCTCTGCCCGTTGACGGTGAAGGTGTGTGAGGGCACGGCTCGGCTCCTGGAGGCGACTAACGCGGGTACGGGGTGAAGTCGACGTCGAAGTCGAGGGGGAAGCTGCGCGGCTTGGTGCCGGTGGCCCGGGCGTAGGCGTTGGCGATCGCGCCCACGGCGGCGGGCACGCCCAGCTCGCCGGCCCCGCCCGGCTCGGTTCCGGTCGCCGGGAGCACGAAGACCCGTACGTCCTTCGGGGTGTCACGCTGCTGCGCCCAGTGGAACTGGCTGTAACTGCCTTCCAGCGGGAGCCCCTTGTCCAGGTGCAGGCCGGCCTTCAGCGTGGTGGAGATCGCGTCGGTCAGGCCGCCCATCATCTGCGCCTCCAGACCGCGCGGATTGACGGGCAGGCCCACGTCGACGGCGATGACCGCCTTCGTGACGCGGACGCGCTCCGGATCCCTGGCGTCGATCTCGACCAGACAGGCCGTCCGGGACTTGTACTCCTCGTGGAAGGCGATGCCCTGGGCGCAGCCGGCCGGCATGGCCCGGCCCCAGTCGCCTTCCGCGGCCGCCTTGTCGAGTACGGCGCGCTGGGCGGCCGTCTTCAGGAAGGTCCGGCGGAACTGGTACGGGTCCCGGCCCGTCGCGGCGGCCAGCTCGTCCACCACGATTTCCTCGGCCCCCCGGGTGTTCGCCGAGTACACCGAGCGCCAGGACCCGGTGGGGACCCCGGTCGGGACCTCGGTGAGCGCCTGGGTGGTGAGTCCGAAGTGGTACGGGGACTTGATCGTGGTGAGGAACAGGGTCTGGGCGAGGGTGGCGTTGCCGATGCCGAGCGGGAGGCTGGCGGCGGTCGCGGTGATGATCTCGCCGAGTCCGTGCCGGAAGTCGGTCTCCGCAGCGGCGACCCGGTGTTCGAAGCTGAGCACCTCGCCCAGCAGGTGCGTCGCCCGGATCCTGTGGTGGGTGGCGGGGCGCATCCGGCCGTGCCGGGTGTCGTCCACCCGGGTCCACATCAGCCGCACCGGGCGGCGGCAGGCCTTGGAGATCCGGGCCGCTTCCAGGGCCGCGTCGAAGAAGAGCCGGCGGCCGAAGGAGCCGCCCGCCTGCACCACGTGGACGGTGACCTTGTCGAGGGGCAGGCCGAGGTCGGCGGCGATCGTTTCGCGGGCCACGATGGGCGACTTGAGCCCGGACCAGATCTCGGCCCGGTCCTCGCGGACGTCGGCGACGGCCGAGTTGGTCTCCATCGGGGCGTGGCTGACGAAGGCGAAGTCGAACTCGGCGTCCACGTGCGCGGTGAGCAGCGGTGGCACGAGCAGCGGCGGGGTGGCGGCGCGCAGCTTCGTGCGGACGGCCGCGTCCGAGAGCTGGTCGGCCGGGCCCGGCCCCCAGGTGACCTGGAGGGCGGCCTTGGCGTCGAGGGCCTGGCCGAAGGTCTCGGCGACGACGGCGACCCCGGTGGCGACGGTGACCACGTGCAGGACGCCGGGCATGGCCCGGACGGCGGCGAGGTTGGTGACCGAGCGGACGCTGCCGCCGAGCGTGGGCGGGCGGCGGACCACACAGGGCTTGGCCCCGGGCACGTCCAGGTCGAGGGTGTAGCGCTGGGCCCCGGTGACCATGGCGCGGGCGTCGATCCGGCTGGTGGGCTTGCCGACCAGGGCGTGCTTCGCCGCCGGCTTGGGGGTGGCGCCGAGGACGATCAGGGCGGGGTCGGCGGCGGCCGCGGCGAGGGAGCCGTAGCCGGCGGTGCGGCCGTCGGGGGCGCGGACGGCGCCGTTCGCCGTGGTCAGGGTCGATGCCGGGAGGCTCCAGCGCACGGCGGCGGCCGCGACCAGCCGGGCCCGGGCGGTGGCGGCACACTGGCGGACCGGACCGTAGAGGGAGCGGATGGAGTTGGAGGATCCCGTGAGCTGGTTGAAGAGCAGCTCGGGACGCGCGTCGTCCAGTTCGACCCGTACGGCGGCCAGTGGGGCGTCCAGTTCCTCGGCGACGAGCATCGCCACGGCGGTGGTGAGCCCCTGGCCGACCTCCTCGCGGGGCAGCCGGAACCGGACGGTCCCGTCGGCCTCCACGACGAGCGCGAGCAGGGCCGAGGTGGGGGCGCCGGCCAGGATGAACAGGTCGCCGAGGTCCACCAGATCGGCGATGGCGGGCAGCGTCGGGACCACGGCGTGCGCGGGCTGCGGGGCGATGAGGTCGGCTCCGGCGCGCGTGACGAGGGCGAGGGTCGGCGCGGCGATCAGATAGGTGAGGAAGGACCGCCGGCTTTGCCCGTCGGTCGGCGCATGACTCTGCCCGTCGGTCGGCGCATGGCTCTGCCCGGTCATGTCGTCGTGTCCCCACCCTGCGCGCGGCCCGCCTCTGCGGGCCTCCCCGGCTCGTTACCGGCACGTAGAGTAGCCATTCGGGGGTGTCGGGGGAAGTCTGGATCACACGCCGGACGCAATACCGGGCATACCGCCACCGGGGGCGGCGACCTCACCGCATGGGCGGGCGGCCGCCGCGCGGGGTCCTCCGTTCGGGGGGTACCGGGCCGCTCGTGTTGATCCGGGTTCTGCGGCGTCTTCGCCGGTTCGGCAGCGGCCGGGCCTCGTACACCTCGGCCGTACGATCGATCGCCCTCGGCCGCACGGCCGCTTTCCGGCCGCGGGCGGACGGGGGAACGCGCACGGCCGCGGCGCACCGGGCGGGCCGGGTACACCTGGGCGCACCCGGTCACACCCGGTCACACCAGGGCCCGCCTCGCGTCCGGGGTGCGATCCGCCCGGTGCGGATCACACGGCGCCGGCCCGGGAACGGAAAGGGCCGGAGCGGCCCCGCAGCCCGCCCGCCGAGACGGGCTGACCGGATTCGTTCGCACGCTCCAGGAGGGCCGGAAGGCCTCGGACATATGCCTGATGCAAGTCCGCCGCGGATGTTGCCAAACGCCTTACGGGCCGTCGTCGGCTGTGCCACAGTCGGTACCGGCCCTTCCATCAGAACCGGTCCTTCCTCAGACTTGGCCGTGCCGCGCCTGTATCGGAGTTCAGATGCCGTCCCATGTGTACGCGGACCGCCCCGCGCAACCTCCCGAGCCAGGGTCGGTGGACGCGCTGATCTCGCAGACCCGCCGGCTCCGCGGAGAAGTCGACGCCGTCCGCCGCGACACCGTGGTCGACGACGACGACGCGCAGGGCCGCTGGCAGCGCGCGCTGTGCGATCTGGCCGTCCACCACCTCGACGACCTCCGCGCACACCTCGGCCAGCTCAAGGAAGGGCTGCCGCCCACCGCGCCGGACTCCGCCGCACTGCCGCAGGCCGCCCCCGAGACGGGGGCCGAGGCCCAGCAGACCAGGGTCGGCAGTGCCGAGTGGAACCTGCTGACCGACGAAGTCAGCTGGTCCGACGAACTCTTCCAGATCTTCGGCCGCTCCCCCGAGGCGGGCGCGCTGCCCCTCGACGAACTGGGATCCACCCTGTTCTCCGAGGACCAGCCTCTGCTGACGGCGATGGTGACGGCCTGTCTGGTGGACGGCAAACCGATCGACGGCGAGTTCCGCATCGTCCGGGCCGACGGCCGGGTCCGGACGCTGCACATGAGGGGCGAGCCGGCACTCGACTCCGACGGCTGCACGGCCTCCATGTGGGCCGTGCTGCGGGACGTGAGTGAACTGCGCCGGAGCCAGCGGGCGGTGATCGAGTCCAGGGACTCGTTGCAGCGCCGGCAGGAGATCGCGCAGACCGAGCGCCGGCTGGCGGTCGAGCTGCAGGAAGCCGTGCTCCCCCCGTGGCGCGGCTCCCTGCGGTTCCCGCACGACAACACCAGGGCGCTGGACGTGGCGGCGCACTATCTGCCCTCAGCGACCAGCGCGCTCATCGGCGGTGACTGGTACGACGCGCTGGAACTCCCGGACGGTCATTCGATGCTGACGGTGGGTGACCTCACCGGGCACGGGGTGACCGCGACCTCCGGGATGGCGATGATGCTCGGCGCCCTCCGCGGGATGGCCATGGCGGGCATCGAGCCGGGCCCCCTGATGGGCTGGCTGAACCAACTCCTGGAGACCTCCGTACAGCCCGCGCTCGGATCCGCCGTGTGCTGCCGCTACGATCCCGCGCGCCGGGTGCTGTCCTGGGCGCAGGCCGGCCACCCCGCCCCGCTGCTGTTCCGGCGCGGCCAGGGCCGTTCACTGCTGCCCCCCGAGGGCGTCCTGCTCGGAGCGACCTCCGGAGCCGCGTACGGCCAGGCCGAGGAGCGGCTGGAGGTGGGCGACGTCCTCGTCCTGCACACCGACGGACTGACACCGCGCAGCATCGAGTTCAGCAAGGCCGACGGGACCGAACGGCTCCTGGCGCTGGCACCGCACTTCTCCGCCGCCCGGTCCGCGCAGGACTGTGTGCGCCTGGTGATCGGGGAGTTCGGCGAGGGCGAGCGCGAGGACGACGCCTGCGTGCTGGTGGCCCGGATCGGCTCGTAGCGGGCGGATCACCGGACCGCTCGTAGCGGGCGGTTCACGGGACGGGAGGCCGCGCCGGAAGGCGCGGCCTTTCTCGTCCCCGGACCTCTCGTCCCCGGACCCGGCGGCCACCGGCCTCAGACCGGCCGCGCCGTGGGACTGTTCGGGAGGGCCAGCTTGATCTCCTCGCGGAGCTCCTCGATGCCGGCGAACCCGGAGTAGTGGCCGCTCAGCCGGTACATCTCGCGCAGCCGGTCCCAGGTCCGGTGCGAGGAGGTCTCGTTCATCGAGACCAGGGCCAGGCGGGCGTACCGGTCGGCCTGTTCCGGGTCGTCGGCGATGAAGCAGGCGGAGGCCATCGAGATGTAGTCGAAGATCTTCGAGCGCTGGTGGCCGTCGGCCCGCAGGCGCAGGGCCTCCTTCGCGTGCTGCTGGGCGACGGTCGCCGCCGAGGGATCGTGGTCGGCGAGGGTACGGAAGGCCAGCGCCTGCATGCCGTGCAGATCGGCCTCGTCGAAGTGCTGCATCCAGGAGGGCGGCGGCACGTCCCCCGAGGTGGACACGAACAGGTCCTCGGCCTCGCCCAGGGTGCGGCGCATGGCCTGCCCCTTGCCGAGCGCGGCCTGCGCCCAGGCCTCGATGGTGTGGAGCATGGCGCGGGTCCGGGGCAGGGTCTGCTCTCCGGAGCCGGACTGCGCCAGCTTCATCAGGTCCAGGGCCTCGTTCGGCTTGCCCAGGTGGACCATCTGACGGGCCGCGCGGGAGAGCGCCTCCCCCGCGCGCGGCCGGTCGCCGCCCTCGCGGGCCGCGTGCGCGGCGATGACGAAGTACTTCTGCGCGGTGGGCTCCAGGCCGACGTCGTGGGACATCCAGCCCGCCAGGACCGCCAGGTTGGCCGCCACCCCCCACAGCCGGCGCTGGAGGTGGTCGGGGTGGTGGTAGGCGAGCATGCCGCCCACCTCGTTGAGCTGCCCGACCACGGCCTTGCGCTGGAGACCGCCGCCTCTGGAGGCGTCCCAGGCGCGGAAGACCTCCACCGACCGCTCCAGGGCCTCGATCTCCTGGGAGCCGATGGGCGCGGCCTCGTAGCGGTCGTAGCCCGCGGAGTCGGCCTGGAAGGCGTCGCCGTGGCGCTGTGTCTCCTTGGCGCGGGCGGGGTCGGTGTGGAGCCAGTCGTGCATGGCGTTGCCGATGGCGGAGCCGGCGGTGAGCACGGCACCGGCGCTCATCAGACCGCGACGGTTGAGCATGAGGTCCATTCCCGTGAATTCGGTGAGGACCGCGGCTGTGCGTTCCGGCGCCCAGGGCATTCCGTCGGGGTTCTCCTGCTCCCCGTCCGGCTGCTGTTTGGCGGTGCGCCGTTGTCGTACGAACCCGAGGTCCTCGATGGTCACGACACGACCGAGCCGCTCGGTGAACAGTGCTGCCAGTACCGTGGGCACCGGTTCGCGCGGGGTTTCCCCCATGTCGATCCAGCGCCGTACCCGCGAGGTGTCGGTGGCCAGCTGGTGGTGACCCATCGAGGCCGCCTGCCGGTTGACCATCCTCGCCAGTTCGCCCTTCGACCAGCCGGCCAGGCCGAACAGGTCGTTCAGACGGGTGTTTGGACCCTTGCTCACGTCAAGCCCCCAGGTTCTCGGCTGAGTTGACAGTAACCCCCCGTCAGATGCCGAGCGACTATTCGCCAGGGTTCGCCAGGGCACGCAATGTGGTCCGCCACCCACGCCCGGGTGTCAGGTAGGAATGCGCCTCCCCGACCCGGTCACCGGCGGAACTCCCCAGGGTGATGCACGGGATCCGGCGGGGCGGCGTATGCAACTCGTCGGCGCACGAAGGGATCCGTAACGCCATGTACGCAGCCACGTCCTCCGTGTCCGCCCCGGTCCGGCCGCACCGCACGCTCCCCGCTGGTGGCGGCCCCTACCTCGAACCCGGCCGCCCTGCGGCATCGGCGCAGGGCGCCCTGCGGGCGCGGCGGATGCCGGGGGCCGGATCGCAGCCGCTGAGCGGAAGAATCGACCTGTCGGGTCCGCAGGGCGCACAGTTGCGCACCGCGCTCGCCTCCGTGCAGCGCATCTGTCCCGAGTTCGCGCCGGTCCAGGTACTGCGCCGCAGCGGCCGGTCGGTCCTGCTGGTGGGAACCACCGGACGGATGACGGCCGTCGCGAAGGTTTTACTGGATCACTCGCCCGAGTGGCGCGAGCGGTACCGGCACGAAATAGCGACGTACCGGACGTTCGTCCGGCACCGCCCGCAGGTCCGGGTGCCGCGGCTGATCGCCGCCGATCCGGAGAACTGCGTACTGATCGTGGAGCGGATGGCCGGAAGGGTCGCCGCGCTCCAGCGGCATCCGGTGGAGGCCCCGCCGCGGGCCGACCTGCGGGCGGCGCTCGGAGCCGTGCGCCAGGTGAACGGCTGGCGGCCCGCCGAGGAGTTGTTCGGGCGGCCGCTGGACTACGACCGGCGGATCGCCCGGGACTACCAGCTGGGTCTGCTGACCGATCGTGACTTCGGTGATCTGCAGAAGCTGCTGCACGGCGTGAAGATGTCGGGCAACCCCTGGCAGTTCAACCACGGCGACCTGCTGCTGTCGAACCTGCTCCTCTCCCCCACGGGCCCCGTCCTGCTCGACTGGGAGCACGCGGGCTGGTACCGGCCCGGCTACGACCTGGCCACCCTGTGGACGGTACTGGGCGACGCCCCGGCCGCACGGGCCCAGATCAGCCGCCTGGCGCAGGCGGCCGGCCCGGCCGCCCGGGACGCGTTCCTGGTCAACCTGATGCTGGTGCTGACCCGGGAGATCCGGATGTCGGAGACGGCCGTGCAGCGCTCGATGCTGGCGACCACCCCGACCCAGGCGCTCCCGGCGGGCGCCCTGTCCTCGGGCGAGGAGCAGCGCCTGCTGCTGCGCCGGCTGCACGACGACGCGGGCATGGCCCGCAGAGCGGTCCGCGCGGCGGTGGGCACGCGCTGATCCGCCCGAGCTGACCCGGCCGGTCGCACCGGCCGCACCGACCCGGCCGCGTTGCGCGCGGTCGCCCGCGTAAAGTCCCGTGCCGCACACACCCGGTGTGTGCGGCACGGGATTTCGTGCGTCCGGGCCCGGAGCGCAACCGGCGCGTATGCCTTGACTTCACATGATCCCCCGAAGACCTTTTCTGACTCAGCATCAGAATGCTGGATCCACCCCCTCACCCCCTTCTCCGCTGGAGCCTGCCCATGACCGCGAGAACCGCCTCCTCAGCGAGTCCTGAACCGAGCGCCGCCCTCCCCTCCCGCCGGACGGTACTCGCCGGGGCCGGCGCCGGGGCGCTGGCGGCCACCGTGCTGCCGTCCGCCGCGGCGCACGCGGCCGGTGAGCCCACGCTCGGCGAGTACGACGTGGTCGTGGTCGGCTCCGGAGCCGCCGGGATGACCGCCGCGCTCACCGCGGCCAAGCGGGGCCTGAGCGTGCTCGTGGTCGAGAAGGCGCCGACCTTCGGCGGCTCGGCCGCCCGGTCCGGTGCCGGGATCTGGCTGCCCAACAACTCGGTGATCCTGGGCGCGGGCGTGCCCGACACCCCGGCGAAGGCGGCGCAGTACCTGGCGGCGGTGGTCGGCAACGGCTCCTCCGCCGACCGGCAGGCGGCCTTCCTCGCCAACGGGCCCCGGATGCTGGACTTCGTGATGGCCAACAGCCCGCTGCGCTTCCGTTTCATGGACGGCTACAGCGACTACTACCCGAACCTCCCGGGCGGGCTCCCCAACGGCCGCTCCATCGAGCCGGATCAGATCGACGGGAACATACTCGGCGCCGAACTGGCCCACCTGAACCCGGCGTACATGCCGGTGCCGGCCGGGATGGTGGTGTTCAGCCAGGACTACAAGTGGCTCAACCTCGCCGCCGTGAGCGCCAAGGGGCTCGCGGTGTCCACCGAATGCCTGGCGCGCGGCACGGCGGCCGCCCTGTGCGGGCAGAAGCCGCTGACCATGGGCCAGGCCCTGGCGACCGGTCTGCGGGCCGGTCTGATCCAGGCCGGGGTCCCGGTGTGGCTCAACAGCCCGCTCGTCGACCTGGTCCAGGAGGGCGGAGCGGTCACGGGCGTGGTGGTGGAGAAGGAGGGCGTACGGGGCGTGGTGCGGGCCCGCAAGGGCGTGGTCATCGGCTCGGGCGGCTTCGAGCACAACGCCGCGATGCGGGCCCAGTACCAGCAGCAGCCGATCGGCACCCAGTGGTCGGTCGGCGCGAAGGAGAACACGGGCGACGGGATCCGGGCGGGCCAGCGTGCCGGTGCGGAGCTGGCGTTGATGGAGGACGCCTGGTGGGGTCCCTCGATCCCGCTTCCGGACGAACCGTACTTCTGCCTGGCCGAACGGACCCTGCCCGGGGGCCTGATGGTCAACGCGAAGGGTGCCCGCTTCGTCAACGAGGCCGCCCCGTACAGCGACGTGGTGCACGTGATGTACGAGAAGGACCGGGGTGCGACGGGCTCGCACATCCCCGCGTGGCTGATCGTGGACCAGAACTACCGCAACAAGTACCTGTTCAAGGACGTCCTGCCGACGTTCGTCTTCCCCGATTCCTGGTACCAGGCGGGCGCGGCGAAGAAGGCGTGGACCTGGGACGCCCTCGCCAACCAGATCGGGGTGCCCGCGGCCGCCCTGCGCTCCACCCTCAACCGCTTCAACGCGCAGGCGTGGAACGGCACCGACCCCGACTTCCACCGGGGCGACACCGCGTACGACCACTACTACACGGACCCGGGCGTGACGCCGAACTCCTGTCTGGCGCCGATCTGGGCCCCGCCGTTCTACGCCTTCAAGATCGTGCCGGGTGACCTGGGCACGAAGGGCGGCATCGTCACGGACGCACGGGCCCGCGCGCTGCGTGCGGACGGATCGGTGATCCGGGGCCTGTGGGCCGCGGGCAACGCGAGTGCGGCCGTGATGGGGCACAGCTACGCGGGGGCCGGATCGACGATCGGCCCCGCGATGACGTTCGGCTACGTGGCCGCCAACGACATCGCGGACGCCTGACGCCGGAGCGGTGGCCCCGCCCCGGTCAGCCCTGCTGGAAGAGCTCGGCCGGGAGCGGCTTCAGCAGCGCGTAGAGGTCGTCCGTGATCGGCCGGTCCCAGCTCGCGATGGTGACCAGCACGTTGTCGCTGCGGTCGAACTGCACACAGCTGATCCGGCTCTCGGAGAGCTTGATCTTCCGGACGATGAGGAGGTTGTCGCCCTGCATGACGGGGCAGTCCTCGGCACCGGTGACCTCGACGTCCTCGTCGTTCTCGAGGGCGTCGAGGAGCTGGGCCACCTCGAAGGGGACCTGGCCCTCGGAGAGGTCGCGCGCGGGGGAACCCTCGGGGAGGTTTCCGATGATCATCGCGGGGCCGCGTCCGCCGAACAGGTCGTAGCGGAGGAAGACACCCTGGCAGCTGCCGTCGGGCGCGGGCAGCAGCCCGGCCCCGAGATTGCCCGGCCAGTCCCCCGGGTCCATGGCCAGGACGTCGAAGTCCGGGCCGGCGGGTGTGGCGGCGCGGTGGCGGCGGAGGAAGGACATGCCGCAATGGTACGTGCCCTCCCGCGTCCCGCGGCCCTCCACCCCCGACCCGGGCCCCTCACCGCCGGGCCGGGCGTCATTCCCGCAGCGCCCGAGCCCCTTGCCCGGGGCGAAGCCCCCGCCCCCTTGCCGCTGCGCGGGCGAGGTCCCCTACCCGCCCTTCCACCGTTCCCCGGGCACAGCCCGGACCCGTCAAGAACCTGGGGCTCCGCCCCAGCCCCCGCGCCTCACACGCCGGCGAGGCTGAATTGTTCCGGCGAAGCCGGAAAATCCAGCCCGTCCGGCGTTTGAGGACCGGGTCCGGGCTGCGCCCGGGGAACGGGCGAAGGGTGGGTAGGGGACAGCCCCGCAAGGGCCGTCCGGACAGGTCAGGCCGTGGCGCTCGAGGCGGGTGTGGGGACGGAGCTGCACGGGAAGGTGCCGCCCAGGGCGAGGAGGGTGGTCGTCGCGGAGGCCTCCAGGCCGTCCGCGCCGCATTCCCGGGCCGCCAGGACGGCCCTGACCAGGAGCTCCGTGTCCCCCCGCTCCTCACCCAGCGCGGCCAGCGCGAGCGCCAGCTCGTAGGCCGCCGGCGAAGCCGACAGGACCTGCACCGCCTCCTCCAGCAGGGCCGCCCGGTCCCGCGGCGCAGCCACCTCCGCGGCCACCCGCAGGGCCTGGCCGATGCCGGACGCAGCCCCGAAGGCACGGGCCCGGCGTACCGCCTCCTGCGCCAGCTCCCGCGCCCGCGCCGGGTCCTCCGGGGCCACCGCGCGGGCCAGGTGGAGCCGCCACGGGCACCAGGACGGGTTCTGGATGCCCCTGGGCGTCAGCCGCCGGTCCACGGCCTCGAGCTCCACCGCCGCGGCCTTCGCCTGGCCGCGGGCGAGCAGCAGTTCCGCGTACACGGTCTGGGAGTCGGGGAAGACGACCGCCGCCGGGAACGGCTCCCCGTACTCGTGTTCCCGGACCAGCTCCCACGCCTCGTCCACCCGGCCCCGCGCCAGCAGCGTGGTGACGAGGATCGCGATGGCGTACCAGTGCACGGGCGTGCGCCGCCCGACGCGCTCGGCGAGCCGCAGTCCGGCCCGCGCCAGCTCCTCCGCCTCGGCGAGCCGCCCGCGGCGGTAGCGGATGTAGGCGCGCAGGCTGTAGGCGAAGGAGAGGTGCGCCCCGCGCCAGCCCTGCCGCTCGAACTCGGCGGTGCCCGCCTCGAAGAGCTCCTCCGCCCGCTCCGGCCGGTCGGCGTACATGTGCACCATCGCGACGAGCACCGGGACCTCGAACCCCCGGTCCGCGTACGCCCAGCTGAACTCGGTCTCCAGGACCCGTCCGGCATGGTGCAGGACCACGTCGACGGGCTCCCCGCGCAGGCAGGCGTCCCAGGCGCGCAGCCCGATGACGTACCGCTCGGTGAGGTCCCGCCCGGCCAGCCGGTCCGCGAGCTTGGCGAGCCGCCGGGAGCGCGCCGGGGAGTCCTGCTCGGCGGCGTTGAAGGCGTCCCACATGAACTGCTCGGACTGCAGGCGCAGCCGTCCGCGCAGGTCCTGGGTGTACGGGATCTCGCGCGCGAGGCATTCCGAGGCCTCGGCCAGGCGGTCGCTGTGCGAGAGCACCTGGGCCAGCCGGATCACGATGCCCTGGCGCAGCGCCGGGTCCTCGAAGGGCTCCGCGAGGGCGGCGCGCAGGTGGTTGACGGTGTTGGCGGGCTCGGTGAGCAGGGAGGCGCAGCCCAGTTCGTACAGGACGGCCGCCCGCTCGTCGAAGTCCGGGGGTTCGCGCAGGGCCCGTGCGAGCTGGCGGCGGGCGGCTTCGGGGGCGCCGGCCAGGAGGTTCTCGCCGGCGGCCTCGCGCAGGGTGCGCACCACCCAGGGGTCGCTCTCGGGATGCGTCTCCAGCAGGTGCCGGGCGGCGGCGGAGGGCCCGAGTCCCGCGTCGACGACGGCCGCGGCTGCCTTTCCGTGCAGGGCGACGCGCAGGGCGTCGGGGATCGCGCGGTAGATGGCGGTGGCGATGAGGGGGTGGACGAACTCCAGCCCGGACTCGGCGGCTTCCTCGGCGGTGGCTTCCTCGGCGGCGGCCGACAGGATGCGGGCGTCGCGCAGCCGTCCGGTGGCGTCGACGGCCTCCTCGGTGCCGAGCCCGGCGACCCGGGCGGCGAGCTCCCCGGGGGTGTCGGTGCCGAGGACGGCGCAGGCCCAGGCGAAGCGGACGGTGGAGGGCCCGAGGCTGTGGAGGCGGGCGACGAGGCCGCTGCCGCGCTGGGCGGCCGCGAGGTCGCGCAGGAGCGGGGCGCTGGCTTCGACGGGGGCGAGGCCCTTGTCCCGGACCTTCGCGGTGAGCTCGACGGCCTCGAAGGGGTTGCCGGTGGTGACGGCCCAGGCCTCCTGGCAGAACGCCTCGTCGGCGTGTTCGCCGACGGCCTCCCGGACCAGGCCGGAGACGGCCCGGGCCGTGAGCGGAGCGAGGTCGAGCGGGCGGTGTCCCGCGCGGCCGGGCAGCGTACGGAACGCTTCGGCGTGCGCGGGCAGTTCGTCGGGGCGGTAGGCGACGACGAGGAGGAGCGGGAGGTGTTCGGCGCGCGGGGCGAAGGCGGCGAGCCAGGAGAGGGATTCGGGGTCGGCCCAGTGGGCGTCGTCCAGGACGAGGGCGACGGGGGCGCGCTGCACGACGAGGTGGGTGAGCACCCAGTCGAGTCCGTCGCGCAGGCCCTGGGGATCGGGCGGGGCGCCCTGTTCGGCCGCGCAGAGGCCGAGGGCGGGGCCGACGATGGCGTACCAGCTGCCGAGGGCCTCGCGCAGTTCCGCGTCGGAGGTGCCGGCCAGCTGGGGCTGGATGAGCTGGCGGGCGACGTGGAAGGGCTGGCTCTGCTCCTGCTCGCCGCCCCGGGCGGCGAGGACGGTGCAGGCCCTGGCGTGGGCGCGGCGGCGGACTTCACCGAGGAGCGTGGTCTTGCCGAGCCCGGCGGGTCCGGAGAAGGCCAGCAGGGCTCCGCCGGCGTCGGGGCCCGGATCCGTGAGCTGGTCCAGTGCCTCGTCGACGGCGGCGAGCTCCGCGTCGCGTTCGAACATCGTGCGCCGTTTGCGGGTCCGGCGTTCCGTCATGGCTGGTACCCCCCAGGCCTGTTCGGGGGTTCAGCGTACGCCCGCGCACCCGCCCGGGAAGCCTGCTGCGCCAAATAAAGCTGATCTTCTTCGGCGGGCCGCCGGAAGGGGTATACGGGAGGGCCCGGCTGATCGATTCCGCGGGGGTCAGTGATCGTAGGGGGTCAGCTCGTCGGCCAACAGGTCCATCAGGAGCCCGTCGTGCCAGCTGCCGTCCGGTCCGCGTTCGTAGTTGCGCATGACGCCGACCGGGCGGAAGCCGACCTTGGTGTAGCAGCGGATGGCGGCGGCGTTGTCCGCCGCCGGATCGATCACCAGGCGGTGGAAGCGGTGGTCGGTGATCAGGTGCCGGGCCAGGGTGCGGACGGCGTCGGTGCCCAGGCCCCGTCCGTGCACCGCTGGATCCAGATAGAGGTCGATGTTCGCGTGCCGGTAGTCCGGATCGGTCTCCTCGCCCCACTGGATGCCACCGACCGTGCGGCCGTCCAGCTCGATGGCCAGCAGGCTGACACCGGGATCGCCGAGGCTGCCGACGATCTCCGCGGCAAGGTCCGCGTCGCCGCGCCAGCGCGCGTACACCTCGGGCTTCGCCCGGATGGCGGCCAGCGCCGGAACATCGGAGGGAACGGCGGGCCGCAGGGTCACCTGGACGCCGTACAGAATCGTCTCCATGAACGGGAGGCTAGTTGATCGATTTCACCGGACGCGCCGGCATCCGACTGCCGCGACCGGCCCGCACGTTGGGATCGATCGTCTAGTGCTGTGCGGAGCGGTCCGCGAGCGCTTCCAGGACGGCCACGGCCTCGGCGGCCCGGGAGGCCTCCACGAAGAGGTGGTCGTGGTGGTAGCCGGCGATGACGTTGCAGCTCAGGCCGTGTGCCGCGAGTTCGGTGGCGAAGGCCGCGGTGAGGCCGACGGCGTCGAGGGAGGAGTGGACGCGCAGGGTGATCCAGCCCGCGGTGTACGTGTACGGGAGTCCGGCCTCGTCGGCGTCCTCCTGGCTCAGCACGAGGGTGAGCCCCTCGGGCTCCAGGACGGAGGCGACGGGGGTGAGCCCGGCCAGGGCCTCCGGGTCGGTGTCGCCGGGGATGGTGCAGAACACGTACAGCCCGTCGTTCAGCTCGGGCCGCATTCCGCTCAGCAGCTTGTGCAGGTCGCTCTCTCCGCTCATGCCGCCCACCGTACCCACGGCGGCGCCGCGCAGGGCCCGACACCCCGGGCGGTGGCCCGGGGGCTGCGGCCACCGCGGCACGCCCGGGCCGGGCCGTCACCAGTAGTCGGTCAGGTCTCCGTCCGGCCCGTCCTCCCGGTGCAGCCTCCGGTGCCACCAGGCGCGCCGGCGGCCGTGCCACGCCCATCCGGATGCGGGCGGGTACGGGTCCTCGATCGTGCGGCGGCGGAACTCCTCGTCCAGGCCGCGCAGTACGCGGCACAGGGCTTCGCGGGCGACCGGCGGCAGCAGCCGGTGGTGGTCGCGCAGCTCGTCCCGGACGGAGGTGACTCCGGCGAAGGAGCAGCCCGGACAGTAGGCGCACGGGGAGGTGTCCAGGTACAGGTGGCGGCCGGGGCGGCTCAGGAAGACGCGGTACCTGGCCAGCAGGTCCGCGACCTCACCGGCCCGGCCGGGGCGGGCCCAGTGCACGGCAGCGGCGGCCTCGGGCGGCAGCCGGTCCACGGGCGGGAGCGCCCGCGCCCAGGCGGGAGGCCTCCGGTCCGCGTACGTTCCTCGTTCGGCGCGCAGCGCGCCGGGCCGTCTACGCGGCATCGCCCTTTCGACGGGTCATCGTCATGGCGGCCATGATGCCGGGGCCCTCCGGGCACGGCAACGCAATTGCGGCGCGACCCGGCGCGGCGCCGGGCGGCGGGCCGCCCATCGGCGCCGCGCCCGCACGGCACGTACGCACGTGTGCACGTCCGTGCACACGCCCTACGTCAGGTCGAACTCCCCGCCCCGGGCGCCCAGCACGAACTTGCGCCACTCGTCCGGCGCGAAGATCAGCGACGGGCTTTCGGGGCGGTCGCCGTTGCGCATCGCGATGAACCCCTCCACGAAGGCGATCTGGACGTCACCCGCTCCCCGGCTGCTCGACTGCCAGTCCGCCTCGGTCAGGTCGAGGTCCGGCTTTCCCCAGCCGGCCGGCGCCTTCGAAGTCATGCTCTCTGCCACGTGCGTGCTCCTCCCGGTACTCCCGGTTCGTCGTCCCGGGGTCAGGTTAGCCATCGCACGCCGTGCCGCACAGGCCACGGTCCGTCACTCGTGGCCTGTACGGCATCCCGCCCGGAATCGGGTTTCCGCTCAGGTGGCCGGCTGCTCCGCTCCCACCAGCCACATCGCGAAGAACTGCGCCCCGCCGCCGTAGGCGTGTCCCATCGCCCGCCGGGCGTCCGGGACTTGGTGCTCCCCGGCCTGTCCGCGCACCTGGAGCGCCGCTTCCGCGAAGCGGATCATCCCGGAGGCGCCGATGGGGTTGGTGGACAGCACGCCGCCCGACGGGTTGACGGGCAGGTCCCCGTCGAGTTCCGTGACCCCGGCCTCGGTGAGCTTCCAGCCCTCGCCCTCCTCGGCGAAACCGAGGTTCTCCAGCCACATCGGCTCGTACCAGGAGAACGGCACGTACATCTCCACCGCGTCGATCTCCCGGCGCGGATCGGTGACCCCCGCCTGCCGGTAGACGTCGGCCGCGCAGTCCTTGCCCGCCTGCGGGGACACGAAGTCCTTCCCGGCGAAGAGGGTCGGCTCGCTGCGCATCGCCCCGCCGTGCACCCAGGCCGGCGGTTTCGGCGAACGGGCCGCGCCCGCGCGGTCGGTGAGGATCATCGCGCACGCCCCGTCGGAGGACGGGCAGGTCTCGGAGTACCGGATCGGGTCCCACAGCATCGGGGAGGCCTGGACCTTCTCCAGGGTGATGTCGTGCTCGTGCAGGTGCGCGTAGGGGTTCTTCAGCGCGTTGCGACGGTCCTTGTACGCGACGAGCGAGCCCACCGTGTCGGGGGCGCCGGTACGCCGCATGTACGCGCGCACGTGCGGGGCGAAGAACCCGCCGGCCCCCGCCAGCAGCGGCTGCTGGAAGGGGACGGGGAGCGAGAGCCCCCACATGGCGTTGGACTCCGACTGCTTCTCGAAGGCGAGGGTCAGCACCGTGCGGTGAACCCGGGCGGCGACCAGGTTGGAGGCGACCAGCGCCGTGGAGCCGCCCACCGAACCGGCCGTGTGCACACGGAGCATGGGCTTGCCGACGGCGCCGAGGGCGTCCGCGAGGTACAGCTCCGGCATCATCACGCCCTCGAAGAAGTCGGGGGCCTTGCCGATGACGACCGCGTCGATGTCCGCCCAGGTCAGCTCGGCGTCCGCGAGCGCGCGGGCCGCCGCCTCGCGCACCAGTCCGGCGATGGAGACGTCGTGGCGGGCGGCCACGTGCTTGGTCTGGCCGATGCCGACGATGGCCACCGGCTCCTTGCCCGTCGCGGCGGAGGTGCTCATGCTCGGTCCCCTTCCAGGACGGCGACCAGGTTCTGCTGGAGGCAGGGGCCGGAGGTGGCGTGCGCGACGGCCCGGTCGGACTCGCCGCGGTGGATGCGGGCGGCCGCCTCGCCGATCCGGATCAGGCCGGCGGCCATCATCGGGTTGGCGGCGAGCGCTCCGCCGGAGGGGTTGACGGCGACGTCCCCGCCGAGCCCGAGGGCCTTGCGCAGCACGACCTCCTGGGAGGAGAAGGACGCGTGCAGTTCGGCGGTGTCCACGGGGGCGTCGAAGACACCGGCGTGCTCGGCGGCGATCCGCGTCGACGGGGAGTCGGTGAGGTCGCGCAGTCCGAGGCTGTGGGCCTCGATGCGGTGGTCGATGCCGGTGATCCAGGCGGGCCGCTCGCAGAGCCGGCGGGCCACGTCCCCGGCGGCCAGGATGACGGCGGCGGCGCCGTCGCCGATGGGCGGGCAGTCGCCGGTGCGCAGCGGGGCGACCTGGTACTCGCCCTGGGCGACGGCTCCGCTGAGCTGGGCGTGCGGGTTGGTGCTCGCGGAGGCGCGGCTCCGGGCTCCGATCGCGGCGAGCCCGGCCTCGTCGGTCTCCCCCGCGTCGATGAGCGCCTGGGCCTGGAGGGCGGCCAGTGCGACCGAGTCGGGCCAGAGCGGAGCGAGGTAGTACGGGTCGAGCTGGCGGGTCAGCACGTCGCGTACCGACCCCGGGGAGGACTTCCCGTACGAGTAGACGAGCGCGGTGTCGGCCTCGCCGGTCTGGATCTTGACCCAGGCCTCGTACAGGGCCCAGGCGCCGTCCATCTCCACGTGCGATTCGGAGATGGGCGGCCAGGCGCCGACCCCGTCGAGGGTCATGGTGAAGGAGAAGGCACGGCCCATCAGGTAGTCGCTGGAACCGGAGCAGGTGAAGCCGATCTCGCCCGCCTTCAGGCCGGTGGCGGCCAGCACCTGGTGCAGGACCGGCATGACCATCTCTACTTCGCTGAGCTCGTCGGTGCGGCGCAGGTGGTCGCTCTGCGCGAAGGCGACCACCGCGACCTCGCGGGCGTATCGGGCCATCAGATGAGCTCCTTGTACACGTCGTAGTCCGCGTCCGGCTCTCCGGTGGGGCGGTAGTGGTCGGGGTAGCGGCCGCCTTCGGTCCAGACGGGTTCGACCCGCAGGCCCATCCGCACCTGGTCGTACGGAATGCCGCCGATCCGGCCGTGGAGGGCGAGGCCGGCGCCGTCGAGGGCGATGTGGGCGTAGACGTACGGCACTTCGATGTCGAGGTTCTTGGCCTTGATGTTGACGATGCAGAAGGTGGTGACGGTGCCGGCGGGCCCGACCTCGACCCGGTCGGTGGTGGCCACCCCGCAGGTGGGGCAGGCGCCGCGCGGGGGCACGTACACCTTGTGGCAGGAGGGGCAGCGCTCGCCGATGGTCTTCTGCTCGGACAGCCCGGCGATGTACGCGGTCTGCGCGCGGCCGGGGCTGTACGTGTAGTCCAGGCGGGCCTCGGCGATGATCCCGGTGACGGCGTCGCCGAACTCCCCGCTGTGCGGGGCCGCCTCCACGGGCGCTGCCCCGTCCTCGGCGGACTCGGCGGGCTCGAAGCAGGCGATGTCGGTGATGGCCCCGATCCGCTCCCCGGCCCACCGCACGCGGACCCGCATGCCGGTGGTGACGGCCTCGGGCCCGGGGGCGTCGAGGGCGTGCAGGATGGCGGTGTCGGCGCCGTCGAGGCGGACGAGGACCCAGGCGAAGGGCGTGGCGAGGGGCTGGTTGGGGCGCGGCGCACCGTTCCAGGCCCAGGTGGTGACGGTCCCGGTGGTGCCGACCTCGACCAGATCCCGCACCTCCTCGGCGGTGACGGGGTCGTACTCGACGGGCGGCACCATCACCTTGCCGTCGGCGGTGGTGACCCCGAGGACGACCCCTTCGCGCAGCCCGGTGAGGAAGGCGCTCTGCACGGGGCCGAGGGAACGGGTGAAGGGGAACTCGACGACAAGGGGTGCGCGGAGGATCTCGGGTGGCGACGCGGCTGTCATGGGTGGGTCTCCGATGTAGGGGGCGGGACGTTCTCGGCCCCGCCGGTGCGAATCAGACTCCGCCGGACGGATCAGGCCCGGCCGGTCACTTCAGGCCCCGCCGGGGCCAACTCAACCCCTGCCCGGACCATTCGGCCCACCGGGGCGACTCAACCCCCGCCGGACCGATCAGGCACCGCGGGAGGCCAACTCGGGCTCCGCCGGGGTCAATCCAGCCCCGCCGGCGTTTGAGGCGCAGGGGTCCGGGGACTGGTCCCCGGCAACGGCGCCGCACGTGTGCGTCCGGCCCCGGCGGGCGATCAGGTACCGGGAGGGGCAAAACCAGCCCCGCCGGCGTTTGAGGCGCAGGGGTCCGGGGACTGGTCCCCGGCAGCGGCGCCGCACCCGTGCCACGGTCCGGCACCACGCTCACGCCCGCGGACACGGGCGCAGGCTCGACCAAGGCCGGGGCCACGGGCAACCGCACACACGCGGCCGGCGGCACACGAGACCCGGCTACTCCCGCCGGTACAGCGCGGGCCGCTTCTCGGCGAACGCCCGCGCCCCCTCCTTCGCATCGGCGGTGTCGAAGATCGGCCATCCCCGCAGCAGCTCCGCCGCCAGCCCCTCCGACTCCGTCATCTCGGCCGTCTCGTAGACGGAGGCCTTCACCGCCTCCACCGCCAGCGGCCCGCACGCGTTGATCCGCTCCGCGATCTCCAGCGCCTCGGCCAGCGCCGTCCCGTCCGGTACCACCCGCCCGACGAGCCCGATCCGCGCCGCCTCCTCGGCGGCGTACGGCCGCCCGGTCAGCAGCATCTCCAGCGCGTGCGTCCGCGGGATCTGCCGTGGCAGCCGTACCGTCGAGCCGCCGATCGGGAAGAGCCCCCGCTTGACCTCGAAGAGTCCGAAGGTGGCCCCCTCCCCCGCGACCCGGATGTCGGTCCCCTGGAGGATTTCCGTCCCGCCGGCCACGCAGTAGCCCTCGACCGCCGCGATGATCGGCTTGCGCGGCCGGTGATGGCGCAGCATCGCCTTCCAGTGCAGGTCGGGGTCGGCCTTGAGCCGGTCCCGGTACTGGTCGCCCGCCATGCCCTTGCCGGCCAGCGCCTTCAGGTCCATGCCGGCGCAGAAGTCCCCGCCCGCGCCCGTCAGCACCACCGAGCGGATCGTGTCGTCCGCGTCGGCCTCCAGCCAGCCGTCGTACAGCCCCACCAGCAGCGGCAGCGAGAGCGCGTTCTTCGCCTCGGGCCTGTTCATGGTGAGCACCAGCGTGGCTCCGTGGCGTTCCACGGTCAGGTGTTCTGTCCCACCCATTGCCGTCCTCCCGTCTCAAGACCTAGAACAGGTTGCAGTAGGGGCGGGTGCAGTTCAATAGTTTTCTGACACCCAGTCAGATTTCTTGCACGGTCCCCTTCCTTGTTGGGGTTGGCGACGCTCTAATGACCGCCGAGCAGACCAGCCATGGGATTTTCTGGGTCAGGAGGACCGGTGGAGTACAACATTGCCGACCTGTTCGAGTCGGTCGTGGACGTGGTCCCGGACCGCGAGGCCCTCGTGTACGTGGACCACCCCGGGACCGGCGCCGAGCGCCGCCTCACGTACGCGGAGCTGGACGCGGCGGCGAACCGCATCGCGCACCACCTGCTGGACAGCGGCCTGAAGGCCGGTGAGCACCTGGGCCTGCACCTCTACAACGGCGTCGAGTACCTCCAGACCGTCATCGCCTGCCTGAAGGCCCGCCTGGTACCGGTGAACGTGAACTACCGCTATGTGGAGGAGGAGCTCGTCTACCTCTACAACGACGCCGACCTCGCCGCGCTCGTGTTCGAGGGCGAGTTCACCGAGCGGGTCGCGGCGGCGCTCCCGCAGACGACCAAGCTCCGTCACCTGATCCGCGTGGGGCCGACCCCCGAGGGGGCTCCGGAGCCGGCGATCGCGCCGGTCGCGTACACCGACGCGGAGGCGGCCGGCTCGCCCGGCCGCGGATTCCCGCCCCGCTCCCCCGACGACCTGTTCATCATCTACACGGGCGGCACCACCGGTATGCCCAAGGGCGTCATGTGGCGTGCCGAGGACCTCTTCTTCGCCGGCCTCTTCGGCGGCGAACCGTCCGGCGAACCGGTGAAGCGGCCCGAGGAACTGGCCGAGCGGGTCGCGTCCAAGGGTGCCGGGCTCACCTTCTTCCCCGCGCCGCCGCTGATGCACGGCACGTCGACGCTGACGTCCTTCATCGCCTTCAACTACGGGCAGCGGGTGGTCATCCACCGCAAGTACGCGCCCGAGGAGGTGCTGCGCACGATCGAGAAGGAGAAGGTCTCCAGCGTCTCGCTGGTGGGCGACGCGATGCTGCGGCCGCTCATCGACGCCCTCAACGGGCCCCTGAAGGGCACCGACCTGTCCTCCCTCTTCAGCGTTTCCTCCTCCGGCGCGATCATGTCGGAGACGGTGCGCGCCGAGTTCCAGGCGCTCGTCCCGAACGTGATGCTCCTGAACAACTTCGGCTCGTCCGAGTCCGGCTCGAACGGCCGCGCGACGAACGACTCCAGCCCGGAGAAGGGCTTCCGGCTGGAGGTCAACGAGCGTACGCAGGTGGTCGACCCGGTGACCCACGAGCCGGTGCCGGTCGGCGAGCCGGGACGGCTCGCGCAGCGCGGGTACGTCCCGCTGGGCTACTACAACGACCCCGTCAAGACCGCCGAAACCTTCTTCCAGAAGGGATCCGAGCGGTGGGTGCTGCTCGGTGACATGGCGACCGTGGACGACCAGGGCATCGTCACCGTCCTCGGCCGCGGGTCGCAGTGCATCAACACGGGCGGCGAGAAGGTGTACCCGGAGGAGGTCGAGCAGGCGCTGAAGTCCCACCCGGACGTCTACGACGCCCTGGTCGCCGGGGTCGCGGACCCGAAGTGGGGCAGCCACGTGGCGGCCGTGGTCCAGATCCGGGAGGGCGCCGCCGACCCGACGCTGGACGACATACAGGCCCATTGCCGCACCAAGCTGGCGGGCTACAAGATCCCGCGCCAGCTGGTCATCGCCCCCGCCATCCAGCGCTCGCCGAGCGGCAAGGCGGACTACCGGTGGGCGAAGTCGGTGGCCACGGAGGCGGACGCGGGCGCCGCGAGCTGATCCCGTAGAGCCTGCACGCCCGCCGGCCGGGACCCCGAGGGGTCCCGGCCAGCGGGCGTTTCCGTACGCGGGCACGCTCCGGTGCCTGCGGAGGGCCCTCAGAGCCACGGAGAGCTCAGAGCCTCGTGCGCAGTTCGGCCGCCAGGGTGCGGGTCCAGGTGGCCAGCTCCGACCGGTCCGCGCCCTGGCCCAGGACATCGGCCTGGGCGTCGTCGAGCCGCAGCGGGCCGGGGTCCTCCAGCAGGTGGGCCACTTCGGCGAGCAGTCCGGCCAGGCGGCGCGCGCCGGGGGCTCCGAGCCGCACCGATACCGCCGGGTCGATGACGGACATGGCCGCCGCCTCCCTTCGCCAGGGGCGTCTGCTTCGACCGTACGCCCGCGGCCCGGCGGTCGCCGCTCAGGCCCCGGTGGCCAGGAACCGTTCGACGCGGTCCGCGAACCACCCGGGTTCGTCCAGCCAGGGGAAGTGCCCGCCGCCGCGCTGTACGTCGGTGACGCCCCGCGCGAAGAGCTCCGCGAGCCGGGCGGCGAGGGCCGGGGAGGGGTTGGAGTCCAGCTCCCCGGCCAGGACCAGCGCCTCCCCGGCGAAGCGGCCGAGCGCGGCCCGGGTGGCGGGCGGGTCGAAGGCGCCCGGGCCGGCGAAGGCGGCGGAGGCCTCGGCGTTCTTCTGGACCGGGCTCAGCGCCGCGTGGGCGCGCGCCGCCTCGTCCCAGCGCCCGTAGGCGAGGGGCATCGCCGCCGCCCAGTCGGCCTCGTCGGGGTCCCCGCCCGCGGCGAGGGCGGCGAGCGCACGCTCATAGGCCGCGAGGGCCGTGTCGTAGGGCTCGCTGCCGGCCCTCCTGCGGACGTCCGCGAGGCGGGTTTCCGGGGATTCGGCGAGGTCCACGGCCCAGCAGGTCGGCGTGATCAGGGCCAGTCGGCGCACCCGCTGCGGGTGGGCCGCCGTGTAGAGCAGGGCGAGGTTGCCGGAGGCGGAGTGGGCGAGCAGGTCGGCGCTCTCCAGGCCGAGGTGGCTGCGCAGCGCGTCGACGTCGGCCACCTGGTGGTCGACGCGGTACGTGGCGCGGTCGACCGGGACCGCCGAGTCCCCGGTGCCCCGCAGGTCGAGCAGGATCAGCCGGCGCCCCGCGGACAGTCCGCCGAGGTCGCCCAGGTAGGCGGAGGCCCGCATGGCGCCGCCGGGGAGGCACAGGAGCGGCTCGCCTTCACCCTGGACGTGGTACGCGAGTTCGGTTCCGTCGGGGGCCGTGAAGGTAAAGGTGCAGGTGGAGGGTGTGGAGGTCGACATGGACGCAATCTCAGCAGACGATCACCCGTTCGAGTAATTGATTTGGGCGCCGAGGTCCGGCAATCTACCGAATGATCGGTCGGTTGACTCGGAATGGGGTGGGCGGCATGGGTACGGACACGCGGGGCCACGACGGCGGTTCGGACGCGACGCACGCGAGGGATGCGGCGAGCACGACGGACGCAACGGACCTGATGGACGCGGGCGAACGGATGGGCCGGGACGAGCTGGCGGCGCTCCAGTTGACCCGGCTGCGGGCGACCTTGCGCCGCGCGTACGACCAGGTGCCCTTCTACCGGCAGGCCTTCGACAAGGCCGGCATCCATCCCGACGACTGCCGCTCCCTCGCCGATCTCTCCCTGTTCCCCTTCACCACCAAGTCGGATCTGCGCGACCAGCACCCCTTCGGCATGTTCGCCGTACCGCGCTCGGAGGTCCGCCGCATCCACGCGTCCAGCGGGACCACGGGCCGGCCGACCGTCGTCGGTTACACCGACGGGGACCTCTCCACGTGGGCGGACGTCGTCGCCCGCTCGATCCGCGCGGCGGGCGGCAGGCCGGGCCAGATCATCCACATCGCCTACGGGTACGGACTGTTCACCGGCGGCCTGGGCGCCCACTACGGCGCGGAGCGCCTGGGCTGTACGGTCGTGCCCGCCTCGGGCGGGATGACGGACCGCCAGGTCCGGCTGATCCAGGACTTCCGGCCGGAGGTCATCATGGTGACCCCCTCCTACATGCTGACCCTGCTGGACGAGATGGAGCGCCAGGGCATAGACCCCCGCACCACCTCGCTCCGTACGGGGATCTTCGGCGCCGAGCCGTGGACGGAGGAGATGCGCCGCGAGATCGAGGAGCGCCTGGACATCGACGCGGTGGACATTTACGGGCTCTCCGAGGTCATGGGTCCGGGCGTCGCACAGGAGTTCGCCGAGACCAAGGACGGGCTCCATATATGGGAGGACCACTTCTACCCGGAGGTGGTCGACCCGCTGACGGGCGCCGTGCTGCCCGAGGGGGAGCCCGGGGAGCTGGTCTTCACCTCGCTCACCAAGGAGGCGATGCCCATCATCCGCTACCGGACCCGGGACCTGACCCGGCTGCTGCCCGGGACGGTCCGGCCCGCCTTCCGCCGGATGGAGAAGATCACCGGCCGAAGTGACGACATGATCATCCTGCGCGGGGTGAACGTCTATCCCACCCAGATCGAGGAGGTGCTCCTGCGGACCCCGGACCTGGCTCCGCACTTCCAGCTCCGCCTGACCCGGCAGGGCCGGCTGGACGCCCTGACGGTACGGGTGGAGGCGCGCCGCGGGAGCGACGCGGGCCGCCGGGAGGCCGCGGCCGCCTCGGTGGTGCGGGCCGTCAAGGAGGGCATCGGCGTCTCGGTCGCGGTGGAGGTGGTCGATCCGGAGACGCTGGAGCGGTCGGTCGGCAAGATCAAGCGGCTGGTGGACCTCCGCGGGGCCTGAGGCAGGCCACGGCGGCGGATATCGGGCCTGCCCGGGCGGTGGATGCGGGGGCCCGCCCGGGCGGTGGATGCCGGGCCACGCCCGGGCCCTGATTCCGCCGCCGGGCCGCGGCCGGATCCACCGTCGGGCGGCGGCCGGGTCCGCTGCCGGATCCACCCCTTCGGGCCCACTCCGGGCTCCTCCCGGGAAGGCGCGGGCCCGTCCGGGTAGGGACAGTGGCGTGACCTCGACCTACCGGCGGATCCACGACCGGCTCCAGGCCTCCCAGGCCGGGCTGGCGTGGAGCCGTGGCCGGGAGATGGAGCTGATGCACCGGGCCATGGGCTTCGCCGCCCTCGGCTTCCTCACCCTGGTGCCGCTGCTCGTCGTCGTCGCGGCCGCCGCTCCCGGAAGCGGCTCGGGTTTCGGCCGGTGGCTCGGCCAGGCCCTCGGGGTGACGAAGTTCTCCCGGGAGCGGGTGGAGATGCTGTTCGGCGCCGCGGACCTCGCGCTGGAGCGGACCACCGCCTTCGGTCTCGCCGCCCTCGCGGTCTTCGGCCTGACCTTCGGCTCCGCCGTGCAGACCGGGTACGAGAAGGTCTGGGACCTGCCGACGGCCCGCTGGCACACCATGTGGCGGCACGTCGTCTGGCTCGCCCTGCTGGTCTGCTACCTCGGACTGCTGGTCCTCATCCCCGCCCCCTCCGACGACGCGCCCGGCACGATCCTGGGCACCACGGGCGATCTCATCGGGACCTGCCTGTTCTTCTGGAGCTCCCAGTGGATCCTCCTCGGCGGCCGGGTGCGCTGGCGCGCCCTGCTCCCGGGGGCCGCGTGCACCAGCCTCGGCCTCCTCGGGCTGCGGGTCTTCTCGCAGCTGGTGTTCTCCCCGCTGATCGCCTCCAACGCCGTGACGTACGGCCCCTTCGGCACCCTCCTGGTCGTCCAGTCCTGGCTGGTCGGCGTCGGCTTCGTGGTCTACGGCGGCGCTCTGGTCGGCCGCCTCTTCCACGAACACCTCGTCCTGCGCCGCCTCCAGGCCACGGAACTCGCAGAGGACCAGGAGTCGTAGCCCTAGCCGAAAAGGGACATCAACGCACAAAAAGAATTACCGGACAGGGCGATATTCCCGGTGCGCCTAGAAAAGGATGGATATTGATCTGATGTAAACAATGATCGGATCGCCGCCCGGCGCGTCCCCCGAAAAGGAGTCAGCCGATGAGGCCACTGCGCCGCCCCCGCCAGGCCACCACCCTGCTCGCCGCGCCCGCGTTCGCACTCACGGTCGCCGGCCTGGCCGCCACCCCCGCACACGCGGCCACCATCAGCGTCGCCTGCTCCCCCACCGCCCTCGTCCAGGCCATCGCCACCGCCAACAGCACCCCCACCACCTCCGACACCCTCGACCTCGCCCGCGACTGCACCTACACCTACAGCGAGCAGTTCGCCGGCCCCGGCCAGGCCGCGCTCCCCCAGATCACCGGCCCCCTCACCATCAACGGACGCAACGCCACCATCACGCGGGCCGAGAGCACCGGCAACGAATTCCGCTTCTTCACCCTCCCGCCCACCAGCCGCGGGAACCTGACGCTCCGGGACATCGCCCTCACCAACGGAGCAGGCGCCCAGGGCGGAGCCGTCCAGCTCGGATTCGGCACCGTCGTCTCCATGACCAACACCCGCCTCACCGGCAACACCTCCGACAACGGAGGCGGCGCCATCAACAACAGCAACGGAACCCTCCGCGTCGAACGTTCCTACTTCAAGGGCAACAGCACCGAAGCCGGCCACGGCGGTGCCATCCTGAGCAGCGGTACCACCCGCGTGGACGGCAGTGTCTTCATCAACAACTCCACCGGCCCCGTCGGCGGTGGCAACGGCGGAGCGATCGCACACACCAGCATCCCCGCACCCTTCACCCTGACCTCGAGCATCCTCACGGGCAACGAAGCCAAGGGCCTGGGCGGCGCCGTCCACACCAGCAGTTCCTCGGCGACCATCTCCGACAGCCAGATCCGCAGCAACGACGCGAGGACCGGCGGGGGCATCGCCAACTTCGGGACGCTCACCATCAACATGCTGACCACCATCCGCGGCAACACCGCGAGCTTCTCCGGTGGCGGGATCTACAACTTCGGGACGCTCAACACCCGCAACGTCTCCATCGACAGGAACTCGGTCACCCAGGGGACCGGAGCCGGCATCCACAACCAGGGTGACGTCACCCTCAACGACTCCCGCGTCACGGGCAACAACGCGGCCTACGGCCCCGCCGGCCTCCACAACGAAGGCGGGACCGTCACCCTCAACCACACGACCATCGCCAACAACAACCCCAGCAACTGCGATCCCTCGAACCCCGCTGTCACCGGCTGCGCCCCGTAGGTCCGGACGGTCAGGACGGGTTCGAGAAGCGGTCGCGCAGGGTGCGCTTGAGGATCTTGCCGCTCGCGTTGCGGGGGAGGGCGTCCACGAAGAGGATCCGCTTCGGGGCCTTGAAGTGGGCCAGCTTCTCGCGGGCGTAGGCCAGGAGCTCCGCTTCCGTCACCCCGTCGCGCGGGACCACCACCGCCGTGACGGCCTCGATCCACCGTTGGTCGGGCAGGCCGACCACCGCCGCCTCGGCCACACCCGGGTGGGTGTACAGCACGTCCTCGACCTGCCGTGAGGCGACCAGCACCCCGCCCGAGTTGATGACGTCCTTCACCCGGTCCACGACCGTGAAGTACCCCTCGGGGTCCCGGACCGCCAGGTCGCCGGAGCGGAACCAGCCGTCACGGAAGGCCTTCTTCGTGGCCTCCGCGTCGTTCCAGTAGCCCAGGCAGAGCTGCGGGGAGCGGTAGACCACCTCGCCCGCCGTGCCGTCCGGCACCTCGGCCCCGTCCTCGTCGACGATCCGCGCCTCCACGTGGTGGACCGGGCGGCCGCACGAATCCATCCGCCCCTCGTGCTCCTCCGGCCGCAGCACCGTGGCCAGCGGGCCGATCTCGCTCTGGCCGAAGCAGTTGTAGAAGCCGAGGCCGGGCAGCCGCGCCCGCAGCCGTTCCAGGACGGGCACCGGCATGATCGAGGCCCCGTAGTACGCCTTGCGCAGGGCGGACAGGTCACGGACGGCGAAGTCGGCGAAGTCCGGATGGTTGGCCAGCCCGATCCACACCGTCGGGGGCGCGAACAGGCTGTCCGCCTCCCCCGCCTCCACCAGGTCGAAGATCTCCTCCGCGACCGGCGCGTCCACGATCGTGTTCCGGGCGCCCACCGCCAGGTAGGGCAGCAGGAACACGTGCATCTGCGCCGAGTGGTACAGCGGCAGGGAGTGCACCGGCAGATCGCCCTCCGCCAGGTCCAGGGCCGCGATGGCGCTCTCGTACTCGTGGCAGAGCGCCTCGTGCGTCATCATCGCCCCCTTCGGCAGGGCGGTGGTCCCGGAGGTGTACAGCAGCTGAGCCAGCCGGGACGGGTCCCCGGGCCGGGCGGGCTCCGCCGGTGCGGCCGGCTCCGCCAGGCCGGCCAGGAAGGAGCCGGGCACGTCGCGCAGCGGGCGCACGGCGAACCCGTCGGGGACCCGCCCGGCCAGGTCGGGGTCCGCGAGGACGAGCGTGCTCCCGGAGTTCTCCAGGATGTACGCGAGGTCCTCGCCGGTGAGGTTCTGGTTGACGGGGACGTGCGTGAGCCCGGCCCGCGCGCAGGCGAGGAAGGCCAGGAGGTAGGCGTCGGAGTTGTGCCCGAAGGTCGCGACCCGGTCCCCCTCGGCCAGCCCGTAGGGCCCGCGCAGCAGGGCCGCGCCCGTGGAGACGGCCGCGTCCAGGTCCGCGTAGGTCCAGGTCCGCTCGCGGTAGCGGACCGCGATCCGGTCCGGGACGCGCCGTGCGCTGTCGTGGAGCAGTCCGTCGACCGTGTTCTTCCGCACCGGGGTCATGGCGGGATCTTCGTCTGCGCGGACGGCGAGGTCAATGACCCGGGTTCCGCGGATGCCGGGCCGGAACACGCCGGGATACCAAACGGCATGTTGACACGGCGTCAGGTGGCCTGCATGAGTGTGGGGGCACACCGGCACCACCCGTCCGCACGGGCGATCGCGCCCGTCCGCAGGCTACTTGGGAGGTATCTTGCGCCTTCTCCACGGACGCCGACGCGCCCGCCCGCTCCTGCGCCGTCTGGCCCTCACCGGCACGGCGCTGCTGGCCGCCGCCTCGGTGATGCCCGAGGCCGCCGCCCTGGACCAGGGCTCCGGCCCGTCAGGCGGCGGCCTGTCCGCCGTCATCCGGTACACCGAGAACGGGATCCCGCACATCCTGGCCCGGGACTACGCGCACCTCGGGTTCGGCACCGGCTGGGCGCAGGCCGCCGACCAGGTGTGCGTGCTCGCCGACGGGTTCCTGACCGTCTCCGGGGAGCGCTCGCGGTGGTTCGGCGCGGACGCCGCGCCCGACGGTTCGCTCTCCTCCGCCTCCGGAAACCTCTCCAGCGACCTCTTCTTCAAGGGCGTGCGCGACTCCGGCACCGTGGAGAAGCTGCTGGCCGTGCCCGCGCCGGCCGGGCCGGGCAAGGAGGTCAAGGAGCTGATGCGGGGCTGGGCCGCCGGCTACAACGCCTGGCTGGCGCAGAACCGGATCACCGACCCCGCCTGCAAGGGCGCCGGCTGGGTGCGACCGGTCACCGCCACCGACGTCGCCGCCCGCGGCCTGGCCGTCTCGGTCCTCGGCGGGCAGGGCCGCGCCGTCGACGGCATCACCTCGGCACGGCCCCCGGGCACGGCGGCTGCACCGGGCACGGCGGCTCCGGACCCGGCCGGCCAGGATCCGGCGGCCGGCATCGATCCCGCGGCCGCCGCGGAGGCGGCCCGCGCGTTCTTCGACACCGCCCGCTACGACATGGGCTCCAACGCGGTGGCCTTCGCCGGCTCCACCACCGCGAACGGATCGGGCCTGCTCCTGGGCAACCCGCACTATCCGTGGCAGGGCGGCCGCCGGTTCTGGCAGTCGCAGCAGACCATCCCCGGCGAGCTGAACGTCTCGGGCGGCTCGCTGCTCGGCACCACCGTGGTGAACATCGGCTTCAACGAGAAGGTCGCCTGGAGCCACACCGTGGCCACCGGCACCCCTGTCAACCTGCACCAACTGGCCCTCGACCCGGCCGACCCGACCGTCTATCTGGTGGACGGCAAGCCGGAGAAGATGACCGCGCGCACCGTCAGCGTCCGGGTCGCGGGCGGCGCCCCGGTGACCCGGACCCAGTGGTGGACCCGGTACGGTCCCGTCCTGTCCGGCCTCGGCGGCGGCCTCCCGCTGCCCTGGACCACGACCACCGCCTACGCGCTGGCCGACCCCAACGCCGTGAACCTGCGCGGCTCCGACACCGCCCTGGCCATGGGCAGGGCCCGCTCGGTCGCCGGCGTGCAGGAGGCCCTGCGGCGCACCCAGGGCCTGCCCTGGGTCAACACGGTGGCCGCCGACTCGGCGGGCGGCACGCTGTTCACCCAGTCCCAGGTGCTCCCCCGGATCACGGACGAGCTCGCCGCACGCTGCTCGACCCCGCTGGGCAGGGCCACGTACCCCTCCTCGGGGCTGGCGGTGCTGGACGGTTCGCGCGGTGACTGCGCGCCCGGCTCCGATCCGGACGCGGTCCAGCCCGGGATCTTCGGCCCGGGCCGGGCGCCGGCGCTGCGCGACGCCGCGTACGCCGAGAACTCCAACGACAGCGCCTGGCTGGCCAACGCGGAGCAGCCGCTCACCGGCTACGAGCGGATCTGGGGCACGGTCGCCACGCCGCGCTCGCTGCGGACCCGGGGCGCTCTGGAGGACGTCTCCGCGATGGCCGACCGGGGCGGGCTGACGGTGTCAGACCTGCAGGAGCAGCAGTTCGCGAACCGGGTCCCGGCCGGTGATCTGGCGGCGGCCGATGCGGCGGGGGCCTGCGCGGCCCTGCCGGGCGGGACGGCCACGGGCAGCGACGGCGCCGCCGTGGACGTGTCGGCGGCCTGCGGGGTGCTGGCGTCCTGGGACCGCAAGGCCGACAGTACGAGCCGCGGCGCGCTGCTGTTCGACCGGTTCTGGCGGAAGCTGACCGCGAGCACGGCGGCCAAGGACCTGTGGCTGGTGCCCTTCGACGCGGCCGATCCGGTACGGACGCCCCGTACGCTCAACCGGGCGGCGCCCGGGATCGGGCGGGCCCTCGCCGACACCGTCACGGAGCTGAGGGCGGCGGGCATCGCTCCGGACGCCCTGCTCGGGGAGCACCAGTTCGTGGTGCGCGGCGGGCAGAAGCTGCCGGTGGGCGGCGGCACGGAGGCCTTGGGCGTCTGGAACAAGATCGAGGCTCCGTGGAACGCTGCGGGCGGGGGCTACCCGGAGGTCCTGCACGGCTCCAGCCACATCCAGGCCGTCGGCTGGGACGGCGGCCGCTGCCCGGTCGCGCGCACGCTGCTGACGTACGGCCAGTCCTCGAACCCGAACTCCCCGCACTCGGCCGACCAGACCCGGCTCTTCTCGCAGGAGCGCTGGGTGAAGGCACGGTTCTGCGAGCGGGACATCCTGACCTCGCCCCGGCTGAAGGTGGTCTGGCCGCGCGAGCGGCGCTGACCGGAGCGGATGCGCGTACGGCCGGCCGCTGCGGGTGGGAGCAGCGGCCGGCCGTACGGGGGCGGGCGGGCTCAGGGGCTGACGGCGAGGAAGAGGTAAGCGGCCAGCAGTACGAGGTGCACGCCGCCCTGGAGCAGGGTGGCGCGGCCCGGGACGATGGTGAGGGCGCCGACGACGACGGTCAGCGCGAGCAGCACCATGTGGACGGGGGCGAGCCCGAGCAGCAGCGGTCCGGAAAGCCAGACCGAGGCGAGCGCGATGGCCGGGATGGTCAGGCCGATGCTGGCGATGGCGGACCCGTAGGCGAGGTTGAGGCTGGTCTGCACCCGGTCCCGGCGGGCCGCGCGGACGGCGGCCAGGGTCTCGGGGGCCAGGACCAGCAGGGCGATGATCACACCCACCACGGCGTAGGGCAGGCCGAGGTCCGCGACGCCCCGCTCGATGGTCGGGGAGACGGCCTTGGCGTTTCCGACCACGGCGACGAGCGCGACGAGGAGGAGTCCGAGGCTGATCAGGGCGGCGCGGGCGGTGGGCGGTTCGGCGTGCTCGTCGTCCTCGCCGGCCGCGGCCGCGGCGGCCGCCTGCGCGGCTTCCTTGCGGATCCGCTTGGTGTCGACGGGCAGGAAGTAGTCCCGGTGGCGGACCGTCTGGACGGCGACGAACAGGCCGTAGAGCGCGAGTGAGGCGGTGGCCGCGAAGGCGAGCTGGGCGGTGGAGAACTCGGGGCCGGGCTTGCTGGTGGTGAAGGTGGGCAGGACGAGGCTGAGCACGGCGAGCGTGGCGACGGTGGCCAGGGCCGCGCCCGAGCCCTCGGCGTTGAAGACGGCGACGCGGTTGCGCAGGGCCCCGACGAGCAGGGACAGGCCGACGATGCCGTTGCACGTGATCATGACGGCGGCAAAGACGGTGTCGCGGGCGAGGGAGGCGGTCTTGTCCCCGCCGTCGGCCAGCAGGGTGACGATGAGGGCCACTTCGATGACGGTGACGGCCACGGCGAGGACGAGCGAGCCGAAGGGTTCGCCGACCCGGTGCGCGACGACCTCGGCGTGGTGGACCGCCGCCAGCACCGCGCCGGCCAGGCAGAGGGCGACCAGGGCCACGGCGAGCGTGGGCAGATCGCGTCCCCAGCTCAAGGCCAGCGCGACGAGCGCCACCAGGGGGACCAGGACGGTCCAGTCGGTCAGGGGACTTCTGTGCGATGCCGTACTCATATCAGCCAACTTGCCAGAACTGTTCCGCTTGTGCGGTTCAACAGTCGGCTTTACGCCCCTGACGTGGCCTTTCTCACGAATCTCCGGGCGTGGCGGACCGGCCGGGGCCGGGGCCGGTCCCGAGGGACCGGCCCGGGCGGCGGTCGGGCTCACATCGCGCGGTCGTGGCCCTCCCAGTACGGCTCGCGCAGCCGGCGCTTGTACAGCTTGCCGTTGGGGTCGCGCGGCATCGTCTCGATGAAGTCCACGGTCTTGGGCCGCTTGTACCCGGCGAGTTGCCGCTCGCAGTGGTTCAGGATCTCCGCCGCCAGCGCGTCGCTCGGCGCGAAGCCCTCGGCCGGCTCGATGACCGCCTTGACCTCCTCGCCCCAGGAGGGGTGCGGGATCCCGAAGGCGGCGGCGTCCGCGACCGCCGGATGGGTGAGCAGCGCCGATTCGATCTCGGCCGGGTAGATGTTCACCCCGCCCGAGATGATCATGTCGATCTTGCGGTCGCGGAGGAAGAGGTACCCCTCCTCGTCCATCAGGCCGAGGTCCCCGACGGTGAAGAAGTCGCCGATGCGGTTCTTCTTCGTCTTGCCCTCGTCCTTGTGGTAGCTGAAGCCGCCGGTGTTCATCTTGATGTAGACGGTGCCGAGTTCACCGGCCGGCAGCCGCTCGCCGTCGTCGTCGAAGATGGCGAGCTCGCTGATCGGCCAGGCCTTGCCGACGGTCCCCGGCTTCTTCAGCCAGTCCTCGGCCGTCGCGAAGGCGCCGCCGCCCTCGCTCGCCGCGTAGTACTCCTCCACGCACCGGCCCCACCAGTCGATCATCGCCCGCTTGACGTGGTCGGGGCAGGGCGCGGCGCCGTGGATGGCGTGCCGCATGGAGGAGACGTCGTACGCGTCCTTCGTCTCCTGCGGGAGCGCGAGGAGCCGGTGGAACTGGGTGGGGACCATGTGGGTGTGCGTGCAGGAGTGCGCGTCGATCAGGCGCAGCATCTCCTCGGCGGTCCACTTGTCCATCAGGACCAGCGGGTGGCCGATGTGCAGGGCCGCGGCGGCGAACTGCAGGACGGCCGTGTGGTAGAGCGGCGAGCACACGAGGTGGACGTTGTCGTCGAAGGCGCGGATGCCGAAGATGCCGAGGAAGCCGCCGAGGTACGTCTCCTCCGGGAGCTTGCCCGGAAGCGGGCGGCGGATGCCGCGCGGCCGGCCGGTGGTGCCGGAGGTGTAGTTCATGACCCAGCCGAGCGTGCGGTCGGCGGGGGCGGTGTCCGGCTGCCCGTCGAGCAGTTCGTGGTACGCGCGGAAGCCCGCGACCGCTCCGACCGCGTACCGGTGGCTCGCGGGCAGGCCCGCCTCGTCCGCCGCGGCGGTGGCGGCGTCGGCGAAGCGCTCGTGGGCGACGAGGACCTTGGCTCCCGAGTCGGAGACGATCCAGGCGATCTCGGGGCCGACGAGGTGGTGGTTGACCGGGACGAGGTAGAAACCGGCCTGGGAGGCGGCCAGGTAGGCCGTGAGGAACTCGACGCTGTTGGGGAGGACGACGGCGAAGACGTCGCCGCGCTCCAGGCCGGCGGCGCGCAGGCCGTGGACGAGGCGGTTGACGTCGGCGTGCAGCCGGGCCGCGGACCAGCTCTCTCCCTCGGGCGTGACGAGGACGGTGCGCTCGGGGTCGGCCGTGGCCTGGGCCCAGAAGCCGTTGGGGGGCGTGTCGGTCATCGTGTCGACTCCTCAGTTCCTCAGGCCCGGCCGGCGATGCGGGTGATGCGGTCGATGGCGCGCTCGAAGCCGCTGGTCAGGTCGTCGAAGACGGCCTGCACGCTGCGCTCGCTGTTCATCCGGCCGACGATCTGCCCGACGGGGGTGCCGAGCAGGGGCTGAATCTCGTACTTCTGGATGCGGGACACGGCCTCGGCTACGAGGAGTCCCTGCAGGGGCATCGGCAGTGCGCCGGGGCCCTCCGGGTCGTCCCAGGCGTCGGTCCACTCGGTGCGCAGCTGCCGGGCGGGCTTGCCGGTCAGTGCGCGGGAACGGACGGTGTCGCCTGAACCGGCCGCGAGGAGCTTCTCGGTGAGGGCGCGGGAGTGCATGTCGGCCTCGGTGGTGGTCAGCCAGAGGGATCCGAGCCAGGCGCCCTGGGCGCCGAGGGCCAGTCCGGCGGCGATCTGTTCGCCGCTGCCGATGCCGCCGGCGGCGAGGACCGGGAGCGGGGCGACGGCCTCGACCACCTCGGGCACCAGCACCATGCTGGCGATGTCTCCGGTGTGTCCGCCCGCCTCGTAGCCCTGGGCGACGACGATGTCGATGCCGGCTTCGGCGTGCCGGCGGGCGTGCTTGGCGCTGCCGGCGAGGGCGGCGACGAGGACGCCGTGTTCGTGGGCGCGCGCGATGACGTCGGCGGGCGGGGAACCGAGGGCGTTCGCCAGGAGTTTGATGGGGTAGTCGAAGGCGACGTCGAGCTGGTTGCGGGCGACCTGTTCCATCCAGCCGGTGATGCGCCAGCCGGATGCCTCGCCCTCCGGGAGTTCGGGTACGTGGTGTTTGGCGAGGGTGTCGCGGACGTACTCCCGGTGCGCGGCCGGGATCATCGCCTCGATGTCGGCTTCGCTGACGCCGTCGACGGCCTTCTTGGCGGGCATGACCACGTCGAGCCCGTAGGGCTTGCCGTCGGTGTGCTCCTGCATCCAGTCGAGGTCGCGCTTGAGGTCGTCGGGGGCGGTGTAGCGGACCGCCCCGAGCACCCCGAACCCGCCGGCGCGGGTGATGGCAGCGGCCACCGCCGGGAAGGGCGTGAAGCCGAAGATGGCGTGCTCTATTCCCAGTTTTCTGCTCAGCTCCGTCTCCATGGGCGGCAGGATGCCGCAGCCCGGCCGCCGAGGGAAGGGGTTTTCTGATGCAGCGTCAGATTCTTTGCCGGCCGGTCACCGCGGGGCCCGCGTCGTGAGCGGGCAGATACTCGGGAGGGCACGACGGCGTACGGGAGGACCGGTCATGAAGGCACCATGGGCAGCCGGGAACGACGGTGGTACGAAGGGCTCCGGCACGACCGGCCCGACGGCGCACGACGACGACGGCAGCGGGCCCGGGACGGACTGCGGTGCCGGACCCGGGGCGGACGGCGGCGGGCCCGGGGCGGACGGCGGCGGCGGACCCCGGCGGGGGCTCAGCCGGCGGCGGCTCGGGGCGCGACTGCTGGCGCTGGGCGGCGTGCTCGTGCTCCAGGCCGCGCTGCCCGGGGCCGCGGGGGCCTCCGGGGGGCCGGCCGAACGGCGCGCGCTCCAGGGACTGCGCCTGCGGTACGGGTCCGCCCGCCAGGCCGGGCTGCTGGAGAGGCACCTCGAAGGGGTGGCGGACGAGGCCCGGCGCTTCCTCGGCCCCTCCCCCGAACACCCTTACTACGCCGGGGCCGTGGTCCTGGCCGGACGGGGCCGCACCGTGGCGCTGCACCGGGCGATGGGCGACGCCGTGCGGTACGCCGACTACGACGGCCGCACCGACCGGGTCCGGGAGTTCCCGGCCGCGCAGCGGATCGCGATGGCCGAGGACACGGTCTTCGACCTGGCCTCCCTCTCGAAGCTGTTCACCTCCCTGCTGGCCGTGCAGCAGATGGAGCGCGGCCGGCTGGAGCTGGAGGCGCCGGTGCACCGGTACCTGCCCGAGTTCACGGGCGGGGGCAAGGAATCGGTCACCGTGCGCCAGCTCCTCACGCACACCTCGGGGCTGAGGTCCTGGGCCCCCTTCTACCAGGAGCCGACCCGGGCGGGTCAGTTGAGGCTGCTGTGGTCGGTGAGGCCGCAGGAAACCCCGGGGACGGTGTACCGGTACTCGGACCTGAACCTCATCGCCCTCCAACTCCTCCTGGAACGGATCACCGGTCACACGTTGGACCTCCTGCTCCAGGACGAGATCACTGCTCCGCTCGGGATGCACCGCACTCGTTACAACCCACCGCTCTCCTGGCGCCGGGTCACCGCCGCCACCGAAGTGCAGCGCCCGCCCTGGTCCGGGCTGGACCGCGGGCTCGTCTGGGGCGAGGTCCACGACGAGAACGCACACGCCCTGGGCGGCGTCGCCGGCCACGCCGGGGTCTTCGGCACCGCCTGGGACCTGGCGATCCTGGCCCGCACCCTCCTCGACGGCGGGATCTACGCCGGCAAGCGCATCCTGCGCCCCGCCTCCGTCGAGCTCCTCTTCACCGACTACAACACCGCGTTCCCCGGCGACGACCACGGCCTGGGCTTCGAGCTCTACCAGCACTGGTACATGGGCGCCATGGCCACCCCGCACTCCGCCGGCCACACCGGTTTCACCGGCACCTCCCTGGTCCTGGACCCCTCCACGGACTCCTTCCTGATCCTCCTGGGCAACTCCGTCCACCCCGTGCGCACCTGGCGCGCCGGCAGCGCCCCGCGCGTCGCCGTCGGCAACCGCTTCGCCCGGGCCGTCCCCGTCCGTACGAAGCACGGCGGCCCGGCCTGGTACTCCGGCATGGAAACCGGCGGCTCGGGCACCCTGACCCTCCCGCCCCTCATCCCCGCCACGGGAGCCGCCCGGCTGCGCTGCGCGCTGTGGTGGGACACCGTGCCCGGCGCGGGGGCACTGCACCTGGAGGCTTCCGCGGACGGGCAGGTCTGGGAGCCGCTCCCCTTCACCACCGTCCGCACCACCGGCGGAGCCGCCGAGCAGTGGCCGCGGGGTTCCGTCTCCGGCTGGTCGGGCCGCATCTGGCACCGCCTCGAAGCTCCGCTCACCGCCTGGGCCGGCCGCGAGGTGCACCTCCGCTTCCGCCACACCGCACAGGGTCGCTACGTGGGCCGCGGCGTCTACGTCGACGTCCTGCGCGTGTCGGAGCCGGCCCGCCTCCTCTTCGCGGAGGACCGGCCCGCGGACTCCTCCCGCATCGAGGCGACGGGCTGGACCCGCTCGGCGGACTGAGGATCCAGGGCCGTGCCCTGTGGCGCCGACACTCGTTGTTGTGGTTCGTTGACCGTTCAACACGAAGGCAGGCGAGCCGTATGACCGACATCGACTGGGACAACCCGATCGACCCCAAGCCGGGCTGGACCCTGGATCACGTCAAGCTGTACGTCGGTTCGGGCGGGACCGAGGGGCAGTACTGGAACAACACCCAGACGCTGCTGCTCACGACCATCGGCCGCAAGTCCGGGAAGCCGGTGCGGACCCCGCTCATCTACGGCGAGGACGACGGGCGCTACCTCATCGTCGCCTCCAAGGGCGGCGACCCCGCGGACCCGCTCTGGTACCGGAACCTCAGCGAGCACCCCGAGGTGCGCATCCAGGTCGGCCCGAAGGTGATGCAGGGCACCGCGCGGACGGCGAGCTCCGAGGAGCGTGCCGCGTTCTGGCCGCTGATGGTGAAGCACTGGCCCTCGTACGACGAGTACCAGACCAAGACCAGCCGCGAGATCCCGATCGTCGTGATCGACCCCGTCGGCTGACGGACGGGACGCCCGGGGCGCATGAATGCCCCAGGACCACCATCGCCACGTCAGTGCCCCAGGACCGCCATCGCCGCGTTGTGGCCGGGGACCCCGCTGACGCCGCCGCCGCGGACCGCCCCCGCACCGCACAGGAACACGTTGCGGTGGGCGGTCTCCACGCCCCAGCGGCCGCCGCCCCCACCCGCGTCGGAGTACGGCCAGGAGAGGTCCCGGTGGAAGATGTGCCCGCCGGGCAGGCGCAGTTCGCGCTCCAGGTCGAGCGGGGTCTTGGCCTCGATGCACGGGCGGCCGTCGGCGTCGAAGGCCAGGCAGTCGGTGAGCGGTTCCGCCAGGTGGGCGTCGAGCTGGGCGAGGGTGGCTGCGAGCAGCACCTCGCGCGCCCCCTGGTTGTCCTTTTCGAACAGCCGCGCCGGGGTGTGCAGTCCGAAGAGGGTCAGGGTCTGGTAGCCCTGCTCCGCCAGCTCGGGCCCCAGGATCGTCGGATCCGTCAGCGAGTGGCAGTAGATCTCCGAGGGCGGTACGGAGGGCAGTTCGCCGGCGGCGGCCTCCGCGTGGGCCCGGGCGAGCTGCTCGTACCCCTCCGCGACGTGGAAAGTACCGCCGAAGGCCTCGCGCGGGTCCACGGAGGTGTCCCGCAGCCGGGGCAGGCGCCGCAGCAGCATGTTGACCTTGAGCTGGGCTCCCTCGGGGGCCGGCTCCGCCGGTGCCTCCCCGAGGAGTTCGGCGAGCGCCCGCGGTGAGGCGTTCACGAGCACCACCCGGCCCGCGACGCGGCCCTCGCCCGTCGCCGTACGGAAGGTCACCTCCGCCGGGGCGGTCGTGCCGTCGGTGTCGATGCGCAGCGCCTCGTGCCCGGTGGCGATCTCCGCCCCGGCGGCCAGCGCGGAGGCCGCCAGCGCGCCCGTGAGGGCGCCCATGCCGCCGACGGGTACGTCCCAGTCGCCGGTGCCGCCGCCGATGACGTGGTAGAGGAAGCAGCGGTTCTGGGCCAGACCCGGATCGTGGGCGCCGGCGAAGGTGCCGATCAGCGCGTCGGTGAGGACCACGCCGCGCACCAGGTCGTCGGTGAACTCCCGCTCGACGGCCCGTCCGATCGGTTCCTCGAACAGCATCCGCCAGGCCGCCTCGTCGTCGAGCCGGGTCCGCAGCTCGGCCCGCGTGGGCAGCGGCTCGGTCAGCGTCGGGAAGAGGCGTCCGGCGGCACGCCCGGTGGTCCCGTAGAAGGCGCGCCAGTTCTCGTACTCCCGCTCCGAGCCGGTCAGCCGGGCGAAGGACTCCCGGGTGCGTGCCTCGCCGCCGCCGACCAGCAGTCCGCCGGGGCGTCCGGCGCGTTCGACGGGGGTGTACGAGGACACCGAGCGCTTGCGCACCGCGAAGTCCAGCCCCAGCTCGCGCACGATCTTGGCGGGGAGCAGCGAGACCAGGTAGGAGTAGCGGGAGAGGCGGGCGTCGACGCCCGGGAACGGCCGGGTGGACACGGCGGCCCCGCCGGTGCGGCCGAGCCGCTCCAGGACAAGGACCGAACGGCCGGCCCGGGCCAGGTAGGCGGCGGCGACGAGGCCGTTGTGGCCCCCGCCCACGATCACCGCGTCGTACACGTCGTGCCCGAAGCCCCGCGAGGTCGTCATGGCTCTTGGTAACACACCTGGCCCAGCCGCTCCAGACAGTGTGCCTCGTCGGCGTGTGCCGCGACCGTGTCCGGATGGCCGTCGCCCAGTGACCGTTCGCGGATGCCGGAGAGTTCCCGGTAGACCGGCAGCGCCTGGTCCCAGCGGCCCAGCCGGCCGAGCCCGACGGCGAGTTCGCGGCGGCTGACCAGGGTGTCGGGGTGTTCCGCGCCGAGGGTGCGGGCCCGCGCCTCGCCCACCTGCCGGGCTTCGGCCACCGCTTCCTCCCAGCGGTCCAGGCGTCCGAGGTTCACCCCGAGGACGTGCCGGGCCCGCAGCGTCTCGGGGTCGGCGGCCCCGTAGGCGCGGGTGCGGTCGCGGACCAGGTCCCGGAACAGTTCCAGGGCCTGGGCCGAGCGCCCGGTGCGGCCCAGCGCGATCCCGGCCTCGTAGCGGGCGGCCAGCGTGTCGGGGTGGTCGCGGCCGAGCACCCGCTCCCGTACGGCCGCGATGTGCCGGAAGGCCTCCAGGGCCTCCTCCCAGCGCTCCAGGCGGCCCAGGGCGTACGCCACCTCGTACCGGGTCAGCAGCGTGTCCGCGTGCTCCGCCCCCAGGACGGCCGCCCGGTCGGCGGCCACCTCGGCGGCCGCGGCGTGGGCCTCGGCGAAGCGGCCGAGGGCGCCCAGCGCGCAGGCCAGGTTGTGCCGGCAGCGCAGGGTGTCGGGGTGGATCCGGCCGACGGTCCGCTCCCGGGCCGCGAGCACCGTGCGGTAGCCCTCGTACGCCTCCTGGTGGCGGCCGAGCAGGCCCGTCTCGTACGCCGCCTCCTGCCGCGCGGCGAGGGTGTCCGGGTGGTCGGCGCCGAGCACCCGGGCGCGCCCTTCGGCGACGGCCGCGTACCCGGCGAGGGCCTCCTCCGTGCGGCCGGCCCGGCTGAGGGCGAAGGCCCGCGTATGGCCGGCGTCGAGCGCGGCCGGGCCCGTGAGGGCTTGGCCGGGGCCGTGCGGGAGCCCGTAGGCGGCGGTGAGCCGGGGGTCCTCGGCCGGACGCGGGCGCACGACGGTCGGCGCGGGCGGGGTCGGCGTCGGGGGCAGGGCCGGGATCGGGGTCGGGGTGCCGGAAGCCGTCGCCGCCGGTCCCCCGACGGCGGGCACGGCCGTGGCGGGCGCGACGGAGCCGGTGGCGGCGTGCGCGGCATGGGTGGCGTGCGCGGCGTGGGCCGTCCAGGAGCCGGTCAGGACCGCCCACTCGCCGCTCGCGGGACGGGCCTCGATGCCGGCCCTGCGTCCGGCGGTCATCCCCCCGGCCCACGCGGGCAGCGGCGGGTGCGCACCGCCGGCCACGGCGGGGCCCAGCCGGGCCTCGAGGAGCTGGCGGTGCAGGTGGCGGGCGTCGCCGGGCCGGTCCTCGGGGGACTTGGCGAGCAGGTCGAGCACCAGCCGCTCGAAGTGCACGGGCAGCTCGGGCCGGTGCTCGCGCGGCGGCACGGGCGCGGTGTCGCGGTGGCCGACCAGGACCGACCAGGAGTCGCCGAGGTCGAAGGGCGGGGCTCCGGTGGCGATCTCGTACAGCACGCAGCCGAGGGAGTAGAGGTCGCTGCGGTGGTCGACCTCGCCGCCCGCGATCTGCTCGGGCGACATGTAGTGCGGGGTGCCCATGGCCATGCCGCCGCCGGTGAGCTTGGCGGTGAAGCCGATGTCGGCGGCCAGCCGGGCGATGCCGAAGTCGCAGATCTTCACCGTGCCGTCGGTGAGCCGCATGATGTTGGCGGGCTTCAGGTCCCGGTGGACGACGCCCTGGTCATGGGTGTAGCCGAGGGCGGCCGCCATCTGCTCGGCGATGTCGACGACCACGTCCACGGCGAGCGGGCGCGCGTCGTTGTCCTCCAGGAGCTGGCTGAGATTGCGGCCTTCGAGGAGCTCCATGACGAGGTAGAGGGGGCCGCCGGCCGCGCTGTCGTCGCCGAAGTCGTGGACGACGGTGACGCCACGGTGCTGGAGGGCGGCGGCGACGCGCGCCTCGCGGCGGAACCGCTCGCGCAGCACCTGGGTGAAGTGGGTGTCCTGCTCGGGTCCGAGGGGCTTGAGGCATTTGACGGCGACCTGCCGGCCCAGCGACTCGTCGCGGGCCCGCCACACCTCGCCCATGCCTCCGCGGCCGATCAGATCGAGCGACCGGTACCGGCCGTGGATCAGTCTGGACTCCGCCATGTCTTGAAGTCGCCCCCGTGTGTCGTGCTACGCCCTCCCCGGCCGGTCCAGTATGGCCGCTGATGTACGCAGTGTGTACGGCGCGGGGCGGCTCCCGGGGCCCATGCGGCGCATCGCTTTCAAGATGTGACCTGGAGGCAGCTGCCAGCGCAGACCTGCGGGAATGCTGCGCAGCAGGCTACCGGTGAGGCGCAGGCGCCGGGTGACGCTGCGCGGGGCCGGTGCGGGACGGCCGTACAGCTGGTGCGCCCAGCCGGGCAGGGACCCGTAGGCGAGGGCGGCGAGCGGGCGCCACACCAGGTTTCGGCCAGGGACGAGGAGGGGGTGGATCGGCGGGGCGCACAGGAACGCGTCGACGGCGTGCGCGTCGGGTCCGGCGGCGAGCTCGGGGCGGATCCGCTCGAAGTAGGCGGTGAGGGCCGCGGTGTCCCCCGGTACCCCGGACGGGTCGAGCCCGACGAGCCGGGCGTTGACGCGGTTCTCCGCCACGTACCGGTCCGCCTGCGCGGGGGTGAGCGGGACTCCGGAGCGGCGCAGGACGTGCAGGAAGCTGTCGATCTGGGCGCAGTGGATCCAGAGCAGCAGCTCGGGCTCGTCCACGCGGAACCGTGCGCCGGTGGCCGGATCGGTCGCCGACAGCAGGGTGTGGATCTTGCGGACGCGGGCGCCGGCCCGCTCGGCGGCCTCGGTGGTGCCGTAGGTGATCGTGCCGACGAAGTCGGCGGTGCGCAGCAGGCGCCCCCAGGCGTCGCCGCCGCCGTTCTCCCCGCTGAAGGCGGAGCTGTTCTCCATGACACCGCGGACCGCGCGCGGGTGCAGGGCCTGGAGGTAGAGCGCGCGGACCCCGGCGATCCACATGACCGGGTCGCCGTGGCACTGCCAGGTCACGGAGCCCGGGCCGTACAGCCCCGGATCGGGGCCTGCGCTGTCGTCGTCGTCCACGTACGGCTCCTCCCCCGTCGCCCGCCCCGGTACGCCGCATCGGCCGGACGGGCTCTTCCAGCATTCCACCGAACGGCCGCACGCACGCGCACGGGCGCCACTAGGCTTTCCCGCCGGCGGACCGCACCCGCCTCTCTTCGGGACGCGGAGGCACGGTCATGCGTACGGGACAGCTCGAAGGGCAGGTCGCCGTCGTCACGGGCGGTTCGTCCGGCATCGGCCTGGCGACGGCCCGGCGGTTCGTGGCGGAGGGCGCCCGGGTCTTCGTCACCGGCAGGCGGCCGGAGGAACTGGCCGCGGCGGTCCGCGACCTGGGCCCGGACGCCGTGGCCGTCCGCGGTGACGCCTCGCGCGTCGCGGACCTGGACCGGCTCTACGCGGCGGTCGCCGCCGCGGGCTGCGAAGCGATCGACGTGCTGGTCGTGAACGCGGGCGGCGGCCCGCCCGGCGGCTTCGCGGAGTTCACGGAGGAGCAGTTCGACGCCACCGCTGACCTCAACTTCCGGGGCGCCTTCTTCACCGTCCAACGGGCCCTGCCGCTGCTGCGCGACGGCGCCTCGGTCATCCTGCTGGGCTCGGCCGCCGGTTCCTCGGCGTCCACGCGGTACGGGGTGTACGCCGCCACGAAGGCGGCCGTACGGTCCCTCGCACGCAGCCTGGCCCTGGAGCTCGCGGGGCGGGCGATCCGGGTCAACACCCTCAGCCCGGGCCCGATCGACACCCCGGCGCTGGCCGGCGCGCCGGCGCACGTACGCGAGCGGGCGACCGCCGGAGTCCCGCTCGGCCGGGCCGGCCGCCCCGAGGAGGTGGCCGCGGCGGCCCTGTTCCTGGCTTCGCGGGAGAGCAGCTTCATCACCGGGATCGAACTGTTCGTGGACGGCGGAGCCGCCCAGGTCTGAGCCGCCCGGCTCCGGCCGCCGGCCCCGCCCACCCTCCTTGACCAGCAGGTTCGCATGGCTGAAAGTGACCCTACTGATCGACTGGGGCGGGACGATGACACACGACGACTACGCCGTACGCTGCGAGGAGCTTTTCGCGGTGGGCGGTTTCGGCAAGGTCCGGAGCCTGGCCGAATCCGGCCTGTCCGAGCTCGGACCCGATCCGGTGCTCTACCGGTGGCTCGGCCTCGCGCACGCCGCGGAGGACGAGGACGACCACGACACGGAGGCGGAGAAGGCCTACGAGGCCGGACTCGCACGGTGGCCCGACGACCTCGGACTGCTCGTCTCGTACCTGGAACTGTGCGTACGGGCCGACGGGTGGACGTACCCCTGGCGCACCAAGCAGGCGGAACGGCTCAAGGAGCGGATCGCCGACTTGGCGCCGCCCGGGTCCCCCGAGGCGGCCCGGGTGGAGGACGCGCTCGGCTGGGCCGGGCGGGGCTACTGGCAGGACGTCCGCGAGAAGGCGGCCGGAGCGCGGGCCGAGCGGGCGGCTCTGAGCTCGCACAGCTCCGATGTCGCCGAGGCACTGGAGCAGGGCGGCCCGGCGCCCGCCCATCCCGAGGACCTGCGGGCGGCCGAGGTGGCGGCCGCGCTGGAACTGCTGGCGGGCCGGTGGCGGGCGCCGCTGCGGCTCATGGTCCGCTATCGGGTGGCCGCGTACGTCGCCACCTTCGTGCTGGTGCTGGCCACCAACAAGGCGCTGGTGCTGAGCGGGACGCTGTCCTACAGCGTGTGGGGCTGGATCTGGTACGCGCCCCTCCTCCTGGCCGACCTGAAGCTCAAGCAGGCCCGGCGGCTGGCCCGGCAGCGGGTGATCGCCGCGACGGAGGCCCGGCACGCGGAGACCGCGGCCGCGGGCTAGCCCAATCGGAGGGCGGAGGGCAGGAGCCGGGCCCGGGGCACGCGCCGCAGGGCGCCGACCGAGGCCACGGCTCCGGTGCCCGCCGCCCAGGTCACGGCGGGCACCCGGAAGCCGCGTTCCACCTCGGGCCGGATCCTGCGGAGCTTCACGGGACGACCGCCGCTAGGCGGAGCGACCCCTCAGACGGCAGCCGGCGTGAACTCCACGCACAGGGACTTCGGCCCGCGGGTGAAGACCCCCTCGGCGACCGGGTCGTACCCCTGGGCCGGCCGGACGCCGGGCATGGCGTCGAGGAGCTGGTTGGCGGCGATCTCCACCTCGGCCCTGGCCAGCAGCGCACCGACGCAGAAGTGCCGCCCGAGCGCGAACGCCAGGTGGTCCGCGGCCGCGGAGAAGGCGGTGGCCGCCGTCAGGTCGTCGCGGAAGATGTCGAAGCGGTCCGGGTCCTTGTAGCGCTCGGGGTCGCGGTTGGCGGCGCCGATCAGACAGGTGACGGTGGCCCCGGCCGGGATGGTTCCGCCGCTCATGGTCACTTCGACGGCGGTCTGCCGCATGATCATGTGGACGGGCGGGGTGTACCGCAGGGTCTCCGCGAAGGCCCGGTCGACGAGTCCGCGGTCGCGCCGTACGGCGGCGAGCTGGTCGGGGTTGGCCAGGAGGTTCGCGAAGAGACCCGCGACCGCCTTGTCCGTGGTCTCGGCTCCGGCCGTGAGGAGGAGGCTGCAGAACGCCTTGATGTCCTCGTCGCTCATGCGCACGCCGTCGACCTCGGCGGTGCAGAGCGTGGACAGCAGGTCGTCACCGGGGTGGTCCCGCCGGTCGCTGATGACCGGCAGCATGTACGCGGCGAACTCGGCCTGGGCACGCGCGCCCGCGGCCGCCTTCTCCGGGTCGCCGGACAGGTTGCCGGTGAACGCCACGAAGGCCCGGTACCAGCCGCCGAGGGCCCGCTGCCCGGACCGGTCCAGTCCGAACATGTCCGCGATCACCGAGATGGGGAAGTGGGAGGCGAACCCGCTCACGAGGTCGACGGAGCCGGTGTCGCGGAACGCGTCGATCAGCTCGCGGGCGTTGCGCTCGATGACCGGAACCACCTTGTCCCGCAGCTCGTTGCCGCGGAAGGCCGGGGCGACCAGGGCGCGCCGCGTGGCGTGTTCGCGGCCGCTCATCTGGAGCAGGGTCTTGCCGTGCACGGGCTCGGCCTGCCAGGCGTAGTTGTCCGTGGTGAAGAGCGCTTCCTTGTCCCGGAACGCCCGCGCGACGTCCTCGTAGCGCGAGATGATCCAACTCTGCGTCCCCTCGTGCCAGATGAGGGGTGCGCTCTCGCGCATCACCCGGTAGGCCGGGTAGGGGTCCTCGGCGAACTCCCGCGAGAGGATGTCCGGGATGTCGTGCGCGGCGCTCATGGAGTTCCCCCATCGGCTCGGCCCGGCGGCAGTCCTGAGACACCCCGGTCACCGCCGACGCGGGACCGGCCGTGCCCCCACAACGCCCTGTGCGTCCGCCTTCCAGGAAACAGCACACCGCGCGACGACGCCAGGGCACCGAACCGACTGGGCGGAAACTCCCAACTCGGGCACGCTGTAGGCCCGTTACTCGTGGTGGCGCCGGAACGGTGAGGCGGTACGCGCAGATTCTGGTGCCCCTCCCCGCACAGCCCCCGCGTAGACCCGTGCTCGGCTGTCCGTCGAGACCGACGACGGACAGCCGAGGCGGCACGCGACCCCGCGCGATCGACCGGCGTCAGCGGCGGACCCTTGGCATGCCCAGGCCGATCCACGAGATGATCTCGCGCTGGATCTCGTTGTTGCCGCCGCCGAAGGTGAAGATGACCGCGCTGCGGTAGCCGCGTTCCAGTTCGCCGTGGAGGACCGCGCCCGCGGAGCCGTCCTTGAGGGAGCCGGCCGCGCCGACCACCTCCATCAGCCAGGCGTACGCGTCCCTGCGCGCCTCGGAGCCGTAGACCTTGACGGCGGAGGCGTCCTGCGGGGTGAGGTTGCCGTCCTGGACGGCGTTGACCATCTGCCAGTTGAGGAGCTTCATGGCGTCCAGGCGGGCGTGGGTGCGGGCGAGGCGTCCGCGGACCCAGGACAGGTCGATCACGCGGCGGCCGTCCGCGAGCTTGGTCTCGGCGGCCCAGCGCTGGACGTCGTGCAGGGCGCGGATGGCCATGGTGCCGTGGGCGGCGAGGGTGACGCGCTCGTGGTTGAGCTGGTTGGTGATCAGGCGCCAGCCCTTGTTCTCCTGGCCGACGCGGCGGCTCGCGGGGACGCGGATGTTCTCGTAGTAGCTGGCCGTGGTGTCGTGGGAGGCCAGGGTGTTGATGAGGGTGCAGGAATAGCCGGGATCGGAGGTCGGCACGAGGAGCATGGTGATGCCCTTGTGGGCGGGGGCGTCCGGGTCGGTGCGGACGGCCAGCCAGACCCAGTCGGCGGTGTCGCCGTTGGTGGTCCAGATCTTCTGCCCGTCGACCACGTAGGTGCCGGTCTCCTCGTCGCCCTCGCGGACGGCCTTGCACTTGAGGGCGGCGAGGTCGGTGCCGGCGTCGGGCTCGCTGTAGCCGATGGCGAAGTCGATCTCCCCGGCCAGGATCTTGGGCAGGAAGTACGCCTTCTGCTCGTCGGTGCCGAACTGCATGATGGTCGGCCCGACGGTGTTGAGCGCCATCAGCGGAAGCGGTACGACGGCCTGTGCGGCCTCGTCGAAGAAGATGAACTGGTCCATGGGCGACATCCCGCGCCCGCCGTACTCCTTGGGCCAGCCGACCCCGAGCCAGCCGTCGGCACCGAGCCTGCGGATGGTCTCGCGGTAGAAGCGCTTCTGTTCGGCCGGGTCCTCGTAGCGCGCGTAGACGTCGTCCGGGATCAGTTCGGCGAAGTAGGCGCGCAGCTCGGCGCGCAACCGCTGCTGCTCAGGCGTGTATTCGAGGTGCACGGCCCCTCCGGGTCTCTCGTGGCTCAGGTCGCGCGGCCGTCCGCCGCCGCTGCGGGGGCAGACTAGAACCTGTTCCAAGAATCCGGAAGGGCCGGGTGCGTCAAGTCGTCGACGGGCGCCCCTCGGGCCTCACCTACTCCTCGGGCCCCACCGGCTTCGCGGGCCTCACCCCGGTTCCGCCCCGCTCGGGCCGGATCAGGACCTTGATGTGCTCCTCGGGCCGGCGCAGGGAGGCGAAGGCCGCGTCCAGCCCGCCGAAGCCCGCTTCCCCGGTGACCAGGGACGCGGGGTCGATGCGGCCTTCGGCCAGGCGGGCGAGGGTGGCGCCGAACTGCTCGGGCGGGTAGGTCAGGCACATGCGGATCGTGACGTCCTTGTAGATGCCGACCACCGGCCGGATCACGTCCTCGGTCATCACCCCGCCGATCTGCAGGATCTCGGTGCCGCGCGGGACGGTGTGCAGGAGCCGGTTCAGCATGCCGGGTACGCCCACGCAGTTCACGACCACCGTGGGGCGCGGGCGGGCGCCAGCCAGTTCCGCGCAGAGCCGTACGGGGTCCTGCGCGGCCGGGTCCACCACCGCGTGCGCGCCGAGCCGGGCGGCGGCCGCCCGCCGCAGCGGCGAGGGGTCGGAGGCCACGACCGGTCCGGCACCGCGCTCCAGCAGGGCGGCGACGGCCCCGAGGCCGACCGGTCCGCAGCCGACGACCACGGCCGGGGTGTCCTTCCCCGCCGCGCTCCGGGCGATGTTGCCGAATCCCACGGCCAGCGGCTCGGTGAGGGCGGCGAGCCCGAGGTCCAGGGACGGCGGGACGGGCAGCAGTGCCTGCGCCTGTACGACGATCCGCTCGCCGAATCCGCCGGGGAAGGCGTTGCTGTAGCCCACGGTCCGCACCACCCCGCCCGGGTCGACCGCCCAGGGCAGGCCGACGACCCCGGTGCCCGGTTCGGGACCGGTCGCGCCGGGCCCGTAGGAGAGGACCCGGCCGGAGAACTCGTGGCCCATCACCAGCGGTCGGCCCGGGTCGAAGAGGAAGCTGGTGGTTCCGCTGTCCCGGGAGGCTCGGAGGAACGCGTCGGTGTGCGCGACGGCGCTCAGGTCGGAGCCGCAGATCCCGCAGGCCACCGTCTCCACGAGGGCCTGCCCGGGGCCGGGCACCGGATCCGGGTGCTCCCGTACGCGGAAGCGGCCGTCTTCGAGCACGGCGGCCCTCAACGGACCTCTCCCTTGCGGGCGATGGCCTCCGCCGTGGCCCGGCGCATCGCCCCGATGAACCGTTCGCTGTTGCGCCCGGCCCATTCCAGGCCGGCGCGGCGCGCTTCGGTGTGGCCGGTGAGCCGGGGCACGACCCGCTCGGCGAAGAGCTCCAGGCTGCGCAGGGCGGCCGCGGGCTCGGCGAGGTCCAGTTGCAGGATGAGGAAGGTCCCGAACCCGCCGGTCTTGTCCGCGAGCCGCTCGATCCGCCGCACGGCGTCCTCGGGGGTGCCGATGACGGCCCGGCCGAAGGTGGGCAGCCCTTCGGTGGTCCACCGTTCGACGGCGCCGGCCGGGGTGGCGCAGCCGTCCAGCCGGGTACCGCTCAGCGTCTCGATGTAGTCGACGAGGTCGGGCGTACCGTACTCGGCTTCGCGCAGGGCCTGTTCGCGGGTCTCGGCCAGGTGCACCGGGGTGACCAGCCGCCAGGCGGAGCGGTCGGCGGCGCGGCCGGCTTCGCCACAGGCCCGCTCGTGGGCGGCCCAGTTGGCGTCGAGCGCCCCGTACCCGGCGGGGTCGGCCGCGGCGAGCGAGAGCATCCCGACCCCGTGGCGTCCCGCGAGCACCGCCCCGGTCGGCGATACGGCGGAGGCGACCGCGACCTCCAGTTCCCGGCCCCGGTGGGGTCCGAGTTGGAGCCGGGCCTCCTCCAGGGTGAACCAGTCGGTGGCGGCCGTGACCGTCTCCCCGCGCAGCAGCCGGACGATCGCGTCGAGGGCGTCTGCCGTCATCTCGCGGGAGCGGAGCGGGTCGACTCCCATCATGAAGGCGTCCGAGGGCAGTTGGCCCGGACCGACCCCGAGCATGGCCCGGCCGCGGGACTGCTGGTCGAGCTGGCAGATCCGGTCGGCGAGGATCAACGGCTGGTGGTAGGGGAGGGAGTTGACCCCGGTACCGAGCATGATCCGGCTGGTGCGTTCGGCGGCAGCGGCGAGGAACACCTCGGGCGAGGCGATGATCTCGTACCCCGCGGAGTGGTGTTCGCCGGCCCACAGCTCCTCGTAGCCGAGCCGGTCCAGGTCGGCGGCGAGGTCGAGGTCCCGGCGCAGCTGGAGCGCCGGGTCTCCGTCGGGCCGGTGGTAGGGGGCGAGGAACACCCCGAAGCGGTGCGGGAGATACGGCTGGTGCGGCATGTGCGGTGGCCTTCCCTCGGCGGCGCCTGCTCTGCTCGGGCATCCGACGAAACACCGCCCGGGGCGCGGCTTCAATGCCGCCGCGGCCGTCCTCCCACTGAGTGGGAGGAATCCCGTGGGCCGCCGCTCGGGGTGCGGCTCACGTGTGCCTCAGGCGCGGCTCACCCGTACCTCGGGCCTGGCTCACGTGTAGAGGAACTCGTAGTCGAAGTACACGAGGTCGCGGATGCCGTCGAAGCGGAAGGTGCCCGAGGGGACCACATCCAGGCCCTCCTCCAGGGCGGCCTTGTCGTACGTCGGGCTCTGCTTCCAGGCCGCACTGGAGGGTATGAACGGTTTCAGCGGGGCGGGCAGCCCGGACAGGGAGACGACCTCGAAGTGGTGGGCGGGATCGCGCATGATGCGGTTCGCCGTGCCCTGCTTGAGGTGGGCGACGCCCACCAGGCGGATACGGGAATCCGGGCTCGGGACCGTCCGGTCGTTGCCGGACTCGCCTATGCCGTAGCCCAGCCAGTGCGCGTCGGACACGTCGCCCAGCGCAGTCCAGAAGCGCCGGTTGAGCGGCGCCGGATCGGTGCGGACCTTCTCCGCGTCTTCTCCCTCGGGCCACATGACGTAGCCGAGCCCCGCCGCGCCGAGCAGCAGCGGGGCCCCCAGTCCCAGGAGAAGCCGCCGTCTGCTGCTGAGGCCCCGCTGTGCGTCCATACAGTCCCCCCGATAGCCGTTCCGGTCAGTTCAGGGCGCTGATCATAGCGGCGGCCGTCGCCGTCATCGCCTCCCGTGCGGCGGTCAAATACGGGCGGGGATCCGCGGGGGTGAGATGGGTGCGGATGGCCTCGGTCATCGCCACGTTCAGCGCGGTGCCGATGTTGACCTTCCGGATGCCGCCGGCGACGGCCGCGGCGAGTTCCGCGTCCGGCAGACCGGAGGATCCGTGCAGCACCAGCGGTACGTCGACCATCTTGGCGAGGCGGCCGAGCAGCGCGTGGTCCAGGGCCGCGGTACGGCTGGTCATGGCGTGGCTGCTGCCGATGGCGACGGCCAGCGCGTCCACTCCGGAGTCGGCGACGAACCGCCGCGCCTCGTCGGGGTCGGTACGGGCGCCGGGTGCGTGCGGGTCCAGCGGCGCGGCCCCGTTCTTCCCGCCGACCTCGCCCAGTTCGGCTTCGATCCAGAGCCCGTTGACGTGCGCCCAGTCGGCGGCGGAGCGGGTGGCCTCCAGGTTCTCGGCGTAGGAGAGGTGCGCGGCGTCGTACATGACCGAGCTGAATCCGGCGTCCACGGCCTGCCGCAGCAGTTCGGAGCTCTTGACGTGGTCCAGGTGCAGCCCGACCGGGACAGCTGCGGCCTCGGCGACGGCCACGGCCGCGCGGCTGATGGGCAGCAGCGCCCCGCCCCGGAACTTGACGGCGTTCTCGCTGAGCTGGAGCACCACGGGGAGTCCGGCCGCTTCGGCGCCCGCGACGACCGCTTCGGCGTGCTCCAGCGTGATGATGTTGAAGGCGGCGACGGCGCGGCCCTGGGCGGCGGCGTCCTGGACGAGCCGACCGGCGGAGACGAGGCTCATCGGACGGCCTCCTCGTCCGTGGTGAGGATGACGGACCGGGTCAGATTGCGCGGCGCGTCCGGGTCCAGCCCCTGGTGGGCGGCGACGGCGATGGCCAGACGGTGGACGCGGACCAGTTCGGCGAGCGGGTCGAGGTGGCCGGCCACCCACTGGGCTCCGGTCCCCCGGACCTGTTCGGCGAGCCCTTCGGGGGCGTCGCCGAGCGACCAGGTGACGGTGCCGGGCGCCGAGACGCTGATGGGGCCGTGCCGGTACTCCATGGCCGGGTAGGACTCGGCCCAGGCCAGGGCGGCTTCGCGCATCTTCAGGGCGGCCTCGTCGGCGAGTCCGACGCTCCAGCCCCGCCCGAGGAAGGTGAACTGCCCCCGGGTCTCCAGATCCGCGGGGAGCGGGTCGGCGAGCGCGGCGCGCGCGTCGGCGATGACGGACGGGCTGTGCAGGCCGACGTGGGCGCGCAGCAGGGTGAGGGCGGTGGTGGCGAAGCGGGTCTGCACGACGGACTGCTCGTCGGCGAAGTCGAGGACGACGAGCCCGTCGGCGAGGGTGATGACCGGGGTGGCGGGGTCCCCGATGACGGCGGTGGTGGGCACGCCCGTCTCCCGCAGGCCGGCCAGCAGGTCGAGGACCTCGGTGGTGGTCCCGGACCGGGTCAGTGCGACGACCCGGTCGTAGCGCCGGTGGCGGGGGAACTCCGAGGCGGGGAAGGCGTCGGTCTCGCCCTGCCCGGCCTCCTCGCGCAACACGGCGGCGGCCCGGGCCATGTAGTACGAGGTCCCGCATCCGACGATCGCGGTACGCTCCCCCGGCCGCGGCAGCACCGCCCGGTGTTCCGGGGCCAGTTCGGCGGCCCGCTCCCAGCATGCGGGCTGTGTGCCCAACTCGTACGCGACGTGGCTCATGGCTGCTCCCTAGCGCGGTGCGTGCACCCTGAATGCGTGTTCCTGCAAGATACTGGGCTCTTTCACGCAACTTCAAGCATCTCCGCGGTGATCTCCTGCGTTAATCTCGACGTGTAGGCCAAGAGAGAGCGTCGAAGCGAACAGCGACGCGCCCCTCGAAGACAAGACCGGAAGGGCGGCCGATGACCCGCAAGGAACGCTGGCAGACACTGCTGGACCTGCTGGTGGAGCGGGGCGAGCTCGAAGTGGAACCCGCCGCCGAGGCCCTCGGCGTGTCCGCCGCCACCATCCGGCGCGACCTCGACCAGCTCGCCGAACAGCAGCTGCTGGTGCGCACGCGCGGCGGAGCGGTGCTGCACGGGGTCAGTTACGAACTCCCGCTGCGCTACCGGACCTCGCGCCGGGCCGCCGAGAAGAGCCGCATCAGCGAAACCGTCGCGGCGCTGATCGCCCCCGGCGAGGTGATCGGCCTGACCGGCGGCACCACGACCACCGAGGTGGCGCGCGCGCTGGCCGCCCGCCCCGACCTCGCCACCGGCTCCCCCGCCCTCACCGTGGTCACCAACGCACTGAACATCGCGGGCGAACTGGTCATCAGGCCGCAGTTCAAGATCGTGCTCACCGGCGGCGTGGCCCGGCCCCAGTCCTACGAGCTCACCGGCCCGCTCGCCATGGAGGTGCTCGGGCAGCTCTCCGTGGACACCGCCGTCGTCGGCGTGGACGCCTTCGACCCGGCCGACGGGGCCGCCACCCGACACGAGGACGAGGCGGCCATGAACCGCCTGCTCTGCGAACGCGCCCGCCGCGTGGTGATCGCCGCCGACTCCAGCAAGCTCGGCGTCCGCGCCTTCGCCCGCATCGTCGCCACCGACGCCGTGGACGTACTGGTGACGGACACCGGCCTGTCCCCGTCGGTGGCCGATGCCTTCGAGGCGGCCGGCGTGGAGATCATCCGCGCCTGAGCACACCGCCGCGAGCCCGCACCGGCCCGGAAGAGACGGCCTAGGCCGTCTCTTTCGGATCTTGCCGGGCCCGCGGCGCCCGGCACCGCGCCTGGCCGCACTGCCGAGACGACCACGTACGCCCAGTACGCGAGCGCCCCGACAGCACGCCCAGGCACGGCACCAGACACCGCGGACTCGGCCGACAAGATCCGAAAGAGACTGCCTAGACTCCCCGGATGGCAGACGATCTCGTCGGGCTTCTCCGGCTCACCGTCCTGGGCAGCGCGACGCCCTACCCGCGCGCCGACAATCCCTGCTCCGGCTACCTGCTCGAGGGCGGCGGAGCCCGGGTGTGGGTCGATGCGGGCAGCGGAACGCTCGGCCCGCTGCAACGGCACGTCGGGCTGGGCGAGTTGGATGCGATATGGATCTCGCACCTGCACGCCGACCACACGGCCGACCTGCTGACCGCGTACTACGGCCTGCTCTACGCCGACGTGCGACGACCCGCGCCGCTCCCCCTCTACGGGCCGCCCGGCATCGCCGACCGGCTGGCGGGGTTCCTCACCAACGGCCCGGACCGCAGCCCGGTGGAGGCCGCCTTCGAGGTCCACGAGCTGTACGACGGCCACCGCGCGCGGGCCGGAGCGCTCGGCCTCACCAGCGGGGCGGTGTCCCACGGCATGCCCGCCTTCGCGCTGCGCGCCGAATGGGGAGGCCGGTCCCTCGTGTACTCGGGTGACACGGCGCCCTGTTCGGCCCTGACCCGGTTCGCCGAGGACTGCGCGCTCCTGCTCTGCGAGGCCGACAGCTCCGCGCACCCGGCCGGCGCCGAACCGGTGCACCACACCCCCGAGGAGGCCGGCGACACCGCCCGCGCGGCCCGCGCCGGGCGGCTGGTCCTCACGCACCTCGGCCGGGACCTGGACCCGGCCGAGGCCGTGTCCCGCGCCGTCGCCCGCTACTCCGGGCCCGTGGAGCACGCGGCGCCCGGCGCCGTCTTCACCGTCGGGCAGGGCACGGCCTGAGGGGTCCCCGGTCAGTGTTCCGGGAGCCGGTCCGCCTCACGGGTCAGGGCCGCCAGCACCGGTGCGATCAGCGGGTGCGCCTCGGCGCCGCGGCGGGTGGCGGCGAAGACGCGGCGGGTGGGCGCCGGGCCGGACACGGGGCGGACCTGGACCTCCTTGAGGTCCATGCCGCGCAGCGCCGAGCGCGGTACGAGGGCCACTCCGGCGCCGGCGCCCACGAGGGCCACCACGGCCCGGAAGTCGTCGGAGGAGTGCACCAGCCTGGGCTGGAACCCGGCCAGTTCGCAGGCGAGGAGCATCACGTCGTGGCAGGGGTTGCCGGGGTACTGGCCCACCCAGTCCGCATCGGAGAGGTCGGCCAGGGACACCTCGGGGAGGTCGCCGAGCGGGTGTCCGGCCGGGAGGACCGCGTCGAAGGGCTCGGCGTAGAGCGGGAGCACGGACAGCCTGCCGTCGTCGGCGCCCGGGGCTCCCCGGTACTCGACGGCCAGCGCCAGGTCGGCCTCCCCGTCGAGCAGGAGCAGCAGGCTCTGGTCGCCCTCCGCGTCGCGCACGCGCAGCCGGATGCCGGGCTGGTCCGCGGCGAGCCGGGTGATGGCGGGGGCCAGTACCTCGGCGATGCCGGTGGCGAAGGCGGCCACGGTGACCTCGCCCGCCGAGCCGCCCGCGTAGGCGGCGAGTTCCGCTTCCGCCCGCTCCAGCTGTGCGAGCACCTCGTGCGTGTGCCCGAGCAGGATCTGCCCGGCCGCGGTGAGCCGGACGCCCCGGCCGCTGCGGGTCAGCAGGGTGTGCCCGGTCTCCTGCTCCAGCGCCGCGAGCTGCTGCGACACGGCGGAGGGGGTGAGGTAGAGGGCTGCGGCCGCGGCGGTCACCGTACGGTGGTCCGCGACGGCCCGCAGGATGCGCAGCCGGCGGGGGTCGATCACCCTGCCATTCTCGCAGGCCGCGGGGCCGTGCCGGGCCGACCGAACGGGCGGGGCCGCAGCCCGCGTGCCCCGCGCCGGAGCGCCGCGCCCCCACCCGGCCGTCCGGGCCGGCCCGAGCCGGTCCGCCGCCCGCCTCGGGCCGGCCCGCTCCGGAGCCCGGAGGACGGGTGCTGTCCCCTACCCGCCCTTCCGCCGTTCCCCGGGGGCTCCGCCCCGGAACCCGCGTCTCAACGCCGACGAGGCTGGATCTGGCCGGCCCGGGCTCGGTTCTAGGCGCCCGTCAGGGCCGCCCGCGCGTCGATGAAGGCCGCGATCGCGCGTTCCACGTCGGCCGTCGAGTGCGCGGCCGAGAGCTGGACGCGGATCCGCGCCGCGCCCATCGGGACCACCGGGTAGGAGAAGCCGATCACGTAGACCCCGCGCTCCAGCAGGAGTTCCGCCATCCTGGCCGCCTCTGCCGCGTCGCCGATCATCACCGGGGCGATGGCGTGGTCGCCGGGCAGGATCTCGAAGCCGGCCTCGGTCATCTTCGTGCGGAACAGCGCGGTGTTGGCGGCGAGCCGCTCGCGCAGGTCGTCGGCCGACTCCAGCAGGTCGAGGACCTTCAGGGAGGCCGCCGCGATGACCGGGGCGAGGGAGTTGGAGAAGAGGTACGGGCGCGAGCGCTGGCGCAGCAGCTCGACGATCTCGGCGCGCGCCGCGACGTAGCCGCCGGAGGCACCGCCCAGCGCCTTGCCGAGGGTGCCGGTGATGATGTCCACGCGGTCCATGACCCCGTGGAGTTCCGGGGTGCCGCGGCCGCCGGGGCCGACGAAGCCGACGGCGTGCGAGTCGTCGACCATGACCATGGCGTCGTAGCGGTCCGCGAGGTCGCAGATCTCCGTGAGCGGGGCGACGTAACCGTCCATCGAGAACACGCCGTCGGTGACGATCAGCTTGCGGCGGGCACCGCCCTCGGTGGCTTCCTTGAGCCTGGTCTCCAGTTCCGCCATGTCGCGGTTGGCGTAGCGGAAGCGGCGCGCCTTGGAGAGGCGGATGCCGTCGATGATCGAGGCGTGGTTGAGGGCGTCGGAGATCACCGCGTCCTCGGGGCCGAGGACGGTCTCGAAGACTCCGCCGTTGGCGTCGAAGCAGGAGGAGTAGAGGATCGTGTCCTCCTGGCCGAGGAAGGCGGAGAGCCGTGCCTCCAGCTCCTTGTGCACCTCCTGCGTACCGCAGATGAAGCGCACGGAGGCCATTCCGTAGCCCCAGCGGTCCAGGGCCTCCTTCGCCGCGGTGACCACCTCGGGGTGGTCCGCGAGACCGAGGTAGTTGTTGGCGCAGAAGTTGAGGACCTCGCCGGGGGCGCCGCCCGAGGTCACGGCGACGGCGGCGTTCTGCGGGGTGCCGATGACGCGCTCGGGCTTGTGCAGACCCGCGGAGCGGATCTCGTCGAGGGTCGTACGGAGGTCCGCGCGGACGGTCTCGAACATGTGCGGTGCTCTCTTTCTCCTGGTGCGGCGGAGGGAGGGGGGCCGGGCCCCGCGGAGGGGGGAGGGTGGTGCGGGACCCGGCCGGAGGGAAATGGTCTGTGGGGCTGGACGTCTGACGCCTGACACCGGGCACCGGACGCCCCGGCGGGCAACGCCCGGGCGTCGGCTGCGCCCGGAGCGCTACGCCTGCGTCCAGTCCAGGATGATCTTGCCGCTGCGGGCGGTCGCCGCCTCGTCGAACGCGGCCTCGAAGTCCCCGTAGGCGTACCGGCCGGTGATGACGGGGCTGAGGTCGAGCCCGCCCTCGAGCAGCACGGTCATCGCGTACCAGGTCTCGAACATCTCGCGGCCGTAGATGCCCTTGATCGTGATCATCGAGGTGACGACCTTGGCCCAGTCGACGGCGAACTCCTGCGCCGGCAGGCCCAGCATGGCGATCTTGCCGCCGTGCGTCATGTTGTCGATCATGTCGCGCATGGCCTCGCCGCGGCCGGACATCTCCAGGCCGACGTCGAAGCCCTCGCGCAGGCCGAGCTGGGCCTGCGCGTCGGCGATGGTCGCCTTCGAGACGTCGAGCGCGAGGGTGGCGCCGGCCTTGCGGGCGATCTCCAGACGGTCCGGGCTGACGTCGGTGATGACCACGTTGCGCGCTCCCGCGTGCCGGGCCACGGCCGCCGCCATGATCCCGATCGGGCCCGCGCCGGTGATCAGCACGTCCTCGCCGACCAGCGGGAAGGACAGCGCGGTGTGCACGGCGTTGCCGAACGGGTCGAAGATCGCCGCGACGTCGAGGTCGACCTTGGCCCGGTGGACCCACACGTTCTGCGCGGGCAGGACCACGTACTCGGCGAAGGCGCCGTCGCGGCCGACCCCGAGCCCGATCGTGCTGCGGCACAGGTGGCGGCGCCCGGCCAGGCAGTTGCGGCACTTCCCGCAGACCAGATGGCCCTCGCCGCTGACCAGCGCACCGACCTCGATGTCCTCGTGGACGTCCGCACCGAGCGCGGCCACCTCGCCGACGAACTCGTGCCCGAGCACGAGGGGGGTCTTGACGGCGCCCTGCGCCCAGCCGTCCCAGGAGCGGATGTGCAGGTCGGTCCCGCAGATGCCGGTCCGCAGCACCTTGATCAGCACGTCGCCGGGGCCGTATTCGGGCTCGGGAACGTCCATGAGCCACAGCCCGGGCTCGGCCTTGTGCTTGACGAGTGCCTTCATGGGGTGGCTCCAGGCATGCGGAAGGAAGCGCTACGGGGCGTGCGGGCCGGGCAGCGTTCGGACGTCACCAATCTGCCGACCTGCGGGTGATCAGTCCATCGAGGATTTCTTAAGCGGGTCCACAGCCCAGCTTCACGCCTATGCTCCTCAGGTGACGGGCAGGGGCCGGGGAGTGTTCCAGGCCGGGTTTGGGGAGGTGAGGGGCGTGCCGAGTCTGCGCAGCAGGGCGCTTTCGGTCGCGCTGATCGCGGCGGGGCGGCGAAGACGGTTCGGGAGCGCCGAGGCGGTTCGTACCCGGGTGGCGGAATCGATGCGGCGCCCGGCGTCGCACCTGCCGCCGCGATCGCTGGGCCGGGTGGCGGAGGTCTCGCGGACCTTCGTCGGGGCCTGGCCGGTGTACGAGGTCTCGCCGCTCGGCGTGGAACCGGCCGCCCGGGTGCTGTACGTGCACGGCGGCGGGTACATCAACGAACTGGTCCGGGCGCACTGGTCGCTGATCCGGACCCTGGTCACGCAGGCGCAGGCGCGGGTCGTCGTACCGGCGTACATACTGGCCCCGCGCGGAACCGCCGACCGGACCGTCCCGGTCGCCGCCGACCTGCTCAGCGGCCTGATAGCGAGCGGGGGCGCCGGTGGCACCGTGCTCGTCGGGGATTCGGCGGGCGCCGGGCTGGCGCTGGCCGCGGCCCAGCGGCTGCGCGACCGCAACGGGGCGCAGCCTTCGAGGATCGTGCTGATCTCGCCCTGGCTGGACGTGTCCATGAGCCACCCCGACCAGGCGGCCATCGAGGCGGCCGACCCGATGCTGGCCCGCCCGGGCCTGCGGGAGGCCGGGCGGCTGTACGCCGGCAACCTGGCGGCCGACGATCCCCGGGTCAGCCCGCTGCACGGATCGTTCGCGGGGCTGGCCCCGCTGACGGTGTTCACGGGCACCCGGGACGTCCTGACGACCGACAGCCGCGGACTGCTGGACCGGGCGCGGGCGGCCGGCGCCGAGGTGGAGTTCATCGAGGAGCCGGGGCTGCCGCACGACTACCCGCTGATGCCGGTCCCGGAGGGCAAGGCGGCCCGCGACCGGATCGTGGAGCTGGTCCGCGCGGCGGCGGCCGAGTCCTGAGGCGCCGTCACCGGTCGGTGCGGCCGCTCAGGCCACGCAGTTCATCAGGGAGCCGACGGGGGCCGTGCGGTAGCGGGCCCAGTAGGTCTCGTCGCGGGTCTCGCACGCGGGCGGGGTCCGGGTCGGCTGCCAGGTGACGGTGGCGAAGCCGGCGTCGGCGGCGGCCTCCGCGAAGTCGGCGTGGGCCCACTCACGGCATTCGAACGGCACCGGCGGGTCGGTCTCCAGCCGGGCCCTCAGCAGCGGGGCGTCCCCGCCGGGGGACCGCTCGACGACGCTGATCCCGTACGGGGCCCAGTCCGCGTAGGGGAACGCCCCGGGGTTCGGCACGATGGCGAGCAGCCGGCCGCCGGGGCGCAGGTTGGCGCGTACCGCACGGAACATGGCGTGCAGGGCCGTGCGGTCGTGGGCCTGGTTGAAGAGGTAGACGGCGGTCGCGAGGTCGAACGGCCCCAGGGCCGGCATGCCGGCGGCCGCGTCCGCGACGACGTACTCGACGGCGTGCGCGAGCTCCGCGCCGGTCTCCCGGGCCCGGCGGATGCGTTCGGGGCAGCTGTCGACGCCCACCGTCCTGCGGGCCCCGCCGCCCGCCAGCATCCGGGTGGTGCTGCCGTGCCCGCAGGCCATGTCGAGGGTGTCGAGGCCGCGGACTCCGCCGAGGGCGTCCAGGGCGGTGCGCAGGGTGAAGGCATCGGCGACCGAGAAGGCCGGCGGGGGCGTTGACGTGGTGTCGTACGGCTGTCGCATGTCCGCAAGCCTGCCCGCCCGAGGCCCCGTCCGAGGGCCCCCACCCCGGAGCTCCCCCGGACGGGGGAGGCGTTCGGATCAGTCCGTACGGCGTACGGGGCCGCCCCCTCGTCCGCGGGACGGACGGGGTCCGCCCGCGGGGACGACGCGCGGCCGCCCGGTCCGCGGCCAGCCTGTACGCATGACGACAGCGAGCAGCGCCCTCCCCTCCTCCGCACCCGCACCGGCACCCGCACCGGCCTGGGCCCGGTGGGCCGCCCACGCCATCGCGCTGTGCGCCGTCCCGTCCGGCCTGTGGCGCATCACCATGGCATCGGGTGTCTACGTGGGCTACGGAGACCGGGTGCTGCGCGAGGTCTACGGCATCCCGGGCTGGGGCATCGCCTACCTCGTCGGACTGTCCGTCCTCGCCGAACTGGCCGCCCTGTCACCGCTCCTGCTGGTCAGCGACCGGTGGCGGCCGCTGAGCCCCAAGGTCCTGGCCCCGCTGGCCTGGACGGCCTCGGGCCTCCTGGTCCTAGGGGCCCTGTGGCAGCTCGTGGTCCTCTTCACGGTCGAGAGCGACACGTACCTGGCGAGCGGTGCGCCACGGACCGTGTGGGCGTTCGCCTTCGCCCCGCTGCTGGCCGTGCCGGCCCTGATGACCGCGGTGACCTGGTCGTACGCGAGGCGGCACCGGGCCCGGTGAGGGGCGCGCGGCGGCATCGTCATCGCCCGCCGGCGGCGCCCTGGTGGTGCCGGCCGCCCGGCCGTGGGGGGCGTACGGGTGTCAGGGCGACCAGGGCCGGCCGCGGGGCGGCGGTGGAGCCGTCGGGGCAGGTCGTGCATCCCCGCGAGGCGAAGAAGCAGCCCGAGCAGTCCGGGGCGGCGATCTCCTCGCGGCGCAGCCGGCCCTTGCGGACCCAGTACGCGGCGAGGTCGGCCGCCTCGGCCCGGTCGATGCCCAGCCGGTCGGCGATCTGCGCGAGCCCCTCGCCGGGAGCCGCCTCCTCGAAGGCGCGCAGCAGGCGGCGCAGCATGCCGGGTCCGGGGGCAGGGGCCATGGCGGTGGCGCCCCCGTCGGTCTTCTGCGTCCCGTCGGTTCCGTTCACCACACCAGCCTCGCGATCTGGAAGACCCCGACGGCCAGCAGCCAGGCCGCCGTCAGCTGGATGCCGAAGCCGATGGCGGTCAGCCGGGTGCCGATCTCGGCCCGCTGCGCGGCCAGGGTGGCGAAGCAGGGGGTGTAGGCGAGGATGAAGACCAGGAAGGCCAGCGCGGCAGCCCGTTGGTGGCCGCCGGAGGATTCCTCGAAGGTGGCGTGCAGGCTCGCGGTGAGCTTGGGGTCGCCGTCCTCCTCGGCCGAGTAGGTCTGGGCGAGGGTGGAGATCACGCCCTCCTTGGCGATCAGGCCGGTGCCCAGCGCGGCCGTGGCGTGCCAGTCGCCGAAGCCGGCCGGGGCCACGAGGGGCGCCGTGGCACGGGTGACCGTACCGAACACGCTCTGTTCGACGTCGACCTTGCCGAAGCCTCCGTGGCCGGCCGCGGCGGGGATCGCCATGAGGAGCCAGACGGCGGCCGCGGTGGCGACGATGATGCCGCCCGCGGTGCGCAGGAACGCGGCGAGCTTCTGCCAGACCTGCGCGCCGGTGACCCGCAGGGTGGGCAGCCGGTACGGGGGCAGCTCCAGGACCAGCGGTTCGTCCTTCATGTCCCGGAACAGCAGGGGCCGCAGGATCAGGCCCATACCGACGACCAGCAGCACGGAGGCGACGTAGAGGAAGAAGACGACGGTGCCGGAGTTCGAGCCGAAGAAGACGCCCGCGATCATCACGTAGACGGCGAGCCGGGCGGTGCAGCTCATGTACGGGATGAGCAGGCCGACGAGCAGCCGGTGCGAGCGGCGGTTCAGGATCCGGGTGCCGGCGAGGGCGGGGACGTTGCAGCCGAAGCCGACGACCAGGGGGAGGAAGGCGCGGCCCGGCAGGCGCAGGGTGCGCATCAGGCGGTCGGCGACGAAGGCGGCGCGGGCGAAGTAGCCGGAGTCCTCCAGCAGGGCCAGCAGCAGGAACATGATGATCATCAGCGGGACGAAGGTGAGCAGTTGACCCACTCCGTTGATCAGGCCGTCGACCAGCAGTCCGGTCAGCCAGCCGGGCGCGTGGACGGCTTCCAGGAGCCGGTCGGCGCCGCCGCTGACGGGTCCGGAGACGAAGTCGCCGAGGCCGTCCTGGAGCGGTTTGGCCAGGGCGGTGGTGGCCTGGAAGACGCCCCACATGACGGCGAGGAAGAACGGGATGCCGAAGCCGCGGGACAGCAGCAGCCGGTCCACCCGGTCGGTGAGGGTGGGCCGGGCCCCCGCCGGGCGGGGCGCCGCGCGTTCGATGACGGCGTGCGCCCAGGCGTAGCGGGCCTCCGCGACGAGGAGTTCGGCATCGATGTCGCCGTCGGTGTCGGAGCCGGCACCGGCACCGGCACCGGCTGAACCCACCCCTGCGGCCGCTGCGAGCCGGTCCGCCGCCGCTTCTGCCCGCTCGGCCAGCGCCGCCGGGACCGCGGGCGGCTGCTCTCCGCAGAGCAGGCTCACTGCCAGCCACCGGGCGGGGTGCGGGGGCCGCCCGGAGGCCGCCGCGGCCAGCTCCGCCAGTTCGGCCTCCACCGGCGAGCCGGCTGCCCAGGCGGAGGTCCGCCCGGGGAACGGGGCCGCCGCGTCCAGGGCGTCGCGCACCGCGTCGGCGAGCTGGTCCAGCCCGGCCCCGGTGCGCCCCTCCACCCGTACGACGGGCAGCGCGAGCTCGCGGGCCAGCGCTTCCGGGGTGGGGGGCGTGCCGCGCCGGGCGGCGACGTCGGTCATGGTGAGCGCGACCACGACGGGGATGTCGGTGTCGAGGATCTGCGAGAGCAGGTACAGGTTGCGGGCCGGGTTGGCCGCGTCGAGCGCGAAGACCACCGCGTCGGGCCGCTCCCCCTCCGGTGCGGTCAGCACGTCGCGCACCAGCGCCTCGTCCGGGGAGTCGGGCAGCAGGCTGTACGAACCGGGCAGGTCGGCGATGCGCAGCGGGCGGCCGCCGCCGCCCGTGGTGCGCCAGTCGCCCTGGGCGACGGAGACGGTTTTGCCCGGCCAGTTGCCGACGCGCTGATGGGCGCCGGTGAGGGCGTTGAAGAGGGTCGACTTGCCGACGTTGGGGTTGCCGACGAGGGCGACGAACGGCGTGCCGGACCGCCGCTCCGCCGTGGCGGTCGCACCGGCCCCGGCGCCGGTGGCGTGACAGCTCATCCGGCGCACCTCAGCCGGCCGGCGGTACGGGTGTCCAGCGCGACCCGGGTGTCACCGAGCCCGACGAGCAGGCCTCCGGTCGCGCCCCGGGCGATCACGGTGACGTCCGCGCCCGGTACGAAGCCGAACTCCAGGAGCCGGCGCCGGCTCCCGCCGGCCTGACCGGGGTCGATCCCCGTGATGCGTACGGTCGTCCCTGGACGGCGGTCGTTGAGCGACGGCACCGGACCTCCTCGTTCGAATCCACTTAGGCAAACCTAAGCAGCCCGAGGTGCAACGGCAGCCGGTCGAAGTCCCTGAACGGCAGGGACTTTCAGCCCACCGGTCCCGGCCGGCCGATCGGCCGATCGGCTGATCGCAGCAGCGCGCGGGCGCAGTCGCGCAGCCAGGCGTGCGCGGGGTCCGCGTCGTGGCGCGGGTGCCAGGCCATGCCGAAGGGGAGCGTCGGCAGGGTGAGGGGGATCTCGAAGGGCTCCAGCCCCAACGCGATCGCGAGCGGCCCGGCCTGGCTGGTGATCAGGCCCACGAGGTCGCCCTCGCGCAGCACGAAGAGGGAGGCGGGGAAGGTGCCGACGCTGCCCACCACCTGCCGGGTGAGGCCCTGTTCGGCGAGGGCGGTGTCCACGGGGCCTTCCAGCCGTCCGCGCCGGGAGACGATCAGGTGCCGGGCGGCGGCGAAGTCGCGCGCGGTGACCGGACCGCGCAGCAGCGGGTGCCCGGTGCGGACGACGGCCAGCATCCGCTCGTCGGCGAGGTGCTCGACCCGGACCTCCGGGGAGCGGGTGTCGATCATGCCGAGTTCCAGGTCGGCGACGCCCTCGCGCAGCGCGGGCACGTCGATGTGGCTCTCCGCCAGGAAGCGCAGCCGCACCCCGGGCGCCTCGCGGGCGACCCGGTCGAGGAGTGCGGCGGCGTGGACGGCGGTGAAGGCCTCGTTGGCCAGCACGGTGAAGGTGCGGGTCAGTGTCGACAGCTCGACCCGGCCGCCGGCCAGGAACAGCGCGCGGGCCCGTTCCACGACGGCCCGGACCTCGCCCTGCACGGCGAGGGCGTGCGGGGTGGGAACCATGCCGCGGCCCGCGCGGACCAGGACGGGATCGCCGAGTGCCGCACGGATCCGGCCGAGGGTGCGGCTCATCGCCGGCTCGGACAGGTGGAGCCGGGCCGCGGCCCGGGACACGCTCGACTCCTCCAGGAGGACGTCCAGGGCGACGAGGAGGTTCAGGTCGAAGGCCGCGAGGGCGGGCCCACCGGATTGCGTCACGCGCATGGATCCCTTGCAGAACTTGCACTGGAAAGCAGGTCGCACCAACCCTACGGTGAGAGCACACCCCACCGCCCCACCGACTCCGAGGAGGAGCCGTGCTCCGCCATGCCTCCCTCACCACCACGACACCCCCCGCCCCCGCCCTGACCCGCACCGCCCTGCTCGTCCTGTGCGCCTGCGTCCTGGTGGCCCAGGGCATGGTCGCCGCCGTGAACCTGCTGATCCCCCAGCTCGCCGGATCCGCCCTGCACCCCACCTCCGGTCAACTGCTGTGGACGGTCGACGCCTACGTCATCGTCTTCGCGGCGCTGCTGATCCCGGCCGGCGCCCTCGGCGACCGGTACGGCCGCAAGGGGGCCCTGCTCGCCGGGCTCGGCCTGTTCGCGGCCGGCGCGGCGGTCAGCGCGGCCGCCGCCGGGCCGGCCGTGCTGATCGCCGGGCGCGGGCTGTGCGGGGCGGGAGCGGCCCTGATCATGCCCGCCACGATGTCGGTCCTGGTCCACCTGTCGCCGCCCGAGTTGCGCGGCCGGGCCCTGGCCACCTGGACGCTGTCCGCCGGCCTCGGGGGCCTGGCGGGCAACGTCGGCGGCGGGCTCGCCGGGCAGTACCTGACCTGGCGGGCCCTTTTCTGGGCCGTCGTCCCGCTCGGCGCACTGCTCGCGCTGGCAGTCGCCCGCACGGTGCCCCGTACGCCCTCGCGCCCCGACGCCGCCGTCGATCCGGCGGGGGCGGCCCTGCTCGCGGGGGCGCTCTTCGCCGTGGTCTACGCGATCATCGAGGGGCCCTCGTACGGCTGGGGCTCGGTGCGCGTCCTGGGCGCCTTCGGCGCGGGCGCGGTACTGCTCGCCGTCTTCACGGGCCACGCGCTGCGCGCCGCCCGTCCGCTGCTGGACCCGCGGATCTTCGCCTCGCGCAGGCTGCGGGCCGGGACGCTCGGCATCGGAGCCGGCTTCTTCGGGCTGTTCGCCCTCTTCTTCGTCAACGCCCAGTACCTCCAGTACGCCAAGGGCTTCTCCCCGGCCCTGGCGGGCCTCGCCATCGTGCCCCTGACCCTCGGCATGGCCCTGGTGCCCAGGCTGGGCGCCCGGCTCCAGGAGCGCACCGGGCCCCGGCTCCCCGTCGGCGCGGGGCTCGGCCTGATCGGCGGCGGCCTGCTGCTGGTCTCCACCGCCGACGCGGGCACCCCGTACGCCCTCTACGCGCTCTACCTGCTGGTGCTGTCGGCGGGCACCGGGCTGTGCGCACCCGCGCTGACCCTCACCGTGGTCTCCGAGCTGCCCGCGCACCAGGCGGGGATGGGTTCCGGCCTGAACACCGCCGCCCGGGAGCTCGGCGCGGCGCTCGGGGTGGCGGTGGTCGGCACGGTGCTGGCCTCCCGGTTCCAGGGGGTGCCGCGGGACGCCGCGCAGGTCGCGGTCTTCACGGACGCCATGGGGTCCGCGCTGCGCACGGCTGCCGGGGTGCTGCTGCTGGCGGCGGTCGCCGTGGTCGCGGGCTACCGGGGGCGGACGCCGACGGCGAGCGGCGGGCCCGCGGCGGACTGACCCAACCGACCTGATCTGCACGCCTGGTGCGGATCCGATCAGTCGTGCGGTGGAGGTGGTGCCGGAGGCGGCGTCGCAGGTGGCGTCGGCGGCACTGCCGGAAAGGAGCGTCCACGGGGTGTGCGGAAGCACCGGCCCGAGGGCATTCTGGATAGGTGACGGCGAGACCGGAAACCGGCGGCCCCGTCACCGACGCAACGGCCCGGACCCTCGCGCGGGCCGCTCGCGATGCCGTGGGGGCCGCCGGCGGGTACGCGGGCGGGGTCTACCTGCGCTCCGGCACCGAAGGGCTGCTGCTGATGGCGGCCGTGACCGGGATCCCGGGGCCGCTGTTCCGCCCGTGGTGGCGGATGCACATGAACCGCCCGTACCCCGTCGCCGAGGCCTACCGGTCCGGCCAGTCCGTGCACCTGCCCGACGCGGAATCGGCGATGCGGCGCTTCCCCCAGCTGATGGCGGGGCTCCCCTTCCCCTTCGGCTCGCTCTACGAGCCCGTGACCCGCGGCCGCGAGCACTACGGCGTCCTCGTGGTGCTGCGCCCCGCGACCCCCGGGGTCCCGGTCGGGCCCGGCGACCGCAAGCGGCTGCGCGCGGTGGCCACCCGGCTGGCCGGGGAACTGGCCGCACTCGCCGCGGGCGGGGCAACGGTGACGTGGGAGGGCGATCCTCTCTGCTTCCCCGGCCCGGGCCAGGCCGGCAGCTTGGCGGACGGCCAGGCGGGCAGCTTGGCGGACGGCCAGGCGGGCAGCCTGACGAACGGCCTGGCCGGCAGGCCGGCGGACGGCCCCGCCGGCGGCGCCCGCGCCGCCGTGGACCGGCTGGACCTGGCCGTCCTGTCCGTGGACCGCCAGGGCGTGATCGGCTTCGTCAACTCCCGCGCCCGCTCAGCCGCCACGACCCTGCTCGACTCCGACGGCGCGGAACTCTCCGGGCGGATGCTGTGGGAGGCACTGCCCTGGCTCGGACACCCCGCCTACGAGGACCACTTCCGGGCCGTGTTCCTCTCCCCCGCCCCCGTGCATTTCCAGGCAGCCCGGCGCGGCCCCGAACCCACCCCGAACTGGCTGTCGGTGGGACTGCATCCGGGGGTCGACGGGATCACCGTGACCATCGCCGAGTCCGAACCACCCACGTACGCCCCCGAGTCGCTGATGCGGCCCGGCGCGGGGTTCGCCTCGCCGGGCCTGGGATCGCCCGCAGACCGGGCTTCGGCCCTGTACCGGCCGGTGGCGCTGGCGATCGCGCTGACCGAGGCGGTGACGGCCCGCCAGGTGTCGATGGTGGTCACCGACGAACTGCTCCCGGCGTTCGGCGGACGGCAGTTGGCGATCTACCTGCTCGGCGAGGGCCATCTGCACCTGGCGTGGGAGACCGGCTTCCCCCAGGGCTTCCTCGACCGGTTCGACGGGGTCGCGCTGGACGTGCGGCTGCCCGGGGTGGAGACCCTCACCTCGGGCCGTCCGATGTTCTTCGAGTCGATGCAGCACCTGGCCGCCGCCTACCCCGGAATCGAGCTGGACGCCGATGTCGGCGCCCGGGCCTTCCTCCCTCTGATCGCCTCCGGCCGGCCCGTCGGCTCGTGCATCCTCGGCTTCGACGCCCCGCGCGGCTTCAGCCCGGAGGAGCGCACGGTGCTCACCGCGCTGGCCGGGCTGATCGCGCAGGCCCTGGAACGGGCCCGGCGCTACGACAGCGAATCGGCGCTGGCCCGCGGACTCCAGGCGGCCCTGCTCCCGCACCGGCTGCCGGTGCGGGAGAACGTGGTCACGGTGGGGCGGTACCTGCCCGGCACCGCCGGCATGGACGTCGGCGGCGACTGGTACGACGTCATCGACGCGGGCGGCGGGCGGCTCGCGCTGGTCATCGGCGACGTCCAGGGCCACGGGGTGGCGGCCGCGGCCACGATGGGCCAACTGCGCAGCGCGGTACGGGCCTTCGCGCTCAGCGGCAACGAGCCGGACCAGGTGATGCGCGGCACGAACGAGCTGCTCATCGACCTCGATCCGGGTCAGTTCGCCAGCTGCTGCTACATCGTGCTCGACCCGGCGTCCGGCCTCGCCCTCGCCGTCCGGGCCGGGCATCCCCAGCCGCTGCTGCGGCATCCGGGCGGCCGGACGGAGGTGCTGGACCTGCCGGGCGGGATGGTGCTCGGCGTCGACGCCGAAGCCACGTACCCGGTGACCCGGCTGCGGATCGAGCCGGGGGCGGTGCTCGCCCTGTACACGGACGGGATGGTGGAGAGCCCGGGCACGGACATCGACGTGGGAGTGGAGCGGCTGCGCGCCGCACTGGCCGCCGCCGGTCCCGCCCCGCTGACCGAGACCGCCGACCGGCTGGTCGCCGAGGCGGGTCACTCCACGGACCGGCCGGACGACATCGCCCTGCTGCTGGCCTCCCGCACGTCCGCCCCGGAGGCGGCCGCACCGGTCCGGGACGCACAGGTCCGGGACACCCCGGACCTGGCTGCCCCCGACCGGGCTGCCCCGTAGGGCGCGGGCCGCACGTGCGCCGCCCGCGCCCCGCCCTCCTGCGCCGCTACTTCTTGGCGTAAGCGCGGGCGTAGGAGTCGCCCGCGATCAGGGCGTCGGCGACCATCTCCGGTGTCACCGGGAACGGCATGTTGTGCGTGGTCTCGCCCTCCGCGGTGGCCGCGCGCCCGATGGCGAGGAGCTCCTCGCGGTCCGGGTCGCCGAGGCCGATCTCGGCGAGGGTGGTGGGCAGACCGACGGCGCGGCTGAAGCGCAGGTAGGTGTCCAGCTCGTCGGTCGGGGCGCCCTCCAGGACCAGCTGGGCGAGGGTGCCGATGTTGACCTTCTCGCCGTGCATCATGCCGTGCACCTTGTGCGAGACGGTCAGCCCGTTGTGGATGCCGTGCGCGGCGGCGAGGCCGCAGGACTCGAAACCGAGGCCGGAGAGGAGCGTGTTGGCCTCCGTGACCTTCTCCAGCGCCGGGGTCACCACGTGCGCCTCGGCGGCCAGCCGGGCCTGGGGGCCGTATTCCATCAGGGTCTCCCAGCACAGCCGGGCCAGCGCGAGGGAGGCCTCGGTGGCGAGACCGCCGGCCATGGCGACCCGGTTGGCGGCCACGCAGACCCGGGCCTCGTACCAGGTGGCGAGCGCGTCGCCCATGCCGGAGACGATGAAACGGCTCGGGGCGCCCGCGACGAGCGCGGTGTCGACGAGCACCAGGTTCGGGTTGCGCTGGAAGAAGGAGTAGCGCTCGAAGGCGCCCGACTCGGTGTAGATCACGGCGAGCGCGCTGGTCGGCGCGTCGGTGGAGGCCACCGTGGGTGCGGAGACGACGGCGATGTCGCCCAGCGCGTGCCCCACGGCCTTCGCGGTGTCGATGGCGGTGCCGCCGCCGATGCCGATGATGACGTCCGCCCCTGCGGCCTCGGCGGCCGCGGCGACCCGGTCGATCTCCTTCTGGGTGCAGAGCCCGCCGAAGACCTCCTTGGTCAGCTTGACCCCGGCCGCGGCGAGAGAAGCGGTGACGGCCGCGTCCACGAAGCCCCAGACGCCCTTGTCCGCGAGGACCACGGCGTTCGTCCCGAGGCGGGCCGTGTGCTCGCCCAGGTCGTTCATCGCCCCGGCGCCCTGCACGTACTTCGGCGGGCTGATCATCATGCGCGTACCGACGGTCTTCACGTGAATCCTCCTCATTGCGAATTCATTTCCGCTTGCTTATTCATCCCTATCACGGATTTCTGTGATCCCGGAGATATGCACGGTCCCCTTGCGGACGGGCCCTTCCGCGGCCGGATCCGGGACCAAGGACCCGGCCTGTTCCGCCGGTTCTCCGGAGTAAAGTTCCAGCCAAGTGCCCCGGAAGCGGTGGCGGATCGGCGACGGTGCCGAGTTAATACCGTCCCGCAATTCCAATTTCCGCCCCGGCCCGGCGTGACGAGTTCCCCGTTCCGCCTTCCCCTTTCAAGGTAAAGAGGCCCCCGTGAAGAAGCTCATCAATTCCCCCGAAAGTGTCGTCTCCGACGCACTGCGCGGAATGGCCGCCGCTCACCCGGCGCTCCGCGTCGAGGCGGAGAAGGGCATCGTCACGCGGGCCGCCGGAACGGCCGGGGACCCGGCCGGGAAGGTCGCGCTCCTGTCGGGCGGCGGCAGCGGGCACGAGCCGCTGCACGCCGGGTTCGTCGGGCGCGGCATGCTGGCGGCGGCCGTGGCCGGCCCGGTGTTCACCTCCCCGGTCCCGGACAACATCGCGGCCGCGACCTGCGCGGTCGACGCCGGTGCGGGCGTCCTGCACATCGTGAAGAACTACACGGGCGACATCCTCAACTTCACGATGGCGGCGGAGGACTGCGAGGACGAGGGCGTCAAGGTCGAACAGGTCGTCGTCGACGACGACGTGGCCGTCGCCCGGACCGGGCACGGGCCCGGCCGGCGCGGCACCGGCGCCACCCTGTTCGTGGAGAAGATCGCGGGAGCCCTCGCCGAAGAGGGTGCTCCGCTCACCGAGGTGGCCGCGGTCGCCCGCAAGGTCAACGCGAACGCGCGCAGCTACGGCGTCGCCCTGAGCTCCTGCACCACCCCCGCCAAGGGCAGCCCCAACTTCACGCTCGGCGAGGACGAGATCGAGCTGGGCATCGGCATCCACGGCGAGCCCGGCCGCGAACGCCGCACGCTCATGACGGCCGCCGAAACGGCGGAGGTGATGCTCGACGCCATCCTCGAAGACCTCCCGGAGGCGGCCGGCGCCCCCGTCATCCTCCTCGTCAACGGCCTGGGCGGTACCCCGCCCGTGGAGCTGTACATCATGCGCGCGGAGGTCGAGCGGGTCCTCGGCGAGCGCGGGATCACCGTGGCCCGGTCCCTGGTCGGCAACTACGTCACCAGCCTCGACATGGCCGGCTGCACCCTCACCCTGTGCCGCGCCGACGAGGAGCTGCTGCGCCTGTGGGACGCGCCGGTGGACACCCCGTCCCTGCGCTGGGGCTGCTGACCCCGCCAGGCCGTCTCTTTCGGATCTTGCCGGGCCCGCGGCGTCTGGTGCCGCGCCTGGCCGCACTGCCGGGGCGACCACGTACACCCAGTACGCGAACGCCCCGACAGCACGCCCAGGCACGGCACCAGACGCCGCGAGCTCGGCCGACAAGATCCGAAAGAGACGGCCTGCCCCCACCCGACCGAACACCTTCCAGGAGCCCTTCCCCATGACCGCCACGCCCGCCGCCGCCCCGACCACCTCCACGCACCCGACCGCAGGGGCCGCCGTGCTGGACACCGCCTACTTCCGCCGCTGGATCGCCGAGACCAACCGGCTCGTACGGCGGGACAGCGCGCGCCTCACCGAGCTGGACGCGGTCATCGGTGACGGGGACCACGGGGCCAATCTCGTACGGGGCTTCGGCGCCGTCGGCACCGCCGTGGCCGAGCAGCGGCCCACCACTCCGGGGGCGCTGCTGGCGCTGGCCGGCACCACCCTGACGAACACCGTCGGCGGCGCCTCCGGCCCGCTGTTCGGCACCGCGCTGCGCCGCACGGGCAAGGTGCTCGGCGACACCGGGGCGCCCACCGTGGCGGAGCTGGGCGCCGCGCTCGGCGCCGGGCTGAAGTCGGTGCAGAAGCTGGGCGGCGCGGAGATCGGCGACGCCACCCTGGTGGACGCCCTGGCTCCCGCGGTGACGGCGCTGGCCGAAGCCGCCGAGGCGGACCTGCCGCTGCGCGAGGCCCTGGACGAGGCCGTACGGGCCGCCCGCGCGGGCGCCGACGCCACCGAGCCGCTCGAAGCCCGCAAGGGCCGGGCCAGTTACCTCGGCGAGCGCAGCATCGGCCACCAGGATGCCGGAGCCAACTCCGTGGCCCTGCTCATGGAGGCGCTGCGGGCCGCGGTCGACGCACCCGAGGCCGAGCTCGCCGGCGAGGAGCCGGCCGGCGCCGCCGAGGCCCCCGCGCAGGAGCAGGCGCAGGCGCCGAAGTCCCGTACCGGCCGGGTCGGCATCGTGCTCGTCTCGCACAGCAAGGCGGTCGCGGAGTCCGTGGCCGCACTGGCCGGCGCGCTGATCGGCTCGGTCGAGCAGCCGCCGCTGGCGGTCGCGGGCGGCACCCCCGACGGCGGGATCGGCACCAGCGCGGAGCTGATCTCGGCCGCCGCCCGTTCGGTGGACGAGGGCTGCGGCGTGGCGGTGCTGTGCGACATGGGCAGCGCGGTGCTGACCGTGAACGCCCTGCTGGGCGAGGAGCCCTCGGGGCTGCCCGAAGGCGCCCGGATCGTGGACGCGCCGTTCCTGGAGGGCGCCGTGGCCATCACGCTGACCTCGGCGATCGGCGGCGACATCGACGCCGTTCTGGCCGCCGCCGAGGACGCGCGCGGCTACCGCAAGCGCTGACCGCACACACTGCGGGGCCGAGGGCGCCGTTCAGGGGAGGGCCCGCCGTGACGGGCGCACCGCCCCCGGACGGCGCCCTCGGTCGGTGGGTGTTGGTAGAACTGTTGTCGGACGACCCGCGGGGCCGGGTCTCCGCCCACCACACCGTCAGGAGCAGCGCACATGACCATCGGGGTTCACCTGAGCGAGCTGGGCGGCCTGCCGGCCTTCGACTTCCCGGGGCCGAAGGAGACCCGCGAGCTGCCGGAGGCCGGGTCCGTGGCCTGGCGGATCTCGGTGGACCCCTATGACGCCGAGGAGGAATGGCCGCAGGCCTTCGCCCGGTTCACCGAAGCCGTGGACACCCGGCGGGTCCGGTCCCTGATCGTGGGCGGCTGGGCCGATGCGTACGAGTCCTCCAGCGCGGAGATCGTCGAGGTACTGGTCGCGGCGGCCCCGGACTTCCCCGCGCTGCGGGCACTGTTCGTCGGCGACATCACGGGTGAGGAGTGCGAGATCTCCTGGATCCAGCAGTCGGACGTCGGCCCGCTGCTGCCGGCGTATCCCTCCCTGGAGGAGTTCGCGGTGCGCGGCGGCGAGGGGCTGCTCTTCCCGCCCGTGGAGCACGCGGCACTGCGCGTGCTGCGCGTGGAGGCCGGCGGGCTCCCGCGGGAGGTGGTGGCCGGGGTCGCGGGGAGCACGTTCCCCGCCCTCACCGACCTCGACCTGTGGCTGGGCACCTCCACCTACGGCGGGAACACGGAGGCCGGCGATCTGGAGCCGTTCCTGGGCGGCGAACGGCTGCCCGCCCTGCGCCGGCTCGCGCTGCGCAACAGCGAGATCCAGGACGCCGTCGCGGCGGCGCTCGCCACCGCACCGGTCGTGGACCGGCTGGAGGTGCTCGACCTCTCCATGGGCGTCCTGACCGACGAAGGCGCGGAGGCCCTGCTGGCGGGGCGCCCCCTCACCCATCTCACCAAGCTCGACCTGCACCACCACTACGTCGGCGAACCGCTGCGGGAGCGGCTGAGCGCGGCGCTCGTCCCCCACGGCGTGGAGGTCGACCTGGGCGACCCGCAGACCGTGGACGTCTATGACGAGTCCGAGTACCGCTACGTCGCGGTCGCGGAGTGACGCGTACGGATTCCACCGGGGTCCCGGGCTTCGCCGCCTTCGCCGTCGTCGGCAATCCGGGCAACCGCCGGGTCGCCCTCTTCCAGGACGCCGTGCGCGCCGCCGGGCTGCCGGCGGCGCGGGTGGTTCCGTGGCGGGAGGTGCTGACCGGGCGGGCCGTCTTCCGGGCGGGCGAATGCGTACGGATCGACTCTCCCGGCGAGGACCCGGAGGTGGAGCTGCTGCTGCGCGGGGCCGCCGACGCCTCCCGCGTCGAGGGCACGGGACGCTGGTACCGCCGGTTCACCGAGGCGGTGCACCGGGTGGCGCAGGAGGTGCGGTCGGCCGGCGGCACGCTGACCTGTGATCCGGACGAGCTCGCGGTGCTGTTCGACAAGCGGCTCTGCCACGGGGTGCTGGCGGCTGCCGGGACGCCCGTCCCGGCCTCCCCGACCTCGGGCCCGGACGCCGTCCGCGCACCGGTGCGCGGCTGGGAGGAGGTCCGGGCGGTCCTCGCCCTCCCCGGTTACCGCCGGGCGTTCGTGAAGCTCGCGCACGGTTCCTCGGCCTCCGGGGTGCTCGCGGTGGAGACGGGCTCGGGCGGCAGGATCCGCGCCACCACCTCCGTGGAGCGGGCCCCTTCGGGGGCGCTGCACAACTCGCTGCGCCTGCGGCGGTACGAGGACGAGCGGGTGATCGGCGCCATCGTCGACGCCCTGGCCCCCGACGGCCTGCACATCGAGCGGTGGCTGCCGAAGGCCTCCCAGCAGGGGCGCTCCGCCGATCTGCGGGTGGTCGTCACCGGAGGCCGGGCCACGCACGCCGTGGTCCGCACCGCGGCCGGTCCGCTCACGAACCTGCACCTCGGCGGTGCCCGCGGCGATCTCGACGCGGCCGTCGCCGCGGTGACGGCCGCGGGCGGCAGCTGGGAGGCGGACGCCCTCGCCGTCTGCGAGCGGGCCGCGGCGGCCTTCCCGCGCATGCTCTGCGTGGGGGTGGACCTGCTGCCCGCCCTCGGCTGGCGGAGCTTCGCCGTGGGAGAGGTCAACGCCTTCGGGGACCTGCTGCCCGGGCTGACGGGCCTGCCCGGCTCGCCCGCCGAGGGCCGGGACACCTATGCGGCCCAAGTGGCCGCCGTACGACGGGAACAGCATGCACACGCCTGCGTCCGGCCCTGACATGAACGAGGTCGTCGGCCGCGACGACCTGCTGCTCGTCACCCTCGACACGTTGCGCCACGACGTGGCCGCGCGGCTGGCCGCCGAGGGGCGGATCCCGAACCTGGCGGCGCGGCTGCCCGGCGGGGTGTGGGAGCGCCGGCACGCGCCGGGGAGCTTCACCTACGCCTCCCACCAGGCCATGTTCGCCGGGTTCCTGCCCACCCCCGACGGGCCGGGCCCGCATCCGCGGCTGTTCGCCGCCCGGTTCCCGGGCAGTGAGACCACCGCCGGGCGCACCTGGGTGTTCGACACCCCGGACCTGGTGTCCGGGCTGGCCGGGGCGGGTTACCGGACCGTGTGCGTGGGGGGCGTCGGCTTCTTCAACAAGGCGGCCGCGCTGGGCTCCGTACTCCCCGGGATGTTCCAGGAGTCGCACTGGGAACCGGAGTTCGGGGTGGCGTCGCCGACCTCCTTCGAGGCCCAGGTGGACCGTGCCGAGCGGGTCGTCGCCGAACTGCCGCACGACCGGCGGCTGTTCCTCTTCCTGAACGTGTCGGCGATGCACCAGCCCAACTGGTTCCACTCCCCCGGGGCGACCGCGGCGGACGGCGACTCGTGGGAGACGCACGCGGCCGCGCTGGAGTACGTCGACCGGCACATCGGGCGGCTCTTCGACGCGATGCGGTCGCGGCGCCGCTGCTTCGCGATCGTCTGCTCCGACCACGGGACCACGTACGGGGACGACGGGTACACGGGGCACCGGCTCGCCCACGAGGCGGTCTGGACGGTCCCGTACGCACAGTTCCACCTGAACCACGAGGAGTCCGGCCCCCGATGACCGCCCTGACCACACCGACGACCGGCGCCACCCCGTACGAGAGTTACGTGTACGCCTACCCGCACAAGACGGCGTACCGGCCGCTCACCGACCGGCCGGACCTGCGCGGGCTGTGGGCGGAGCAGCCCAAGAACGCCCTCTCGCTCTACCTCCACGTCCCCTTCTGCGAGGTGCGCTGCGGATTCTGCAACCTCTTCACCCGGATCGGCGCCCCGGAGGGACTGACCACGGCCTATCTCGACGCGTTGGAGCGCCAGGCGTCGGCGGTCCGCGGCGCGCTGGGCGACGAGGAGCCCGTACGGTTCGCGGCGGCCGCCTTCGGCGGCGGGACGCCGACCTTCCTGACGGCGTCCGAGCTGGAGCGGCTCTGCGACATCGCGGAGAAGGCCGCGGGCGCCGATCTGCGGGCGGTCCCGCTGTCGGTGGAGGCCTCGCCGGCCACGGCCACCGCGGACCGGCTCGCCGTCCTGGCCGACCGGGGGACGACCCGGCTCAGCCTCGGGGTGCAGAGCTTCGTGCCCGACGAGGCGCGTTCCGCCGTGCGTCCGCAGAAGCGGGCGGAGGTGGAGGCGGCCCTGTCGAGGATCCGGGACGCCGCACTGCCGGTGCTCAACATCGACCTGATCTACGGCATAGACGGGCAGACGGAGGAGAGCTGGCGGTACTCCCTGGACGCCGCGCTCGCCTGGCGTCCGGAGGAGCTGTACCTGTACCCGCTGTACGTACGCCCCCTGACGGGCCTGGGGCGCAGGCCTGCCGACGCCTCGCCCGCCGGGTGGGACGAGCAGCGGCTGCGGCTGTACCGGACCGGACGGGACCACCTGCTGGCCGCCGGGTACGAGCAGGTGTCGATGCGGATGTTCCGCCGGACCGGGGCCCCACAGGAGGCCGCCGACGACTACGCCTGCCAGACCGACGGCATGATCGGCCTCGGCTGCGGGGCCCGTTCCTACACGGCCGAACTGCACTACTCCTTCGACTACGCGGTCGACATGCGGGAGATCCGCACGATCGTCGACGACTACGTGAGCCGCCCGGAGTCGGACTTCGCGCGGGCGGAGCACGGCCGCTGGATCGACGCGGAGGAGGCCCGGCGCCGACATCTGCTGCAGTCCCTGCTCCAGGCGCGCGGGATGCCGGTGGGCGAGTACCGGGAGCGGTTCGGGAGCGGTCCGCGGGAGGACTTCCCGGCGGAGCTGGCGGCCTTCGCGGAGCGCGGCTGGCTCGTGGACGACGCGGAGCTGCTGCGGCTGACCCCGGAGGGGCTGGCGCATTCGGACGCGGTGGGCCCGGCGCTGTTCTCGGCGGACGTACGGGCCGCGATGGCCGCGTACGAGCGCAAGTGACGGGCGCGGGGCGGGAGACGGCGGCGCCTCGGTGGAGGGGCTCGCCGTGGAGGGGCTCGCGGTGGAGGGGCCGTCGATGGACCTGACCGTCCTCTACCGGGGGCCGCTGTCCTCCTGCGACTACGACTGTCCCTACTGCCCCTTCGCCAAACGGCGCGACAGCCGGGAGCTGCTGGCGGCCGACCGGGCCGCCCTGGAACGGTTCACCGGCTGGGCGGCCGGCAACACCGGCGACCGGCTGTCCGTCCTGTTCACCCCGTGGGGCGAGGGCCTGGTCCGCTCCTGGTACCGGCGCGCCCTGGTCGAGCTGTCGCACCTGCCGCACGTGCGCCGCGTCGCGATCCAGACCAACCTGAGCGGCCGCACCGGCTGGACCGCCGACGCCGACCTGGACACGCTCGCGCTGTGGTGCACGTACCACCCGGGGCAGACCCCGTACGACCGCTTCCTCGGCAAGTGCCGGGAGTTGGCGGCCTCCGGGGTGCGGTTCAGCGTGGGCGTCGTCGGCCTGCCCGAACACCTGGCGGAGGCCCGCCGGCTGCGCGCCGCGCTGCCGCCCGAGGTGTACCTGTGGGTCAACGCGGCGGAGGGGCACGCGTACACCGATCCGGAGGCGGCCGACTGGACCGGCCTGGACCCGCTCTTCCCGTTCAGCCGCCACCCGCACCGCTCGGCGGGCCTGCCGTGCCGCACGGGCGCCTCGGTGATCTCGGTGGACGGCGCCGGCACGGTCCGGCGCTGCCACTTCGTCAAGGCGGAGCTGGGCAACCTCTACGACGGCTCGTACCGGGCAGCCCTGCGCCCGCGCGCCTGCCCCCTGGCGGTCTGCGACTGCCACATCGGCTACGTCCACCTGGAGACGCTCCCGCTCTACGACGTCTTCGCGGGCGGCGTCCTGGAGCGGATCCCCGCCCTCCCGTGACACGGGAGGGCGGCGGGTGGGCAAAGCGGAGGGAAATTTACCCGCGGTCACATGCGGTTATCGCACACGGTGATCGTGCAGCGTTTACACGGCGTTCACGACTCGCGCGGCGGACACCCCGTCACCCGACGACGAAATCCGCAGGTGAACAGCTCTTGACCTGCGGATCTCGCGGAGATTCCATTCGGCCCGGGAGCCACCGAACCAGCCGTGCCCACCACCGCCCCGGAGGCGATACCGCTCCCGCGCTCACTCACCGCATCTGCCGATCGGAACACCGCACCGATGACTGACACGATCAGCGCTCCCCAGGCCCTCTCCCCCGCCACCGGTCCCGTGCCCCAGAAGCTCAAGCGTTCCATCGGCGTCGTCGGCGGAACCCTGCTCACCCTCTCGTGCGTGACGCCCGCCTCGACCCTCTTCGTCGTGGTCCCGGACCTCTTCTCCACCCTCGGCACCTGGACCGCGCTCACCATCGCGATCGGCTCCCTGCTCTGCATCGGGGTCGCCTTCTGCTATTCGGAGCTGGGCACCCTCATCCCCAGCGCCGGCGGCGAGTACGCCATGGTGTCCACCCTGTCCGGCCGGCTGGCCGGCTGGCTGGTCTTCGTCCTGTCCCTGCTGGTCGTGATGATCGTGCCGCCCGTGATCGCCATGGGCACCGCCGACTACCTCGCCCCCGTCGTCGACATACCGGCCCCGGCCGCCGGCGCCGGCGTGATGCTGCTCGCCACCCTCGCCGGTCTCCTCGACCTCCGGGCCAACGCCTGGATCACCGGCATCTTCCTCGTCCTGGAGGTCGTGGCGGCCGCCCTCGTCGCCGTGCTCGGCTTCGCCCACAGCGAGCGGGGCGCCGGCGCCCTCGTGCACGGCACCGTGGCGGCGGAGGGCGGCGGCACGTCCACCGTCACCGCGATGATGGTCGTCTCCGGGCTCGCCATCGCGCTCTTCGTCACCCAGGGGTTCTCGACCGCCGTCTACCTCTCCGAGGAGCTGGAGAACCCGCGCCGCAACGTCCCGCGGACCGTGCTGGCCACCCTCGCCATCTCCGCCGCCGTCATCCTGGTGCCGGTCATCGCCATCACCCTGGGCGCCCCCGACCTGGAGGCCCTGACCTCCGGCGACCTCGGCACCATGGTGACCGCCTGGTCCAACTCGGCCGTCGGCACCTTCGTCAGCCTCTGCGTGGCCCTCGCCATCGTCAACGCGGGCATCGTCATGGTCATCCAGAACTCCCGGGTGCTGTTCGCCTCCGCCCGCGACAAGGCCTGGCCCGCGCCCGTCAACTCCGCGCTCTCGCGGCTCGGCCGGTTCGGCTCCCCGTGGGTGGCCACCCTGCTCGTCGGCATCCCCGGCGCGGCGATGTGCTTCGTCAACCTGGACACGCTCTACGGGGTCACCGGCGTCTCGGTCACCGGCATGTACCTGCTGGTCGCCGTGGCCGCGCTGGCCGCCCGCCGCGGGGCGCACCGCGAGACGGCCGCCTGGCGGATGCCGCTGTGGCCCGCCGTCCCGGTCGTGCTGATCGTGGTGTTCGCGTACATCCTCACCCAGCAGGAGACCCAGTACCTGCTGTGGACCGGCGGCATCACCGCCGTGGCCACCCTGTACTGGGCGCTGTACCTGCGCCCCCGCAAGGACACCCGCTGGCTGGTCAGCATCCCGGTGGACGAGGACGACCCGGCTCCGGCCGAAGTGCACTGAGGTGCACTGAGATGAACTGAGGTGAGGTGCGGGGCCACGGGATCACATCCCGTGGCCCCGCACCTCTTTGCGTACGGGCCCCCGTGCGGGCGGCCGGTCCCGGGCGCAGCCCGTGCGCCGCGACCGCCGGGTCCATGGGCTATGCTCCGCGCCATGGCCGTCACCCAGCGCCTCCTGTCGCGCTCCTGTTGTCCCCGCTGACGCCTGCCTGCTCCGACACGCCCGCCCCGCGGCCGATGCCCCGGCGCCAGGTCATCCCGGTCCTGGAACACCCCTGAAGTCCTGCGGTCCCGCCGCATCCCCGCGCCTTCGCGCACCCCGTCGCGCATCCCCCGCGCCGTCGTGCATCCGGTTCCGTTTCCCCCTCCGACCCGGCGATCCCCGCCTCCCGAAGGAGCCCGTTCACCATGAGCATCAGCCCCGCCCTCCTCGACGTCGACCAGGCCCACGCCCGGCACGCCGAATTCCGGATCGTCGACGTCCGGACCCCCGGCGAGTACGCCTCCGGCCACCTCCCCGGCGCGGTGAACATCCCGCTCGACCGGATCGACCGCTTCCTGCCCGAGCTGCGCGAGGCCGCCGAAGCCCAGGAGCTGCTGCTGGTGTGCGCCTCGGGACCCCGGTCGCAGAACGCGGCCCGGACCCTTGCCGGGCACGGCATCACGGCCACCAGCCTGACCGGCGGCACCGCCTCCTGGTCGGCCCAGGGGCATCCCCTCGACCACCCCGCTGGTGGGCCCCGCCGGCTCTGGGCCATGGAGCGTCAGGTCCGGCTGACCGCGGGCGCCCTCGTCCTCCTCGGTCTGCTCCTCGGCCTGCTCGTGCACCCGGCCTTCGAACTGCTCAGCGCCGGGATCGCGGCCGGGCTCGTCTTCTCCGCCCTCACGGACACGTGCGGCATGGCCGTGGTCCTGGGCCTGCTGCCCTTCAACCGCCGCCGCTAGACCCGCCGGTTCCGTCTTCGCCCGGCATCTGGACGATTCCGTCCATCATCCGGACTCCGCTTGTCGATACCGCCCGGACACCGACAGGATGCACCCCATGGCCCCCGTACTCGTATCGCGTCGTCACGTAGATCTGCTGCGTGTGTCGACCATGCTCTGTCGGGCTGCCGTCTCCCGTGCGCACGGCTGTTGATCTCACCGATCCGCCGATCCGCCGCATCTGACTCCTCCGACTCCGTACGGACGAGTCCGCGCCCCTAGGCCGTTCGCGCTTCCTTCAGCCTCCCTCTTCACCGCGCCGTTCGCGGTGGCCGCAGCCCTGCCCGCGGGGCCGATCACGGCCATGGCTCCGGTCGCGCGAACTCCCGTATTCCTGCCCGCACTTCCCCGTACACGTGCCACCGCCGCCCCAGCCGGATCCGCGCGCGGCGGTGCGTGTCACGCTGCTCCGACGAGGTTCGCCATGCCCGAGAATCCGCTCCTGCTGCACTGGTTCCTGCCCACCGGCGGGGACGGCCGCGACCCCGGCGGGGTCACCGCCGTCCAGGGCCGCAGCAGTACGGCCACCCGCCGTCCCGCGGACGTGCCGTACCTGGCCCAGGTCGCCCGCGCCGCCGAACAGGCCGGATTTCATTCGCTGTTGACCCCTGTCGGGCTCGGTTGCGTCGATCCGTGGATCCTGACGGCCGCGCTGGCGCAGCACACCACGCGGATCGGCTTCCTCGTGGCGTTCCGCGCGGGTTTCGCGAGCCCGACGCTGATCGCCCAGCAGGCGGACGCCTTCCGCCGGTTCGCCGGCGGCCGGCTCGGGCTGAACGTGGTGACGGGCGGCGATCCCGCCGAGCAGCGGGCCTACGGGGACGGGCTGGCGCACGACGAGCGCTACGCCCGCACCGATGAGGTGATGGCCGTGCTGCGCGACCTCCTGGACGGGAAGTCCGTGGACCACGAAGGCGCCCACCTGCACATCGAGGGGGCGCGCCTGACCGATCCGGAGCTGCGCCACCCGGTCCCGCTGTACTTCGGCGGGGCCTCGCCCGCGGCCGAGGAGGTCGCCGCCCGGCATGCCGACGTGCAACTGCTGTGGGGTGAGCCGCCGTCGGCCGTCGCGGCGCGCATCGAGCGGCTGCGCGAGCGGGCTCGCCCGGCGGGCCGCACGGTCCGCTTCGGGCTGCGGCTGCACGTCATCAGCCGGGACTCCGCGGCCGAGGCCTGGGCCGAGGCAGACCGGATCCTCGCCGGGCTGGATCCGGCGGCGGTCCGGGCCACCCAGGAGCGGTTCGCCGCCATGGACTCCACCGGGCAGGCCCGGATGACGGCCCTGCACGGCGGGGTCGCGGACGCCGAACGGCTGACGGTGGCACCGAACCTGTGGGCGGGCATCGGGCTGGTCCGCGAGGGTGCGGGCACGGCCCTGGTCGGCTCGCACGACGAGGTCGCGGCGCGGCTGGCGGAGTACCGGGCCCTGGGCGTCGACGAGTTCATCCTGTCGGGATATCCGCATCTCGAGGAGGCCTACCGGGTGGGCGAAGAGGTCGCCCCGCGTCTGCGCGCCCTGACCGGGGCGGCGGTCGCATGACCGCGCTCACCACGGAGGCTCCCGCCCGGCTCGCCCCGCCCGGCGCCCCTGCGGACGGCGCCGCGCCGCGGTCCCGTGCCCGGATCCGGGAGGCGCTGCGCTGGACCGGGCTGCGCCTCCTCGCCCTGGCCGTGCTGCTCGCCGCCTGGCAGGCGGCGGTGGCGGCCGAGCTGTGGCCGAGGGTGCTGGTCCCCTCGCCCGGTGAGGTGTGGCGGCAGTTCCTGCTGGCGTCCACCACGCACGACGGGGTCCGCGGCTACGGTGGCCACCTGCTGGTGGAGCACCTCGGGGTGAGCCTCGGCCGGATCGGCACCGGCTCCGCGTACGCCGTGCTGGCCGGGGTGCCCCTGGGGCTGCTGATCGGCACCGTCCGGCCGCTCGCGGTGGTGCTGGAGCCGGCCGTGACCTTCCTGCGCACCCTGCCGCCGCTCGCGTACCTCTCGCTGCTCGTCATCTGGTTCGGCATCGACGAGGCCCCGAAGATCTGGCTGCTGGTGATCGCGGCGCTGCCGCCGATCGCCGCGGCCACGGCGGCGGCCGTACGGACCGTGCCGGACGAACTCGTGGAGGCGGCGAAGGCGTTGGGTTCCGGTCCGGCGTCCCTGCTCCTGTCGGTGCGGCTGCCCGCCGCGCTGCCCGAGATCCTCACGGGCATCCGGATCGCCGTCGGGGTCGCCTACACCTCCGTCGTGGCGGCGGAGACCATCAACGGCGTGCCCGGCATCGGCGGGATGATCCGCGACGCCCAGCGCTACAACCAGACGGCCCTGGTGATCGCCGGCATCCTCGCCATCGGGCTGTCCGGGATCGTCCTCGACGCCCTGCTCCGGGGAGTCGAGCGCTACGCGGTCCCCTGGCGCGGCCGCGGCTGACCGCCCGAGCCCCGCCCGCCCCCTCCGCTTCTCCCCAACCCCGTTCCTCATCAATGGAGTTCCGTCATGCCCAGAAACGCATCCCGCCGCACCCTGCTGCTGGCCGCCGCCGTCGCCCTGACCGCTTCCGCCACCGTCGCCTGCGGGGCGGACGGGGACGGATCGTCGGCCGGGCCGGGGCGGACCACCGTACGGATCGCCTACCAGGCGATACCCAATGCCGACCTGATCGTGAAGAACCAGCGGCTGCTGGAGCAGGCCCTGCCCGAAGCCGACGTGAAGTGGGTGAAGTTCGAGTCGGGCGGTGACGTCAACACGGCCGTGATCGCCGGTTCGGTGGACCTGGGCCTGGCCGGGTCGAGCCCCGTCACCAAGGGCCTCTCGGCCCCGCTGAACATCCCGTACAAGGTGGTGTGGATCCACGACCTGATCGGCGACAACGAGGCACTGGTCGCCAAGCCGGAGATCGGCTCGGTCAAGGACCTGGCCGGGAAGAAGGTCGCCACGCCCTTCGGCTCCACCGCCCACTACTCGCTGCTCGCCGCACTGAAGGCCGCCGGGGTGGACGCGGGGGCCGTGCAGACCATCGACCTCCAGCCGCAGGACGCCCTCGCCGCCTGGAAGCGCGGGGACATCGACGCGGCGTACGTGTGGACGCCCACGCTCAGCGAGCTGACCAAGGACGGGAAGGTGCTCGTCACGAGCCGGCAGCTCGCGGAACAGGGCAAGCCCACCGCCGACCTGGGCGTGGTCACCAACGCCTTCGCGGCAGCGCACCCCGAGGTGGTCACGGCCTGGATCAAGGCACAGGACCAGGCCGTCGGGCAGGCCCGCACCGCCCCCGACCAGGCGGCGAAGTCCATCGGAGCGGAGCTCGGGCTGCCGCCGGAGGAGGCGAAGCGCCAGCTCTCGGAGCTGGTGCTGCTGAGCGCGAAGGAACAGACCGGCCCCGACTACCTCGGCACGCCCGGCGCCCCGGGGAAGCTCGCGGCGACGCTGCGGGACGCTGCCGTCTTCCTGAAGGAGCAGAAGAAGGTGGACGCCGTCCCGGACGAGGCCGCCTTCGGCCGGGCCCTCGCGGTGGAGGAGCTCGGCCGTGCCGCGCACTGAACCGGCCCCGGACACCGGCAACGCCACCGCCGGTGCGGGCGACGCCGGACTCGCCGTGGACCTCGCGGGGGTGTCGGTCCGCTACGGGCCGGCGAAGCAGCCGGTGACCGTGCTCGACGCGGTGGACCTACGGGTCCGCGCAGGCGAGTTCGTCGTCCTCGTCGGCCTCTCCGGCTGCGGCAAGACCACCCTGCTGCGGGTGATCGCCGGCTTCGCCCGCCCGGCCTCGGGCACCGCCCTGGTCCGGGGCGCCGCCCCGCGTCCCGGGCGGGGTGCGGGGGTGGTGTTCCAGCAGCCGCGACTGTTCCCGTGGCGCACCGTCGGCGGGAACCTCGGCTTCGCACTGGCCCGCCACGGGGTGCCGCGGTCGGAGCGGCCGGGCCGGATCGCCGAACTGCTGGACCGGGTGGGCCTGCCCGGCATGGGAGGCCGGCGCACCTGGGAGCTGTCCGGGGGCCAGCAGCAGCGGGTGGCGCTGGCCCGCGCGCTGGCGGCGGAGCCCGAACTGCTTCTGATGGACGAGCCGTTCGCCGCGTTGGACGCGCTGACCCGGGAGCGTCTCCAGGAGGAGGTCCGCTCCCTGGCCGGGCGGCTCGGCACGACCGTGCTGTTCGTGACGCATTCGGTCGAGGAGGCGGTGCTCCTGGGATCCCGTGTCCTGGTGATGGCGGCCGGGCCGGGCCGGGTGGTGGCGGACCTGCCGGTGCCGCTCCCCCGCGACCCGGCCACGGACGTCGCGGGATTGCGGGCCTCCCCCGAGTTCGCCCGGCTGCGCGGCCGGCTGGCCCGGGAGCTGCGCCCGGGCTGACGGGCGTCGGGCCGGCCGGCGCCCGTTCCTCAGACCTGGCCCGCCGCCAGGCTGCCCCCGCCCAGGGTGAGCGCGGTGTTCACGAGGCCGACGTGGCTGAACGCCTGTGGGAAGTTGCCGAGTTGGCGTCCGGAGACGGGGTCGTACTCCTCGGCGAGGAGTCCCACGTCGTTGCGTACGGACAGCAGGTGCTCGAAGAGCTCCCGTGCCTCCTTCTCCCGCCCGGTCAGGTACAGGGCGTCGGTCAGCCAGAACGAGCAGGCGAGGAAGGCCCCTTCGTCGCCGGGCAGGCCGTCCACCGAAAGCCCCTCGGTGCTGTAGCGGCGGACCAGGCCGCTGCGGCCCAGCTCCTCGCGCACCGCGTCGACCGTGCCGATGACGCGGGGGTCGTCGGGCGGCAGGAAGCCGACGCGCGGGATGAGGAGGGTGGCGGCGTCCAGTTCGCGGGAGCCGTAGTACTGGGTGAAGGTGCGCCGCTCGGCGTCGTAGGCGTTCTCGCAGACGTCGCTGTGCACCGCCTCCCGCATGGCGCGCCAGCGGTGCACGTCGCCGGGAAGCTTGGGGTTGAGTTCCAGGGTGCGCACGGCCCGGTCGGCGGCGACCCATGCCATCACCTTGGAGTGCGTGAAGTGGCGGCGCGGGCCGCGCACTTCCCACAGGCCCTCGTCGGGGCGGTGCCAGTTCTGCTCCAGGAAGTCGAGGAGCGCGATCTGGATCTTCCAGGAGTGCCACTCGGCGGGGAGTCCGGCGGAGCGGGCCACGTAGAGGGAGTCGAGGACCTCCCCGTACACGTCGAGCTGGAGCTGGTCGACGGCCGCGTTGCCGACCCGGACCGGCGCGGAGGACGCGTACCCCTTCAGCCAGGGCAGCTCGCTCTCCGGGATGCGCCGCTCGCCGCCGATCCCGTACATGATCTGCAGGGCGGCGGGGTCGCCCGCGACGGCGCGCAGCAGCCACGCCCGCCAGGCGCGGGCCTCCTCGAGGTACCCGGTGGCCAGCAGGGAGCCGAGGGTGAGGGTGGAGTCGCGCAGCCAGCAGTAGCGGTAGTCCCAGTTGCGGATGCCGCCGAGCTCCTCCGGCAGGGAGGTCGTCGCGGCGGCGGCGATTCCGCCGGTCGGCGCGTAGGTGAGGGCCTTGAGGGTGATCAGGGAGCGGATCACCGCATCCCGGTAGGGGCCCTCGTACGTGCACCGGCCGGTCCATTCGCGCCAGTCGGCGAGGCTCTGCTCCAGGGCGGCGTACGGGTCCAGGGGCTCGGGGCGCGGTTCGTGCGAGGGGTGCCAGGTGAGCACGAAGGCGACGCGTTCGCCCGCGGCGACGGTGAACTCGGAGCGGGTGCTCATGTCCTCGCCCCAGGTGTGCACGGGGGGTTCGCTGCGCAGCCATGCGGCGTCGGGCCCGGCGACGGCGACCCGGTCGCCCTCGCGGTTGCCGCCGCGCCGGACCCAGGGCACGACGTGCCCGTAGTCGAAGCGCAGGCGCAGGGTGCTGCTCACGGTCGATTCGCCGGTCAGGCCCTCGACGATCCGCATCAGGTCGGGCGCGGTGTCGCGCTGCGGCATGAAGTCGATGACCTTGAACGAGGCGCCGTCCTCGGTCTCCCAGAAGGATTCCAGGACGAGCGTGCCGTCGACGTAGCCGCGGCGGGTGCAGCGGGCGGATTCGGGTGCGGCGGCCGGGGCGATGCGCCAGTGACCGTTCTCCTCGTCGCCGAGGAGGGCGGCGAAGCAGGCGGCCGAGTCGAAGCGCGGCAGGCACAGCCAGTCGATGGACCCGTCGCGGCCGACCAGCCCACTGGTCATCAGGTCGCCGATGAGTGCGTAGTCTTCGATGGGTTGTGTCATTTAGGGCACTTTCCCTCGAATGCCCACACTCAATCAGCCCGTCCGGGTCCCTGCGCGGCGCCGCCGGGGGAGCCCCGGGGCGGCCGCACCCGTCGGCTCAGTTCCGGACGAGGAGGAGCACGCCCGCGGTCACGACGCCGAGGGCGACCGCGAGGGCCCCGTGGGCGAGGCGGTGGCCGCGCAGGACGGGCAGGAAGCGGTCGACGGCGTACCGGCCGGGGCCGGTGAGCGCGAGGGCGGCGGCGCCGGCGGCGAGCAGGAGCTCGTACTCAATGCCCGCCGGGGCGAAGAAGGAGCCGGTGCCCTTCACCGCGATGGCGTTGATCAGCGTGCCGACCAGAGCGGCGCCCGCCAGCGGCGTGAGCAGCCCGAGGACGAGGCCGAGCCCACCGAGGGTCTCGGTGAGGCCGGCGAGGACGGCCATGGCGTCACCGGCCGGGTATCCGCTGGCGGTGAAGAACTGGCCGGTGCCGCTGATGCCGCCGCCGCCGAACCAGCCGAAGAGCTTCTGGGCGCCGTGGGCGGCCATGGTCAGGCCGAGGACCACGCGCAGCAGGAGCAGGCCCGCGTCGTGGGCCGGGGTGGACAGCGCCGGGGCGGAGGCACGCGCGGGGGGCGCGGCGGGTTCGCCGGTTCGCGGCTTCGGCGTGGTGACGGAGGGGCTGTTCATGGGAGGGGTCCTTCCGGTCGGGCGGCCCGAGGAACGGGTTGTTCAAATTCGAACGACTCGCTCGAGCCTAGCCCTGCATCCGCTGCTGATTCAAATTGGAACGGCACGTGTAGCCTGGTTCCATGGCTGAAACGAAATGGCTCGACGACCGCGAAATGCGGGCCTGGGAGGGGTTCCTGGCCGCTTCCGCCCTGGTCAACCGCCGTCTCGACCAGCAGCTCAAGGACGATTCCGGACTCTCCCACCCGCAGTACGAGATCCTCGTGCGACTCGCCAGGGCGCCCGAGGGCGAACTGCGCATGACGGAGCTCGCCAACGGGCTCGTCAACTCCAAGAGCGGCCTGACGTACCAGGTCACGCAGATGGAGAAGGCCGGCCTCGTCCGCCGCCGCACCTGCCCCTCCGACGTCCGGGGGATCTACGCCGTCCTCACCGAGACGGGCCGCGCCCGGCTCGCGGAGGCCGCGCCGGGGCACGTGACCACGGTGCGGGAGGTCCTGGTGGACGTGCTCACGCCCGAACAGCTCGACATGCTCGCGGACGGGCTGGGCGAGGTCAGCCGCCGGCTCCGGACCCAGGGCGCGTGATGGACGCGACGACCGCCTGGATCATCGTGGCGGCGGTGGTGGCGGCCGGCCTGGCGGTCACCGCGGCCGTGCTCCTCGTACGGGTCTTCGCGGCCCGCAAACTGCTGCGCGACGCGGGCATCCCCCTGCGCGACAAGGCGCTGTTCTGGGCCGCCGTGGTCTACACGGTCTCCCCGGTGGACCTGATCCCGGACCCGGTCTACCTGGACGACATCGGCATCCTGCTCCTGGCCCTGCGCTCCCTCCACGCGGCGGCCTCGGCGGCCCGCCCGCCCAAGGAGCTTGACGCGGCGTAGCGACCGTCCGCGGCATCCGCGGCAACGCCCGCCGGCTCGGCCGACCCCGCGCGGGCGGAACTGGACGCTGATGCGGGGGCCGACCGGGCGTGCCGTCTTGGGGACGGCGTGTTCCATCGTGCGCTGGCAGGAGCCGCCCATCACCACCAGGTCGCCGTGGCCCAGCGGGAGGCGCAGCAGGGTGGGGCCGCCGTCGCGCGGGCGCAGGGCCAGATCGCGGGGGTCGCCCACCGAGAGGATGGCGACCATCGTGTCCTCGGTGGCGGAGCGGCCGGTGCGGTCGCCGTGCCAGGCGACGCTGTCCCGGCCGTCGCGGTACAGGCACAGGCCCGCCGTGACGAAGGGTTCGCCCAGCTCGGGGGCGTAGTGGCGGCTCAGCGCGGTCCGGGCCTCGGCAAGGACGGGATGCGGGAGCGGGTCGGCCGCGCCGTAGTGGGCCAGCAGCCGCGGGACCGCCACCTCCCGCTCGTACATCTGCCGCCGCTCGGCGTGCCACGGCACGTCGGCCGCGAGCCGCTCGAAGAGCGCGTCGGCTCCCGTCAGCCAGCCCGGCAGGTGGTCCACCCAGGCACCGGCGCCCAGCTCCGTGCGCCGGGCGCCCGCCGGCGGGCCGAGGCGGATCTCGTCGCCCTGGTCGAAGAGCGAGCCCTGGAGTGCGTGCATGGATCCAGGGTAACGCGCCATTCGAACACATGCACGAACGGTGCGCGGGGAGAGAGCGCGTGGAGCCGTCCCGCTCACTTCCGCTTACGAAATGTCCCGAGGGGGCGGGGCTCAGGCCCCGAAACAAGGGCCGTTCACCGCCGCCACACGGCATTCGACGGCCGTTTCCTGGAAGGGACGAGAAGTCCACAACCGGCCATGAGGAAACACACGATGAGCGCAATCGACGAATTCACCTCCCACACCGTTCCCGAGGTCCTTCACGAGTCCTACGCCTTCAGCTGCCTCGACTGCGGCCACGGGTGGGAGAAGCAGTACGACGTCCAGCACTACATCGACGCCACCGGCGTCCAGCGCACGCTCTGCACGGTGGACGGCGACCGGGTCCCCTCCCCGCTGACCCGCTCCGAGTGCGCCGCCTGCGGCAGCCACGTCATCCGCATCCTGCGGGCCGGCACGGTCTCGCACGCACGCATGGCGATGACCAGCGGAGCCCGACCGATGGAGATCCCCTCCTTCCTCTCCCTCCTGCACGGAGGCAAGTGACCGCCATGAGCACCGACACCGTCCCCACCGTCCCCGCCACACCCGCGGCCCTCGCCCCGGCCGCCGCAGCCTCCTGCGGGCCGGCCGATCCCGCCGCGGCGGAGGAACCCGAGGATTTCGAGCCCCCGGCCTCATGGCCGGACGGGCTCACCACCGCCGAAGCACACCGCCTCCGGCAGGAGCACGGTCCGAACGAGATCGCCGAGGAGCACAAGAACCCCCTGCGGGAGTTCCTCGGCTACTTCTGGGCCCCCATCCCCTGGATGATCGAGACCGCGCTGATCCTCTCGATCGCCGTCCGGCACTGGGTCGACGTGGTCATCATCGGCGTCCTGCTCGTCGTCAACGGCGTGGTCGCCTTCCTGGAGGAGCACGAGGCCGCCAACGCCATCGCCGCCCTCAAGCAGCGCCTCGCCACCGAGGCCCGCGTCCTGCGCGACGGCGTCTGGCGCACGGAGGCCGTCCGCGAACTGGTCCCGGGCGACATCGTCCGGGTCCGGCTCGGGGACGTCGTCCCGGCCGACGTACGGGCGCTCGGCGCCGGCACCCTCGACGTCGACCAGGCCGCCCTCACGGGCGAGTCCCTGCCCGTCGAGCGCGGCCGCGGCGCAAGCCTCTACTCCGGATCCGTCATCGTCCGCGGCGAGACCGACGCCGTCGTCGAGGCCACCGGCGCGAACAGCTTCTTCGGAAGGACCACGGCGCTCGTCGGCGAGGCCGGCACCGTCAGCCACCTCCAGCAGGCCGTCCTGAAGATCGGCAACTACCTGATCCTGCTGGCCGTCGCCCTGGTCACCCTCACGGTCATCGTCTCGGTGGCCCGCGGCAACCCGGTGCTCTCCGTCATGGAGTTCGCGCTCGTCGTCGTCATCGCCTCCGTCCCGGTCGCCCTGCCGGCCGTCATGTCCGTGACGCTCGCCGTCGGCGCCCGCAACCTCGCCAAGCGCGGAGCGGTCGTCTCGAACCTGCCCGCCGTCGAGGAACTGGGCAGCATCGACATCCTGTGCTCCGACAAGACGGGCACCCTGACCGAGAACCGCCTCGCGATCCTGGACCCCTGGGTCCCGGACGGCGTCGACCAGGACGACCTGCTCGGCTCCGCCGCGCTGGCCTCCCGCGCCGAGAACGGCGACCCCATCGACCGGATCGTCATCTCCACCGCCGCCGACCGGCTGACCGGCTCCGACACCGGCTGGGCGCACGGCCTGCCGGTCACCGACTTCGTCCCCTTCGACCCGGTCACCAAGCGCACCGAAGCCACCGTCGGTTTCGGCCCCGGTCCCGGCCCGGCGCCGGACTCGTACCACGTGAGCAAGGGCGCCCCCCAGGTCATCGCCCGGCTCTGCGACGGGGACCCGGCCGCCGCGCGCGTGGCGCGCATCGCCGACGAGTTCGCCGCCCGCGGCTTCCGCTCCCTGGGCGTGGCCCGTACCGACGAGTCGGGCGCCTGGCGCCTGCTCGGCATCCTGCCGCTGGCCGATCCGCCGCGCGAGGACACCGCGGACACCGTGGCGGCCGCCGGCGACCTGGGCGTGTCGGTCAAGATGGTCACCGGCGACCAGGTGGCGATCAGCCGGGAGCTGGCCCGCCAGATCGGGATGGGCGACAACATCCTGAACACGCACGCGCTGGACGACGGGAAGCCCGAGGCAGAGCTCGCGGAGCTCGTCGAGATTTCGGACGGGTTCGCGCAGGTCTTCCCGGAGCACAAGTACCGCATCGTCAAGATGCTCCAGGAGCGCGGCCACATCGTCGGCATGACCGGAGACGGGGTCAACGACGCCCCGGCGCTGAAGCAGGCCGACGCCGGCATCGCCGTGGCCGACGCCACGGACGCCGCCCGGGCCGCCGCGGACGTGGTGCTGCTGACGCCGGGCCTGTCGGTCATCTCCCACGCGATCAGCCAGGCCCGGGAGATCATCCAGCGGATGGTCAACTACGCCACCTACCGCATCACGGAGACCATCCGGGTGCTCGGCCTGATCACCCTGACGATCGTCGCGTACGACTTCTTCCCGGTCACCGCGATGATGATCGTCCTGCTCGCCCTGCTGAACGACGGCGCGATCCTCACGATCGCCTACGACAAGGTCCGCGGCTCACACAGGCCCGTCACCTGGGACATGCGCAGCGTCCTGACCGTGGCCACGGTGCTGGGGGTGGTCGGGGTCGGCGAAACCTTCCTGCTCTTCGTCCTCGGCCGCGAGGTCTTCCACCTGGGCGACGGGCTGATCCACTCCCTCGTCTACCTCAGCCTGTCGGTCTCCGGTCAGCTCACCATCTTCGTGACCCGCACCCGCGGCCGGTTCTGGACCTCCCCCGCTCCGGCCAAGCCCTTGGTCATCGCGGTCGCCGTCGCCCAGACCATCGCCACCCTCGTCACCGTGTTCGGCGTCGGAATGACCCCGCTCGGCTGGGGCTGGGCCGCCGCCGTCTGGGGCTACGCGATCTGCTGCTTCCTCCTGGAGGACCAGCTCAAGCTCGCCGCCCACTGGTTCCTGGACCGCCGCCGCGGCGTCCGGTCCGTCGCCCACTGACGCGGCCGTCGCCCGTGCGCGTCCCGCCCGGACCGGTTCCGGGCGGGACGCGCAGCACGTCGTACGCCGTGTCGCGCGCCGGGCCGGGCTCCCGGCCGATGGCAGGGTGCTCGTACACGGTGTATCCGGTATGACCGATATCCCCGATGGATCCGCGTAACGGCAGGTGAGGAGGGAGAGGTCCATGAGGTGGAACGCGCTCGTCCGTTCGGCGCCGCACCGGCTGGACCCCGTCGCCCGGGACCGGGTCGCCGCGGTGACCTGCCTGCTGATCACGGTCCCCTTCGAGGTCTACGCCGAGGTCGCGCACCAGTCCTGGGCCAGCCACCCCCTGCTGCGCTGGCTCGGGATCCTCGTTTCCTGCGGCGCACTGCTGTGGCGCAGGACCCGCTTCCCGCTCGCCGCCCTCGTGGTCCTGGCCGCGACCGCACTCAGTGCCAAGTTCATCGCCCTCTTCTTCCTCGCCTACGCCGCCGGCCGCCACCAGCGCACCTCCTACGCCTACGGGTTCGGGGTGGTCGCCACCGCCGAGCTCATCGCGCTCAGCGCACTGGGCTCCGGCCCGCCCCTGATCCGCGAGAGCTCCCCCTCCAGCCTGGCCCTGCTGGCTTCCACCGTGGCCCTGACGAGCGTGGTGGGCGCGACCCGGAGCCGGCAGCTGGCGGAGCGGGCCCACCTCCAGGAGGTGGCGCGGGAGCGGGCGGCCGAGGCGGTCAACGCCGAACGGCGCAGGCTCGTGAGGGAGTTCCACGACCTGCTCGGCCATGACGTGGCCCTGCTGAACATCCTGGTCGAATCGCTGCGGAGCTCCGTGGGCGGCCGGGACCGGGCGGCCGACGGGCTCCTCGACGCGGCGCAGCGGCAGTGCGCGGCCGCCTCGGACCATCTGCGGGGCATGACCGCCGTGCTCCGGCTGCGCGAGCTGGACACGCGGGCGCCGGACGGCGTCGCCGGACTCGACGCCCTGAGCCGCTCGCTCGACAGCGTCAGGGCGGCGGGGGTCGACGTACGGCTCGCGGACGGTTTCGCCGAGGGGTTCGAGCGGCTGCCCGCGGACCACCGGGAGGCAGCCCGCCGGGTGGTCACCGAGGGACTGACCAACATCCTGCGGTACGCACCCGGTTCGGCGGTGCGGCTGTCGCTGCGGGCGGATCCCGCCGGCTGGACCCTCGACGTCCGCAACGGTCCGCCGGGAGCGCCCGTACGGTCGCTCGCGCCGGGCACCGGCCTCGGGCAGGCCGGGCTCCGCGGGCGGCTGGAGTCGCTCGGCGGCGGGCTCGAAGCGGGGCCGGTCACCGGGCCGGCCGACCTGCATGCCGGATCCGACGCCGGTTCCGGTGCCGGTGTCCCTGCCGGTGCCGGTGTCGACGAGGCCCTCCGGGGCGGCGGCTACCTGCTGCGCGCCCACGCCCCCTACCCGCCCGAGCACCCACCCGAAGGAGCAGAGCAGTGATCCGTATCGTGATCACCGATGACGAGGACGTCATCCGCGCGGGACTGCGCACCATCCTCGCCGTCCCGGACGAGATCGAGGTCGTGGGCGAGGCGAGTTCGGGCTCCGAGGCCCTGCAGGCCGTCTCGGCGCACTCCCCCGACGTCGTCCTCCTCGACCTGGCCATGCCCGACGGACCGGACGGCGCCGAGACCGCCCGGCTGCTGCGCCAGGAGCACCCCGGCCTCGGGATCCTCATCCTGACGACGATCGCTGACGAGGAGCAGGTGGCCAGGGTCTGGCGGGCCGGCGCGGACGGCTACCTGCTGAAGACCGCCTCGGGCGCGGAGATGCGCGAGGCCGTGCACAGTGCGGCCGGACACCGCGCCGTCCTCAGCCCCGACGTGATCTCCACCGTCATGAGCCGGTTCGCCACCCACCACCATCCGGCTCCGACGCCCGAGGTCCTGGCGAGCGTCCGCAGCCTCTCCCAGGGCGAACTGCGCTGCGTGGTCGCGCTGGCCGACGGACTCGGCAACCGGGAGATCGCCGAGCGGCTCGGTCTCGCGGAGGGCACGGTCAAGACCCATCTCTCCCGCGCCCTCCACAAGTGCGGCCTGGACAACCGCACGCAGCTCGCCCTCCTCGCCAACGACCAGCGCGAGCTCCTGACGGGCCTCCTGGCCTGACGGGCTTCCCGGAGGGGGGTGACGGGTTTCCCGCGGGCTGACGGGCTTTCCCCGTCCTGCCGCTAAAGGAGTCGACAGCGCGCCCCGGTGCCCGGCAAAGTGGCCGCTCGTGACGAGCAGTGAGCTGTGGACCCGTGCGACCGCCGACCGCTACGACGCCGAGGAGACCGGGATGTCCTCGGCCGCCGTCCTCGGACCGACCCTCGACTTCCTCGCCGAGCTCGCCGGAGACGGCCGGGCCCTGGAGTTCGCCATCGGGACCGGACGCGTGGGCGTCCCGCTCCGGGAACGCGGCGTGCCGGTCGTGGGCATCGAACTGTCCGCGCACATGGCGGCGGTGCTGCGGAACAAGATCGACGAGGAGACCCTCCCGGTGGTCATCGGGGACATGGCCACCACCGTCGTTCCCGGCGAGTTCGCCCTCGTCTATCTCGTCTACAACACCATCACGAACCTGCTCACCCAGGACGAGCAGGTCGAGTGCTTCCGCAACGCCGCACGCCATCTGGCGCCCGGCGGCCGGTTCGTCATCGAGCTGGGCGTGCCGCCGCTGCGGTTCCTGCCGCCCGGCCAGGTCGCGGTGCCGTTCGACGTCTCCGAGCAGCACCTCGGCTTCGACACCTTCGACCTCGTCGAGCAGGTCCTCGTCTCGCACCACCTCACCCGCCACGGCGACGACGGCCGCTACCGCCGCGACAGCTCCCGGCACCGCTACGCCTGGCCGGCCGAGCTCGACCTGATGGCACGGATCGCCGGGCTCGAGCGGGAGCGCCGCGTCGGGGGCTGGGACGGGGCGCCGTTCACCGGGGACTCCGCGAAGCACGTCTCCGTGTGGCGCAAGCCGGCCTGAGGCCGGCCGCCCGGTGACCGCCGGGCGGCCGCCGCGGGGATCCCCTCCCTTTCGGGAGGGGATCGCCGGTCACTTCAGGTAGGGGCCGGCGGCGCCCACCTTGCCGGGGGCCGCGTTGCCGCCGCCCAGGTCGAGGACGTAGACCCGCAGGTTGCCCTTTCCGGGGGCCGGGACGGACAGGGTGCCGCCGGTGACGGTCTTCACGTCGCCGGTGACCGCGTCCTTGTACGTGCCGTTGGGTATGCCCGTGTACGTGGCGGCCCCGGTGACGGCCACCAGGGCGAAGCTGTCCACGCCGGCGGCGGTGTCGGTGTAGCGGCGCTTGAAGGCCATGCCGCCCGAGACGCCCTCGGTGGAGTACTGGCCCATCTGGAGCGCGGGCACGGCGCGGCGGATCTCGTTCAGCCGTTGGAGGTGCTTGACGAGCGGGGATTCCAGGGTGGCCGCCACGGGGCCGGAGGCGGAGGCCACCTTCGAGAAGCCGGAGGCGGTGACCGTTCCCGCGATCTTGTCCCCGTAGTAGGCGCGGCCGGTGCCGGCGAGCGGGCAGGTCGGGCCGCAGTCGATCTGCTTGCCGGCCTGGAACTCGGTCTCGGAGCCGTAGTACAGGGTCGGGATGCCGCGGAAGGTCCACATCAGGGCCATGTTCTCGGCCCAGGCGTCGGTGCCGCCGGCGTAGCGGGTGGAGGACTTTCCGGGGCCGAAGTCGTGGCTGTCGACGTAGACGACGTTGTAGGTGGCGTCGTTGTAGCTGTCGTCGGAGTCCTTGCCGTTCTGGAAGGCGTTGTTCGCGTCCCCGAAGTTCATGTGCATGCGCATGTCGATGACGTTCATGCCGGAAAACTTGCTGTGGTCGGGGGCGTGGTAGAGGTTTCCGTTGAGGAAGGCGTTGCCGCTGGTCGGCTGTTTGGCCGGGTCGTTGTCGGTCGTGTACTGCTGGACGGCAGCGGTGGCGTCGTCCGCGCTGTACGTCGCGGACTCCTTCCAGGTGTAGTACTGGGCGGACTGGTTGGCCGAGCCGCGGTTCCACTTGTCGTTGACGAAGGAGCCGACCTCGCCGAACACGTAGAAGTCCTGGGCCTTCTGGGCGCCGAACTGCTGGGCCACGCGCTGCTGGATGGCGGGCAGGAAGCGCCGGTTCCAGGTGACGCGGGGGATGTGCACGGCCGTGTCCACGCGGAAGCCGTCGACGCCCATGTCGATGTACTTGTTGTAGGCGCCGATGAGGTAGTTCTGCACGGTCGCGTTCTCGGTGTTGAAGTCCGCCAGGTCCTCGTGGATCCAGCAGGAACGGGCGTCCTCACCCTCCCAGTTGCCGATCCAGCACTGGTGGAACAGGGCCTTGGGGAACATCCCCGAGGTCGGGTTCGGCCACTGGCAGTTGTAGATCGTGTATCCCTCGGCGCTCTTGTACTGCGTGGCCGTGCCCCAGTTGACGCAGGTGTTCCCGGTCGGCTCGGCCGTGGACCACAGGTCGCCGTTGTAGTAGGACTTTCCGCTCTTGGGGTCCACGGTGAGACCGTCGTACTCGAAGCCGGCCTGCTTCTCGTCGTAGTACCAGGACCACTGCGCGTCGCGCACGCCGTAGACGGTCGGGGTGAACAGGCCCTTGGCACCCCAGCGGGAACTGTGGTTGTAGACCACGTCCTGGTAGATCTTGACGCCCTTGGCGTGGGCGGCGTTGATGAGGTCCTGATAGGAGGCGCCAGCCGATTCCAGGCGGGGGTCGACCTTGTAGAAGTCGTAGCCGTGATAGCCGTGGTAGTCGTAGTCGGAGCGGTTCAGGACGACCGGGGTGATCCAGATCGCGGAGAAGCCGAGGGCTTTGACGTAGTCCAGTTTCTCGACCAGCCCCTTGAAGTCCCCCCGGAACATGGGGTCGTCGTTGGCCGCGTTCCCGGACTTCACGTGCTGGCTGCCGCCCCGGTTGTTGGCACTGTCGCCGTCGTTGAAGCGGGCGGTGAGCACGAAGTAGATCGGGTCCTTGCGCGGGTCTCCGCCCAGCGGGGCCGATCCGGCCGGGGCCGGCGGCCGGGTACCCGTGGTGGCGACCGCCGCGGCGGAGGAGGCGGAGAGGTTCCCCGCGGCGTCCACCGCCCGGACGGTGTAGGTGTAGGCGGTGCGCTCCTCCAGAGCCGATTCGGTCAGGACCGTGGAGGTGACGGAGGTGACGGAGGTCCCCTTGGTGCCCCCGGAGCGGGTGACCTGGTAGCCGGTCACTCCCCGGTCGTCCGTGGCGGCGTCCCAGGTCACGACGGTGGACACGTCGGTGGCGGCGGCCCGCAGGCCGGTGGGCACCGTGGGCGCGGTGGTGTCGGGGACCACGGCGGCGCACGGGTCGGCGGCGTTCGCGGTGACCTTGGCGTCCTTCACCGTGGACAGGCCCGTGCCGAGGGCGTAGTTCCTGCCGCTGTTGTTGTCCCAGGTGCCGTTGCCGTTGTTGAAGGTGGCGGCGAGTCCGGCGGCCGAGCCGAGCGGGACCGTCTTCTTCACCCAGCCCGTGCACGCCGGGTCCATGCCGGTGCCGGGGACCGTGGTCCAGGAGCCGCCGGTCGGGGCCCAGTGCAGGTTGACGGTCGACCAGCCGACCGTGGTCGTCGCGTAGTAGACGGTGGCGCTCGCGCCGGTTCCCGTTCCGGTGCCGGGGTCCGCCGCGCAGGGGTCGCTGTGGGCCACGACCCCGTCCTTGACGGTGATGACCCCGGTGCCGAGGGCGTAGTTCTTGCCCCCGTTGTTGTCCCAGGTCCCCTGGCCGTTGTTGAAGGTCGCCTGGAGGCCGGCCGCCGCGCCGAGGCTGACGGTCTTCTTCACCCAGTCGGTACAGGCGGCTTCCATCCCGGTGCCGGGCACGGTCGTCCAACTGCCGCCGTCGGGTGCCCAATGCAGGTTGTAGGCAGCCCAGTTGCGGGTCTTGGTGTAGTAGAAGACCGTCGCCGTGTTGTCGCCCGAGGCCGTCACGGCGGCAGGGGCCGCTTCGGCGAGGGAGGCTCCGGCGGCCGGCAGCGCGGCCGCCAGACATCCCGCGGCGGCCAGGGCCAGGGCCGTGGACCGTCTTCCGGGAAGTGATCGCGTACGTGATCTCAAGGTCTGCTCCTCGACGCGGGGCCCAACAGCCCTGCAGCTCCGCGGCATTGAAAACTTGCCGCAAGGTTTTGCGGGGAGGTTATCCATGTGTCACCAGCGCGTGAACCCCCCGCGAAGGAGAAATCTCGCCACGGGACCCACCGCTTCGACCCTCATGAACCCTTTGTGGGGACAAGCACCGCAATCACTTGCAGCAATTTTCCGCCGCCCCGGCGCGGAGCACGAAGGGATGGGAGAGGACGGTGACGGCCACGGAGCACGCCGCCACGGCCGTGATGGCCGTGGCGGAGCCGACGTACTGGGCGAGGCCGCCGGAGATCGCGGCCCCGAGGCCCTGCCACGTCATCCGGCCGGCCGACTCCACCCCCTGGACCTGGCCACGGACCGGTTCGGGCGTCAGCTCCAACAGCCGCTCCTGCAACGGCAGCGTGGCCGCGAACCCCACGCCGGCGATGAACACCGCGGCCGCCGCCAGCGGCACGGGCGGGTGGACTGCGAACAGCATGAAGGGGACGGCGAGCAGCAGTCGCAGGGCGAAGGCAGAGCGTTCCCGCTGCCGGGCGGTGAGCAGGCGCCCGACGATCAGGTCACCGAGGAGCATGCCGGCCGAGCCGGCGGCCAGGAAGAAGCCGGCGTGCCGGGGCGCGTAGGAGATGAACAGGGCTTCGCAGCCGACGACCAGTCCGTTGGGGACCCACAGGTTCAGGAGCAGCGCACGCCGGCCCGGGTGGGAGAAGAGCACGGTGTTCGTGGCCCAGGTCCGGCGCAGTCCGGGGCGGCGGGTCAGCCGGACCGAGTGCTCGCGGACGGTCGCCGCCACGATGACCAGTCCGGCTCCGGTGAGGGCCGTCGCGGTGGCGAAGACCTCGTACGGGGTCAGGTGGCGCAGGAGTACCGCGCCGAGGGCGAAGCCGAGGACGGCCGTGCCGCCCGCGGTGATGTTCATCAGCGAACGCGCCAGTGCGTACGCGGAGTTCGGCACCACCTCGGCGAGCAGCCCCATCCGGGTGCCGGTTCCCAGGGACTGGAAGAAGCCCGGCACGAGGAGCAGGCCGAACCGGGCGGCGAGCGGCAGCCCCGGAACCGCCTGCGCGGCCACGCCCGCGAGCGCGAGGCACTGGAGCACGACGAGGGTGCGGCGCGGACGGTTCCCGTCCGCGACCGACATCAGCGTCAGCGCACCGAGCACCGTCGCGAACGTGGCCCCGTACATGCTCACGGCGGTCAGGAACGGGGACCCGGTCTGCCGGCCGACCAGCGTCCCGAGCGCGAATCCCGACAGGGTGCTCGCGGCGGCCGTCAGCGCGAAGCCGGCGTACAGGCCGGCGAACTCGCGGTTGCGGAGCAGGTCACGGTAGCCGGAGGGGCGGGAGGCACGGGGGTTGGAGGTGCCGGAGGGGATGAAGGTGTCGGAAGGCATGAAAAAAGCCTCCGCCCGCTCCCGGTTGGGGCGGCGAAGGCCAGCGGATGCATTCTAACGGCTCCGGGCCGCCGAACACGTCGGACGGCTCCGGAGCCCGGCGCGCGGCGGAGCGAGGGGGCGGCCCCGCAGGGGCCCGCCCTCCCCGTTCGCCGGCACCGGCCCCTACCGGCCGCCGCGAAGGGTTTCGATCTCGCGGCGGTCGCGCTTGGTCGGGCGGCCCGTGCCGCGGTCGCGGATGCCTACGACCGCCGCCTCCACCGGGGTCGGCGGCGGCGGGCTGTTGTCGGTCAGGCATTCCGCGGCGGCCGGAGCGCCGACCCGCTTGGACACCGGGCGGCGGACCACCACGATGCGCTCGCGCCCCGCATGGAACAGGCGCACCTCGTCCCCGGCCCGCACCGCCTGCGCCGGCTTCGCGCGCTCCCCGTTGACCCGCACGTGTCCCGCCCGGCACGCCGTGGCGGCGATCGCCCGCGTCTTCGTCAGCCGGACCGACCAGATCCACACGTCGACCCGCGCCGACCCCGAGCCCACCGTTTCCACTTCAGCCATGCCCCGACTCTAGCGAGCCGGACCGAACCGACCGAGCCGTGGAAGCGGAATCGTTTTTGGCGGTTTCGACAAGTGCACTGGTATCTGCCATGGATATCATCCCAATGGAATTGCAAATGCCGCACACGTGCCCCTACCTTGAGGCACATGCAGTCCTACACCATCGGTCAGGCGGCCCGTCTCCTGGGCGTCAGCCCGGATACCGCGCGCCGCTGGGCCGACGCCGGCCGCGTCGCGACCCACCGCGACGAGGGCGGTCGCCGGCTGATCGACGGCCGCGCCCTGGCCGCCTTCTCCATCGAGGTGGCGCAGGGGGCACACACCGAGGACGGCGAGACCTACACCTCGGCGCGCAACGCATTCCCGGGCATCGTCACCGCCGTCAAACTCGGCGACGTGGCCGCCCAGGTCGAGATCCAGGCCGGTCCCCACCGCCTGGTCTCCCTCCTCACCCGGGAGGCCGTCGACGAGCTCGGGCTGCAGGTCGGCATGCGGGCCACCGCCCGCGTGAAGTCGACCAGCGTGCACATCGACCGCGCCTGACCCCGCCCGGCGACGCCCTGCACCGCCAGTCCAGCACCGCTCAGCATCGCCCAGTACCGCTCAGTAACGCCCAGTACAAGGCGTACCCACCCGCTCCGCCCGTCACCGGCGCGGGTCACCACCGCGCGCATCCGGCACCAGGCCGGCCGCCGACCCGACCGAGGAGCACCAGCTCATGTCCCCGATCCTGCCCCTGAACCGCCGCACCGCCGCGCTCGCCCTCTCCGCCGCCCTGCTCGTCCCGGCGCTCGCCGCCTGCGGCAGCAGCGACGACAAGAAGGACTCGGCCACCTCCCCGAGCGCCTCCGCGTCCGCCGAGCCCAAGGCCGCGAACCTGACGGTCCTGGCCGCCTCTTCCCTCACCGACGTCTTCAAGACCGCCGGTGCGGCGTACGAGAAGGCGCACCCGGGCACCAAGGTGACCTTCTCCTTCGCCGGTTCGCAGGAGCTCGCCGCCCAGGTCAAGCAGGGCGCCCCGGCCGACGCGCTGGTCACCGCCGACACCAAGACCATGACGGGTCTGCTGGCCGAGACCAACGACCCGGCGATCATCGCCAAGAACCGTCTGGTCATCGCCACCGGCAAGGGCAACCCGTTCAAGGTCGCCGCCCTGAAGGACCTCGCCGACACCAAGATCAAGGTCGTACTGGCCGCGCCCGAGGTTCCGGTCGGCCGCTACAGCAAGCAGATCCTCGACGCGCAGAAGATCGAGGTGAAGCCGGTCTCCCAGGAGCCCAACGTCCGCGCCGTGCTGAGCAAGGTCGAGCTGGGCGAGGCCGACGCCGGTCTCGTCTACAAGACCGACACCCTCAAGTCGGGTGACAAGGTCGCCGTCGTGGACATCCCGGACGCCGAGAACGCCGTGGCCTCCTACCCGGCCGCCTCGCTCAAGGGCTCCAAGAACGCCGAGGCCGCGGCCGCGTTCGTGGCGTGGCTGACCAGCCCGGAGGCCCAGAAGATCCTCCAGGACGCGGGCTTCCAGAAGCCGTAACGGCCTGGCGGGTCCGATGACGGAGGGGGACCGCCCGGTCCGGGGGGACGGGCGGTCCCTCTCCGTTTGCCGCCCCCGCACTACGCTGCACACGCCGCCCGGGCGTCCCGACGTCCCCGGCGGCTTCCCGACGTCCCCGGCCAGGAACCCACATGAGCAGACTCCGTACCCGCCGCGCCCGGCCCCCCGTGGCCCTGGCGCTCCCCGCGCTGCTCGCCGTGGCGTTCCTGCTGATGCCGCTCCTGGGCATCCTCACCCGCACCCACTGGAGCGATCTCGGCGCGCACCTCACCAGCCCCGGTGTGGTCGAAGCGCTGCGGCTCTCGCTGGTCGTGTCCCTGTGGTCGCTCGGCTTCTCCCTCCTGCTCGGGGTGCCGCTCGCCTGGATGCTGGCCCGCGTCGAGTTCAAGGGCAAGGCGCTGGTGCGCTCGCTGGTCCTGCTGCCCATGGTGCTGCCGCCCACGGTCGGCGGTGTGGCCCTGCTGCTCGGTTTCGGCCGGCGCGGGCTGCTCGGCCCCTGGCTGGAGGGCACCTTCGGCGTCACGCTGCCCTTCCACACCTCCGGTGCGGTCGTCGCGGCCACCTTCGTCGCGATGCCCTTCCTCGTGATCAGCCTGGAGGGCGCCCTCGCCGGGCTCAAGCCGAGCTACGAGGAGACCGCGGCCTCCCTGGGTTCCACGCCGCTGCGCGTGTTCTTCACCGTGACGCTGCCGATGGTGGCCCCGGGCCTGATCGCCGGGGCCGCGCTGACCTGGGCGCGGGCGCTCGGCGAGTTCGGCGCCACGATCACCTTCGCGGGCAACCTCCCGGGCACCACCCAGACCCTGCCGCTCCAGGTCTACCTGCTGCTCCAGGACCAGCCCGAGGCCGCCACCTCGGTGTCCCTGCTGCTGCTCGTGATCGCCATGGCCGTACTCATCGCCCTGCGCGGGCGGTGGACGGGCACCCCCGTCGCCCGCAAGGACCCCGGTGCGCCGGTGGTCGCCGAGGAGGCCGCCGGTACGGAGCCCCTGGGCCCCGTACCGCCCGGGGCCGCGGCCGACGGCGGGCACTGGCCGCTGCACGCCACCGTGACCGGCTTCAACGAGCTCACCCTCGACGCCGAACCCGGCACCACCATCGCCGTCGTCGGCGAGAACGGCGCGGGCAAGACCACCCTGCTGCGCGCCCTGCTCGGCCTGACCCCCCGCGCCCACGCCGAGCTCCGGCTCGGCGACGCCGAGGTGACCGACCTGCCCCCGCACCGGCGCCAGGTCGCCTGGGTCCCCCAGGACGGGGCGCTGTTCCCGCACCTGAGCGCGCTCGCCAACACCTCCTACGGGCTGCGCGCCCGCCGGGTGCCCCGGGCCGCGGCCCGGGCCGAGGCGCAGGCCTGGCTGGACCGGCTCGGCGTCGGGCACCTCGCCCACCGCAAGCCCGCCCAGTTGTCCGGCGGGCAGGCCCAGCGGGTGGCGCTGGCCCGCGCGCTGGCCGCCCGGCCCCGGCTGCTGCTGCTCGACGAGCCGCTCGCCGCCCTGGACCAGACGACCCGCGCCCACGTCCGGCACACCCTGCGCACCCACCTGGCCGGCTTCGGCGGGGTCTGCCTCATCGTCACGCACGACCCCGTCGAGGCGGTCTCCCTGGCCGACCGGGTCCTCGTACTCTCCGACGGGCGGACCCTGCAGGACGCTCCGCCCTCCGAGGTGACCCGGCACCCGCGCTCCCCGTGGGTGGCCCGGATGCTGGGGCGCAACGCCTGGCCCGGCACGGCCTCGGCCGACGGGCTGGAACTCGCGGCCGGGGGCCGCCTGGTGGTGGCCGAGGCGCTGCCCGCGGGGGCGCGGGCCCTGGCCATCATCGGTCCCGAGGCGGTGTCGGTGCACCGGGACCGCCCGGGCGGCAGCCCTCGTAACGTATGGCCCGGCACCGTACGGGAGATCACCTCGGTCGGCAGCCGCCTGCGCGTGCTCGTCGGCTCGGAGCAGGCGCCCGACCTGGTCGCGGAGATCACCCCCGAGGCCGCCGCCGAACTGGGACTCGTCGACGGCGTCTCGGTGTGGACCAGCGTGAAGGCGACCGAGGTCACCCTCGTACAGCTCTAGGGCAGCACCCGGCCCAGGCCCTCTCAGGCGCCCACGTAGGTGGCGAGGTGTTCGCCGGTGAGGGTGGTGCGGCCTTCGACCAGGGCGGTGGGGGTGCCCTCGAAGACGATCCGGCCGCCGTCGTGGCCGGCTCCGGGGCCGAGGTCGATGATCCAGTCGGCGTGCGCCATGACCGCCTGGTGGTGTTCGACCACGATCACCGACTTGCCCGAGTCGACGAGCCGGTCGAGGAGGCCGAGGAGCTGCTCCACGTCGGCGAGGTGCAGGCCCGCGGTCGGCTCGTCGAGTACGTAGACCCCGCCCTTGTCCGCCATGTGTGTGGCCAGCTTGAGCCGCTGGCGCTCGCCCCCGGAGAGCGTGGTGAGCGGCTGTCCGAGGCTGAGGTAGCCCAGACCGACGTCCGCCATCCGCTCCAGGATGCGGTGCGCGGCCGGGGTGCGCGCCTCGCCGGCGCCGAAGAACTCGGCGGCTTCGGTGACGGGCATCGCGAGGACCTCGCTGATGTCGCGGCCGCCGAGGTGGTGTTCCAGGACCGAGGCGTGGAAGCGCTTGCCCTCGCACTCCTCGCAGACGGTGGAGACGCCGGCCATCATCGCCAGGTCGGTGTAGACGACGCCCGCGCCGTTGCAGCCGGGGCAGGCGCCCTCGGAGTTGGCGCTGAACAGGGCCGGCTTGACGCCGTTGGCCTTGGCGAAGGCCTTGCGGATCGGGTCGAGCAGGCCGGTGTACGTCGCCGGGTTGCTCCGCCGGGAACCGCGGATCGCCCCCTGGTCCACCGAGATGACGCCCTCGGTCGCCGGGATCGAGCCGTGGACGAGCGAGCTCTTGCCGGAGCCGGCGACGCCTGTGACCACGACGAGCACCCCGAGCGGTACGTCGACGTCGACGCCCTGCAGGTTGTGCGTCTTCGCTCCGCGGATCTCCAGCTTTCCGTTCGGCTCGCGGACCGTCTTCTTGAGGCTCGCGCGGTCGCCAAAGTGCCGGCCCGTGATGGTGTCGCCCGCCCGCAGCCCCTCGACGGTGCCCTCGAAGCAGATGGTGCCGCCGCCCTGGCCCGCGCCGGGGCCGAGGTCGACGACGTGGTCGGCGATGGCGATCGTCTCCGGCTTGTGCTCCACGACGAGCACCGTGTTGCCCTTGTCCCTCAGCCGCAGCAGGAGAGCGTTCATCTGCTGGATGTCGTGGGGGTGCAGGCCCACGGTGGGCTCGTCGAAGACGTAGGTGACGTCGGTGAGCGAGGAGCCGAGGTGGCGGATCATCTTGACGCGCTGGGACTCCCCGCCCGACAGCGTGCCCGAGGGCCGGTCCAGGGAGAGGTAGCCCAGGCCGATCTCGACGAACGAGTCGAGGGTCTGGCGCAGGGAGGCCAGGAGCGGGGCCACCGAGGGCTCGTCGAGGTCGCGGACCCACTTCGCCAGGTCGCTGATCTGCATCGCGCAGGCGTCGGCGATGCTGATCTTCTTGATCTTCGAGGACCGGGCGCCCTCGTTGAGCCGGGTGCCCGCGCAGTCGGGGCAGACGCTGAAGGTCACCGCGCGCTTCACGAACGCCCGGATGTGCGGCTGCAGCGCCTCGACGTCCTTCGACAGCATCGACTTCTGGAGCTTGGGGATGATGCCCTCGTAGGTGAGGTTGATCCCCTCGACCTTGATCTTGGTCGGCTCCTTGTGGAGCAGGTCGCTCAGCTCGCGCTTGGTGTACTTGCGGATCGGCTTGTCCATGTCGAAGAAGCCGGAGCCGCTGAAGATGCGGCCGTACCAGCCCTCCATCGTGTAGCCGGGGATGGTGAGGGCGCCCTCGCTCAGCGACTTGGTGTCGTCGTACAGCGCGGTGAGGTCGATGTCGTTGACCGAGCCCCGGCCTTCGCAGCGCGGGCACATGCCGCCGGTGATGCTGAAGCTGCGCTTCTCCTTCACGGTCTCGCCGCCGCGTTCGATGGTGACCGCGCCGGCCCCGCTGATCGAGGCCACGTTGAAGGAGAAGGCCTTGGCCGAGCCGATGTGCGGTGTGCCGAGACGGCTGAAGAGGATGCGCAGCATCGCGTTCGCGTCGGTGGCGGTGCCCACCGTCGAGCGGGGGTCGGCTCCCATCCGCTGCTGGTCGACGGTGATGACGGTGGTCAGTCCGTCGAGGACGTCCGCCTCGGGCCGGGCCTGGGTGGGCATGAAGCCCTGGACGAAGGTGCTGTAGGTCTCGTTGATCAGCCGCTGCGACTCGGCGGCGATCGTGTCGAACACCAGGGAGCTCTTGCCCGAGCCGGACACGCCGGTGAAGACCGTGAGCCGCCGCTTGGGGATCTCGACGCTGACGTCCTTGAGGTTGTTCACCCGCGCACCGTGTACGCGGATCAGGTCGTGGACGTCGGCGGCGTGCGGCTCGGGTGACTGCGCGCCCGTCCTCGTGACCTTGCTCATCGTGTCTCCATACTGTTGGGCCGGCGCCGTTCCGTCGGGCCGGCGCCGCCTGCGCGGTCGCGGCAACGCTCCCCTGTCTACCCGATCGGCGGTGTCGTCCGGGGGCGGCGCCAGGTATCGGGGGCGGTGGATCTCAGCGCTTGCGCGGCTGGTGGAACCGGAGCATGTTGCCGGCCGGGTCGCGGAAGGCGCAGTCGCGGACGCCGTACGGCTGGTCGATCGGCTCCTGGAGCACCTCGCCTCCGGCGGCCCGGATGCGTTCGAAGGTGGCGTCGCAGTCGTCGGTGCTGAAGATGACGCCGCGCAGCAGGCCCTTGGCCAGCAGTTCCGTCATGGCCTCGCGGTCGGCGGACGAGGCGTTCGGGTTCGCGACGGGCGGTTCGAGGACGATGTCCACGTCGGGCTGCGCGGGGGACCCGAGGGTCACCCAGCGCATGCCCTCGTAGCCGACGTCGCCCCGGACCTCGAGACCGAGGACGTCCCGGTAGAAGGGGATCGCCGTGTCGTGGTCGTCGACGGCGATGAAGCACTGCGAGAGGTTGATGTCCATGGGTTTCACGCTACGGGCGGGTGGGCGGCCGGGGCTTCTCCGTTCCTGACCGGTTGGCGGCTTCGCGGGTTCGCGGCTTTGCGGGTTCATGGGTTCGTGGGTTCACCTGCCCGCGGGCGGCAGTACGGAGAGCCAGTCCCCTGCGGCGAAGGCGTCGGCGCCGATCACGGTGCGGCCGGTGTGCGGGGCCGCCACGGTGAGCACGCCCTCGGTGCGGCCGGCCGCGAAGCGGGGGGCGCCGACGGTGAGGACCACGGCCCGCTTGCCGGTGGCCCGGCGGAACTCGGCCAGGAGGCGCAGGCGCAGGGCGGCCTCCTTGCGGTCGACGGCCTGCGGTGCGTACGGCTCTACGACGGCCAGCGCACCCGTGCCCGGCTCCCGGGCGGCCGTCGCGAGGGCCGCACGCAGGGCCGTGGTCCGCTCCAGCCCGCCGCCGGCCAGGGTGGGGCGCGTGGAGCCGAGCGGCAGGAACCGTACGCCCCGGTGCACGAAGGCCGGGCGGCCGGCGCCGGTCAGGGCGAAGTCGACGGCCGCGGTCCGGGCGGAGGCCGCGGCCGGCCGGGCACCGGCGGGGGCGACCGCGAACCGCCAGGGCCGGGCGTCCACCCGGGCCGCCGTGGCCACGATCGGATCGGGGCCGTCGGCCGCACGGACCACTCCGGTCGGCGGCGTCCGTGCCGCCAGGGTGTCCAGCAGCAGCCGCGGGGCGGCGGGCGTGGCCGGAGCCTTGGCCGGGGCTCCGGTACGGGCCTTGCCGCGGGCGGCCGCGGGGGCGGCTGCGGTGGCCGCGAGCCGGGTCACGGAGAACGGGCGCTCCGCCATCGCCGGGAGCGGCAGGTCGATCTGCCGCCAGCCGGTCCAGTCCACGGCGGGCCCGCGCAGGGTGACGGCGGCCCCCTCGCCGTCGGCGAGTTCCACCGCGGGCCGGGCCCCGGAACCGTCGCCGTGCACCCAGAGGGACAGCGAGCGTGCCAGTTCGGGGACCCGGAGGGGGTGGGGCGGGGTCGCGGCGGCGGTCCCCCCGGCGGGCGGTGCGAGGGCGAGTCCCCGGCCGGGCCGGCCCTCCCCGGGCGCGGCGCCGGAACCGGTCCAGCGGGCGGCGTCCTCCAGGTCCGCGAGGCGCACGTCCGACAGGCCCACCCCGAGGGCCAGCCGGGCCTGCATCCCGCGCACCGTGGCGCGCAACTCGCCCGTCGCCTTCGGGACCCGGGCGGTCACCGTGAAACCGCCGTGCCCGTCGTCGGCCACCTGCCACCGGGACCGGTCGAAGTCGAGCTCCGCGTCCCGGGGTTCGACCACCGCGGCGGCGCCCTGCGCGTCGTACCCGGTCAGGACGAAGCGCGCGGTCTCCCCTTCCTCCGCGAACCCGATCCGCTCCGGCACGGCCCGGACCCGCGTCGGCTCCCCGAGCACGTCGAGGCGGAGCGCCCCGCTCGCCGCGCCGAGGCCGGCCCGCACCTCGACCGGGCCGGGGCCCGACGCACGCAGGGCGCCGCCCGCATCGATCCGGCCCCGGCCCGCCGGGAGGGACCATCCCGGAGACGCCGACTGCGCGGCCACTGGGCCGAGTTGGGCGTCGTAGGGGGTGGCCCGGAGGGTCCGGGTCAGGCCGGGGAAGGCGCGCGCCGCGCCGCCGACGGGCTCGATCCGGTAGCCGGTGGCGCGCCCGGGGCCGGCCGGGGCGGTCAGGACCAGGCCGTTGGGGACCGGGCGGCGGCGGCCGTCGGACGGGGAGTTCTCCACGGTCAGGGCCGACTCCCCGGTCAGCGCCGCGAGCAGGGTCGAGGAGCCGCCGCCGTCCAGGTTGAGGGCCTCGTGGGCGCCGAGTCGGTGCATCAGCCGGCCGAGCGCCGTCAGGGTCAGGCCTCCGCTGTCGCGCTGGCGGCCGTCGACGGTGACCAGGCGGGCCCGGCGGCCGTCGCGGGAGAAGCCGACGGCGGTGCGCGGCGCGGCCGCGTTGTTCGGCTCGCCGTCGTGGTTCTGCGGGACCCCGGCCACCACGAGCGCCTCCCGGCCGCCGACCGCGCTGGCCGGGAGCGGCCCGCCCCCGACCGGCACGGGCCGGGCCGCCACGGTGACGGCGTCCCCGCGGCGCAGGGCGGCGAGTTCCGGCGCCGCCGTGCCGGCCGCGACGAGCAGGGTGGTTCCGGGTGCGGGGCGCTCCCGGCGCGCGGGACGGCGTACCGCCGCGCGCACGGCCGCGACCCGGCCGTCCCGCAGCTCCACCGCCGGTCCGGACGCGGGGAGTGCGTCCCCCGGCCAGTCGGCGGTGTAGGCGGCGAAACCCTCGGCGGGCGGCCGCGCGGTGTTGAAACCGGCGAGCGGGCGGACCGCGCCCCCGGGCAGGGTGACGCTCCCGTCGAGGACCAGGCGGAGCACCCGGCCCGGCCCGCCGACGCCGAATCCGACGGCCTGTCCTGCGCCGGGCGAAGCGGCGTGCAGCAGCCGTCCGGCGCCGATGCCGGGGCCGAGCGGGGCGCCCGTACCCCGGATGTCGAAGAAGTCGCCGTTCACCGCGGCGACCACGCGGCGGCCCGGCCCGGCGGGGTGGCGGGCGGCGGAGTCCGGGACGGTGGCGAGCCCGCGGCCGCCGAGGTACTCCACGCGCACACCCGAACCCGCGCCGCCCGTGCCTGTACCCGTACCCGCCAACTGCACGTCGAGTTCGTCGATGCGCAGCCACCGGTCGGCTTCGAGCCGGTCGTACGACTCCAGCCGCACCCCGGGGGCGATCTGCCGGGCGGTACGGGCCGTCTCGATCCCCTCGCCCTCACCGTGCCCGGAAGCCCGGGCCGGCGAGGGCGCCGGGGCCACGAGCAGCACGGCGAGCAGGGCCGGGAGCACGACGGGGAACAGCGGGCGCAGGGGGGACATCCAGGCAGGATCGGCCAGCCCCATGCATATGAGCACACGAACACAGCGCGAGTCCGGTGACGATCAGCCATTCGCCCGCACCCGGCACCGGCCTCGCCCCCGGTCCTGGCCCCGGCCCCGGCCCCGGGAAGGTCCCGGCGATCCAAGTCATCCAAAGGTGCGGTCTGAAAGCTTGGCCCCGCCACATCTTCGACCGTGACCACATGGCGGCGGGCCGGCGGGCCTTCTCCGCATGTCACCTGTTCCCGGGGGTACGACCTCATGTCTTTCAGCGCGACCGGCTCACCGCAGCCCGTCGACGAGCCGGTGCCGGACTTCGCCCCGGAGCCCCTCGCCCTGCGCCCGCCCGGGGGCCTCGCGAAGGCGACGACCGCCCTGCTCGCACTCTGCGGCCTGTACGCCCTGCTCCTGACCGGAACCGGCCTGTACCTCGGCTCCGCCCTGCGCGACGGGAGCTACCCGGATGCGGGAACCGAGGACGGCGGCACCCTGCCGGACACCCTGATGACCCTGGCGGGCCTCCTGGAGATTCCCCTGCTGATCGTCACCGCGGCCCTGTTCGTCACCTGGTTCCACCGCGTCCACCACAACGCCCTGCTCCTCGGCCGGGACGCGGTCACCAAGTCCGCGGCCTGGGCCGTCGGCGGCTGGTTCGTGCCCTTCGCCTTCCTCCGCATCCCGTACAAGACGGCCAAGGAGATCTGGGCCGCCAGCCGCCCGCACGGGCCGGACGGGCGGGACGTGCCGGACGGACATGACGGGCCGGATGCAGCCCACCCGTCCGTCTCGACGGCCCCCATCACCCGGTGGTGGCTGGTGTGGATCACCGCGCTGTTCGCCAACCGCGTCTTCGGTTTCCTCCACGGCCGCGCCGACGACGCGGCCGGGCTCGCGACGGCGGCCACGGCCGCCGCCGGGTACGGTGTGCTGCTGCTCGCGGCTTCCGTCCTCGCGATCCGCTTCGTGCGCGGGCTGACGGCGATGCAGATCGCCAAGGCCGCGCAGGGCCCGGGCCGCCCTCACCCGGCCCCGTAACCCGCCGACCCCTTACGCTGCGCCGGGCTTCCTGGACGGGAGAAGGGGATCCGTACCGTCCCCGGGAGCCGGAGGCTGGACGGCGAACTCGCACCACACGCACTTCCCGGTGCCCCGGGGCTCCACGCCCCAGGCATCCGCGAGCCGGTCCACCAGCATCAGGCCGCGCCCCGACACCGCCCAGTCGTCGGCTTCCCGGCGCCGGGGCAGCGCGCTGCTGGTGTCCTCCACCTCGATCCGGATCCGGCCCTCCGGAGTCAGCCGCATGCTGATCCTGCCGACCCCGTCCGTGTGGACCAGCGCGTTGGTCATCAGCTCGTCCGCCGCGAGCTCGATCTCGTCGGCCTGCTCCCACGCACCCCACGCCGCGGCGGCGGCCCGGATCAGGTGGCGGGCCATCGCCGGGGCGTCCGGGTCCCCGGGGGCGAGGCGGTGGCGCAGCGGGCCGCCGCCGCGCGGGAGCGGGGTGCCGCGCCGGCGCAGCAGGAGCAGGGCCATGTCGTCCCCGCCGCCCGAGTCCCCGACCAGGTCGCACAGCAGGTCGGCGAGTTCCTCCACGTCCGCCGGCCCGTCCCGGACCGCCTCCATGAGCTCGCGCACACCCGTGTCGGGGTCGCTGCCGGGCCGTTCGGTCAGGCCGTCCGTGCACAGCAGCAGGGTGTCCCCGGGGTGCAGTTCGAGGCTGGTGACGGGGTATCCCGTACCTGCGGCGCCGGAAGCACCGGGGTCGCCGTCGGACGCACCCGGACCGCATCCGGAGGTACCCGCGAGGGGCGCCCCCGGCTCGCGCACCGGCAGGCCCAGCGGAAGGCCGCCCGCCACCTGCACCCGGTGGCAGCTGCCGTCGCCGCGCCGCACCACGGGGTCGAGGTGCCCGGCACGGACCAGCCGGGCCATGCCGCTGGTGAGGTCGATGTCGGCGTACGTGCACGTGGCGAAGCGTTCCGTCTCCAGGTCCCTCAGGAAGGCCGCGGCCCGCGCCATGGCCGCGCCGGGCGTGTGGCCCTCGGCGATGTAGGCGCGCAGCGCGATGCGCAGCTGGCCCATGACGGCGGCCGCATCCGTGTCGTGGCCCTCCACGTCGCCGATCATCACGCCGACCCGGCCCTCGCCGAGCGGGACCACGTCGTACCAGTCGCCGCCGATGTCCCGCCCCATCCGGGCGGCCCGGTACCGCACCGCTATCTGCGCGCCCGCCACCTCCGGGATCCGGCGCGGCAGCATGGCCGTCTGGAGGCCCTCGGCGAGGTCGTGCTCCTGCTCGAAGAGGATGGCCCGCTGGAGGCCCTGCGCGATGCCGCTGCCGAGGGCCATCAGCACGTTGCGCTCCTCGGTGTCGAAGCCGCCCTCCCGCGTGTAGAGCAGTCCGAGCGCGCCGACGGGCCGGCCCTGGGCGATCAGCGGCAGGTAGACCCCGCTGCGGACGGCCAGCGGCTCGATGTACGGCCACAGGTCCGGGTAGCGGCGCTGGAACTCCTCGCGGGAGGCCAGGTAGACCGGGAGCAGGGTCCGTACCGCCTCGCTCAGCGGCAGGGGCGCGTCGATCCGCGTGTACTCGGTCTCCGGTACGTACGCCCCGAGCTGCCCCTCGGCGACCAGGTGGATGCGGCCGCCGTCGACCACGCCGAGCATGACGCTGACCGCGCCGAGGTGGCCGAGGGCCTCGGGGTCCTTGAGGACGTCGGTGACGTCGTTGACGGTGCGGGCGTGCGCCAGGATCGCCGTGGTCCGCTCGATGACCCCGGTCATGCGGCGCCGGCCCTCGTCGCGCTCACCGGCCGCGCCGGGCTCGCCGGGGTCGTGGACGGCATCGCGGAGGATCCCGATGATCCTGTACGGGCGCCCGTACGGGTCCCGCAGGATGCGGCCCTGGACATGGATCCAGCCCGGGGCGCCTTTCCGGTCGCGACTGCGCACGTAGGCCCCGTAGTGGCTGTGGCCGGCCTTCAGCGCCTGGGCGACCCGCGCGTCGAGCCGGGCCTCTTCGCCGGGCGCGAGGCGGGCCCGCAGTCCGGCGGGGGTGCCCGTGAACTCCTCGGGGCGCAGGTCGAGGACCTCGAGGGCGGTGGTGTCCAGGAACATCTGCCCGCTGTCGAGGTCCCAGTCGAAGGTGCCCATGTGGTTGAGCGCGAGGCTCGTGTCCGTCCGGGCAGGCCATTCGACCTGGGGGGTCACTCCCCTTTCGGCCACACCTTCAGGGTCTCACTCTTCGCCAGTCCGTGCCGGTGCGCGCGACCCTGCCGGGAAAAAGGACGAAAGTCCCGGCCTGTCGTGACTTTCACCGAATAGACGACTTGTACGATTTCGCGAAGATCGATCCGTTCATGATCATCTTTGCTGGCGTCAGGAACCCCGAGGAAAGGGGTCGTTGACGCCCACGGCTGTGTGGGGTGTGGCTTGTCGCAAGCGCCGAGGACGACCGGAGAACCGGCCGGAACACCGAGGGGAGGGGCCGGAAGGGCGGGGGACGGGTCCCGGACCCACGGGCACATATCCACCCCTCTGACCGATGCCTGTCCCGGCTCTGACTCCGGTCCCGGCTCTGACTCCGGTCCCGGCTCCGGTCCGGCCTCCGGGCGCGGGAGCCTGGTGGTGCGTCCGTACCGGGATCCGCTCGTCCTCGGGCCGCTCTTCCGTGACGAGGGACCGAGCGGCTCCCGCGGCCCGAACACCGCGGGCCCCGACGGCCCGGCCGCCCCGGGCGAACCCCGTCGGTCCGGCTCCGCGCCGACGGACCCGGACACCCTTCGGCAGACCCCCGCCCGAGCGGCGATACCCCGGCCCGCCCCACCGTCCGCGACGGCTCCGGACCGCCGCCGGACCCTGCCCGCCGCGCTCGACCCCGAGCTCACCGAACACCCCGCGCGGGCCTGTTCCGGCTGGTGGGCCCTGTTCGCCGCCGCGCTCGCCGCGGGCGGCGCCGCCGTCCTCGCACGGTTCGAGGAGCTCCGCCCCTCCTCCTCCCCCGCCGAGGCCTGGCCCCTGGCCGTCGTCGGGTGCTGCGCACTCCTCGCACTCGCCGTGCTCTGCGGACTGCGGCGCGGCCGCACCGGCCAGGCCTGGTCGCTGACCCTGTTCGGCCGCTACCGCGGCACGATCCGGCGTACCGGCCTCCTCTGGTCCAACCCGTTGCCCCGCCACACCCGCGTCGACGTCCGGCTGCGCCACTGGCGCAGCGAGCCGCTGTGCGTCGTCGACTCCGAGGGCACCGCGCTGCGGTCCGTCGTCCTCGTCGTATGGCGGGTCGCGGACACCGCCCGCGCGTTGCTGGCGGTCGACGACCACACCACCTACCTGCGCGGACAGGTGGAGTCCACGACCGCCCGGGTGCTCTCCCGGATGCCCGCCGACTCCTTCGGACCGGAGCCGGACGGACGGGAAACCCTGCGGGACACCGAGGCCGTCGGCGACGAGCTGACCCGGCTGCTCGCCGCCGAGTGCAAGGCCGTCGGCGTCGAGGTCTTCTCCGCACGGCCGCTGCACGTCGAGTACGCCCCCGAGGTCGCCGCCGCGATGCAGCGCCGCCGGGTCGCCTCGATCGACGCCCGGCACCGGGACTCCGTCCTCACCTCCGTGCTCGACGCCGTCGACGACACCGTTCAGCGGATGTCGGACCGCGGGCTCGTGAGCCTGGACGACTACGAACGCAAGGCCCTGGTCAAGGACTTGACCGTGGCCTTCTACACGGCGCGCGGCCCTGCCGCCGACGCGCGTTGACCACACCCCCGATGGAAAAGGAATCATGCATGCGCACGCCCGAGTTCACCGAAGAGATACCCGACAGTTGTGACTGCAACGGCTGCGCGCGCGGCACGACGGCCGCGACGACCCGCCGTCGCTGCACCGTGCGCGGCGCCGTGGTCGCGGCCGTCGGCGCCACGCTGCTCGTGGGCACCGGGGTGGGCACCGCGTCCGCCGAGCCGGCGCCGGCGCACGCCGGCTGGGACGGTTCGAAGTACTGGTACAAGGACGCGACCGGCTGGTGGCGCTGGACCCAGCACAAGGACAAGTACCAGCGCTTCGCCGGCGGCTCAGGCTCCGGCTCGTCCGGTTCCTCGGGCTCCTCCGGAACGCCCATCCGCCAGGGCACGGAGGGCGCCGTCTCCTTCGCCAACAGCCACCTCGGCGACCCGTACGTCTGGGGTGGCAACGGCCCCCGCGGCTGGGACTGCTCGGGCCTGGTCCAGGCCGCGTACCGCTCCGCGGGCATCACCCTCCCCCGCGTGGCCTCCGACCAGTACCGGGCCACCACCCCGATCTCCCGCTCCGAGCTGCGCCGCGGAGACCTGGTCTTCTGGACCTCGAACGGCGGCGCCTCGGGCATCCACCACGTCGCCGTCTACCTCGGCGACGGCAAGTACGTCGAGGCACCCCGCCCGGGCAAGCAGGTCCGCGTCTCCAGCTTCGGCGCGTACAACCCGAACATGTACGGCCGCGTCCGCTAGCAGCGTCCGCAGGGCCTGGGACACGGCGTGCACCAGACCTCCCCGGGGGCCATCGGCCCTCGGGGAGGTCTTCGTGCCGGGCGGGACTACTGGTTGCCGTTACCGGCCGGGCCTCCGTCCGAACCCTGGTCGGTGTCGTCTCCGGGCCCCACGGGCGGGGGCTGGACCAGTGAGGTGGCCGGAGCGGGCGGCGGGGGCGGCGGCGGGGGCGCCTGGGTCGGCGGCGGCGGGGGCGGGGGTGCCTGGGTCGGCGGCGGGGGCGGCGGCGGGAGTTCGGGCTCCTGCGAGATCAGCGGCGGGGGCGTCGCCTTCGGCGGCTCGATCCGCGTCGAGGCCGCGGGGGGCTCCGGCGCCACCACGCTCTTCGAAGGCGTCGGCACCACCGCGCTCTTCGAGGGCGCCGGGGTCGGCGACGGCGCCGTCCGGCTCGCGGACGGAGAGGTGGAGGCCGACTTGGACGGCGAGACGGAGGGCGAGACGGACGGCGACTCGGAGGGGGACTCCGAAGGCGATTCCGACCCCGTCACCGACGCCGACACGGACTCCGAAGGCGACTCGGAGGGTGACGGCGACGGCGATTCCGAAGGCGACTCGGACGCAGACTCCGAAGGCGAGACCGACGGGGACTCCGACGGGGACTCGGACGGGGACTGCGACGGAGACTCGGACGGCGACACCGTCGGGGACGGGGAGGTGACCGTCGGGGACGGCGACGTGAACGTCGGGGACGGGGAAGTGACCGTCGGGGACGGCGACGTGAAGGTCGGGGACGGCGACGTGAAGGTCGGGGACGGCGACGTGAACGTCGGCGACGGCGGCGGGGTGGTGAAGATCGGCGTCGGGATCACCGGCGGCGGGATCGGCCGGTCGTGTCGGCCCTGGTGGTGGCCCCGGTCACGCTCGTACCAGCGGCTGTCGCGGTAGTCGTAGATCACGAACTTGTTCACGATGGTCACGGACGGCGCGATGACCACGACCTGCGAGGGCTGGTACGAGGTCCAGGGCTGTCCGAACCGCTTCGGGTTGGCCTTCAGCGCCACCGGCGGACCCAGCGGGTTCCCGCAGGCGCACCGCACCCGCGGCACGCCCCGGTCGTCCACGAGCACGGCGGTCCCTGCCTGGAGCACGGACTGGTAGCTGGTGGAACGGCCGTCCACGTAGCCGTGGTTGGTGACCCGGGTGTCCACCCGGAGCTGGACCGGGGTGAGCGAGCGCAGGTACGACGGCACGGCCGTCGGCTGGATGCCGAGCGACGAGGCGAAGGCGGCGTTCTTGGAGGGCTGCGCCGACAGCACCCGGATCTGCTTCTCGACGTCACAGGCGGGCACGTTCGGCGTGCCCCCGTACAGCTCGGGCGAGGCGCCGCTGACGCTGCGGGTGGTCGTGGGCGCCGCGGACGACGTCGGTTTCGCCGGTGGCTTCGATTCGGGCTTCCCCGGCGTGGAGGGCGGCGGGGACTCGGGCGGCGCGGTGGCCTGCTTGGCGGCGGTGGACTCGGTGAAGGGGTCGGGCCCGGAGGCCGCCGCGGGCTGCAGGAAGACCTCGTTGCCCGCGGAGGTGGTGGTACCCCCGCTCCCGCTGGGCCTGGTCAGGACGACGGCCAGGGTCACGGCGGCGGCGAGGGCGACGATCGTGGTGGCGAGCCGGGGTACGGAGCGCCACCAGGGCTTGTGCGGGGGCTCGGGGGGCCCGGGGGGCACCCCGCTCCCGGATCCTCCGGGAGGGGCCGGCGGCGGAGGTGGCGGGGGCCCTTCCCGGCCCCCGGAGAGGGGACCGGACGGCGGGCCCGTGGGGCGCCCGGACGACGACGACGGCGGCTGCGAGGGCGGCTGTGACGGCTGTGTCGGCCACGGCGGCTGCTGGCCGGAGGGTTGAGTGGTCACGGGCTCTTCTTCCCAGGCGGAGGGGTTCCGGTCCCCTGTGGACGTTCCGCTGCGGACCCTTCGGTCGTTGCTCCGCGGCTGCTCGTCGCTGCTCGTAGGTGCTCCGCGGACGTTCCGTTATGGAACTTCTGCGGAGCATCAGCGGAAATCTCCGGATTTCGTGCACTCCTGGCGACCATTGTGTGCGCCGTCCGGGTGGTGGCCGCAAGCGGAGCTGCCTACGGTGACAAGGTGAGCCCTCCAACGGCACCGGCCGCGCGAGCCTGGCGCGACGCCCTCGTCGCGGTCCTCGCAGGCTTCGCGGTGATGGCCGTCGTCGCCGCCGCGGGGCTCGCGCTCGCCGGCGCCGGGGACCTGCCCGGCGGCGCGTTCCCGCACGTCGTGGCCGCCGTCGTCCTGATGGCCGCGGGCGGGTCGGTCGACGTGACGGGCGGGGCCGGCTTCCTGGCGGGGGCCGACACGAGCCTGTCCGTACTCCCCCTCTCCGTCAGTCTGGCCGGCGCACTGACCACCGGCTGGCTCTTCCTGCGCCCCCTGCACAACCGCGCCGTGGCGGGCGTGCGCGAACTCCTCGCCCGCGCCGCGCCCTTGGTGCTCCTCTGGCTGGCGGTGCTGACCGGCGTCGCCCTGCTGTCCCGCCAGAACTTCGCCGTCTCCACCGGCGATTCGGTCCTCGGCGACATCGGCGAAGTCCTCGACGCCGGCCCGAAGGTGGGCTTCGAGGCGGCGATCCCCGCCAGCATCGGCTACGGACTGCTGTGGATCCTGGGCCTGTTGCTGGTCTCCCTGCTGGTGTCCCGGCGCGCACCGCTCCCGACCGGGCTGGTCCGCTTCCACGCGGCGGTACGGCCCGCGGCCTTCGCCGTCGTCGCGCTGCTCCTCGCGTACGTCGTCGTCGGGATCGGCGTCGGCCTGGCCGTGGCGGGCACCCAGGGGCATGCGGACCGCACCCTGGCGGTGGTCCTGCTGGGCCTGCCCAACCTGGTCTGGCCCGCCCTGACGCTCGGCTTCGGCGGGGCGTGGGAGGGCAAGGCCGAGGGACCGTTCGGGCTGCCCGTACCGCAGGTCCTGGACGAGGTGCTGCGCACCACCGGCGGGGCCTCCGGGGCGGCCCCGGACCTGTCCACCATCGACGTGGCCTCGCTCGCCGAGCGGGACTCCCGGGCCTGGTGGCTCGTCGCCCTGGCCGTCGTCCTCCTGCTCGCCGCCGGCGCCCTGGCCGCCGCCCGTTCGCCCGCACACGTCCGTCCCTGGCAGCACGCCCTCCACCTGGCCGTCGCCCTGGCCCTGGCCACCCTGGTGGTCTGCCTGCTGGCCCGGATCCAGGCCCAGTTCGGCCTCACCCTGCTGGGCCTCGGCGACGTCGACGACCTCAGCGGCAACGTGGAGCTGCGCCCGCTGCTCTGGCGCACGGTCGGGCTCGCCTTCCTCGCGGGTGCCGTGGCGGGCTTCCTGGGCGCCCTGCTCCCGCGCCGCCGCCGGGGCGAACCCGGCCGCCCACCCCCGACCGCCGGTTGAGCCGTTCGGGTGAACAGGCGCAAATCGGCTCATCGGGGGATCGTTTCCGCATGACACGCTCGTCTCCGTGAACATGACCAAAGGCCTGTTCCGGCCGCTTCACGCCGCTGGCCTGATCGCCCTCTCCGCACTGGCCCTGACCCTCTCCACCGCCCTGCCCACGCAGGCGACCGGCCCCGGCCCCCGCCTCCTCTCCGGCGCCACCGGCCGCAAGGACTCCTCCGCGCAGGCGGTGTCCGTCAGCAGGGTGTTCTGCCCCCGCGGTACGGCCGTGCAGTCCGGCGGGTACTCCACCACGCACTGGGACCACGGCCGCGACGGCACCCTCCGGCACACCGTCCTGGCCTCCCACCCCGTGGTCGACGCCGACGGACGCAAGGGCTGGTACGCCTCGGCCGCCCACGCCGAGGTCACCGCCCACGTCGTGTGCGGCCCCTCCCGGGACCAGGACTAGGGCCAGGGCCAGGGCCGATCACTCACCGGCCGACCGGGGCTAGAACACCGGCAGCGCCCACCTGGGCGGCGGTGGCGGCGGCCCGTCGGAGGCTGCCCGGGCCGGCGCGCGGTCGGGCGCGCGGACGAAGGCCGCCATCCCGGCACCCGCGGCCTCCCCCGCACCCGCCTGCCGCAGCGCCCCCGTGAACTCCAGGCAGCTCCCCCACCGGTCCTCGGGCGCCTTCGCGAGGGCCCGGGCCAGTACCTCGTCCACCCCCGGCGGAAGGCCGTCCCGCCGTGAGGACACCGCCGGCGGCGGATCGTACTGGTGGGCCCAGAGCAGCGCCATGTCGTCGTCGCGCTCGAAGGGCGGGCCGCCGGCCAGGGTCTCGTAGACCACGCACCCCAGGCTGTAGACGTCGCACCGGCCGTCGACCGGTTTCCCGGCGATCTGCTCGGGCGCCACGTAGTCCAGGGTGCCGACGAACTGGCCGACCCTCGTGAACCCGGTCAGCGACAGCGATTTCTTCGTCAGCCCGAAGTCGGTCAGGTAGACGTGCTCGGGGTGTTCGCTGTCGGTGCCGCCCGCGACCAGGATGTTGCCGGGCTTCACGTCCCGGTGCACCAGGTCGTGGGCGTGCGCCGCGTCCAGGGCCGAGGCGACCTGGCCGGCGATCCGGGCCGCCGCCTCCACGGGCAGCGGGCCCGTCCGGTCCAGCATGGCCCGCAGGTCCTGGCCGGGCACGTACCGCATGGCGATGTACAGCATGCCGTCGGTCTCCCCCGCCTCGAAGACGGGCACGATGTGCGGGTGGTCGATGGCCGCCGCCACCTTCGACTCGTGCGCGAACCGCTTCCGGAAGACGTCGTTGCGCGCCAGTTCGGGCGCGAGGAGCTTCAGGGCGACCGTCCGGTCCAGCCGTACGTCGTGCGCGCGGTAGACGACCGCCATCCCCCCGCGTCCGATCTCGGCCTCCACCACGTACCCGGCGATCCGCCGCCCCCGCAGGTCGGACTCCCGCCCGCGGAACGGCTCCGCGGCCGGATCGGAGCCCATCAGCCCGCCTCCGGCCGGGGCAGGTCCACGATCCTCGTGGGCTCGTGCGGAGCGTCTCGTGCGTCCCGTACGTCCCGTGCGTCTTGTACGTCGCCACTGCCCTCGGTGTCGGCTTCCTGCGGCGGCGTCTGCGGCGCGGGCGGGGCACCTGGTCCCGCGACGACCGCGTAGGTGGCCAGGCGGCTCCCGTCCCCGTACATCCACCGTCCCGCCGTCTCGTCGTAGAGCCACACGGACTCCCCGTCGACGACGACGCCGACGCGCAGTCCCCGCAGGGACCGCCGGAAGGACTCGGGGTCGAGCCGCCCGGAGGCGAGGTCGGTGACGGCCCGCCGGTAGCGTTCCAGTTCCTCCGCGCACCGCGTGAGCAGCGGCTGCGGGTCCTCGACCCGGGTCAGCGGGCGCCCGCCGGTCGGCGGGGGCTGCGGCACCGCGAGGAGCAGGCGCCCGTCCACCCAGGCGGACCATCCGTTGGCGCACAGGATCTCCCCCCATTCCCCGCGCCGGGAGAGCAGCCGCACGGGGAGGAAGGCGTCGAGCGCCACCGTCGGGCGGGCCAGGTCCGGGGTCTCCCACGCGGGGAGTCCGTCCTGGGGAACGATGTGGGTGGGCCGGAAGTCCGCGGCTTGGCCGGGGCTGGTCATCGCGGCTACTTCCGCATGATGGCGGGCTCGTGGCGACGCAGCACCCGGCCCACGAGCACGGCGAACAGCACCGCCAGTCCGACGAGCATCGCCACCTCCGTGATCCACAGGCCGGGCTTGTGGTCGAACATCGGGTCCTGGGTGATCTTGCCGGGCACGATGGCGCCGAGGTCGATGGTGGCCGCCATCGCTCCCATGGCCCAGCGGGCCGGCACGAACCAGGCGAACTGTTCGATGACGGGGACCCCGGTGAGTTTCAGCAGGGAGCCGCAGAACACGACCTGCACGATGGTGAGCAGGACCAGCAGCGGCATGGTGACCTCTTCCTTGCTCACCAGGGCGGAGATCAGCAGGCCGAGCACCATGGCGGTGACGGACAGCAGGGCGACGACGAGGGTGATCTCGATCAGCGGGGGCAGGAAGAGGCCCTTGCCGCCGGGGGCGTTGGTCTTGACCCCGGCGAGGCCGACGAGGGTGAGGACCACCGCCTGGCCGATGGTGATGGCGCCGAGGACCACCACCTTGGACATCAGATAGGCCGACCGGGAGAGCCCCACGGCGCGTTCGCGCTGGTAGATGACGCGTTCCTTGACCAGTTCGCGCACCGCGTTGGCGGCTCCGGTCAGGACCCCGCCCACGCACAGGATGAACAGGGCGTTGAGCGCCGTCTCCGGGCTGAGTTCGCTGCCGGCCAGGGCCCGGGCCATGGCTCCCATGACGAACGGCAGGGCGACCATGATGATCAGGAAGGTGCGGTCGGCGCTGAGCACGGCGGCGTACCGGCGGATCAGCGTGGAGAGCTGCGAACCCCAGCTCTGCGCCTTGGGCGGCGGCTTGGGCGCGGTGCCCGCGGCCCTGTCGCCGGTCCCCGCGAGCGGGGCCCGGCCGGCGACGTCGACGTAGCGTCGGTACAGCGGCGAGGTGCGGTGTTCTCCTGCCCAGTCGCGTTCGCGTTCGTTCTCGAAGGCTTCGAAGGCCTCGGGCCACTGCTCGAAGCCGAAGAAGCCGAGCGCCTCGTCCGGGGGCCCGTAGTAGGCGATGCGGCCGCCGGGCGCGAGGACCAGGAGGCGGTCGCAAACGCTCAGGTTGAGCACGCTGTGGGTGACGACGATGACCGTGCGGCCGTCGTCGGCGAGGCCGCGCAGCATGTTCATCACCGAGCGGTCCATGCCCGGGTCGAGCCCGGAGGTGGGCTCGTCCAGGAAGAGCAGGGAAGGCTTCGTCAGCAGTTCCAGGGCCACGGAGACGCGTTTGCGCTGGCCGCCGGAGAGGCTGTGGATGGGCTGGTCGGCGCGTTGCTGGAGGCCGAGTTCGCCGATCACCTCGTCGACCCGGGCCTCCCGTTCGGCCTTGGCGGTGTCCTGGGGGAAGCGCAGCTCGGCGGCGTAGGCGAGGGCGCGGCGCACGGTGAGCTGGGCGTGCAGGATGTCGTCCTGCGGGACGAGGCCGATGCGGCTGCGGAGCTCGGCGTAGTCCCGGTAGAGGTCGCGGCCGTCGTAGAGGACGGTGCCGTGGTCGGCCGGGCGCAGCCCGGTGAGCGCGCCGAGCAGGGTGGACTTGCCGGCGCCGCTGGGGCCGACCACCGCGAGCAGGGTGGTGGCGCCGACGGGGAAGGAGACGCCGTCGAGGAGGGTCTTGCGGCCGTTGTCGACGGCCACGCGCAGGTCCTGGACGTCGAGGGAGACCTCGCCGGTGTCCACGTACTCCTGGAGCTGGTCGCCGACCAGGCAGAAGGCGGAGTGGCCGATGCCGACGATGTCGCCCTCGCCGATGGCGGCGGCCCCGGTGAGGCGTGCGCCGTTGAGGTAGGTGCCGTTGTGGCTGCCGAGGTCCGCGATCTCGTACCCGCCGTCGGGGCGGGCGTGCAGTTCGGCGTGGTGGCGGGAGACGACGAGGTCGTCGATGACGAAGTCGTTGTCGGGGGCGCGGCCGATGCGGACGGCGGCCCGGGGGGCCAGCGCGCGGACCGAGGTCGGCCGCCGGAAGGTGCTGGTCATGTCCGGGCGGGAGACCGAGGAGGGCCGGACGGCGGCGGGTTCGGCGAAGCGGACCCGCGGTCCGTCGGCGGCGCTGCCGAAGCGCAGTTCGCTGCCGACGCCGACCGCCCACTCGCGGACGCGGTGTCCGTCGACCCACGTCCCGTTGGTGCTGTCCTCGTCCTCCAGCGTCCAGTGGTCTCCGTCCGGACGCAGGATCGCGTGGTGCCAGGAGACGCGGGCGTCGTCGAGGCAGATCTCGCAGAGGGGGTCCCGGCCGACGTGGTACGTCCGGCGGGGGCTCATCGCGGTGGAACCCCTGTCCGTTTCCAGCAGGAGCTCGGGCGCGGTCGGCACACCGGGGCGCTGGGCCATGGGGCGATTTTCCCACGATCCCGGGCGACCGGCATAACCGCAGGTCAGGAAGGCGTTATGGGTAATGACAACGGTCCCCGTTGCAGCCTTTGCCCATCCTCCCGAGGTGCGCTTCACTTCAGGCGAAGCGGAACGCGCGAGCGATTCGCCACGACCGCCACGACCCACGGGGGACACCATGAGCGCGCACGACCACGCGCCCCACGACCACGACACCGTCGGTCACGAAGGCCACGCGGGCCACGGCCACGCGGGGCACAGCCACGGGGTCGCCGCCGACGCGGACCGGCGCTGGCTCGGCATCGCCCTCGGCCTGATCACGGGCTTCATGGCCATCGAGGTGGTCATCGGCGTCCTGGCGCACTCCCTGGCCCTGATCTCCGACGCCGCGCACATGCTGACGGACGCCGTCTCGATCGTCCTCGCGCTGATCGCGATGCGGCTGGCGGCCAGGCCGGCGCGCGGTGGTTTCACGTACGGCCTCAAGCGCGCGGAGATACTCTCCGCGCAGGCCAACGGCCTCACGCTGCTGCTGCTGGCGGTCTGGCTGGCGTACGAGGCCGTACGGCGGCTGCTGGATCCGCCGCCCGTGGAGGGCGGGCTGGTGCTGGTGACGGCGCTGGCGGGCATCGTCGTCAACATCGCGGCGGCCTGGTGCATTTCGAAGGCGAACCGCACCTCCCTGGCCGTCGAGGGCGCCTACCAGCACATCCTCAACGACCTGTTCGCCTTCATCGGCACCGCCGTCGCCGGTCTCATCGTGCTCACCACCGGCTTCCGGCAGGCCGACTCGATCGCCTCGCTCGTCGTGGTCGTCCTGATGGTCAAGGCGGGCTACGGGCTGGTCCGCGAGTCCGGCCGGATCCTGCTGGAGGCCGCCCCGGCCCACGTGGACCCGGACACGGTCGGCGACCGGCTGGTCGGGCAGCCGCCGGTCACGGAGGTCCACGACCTGCACATCTGGACCATCACCTCCGGTCAGGCCGCGCTGTCCGCGCACGTGCTGGTGGCCCCGGAGGGCGACTGCCACGCCGTGCGCCGGGACCTGGAGGCCCTGCTCGCGAAGGAGTACGGGATCACGCACACCACCCTCCAGGTGGACCACGCCCAGGACGCCCTCCTCACGGTCGGCCGCCCCGGTGAGGAGCAGGCCGACACGCACTGCGCGGACGCCCACGGCCCGGTCCACCGCCAGGGCCCGCACGACCACTGAGCCCCCGGCCCGGGCCGGGGGCTCCGATTCCCGGCCCCGGGGCTGTACTGCCTGAGCCGCGCCGGGACGGGGTAGGGATGGGCCATGACCGCGAAGCGCAGCGCCGGACTGCTCCTGTTCCGCCGGCACCCCGGAGCCGGGGTGGAGATCCTGCTCGGCCACATGGGCGGCCCGCTCTGGGAGCGCCGTGACGCGGGTGCCTGGTCGATCCCGAAGGGCGAGTACGGACCCGAGGAGACCCCGCGCGACGCCGCCCGCCGGGAGTTCACCGAGGAGGTCGGCCTGCCCCCGCCGGAGGGTCCGTACCTGCCGCTGGGCGAAGTGCGGATGATCGGCGGGAAGCTCGTGACCATCTGGGCGGTGCGCGCGGAGCTGGATCCGGCCCTCGCGGTGCCCGGCACCTTCACCATGGAGTGGCCGCCGAAGTCGGGTCGGACGCAGGAGTTCCCCGAGCTGGACCGGGTTGAGTGGTTCGCTCCCGAGGTGGCCAGAACCAAGCTGGTGGTGTCTCAGATCCCGTTCCTGGAAAGGCTGTTGGACCTCCTGGCGAACGAGGGTTGACCCGACCTTTACTTGCCAACAAACCCCACCTGCGTGGACATTGCACGTATGACGAACGTCGTGCTGGTGGGAACCCTGGACACCAAGGGTGTGGAGTACGGCTGGTTGCGCGAGAGGCTGCTGCGCACCGGCGTCGAAGTGATCACGGTCGACACAGGAATCATGAACGAGCCCCGGGTGCCCGCCGACGTACCGCGTGAAGCGGTGGCGCGGGCCGCGGGAACGGAACTGTCCGAACTGCGCGCGGCCGCCGACCGGGGTGCGGCCGTGACCACGATGGCCCGGGGCGCGGAAGCGACCCTCTTACGCCTGCACGCCGAGGGCCGGCTGCACGGAGTCCTCGCGATCGGGGGCAGCGGCGGGACCTCCATCGCCACTCGGGCGATGCGCGCCCTGCCGCTCGGCGTTCCGAAGGTGATGGTCTCCTCCATGGCGTCCGGGGACGTGGCCCCGTACGTCGGATCGGCGGACATCACGATGATGTACAGCGTGGTGGACATCGCGGGGATCAACAGCATCTCGGCGCCGGTCCTGGCCAATGCCGTCGCGGCGGTGACGGGGATGGCCGAGTCCTTCGCGCGCTCGGCCACGCAGTCGCGCCGGCCGGCCCTGCTTGGCTCGGGGCCCCGGCCGCTGATCGCGGCGAGCATGGCGGGGGTGACCACGACCGGCGTGGACGCCGCCCGGGAACGGCTGACCGAGCTGGGCTACGAGGTCCTGGTCTTCCACGTCAGCGGCACCGGCGGCCGGACCCTGGAGACCCTGGCCGGCCAGGGCATCTTCGCGGGTGTCCTCGACCTCACCCTCAGCGAGCTCGCCGACGACCTGTGCGGGGGCATCCTCACCGCCGGGCCCGACCGTCTCAGCGCCGCCGGGCGGGCCGGGATCCCGCAGGTGGTGAGCCTGGGGGCGCTGGACATGGTGAAGTTCGGCCCGATGGAGAGCCTGCCCGAACGGGTCAGGTACCGCCGGGTCCGCATCCACAACCCCTCGATCACGGTGATCCGTACGACGGCGGCCGAGTGCGCCGAACTCGGCCGCCGGGTCGCTGCCAAACTCCGTGCGGCCACCGGCCCCACGGCCGTCTGCGTACCCCTGCGCGGACTGTCCACGCTCGGCGCCCCCGGCGGGCCCTACCACGACCCCGAAGCCGACGGGGCGCTGTTCTCGGCACTGCGCGACGGGCTGCGGGGCAGCGCCGCCCGGATCCACGACTACGACACGCACATCAACGATCCGGAGTTCGGACGGGCGGCGGCCGACCGGCTGCACTCCATGATCGGGGCGCGGGCCGCGGCCGCCTGACGCCCGGCCCCTGGACAGGGAACCGGCCGTGGCGGAAATGTGTCCCAGGTGATGGCCGGTCCATGGAACGACCGGCTCCGGGGCGCGGTCACGCCACGGCAAGGGGGAAGGCATGAACGGCGTGTGGTCGGTTCCCGGTTACTCGGAGGTCCGCGAGCTCGGTTCGGGTGCCAGCGGCCGCGTGGTCCTCGCGGTCCACGAGGGCACCGGCACGGCCGTCGCGGTGAAGTACCTGAACGACCGGATGCTCGAGAACCCGGTCTTCGTCCGGGAGTTCCGGGCCGAGGCCCAGCTGCTCGGCGCCCTGCGCTCCCCCTACGTGGTCGGGCTGTACGAGTACGTCGAGGCGCCCGGCGGCGCCGCGATCGTCATGGAGCTCGTCGACGGCATCCCGCTGAACGCCCTGCTGAAGCAGTGCGGACGGACCGGACCGGAAGCGGCGCTGGTGCTGCTCAAGGGCTCCCTGCTGGGGCTGGCCGACGCCCACCGGGCCGGTGTGGTCCACCGGGACTACAAGCCGGCGAACGTCCTGGTCGCGGCCAACGGGACCTCCAAGCTGGTGGACTTCGGGATCGCGACCCCCCTGGGCACGACGCCCGGGGCGGCGGGCACCCCCGCGTACATGGCCCCGGAGCAGTGGCAGGGCCGGCCGGCGTCGCCCGAGGCCGACGTGTACGCGGCGACGGCGACCTTCTTCGAGTGCCTGACCGGCCGCAAGCCCTACGACGGGCAGAACTTCGCGGAGCTCGCGGTCCAGCACATCGAGGCTCCGGTCCCGGAGACCGAGGCGCCCGAGCCGGTGCGCCCGCTGATCCGGCGGGGACTGGCGAAGGCCCCCGAGCAACGGCCCGGGGACGCCGATGCGTTCGTCGCGGAACTGGAGGCGGTGGCCCTGGCGGCGTACGGGCCCCAGTGGGAGGAACGCGGACAGCGCAAGCTGGCCGCGCTGGCGGCCCTGCTGCCGCTGCTGTTCCCCTCGGCGGGCGCCCCGGCGCAGGGCGCCACCGCTCTGGCCACCACGGTCCTGCCGCCGCCTCCCCCGGGCTGGTCCCCGGGCGGGCGCGGGCTGCTCGCGGCGGGAGCGGCGCTCGCGCTCGGGCTGGTGGCCGTGCTCGGCTACCAGGCCGTGGGCTCCGAGCCGGGCGGCGCGCTGGCGCTCAACGCCTTCGCGACGTCGAGCGCCTCGGCGCCGGGCCCGGCCACGAAGACGCCCGGCCCGAGCCCGTCCGTCCGGGCGACGGCGACCCCGACGGCCACGCCCACGCCGTCCGCATCGCCGTCGGCGACGCCGAGCTACATGATGCCCACGCCCACTCCCACGCCGACACCGAAGCCGAGCTGGACGGTGACCAGGCCGCCGACCCCGTCCGCGACCCCCACACCGACGCCCTCCCCGTCCCCGAAGGTCAAGATCTCCGCGGTGAACGTCACCTCCTTCCGGCAGACGGCCCCGGGCACCACCGAGGCGTCCTTCTCCGTCGACAGCGACGGCGCGGGCCCGTACACCCTGGTCGTCGAGTGGTTCACCGGCGACGACAAGGGCGCCCTGACCGTCCCCGACGGGAGCCAGAGCTTCGAGTTCGCGGCCGGGAGCCCCGGGACGAAGACCGTCACGCACACCTTCGGCCAGGGCGGCGGCTGCTACTGGAGCGTCCGCGCCACCACCAAGCCGGCCGCCGCCAACCAGAGTTCCGTCCAGAGCGTCTACATCCGGGGGTGCAAGCCGGCATGAGCGATCCCCACGCCCCGCAGGGCGACGACGACTACAGCGCCACCGTGCTCGGCAGCCACTGGATCACGGGACCGCCCGAGAGGACGGAGCGGACCGCGCGGCTCGGTCCCGTCGGCGGCACCGACGGGACCGGCCCGACCGCCCGGTTCGACGTACCGGTCGGGGCCGTGCCGGACCGGGTCGAGGGTTCGGTCCTGCGCTTCGGGCCCGGGGTGACGGCCGCACTGCCCGCGCCGTTCCCGCTGTTCCCCGTCGCCGCTCCCCGCCGGCGCGGCGAGTGGCGGCGCTACACCCTGGCCGCCGTGGTCCTGATCGGGGTCCTGTGCTACCTGGGCTGGCAGCGCTACGGTCCGGCCCTGGAGGTCCGGGACCTGACGGTGTCCACGGACGCGGCCGGCGCCGGGGGGCCCGGCTGCGACGGGACCGCCGACGTGGTGGCCGTCGTAGGGACCAACGGGCGGCCGGGGGTCCTGACGTACCGCTGGCTGCGCAGTGACGGCACGCGCTCGGAGCAGCTCAGCGAGCGGGTGCCGAGCGGCCGCAAGGAGGCCCGGCTGCACCTGCTGTGGACCTTCCAGGGCGCGGGCACCTATCCCGCGAAGGCCGAACTGGAGCTCGTCTCCCCCGTACGCCGGACGGCCACGGCGGAGTTCACCTACCGCTGCCGCCCGTAGATCCCCTCAGCGGCCGGCAGCCGGATCACCGCGAGCCCGCCGTCGAGGTCCACGCGGGAGCGGGGCGGGGCGCCGTCCTCCTCGTCGTCGCGCAGGACCAGCGCGCTCTGCCGCTCCTTGAGCTCGTTCTGCTTGCCGGGCGAGAAGCTCGCGTGCAGCTGCTCGAAGCCCGTCGAGGACACCTGCCCCTTGCGGCCGTTCCGGCGCCAGGGCAGCAGTCCGGCGCGGCCCGCACGCTCCAGCGCGAGGTCGAGGAAGGCGATGGCCGTGAGCAGCAGCGCCAGCCCCGGGAGGGTCATGAAGACGACGAAGGCCATGACCCGACCCTAGCCCCGGTCCTCCTTTCGGCCAACGGCCCCGTCCCGCCGAACGGTCCTTCCGGCCGGGGCGATCGGGGCCGTGCGGCCGAGGCGCCGCCACCCCCGCCCCTGGTTGACTCGAATGTGTTGGCGAGGGCATCAGGGATGCGGCCCTCACCGCACCGATGCAGCCACGTTCCAGCCGGCGATACACCCCAAAGGAACGTGGCCGTCCCGCACGGATGCCAAGTCCGCGCGGGAGGCCCGCAGCCGCTTTGGGGAGTGGCTGCGGGCCAATTCGCCTTCCCGTCCGTGGCGGGCAGGCGGCTCGTGCCGCTCCTGTGTCAGAAGCGGGCGTGCGCGGTGATGTCCGCGGCGAACTCTCCCGTCATCGCCGGGGTCACGGTCGGCCGGCACTGCGCCACCGCCGCCAGGTAGTCCTCCGTGCTCGCGCCCAGCTGGGCCGCCGCCGCGCCGCGCGCGCCCACCGCCTCCAGGTCCCGCTCGAAGGACACCTGCGCCGCGATCCGCGCCGCGTGCTCGATGTCGGCAGGGGTGAACAGCTCGCTCGCCGCCACCAGCGCCGCCACGTCCACATCGGGGCGGCCCGCCGTGTACCGGGCCCAGATCGCGGCGCGGGCGCCCTGGTCCGGGGTGCCGATCGGGATCAGGTAGTCGAAGCGGCCGGGGCGCAGGAAGGCCGGGTCGAGGGAGCGGATGGAGTTGGTCGCGCAGACCAGCAGCCGTTCGTCGCCCTCGCGGAAGCCGGGTATCAGCTTGAGCAGCTCGTTGGTCACGCCGTGGATCCCGCCGGGCTGGGCGGGCTCGGTGCGTACGGGCGCGATCTCCTCGACCTCGTCGATGAAGACGAGCACCCGTTCCAGTTCGGCGATCCGGGCGAACGCGTCGCGCAGCGCGGTCGCGAGGTTGCCCTCGTCGGCGAGGCGGGAGGGCAGCAGTTCCACGAAGGGCCAGCCGAGCCGGGAGGCGATGGCCCGGGCGAAGGTGGTCTTCCCGGTGCCGGGCGGGCCGAAGAGGGTGATGGCGCGCGGCGGCCGCACCCCGTGTGCGGCGGCCCGCTCGGGCTCGGCGAGCGGCAGCACCACGCGCCGCTCGATGAGGTCCTTCTCGGTCTCCATGCCGGCGACCTTGGCCCACAGGTCGCTCGGCAGGAAGCGGCCGCCGAGGTCGTCCAGGAGACCGGCGGCGGGACCGTGCAGCGGCTCGGTCTTCTCGAAGTAGGCGACGGCGGGCTGGCGGGTGTAGCCGGCGTTGAGCAGTCCCTCTCCGAGCAGGTCCTCCTCGGGCAGGACGTAGGCGATGCGCCCGACGTGGGCGGCGATCAGCCGTCGCTCCAGCTCCACGAGCAGTGCGCTGGCCAGGCCGCGGCCGCGCCAGCCGGCGGCGATGGCGATGCGCATGACCCAGGCGCGTTCGCCGGTGACGCTGGCGAGGGCGGCGCCGATGGGGACGCCCTGGTGGACGGCGACCACGCAGGGCTGCCGGTCGGTGAGGGCGCCGATGCATTCGGCGAGTGAGAAGACCGACTCCTGGCCGAGTTCGGCCGTGGTGTCGATCAGATGGACAACGGCCGCGAGATCGCTCTCGCGGTAGTCGTGGATCAGCCAGTTCACCGGGTACCGCCCCTCGTTCGTGCTCCTGCGTGCCTGCCGGGTGCCTGTGGCGCACCGTGCTGCCGCGAGGCTAGGGGCGAGCGGCCCGCTTGATCACGCTCCGTCGTGCACAACAGCCGGTCCGGGAACCCTCCGTATCGTCCATAGACTGGTGCCTTCCGCCCGAACAGCCGCCCGAGGATTCGCACGCTTTCATGAGTTCCCACATATCCACCGGTATCCGACGGCCGTACCTCGTGTGGCTGGTGCCGGTCCTCTGGACCCTGTCGTTCGGGTTGTGGGGGCTCTCCCGGCAGCACAGCGTGTGGCGGGACGAGGCCGCGACCTGGCAGGTGGCGGAGCGCTCCCCCGGTGAGATCTGGCACCTGCTCGGCAACGTGGACGCCGTCCACGGCCTGTACTACCTGCTGATGCACCTGCTCTTCGAGGTGTTCGGGGCGAGCACGACCACCCTGCGCCTGCCCTCGGTGCTGGGCGTTGCGGTCGCCGCCGGATGTGTGGCGCTGATCGGGCGCCGGCTGGCGGGCCCGTGGGCGGGGCTGGGCGGCGGGCTGGCCCTCGGGCTGCTGCCGGCCGTGCAGTTCCAGCTCCAGGAGGGCCGGTCGTACGCGCTGATCGCGGGCGGGGCCGGACTGTCGACCGTGCTGCTCGTCTCGCTGATCGCGGGCACCGGGACTCCCGGGCGGCGGGCCGGGCCGCGCTGGACGGCGTACGGGGCTCTCGTGCTGGTCTGCGCCCTGCTGAACTGGTTCTCCCTGCTGATCCTGCCCGCCCATGCGGTGACCCTGGGGTGGGCGCGCGCCCGGCGCGGTGTCGTGGTGCCCTGGCTGTTCGCCTCGGCGGCGGCCGTGGCGGGGGCGCTGCCGTTGATCCTGTTCAGCCGGACCCAGTCCGGGCAGGTCTCCTGGATACCGCCGCTGACCTGGCACATGCTGATCGGCCCGGGCGTCCTGCTGGCGGTGGGCGCGCTGGGTGCGTGGGCGGACCGCGCGGGCGGTCTGCGCACCGGCCTGCCGGCCCGGCTGACGGCGGCCTCGGTCGGACTGCCGCTGCTGGCGGTGCCCCTGCTGGGGCTGGCCGCCGCCTCCCTGGTCCAGCCGCTGTTCCTGGACCGGTACGTGCTGTTCTCCATGCTGGGGCTCGCCCTGCTGATCGGCGCGGCGCTGGGCGCGGCCGTACGGGCCCTCGCGCCCCGGTACCCGAGGGCGTCGGGGGCACTCGTGCCCGTGGTGGTCGCGGCCTCGGCGGTGGCCCTGCTGCCCGTGGCCCTGGCCGACAGGTCTCCGGCCAGCCGGGTGGACGACGTCCTGGCGGTGGCCGGCGAGGTGGCCGCGCTGAAGCGGGACGGCGACGCGGTGCTGTTCGTCCCGGCGGCCCGGCGGGACACGGCCCTGGTCTCGCCCGGGGCGTTCGCCGGCCTGAAGGACATCGCGCTCTCCCGGGGCCCCGCGGAGTCGGGGACCTTGAAGGGCGAGGAGGCCGACCCGGCACGGATCTCGGCGGCCCTGCGCCGGCAGCGGCGGGTCCTCCTGGTGTCGGACTCGGGGAAGGGGGCCAAGGCCCCGAGCTCCGCGGCGGACCGGGCCAAAGCGGCGGTCCTGCGGGCGGAGTTCACCGTGGTGGAGGACCGGCAGGTCCGCGGCCGCCGGGTGACGGTGTACGAGCGGCGCGGCTGAGCCGGACGGCCCGCCCGGCCCCGGCTATCCGTCCGCCGGCTTGCGGTCCACCGGGGTGGGGACCTCGACGGGGCCGCCGCCCCGGCGGCGGGGTCCGGACCACGGTGCGGGCACCGCGTCGATGCGGTAGGCGAGGGCGTAGGCCACGGCCTCGTAGTTGACGCGCCAGCCGCGGAAGTGCGGCCAGGCCTGCTCCGGGTCGCGCGCCATGACCACCCCGCGCTCGCGCATCCGTACGACGCCCTCGAGGAACTCCTCGTAGGTCAGCTCGATGGGGTCCTCGGGCAGCGGATCGGGGTCGTAGGCGATGCCCTCCTCGTGGGCGAGGTCGCGCAGGCAGTTGAAGCCCGCGCGCAGGGTCACGCGCATCTGGGTCTGCGGCGCGCCGGGGTTGAAGGCCAGGTGGAGCGCGGCGGCGTCCAGCACGGCGAGGAGGCTGACCAGCCAGTTCCGCTCCCAGCTCGGTGAGCGGAAGTGGATCAGCCCGGGGTGGTTGGTGTGGCTCTCGCTGACTTCCGCGGACCAGCGCTCCCAGTCCCGGAACAGGTCGGGCAGGGTGTCCACCAGGTCGACCTGGGCGTGGCGGGCCAGCAGCTGCGGCCCCCAGGACGGTACGCCGCCGCGGATGCGCAGCAGGCTGACCTCGGCTTCGCGGCGGGCGTAGGCGGCGTAGAGGGTCGGGAGGTAGCCGATCTGGAGGCCGATGACGATGGGGCCGGTGGCCGCGGCACAGAAGTCCACGGCGGTCAGCTGGCCGCGGTCGACGCTGGCGAAGCCGAGGGTGAGGACGGAGGAGCCGGCCTCGCGCAGGGCGACGGTGAGCGGCATGCCGGAGACGCCGTGTTCCAGGAGCCCGTAGCCGAGGAGGAACAGCAGCAGCCAGATCACCAGCAGGAACAGCATCGCGACCGGTGCGGCGGGGGCCAGGACGCGGTCCTTGAGCCGTTCGGTGGGCATCCGGTCGGCGACGAGCTGGTACGGGGCGCGGATCAGGACGCGCACGATCCGCGGCAGCTTGGAGCGCATGGCCCGCGGCGTCACCAGGGCTTGGGTGACCGACACGAAGGTGCCGAGGACCACGAGGAACCCGACGGCCGAGCTGAGTACCCGCACGCTGCGCCCTCCGCCTCGGGGGGCCTGCTTCCGCCGGCTGCCCCATGTCCCCGACTACCTCACATCCCTGCGCCCGCGGCCAACCGGCGGGGGCCATCCGGTCGGCGGGCCCGCCTCCTTGCATGCCTCCCCGCCCTTCGCTGCGCCTTCCGCCCCGGCGTCCTCGGCTCGCCGATTCACAGCGGATTCATACGGATTCCCCGGCTCCGGCCACAGGTTCGCGCGTGAGGCTCGGAACATGATCCAGTGCCTCCCCTCCCGACCGGACCGCCGCTCCCGCGCCCGTGCCCGTGGCCGGCGCGCTGCACGGATCCTGCTCGCCCTGGCCGCCATGACGGCCCTGCTCAGCGTCGACGTCCCCGACGCCTCGGCCGAACCGCCGCTCGGCGTCACGGTCACGGCCCCGGCCGACGCCACGGCAGGCCGGGTCGGTGCGCTCTTCGCGGACGGCCTCGACGGCGGCCACTTCTGCACGGCGTCCGTGGTGCGCAGCCAGGACCGGGACGTGATCGTCACCGCCGCGCACTGCCTGGGCAGCCCGGACACCACGTACTTCGCCCCGGGCTACCGCGACGGCGAGGCCCCGTACGGTCTGTGGAAGCTGACCGGCACGTACGTGGCTCCGGGCTGGACGGACGGCGAGGACCCCGACGAGGACATCGCCTTCGCGACGGTGACCCCGGCGGACGGCGGGCAGGCGGCCAGCGGGGAGGCGGCCGACCGGCGGATCGAGGACGTGGTCGGGGGCTTCCCCGTGGCCGCCCAGCAGCCCGCCGACGCCACGGTCTCCGTCGTGGGCTACCCGAGCGGCGACGAGTCCCCGCTGTACTGCGCCAACGCGACGACCCTGTTCTCCGAGACCCAGCGCCGCATCGAGTGCCCGGACCTCAGCGGCGGCACCAGCGGCAGCCCCTGGCTCGTCGGCGGCGCCCTGGCGGGCGTCCTCGGGGGTTACGAGGGCGGCGGGACCGTGCCGGAGGTCTCGTACAGTGCGGTCATGGGCGACCAGGCGGTGGAGCTCTACCGCGAGGCGTCCGACAACGGCTGAGCGAACCAGGTCGGCTCGTCCTTGAGCGCCTGGTGGATCCGGTCCACCGCGAAGGACTCCAGCGGCTCCGGCAGCGCGTCCGGTTCGAACCAGGCCACCTCCAGCGACTCGTTGTCGTTGACCCGCGCCCGCCCGCCCGTGGCCCGGCAGCGGAAGGTGATGTCCTGGAACTGGCAGACGTCCCCGTTCGGGTAGGTGATCGGCGGGAGCATCTGCACCAGCACCACCCGCTCGGGTACGCACTGCACCCCCGTCTCCTCGTACACCTCGCGCACCGCCGTGTCGGCCGGCTGCTCCCCGGGCTCCGCGATCCCGCCGACCACCGACCAGCGGCCGGTGTCGGCGCGCCGGCCCAGCAGGACCCGCCCCAGGTCGTCGACGACGACGGCGGTCACCCCGGGCAGCAGCAGCAACTGGTGCCCGGCGGTGGCGCGCAGGGTGCGGATGAAGTCAGGTGTGGTCATGCCCCGACCCTACGAGGCCCTGCGCATCCGGCGTGCGAACGACCAGCCGAGTCCGGCCGCGGCCACGGCCACGGCCAGCAGGAGGTACTCGGCGAGCGGGCCGAAGCGGGTGGCCGGGGTCTGCGTGGAGCGCAGCGGGATCTCCGCGACCAGGGCGTCGGCCGTGAACATCTTCGTCTGCTGCACGATCCTGCCGTCGGGACGGATCACGGCGCTGACCCCGCTGGTGACCGGCACCAGGACCGTCCGGCTGTGCTCCACGGCCCGCACCCGGTCCATGGCGAGCTGCTGGTAGGTCATCTCGGTGCGGCCGAAGGTGGCGTTGTTGCTGGGCACGGCGATGACCTGGGCTCCGGCCCGGACGGTGGAGCGGACCGCGTCGTCGAAGGCGGCCTCGTAGCAGGTGACCATGCCGACCCCGCTGCCCGCCATGTCGAAGACCCCGGGCTCCTTGCCGGGGCCGAAGTCGCGCCGCACCCGGTCCACGTCGGAGGAGAAGAGCCGGACGAAGGAGCGCATCGGGATGCGCTCGCCGAAGGGCTGGATCTTGCGCTTGTCGTAGGTGTCGACGGGGCCCTTGACCGGGTCCCACAGGATCATCGTGTTGCGCAGCGGGCCGGTCTCCGGTGCCAGCACGGAGCCGATGGCGACGGGCACCCCGATGGTCTTCACCGCGTTGTCGATGACGGCGTACGCGTCGGGCTCGGCGTACGGGTCGATGTCGGAGGAGTTCTCCGGCCAGACGACGAAGTCCGGTTTCGCGACCTTGCCGAGCTTGATGTCCTCGGCGAGCTGGATGGTGCGGTTGGCGTGGTTGTCCAGGACCTGGCGGCGCTGGGCGTTGAAGTCGAATCCGGCGCGCGGGACGTTGCCCTGGATGACGGCGGCCGTCACCGTGCCGTCCTCGGCGGCGTCCGAGACGAGCGGCCGGGCGGCCAGCGCCCCGGCGAGCGGGGCGGCGACGGCGGTGGCGGCGAGCAGGGCGGCGGTGGCCCGGCGGGTGTCGGCGCCGACGCGCACCACCTCGTACAGCCCGAATCCGCACAGGGCCACGGCGAAGGAGAGCAGCGGGGTGCCGCCGAGGGCGGCCAGCGGCAGGAAGACCCCGTCGGGCTGGCCGAAGGCGAGCTTGCCCCAGGAGAAACCGCCGAAGGGGGCCCGGGCGCGCAGCGCCTCGCCGGAGATCCAGACGGCGGCGCCCCACAGCGGCCAGCCGGGGAGCCGGCTGACGAGGGCGATGCCGAGGGTGGTGAGGCCGATCAGCAGGGATTCGAGGGTGACGAGCGCCAGCCACGGGACCGGGCCGACGCCCTCGCCGGTCCAGACGAGCAGCGGCAGCAGGAAGCCGAGGCCGTGGAGCACGCCGAGGCCGAAGCCGGCCCGCGCGCGGCGCCCGTACAGGCACCAGCCGAGCAGGGCGAGGGCGAAGGGGGCCAGCCACCACAGGGGGCGGGGCGGGAAGCTGAGGTAGAGGAGCAGTCCGGAGAGGACGGCGCAGGCGGGCCGTGCGAGCCGGCCGGTCCACCGCCGCACGGGCGACCCCGCCACGGGCTCCGGCACCGGCACCTGCCCTTGGTCGTTCCCGGCATCTTTCCCGGCCGCGCGGGTCGCACTGCTGCTCATCTGGCGGAGTGTACGTCCCCACGCTGTGCAGGTGGCGGAGTCAGTGGGCCAGGGCACGCAGATGGGTGCGGATCACACGGACCGCGTTCTCCGCGTCGTCGACCGTGACGGTGAACAGCTTGCCGTCGCCGAGCCGGAGCTCCAGGCCCTCGCCGCGGCGGACGATGACGGCGGTCCCGCGCTCGGGCCGCCAGCGGTAGCCCCAGCCGCCCCACTGCTGCGGGGTGATCCGGGGCACGTACTCGGCGGCCTCCACCTCCGTGAGCCGGATCCTGCGGCGCGGCAGCCCGATGTGCCCGCAGCGGACCTCGACGGCCTCGGCGTCGACGGTGACGGCGGCGTGCACGAAGGCGAGGGTGCCGAAGAGGATGAGCAGGCCCGCGGCGAGACAGCCGACCACCGCCATGAGCAGCGCGACGATACCGGCGTCCCAGGCGTAGTCGACGGCGATCTCGATCCCGAGCGCCAGGAAGGCCGCACCGGCACCGGCGAGCAGCCACTGCACACGGTTGGAGGCCCGGCCCGTCCAGAGCGGCCCCGGTGGGTGACCCGTCATGTGTAGCAGCGTACTCACGTTCCGCAGGGCTGCCACCGACCTCGTGACGCGAAGGGCGCGTGCCGGGACCGCCCGGCCGGGGCGGGCTCACCGGGGTGGGCTAACGGGGGTGGGCTAAGCGGGCAGCAGGCCGACGAGTGCGTCGCGCAGGCCCGGTCGGCGGACGGTCATGAAGCGGTGCAGGGTTCGGGAGCCGAAGGCCATCCGCTGGGCACTGCGGCGGCGCTCGCCGTCGTACGCGCGCAGGGCGGCGGGCAGGCCACCGGGGCCGTGGGCGGCGACGGCCCGGGTGAGGGCCTCCGCGTCGAGCAGCGCGGTGCAGGCGCCCTGGCCGAGGTTCGGGGTCATAGCGTGGGCCGCGTCACCGACGAGCGCGACCGGTCCGGGCCCGCCCGTGCGGGTGAAGGAGGGCAGCGCCGGGTGGAGGTGGCGCATCCGGTAGCGGATCCAGGTCTGCGGGTCGGTGTCGGCGAGCACCCGCGGGATCGGGTCGTGCCAGTCGGCGAAGGCGGCCCGCAGTTCCTCGGCCGTGGTGGCCTCGGGAACGGTGGCGTACCAGTTGGTGCGCCCGGGTTCGACCGGGGTCATCCCGAAAAAGCGCCCCCGGCCCCAGGTCTCGCCGTAGACGCCGGTCTCGAAACCGGCGGTGCCGATCCACGCCGTGGTGCCGAGCTCCCGCGGCCGGCTCCCGCCCACGAAGCGGGCGGCGCGGACGGCGCTGTTGATCCCGTCGGCGCCGACGAGGAGGTCGGCGCCGGTGAAGGGGTCGGCGCCGGTGAGGAGGTCGGCGCCCGTGGGCCGGTCCGTGCCGGTGAGGCGCCCGGCGCCCGTGAGGCGGTCCGTGCCCGTGAGGCGGTCCGTGCCCCGCGCGGCCGCGGGCCCGTAGGCCCGGCCGTACGCGATCTCCGTGCCGCCGAGCCGGATCAGCTCGGCGTGCAGCGCGTCCATCAAGTAGGGCCGTGAGATGAGGAGTTCGGGGCGACCCGCCTTGCGTTCGATCCGCTCCAGCGGGAGCGCGGCCAACACCCGGCCGTCGGGGCGCCGGATCTGCGCGGAGCGGTACGGGACCGCGCTCGCCCGGAGCGCGTCACCCAGGCCGAGCCGGTCGAGGGCCGTCTGGGCCGTGGGGTGGATGCCGAAGGCGGTTCCGTACCGGTCCGGCTCGGCCCGGCGCTCCAGGACGGCCACCTCCCACCCGGCCCGCCGCAGGCCGATGGCGGTGGCCAGACCGCCGACCCCGGCACCGACGACCACGGCGGAGCCCTTCTCCGCGACCTTGCCCCTGCCCCTGCGCTCCGCGCGCACGCCCATGGCGCACCCCCCGTTCGAACCGCTCCCACCGAACCACCACATCTGTGGTGCCCCAGTTGTGGTACCACGGTTGTGGTTAAGCTGACAAGGTGAACCAGGACCGAAGGGACCGGCTGCGCGACGCGGCCATCGCGGTGCTCTCCGAGGCGGGCGGGCGGGGCCTGACGCACCGGGCCGTCGACGCGGCGGCCGCCGTGCCGCTCGGCACCACCAAGAACTACTTCCCGACCCGCGAGGAACTGCTGCGCGCGGTCGCCGAGCGCTGCCTGGAGCAGTACCGGGAACTCGCCGCCCGACTCGCCGGGCCCGGGCCCGGTCCCCGCGACCGGGCCGGAGCGGCCGCGCTGCTCGCCGGACTGCTCCGCGATACGGCCGGAGCCGGCCGGCCGCGCGTCGTGGCGTACATGGAGCTCCAGGCGGAGGCCACCCGTCGGCCGTGGCTGGCCGCACTGCTGGACCCGATCGCGGCGGCGGACTTCGCGGCGTTCGGACAGCTGCTGGCCGCCGCCGGACTGCCGGCCGGTCCGGAGCAGGCCCGCGCGCTGACCCTCGCCCTGCACGGAGCCGTACTCCACCTCCTGACGGGAGCCCCGGCCACCCTGGCCGCGGCCGGGCTGGACGACCTGGACGCCTTCGCACGCGGTCTGCTGGACCGCGCAGGCCCGGCAGCCGAGGAGGAGGGTCGGTGACCGACCGGATCGACCGTGCCGTCGGCGCCGTGCTCGGATCCGCGGCCGGGGACGCGCTCGGCGCTCCCTACGAGTTCGGGCCGTCCGGGCAACTGGGTGCCCGCGGCGAGGAGATGCGCGGGGGCGGGGGCTGGGATCCCGGCGAGGCCACCGACGACACGCAGATGGCACTGCTGGTCGGCGCATCCCTGCTGGAGTGCGACGGACTGGAACTCCCCGACGTCTTCGACCGGTTCCGGCGCTGGGCGGCCGCGGACCCCAAGGACATCGGACTCCAGACGGAGATCGTCCTGACCAGCGGCGACCCGTGGGACATGGCCGCCGCCCTGCACTTACAGGCCAACGCGCGTGCGGCGGGCAACGGTTCCCTGATGCGCGCCTCGACCTCCGCGGTGTACTTCGCCCCCGCCGGGCGGGACGCGACCATGGACGCCGCCCGGCGGATCGCGGCGCTCACCCACGGGGACCGCGCCGCCTGGGAAGGGACGGCCGTCCTGCACGAACTCGTACGCGTGGCCCTGGACGGCGGCGACCCGATCGGCGCGCTGCCCGCGACCCTGGAGCAGGTGCACCCCGACCACCGCGAGCGGTACGCCCGGGTCCTGGCTCCGGACTGGCATCCGGACCTGGCCACCGAGTTCAACGGGGCGGTGTGGCCCTGCCTGGGCTCGGCGGTGTGGGCGCTGCGCACCACGACGGGCTTCGCGCAGGCCGTACGGGCCGCCGTCGACCTGGGCGGCGACACCGACACGGTGGCGGCGGTGACCGGCACCCTGGCCGGGGCCCGGTACGGGGCGGCGGCGGTCCCGGAGTCCTGGACGGCTCCGCTGCACGTACCCCTGCCGGGCTTCGGAGACCAGGTGCTGGACGCCGCCGGGCTACGGGAACTGGCCCGGCGCCTCGCGACGGCCGGGGCGGCCTCCGCCGCCCGGGGGGCGTAGGTACCGCACGGCGGGCGCGGAACCGTCGGGCTCCCGTGCCGCGCGACCGGCCCAGGCCGTCCCTTTCGGACCTTGCCGGGCCCGCGGCGCCCGGCACCGCGCCCTCGGGGCGGGTCAGCCCTGGAGGGATCCCCCGACCGTTTCCCCCACACCGGCGCTCCGCCCGGCCAGCAGGCGGCCTTCGGTGTACCCGAGGGCGGCCGCGGGGAGCGTGCCGGGGCGGCCGCTGAGCAGGACGGTCAGACCGCCGGTGTAGGGCAGGCCGGGCTCCGGGCGGGCGCCGAGGCGGCGCAGGGCCTGGACGGCGACGGGCTCGGCGGAGCCGTGGAAGACGTACGCGCCACCGCCGGTGCGCCGGTCGAGCGCGGCCCGGATGGCGGTCTCGACCAGCTCGTAGTGGGTGCAGCCGAGCACCACGTCGGTGACGTCGGCCGGGGTCAGCGCGGCGGCCGCCGCGACGGTCCGTACGACGGCGGCCTCGTCGCCGGATTCGACGGCGTCGGCCAGCCCCGGGCAGGGCACCTCGGTGACGCGCGCCCCGTCGGCGAAGTCGCGGATCAGGCCGCGCTGGTAGGGGCTGCCGGTGGTGGCGGGGGTGGCCCAGATGGCCACGCGCCCTCCGGCGGCCGCGGCGGGCTTGATCGCCGGTACGGTCCCGATGACCGGGATCGACGGCTCCAGCTCGGCGCGCAGGGCGGGCAGGGCGTGCACGGAAGCGGTGTTGCAGGCGACGATCAGCGCGTCCGGCCGGTGCTCGGCGGCGGCCCGCGCCACGGTGAGGGCCCGCCCGGTGAGGTCCTCCGGAGTCCTCGGCCCCCAGGGCATCCCGTCGGGGTCGCTGGACAGCACCAGCTCCGCGTCCGGCCGCAGCCGCCGCAGCGCGGCGGCTGCGGCGAGGAGGCCGATACCGGAGTCCATGAGGGCGATCTTCACTTGGTCACCTTAATCGATCCCCCCACCTCACCCGGGGCAACGCCCCCGGCCGACCCCCCACCCGACGTCGCCCGCACCCCGGGCGCCCGCACTCCCTGCCGGGGGCCCAGTGCCCCCACACCCGCGCCCCGATCCAGCACGCGGAACCCGTAACCCTGTCCGGATCCGGCGCACCGCACCCACGCACCGCCCCGATCCGGACCGAGCGACCCGTGCCCCCCGTCCCCACCCCGGACCACCGAGCCCGTATCCCCGTCCCGATCCGGACCGCCGAACCCCGGTGTCCCGGCACCTCCCGCGGTGCCGCTCCCGGCAGACTGCCGGGATGGGTTACCTCCTCGTCGCCGCGTGCGCCTCGCTCGCCGTCTGGCTCTGGCTCACCCTCGGCCAAGGCATGTTCTGGCGGACCGATGCGCGCCTGCCCTCCCGGCACGCCCCCGCCCGCTGGCCGTCCGTCGCGATCGTGGTCCCGGCCAGGGACGAGGCCGAGGTGCTGCCGCACAGCCTGCCCTCGCTCCTCGGGCAGGACTATCCCGGCGAGGCCGAGGTCATCCTGGTCGACGACGGCAGTTCGGACGGCACGGCCGGCCTCGCCCGGCGGCTCGCCGACGCGCACCCCGGCGGGCTGCCCCTGACGGTCCTCTCCCCCGGCGAGCCCGGCGCGGGCTGGACCGGCAAGCTCTGGGCGCTGCGCCACGGCATCGCCCACGCCCGCTCCGGCACGGGCGCCACCCCGAACTCCGGTCCGGATGCCGGTCCGGACTCGGGTCCAGGTGCCGGTCCGAACTCCGGTCCGGATGCCCGCCCGGGTTCCGGCCCGGGCCCCGCCCCCGACTACCTCCTCCTCACCGACGCCGACATCGCCCACGCACCCGACAGCCTGCGCGAGCTGGTCTGCGCCGCGACGACGGCCGACCTCGACCTGGTCTCCCAGATGGCCCGGCTGCGTGCCGTCAGCGTCTGGGAGCGGCTGATCGTTCCGGCCTTCGTGTACTTCTTCGCGCAGCTCTACCCCTTCCGCTGGATCAACCGCCCCGCCGCCCGCACCGCGGCCGCCGCAGGCGGGTGCGTCCTGCTGCGCACCGAGGCGGCCGTGCGGGCCGGGGTCCCGGAGTCGATCCGGCAGGCCGTCATCGACGACGTCTCCCTCGCCCGTGCCGTCCAGCGCACCGGCGGCCGGATCTGGCTCGGCCTCGCGGAGCGGGTGGACAGCGTGCGCCCGTACAGCTCCCTCGCGGACCTGTGGCGGATGGTCTCGCGCAGCGCCTACGCGCAATTGCGCCATCACCCCGCCCTGCTGGCCGGGACGGTGGCCGGGCTGGTCCTGGTGTACCTCGTGCCGCCGGCCGCGCTCCTCGCGGGCCTCGCCGCCGGTCGGCCGGCCGTCGCCTGGGCGGGTGGCCTGGCCTGGCTGTTGATGGCCGGCACGTACCTGCCGATGCTGCGCTACTACCGCCAGCCGGCGGCCCTCGCACCGCTGCTCCCGCTGACCGCGCTGCTCTACCTCCTGATGACCGTCGACTCGGCCGTGCAGCACTACCGCGGGCGCGGAGCGGCATGGAAGGGCCGTACCTATGCCCGCCCCGGCGACGCCTGAAACCGGACTCCGCCCTTCACCTTCACGTCGTCCGAGGTCACGGGGTTGTGACTCCTCGTCAGCGCGAGGCCGGCGCCACATTCGTGCAACACCCAACCGGTGAGTACGAGTAGGAGCAAGACGGGGCGGAAGTGGCCAAAACGTGCACGTGAACGTCAAGTGAAAGCTGTGGCCCTGACCTGCGAATATGCAGGTCAGGGCGGTGTTGACGGAACCTCGCTCTGGACCCGGTGAAGTCGTGGGCTTAACTTAGGTCCATGACCTCCCCCCGCTCCACTTATGGCGGCGGTTACTACTCCGCGCCCTCCTTCCCGGACACCCCTATCTACGACTCCCTCGTCGCCGAACGCGGCACCCCGCAGATCGCTCCGATCCGCGTCCCCGCCGCGTACGACTCGCCGAGCGCCGGCTACTCGAGCGGTGGGTACCTCCCGGCCCTCGCGTCCGCGCTGCCCGCCCTGCCGGCAGCTCTGCCGCCCGCCCGCCCGCAACAACAACCGGCCCCGGCGTACGGGTACCCGTACCAGCAGCAGGCCGCGCCCCAGCAGGCGCCGCACATGCAGCAGATGCAGCAGATGGCCCCGATGCCGCAGCCCGCGTCGATGCCGATGCCGCTCCAACAGGCGCCGGTGCCGTACGTTCCGCAGCAGCCGCAGGCGTTCGCGGCCCGCACGGGCTACGTTCCGCAGCCCCAGCCGCAGCAGCCCCGCCCGGTCGCCGCGGGCACCGGGTACGAGGCGATGCGTCCGGCGGCGCCGCGTCCGATGCAGGCGCAGCCCGCGCCCGTCCCGGCCGCCTCGTTCGAGGACCCGTACGGACGTCCGTACCAGCCGCAGGGACGCGGTTACTGACCGCCGCCGCCGGCCGGCCCTCTTCCACGAGGTCGCCGCGGAGTCCGTGAGGACGGCTGGCAGTATTTCCCCATGGTGAATCTGCGTGTCCAGGCGCTCCACGTCCATCCCGTCAAATCGGTGGCGGGGACGGCACCCGACGAGGTGGCCGTGGAGCCCTGGGGTCTGTCCGGCGACCGCAGGTGGGCGGTGGTGGACGGGGAGGGCACGGTCATCACCCAACGCCAGCAGCCGAGGCTGGCCTTGGCACGGGCCCGTCCGCTGGGGGGCGGCGGGTTCGAGGTCTCGGCGCCGGGCATGCCGGATCTGACGGTGGAGGTCCCCGAGCGGGGTCCGCTGGAGCCGGTGATGCTCTTCGGCAAGAAGATCGAGACCGCGCCGGCGGCACACACCGCGGCCGACTGGTTCACCGCGTACCTGGGCGTACCGGCACACCTGGTGCACCTGGACGACCCGGCCGTACGCCGCCCGGTCGATCCCGCGTACGCGCTGCCCGGTGAGACAGTGAGCCTCGCGGACGGCTATCCGCTGCTGATCACCACCCTCGCCTCGCTGGACGCGCTCAACGCGCTGATCGCCCGGGGATCCCATCCCGGCGAGGGCCCCCTCCCGATGAACCGGTTCCGCCCGAACGTGGTGGTGTCCGGAGCGGAGGCGTGGGCCGAGGACGGCTGGGAGCGCGTCGCGATCGGCGACGCCGTCTTCCGCGGGGCGCGCGAGTGCGGACGCTGTGTCGTGACGACCACCGACCAGACGACGGCGATCCGCGGCAAGGAGCCGCTCCAGACCCTGGCCAGACACCGGCGGATCGGGAAGTCGCTGGCCTTCGGCCGGCTGCTGGTACCGGTGCGGCTGGGGACGCTGCGGATCGGCGACGAGGTGCGCGTCCTGGCGTGAGGACGCCCACGCGCGCCGGTGAGACCCCGTCCACCCGCCCGTGAGACCACGTCCACCCGCCGGTGAGACCACCCGGAATGACACCTTCGGGCGGCTCTCGCGTCCCCCTGGAACCAACCGCCACCGCCAGCCCGTTGGAACATTCGGGACGTGAGCACCGGATCGGGTGACACACGTCTCGCGCGTCCCGGAATGCGGGTGGCCGGGGCATGCGGGAGGCTGGGACGGCAGGCAGGCGCAGACTGGCACAAGTAGGGGGAGCCGGACCGTGCGGACAGCAATGGGAGTGTGGCGTTGGCGGCGCAATCCGCTGCGCCGCCAGACGGATCTATTCGAGGCCTGGGTGGCCTTCGCGGCGCTGCTGTGCGTCCTGTTGGTGGCTCCGGCCATCGGCTGGGCCGCCGGCGTGCGGGTGGACGGCACGCTGCAGCGGGCCGCGCGCGAACAGCGGGAGGAGCGCCATCTCGTACCGGCGGTGGTGGTCCGGCCGACCCCGGATCCGCTCCCCGGTGCGGCCACCGATCCGGCGGCGCAGCGCCAGACCCCGCAGCGTACGCAGATCGTCGCGTCGTGGACGGCGCCCGACGGCAGCAGCCACCAGGGGACGGTGCCGGCCGCGGAGGAACCGCCTCATCCGGGCGACCGGTTCCGGATATGGACCGATGTGCACGGCCGGCTCGTCGGACAGCCCCTCGATCCCTCCTCCGCCAGTTTCCACGCGGGCGTGGCGGGGCTCGCGGCGGCCCTGGGCATGGCCGCGCTCGTCGAGACGCTTCGCCGACTGGTCGTACGAAGGCTCATGCATCGGCGGTACATCAGGCTGGACCGTGCGTGGGCCGCGGCGGGACCGGACTGGGGCCGGGCGGGCGCGGGCAGCTGACCTGGCAACTCACCGGCCCCGCGCGCGCTACGGTGGAGCGCCGGGGCCACGGCTCCGGCCGGCAGGTGGACTTACGGAACACGAGGGTGGGGGTACGACAGCACCATGGCTCAGGGCACGGTCCAGGTGACGCACGACGGTTCCTCGCGGTGGCGTCGCCGCTCCGGTGATTACCCGACGCTGACCGCCGCGCTGGCCGTGGCGGGCGACGGCGACGTCCTGTCCATCGCGCCGGGCACGTACCGGGAGAACCTGGTGCTGCACCACGCCGTGACCCTGCGCGGTCCGGAGGGCTCGCTGGGGTCGGTGCGGATCGCACCGCTCGACGGGATCGCACTGACCGTGCGCGCCTCGGCCGTCCTCCAGGACCTCCACCTGGAGGGCCAGGACCCCACGGCGCCCGCGCTCCTCGTCGAGGACGGCTCCCCCGAGCTCACCGACCTGCGCGTGAGCACCCGGTCGGCGGCCGGCATCGAGGTCCGCGGCAGCGGTGCGCGGCCGCTGGTGCGGCGCTGCACGGTGGAGAATCCGGCCGGGATCGGGATCGCCGTACTGGACGGCGGCGGCGGGGTGTTCGCCGACTGCGAGGTGGTGGCCGCCGGCCAGACCGGGGTTTCCGTGCGCGGCGGTGGCCGCCCCCGGCTGGAGCGCTGCCGGATCCACCACGCCACGGGCGCCGGGATCGCCGTGACCGGGGACGGCTCGGGCCTGGAGGCGCTGGGCTGCGAGGTCTACGAGATCAAGGGCGCCGGCGTGCAGATCGCCGCCCGGGCCACGGCCGTGCTCACCGACTGCGCGGTCCACCGCACCTCGGCCGACGGGGTCACCCTCGACACGGACGCCGTGCTCACGCTCGCCGGCTGCGACATCCACGACATCCCCGAGAACGCGGTGGACCTGCGCTCCCGCTCGGTGCTCACGCTCAGCCGCACCACCGTCCGCCGTTTCGGCCGCAACGGCCTGTCCGTGTGGGATCCGGGCACCCGCGTCGTCGCCGACTCCTGCGAGATCCACGACAGCACCGGCGACTATCCGGCCGTCTGGATCAGCGACGGAGCCGGGGTCTCGCTGGACTCCTGCCGGGTGCACGACGTGCCGGACGCGCTGTTCGTCCTGGACCGCGGTTCGCGCGTGGACGTCGTGGACAGCGACATCTCCCAGGTGCGCAACACCGCCGTCTCGGTGAGCGACGGGGCGACGGCCCAGCTGGACGACTGCCGGATCCGGGAGGCGGCGACGGGGGCCTGGTTCCGTGACCACGGCAGCGGCGGCACCCTGGCCAACTGTTCCATCGACTCCGTCCAGACCGGCGTGATCGTCACCAAGGGCGCGGATCCCACGCTGGAGCGGTGCACGGTCACCTCCCCCGCCGAAGCCGGGTTCTACGTGTCCGCCGGCGGGCGCGGCACCTTCACGGCGTGCCGGGTCACGGGCAGCGCGGGCTTCGGTTTCCACGTCATCGACGGCTGCCGCACCTCCTTGCACCGCTGCCACACCGAGCGCTGTGCGCGCGGGGGCTACGAGTTCGCGGAGGACGGCCCGCTCGCCGAGGACTGCACGAGCGACGAGTCGGGACCGCGCCTCGCCGCCCGGTCCGCCTCCGGCGCCGGCGCGGGGTCCGGCGTGGGCGCCGGGTCCGGTACGGGGAGCGCGGCGGCCGGGGAGCGTACGGGGATCCGTACGGCGTCGGCGGCGCCGGGCCCCGCGGCGGTGGGCACGGCCGAGCGGGTGCCGGCCCAGCGGCCGGCCGACGAACCGGACTCCGGCCCTGCCGGGCAGTCCGAGGCCCGTGGTTCGGCCGAGGTGCTGGGGCACCTCGACGCGCTCGTGGGACTGGACAGCGTCAAGCGCGAGGTCCGGGCGCTCACCGACATGATCGAGGTGGGCCGGCGCCGGCAGCGGGCGGGCCTCAAGGCCGCCTCGGTCCGCCGCCACCTGGTCTTCACCGGATCCCCCGGTACCGGCAAGACCACCGTGGCCCGGTTGTACGGGGAGATCCTGGCCTCCCTCGGGGTGCTGGAGCGCGGCCACCTCGTGGAGGTGTCCCGGGTCGACCTGGTCGGCGAGCACATCGGGTCCACCGCGATCCGTACCCAGGAGGCCTTCGACCGGGCGCGCGGCGGGGTGCTGTTCATCGACGAGGCGTACGCGCTGGCGCCCGAGGACTCGGGCCGCGACTTCGGGCGCGAGGCGATCGACACGCTGGTGAAGCTGATGGAGGACCACCGGGACGCGGTGGTGGTGATCGTCGCCGGGTACACGGCGGAGATGGACCGGTTCCTCACGGTGAACCCGGGGGTGGCCTCCCGCTTCTCCCGCACCATCACCTTCGGGGACTACGGGCCCGACGAGCTGCTGCGGATCGTGGAACAGCAGGCCGAGGAGCACGAGTACCTGCTCGGCGAGAAGACCTCCGACGCCCTGCTGGCCTATTTCACCGACCTGCCCAAGGGGCCCGCCTTCGGCAACGGCCGCACCGCGCGCCAGACCTTCGAGTCGATGGTCGAGCGGCACGCGGGGCGGGTCGCGCAGCTGTCGGAGCCGAGCAAGGACGATCTCACCCTGCTCTACCCGGCGGACCTGCCCGAACTCTGACCGGCCGCCCTCACACGTCCCGGCGCATGCACACCCGGGGCCAGCGGTCGAGCCCGTGCACGGCCTCGCGGTCGCGGATGTCGCGCAGGCCGGGCCCGAGGCCGCTCTCGTCCAGGGTCCGGAATCCGCACCGGGCGTAGTAGGGCGCGTTCCACGGCACGTCGGTGAAGGTTGTGAGGGTCAGTGCGGCGGCGCCCTCCGCCCGGGCCCGCTCCGCGAGGTGTTCCAGCAGGGACCGTCCGATGCGGCGGTGGGCGCAGTGCGGATGCACCGACACCTGCTCGACGTGGAGGTTCCCGTCGACCCGGTCGGCGAGGAGGTAGCCCACCGGGGTGCCCGCCCCGGCGCCTTCGGCCGCGACCCAGGCCAGACCGGCCTCCCGGTAGCCGAGGAGTTCCTCCAGCGGGAGCGGCTCGTCGTCGGCGATCTCCGGCATGCCGATGGCCCGGAAGCATTCACCGGAGGCCCGCTCGATGTCCTGCAGGAGGGACAGCTCGTCGGTGTGTGCTGCTCTGATAAGCATGTACGGCATTGTCCCCCGCCGGCCGGCCCCACGGCGGACAACTGACGGACCGACAGCTAAGGTGACAGCCCGCCGGATGCCACCGTCCGTCCGCCGAACCGAGGGAGTGCCGCCATGGCCCGCCGACTCCGCCCCGTAGGACTGGATTTCATCGAGGTCGCCCCCACCCGCCTGGTCTTCGCCGGCCGGGCCACGGCCGCTCCCGAGGACGTGTACCGGGCGCTGGCCGAGGAGGTCGAGGGCTGGCCGAGCTGGTTCCGGGCCGTCACCCTGGCCCGTCCCACGCACGGCGGCGCCGGGCGCGAGGTCAAACTGGCCGGCGGGATCCGCTTCCAGGAAACGATCATGGCCGCGGATCCGGAGCGGCGCTACGCGTACCGGGTCGACACGACCAACGCCCCCGGCATAGGGGCCCTGCTGGAGGAGTGGCTCCTCACCCCCTCCGGCTCCGGCACCCACGTCCAGTGGACCTTCGCCGCGGACGGCCCGCCCGCCGTACGCTTCGCCCTCACCGCGGCCCGGCCGGGACTCGGCCACTCGTTCCGCTCGGCGGTCCGCACACTGGACCGGCGCCTGGCCGAGCGGCGCGGCGGGGCGTCTCGGTAGGAGGCACCCGGCCGGAGGTCCGTTCAGCAGGTCCCGCCAACAGGTGCCGTCAGGAGGTCCCGTCAGGGCGGATGCCGACGATCTGGTCGACGCCCCGGTGCCGTTCGGCCAGGTCACCGTACGCCGGTCCGTGCCGACACCGGGCCCCTCGCGGACGTTGCGGTGCCCGCTTTCCGCCACGGCCCGTCAGCGTTCAGACCGCGGGGTGTCGCACCGCCAGGTCGCCGTAGCCGCCCGCCGACCAGACGCGGATCCGGAACTCCTGCAGGGTCAGGGCCCGTTCGCCGGCGAAGTGGACCGTGCCGCAGCGGCCGCAGTACCAGGCCTCCGCCCAGACCCGGTCGGCGGCCACCCGGCCCGGTTCGGTCCGGCGGCGCCAGGACCGTACGGCCCGGCCCGAAAGGGCCAGCAGGAGCGGGCCCGCGATCAGCGCGGCCGCCGAGATCCAGCCCAGGTAGGTAGTGGGGTCCTCGACGCCGAAGGGAAGTTCGCCGTCGCCGCCGTAGAACCGCGGGAATCCGTCGCCCTCGAACCAGTTCCCCGCGATCCCGCCCCAGACGAACGCGCCGATCGCCACCAGGACGGACAGCACGCCCAGGCAGCCCGCGGTGCTGTCGTCCGGCTCGTCCGGGGCGATCGCGAGGGCCTTGGCCAGTGCCGAGTTCTCCTCGCGGGTCGTGACGCCCTCCTCCCCGCCCCTGCTCTCGATGCTCAGCTTGGCCTTGGCCCGCAGGTACGCGGCGGACACGCCGAGCACCCGGTCCTCCCGGCCGCACCGGGGGCAGGTCAACGTCCCTGCGCCGCCCGCGTCTTCGCCGCTTCCCGCGTTCTCCGCCATCGCTCCCCGCCCCGCACTGCCCGCCCCTGGCCCGAATGCAGCACAGCGTAGTCAGCGGCCCCGGCCCCGGACAGGGAAACGTTTCAGCCGACGGGTTCGCTCCACACGCCGGTCGCGAGCATGGTGTCGAGCGTCCGCGCGTACGGGGTGATGTCGAGGCCCTGCTCCGCCAGCCACGCGTCGGAGTAGTACTTGTCGAGGTAGCGCTCGCCCCCGTCGCAGAACAGGGTCACGACACTGCCCGTGCGGCCCTCCGCCACCATCTCCGAGATGATCTTCAGTGCGCTCCACACCCCGGTACCGGTGGAGCCGCCGGCCTTGCGGCCGATCACCCGCTCCAGCGCACGGCACGCGGCGACGCTCGCGGCGTCCGGGACCCGCATCATCCGGTCGATGGCACCGGGGACGAAGCTCGGCTCCATCCGGGGCCGGCCGATGCCCTCGATGCGCGAGCCGCAATCGCTCGTCGCGTTCGGGTCGCCCTGGGTCCAGCCGTCGAAGAAGCAGGAGTTCTCCGGGTCCGGGACGCAGATGCGGGTGTCGTGCTGCATGTAGTGCACGTAGCGGGCGATCGTCGCGGAGGTGCCGCCGGTGCCGGCCGTGGCCACGATCCAGGTGGGCTCGGGGTAACGCTCCAACCGCAGCTGCTGGTACATCGATTCGGCGATGTTGTTGTTGCCGCGCCAGTCCGTGGCCCGCTCCGCGTACGTGAACTGGTCCATGTAGTGGCCGCCGGTGCGGGCGGCGAGTTCGGCCGACTCCTCGTACATCTTCATCGAGTCGTCCACGAAGTGACATGCGCCGCCGTGGAACTCGATGAGCCGGCACTTCTCGGGGCTCGTCGTGCGCGGCATGACGGCGATGAACGGGACGCCGATCAGCTTGGCGAAGTACGCCTCCGAGACGGCGGTGGAACCGGACGAGGCCTCGATGACGGGGCGGCCGGGGCGGATCCAGCCGTTACAGAGGGCGTAGAGAAACAGGGAGCGGGCGAGGCGGTGCTTGAGGGAGCCCGTCGGGTGGGTGGACTCGTCCTTGAGGTAGAGGTCGATGCCCCAGGCCTCGGGGAGCGGGAAGCGCAGCAGGTGGGTGTCGGCCGAGCGGTTCGCGTCCGCCTGCACCTTGCGGACGGCCTCCTTCAGCCACGCACGGTAGTCCGCGTCGCTGTGGTCGACGTCGATGGTCGTGGCGGTCGTCCCGGTGGTGCTCATGCGCCGTGCTCCTTCGTGTGCCCTGATGGTTCGCAGGTCCTGGTGCCCTGATGTCCCCGAGTCCTCGGCCGGCCCGGCGCCTCTTCGCATCGCTCCGCCCGCTTCGCAATGTACCCCCCTCACCTGCACAAACGGTCACTTTGGGTATCTATGCGAATGCCTTTCGGTCGCGTTCGGTTGCACACCGGCCCACAGTGGGTGACTCTGGGGAGGCGTCACCGAGGGTGCAGCACCCGTAACACTGATGTCGGGGAGTCGCAGCCGTGATCAGTCATTCCCGCAGGCACTGCGTCGTCGAACTGCAGGCCCTGCCCTTGCGGATCGGACAGATCCGCCGAATCGTTTCAGCGCAACTGCGCCACTGGCAGCTCGATCCGCTCGTGGACCGCGCCGCGCTCGGAGTGACGGAGTTGCTCAGCAACGTCCACCGCCATGCGCAGCCGGACAAGACGTGCACCGTCGAGATCGAGCTCCGCCTCGGCCGGCTGACCGTCTCCGTCTACGACAGCGACCCCCGGCTGCCGCTCCTGCGGAACCCCTGGGTCGCCGGGGACCCGGACGGCTTCGCGGCCACCGGGGGCACCCGGCTCGTGGACATCTCCCCGGTCGACGCGCTGGAGACCTCCGGCCGCGGGCTCGCGCTCGTGGAGGCCCTCAGCGAGGCGTGGGGGGCCCGGCAGCAGGACGACTCTCCGGGAAAGGTGGTGTGGTTCTCCCTGCGCGCCGCCCCCGGCCGGGCCGCGGCGGAGCACCGGCCGGTGCTCCTGACCGAGCGGCCGGCGCTCCTGACCGGGAAGAAGACCGTACGGGACCCCGCGCCGGCCCCGTCCGTCGCCGCACCCCCCGAGCCGGTCTCCGCCGGCCTGTCGGTGACCGCCTCGGTCGGCGCCCTGCCCGGGTAGCCTCCGGCCGCCGCGGCCGCCGGCAGGGGGCCGCGCGCGGTCAGGCCGCCGTGCCCAGGGTCCCGAGGGGATCGTCCAGCACCGGCTGCCACGCCAGTTCGGCGGCGCCGACCAGGCTGTTGTGGTCGAGCGTGCACGGCAGGATCGGCACGCCGCCGCTGCGGCCCCACAGGCTGCGGTCCGCGACCACCGCGCGCAGCCGCTCGGGGTCGGCGTAGAGCAGCTCGCGGTGGAGTCCGCCCAGGATGATCCGGTCCGGGTTCAGGATGTTGACCAGGCCGGCGAGGCCCAGACCGAGCCGGTCGATGAGCTCCTCGGTGGCGGCCCGCACCCCCGGGTCCGCCGACTCCTCGCGGAGCAGGTCACGGGCCTGCTGGAGCAGGGACACCTCGGGGCCCGGCGTGCGCCCGGCGGCGGTGAGGAAGGCCAGCGGGTCGGCCTCCACGTCGAGGCAGCCGCGGCTCCCGCAGTGGCAGGCGCGCCCCTCGGGGTTGACCGTGAGGTGGCCGACCTCCAGGGCCAGGCCCGAACTCCCGCTGTGCAGGCGGCCGTCCAGGACGAGCGCCCCGCCGACCCCGCGGTGCCCGGTGGCCACGCACAGCAGGTGCTGCGCGCTGCGGCCGGCGCCGTGCCGGTGCTCGGCGAGCGCGGCGAGGTTCACGTCGTTGCCGGTCAGCGCCGGGCCGTCGATGCCGGCCTCCTTCACGCAGTCGGCGAAGATGGCCCGGACCGGGGAACCTGCGGGCCAGGCCAGGTGCAGCGGGTTCAGCGCCGTGCCCTCCGGCTCCGCGACCGCCGAGGGCACCGCGAGGCCGGCGCCGATGCAGCGACGGCCGGTCTGCGCGAGCAGCGCGGCCCCGGCTTCGACGACCGCGCCGAGGACCTGCGCCGGGTCCGCCGACACCGGGACCCGGCCGGGAGCCGTGGCGACGATCCGGCCGCCGAGCCCGACCAGGGCGGCCCGGAACCCGTCCGAGTGCACCTGCGCGGCCAGCGCCACCGGGCCGTTCTCGTCCACGGAGAGCCGGTGCGAGGGGCGGCCCTGGGTTCCGCCGGCCCCGCCGGGGCGGGAGTCCACGCGGATCAGGCCGAGTGCCTCCAGCTCGGCGGCGACGGCTCCGGCGGTGGCGCGGGTGACACCGAGCTCGGCCGTCAGGACAGCCCTGGTCGGGGCCCGGCCGGTGTGGACCAGCTCCAGCGCCGGCCCGAGCGCGCCACGGCCCCGCTCCAGCTTGGTCCGAGCGGATCCGGCTGCCGGGGAGGCGGGGGCCGAAGCGGGGGCTGACGCGGAAGCGGGGGCTGACGCGGAAGCCGGGGCCGAGGCGGGGGCCGGCGTCGAAGCCGGGGTCGAGGTGCTGTCCGAGCCCTCGGCCGTACCGGCCGCTTCGACCCCGCCCGTCCCTTCCACTCCGTCCGTCTTATCCGTCCCGTCCGTCCCGTCCGTCCCAGCGGACACCGTGGTCACATCCCCCACCCGCCGCGGGGCCCCGTTGCCGTTCATGACAGCGATCCTCGCATGATCGGAGGGTCACGGACGCCGTCTGCCGGCCGAGCCCGCCGACCCGGAGCGTGATGTTCAGCCGCCCGGTCAGCCCGAGGCCCGGAGGAGCGGTGCCGGGCAGGACTTTCGGCACCCCGTGAAAGGCCCGTCGGACGGGCCCGCCGAAGACGAACAGATCCCCGCTGCGCAGCTCAACGTCCCGATACGGACGCCCGCGCGAGGCGGTGTTGCCGAAGCGGAAGAGGCAGGAATCACCCAGGCTCAGCGAGACCACCGGGGCTTCCGAGCGCTCCTCGGCGTCCCGGTGCATGCCCATGCGGGAGTCGCCCTCGTAGAAGTTGACCAAGGCGATGTCGTACGCGACGTCCGGATCCGGAGCCTGCCCGTACGCGGCGGCCACGGCACCGCGTCCCAGCCGTGCGAGCCAGTCGGGCATCGCCTTGACCGGCGCGCCGTCCCCGTCGACGGCCCGGGGCGCGTATCCGTACGGGTACCAGTGCAGCCCCAGGCACACCTGCCGGGCGCTCATCGTCCCCCCGCCCGGCGTGCGCACCGTACGCAGCCCGGCGGGCGGCCGGGCCCATTCCCGGCAGGCCTCCACCAACTCCCGCTGCCGCCCGGGCGCCAGCCAGTCGGGCACGTGCACGGCCCCGGGCACGATCTCGGCCCGCTCGCGCGGGAAGAGCTCGCCGTCCGCGTGCTCCACCGGCTCCATCTCCGCCTCCACCACGATCTCCGTCACAACCTCCCTGACCTCCATCATCCTTCGTTGTACGTCCCCGCGGGCGGCTGCGAGACTCCCGGCATGGAGATCTCCAGCTATGTGAAGACCGTGGCCCGTGAGGGCGAGCAGCTCGCCGACATCGCCGAACGGGCCGGTACGGACGCCCTGGTGCCCACCTGTCCGCAGTGGCGGGTCGCCGATCTGCTGCGCCACACGGGCTCCGTGCACCGCTGGGCCACCGGGTACGTGGCGCAGGGGCTGACCGAGCGGGCGCCGTTCCCGGAGGCGCCGGAGCTGGCGGGCGCGGAACTGCTGGCCTGGTTCCGCGAGGGCCACGCGACGCTGGTGCATGCTCTTTCCGGAGCACCGGCCGACCTGCACTGCTGGACCTTCCTGCCGACCGCGCCGCCTTCGCCGCAGGCCTTCTGGGCGCGGCGCCAGGCGCACGAGACCACCGTGCACCGGATGGACGCGGAGGCCGCGCTGGGCGTGCCCTTCGGGGAGGTGGACCCCGGCTTCGCGGAGGACGGGGTGGACGAGCTGCTGACCGGGTTCCACGCGCGGCCGCAGAGCCGGGTCCGGACGGCGGAGCCGCGGGTGATGCGGGTACGGGCCTCCGACACCGGCGCGGTGTGGACCGTACACCTGTCCCGGGAGCCTGCGCGCACGGTGCGCGGGGACGCCTACGGCACGGACGGCGCGGAGGCGGACTGCACGCTGACGGGCGAGGCTTCCTGGCTCTACTCGGCCCTGTGGAACCGGAAGCCCCTCACCGGACCGGGCGTGACGGGCGACGCGGAACTGGCCCGGCTCTGGGTGGACACGGCCGGAATCTGACCCCCGGGTCCAGGAACGCCGGGGCGGCCTTGTCGGGACGCGGCCCGGGCGGCGAGACTGCGCCCATGGGACGACGGAGTCAGGCCGACAGGGACGCGATCACGATCGAGATCGCGTACGCCTTCTTCAGCGGCTCCTTCGCGGCCGGACTGGTCTTCGCGGCGCTGTACGCCCCCGCCCTGGCCTTCGATCTCTCCCCCACGACCGGCCGGATCCTGGCGACGGTGGGCGGCGCCCTGGCCGCGACGGTGTTCCTCCTCCGGATCACCCACGTCCTGTGGCGCTTCGCCCGCCGCCCGGAGAACGACGGCCGCTAGGCCGTCTCTTGCTCTTGCGCAGGCTTTCGCATCCTGCCGGGAGCGGCCGCTTCTAGACTCGGCCCCATGGATTCCCCTGCCGTACCGACCGGCCCGCCGACGGAGAGCGTCGCCGCCGCCGGCGGTGAAGGCCGGGCGTCCACCGCCCGGGTCTCGCTCCTGGTGCTGTACACGCCGCGGTTGGAGGACTGCCGCCGGTTCTACGCGGGCCTCGGCCTGGCGTTCACCGCCGAACGCCACGGCCGCGGGCCGGACCACTACGCGGCCGTCCTGGCCGACGGCATGGTCCTCGAGCTCTATCCCGCCGGTGACGACCGCCTCACGGGCGTCCTGCGGCTGGGGCTGGCCGTGGACGCGTCCGCGGCGCGTCCGCCGCTCGCCCCGGGGCGCCACCGGCTCGTGGACCCCGACGGCCGGACCGTCGAGATCACCGCCGCCGGGCCGGCGGAGCGCGGCTCAGCCCAGGGTTGAGGCGTACGAGGTCTGGGCGCGGTACTTCCAACCGGGCTGGGCGTCCCAGGGGTTCGGCATCTGCGCGCTCGTGGCGTAGGCGTAGCCCGCGCCGCGTTCGAAGGCCGTGCGGAGCGTCGCGCGCATCGCGGAGGCGTCCGGGACGTCGTGTACGAGGTGCCAGAACGCGGTGCCGCTCGGGTCGAGTTCGGCGCCGGAGCGGTATCCGGTGAGAGCGTTGAAGACGTTGCCGCCGAGCCAGCCGGCGCCCGCGTGGGCCGCGTACGTGTCCTCGAAGGTGACGAAGACGTCGGCGGTGCGGTGGCCGGGCTCCAGGTAGCAGTCGGCAATGGCCGTACCGGGGTTGTTGACGACCAGGTCCGGCGTGCCGGGGGCCAGGGCCTCCATGGTGTCCTGGACGTAGCGGCGGAGCTCCTCGTAGTGGTCGCGGGTGGCGTTGTCCGGGCCGCAGTCGCGGCTGACCACGTCGAAGAAGATGCCGTCCACGTGGAGGCGGCCGCCACCCCCGTCGGCAGGCTTCAGGTAGTTGTCCACGGAGGCCTTCACCGCGGCGATGTCCCGGTTGCCGTGGTCGGTGTGGACGTAGCCGAGCACCTTGGTCTTCTCGCCGGTGGCGGTGGTGCCGGTGCGCAGGACGTCGGCGCGGGCCTGCCAGGGGGCGTCGAACGGGGAGTCGCCGTTGCCCGGATTGAGGACCACGACCGAGGCGGCCGGGCTGGTGGCGGTGAGATCGGCGAGCATCGGGTCGTTCGCCCAGACGTAGGCCGGAACGGCTATCTCGAGGCCCCGTACGCCTGCTGCCCGGGGGGTCGGTCTCACCGCGGGGGTCGGGGCCGGGGCGAGAGCCGGTGCGCGGTCCCGGGACTGGGCCTTGGACCGGGCCTGGGCGCGGCTCGGCTCCGAGCTCGCCGACGCGGTGACGGCCGGCGCCGGCGCGGCCAGTAAGAGGGTGGCCAGGACGGCGTAGACGGCCTTCGCGGCGCGGGTCATGACGGCTCCTCGGGGCGGCGGGGCTACGGGGCCACGGCAGGACGGCGCCGGGGCGATGGCCGGGCGCCGGGAACGGCAACCGGGACAGGACCAGACCCGACCCCGGCCCGAGGAACACTAGACGGGCCGCCGGGCGCAACAGGGCCGAATCCCCTGCTTCCGTACGAGGAACAGACAAGCGAACTATCCCCGGCCCCCCGCCGGGCCCGACCCTGCACGGCCTGGCATGGGCCCTGCACGACCTCCGCACGGCCCCTATACGGCGGGTAGCCCGACCCCGTGCGCCAGCTGTCCGGCGGCGTGCGCGAAGAAGGCGTCGCGGTCCTCGACGACCCGGTTGAACTGGCCGAACAGCTCGAAGGAGATCAGCCCGACGAGCTGCGCCCAGGCGGCGACCAAGGCCGCCGCGGCCTCGGGGGGCAGTCCTTCGGCGAAGTCCGCGGCCATGCGCGCGGCCTCGGGGCGCAGCTCGGCGGGGAGCGGCGGGAGGGCGATGCCACGGCCCTCGTAGGCGGCGCGCACGATGCCGATGAGGGCGTTGCCCACGCGGGAGGCGGGGCCGACGGTGTCGAGCGGGGCGGTGTAGCCGGGGACGGGCGAGCCGTAGATGAGGGCGTACTCGTGCGGGTGCTCCAGCGCCCAGGCGCGGACGGACGCGCAGACCTCGGTCCAGCGGGCGCGGGGGGTGCCGCCCGCGGCGAGCGAGCGGGAATCGGCGGCCTCGGCGGCGGCGCCGACGCTGTTGTAGGCGTCGACGATGAGAGCGGTGAGGAGCTCGTCGCGGCTGGGGAAGTAGCGGTAGAGGGCGGAGGAGACCATGCCCAGCTCGCGGGCGACGGCGCGCAGCGAGAGCTTGGCGGCGCCCTCCGCGGCGAGTGCGCGGCGCGCCTCGTCCTTGATGGCGGCGGTGACTTCGATGCGGGCTCGTTCCCTCGCCCCTCGCACGGTGCTCATGGGGGTCAGTCTGCCACGCGACCGGAGCACTGCCCACTAACAAGAGCATCGCTCCGTTCAGAGAGCACTGCTCTTGTTTTGGATCGGCGATCCGTGCACACTGTTCTCAAGCGAGAGCAGTGCTCTCCCAAACGCCTCGGAGGCCACCATGAACGCGCCCGCGCCGTACTACGTCCAGGCCGGCCCGCTCGGGATCCGCTTCAACGCCCTCATCGGCAAGCTCGCCCGCCTGGGCATGAGCCTGGCCGGAACGGCAGAGCTGTCGGTGCGCGGCCGCACCTCCGGCACGATGCAGCGGATCCCGGTGAACCCGTACCACCAGGACGGCGCCCAGTACCTGGTCTCCGCCCGCGGTCACTCCCAGTGGGTCCGCAACATGCGCGCCGCGGGCGGCGGCGAGCTCCGCCTGGGCCGCTCGGTGCAGACCTTCACCGTCACCGAGATCACCGATCCCGCCGAGCAGGCCGTCGTGCTGCGCGGCTACCTCAAGAAGTGGGGCTGGGAGGTCAACCGCTTCTTCAACGGGATCACCGCAAAGTCCTCGGAGCCCGAACTCCGGGCCGCAGCCCCCGACCACCCGGTCTTCCGCATCACCCTCACCCCCTGACCGCCCGCCCACCGGCCCACCGGCCCAGACACCCCGGCACCCCGACGCCCCGCCCCCGAAAAACGCGGCGGCGGCCTCACCGGCATACCGGCAAGACCGCCACAGCCCGGGAACAGCCCCGGGATCAGCCCTTGACCCCTCCCTGGGCTCCGCCCTGCTCCTCGGAGCCGGACCCGGAAGCAGAGCCGGACCCGGAGCCGGAGACAGACCCGGACTCCGCCCCGGCCGCACCGCCGCCCCCGCCCGGCCCCGCACCCCGGCTCCGCGCCTGTCGCGCGTCCAGCACGTGCAGCGCCTTGCGCGCCAGCGGGTACGTACGCACCATCTCGGCCAGCGTCAGCGACCCCCGCGCGATCCGCGCGAAGGCCAGCCAGGCCGGCCGGAAGCCGGTGATCGCCGCGTGCAGCAGGCCCGGCTTGGCCTCGAAGAGTTCCAGCATCCGCTTGCCGACGCCCATCTCCACACCCAGCCCCGCCTTGACGGCGAAGGCGTAGTTGAGGGCCTGGCGGCGCGCGTCCACGGCGTCCTGCGCCTCGGAGATCTTCACGGCCCACTCCCCGGCGAGCCGCCCCGAGCGCAGCGCGAAGGAGATGCCCTCACGGGTCCACGGTTCCAGAAGTCCGGCCGCGTCACCCGCGACCAGGACCCGCCCGCGCGAAAGCGGCGAATCCGGCTTCCGGCAGCGGGTCAAGTGTCCGGAGGAGACCGCCGGTTCGAAGCCGGACAGGCCCAGCCGGGCGATGAAGTCGTCCAGGTACCGCTTGGTCGCGGCGCCTTCGCCCTTCGCCGAGATGACGCCGACGGTGAGGGTGTCGTCCTTGGGGAAGACCCAGCCGTAGCTGCCGGGCAGCGGCCCCCAGTCGATGAGGACCCGGCCCTTCCAGTCCGCGGCGACCGTCTCCGGGACGGGGATCTCCGCTTCCAGGCCGAGGTCGACCTGGTCCATCTCGACGCCGACGTGCGCGCCGATCCGGCTCGCGCTGCCGTCCGCGCCGACCACGGCCCGGGCCAGCACGGTCTCGCCGTCGGCGAGGACCACCGCGACGGTGCGCCGGTCGGGCACGGACGCCCCGTGCTGCTCCACCCGCGCGACGGCCGTGCCCGTACGGACCGTGGCGCCGGCCTTCTCCGCCTCGGCGACCAGGGCCGCGTCGAACTCGGGCCGGTTGATCAGCCCGAACAACATCTGCTTGGAGCGCCTGGTCCGGGGATACTTCCCGTCCAGGGAAAAGGTGACCGCGTAGACGCGGTCCTTGAAGGGGAGCACGAAACCGGGCGGCAGCGCATCGCGCGAGGGGCCGATGATGCCTCCGCCACAGGTCTTGTACCGGGGCAGTTCCGCCTTCTCCAACAGCAGAACGCGCCGTCCGGCCGCGGCCGCCGCGTGCGCGGCCGAGGATCCGGCCGGCCCGGCCCCGACCACGACCACGTCCCACACCTCGCCGGTCTCCCCGGCCGTCTGCGCGTCCGCCCCCTGAGCGGTCTGTCCTGCCGCCGCGTCGCGTACGTCGCCGCTGTCGCTCTCGTCGCTGCTCACGATGTGCTGCTGCTCCTGATCATGCGGTTCATGCCGTTGCTCCGATGCCGGGGAAATCCTACGGCGCGAGATCGACTGCCCCGTTGTGCGAGGATCGGAAGAGTCTTTTGCCGTAGCCCGCATACGCACACCCCGCGCATGCGGGAGGCGTATACGTAACCCGTACACGTACACCAACGTCGCACCCAAGAGGAGCGTGCCCATGCCGTCTCATCCGATCGCCGAGACCGTCGCCTCGCTGATGCCCCGCGCCAAGCAGGAGCTGTCCGAGCTGGTGGCTTTCCAGTCGGTGGCGGACTGGGCACAGTTCCCGCAGAGCGAGAGCCAGGCCGCCGCGAAGTGGGTGGCCGACGCGCTGCGCACCGAGGGCTTCCAGGACGTGGCGCTGCTCGACACCCCCGACGGAACCCAGTCGGTGTACGGGTTCCTGCCCGGCCCGGCGGACGCGCCGACCGTCCTGCTGTACGCGCACTACGACGTGCAGCCCCCGCTGGACGACGCGGCCTGGATCTCCCCCGCCTTCGAGCTGACCGAGCGGAACGGCCGCTGGTACGGCCGCGGTACCGCCGACTGCAAGGGCGGGTTCATCCTGCACCTGCTCGCGCTGCGCGCCCTGAAGGCCAACGGCGGCGTCCCGGTGAACGTGAAGGTGATCGTCGAGGGCTCGGAGGAGCAGGGCACCGGCGGTCTGCAGCAGTACGCGACGGCCCACCCCGAACTGCTGGCCGCCGACGCCGTCGTGATCGGTGACGCGGGCAACTTCCGTACGGGCCTGCCGACGGTCACCGCGACCCTGCGCGGCATGTGCCTGCTGAAGGTCAAGATCGACACCCTGGGCGGCAACCTGCACTCCGGCATGTTCGGCGGGGCCGCCCCCGACGCGATGGCCGCCCTGATCCAGCTGCTGGCCTCGCTGCGGGCGCCGGACGGTTCGACCACGGTGGACGGGCTGGCCTCGGACGCGGTGTGGGAGGGGCTCCAGTACCCGGAGGCCGACTTCCGTTCCGACGCGAAGGTGCTCGACGGGGTCGAGCTGATCGGCGAGGGCACGATCGCGGACCGGCTGTGGTCCCGGCCGGCCGTCACCGTGCTGGCCATCGACTCCCCGCCGCTGGTCGGTGCCACCCCCTCGGTGCACGCGAGCGCGGGCGCGCTGGTGAGCCTGCGGGTGCCGCCGGGCGTGGACACGGCGGAGGCGATCAAGCTGCTGGAGGCCCACCTGGTGGCGCACACCCCGTGGAAGGCGCGCCTGGAGGTCGAAGTCGTCGGCCAGGGGCAGCCGTTCCAGGCGGACACGGCCAGTCCGGCGTACGCCTCGATGGCGCAGGCCATGAAGGCGGCCTACCCGGGCCAGGAGATGCAGATCAGCGGCATGGGCGGCTCCATCCCCCTGTGCAACACGCTGACCGAGCTGTACCCGGACGCGGAGATGCTGCTCATCGGCCTGAGCGAGCCGGAGGCGCAGATCCACGCGGTGAACGAGAGCGTCTCCCCGGAGGAGCTGGAGCGCCTGTCGGTCACGGAGGCGCTGTTCCTCCTCAACTACGCGGAGTCCAAGCGCGCCTGACGGTGTAGCGGGCGGTTCCCCGAACGTTCGGCTGCGGGCGAACCACGCTACCGGCGCAACTTCCGCCGGCGGCGCGGTTCGCCCCCGTACGTTCGGGTGATGGATCTCTCAGAAGCCGTTGAGGCCGTTGAGGCCGTTGAGGCCGTTGAGGCCGTTGAGGCCGTTGAGGCCGTTGAGGCCGTTGAGGCCGTTGAAGGCATTGAAGTCGTTGAAGTCCTTCCCGACCGCCTCCACATGCTCCGCTTCCCCATCGGCCAGGCCTACCTCTGGCGCGACGGTGAGGCCCTGACCCTGATCGACGCGGGCCACGCCGGTTCGGCGGACGCGATCGAAGGGGCGATACGTTCCCTCGGGCTGCTGCCGGAGCGGCTGGAGCGGATCGTCCTGACCCACTGCCACCGCGATCACGTCGGAGCGGCGGGCGAACTCGCCGCGCGCCGGGGCGCGGAGGTACTGGCCCACGCGCTCGACGCGCCGGTGATCCGCGGCGAGCAGCCGGTCCCGGAGCCCGTGCTCCTGGACTGGGAACTCCCGCTGTACGCCCACGGCCTGACGGTTGCCGAGGCCCCGCCGACCCGGGTGGACCGGGAGGTGAAGGACGGCGAGGTACTCCCCTTCGGCGACGGCGCGGTCGTCGTCCACGCTCCGGGTCACACCCCGGGCAGCATCGGCGTCCATCTCCCGCGGCACGGCGTGCTGTTCACGGGCGACTGCGTCGCCGGTGTCGGTCAGGTGATGCTCGGCGTCTTCAACGTGGACCGCGCCCTGGCCGTCGAGTCGATGCTCCGCCTCGCCGCACTGGCCCCCTCGGTGGCCTGCTTCGGCCACGGCGACCCGGTGACCTCGGACACCGCGGCCGCCCTGCAGGCGGCCGCGACCGCGTCCGCCGGAGGAAGTCCCGCTGCCTGAACCCGACCGCTGCGCCGCGCGGGGGTCCGACCCGCGCGGCGCAGCACGTGGGTGCCGGTGCCGGCTCGGGCGGCTACCGCGTCGTTTCGGGGACGGCCCGCCCTGCCTCCAGGTACGCGGCCCGGCCGCGTGCGCGGGCCCGCAGGGCGCCGCGGAGCCTCTCGTAGCGCACCGGTGGCAGCAGGTCCGCCGCCTCGTCCTCCGTCACGAACCGCCAGGCCCGCAGCTCCGGTCCGGGGAGCCGCAGCCGCCCGGTCTGCGCCGCCGACAGCCGGCCGCCGTCGAACAGCAGCCGCAGGCCGCCGTAGCCCGCCGGGGGGCCCGGCGGCTCCCAGTCGACGACCAGGAGCTCCGGGAGGCGTTCCAGTACGAGCCCGAGTTCCTCCTCGACCTCCCGCACCCCCGCGCACGCCGGGGCTTCGCCGGCCTCGACGACCCCGCCGGGGAACTCCCACCCCGGCTTGTACGTGGGGTCCACCAGCAGCACCCGGTCCGCGTCGTCGAAGAGCAGCACTCCGGCCGCGACCGTCTCGCGCGTCGGCTGCGGGGTCTGCACGATGTCGCAGACCCGGGCCGTGTCGGTGCGTACGGCCTCGGCGATCCGCTCGGCCGTCTCCCGTACGGTCAGGGTCCCGTTGTCGATGACGTGCGCGTCGGCCGTCAGCCAGCCCAGCGCGTTCTGGTAGGCGGGGATGTGGTCGTAGGCCCACTGCCGCACGCGCAGGTCCACGTCCGCCGCCGCGCCCGGTTCCTCCCGGGTCGCGATCCGCTCGCGAAGGATCGTTTCCTCCGGGGCGAGCAGGACGTGCCTCACCGGAATCCTGCGGGCCGCGAGCCCCCCGAAGATCTCGTCCCGGTACTCCTGGCGCAGCAGTGTCATCGGGACCACCAGCACCCCGCCCAGCTCCGCCAGCATCGCCGCCGCGGTGTCCACGACGAGCTGCCGCCAGCTCGGCAGGTCCTGGTAGTCGGAGACCTCCGCGAGCCGTTTGCGCGGCAGGAGCACGCGGAGCGCGTCGCCGACGAACTCCGGGTCGAACAAGGTGCTGTCCGGCAGGAGCCCGGTCAGTTCGCGTGCCGTACTGCTCTTTCCGGCGCTGAAGGTGCCGTTGATCCAGACAATCACGTCTGCCCCTCTCCCGATGCCCCCAGTGGCTTGCCCGCACCACCCTGCCACGGAAACCCCGGCACTCCGCGGAGTGCTTATCCTCAAGGTCAGGGGCATGGACGCAGCACCGGCCGCCCCCGTCCCCGCACCCGCCCTCCGGAGGTTCGCACCCGTGCCGCACACCCGCCGCTCGTCCGAGCCCCGCTACGGCAACCGGCCGACCATGAAGGACGTGGCGGCCCAGGCCGGCGTGGGCCTCAAAACGGTGTCACGCGTGGTCAACGGGGAGCCGGGGGTCACCCCGGACACCGAGAGGCGGGTCCAGGAGGCCATCGACATGCTCGGCTTCCGCCGCAACGACAGCGCACGGGTGCTGCGCAAGGGGCGCACCGCCACCGTCGGCCTGGTCCTGGAGGATCTCTCCGACCCCTTCTACGGGCCGCTCAACCGGGCCGTGGAAGAGGTGGCCCGCGCCCACGGCGCCCTGCTCATCAACGGCTCCAGCGACGAGGACCCGGAGCGCGAGCGGGAGTTGGCGCTCGCCCTGTGTGCCCGCCGGGTGGACGGGCTGGTGGTGATCCCGGCCGGCGACGACCACCGCTACCTGGAGCCGGAGATCCGGGCCGGGGTGGCGACGGTCTTCGTGGACCGCCCCGCGGGCCGGATCGACGCGGACGTCGTCCTGTCCGACAGCTTCGGGGGCGCCGTGGACGGGGTGGCGCACCTGATCGCGGGCGGCCACCGCCGGATCGGCTTCATCGGCGACCAGCCGCACATCCACACGGCGACCGAGCGCCTGCGGGGCTACCGCGCGGCCATGGCGGACGCCGGCCTGCCAGTGGCCGAATCCTGGGTCTCGCTGGGCACGACGGCGCCGGAGCGCGTCTCGGCGGCCGCCCGGTCCATGCTGTCCGGCCCGGACCCCGTCACGGCCCTGTTCGCCGGGAACAACCGCGTGACGGTCACGGCCGTACGGGTCCTCGCGGCCCTCCCGCACCCGGTGGCCCTGGTCGGCTTCGACGACTTCGAACTCGCGGACCTCCTGAATCCCGGGATCACGGTCATCGCCCAGGACGCCGCGGCTCTGGGCCGCGTGGCCACCGACCGTCTCTTCCAGCGCTTGGCGGGCGCCGAGCTCCCCCCGGCCCGCATCGAACTCCCCACCCGCCTGATCCCCCGCGGCTCGGGCGAGCTCCCCCCTCCGGTCACCGGATGAGGCCGTGGATCACGGGGACGGCACCGCCCCCGGCCCCCAGACCCGCGAGGACCGACAGTGCGCCGGACACCCCGCCGAGGTGACTCAGCCCGCCGACGGTGAACCCCGCGAGGGCGGCGACGATCAGCACGACGGCGGCGTGCAGGGTCAGGAGCGGCGGATCGGGTTGCCGGGACCCGGTGTTGCGGGGGTCGTGTGGCTCAGGTGTGGTCATGCACCGATTGCAGCGCGCGACGGACCGCCGCACGGCACGGGCCGAACGAAGTCGGCACACCGCCGGACGAACCCCCGGGTGCCGCCGGACAGCGCCGGACACCGTCGGGCGGCCGAACGGCTCCCCGCTGTTCGGGATTGTCCGGCGAACCCGTGCCGAACACCCCTAACCTGGGCCCTGATGGAGAACAGCGCCGCATTCGAGGATGAACTCGCCGCCTTCGCAGCGGACTTGCGCCAGCTGCGGATCGACCGGGGCAGACCCGCGTACCGCGGGATCGACGCCCGCGCCCAGAGGTCGACGACGGGGATCCGACTCCCGAAGGCCACCCTCAGCGATGCGTTCCGCGGCCAGCGGCTGCCCGGACTGGACACCCTCATGGGCCTGGTGCGGATCCTCCACGCGTTCGACGCCTTCGGCCACGACCAACCCGTACCCCCGCACCATGCGCCCGAACTGGAGGCATGGCGCCGACGCTGGCGCGATCTGGCCGCCCTCGACGACCGCGTGCAGCGCCGCCGGGACCCCGGTGGCCCCTCGCTTCCCCTGGATCCCGCCCCGGCGCACGCGCCGTCCACGGTGGCCACGCCGTCCACGGCGCAAGGCCCCGCAACGGCACCGGACACGGACGACCTGCCCGGCCCCGCCGACCCGACAGGTCGGACGGATCCGACCGCCTCGGGGGAGTTCCGGATCGCGTACCGGCTCGTCGGACACGTGCGCACCGTCTGGCAGCTCGCCTTCTCGCCCGACGGCCGGACCGTGGCGTCGGCGGGCAACGACGGCACGGTCCGGCTGTGGAGCGTCTCGGAGGGCCGCTCGGAAGGTGTGTGGGCCAAGCGCACCGTCACGGGCGGCTACACCGTCACTCCCGCCCTCCACGTCGCCTTCTCCCCCACCGGCGACCGTGCCCTCGCCGTCTTCGACGACGGCGACGTGGAGGTGTGGGACCCGGTGTCGATGACCTTCCTGTCCTCGCACGGTTCTTGGCCCCACACCGTCCGGGACCTCGACGGAGTGGCGTTCACCTCCGACGGGAGCCTGTTCGGCGTCGTCCTCACGGGCGAAGAGGTCCGCGTACGGGACCTGGACGCCGGCAGCCCGGTGGGGGCGGCCCTGGCGGACTGCGGCGGACTTCCGGAGGTCCTCGCCCTCTCCGCGGACGGCCGACGACTGGCGGCCGTCGACGCGTTCTCCTCCGTACAGCAGTGGGACACCGCCACCGGGCAGCCGCTCGGGGCGGTCATGGCCGGGCACTCGGACAACGTGGAGGCGCTCTCCTACTCCCCGGACGGGCGGCTCCTGGCCACCGGCAGCCACGACGGCACGGCGCGGGTCTGGGACACCGCCACCGGCCGCCCGTGCTGCCCCGCACTCGTCGGACACGCGGGCGCCGTCAACGCCGTGGCCTTCTCCCCCGACGGGCGGATGCTCGCCACCGCCGGGGGCGACCGGACCGTACGGCTGTGGGACACGGGGACGGGCGCGCCCGTCGGGCGGCCGCTCGGCGGTCACACCCTCGCGGTCAATGCCGTGGCCTTCTCCCCGGACGGACGCACGCTCGCCACCGCGGGCGACGACCAGGTCGTGCTGCTGCACGGCACCGGCCCCGCCCCGTTGTCCCCGTCGTTCCTGGCGTCCGGCGGTGTCGCGGCGCTGACGGCCGTCCTGCGCAGGAAGGTCGCCGTACCGCTGCCTTCGCTGTCGCCCCCGGTCGACGGCAAGACCTTCGACCGGCTGCGGTTCTCGCCCGACGGCTCCCTGGTCCTCGCGGTGAGCGACACGGGTCGGCTGCTCGTGTGGGACCCGGCCCTCCCGGGCGAGCGCGTCGAGCGGTTCGTACCGACCGGGGTGCCCGCCTGGGGAGTTGAGTTCACCCCGGACGGCGGCCTGGCGGGCATCTGGACCTCCCGCGGGCTGACTCCACCGACCGGACCGGCGGACCGCGTCCGGGTGTCCATGGTCGAGCACATGGCGTACTCGCCGGGCGGCCACCTGGTCGCCCTCACCCGTACCGACGGCGCGGTGACCGTGCACGACACCGCCACCTTCACGCAGCGGGGCGGCCCCTTCGATCCGGGCGAGCCGGACCACGGCAGCGAGGTGCGCTTCTCCCTGTACGGCGGGCTGCTGGCCGTCGTCGGGGAGCAGGTGCACGTGTGGGACGCGGCGACCGGCGCCCTCGCCTGCCGGCCGTTCCCCGAGCGTCCGGGCTCGGTGCGTCCGCCGGCCGCCTTCGCGCCCGACGGGGTGCGGCTGGCCCTCGTCGACCGGGACGGGGCGGGCATCTCGCTGTGGAACCCGCGGTCCGGCGAGGCACTGGGACCGCTCCTGACGGGATACCGGCCGGGCATCACGGCGCTGGAGTTCGCTCCCGACGGCGGTCTGCTGGCCACCACGGGCGACGACGGCTCCCTGCGGCTCTGGGACGCCGCGAGCGGGCGGTTCGTCGCCGACCCGCTGAACGGCCGGGGGGCCCGCGCGACCTCGGCGGCCTTCTCCCCCGACGGGAGCCTGCTGGCCGCCGCCTGCGACGACGGTGTCCTTCGGCTCTGGCTGGTCCGCGGTCCCTGAGGCGCCGAAAGGCCCGGCCGGGGGCAGACCGGCCGGGCCTCGTACGGGGGCTACTCGCCTCAGGCGGTCGCCGTCAGGGTCGCCGAGCGGCGCGGGATGGCGAAGGCGTCCAGTTCCGCGCGGGTCAGGCCGGTGAGGGCGGTGACCTCTTCGGCGCCGACGGCGCCGCAGTCCAGGCCGCGGACCAGGTAGCCGGCCAGGGCCTTCGCGGTGGCGGGCTCGTCCATGACGTCGCCCTCGATCTTGGCGACGTACGCCTTCAGTCGCGCGGCGGCCGCTTCGAGGCCCTCGCGGTAGAAGACGAAGACGGCCGCGTAGCGGGTCGGGAGGTGCGCCGGGTGCATGTCCCAGCCCTGGTAGTAGGCACGGGCCAGGGCGCGGCGGGTGAGGCCGTAGTGCAGCTTCCAGGCCTCGTGGACCTGCTCGGTGGTGCCGACGGGCTTGACGTTGGTCGAGCCGTCGGAGACGCGCACGCCGGTGCCGGCAGCCGCGACCTGCATGATCGCCTTGGCGTGGTCGGCGGCCGGGTGGTCGCTCGACTGGTACGCGGCGGAGACGCCGACGCAGGCGCTGTAGTCGAAGGTGCCGTAGTGCAGGCCGGTGGCGCGGCCCTTGGAGGCCTCGATCATCTTGGCGACCGCGGCGGTGCCGTCGGAGGCGAGGATGGACTGGCTGGTCTCGATCTGGATCTCGAAGCCGATCCGGCCCGGGCGCAGGCCGCGGGCGGTCTCGAAGGCCTCCAGCAGCTGCACGAAGGCCGTGACCTGCTCGGGGTAGGTGACCTTGGGCAGGGTCAGGACGAGGCCCTCGGGCAGGCCGCCGTGGGCGAGCAGGCCGGAGAGGAAGATGTCGGTGGTCCGGATGCCGCGGTCGCGGACGTTGGACTCCATGCACTTCATCCGGATGCCCATGTACGGGGCGTTCGTGCCGTTGGAGAAGGCTTCGGCGACGAGGCGGGCGGCGCGGGCCGCGGCCTGGTCCTCCTCCTCGTCGGAGCGGACGCCGAAGCCGTCCTCGAAGTCGACGCGCAGGTCCTCGATGGGCTCGGAGGCGAGCTTGGCGCGGACGCGGTCGTAGACCGGCACGGCCAGTTCGTCGGAGATTCCGAGTACCTTGGCGAAGGTGGCCGCGTCCGGGGCGTGCTCGTCGAGGGCCGCGAGGGCCTGGTCGCCCCAGGAGCGGATGGTGTCCGCGTCGAAGACGTCACCGGGCACGTAGACCGTGTGGATGGGCTGGCGGGTGCCGGGGTCGCCCGGGTAGTGGCGCGCGAGTTCCGCGTCCACCGGCTTGAGGGAAGCGCTGATGCCCTCGCTGACCGCGCCTGCGAGGCTCGTCGCCACCTTCTCCTGCTGACCCATCGTGCACTCTCCTCTTTTCCGCTTCACGGAATCTTAGATCCGCATTACAGAATTTAGTCACGGGGTTCCGCTCAGTCAATGGTCGCTGCGCCGTCCTGGACAAACGACTCGGGGCCGTGCGGTGAGAAACACCACACGACCCCGGAGACCACTTACCCGCAGGTCAGCGCCTGCGGCAGGGTTTTAGCCCTTGCGCGCCTTGATCTCGTCGGTCAGCTGGGGGACGACCGCGAAGAGGTCGCCGACCACGCCGTAGTCGACGAGGTCGAAGATCGGAGCCTCGGCGTCCTTGTTGATCGCGACGATCGTCTTCGACGTCTGCATGCCGGCGCGGTGCTGGATCGCGCCCGAGATGCCGGAGGCGATGTACAGCTGCGGGGAGACCGACTTGCCGGTCTGGCCGACCTGGTTGGAGTGCGGGTACCAGCCGGCGTCCACGGCGGCGCGCGAGGCGCCGACGGCCGCACCGAGGGAGTCCGCGAGGGCCTCGATGATGTGGAAGTTCTCGGCGCCGTTGACGCCGCGGCCGCCGGAGACCACGATCGCGGCCTCGGTCAGCTCGGGGCGGCCGGTCGACTCGCGCGGGGTGCGGGAGGTGACCTTGGTGCCGGTGGCCAGGGCGCCGAAGGTGACGGCGAGCGCCTCGACGGCGCCGGCGGCCGGAGCGGCCTCGACCGGGGCCGAGTTCGGCTTCACGGTGATGACCGGGGTGCCCTTGGAGACGCGGGACTTGGTGCTGAAGGACGCGGCGAACGCGGCCTGCGTCGCGACCGGGCCCTCGTCACCTGCCTCCAGGTCGGTGGCGTCGGTGATGATGCCGGAGCCGATGCGGACCGCCAGGCGGGCGGCGATCTCCTTGCCCTCGGCGGAGGAGGGGACCAGGACCGCCGCGGGGGAAACCGCGTCGTACGCGGCCTGGAGCGCGTCCACCTTCGGTACGACGAGGTAGTCGGAGAACTCCGGGGCTTCGGCGGTGAGGACCTTGACGGCACCGTGCTCGGCGAGCACGGCGGCGGTGGCCTCGGCACCGGCGCCGAGGGCGACGGCGACGGGCTCGCCGATGCGGCGGGCCAGCGTCAGCAGTTCGAGGGTGGGCTTGCGGACGGCGCCGTCGACGTGGTCGACGTAGACGAGGACTTCAGCCATGGGGATGCTCCTGCGAATGCGAAGTAGTCAGGGGTGATCGAGAGGGGCCGAAGCTCTTAGATGAACTTCTGGCCGGCCAGGAACTCGGCCAGCGACTTGCCGCCCTCGCCCTCGTCCTTGACGATCGTGCCGGCGGTGCGGGCCGGACGCTGGGTCGCGGAGTCGACCGCGGTCCAGGAGCCTTCGAGGCCGACCTCGTCGGACTCGATCTCCAGGTCCTCCAGGTCCCAGGACTCCACCGGCTTCTTCTTGGCGGCCATGATGCCCTTGAAGGACGGGTAGCGGGCCTCGCCCGACTGGTCCGTCACCGAGACGAGCGCCGGGAGGGAAGCCTCCAGCTGCTCGCTCGCCGAGTCGCCGTCGCGGCGGCCGGTGACGACCCCGTCCTCGACCTTGACCTCGGAGAGCAGGGTGACCTGCGGGACGCCCAGGCGCTCGGCCAGGATCGCCGGGAGGACACCCATGGTGCCGTCGGTCGATGCCATGCCCGTGATGACCAGGTCGTAACCGGCCTTCTCGACCGCCTTGGCGAGCACCAGCGAGGTCGCCATGACGTCACTGCCGTGCAGGTCGTCGTCCTCGACGTGGATGGCCTTGTCGGCACCCATGGACAGCGCCTTGCGCAGCGCGTCCTTCGCGTCCTCGGGTCCCACCGTCAGGACGGTGATCTCCGCGTCGTCGGCCTCGTCGGCGATCTGCAGCGCCTGCTCGACGGCGTACTCGTCGAGCTCCGACAGCAGGCCGTCGACGTCGTCACGGTTGACGGTCAGGTCTTCGGTGAACTGCCGGTCGCCAGTGGCGTCGGGCACGTACTTCACACAGACAACGATCCTCAGGCTCACGCCGGCTCTCCTACCGCATCGACATTTCTGGTACCGCCTTGTGCAGGCAGCATAGGCGCCATCTCGGGCCGTTCCCGCCGGGGCGGCCCGCGCCCCGTCAGGAATGTTACTCGTCAGTACACAGCGGGTTCCGCCAGGTTGCAAGGCCGGTGAACTGTGATCTGGCCAACGCCGGCGGAACCGGCCCCAGCAGGGACGATTCAGTCCCGCAACGCGTTGAAGCGCCCCTGGTGGTACAGCAGCGGACGGCCCTCGCCGGCCGGATCGCCCGCGGGGTCCCCCGCCGGGTCCCCGGCGACCGCCTCCGCGATGATCACCCGGTGCTCGCCGGCCGGAACCCGCGCCACGACCCGGCACACCAGCCAGGCCAGGACGCCGCCCAGGACCGGAACCCCGTGCGGGCCGGGCGCCCAGTCGGTCGCCGACCCGAAGCGGTCGGCCCCGTTGCGGGCGAACAGGCCCGCCAACTCCCCCTGCTGCTCACCGAGTATGTGGACCCCGAGGTGCTCGGAGTCCCGTATCCCCGGCCAGCTGGAAGAGCCGGTGCCGATGGTGAACGACAGGAGCGGGGGGTCCGCCGAGACGGAGTTGAGCGAGGTCGCGGTGAATCCCACCGGCCGGCCACCGCTCTCGGCAGTGATCACGGCGACGCCCGCGGCGTGTCGGCGGAACACCGAGCGCAGCAGCGCGGGCGAGCCGGGCAGGCCTGCGCCGGCCCGGGGGGAGGGAGCCGTCGGAGCCGTCATCAGGAGGTGCCCCGTCCGTAAAACAGGAGTTCATACCGCATATCGCAAGCCTGGCGATCTCTCGTGTACACAGTCAAGCCTTAACAATCAGATGTAGGGCGCGTCACGCTGCGTGCGGACGCGTGCACCGGCTCACCGGACGCCCCCGGCGCCCGCCGGGAGCCCGGTTCCGCGCCCCGCGTCACACGGCGGCGCCCAGGGCGGCGATCACGTCCGCCTTGCGCGGCATCCCGGCGGCCCGCCGCACGATCCGGCCGGCCGCGTCCAGGACCAGTACGGTCGGGGTCTTCACGATGCCCAGGGCCCGCACGAGGTCCAGGTTCTTCTCGGCGTCGATCTCGATGTGCCGGACGCCCCCGACCATGGCCGCCACCTCGTCCAGGATCCGCCGGGTGGCCCGGCAGGGCTGGCAGAAGGCACTGGAGAACTGCACGAGCGTGGCCCGCTCCCCCGGCTCGGCACCCAGTTCGGCGAGGCCGAGCCGACCGTCGCCCCGGCCCGCGCCCGCGGCCTCGCCGGCGGTTGCGTCCGTGGTTCGATCCGCGGTTCCGGCCGTGGTTCGGTCCACCGTCCCGTCCGCGCCCTCGTCCCGCTCGCCTGCGCGCACCCGCGCCCCCGTCTCAGCCGTCGCCTGGCCCGTACGGGCTTTCGTCCATCATCCCGGTACGGTCATACGGTGATCGGAGCGCCCCGCGGACCCTCCGCATTCCCGGCGTGACGAGAATCTCGCCGGGCACGGGCGTCTGGGCTGGCCTGCGGCTCGCGTTTGGGGCACGATCCCCATGGCCGCGTACCTACGCAGCCGTAACTTCCGGCCGGGAGCACCTCCAGGCAGAAAGCGGGGTCTCCCCACCATGGCTGAGCTCGTCTACCCCCCGGTCATCGGCGCCGCGCACGGCCTGTTCCGCGCGCTCGACATCCGCATCGACATGAAGGGCACCGAGAACATCCCGCGCAAGGGCGGGGCCGTTCTGGTGTCGAACCACATCGGCTACCTCGACTTCATCTTCGCCGGGCTGACCGCCCGCCCGCAGAAGCGCCTCGTCCGCTTCATGGCGAAGGAGTCGGTGTTCCGGCACAAGGTGTCCGGCCCGCTGATGCGCGCGATGAAGCACATCCCCGTGGACCGCGCGCAGGGTGAGACCGCCTACCAGCACGCACTGGACTCGCTGCGCTCCGGCGAGATCATCGGCGTGTTCCCGGAGGCGACGATCTCCCAGTCCTTCACGCTCAAGAGCTTCAAGTCGGGCGCGGCGCGGATGGCCCAGGAGGCCGGCGTCCCGCTGATCCCGGTGGCCCTGTGGGGCACGCAGCGGCTGTGGACCAAGGGCCGCCCCAAGGACCTCAAGCGCAGCCACATCCCGGTGACGATGCGGGTGGGCGAGCCGATGGAGGCGCCGGCCGACCAGTTCGCGGGGGCCATCACCCGCCGGGTGCGCGAGCGGGTGCAGGAGCTGCTGGACGCCGCCCAGGCCGCCTACCCGGCCAAGCCCAAGGGCACCGAGGACTCCTGGTGGCTGCCGGCCCACCTCGGCGGCACCGCGCCGACCCCGGCCCAGGTCAAGGAAGCCGGCTGAGGCCTGCCGGGACGTACCGAGCCGTGCGGCAGACCGCGGCCCCGCCCATCGGGCGGGGCCGCGGTCCTGCGTCCGGGGTCCGGTCCTGCCTCCGGGGCCCGGTCCTGCGTCGGGCGTGCCTGCGTCAGTTCGGGTTCTCCGCGTGGGTCAGCGTCTCCCACGCCTCGAAGTGGTTCTCGGTACCGGCCGGGCGGCGGCCCTCGGTGAGCCGGCGGGTGTTCTCCATCGTGACGCCGAGCCGGGTGTGCAGGGCGTTGTAGCCGACCTCGGTGGCCGGACCCAGCCCCTTGGCGAGGCTTCCGCCGCACAGCCAGGAGGGCACGGCCTCACCGAGTTCGTACTTCGCGTGGAAGCCCAGCGCGTGGCGGAACCGGTCCTTGAACTCCGGGTACAGGTCGCGCCCTTGGATGCGCGAGGTCTCGGCCACGTGCAGGGCCGCCGCAATGCCCATGCCGGTGTGGCCGAAGTCCCGGCAGGTCTCCTGCGCCAGACCGTCCACGAAGGTGCTCTGGCCGTGCCAGTAGTCGATCAGCTCGCTCCTGGTGTCGACGGTGGAGCGCGGCGGGTACTTAGGCTGCGGCCCGTCGGAAGCCAGGTAGAAGTAGGCGGGCACCCTGCCGAGGTAGATCGCCAGCGCCTTGTCGTAGCTCGCGCGGTCGTCGAGGTGGACGGAGATCCCGACGGCGGCGTCCATCATGATCAGTTCCCAGTTGCCGTTGCTGTTCGGCTTCCCGCCGATCACCTCGGGCAGGTAGACGTCACGCAGCATCGTGGCGAAGCGCCCCTGGTTCGGCCAGCCGCCGGTGTAGGTGTGCTTGACGATCTCGGCGGCGCGCGGCCAGGTGGAGCCCGCCCAGCCGCTCTGCAGCGGGGCGTTGCTGTTGGTGTGGTCCTTGATCCGCGCGGACCAGGCGTCCATCAGCTCGATCGACTTCTTCGCGTACCGGGTGTCGCGGGTGATGTACCAGGCGAGCGCGTCGGTGTACGCGGCTATCGCGTCCTCCCGCTCGTCGGTGCAGCCGAGGTCGGGATTGGAGTAGGAGCCGCATTCGACGATCTCGCGCGGCTTGGGCGTCCGGGACAGCGACCCGTAGCGGCTCGCGAGCATGTCGTCGAAGGCCGCCTTCCACGGCTGCTGCCCGGCCTGCACCTTGGCCCGTACGAAGTCCAGTTGGGCGCGGCTGTTCAGGACTCCGGGGTGCGCGAAGGCCGTGGGGGCGGCCGCGAGCACGGCAGGGGCGCCGGGGTCGACGGGGGTGACGGCGGCGGAGGCGGGGGCGAGGGTCAGCGCCGCGACCAGGCCGAGGGCCGCGGCGAGCAGCCCGGCGGGGACTCCGTAACGCATGAAGCGCCTTCCGGTCGGAGGTGGGGGGGTCCGTGGGCGTCCGGTCACGTTGGGGGTGGTCCGGGGGGGGCTGTGGGGTCCATGGGGTCCGTGGGGGGATCCTGCGGCCGAAGATACTCATGCGCATGCCAAGCTGACAACGATGTCAGGCAGGAAGGTTTCCTATTGACCGAAAATCGCGATCCTTTCGTGCTACACCCGTATGGCGTAACCTCGCACCCCTCTGCCACGTCACCTGGCGAAAGGGACCGGAATGCCGGGGCTCGGACGGTACTTGGCCGCCGCACTGGCGGCGCGCTTCGCCTCCGAGGGCATGGGCATGGCCGTCGTGCTGCTCGCCCTCCAGCGGACCGGGAGCGCCGCCCACGGCGCGTTCGTCCTGACCGCCTGGCTGGCCCCGCACGTGCTCGCGGCTCCCCTCGCGGGGGCCGCCGCGGCCAGGTCGCGCCGGCCCCGCCTCTTCCACGTGGGCGCCCTGGCGGGATTCACCACGGCCGTGGCGGCCCTGGCGTTCCTGCTCGGGCGGGCTCCGACGCCGGTGGTGCTCGTGGTGGCGGTGCTCGGCGGCTCCTGCGGTCCGATGGTGACGGGCGGGCTGTCGAGCCTGGTGGCGGGGCTGGTTCCGCCCGGCCCCGCGCGGGACCGGGCGTACGGCTGGGACGCGTCGACCTACAACGGCGCCGCGGTCACCGCTCCGGCTGCCGTCAGCCTGGTCGCGGCCTTCGGCTCGGCAGGGCCGGCGATGTTCCTCCTCGCGGCTTCCGGCGCCCTGGCCGCGGCCCTGGCGGCCACCCTCCCCTACGAGAGCCCCGGCCGGGGGTCGGTCCCGGGCGCGCCCCGGGCCGGGCTGGGTTCCGGACTGGCCGTCCTGTGGCGGGTCCGGGAGCTGCGGGCCGTCACCTCGGCCACGACCCTGGCCTTCGTGGGCATCGGGGCGCTCACCACGACCGCGGTGCTCCTGGCCACCACGCTCGGCAGTCCGGGAGCCGGCGGGGTGCTCATGACCGCCTTCGCCCTGGGCGCCCTGACCGGCTCCCTGACCCTGGGCCGGATCACGTCCGTGCCGCCCGGCCGGCTGGCCCGCTGGGCCATGGCGGCGACCGGGGTGGCGCTGACGGCTGCCGCGTTCACGCCGTCCGTCACCCTCACGGCGGTGGCGTTCGCGGCCGCCGGGCTGTGCGACGGCCCGCTGCTGACGGCCACCCTGCGCATCCGCTCGGAGTTCGCGCCCGAGGAGGCGCGGACCCAGGTGTTCACCCTCGGCGCCGGACTGAAGGTGACGGCCGCGTCGACGGGCGCCGCGCTGGTGGGGCTCGCGGCCGCCGCACCGCCCTGGATCCTGGTGCTCGCGATCGCCGCCCTGCAACTGGCCGCGGCCCTGCTGCACACCGCGGTGGCGGGGCGCGGCCGGGTGCGTGAACCGGCCGAGGCCGCCGCCCCGGCGGGGAGACGGCCTACAGGGCCGTCGGCAGGTTCCGCCACAACTGCGCCCGGTCCGCGGACTCCTGGAGCGCCTTGAGCGGGGCCGGGTGCGCGGCCGCGTACAGGCCTGGATAGTCGATCTCGCCGAGCTCCGGGCGGACGGGGAAGGCGAGTTGTTCGTGGTCCAGGGTGAACTGGGCGTCCACGCCGGGTTTGTTGCCCCGGGGGTCCACCCGGGACCAGTCCTCGCTGCCGGGCAGGCGCAGCGCGACGAGGCCGTGGACGACGTGGTGCGTTCCGTCGTCGTCACCCAGGAGCTGGTAGCAGAGGCCGGCCGGGATGCCGCGGTTGCGCAGCAGGGCGGTCAGCGCGTGGGATTTGGCGTAGCAGATGCCGTTGCGCGTCGCCAGGACGTCGGAGGCGCGCCAGGAGACGCGGTCGTCCCCGGAGTCGGCGGAGTGCGGGATGGTGTCGCGGACGAACTCGAAGGCCGCTTTGGCGTATGAATATGCGTCGCCCGTGGCCGTCCACAGCGCGTCGGCGGTCTCGTCGACGAGTGGATGGTCGTGGTCGACCACGTCATCGGCCGCAAGATAGGCGGCAACGTCGGAATGCTCCTGGATCAGTTCCATGATCCAGGAGCATACTCATGCATCCGACTGCATGCCTATAGATTTATGCGGCTAGCGTGCGAGCTCTTCCTTCAACGCCTGGAGGAAGCCGTCCACGTCCTCTTCCTGGGTGTCGTAGCTGCACATCCACCGGACGTCGCCCGCGATCTCGTCCCAGAAGTAGAAGCGGTAGCGCTCCTGCAGCCGTCGCGTGACCTCGTGCGGGAGCCGCGCGAACACGGCGTTCGCCTGCACCGGGTAGAGGATCTCCACGCCGTCGGTCTCGCGCACCCCGGCCGCCAGCCGCTGCGCCATCGCGTTGGCGTGGCGGGCGTTGCGCAGCCACAGGTCCTTCGCCAGGAGCGCTTCGAGCTGCACCGACACGAAGCGCATCTTGGAGGCGAGCTGCATCGACATCTTGCGGATGTGCTTCATCTGCCGGACGGAGTCCGGGTTCAGCACGACGACGGCCTCGCCGGCCATCATCCCGTTCTTGGTGCCGCCGTAGGACAGCACGTCCACGCCGACGGCGTTGGTGAAGCTGCGCATCGGCACGTCGAGGGCGGCCGCGGCGTTGGCGATCCGGGCGCCGTCGAGGTGGACCTTCATCCCCTTGGCGTGCGCGTGCTCGCAGATGGCACGGACCTCGTCCACGGTGTAGACCGTGCCGAGCTCGGTGTTCTGGGTGATCGAGACGACCTGCGGCATCGCCCGGTGCTCGTCCTCCCAGCCCCAGGCCTGCCGGTCGATGAGCTCGGGGGTGAGCTTGCCGTCCGGGGTGGGGACGGTGAGCAGCTTGAGGCCCGCCATCCGCTCGGGCGCACCGCCCTCGTCGACGTTGATGTGCGCCGACTCGGCGCAGATCACGGCGCCCCAGCGGTCGGTGAGCGCCTGCAGGGCGGTCACGTTGGCGCCGGTGCCGTTGAAGACCGGGTAGGCCTCGGCGTGCGGGCCGAAGTGGCCGCGGAAGACCTGCTGCAGGTGCTCGGTGTACTCGTCGTCGCCGTAGGAGACCTGGTGGCCGCCGTTGGCGAGCGCGATGGCCGCGAGGATCTCCGGGTGCACCCCGGCGTAGTTGTCGCTCGCGAAACCGCGCACCGCCGGGTCGTGGTGCCGGCGGGCGTCGGTCTTCGCAGCGGACTTGCGTATCGCGGTCTTCACGGCACCGGTCTTCAGGGTTGGGGGGTGAGCCACAGGCGCTGTCCGTTCACATCGGTGGCGGGCCGCTCCCAGACGCCGGCGATGGCCTCGGCCAGCTCCTTGACGTCGGTGAAGCCCGCGAACTTCGCAGTGGGACGCTCGGCGCGCATCGCGTCGTGCACCAATGCCTTGATCACCAGGATCGCAGCCGCGGCGCCCGGACCGTCCTCGCCACCCGCCTTGCGGAAGGAATCCGCCATCGCGAGCGTCCAGGCCTCGGCCGCCGCCTTGCCGGCGTTGTACGCGGCGTTGTTGGCGACCGGCTTGTGCGCGCCCGACTGGCTGACCAGGACGTACCGGCCGCGGTCGCTGCGCAGCAGTCCGTCGTGGAAGGCGAGGGAGGTGGTCTGGACGGTGCGGATGAGGAGCTTCTCCAGGAAGGCCCAGTCCGCGAGGTCCGCGTCGGTGAAGGTGGTGCTGCCGCGCCAGCCGCCGACGAGGTGGACCAGGCCGTCGATGCGGCCGAACTCCTTCTCGGTCTGCTCGGCCCAGGCCTTGGTGGCGTCCAGGTCGAGCAGGTCGACGGTGTCGCCGGTGATGGTGGCGCCGCCGTGGGCGTAGCGGGCGGCGTCCACCGCTTCCGCGAGGCGGGCCGGGTCGGCGTCGGAGGCGACGACCACGGCTCCCGCCTCGGCGAGGCGGAGCAGGGTGGCGCGGCCGGCGGGCCCGCCGGCCCCCGCCACCGCCACTACCGCCCCGTGGAGCTTCCCGTTCCCGTTACCGGAGCCGTTCATCTGTGCAGCCTCCTGTGGGCGAGCGCTCACGCGGCGACCCGCGCGGCGGTCTCGCGGTCCGCGGCGTTCCCTGCCGTGATGCCCTTGGTCGAGGCGATCACGCCCTTGAGCTTCTTGGCCAGGGCCTCATAGAACATGCTCAGCGGAAACTCGTCCGGAAGCACGTCGTCCACGAGCTTGCGCGGCGGCTGCGTCAGGTCCAGGGCGTCGGGGCCCTTGGCCCACTTGGATCCCGGGTGGGGGGCGAGGTACTCGGCGACCAGGTCGTAGGCCTTGAACCAGTGGACCAGCTTCGGGCGGTCGATGCCGGCCCGGTAGAGGTCCTCGATCTCGGCGCACAGCTGGTTGGTGACCTGCGGGGCGCGCATCCAGTCGATCTTCAGCTTGTTGTCCGTCCAGCGCACGACGTCGTGCTTGTGGAGGTACGCGAAGAGGAGCTGGCCGCCGAGGCCGTCGTAGTTGCGGGTGCGGTCGCCGGACACCGGGAAGCGGAACATCCGGTCGAAGAGGACGGCGTACTGCACGTCACGGCCGTGCTCGTTGCCCTCGGACTCCAGCTTCACGGCCTCCTTGAAGGCGGTGAGGTCGCAGCGCAGCTCCTCCAGGCCGTACATCCAGAACGGCTGGCGCTGCTTGATCATGAAGGGGTCGAACGGCAGGTCGCCGTGGCTGTGGGTGCGGTCGTGGACCATGTCCCACAGGACGAAGGCCTTCTCGCAGCGCTCCTGGTCCTCGACCATCCGGGCGATGTCCTCGGGCAGCTCGATGCCCAGGATGTCGACGGCGGCCGCGGTGACCTTGCGGTAGCGGGCGGCCTCGCGGTCGCAGAAGATGCCGCCCCAGGTGAAGCGCTCGGGGGCCTCGCGCACCGCGATGGTCTCCGGGAAGAGCACGGCGGAGTGCGTGTCGTAGCCCGGGGTGAAGTCCTCGAAGGTGATGCCGAGGAAGAGCGGGTTGTCGTACCGGGTGCGCTCCAGCTCGGAGAGCCACTCGGGCCACACCATCTTCAGCACGACGGCTTCGAGGTTGCGGTCCGGGTTGCCGTTCTGCGTGTACATCGGGAAGACCACGAGGTGCTGGAGCCCGTCGGCGCGCTCGGCGGCCGGGGCGAAGGCCAGCAGGGAGTCGAGGAAGTCGGGCACGCCGAAGCCGCCGTCGGCCCACTTGCGCAGGTCGCCGATGAGGGCGCGGTGGTACGCGGCGCCGTGCGGCAGCAGCGGCGACAGCGCCTCGATGCCTTCGATCACGCGCTCGACCGCGATCGGGGCGGCTTCGCGGATGTGCGACCCCTCGACCTCGAAGTCGATGGACCCGTCGGCCGACTGCCAGGGCCGGATCTCCTCCACGGCGGCCTTGAGCTCGGGCCACGCCGGGTGGTCGACCACCCGTACACCAGCGGTTATCACGGCACCGCCGATACCCGGCACAAGAGTTTCCGTCATGTCACTTCCTCCACAGGAGAACCTCACGTCGGCACAGCGTAAGCGGGTGAGGCTCTTCCACTCAAGAGGAGATCCGGGAAATTATCCTGCGTCACCCCCGGTTTCACCGAAAGTCTTCCCGTTCTTATGCATGGAGCCGATGACTTCCCCCAGACGCGCCAACGCCCGACCGACCTCGGGGGGCACTGCGGCCGGCGCGAGGAACCCGTGGAACATTCCGGGGCGCCCGTCAAGGGCCGAACGGACCCCGGCCCCGAGCAGCCGGTGGCGGTACGCCGCCCCCTCGCCCCGCAGCGGATCGCAGCCGGCGACCACCGCGTGCGCGGGCGGCAGCCCCTACGCCCGCTGCTTCGCGAAGTGCGGGATGACCTTCTCGCCCCACTGCCGCAGGGTCTCCAGGCAGGCCTCCTGCGGCACGGTGCCCATCTGGATCAGGCACATGATCTCGTCGGCCCCCGCGTCCCGCAGCCGCTCCACGTACGCGATCGCCTCGTCGGCGCTCCCGTAGGCGTGGTCCGCGTTGAAGGTGGCCGTGGCGGTGGGCCGGACCGGGATGTCCTGCTCGTGCAGCCGGGCCACCACCTGCTCGGCCGCCCGGCGCATCTCCGCGCCCTCGTCGGCGCCCGCGACCACCGCCTCGTCCGGCACCCCCGCCCCGCCGTACCAGTGGCCGATGGACTGCGCGAAGAACCGCTGCCCCCGGATCCCGATCCGGCGGGCCTCCTCCGGGTCGTCGAGCACGATCGTCGGGCAGAGCACCGAGAAGTGGTCGTTGACGGCCGTCGACACGAAGCGGCCCCCGTCCCGGCCGGCGATCGCGGCGTCGTAGACCGAGCGCATCCCCGCGATGGACGCGGGCCCGGCGAAGCCCATCACCAGCGCCCCCACGCCCAGCTCCGCGGCCTGCACCAGGGTCTCGGCCCGACTGCACGCGAGGAACAGCGGCGGATGGGGCCGCTGGCTCGGCCGCGGCAGGATGGGGTGCGGATCGATGTCGATGAGCTCCCCGTGGTACTCCAGCTCCTCCTCCTGCCAGGCCTTCCCGATGATCCGCAGCGCCTCCTCCACCTCCGCCGCGGTGCGGTCCCTGTCCACCCCGCACAGCGAGGTCTCCTGCACGGTGCCGCCCCGCCCGGCTCCGAGGTCGACCCGCCCGCCGGACAGCAGGTCGAGCATCGCGGCCCGCTCGGCGACCCGGACCGGGTGGTTGAAGGCGAAGGGCATGCACACGACGCCGTGCCCGATGCGTATGGTGTTGGTCCGGGCCGCCACCCAGGTCAGGAAGATCTCGGGAGCGGACATATGGGCGTACCACTTCAAGGAGTGGTGCTCCACGGCCCAGATCCGGTCGAACCCCATCTGCTCGGCGAGCACGGCCTGCTCGACGCAGTCCCGGATGACCTGGTGCTCCCGTTCCACGGTCGGGTCGGCGAGCTGAGCTTCGAAGATCACGGAGAATTTCACGGTGCCTCCAGGGTTGCGTCCCGTACCCGGTCTCACTTCAATTCGGAATATGACTAGTAGTCAGAAGCCGAAGAAGCAAGAGCTTCCACCGACCGCGTGGGCGGTACTCGGTCTGCTGTCCTTCCCCGGGGAGCGGACCGGCTACGAGCTGAAGAAGTGGGCAGACTCCTCGCTGCGCTTCTTCTACTGGTCCCCGGCCATCAGCCAGATCTACGCCGAACTGCGCCGCCTGGAGGAGCTCGGCTACGCGGCCTCCGTGCGCTCGGGGCCCGAAGAGGCACGGGCCAAGCGCCGCTACGGCATCACCCCCGCCGGGCGCGAGGCGCTGGCCGGCTGGGCCTGCGACGTCTCCGAGGTGGGGCCCCCGGTGCTCAAGCACGGCCTGCTGCTGCGGGTCTGGCTCGGGCACCTGGCCGAGCCGGAGCGGCTGCACGGGATGGTGACGGAGCATCTGGAGCGCACCACCGAGGAGTTGGCCTCCGTACGGGAGGCCATGGCGCACGCGGCCACCGAGTCGGACTGGGCGTTCCCGGTCCTCGCACTGCGCTGGAGCGAGCGCCAGCACCTGGCCGAACTGGAGCTGACCCGGGCGCTGCTGGCGGATCTGGAAGGGCCGGCCGTGCAGGAGCGTCAAGCCGGTGGGGACGCGCCCACCACCGGGTGACCGCGCACGCCGTGCCGGGGGCCGCCCGGCCCCCGGCACGCCCGTCGGGAGGCGGCCGGACGCCGTTGCGGAGCCCCCGCAAAGGCGGTTTCATCGCATGCGGGGCGCACTAGCATGCGCCTCTACAGCGCGCGCGGCCGGTCGGGACACCGCGACCGCGCGGGGAGCCGCCGTCGACGGAAGCGAGAGAACCTTGACTTTCCTCACCATCGGGCACCGCGGGGTCATGGGTGTCGAACCGGAGAACACCTTGCGCTCGTTCGTCCGCGCGGAACGTTCCGGCATGGACGTCGTCGCGCTGGACGTGCGGCTCAGCAAGGACGGCGCCCTCGTCGTCCTGCACGACGCCGAGGTGGACCGGACCACCGACGGTTCGGGAGCCGTGGCCGATCTGACCCTGGCCGAACTGCGCGGGCTGGACGCCGGACAGGGCGAGCACGTGCCGGTCCTGGACGAGGTCGTCGACGCGGTCCGCGCCCCGCTCCGGATCCAGGTGCACGACCTCGCCGCCGTCGGGACCTTCGCGGAGCTCCTGCTGCGCCGCGATCTGACCGGCCGGGTGGAGGTGGCGTCCTTCCGCGACGAGGTGCTCGTGGAGGCGGCCCGCCTGGTGCCGGGCGTACGGACCGTGCTCTACGCGAACCAGACCCCGGCCGACGCCGGGGAGGTCGTCGCCCGGGCCGCCCTGGCGGGTGCGGAGACGGTGGCGCTCAACATCGGCAACCTGACCCTGCACACCGTGGAGGCGGCGCACGAGGCAGGGCTGCGCGTGACGGGCTGGACGGTCAACACCCTGGAGCGGCTGCGGCTGGCGCGGGCCCTCGAACTCGACGGCGTGCTCACCGACTTCCCCGAGATCCGCTCCACGGGCCGCTTCACCGCCTGAGGCACCGCCGCCTCCGCCTCCGCGACTACAGCGTCTTGACGAGCAGCTCGAAAGCCAGGTCGTCGCGGAGCGGAACGCCGAACCGCTCGTCCCCGTAGGGGAAGGGGCTCAGCTCGCCGGTGCGCTCGTAGCCGCGGCGCACGTAGAAGGCGATGAGCTCCTCCCGTACGGTGATCACGGTCATCCGCATCTCCTTGGCCGCCCACTGCTCGCGGGCGCGGCGCTCCGCCTCCAGCATGACCGCCTTGCCCAGCCCGTCGCCCTGCCGGCCGGGGCGGACCGCGAAGAGGCCGAAGTAGACGTGATCGCCGCGGTGCTCGAGGTGGCAGCAGGAGACGATCTCGCCGTCCCGCTCGGCCACGAGGAGCAGGCCCGCGGGCTGTGCGGCGATCCGGGCCGCCACGTCCTCGGCGTCGGTCCGCTGTCCGTCCAGGAAGTCCGCTTCGGTGGTCCAGCCCCCGCGGCTCGCGTCTCCCCGGTACGCCGATTCCACGAGCGCCACGAGCGCCGGGACGTCCGCCTCCACGGCGCTGCGGTAGGTCAGGGCGTGGGGGGCTGCGCTCGGCATCGAGGGCTCCGTTCTGCGCGAGGTCTGCGCCGTGCTTCCTGGGGTGTCCCACAGAGCCTAACCGCGTCCGGCGTGATGGCCGTGTGAAGGGGGCATCTCTTCCGGTGAAGCCGACGAACCGGGAGGTTCCGCCGTGCACGGTCCCGCCACGTCCCTCTCCACCTCCGTCTCCGCCTGGCTCCTCGTCCTGCTCTGCGCGGTGAGCGGGGCGTACTGCCTGCGGCGCGCGGGGAGAACCGGCGGCGGCCCGGCGGCCGGGGAGGCGGCGATGGGGTTCGGCATGGCCCTGATGGCGGTGCCGCTGCGGCTGGGCGGCGGCTGGCAGGCACCCGTGCTGGGCGCGGTCTTCTGCGCGGCGGCGCTGCACGCGGTGTGGCTGCTGCGCAGCGGTCCGCACCACGCGCACCATCTGGTGGGCTCGCTCACCATGGTCTACATGGTGCTGGCCGCCGGGACCGGCGCCGCACCGGGATCCGCGGGCCACGCCCACGGACCGGGCGGCGGGCTGCCGCTGGTGACCGGCCTGCTGCTCCTCTACTACGCCGGGTACGTGGTGCTGGGCGGCTCCCGGCTGGTCACCGCGGGGGCCGCCGGTGCGGGGGCCCCCGGCACCGGAGCCGCGCCCGCCGGACCGGCGGAGGTGATCCGGGCCTGCCGACTGGCCATGGGAATCGGGATGTTGGCGATGCTGCTCACGATGTGAGGACGCCGGCGGGGCAAACGTGTCCTCCATCACCCTTGGCCCGGACCATACCCGCAGGTAGCCGCACGCTCCTAGGCTGAGGCCCATGATGGTCCCCGCCGTTCTCCTGCTGCTCGGCGCCCTGACCGCGGTGCTCGCACCCCGCCTGCTGGCCCGGGCCGACTGGCCCGAGCACGAACCCGTCGTGGCCCTGTGGGTGTGGCAGTGCGTGGTCGGCGCCGTCCTGCTGTGCTTCGCACTGTCGATGCTGCTCAGCGCGGCCGCCGCCTGGCAGGCCGTACGGGGCAGGCTGTTCGCCCCGGCTCCGCACGGCGTGGTCGACGCCTACGCGCTGGACGCCGCGGGCGGGCTCTGGGCCGCGGGCACCGCCGTCGCGCTGGCGGGCGGCGGGCTGTGGACCGGAGCGATGCTGGCCCGGGAGATCCTGCGGGCCCGCTCGCGACGGCGGGCGCAGGGCGCCGAACTGCTGCTGCGGGCCCCGCTGTTGCCCGGGGAGCAGGCCACCGGGGCGCGGCTCGTGGTGTTGGAGGGGCGGCGGCCCGACAGCTGGTGGCTGCCCGGTCCGGTCCCGCAGCTGGTGGTCACGACGGCGGCGCTGGGCCGGCTCAAGGGGAGCCAGCTGGACGCCGTACTGGCGCACGAGCAGGGGCACGCGGCGGCCCGGCACGACTGGCTGCTGCACTGCTCGCGGGCACTGTCCGGGGGGTTCCCGCAGGTCCCGGTCTTCGCCGCGTTCGAGGCGGAGATGCACCGGCTGGTGGAGCTGGCGGCCGACGACGTGGCCTCGCGCCGGTACGGGCGCCTGACCACGGCCCTGGCCCTGATCGGCCTGAACGAGGACCGCGGGGTCTTCGGCCCGTCCCCCGCACCGCACGCGCACGTCCCGGAACGGGTCCGGCGGCTGCTGGCGGCGGCCCCGCGCCTGTCGGCCGTGCGCCGGATGCGGCTGACGGCCCTGGCGATGCTGGCTCCGGCGATTCCGGTGCTGGTGGCCTTCGGCCCGGGACTCAGCGCCCTGAGCTAGGCCCGGACGGGTCCGGACGGGCATCGAAGGGAATCGACGGGCCGCGACAGGCCGCGATGTCCGGTCGCCCTTACGGGGCTTCGGCGCCGCCGGATGCGAGGATCTCCGGATGCGGAACGCCCACGTACGGTTGCCGGCCCCACGGGCGTGCGCGCCGTACGCCGTGGCGCTCGCCGCCCTGGCCGCTGTCGCCGCGCTCGTGCTGACGGTCCTGGTGGCCGCCGGCTGGGCTCCGCTGCTGTCCTTCGACGGCCGGATCGCGCGGGATCTGCACGCCTACGCCGTCTCCCACCCCGGGGTCACCGGGCCGGTGCGGGTGCTCAGCGACTGGGTCTGGGACCCGTGGACCATGCGGGCCCTGGCGGGCGCGGCCTGCCTGTGGCTGTGGTGGCGGGGCAACGGCCGGTGCGCGCTGCGGATCGCCCTGGCCACCCTCGCCGCCTCGGCGGTGAGTCAGGGGCTCAAGGTCTGGGTGGGACGGGAGCGGCCGGTTTGGCCGGATCCCGTCGTCTCCGCGGACTTCGCCGCCTATCCGTCGGGGCACGCCATGACGGCGACGGTGGTCTGCGGCCTGCTCGTGTGGCTGGTCGTGCACGGACCGAAGCGGCCGCTGCGCGACCGGAATTCCCGCCCGCTCCCCCACCCGTCCTCCCGCCCGCCCGGGCGGTCACGCGTGGCCGTGGCGCTGATCCTGGCCGCGGTCTCGGTCCTCGGGGTCGGCTTCACCCGGATCTACCTGGGCGTCCACTGGTTCTCGGACGTCCTGGGGGGCTGGTTGCTCGGTGCGGTGATCGTGGCGCTCGCGGTCTCGGACGGTGCCTGCTCTGGGCGATCCCCCGTGTCGCCCAGAGCAGGCGGTCCGGCGCGCTGAGTATACTGGCCGCGAGCCAGTCAACGCAGGAGCAAGCATGTCCCCGCGCAGCGCATCGGTCAATGAAGAATTGCGCAGGCGTTCCCGGGAGCGGCTGCTGCAAGCCACGGTCGAGCTCGTCGGGGAGCGCGGCTTCGAGGCCACCACCCTCGGCGACATCGCCGACCGGGCGGGAGCGGCCCGCGGTCTGGTGTCCTATTACTTCCCCGGCAAGCGCCAGTTGCTGCAGTCCGCCGTGCACCGGCTGATGCACCTCACGCTGGAGGCGGCGCTGGAGCGGGAGCCCCGGCCGGCCGGACCCGACGCGGGCAGCGAGCGCCTGGCCCGGGCGATCGACGCGATCCTCGGGCTGGCGGTGGAGCGGCCCCGGCTGATGCGGACCCACATGGCGGGGATCCTGCAGGCGGAGGGTTTCGTCCAGTGCACCGAGCAGCAGCGGCTCGCGGAGCTGCTGCGGGACACCGTGGGCCGGTACGGATCCGAGGACCTGGACACCGACTATCCCCTGCTGCGGGCGCTGCTGATGGGCGCGGTGGTGGCGGTGCTGCTGCCGGGCGCTCCGATGCCGGCCGCCCGGCTGCGGGCCGAGCTGTTCCAGCGCTACGGGCTGGACTGGGACCTGGGTGTCCCGCCGGACGGCGGACCGCCCGGCGGAACGTTTCCTTCTCCGCGTCAGCGGTAGTCGGGCTGGGTCTGCGCGTTGAGCCGGTCCAGCCACACCCACTTGGCGCTGTCGGTGCGCCAGTCGTCGAGCCGCAGCACGTCGAGGCCCTTGACGATGTCGTTCGAGTAGATGTGCCCGTTGTAGTAGTACGCGGACCAGGAGCCGCCGAGGCCGAGCTTGTCGGTGGTCAGCGGGCCCCGCTCGAAGTAGGCGATCTCCTTCGGCTTGGTGGAGTCGGTGAACTCCCAGACGGAGATGCCGCCCTGGTACCAGGCCTGGACCATGATGTCGCGGCCGCCGCCGACCGGGATCAGCGAGCCGTTGTGGGCCACGCAGTTCTCGGTGTCGGCCTGCATCCGCGGGATCTTGAAGTAGCTCTTGAAGACGAGCCTGCGCTGGTCGCCGCGGCCGGTGATCTCGTAGATGCCGTCCGCTCCCCGGGTCGGTCCGGTGGCCTCGTTGCAGGTCGCGCCGCCACCGCCGCCCAGCTCATCGGTGAACACCACCTTGTTCGCCCGCTCGTTGAAGGTGGCCGAGTGCCAGAACGCGAAGTTGACGTTGTCCTGGACCCGGTCGATGACGCGCGGCTCCTCGGGCTTGCTGATGTCGAAGAGGATGCCGTCGCCCATGCAGGCGCCCGCGGCGAGGTCCTTGGAGGGCAGCACCGTGATGTCGTGGCAGCCCGTGGTCTTGGAGACCCCCGGGTTGGTGGGCGCACCCGGGTTGCCGCCGTCCGGGAAGAGGACCGGGAAGGCCACGACCGCGGCCCGCGTCGGGTTCTTCTTGGGCACCTTCACGACCGAGATGCCGTCGTGCGGCGGCTGGCAGTCGGGGAAGGCCTCGCTCGGGTTGTACGAGGAGACGTAGAGGTAGGCGTCCCGGCCGCCCGGCACCAGCGTGTGGGTGTGGGAACCGCACGGGGTCTCGACGGACTTGACGTACTTCGGGTTCCTCTTGTCCTTGATGTCGAAGATCTTGATGCCCTCCCACGAGGACTTCTCCGTGGCGGGCTGCGAAACGCTGTTGCAGGAGTCGTCGCTGCGCGAGGAGTCGGTGGACAGGAAGAGCAGGTCACCGTCGACCGAGATGTCGTTCTGGCCGCCGGGGCAGAGCACTTCGGTGACCTTCTTCGGCGCCTTGGGGTTGCCGATGTCGTAGATCACGAAGCCGTTGTAGTTGCCCGCGTAGGCGTACCTGCCCTGGAACACCAGGTCGGAGTTGATCTGGTTCGGGTCCGTGCTGGGGATGTTGGCCAGGGGTTTGATGTTCCGGCTGTGGACGATCTCGTCCTGGCCCGGTATCTCGCCGGGCGCCAGCTCCCGTCCTGCGCCGGCCGCGGTGGCGGCGCTCTGCGGCGCGCCCACGCCCGGGAGCAGGTCTCCCGGGTCGGGGGTGGCGGCCGCGGGTCCGGCCGCCCATAACGTGGTGAGGAGTCCGGCCGCGGCCGCGGCCACTCCCAGGGATCTGCGCCGCGCTCTGCTGGTGTGCATCGAGGTCACTGTGCCCTCCCATGGGTCCGATCGGTTCCGCCCGTGGTGGGAACGGAACGCGGACCCCGGCAGTATGGTCCTTTGCATGGACATGGCGAAAGTCTCACTCGGGCGAATCGTCGGAGCGGCCCTGACCCTCGGGCTCCTGCTCCCCCTCACCGGATGCACGGACGGCGGCGGTGCGGAGGGCCGCGCGGCGGACGGCAAGCCGGCGGTGATCGCCCCCGGCAGACCCGGCGAGAAGGCGCGCACCCTCTCCCCCGAACAGGCGGCGAAGGAGCTGCCCGACGACAGCCCCAACGCGGCGGACCGCGCGTACGTGCGGAACATGATCGAACACCACGGGCAGGCCCTGACCCTGAGTGCGCTGGCCCCCGACCGGGCCTCCTCCGACGGGGTCAAACGGCTCGCCGAGCGCATCGCGTCCGCGCAGAAGCCGGAGATCGGCGCGATGGAGGGATGGGTGGCCCGCAACCCGGCACCCGCCCCCGCCCCCGCCCCTGGAGGCCACGACCACGCGGCGATGCCCGGCATGGCCACCGAGCAGCAGCTCGAAGAGCTGACCGCGGCGAGGGGGCCGGAGTTCGACCGGCTCTTCCTCTCCCTGATGACCGCCCACCACGAGGGCGCCCTGAAGATGACCGGCGAGGTCCTGGCCGCCGGCAACAACGCCGCCGTGGAGGAGATGGCCAACGAGGTGGCGGCCACGCAGAGCGCCGAGATCCACCGGATGCGCGCGATGGGCTGACGGCCCCGGCAGCCGGTGTCATGCTGGGAACACCTGCGGGAGGAGCTCCGCCGTGCTTCGTATCGCCGTCGTCGGATCGGGCCCCAGCGGGGTCTACGCCGCACAGACACTCGTACAGCAGCGTGAGGTGCCGGGGATCCGGGTCGACGTGCTCGACCGGCTACCGGCTCCGTACGGGCTCGTGCGGTACGGGGTGGCCCCCGACCACGAGAAGATCAAGTCCTTGCAGGGCAGCCTGCGCACGGTGCTGGAGGACGAACGGATCCGCTTCCTCGGAAACGTCGAGGTCGGCGGGGACGCCCTGCCCACCGCCCGGCTGCTGGAGCTGTACCACGCGGTGGTCTACTGCGTCGGCGCGGCCCGGGACCGGCTGCTCGGCATCCCCGGCGAGGACCTCGTGGGGGTGCATTCCGCCACGGCCTTCGTCTCCTGGTACAGCGGCCATCCGGACGCCGCGGCCGAGGCCTTCGGGCTGCCCGGGGCGGATGCGGCGATCGTGGTCGGCGCCGGGAACGTGGCGGTCGACGTCACGCGGATCCTGGCCCGGGGCGTCCCGGAGCTGGCCCCCACCGACATGCCGCACCCGGCCCTGGGGGCGCTCGGCGCCAGCGGGGTGCGCACGGTCCACATGGTGGCCCGACGCGGGCCCTCCCAGGGCAAGTTCACCACCAAGGAGCTGCGCGAACTGAGCACCCTGCCGGGCGTCGACGCACTGGCCGACCCCGCGGAACTGGCCCTCGACCCGGCGTACGCGGACCCGGGCGCGGCCCTGCCCGCCGTGAACCGGCGCAACGTGGAGGTGCTGCGGGGCTGGGCGGCGGACCCGGCGAGCGGCGGGGACCGGCGGATCTCGCTGCGGTTCTTCCTGCGCCCGGTGGAGGTGCTCGGCGGGGCCGACGGCCGGGTCACCGGGATGCGGTTCGAGCGGACGGCCCCCGACGGCCTGGGCGGGGTCACCGGCACGGGGGTCTACGAGGACGTCCCGGCCCGGCTGGTGCTCCGCTCGGTGGGGTACCAGGGCGTCCCGCTGGACGGGCTGCCCTTCGACGAGCGGCGCGGTACGGTCCCGCACGCGGCGGGCCGGGTGCTCCGGGAGGGCCGCGCCTCCGTCGGCGAGTACGTGGCGGGCTGGATCAAGCGCGGCCCGACCGGGGTCATCGGCACCAACCGGCCCTGCGCGAAGGAGACGGCCTCCTCCCTGCTCCAGGACGCGGGGGCGCTGGCCCGGCGCGACCGGGAGCGGGACCCGCTGGAGGCCCTGCGCGCGGCCGGGCTGCGACCCGTCCGGTGGCCGGGGTGGCTGGCCATCGAGACGGCGGAGGCGGAACTGGGCCGCTCCCTGGGCCGGCGCTCCGTCAAGATCCCGGACTGGGAGGGCCTGCTGGCGGCGGCGGGCGACACCGACTGACACGTCGGGGCGCGCACGCCTCAGCCGTCGTCGCGCGCCTGCTCGGCGGCGGCCGCCGCGAGGACTCCGTCGAGGAGCCCGGGGAACAGCGCCGCCAGCTCGGCGCGGCGCAGCCCGTTCATCTTGGCCGTACCGCGGTAGCACTGGCGCACGACCCCGCTCTCGCGCAGGACCCGGAAGTGGTGCGTGGTGGTCGACTTGGTGACCGGGAGCTCGAAGTACGAGCAGGCCAACTCGGCTTCCGTGGCCGCGAGATCACGCACGATGGACAGCCGGACCGGGTCCGAGAGGGCGTGCAGGACGCCTTCGAGCCGGATCTCGGCGGCCTCGGGGTGGGCCAGGACACGGGCCGCGTCACGTTCCGTCATGTCCGTACTCCACTCGCTGGGTGATGCCGCGCCGCCAGATGCCGTATGCGCCTCCATGGTACGAGAACCATCGTAGGAGCGGAGCCGAACGGCGGGTGCGGCGCGGGCCCCCCGTCCCCGCGCCGCACCGGTTCACCAGGAGCGGTGGTACTGCTCGGGCGTACGGATCTGCGCACCGAGCTCGGCGGCCGCGCGGCGGGCCCAGAACGGGTCGCGCAGCAGCTCCCGGCCCAGCAGGACGGCGTCCGCCTCGCCGTTGGCCAGGATCTTCTCGGCCTGCTCCGGCTCGGTGATCAGACCGACGGTGGCGACCGGGAGGTTGGTCTCGGTCTTGACCCGGGCCGCGAAGGGCACCTGGTAGCCGGGGCCGACCGGGATCGTCACCCCGGGGGCGAGGCCGCCGGTGGAGACGTCGAGGAGGTCCACGCCGTGCTGTTCGAGCAGCACGGCCAGCCGGACGGTCTCGTCCGCGGTCCAGCCGTCCTCCTCCAGCCAGTCGGTGGCGGAGATACGGAAGAACAGGGGCAGCTCCTCGGGCCACACCGCCCGTACGGCGTCGACGACTTCGAGGGCGAGGCGGGTGCGGTTCTCGAAGGAGCCGCCGTACTCGTCGGTGCGCTTGTTGCTGTGCGGGGAGAGGAACTGGCCGATCAGGTATCCGTGGGCGCCGTGGATCTCGACGACCTGGTAGCCGGCGGCGAGCGAGCGCCGGGCGGCGGCCGCGAACTGCTCGACGACGTCCCGGATCTCCCGGACCGTCAGCTCGTGCGGGACCTGGTGGTCCGCGGAGAACGGCACGGGGCTCGGCGCGCTGGGCAGCCAGCCGTGCGCCTCGGGGCCGACGGGCTGTCCGCCCTTCCAGGTGCGGTCGGTGGAGGCCTTGCGGCCGGCGTGGGCGAGCTGGATGCCGGGGACGGCGCCCTGGCTCCTGACGAAGGAGACGATCCGGCGCAGCGCCTCGGCCTGGGTGTCGTTCCAGATGCCGAGGTCGTACGGGGAGATCCGCCCCTCGGGGGCGACGGCCGTGGCCTCCTGGATGATCAGGCCGGTGCCGCCGGTGGCGCGGGCCGCGTAGTGCGCGAAGTGCCAGTCGTTGGCCACGCCGGCGTCCGGGCCGAAGGCCTCGGCGCTGTACTGGCACATCGCGGCCATCCACACCCGGTTCGGCACGGTGACCGAGCGGATGGTCCACGGCTGGAACAGCGCGGCGAAGGATACGGGGGCAGCACTCATGTGGGTCTCCAGAGGCGACTGGAAGCGCACCGGGGAACCGGTCGCTAAGTACGAGATTTACCGTACTACGAAATCTCTCGTAGTACGAGACCCTTCGTATGACGGGCGGGCTCGCGCGCGGCACCCTGCCGCTGTCAGTGGCCGGGTGCAGACTGGCCGGGAAGCTGCCGTGCAGGACAAAGACGTCCGGAGGTGTCGGCCATGACCGACGTGGTACTGCTCGCGGGGACCCGCAAGGGACTGTTCATCGGCCGCCGGGACTCCGGCGGCACCTGGGAGTTCGGAGAGCCGCACTTCAACGCCCAGGCGGTCTCCGCCGTCGCCATCGACCGGCGCGGCGGCGCGACCCGGCTCCTGGTCGCCGGGGACAGCACGCACTGGGGGCCGTCCGTCTTCAGCTCCGACGACCTGGGCGCGACCTGGCGGGAGCCCGCCGCGGCCGCCGTGAAGTTCCCCGAGGACACCGGGGCCTCCCTGGAGCGGGTCTGGCAGCTCCATCCGGCCGGCCCCGAGGCCCCCGGCGTGGTCTACGCCGGGACCGAGCCGGCCGCGCTGTTCCGCTCCGCCGACCGGGGCGAGTCCTTCGAGCTGGTCCGCCCCCTGTGGGAGCACCCGACCCGGGACAAGTGGGTCCCGGGCGGCGGCGGCGAGGGCCTGCACACGGTGATCACCGACCCGGGCGACCCGGACCTGGTCACGGTGGCCGTCTCCACGGCCGGGGTGTTCCGGACCAGGGACGGCGGGGCGAGCTGGGCCCCGTCCAACCACGGGGTCTCGGCGGTGTTCCTGCCCGATCCGGACCCCGAGTTCGGCCAGTGCGTGCACAAGATCGCCCAGGACGCCGGGGACACCGACCGGCTGTACCTCCAGAACCATTGGGGCGTCTACCGCAGCGACGACGCCGGGACCCGCTGGACGGACATCGGCGCCGGCCTCCCCTCCGACTTCGGCTTCGCGGTCGCCGCCCACCCGCACCGGCCCGGCACCGCCTACGTCTTCCCGCTCAACGCCGACATCGACCGCGTCCCCGCGGAGCACCGCTGCCGGGTCTTCCGGACCCGGGACGCCGGATCGACCTGGGAGCCCCTGACCAAGGGCCTCCCGGCCGGGGACCACTACGGCACGGTGCTGCGCGACGCGCTCTGCACGGACGACGCGGACCCGGCCGGAATCTACTTCGGCAACCGCAACGGCGAGCTGTACGCCAGCCACGACGACGGGGACAGCTGGCAGATGCTGGCCGAGCACCTCCCCGACGTCCTGTGCGTACGGGCCGCCGCGCTCCAGGGCTAGGCCGCCCGCATCCGGGTGCGGGGCCCTCAGCCGGTGAGTCCGCGGGCCTGGCGCACGGCCTGCGCCAGCTGGCGCACGGCCGGGTCCTCGGTGCTCCCGGCCAGCCGGTCCGCGTGCCCCGCCAGGCTCCCCAGCGGGACGGCGCCCGGCACCCGCTCCCAGCCGCCGTCGCGCTCGCGCAGGGCGGAGGCGAAGTAGGCGGCCACCGCGGTGACCTGGAAGCGCGGGGACGCCGCGGTCCACACGTCGCCGGACAGGGCCGCCGCCTCGATCTTGCCGGACTCCTCGTGCGGAGCGCGGGTGCGCGGGTCCAGCCAGCGCACCGTCGCCGTCGCCAGGTGTCCCGCGGCTCCCGGGCGCAGCCGTACCGCGTACAGGGCGGTCACGGAGTGGCCCGAGCCGACCTCTCCCCCGTCCACGGTGTCGTTCCTGAAGTCCCCGTCGGCGACGCGGCGGTCGTCGTAGCCGATCAGCCGGAACCGTTCGACGGTCTGCGGATCGAAGGCCACCTGCGCCTTCGCGTCGCGGGCCCGCAGCTGCACCTGCGCCGGGAGGTCCTCGCAGAACACCTTGCGGGCGCCCTCCTGGTCCGAGACATAGGTGGTGTGCCCGTCTCCCCGGTCGGCGAGCTGTTCCATGAAGGCGTCGTTGTACTCGCTGCCCACGCCCACGCCGAACAGGGTGATCCCGTGCTTGGTCCGGGCCTCGCCGATCCGCTTCAGGATGGTGTCGGCCGAGGTGGCGCCGGTGTTGGCCAGGGCGTCGGAGAGCAGGACGACGCGGTTGGTGGCCCCGGGCCGCACCGCATCGACCGCGACCTCGTACCCGCGGGTGACGCCGGCCTCCACGTTCGTCGAGTCGGCGGTGCGCAGCGCGCCGACCACCTCCCGGATCCGTTCGCGGTTGCCCTCGACGCGGGTCATGGGCAGGCGGGTCTCGGCCTTGCCGCTGAAGGTGACGACGGCCACCGAGTCGTCCTCGCGGAGCTCCTCGGTCATCAGCTTCATGGACGTGCGGACGAGGTCGAGGCGGCCGGGCTCGGCCATGGAGCCGGAGACGTCCACGACGAAGGTGAGCGCCGCGGGCGGCCGGGCCTCGGCGCCGTCCGCCCCGCCGTTGCCGACCCGGGTGGCGAGGCCGACACGGACCAGGGACCAGTTCGCCTCGGCGGTGCGGGCTCCGTCCACGGTGACGGAGAAGCCGTCGCCGTCGGGTTCCTGGTAGTCCTGCCGGAAGCTGTTGACGAACTCTTCCGGGCGCACGGTGGCGGGGTCGGGCAGCTTGCCGTCCGCGAGGGTGCGGCGGGCGTACCCGTAACTGGCGGTGTCCACGTCGAGCGCGAAGGTGGAGAGGTAGTCGGCGGGCGGTCCGGTGGGGCGCCGGCCGTCGCTCTCCCCTTCCATGCCCTCTCCCCCGGGGCGGGTGACGGACGGCCGCGGCTGGGAATCGCCGCCCTTCCACTCCCCGTCGGCCGTGCGGCCCGAGCCGCCGCTTCCGCAGGCGGTCAGCAGGAGGCCGCCGGCGAGCAGGGCTGCGGCCAGTCTGCCGCGGGTTCTCCGCCGGCCCGGACGGGCCCTGCGGGATGCGCCGGAGGCGCTGGGCGTGCGGTCCTCGTGGGTCTCCATACCGTCTCTCCCTCGTACGTGATCGGTGATGAATGTGACGCCGGGGAAGGGGAGTTGGAGCAATCGAACCAGTTGCGAACAGATATCGAAGCGACAACGGAGGACCAGGGGGGCGCCGCGGGACCCGGGCGGCCGCCCGAGGTGTGGCAGCGGGTGGCGGACTGGGCCAGTAGAGTGATCGACCGTGGCAGCACGACCGTTGAACGAGATCGTCGAGCCGGGCTGGGCCCGGGCTCTGGAGCCGGTGGTGGCGCAGATCGCCGCGATGGGCGACTTCCTGCGCGCGGAGATCGCGGCGGGCAGGACCTACGTCCCCGCGGGCGCGAACGTGCTGCGCGCGTTCCAGCAGCCCTTCGACGAGGTGAAGGTCCTGATCGTCGGCCAGGACCCGTACCCGACGCCCGGGCACGCGATCGGCCTCTCCTTCTCCGTGGCCCCCGACGTCAGCCCGTGGCCCCCGAGCCTGGACAACATCTTCCGCGAACTGCACGCCGATCTCGGCACCGGACGGCCCCGGAACGGGGATCTGACCCCGTGGACCCGGCAGGGCGTCCTGCTGCTGAACCGGTCGCTCACCACGGCCCCGCGCAAGCCCAACGCCCATCGCGGCAAGGGGTGGGAGGCGGTGACCGAGCAGGCCATCCGCGCGCTCGCGGCCCGCGGCAAGCCCCTGGTGTCGGTGTTGTGGGGGCGCGAGGCGCGCAACCTCCGGCCGCTGCTGGGCGATCTGCCGGCCGTGGAGTCGGTGCACCCGTCCCCGATGTCCGCGGACAACGGATTCTTCGGCTCCAGGCCGTTCAGCAGGACCAACGACCTGCTGGTCCGCCAGGGCGCGCAGCCCGTGGACTGGCGGCTTCCCGCCGCGGGGTGACGCCGGGCGCCACTTCGGGGTGACCGAAGAGCCGAACGGTATCTGACATTCCATGGATAAATACGGACAGATGCCGCCAGAGAAGGCCCTGCCCGAACACCCGGTTTCGATAAACCAGTAGCATGCGGCGCCATGAGCTCCCCCACTGGGCCCGCAAATGGCCTGCCCGTACGAATGCCGCGACCCCGCCAGACCGGACGGCACCGCCGGCCCGAGCCCGCGGTGGCGCCCGAGGGCGCGCCCGCGCTGGTGCTCGCCGTGCCCGGTGCCCCCTCGACCGCCTCGCGGGGGATCGCGGAAGAGATCATCAGCATCGGCCGCTCCGAGCTGCCCGGCCTGGACGCCCGGGTCGGTTTCCTCGACGGTGACGACGACACCGAGTTCCCGTCCCTGTCCGGCGTGCTGACCGCCGTCGCCCGTGACCGCGCCGCGCGTGCGGAGGCCGCCCGCGCCGCCGGGCAGGAGGTGCCCGCACCCACCGGCCCGGACGCCGTGGTCGTCCCCCTGCTGGCCGGCCCCGACGGGGATCTGCTGCGCCGCATGCGCCAGGCCCTGATGGACTCCTCGGCCGCCGCCGAACTCGCCGACCCGCTCGGTCCGCACCCGCTGCTCGCCGAGGGGCTGCACGTGAGGCTGTCCGAGGCCGGTCTCGCCCGCGCCGACCGGGCCAGGCTCTTCAGCGTGACCACGGCCGCCGACGGCATCGTCCTGGCCACCACCGGCGGCGAGGAGGCCGTGCAGGCCGCGGGCATCACCGGCATGCTGCTGGCCGCCCGCCTCGCGGTGCCGGTGATGGCCGCCGCGCTGGACGAGGAGGGCTCGGTGGCCGCGATCGCCGACCAGCTCCGCCGCGAGGGTTCGACCCAGCTCGCGCTGGCCCCGTACCTGGTCGGGCCGGAGGCCGCCGAGGGACTCCTCGACACCGCCTGCAAGGAGGCCGACTGCAGCGCCGCCGACGTGCTCGGCGCGTACCCCGCGCTCGGCAAGCTGGCCGTCGCGCAGTACTCCGCCGCCCTCGGCATCAGCCTGGGCGCCGCCGCCCACTGACCTTCCCGTCACGGCCGTACGTACGAGGGCCCGCGCCCTGCACCGTTCCGAATCGAACGGTGCAGGGCGCGGGCCCTCTTGCGTACGGTGCTACGGCCCCGGTCTAGCCGAAGACGACACAGGTGGCGGCGGGCACGGCCACCGAGCCGGCCCGGCGCGGCTCGCCCGTCTCCCGGTCCACGTCGAACCAGGTGACGTCGCCGGAGCGCTCGTTGGCCGCGTACAGCCGGCGCCCCGAGGGGTCGGCGGCGAGATCGCGCGGCCACGTGCCCCCGCACGGCACGGTGCTGGTGAGCAGCGGCTTCTCCGCGCCGCCGGCGAGGGAGAAGGTGGCTATGGTGTCGGTTCCGCGGACGGCCGCCCAGACGAACCGGCCGTCCGGTGAGGTCACGACGGCCGAGGGGTAGGCCGCCGCGGCCCCTGGAGCGCCCGTGGAGGCGACCGGAACCTCGTCGACCGGTTGGAGCTCGCCCGAGTCCCCGTTCCAGCGGCAGACGGTCAGCTGCGGCTCCAGCTCGTGCAGTACGTAGACCACCTCGCCGGAGGGGTGGAAGGCGAGGTGCCGGGGGCCGGTCCCGGCGCGCAGCACGGTCTCGGCGTGGAGCACCGGGGCTCCGGTGGCGGGGTCGAGCGAGCAGATCCGCACCGAGTCGGTGCCGAGGTCGGTGCTGAGCACCCAGCGGCCGCCGGGGGCGGGCAGCACCTGGTGGGCGTGCGGGCCCTTCTGCCGGCCGGCGTCGGGGCCGGAGCCCTCGTGGACGAGTACGGCGGCGGGCTCGCCGATCGAGCCGTCGGCGGCGAGCGGGAGGCTGCTGACGCTGCCCGAGGTGTAGTTGGCGGTCAGCAGCCGGCGCCCGGCCAGGCCGAGGTGGGTGGGGCCGGAGCCGCCGACGGGGACGACGGCCCCGAGGGGGACGAGCCCGGCGGCGGCGGTCCGGAAGGCGCCCACGGCGCCCTGTGCGGTCTCGCTCACGGCGTACAGCACGCCGGTGGCGGGGTCGTGGACCAGGTACGAGGGGTCCGGGACCGCATCCGTGGCCGAGAGCGGGGTCAGCGCTCCGGTGGCCGGATCCACGGCCGCGGTGGTGACACCGCGGCCGCCCCCCGAGGTGAACGAGCCGATCCAGGCCCGGTGTCCGCCGCCGTGGGCCGTACGGTCCGTACCGCCCACACCACTGTCCGCGTCGCCCACGGGAGGCCCCTCTCCGCCGTTCCGGATCCGTTCGTGAGCGACGGTACCAGGAGGTCTAGACCAAGTCCCGCCCTTGGGCCCGTTCCTGGGCGCCGGGATGGTGGACGTAGGCGGTCGAGCTCGGCCGGTCCTCGTAGGTGCGGTGGAAGACCGGGGTCGCGGACCCGGAGATGGGCGGCACGATCCAGGACCAGTCCGCGCCCACGTCACGGCCCTTGCGCTCCTCCTTCTCCAGGTGCGTCAGGAAGCGCCGGGACTCCGTGTGGTGGTCGGCGATGGTGACCTTGGCCCGGTCGAAGGAGTGCAGCACCGCCCGGTTGAGCTCGACGAGGGCGCGGTCCTTCCAGAGGGAACGGTCGCTGGCGGTGTCGAGGCCCATGCGGCGGGCGACCGCGGGGAGCAGGTTGTAGCGGTCGGTGTCGGCGAGGTTGCGGGCGCCGATCTCGGTGCCCATGTACCAGCCGTTGAAGGGCGCCGCCGGGTAGTGGATGCCGCCGATCTCCAGGCACATGTTCGAGATCGCGGGTACGGCGTGCCAGCGCAGGCCCCAGTCCGACCAGCCGTCACCGCCGGCCGCTCCGTCGGGGTGCTCGATGGGCACCTCCAGGACGGCGTCCTGCGGGACGTCGAACCAGCGGGGTTTGTCGTCGACCCCCTGCACGACCAGCGGGAGGAGGTCGAAGGGGGTGCCGGGGCCGCGGGACCAGCCGAGGGCGAGCAGGGCGCTCGTGAGCTCGGCGTTGCGGGCGTCGCCGACGGTTATCGAGGGGTGGTCTCCGTAGCCGGCGTACCGGACCAGCTGTTCGCTCCAGATGAGCGGGCCGGGGCGGTCCGGGGTGCCGGGGGCGAAGACCGTGATGGTGGGCCGGACCCGGCCGCCGTTGGTCGCCTCGCGCAGGTGCTCGAAGCACTCTTCGGCGATCCCGTCGGCGTCGGTGATCCCGCGGCGGTCGCGGACGCGCAGCGAGTTCCAGTACAGCCTGCCTATGCAGCGGTTGCTGTTGCGCCACGCGACGCGGGCGCCGTGCTCCAGCTCCTCGGGAGTGTGCCGGTACGTACCGGTCTCGGCGAGCTCGGCCCGTACGGCGGCGAGCCGCTCGCGCGGATCACCCGTGCCCGCACTGCCTGCCTGCTCCCTGTGGAACAGTCGGATGAACTCCTCGGCCGCTTCCCACACCTGAGCGGTGCTGGAGCACTCTTGAAGTATTTCCATTCCGGGCGGTTCCCCCCTGTCCGACCAGGTCCACCCCGCGCGCCGTGGAGAGGCGCCAGACCGGATGAATGTGCAATGAACAATCACCCGTTGTACACGCCGCAGGTCAGCGCCGTACGGAAGGCGCGCTCGGAACACTCCTCCGTGTGATCTTCATCGATCGGCCTGCGGACGGGACCGCGACGGACGTACCATCCGCGCATCGCCGGGCGTTCGGACCGGAGGGTCAGAGGCGGGCCTCGTCGTGGACCACGCGGACCGCCGCGGTGGCGGCGACCACCGCGGACCGGGCGGAGCCCAGCGCCTCGCGGGCCGCGTCCAGGCCGCCTTCGCGGGAGAGCAGGGCCGAGGCATCGGCGGCGCAGTCGATCAAGTGCAAGGCCACCCGGGCGAGTTGCTCGTCGGATCCGTACGCGTCGTCCACGGCCTTGCGGGCCCGGGCGAGCAGGTCCAGCGCCTCGGACGGACCCGCCGGCGGAATCCTGCGTTCGGAACGAATGCTTCGCTTCACCGTCGCCACTCCCGCCACCGGTCATGTGGGTCATTTCGCGATCACCAGGCAGGAAGGATCCTGCCGTTCCCCTCCCCCGAGGCCAACGGGCCGGGGCATCCTGATCTTGCATTGCCGGAACAAGAAGGGGGCCCAGATGAACACCAACACCGCACAACCCGACATCGACGGCTGCACGTCGGTCTGCGGCGACTGCGCGGCCGCCTACCGGACAGCGTTACGCGAGGGAGGCTTGTCGGGGACCGTTCCGGGCTGCCTGACCGCCTTCGGTCTGCTGCGGAAGCTGGAGGGCTCCCCCGAACACCTCCCGGTACCGCCCTCGGTCGCCGCGATCACCCTCGCACGGCCGATCAGACGGGCCATCCTGGACCAGCGGGCCGCCCTCGACGCCCTGATCGCCTCCCTCTCCCCGCTGGACGCCGTCTACCGGCACGAACGCCAGCGCCACAAGGCCCACGCACAGCCGCTCATCGGCCGCGAGGTCATCGACACCGCCGTCCAGGGAGCCCTGGAGACCTGCACCGAGGAACTGCTCAGTGCACACCCCGAGGGCGGCCGGCCCTCCGGGGCGCTGACCGATGCGCTGCCCCGCGATCTCTCCCTGACCGGCCGGGGAGTCCGCCAGCGCACGGTCTACGGGCACACCGTCCGCGCGCACGGCCCGACGCTCGCCCACATCGAACGGGTCACACGGGAGGGCGCCGAAGTACGGACGGTGGGCGAGCGGTTCGAGCGGCTGATCGTGTGCGACCGGTCGGCCGCCTTCATCGCGGTCCTCGCCGAGAGCGGAAAGGAGGCGTACGCCCTGGAGATCCGCGAACCCGGCCTGATCCAGTACCTCACGAAAACCTTCGAGGCCGTGTGGGAGCGGGCCGTCCCCGTCGAGTTCGACACGACGGGGCAACGCCCTCCCCGGCTCACCGACGAGATCCAGCGCACGATTCTCGAACTCATGGTGAAGGGGCATACGGACGAGGCCATTTCCAAACGGCTCGGCCTGAGCACCCGCACCATCGGCGCGCACATCAAACGCGCTTCGACCCGCTTCGGAAGCCGCAGCAGGGCCGAACTCGGTTTCAGCCTCGCGAAGGCCGGAGTCCTCGACCCCGGCCGGTACGCGCCCGGCGCCCCTGGATCAGGCGCCGGGACGCCGGACGAACCGGGGTCAGGCGCCCACCAGCGGGGAGCGTGACTCACTGCGCAGGGGTCCGTCGAGCTGGGCGAGGAGCCGCTCCAGACCGTGCAGGTGCTCCAGTGCGGGCCCGGCGGCGGGCCGTGCGGGCATCGCGGCCGCTCCGGCCGGACGGAGCTCCGCCCCGGCCGCGCGTTCCGCCTCCGGCGTCAGCAGGGCTTCCACCGCGGCCTCCACGCGCCAGCACGCCGCCGCGAGCCGGGCGTCGTGGCTCGCGTCCGGGTCCGCCGCCACCGAGACCAGTCCGCGGACTTCCACGGCGCACTCGTCGAGCAGCGCCAGCACCCGGCGGGCCCTGGCCTTGCGGCCGCGGTAGGGGCTCAGCGGGTGGACGAGCGGGGCAAGGGAGAGCCGTACCCGGCCCAGGAAGAGTTCCAGTTCCGCGGCGTGCGGCGCGGGGTCGGCCACCGGGGAGCCGGCGAGCCGGGCCGCGGCCTCGGCCGTGCAGGTGCGCACGCAGCGCAGGGCGCGCTGGATCCACATGTCGTTGGTCGCGTGGGTGGTCACCGGGAGCACCAGGATCACGGCCAGCCCGGCACACACCGCGCCGACGGCCGTCTGCTCCAGGCGCAGCACGAGCAGACCGGGATCGAGTACGCCCAGGAGGCCGTAGAGGAGCCCGGCCATCACCGTGACGGCCAGCATCATCCAGCTGTACGAGACGGCGGCGGTGTAGAAGATCCCGAAGACGCAGAGCGCCACCAGGGCGGCCGTGGGCGCCGGCGCCCCGTTCAGCGGGATGGCGATCAGCAGGCCCGCCACGATCCCGAACACCGTGCCCACGACCCGGCGGAAGCCGCGGACCAGGGTCTCGCCGCGCGAGGTGGTGTTGACGAAGATCCACCAGGTGGTGCCGACGGCCCAGTACCAGCGGTCCTCCGACAGGGCCTGGCCGATGCCCAGGGCGACGGCGCAGGCGGCGGTGGCCTGGAAGGCCTGGCGGGTGGTCGGCCGGGCCAGCCCGGTCCCGGGCGGCGCGGGCGGTACGGCGGCGGGCGGTACGCGGCGCTCGATCGGCCACAGCACGAACCGCACGGCGCCGGCCGACAGGAGGGCCAGCGCGACGGCCGCGTAGAGCTCGGGCAGCTGACCGGGCCGGGCGTGCAGGAACTGCGTGATGAAGAAGTTCATGAACGCGAAGATCCCGAGGGCGTGGCCGCGCGCCCCCCACCTGCGGGCGTAGACCCCGGCGAACACCACGGCGACGAACACCGCGTCGCGGGCCAGGGGTACGCCGTGCAGGGTGGTGGCCAGGGCCAGCACGGGGAATCCGGCGGCCGGCAGCAGGGCGGTGGTCACCCGCTGGGCGCGCACGGTCGAGTCGGTCACGGTGAAGAGGGCGAGCAGCGCGGCCAGTCCCCCGGTGATCGACGCGACGAGCGAGAGCCCGCACAGTTCGGCCACGGCCACGGCGAGAGCGACGCCGATGACGGCGCGGGACGCGTTCCTGAGTCTTGCGCGCCCCGGATCCGGAGCCACGAACATCCTCTTCACGGCGGTGTGCCGCCCCCCTTGCGATGGAGCACGCCGGGCCCGCGTCCGCCCGGGGGTGGTGGGCGGTGGACGGGCACGGCGAAGGCGCCACGGTCCGGAGCGGCTTCGTTGCCGTCCGGCGCTGCGTGGCGCCGTAGATACATGGATACGGCACAGATAAGCATTCGCGGGGGCAATGGCTCAACTCGGTCCGCACCCACTGGGCCATTGGCACAGGAAATGCCGGTGATCTTCGGCCACGGGCAGACCAACGGACCCGCCCGGCGGCGCACCGCGGTTCGGGTCCCGGGAGCGGAGCGGCGGGTCAGTCCCCGGCAGCGTGCTCGGTCGGGACGCACAGGACCGGGACCGGGGAGAGGTGCAGGAGCTTGTGCGGGGTGGATCCGAGCAGGGCGCCGCGGATCGGGCTGTCGCCCCAGCTCCCCACGATGATCACCCGGGCGTCGTGCCGTTCGGCGGCGTCGAGCAGTGCCTGGGCGGGCTTCGCGTCGGCGACCTCGACCGTGGACGGCACTCCGGCCTCGTCGGCGGCCTCCACCGCCCGGGCGAGCGCGCTGCGTCCGGCCTCCCGGACGGCCTCCTGGTGTGCGCGGTACTCCTCACCGGTGAGGCCCGGGGCGGCGGCCCCGTAGACGAGGACGAGCGGCTCGCCGAAGGCAGTGGCCACCTCCAGGGCCACGCGCAGGGCGCGCTCGGCTCCGGGCGACTCGTCGTACCCGAGGACGACGGACATCGGGGCTCCTCTCCGGCTTCCGCCCGGTGCTGCGGGGTGCTGCGGGACTACGGGGGCCTGCGGGACTACGGGGCTACGGGGCTGCGGCGCTCAGGGCTTCGGGGCTTGCGGGGTCCGGGGCTTCTTCGGGGCGTGGACCAGGGCCGGGTCGGCGACGCCGCGCCGCTCCTGCCAGAAGCGGCCGTCCCTGATCCGCCAGAAGCACATGACGAGGACGCCGACGACGGCGATGCCGATCCCGATGACCAGCGGCGGGCCGAGCCCGAACCAGGAGACGCCGCTCGCGGAGTTCTCCGGGTCGGACATGTCGTCGACCGACTGCACGAGCAGCCAGATCAGCAGTCCGGCGCCGACCACCGGGCCGAGGCCGATCAGCAGGAAGTTGTGCATGCTCTCCAGCAGGTGGCGGCGGTAGTAGACGGCGCAGGCCAGGCCGGTGAGCGCGTAGTAGAAGGAGATCAGCAGGGAGAGCGCGGTCAGCGAGTCCAGGAGGGCGTTCTCGCTGATCTGGTTGACGGCGAGGTACCAGGCGATGGCGATGCCGGCCACCCACCAGGTGCTCACGTCCGGGGTCCGGAACCGGGGGTGGATGTGCGTGAGCTTCGGCGGCAGCGCGTGCCGGCGGGCCATGGACAGGGCGGTGCGGGAGGCGGGGATGATCGTGGTCTGGGTGGAGGCGAGGGCGGAGGTGCAGACGGCGAGCAGGACCATCCAGTCCCAGCCGCCCATGACCTCGTGCGCGAGGACCGCGAAGACGGCCTCCTCCTCGCCGGCGTTCTCGGCGAGGAACTTCGTCCCGGCGTAGCCGACGACCGCGAAGCCGACGGAGAGGTACGTCACCAGCAGGACGACGGTGGACCAGATGCCGGCCTTGCCGGGTGCGGTGGCCGAGTTCTCGACCTCCTCGGTGAGGTTGACCGCCGACTCCCAGCCCCAGTAGATGAACACGCCGAGCAGCAGCCCGCCGGTGAGGGCGGCGCCGCCCGCACCGAAGGGGTTGAGCCATTCGAGCGCTGGTCTGGTGCCGTCGAGGCTGCTGGTGTCGGCGTAGACGCGGTAGAGGGCGACCACGGCGAAGACCAGCAGGAAGAAGACCTGGGCGAGGATCAGGACGTCCTGGAGCCGGGCCGACATCTCGGTGCCGATGACGCAGACCGCGGTCATGGCCAGGATCACGAGAACGGTCAGGGTCTGGCGCAGTGCCTCGTTCGCGGCCCAGCCGTCGAGTCCGGCGGCGAGCAGGCCGAAGTGGACGGCCACGTCGGCCAGCGAGCCGATGACCAGGACGCCGGTCATCGCGATGGCCCAGCCGCCGAGCCAGCCCGCCCAGGGGCCCATGGCGCGCGTCACCCACGAGAAGGTCGTCCCGCAGTCCTGGTCGACCTTGTTGAGGTAGTAGAAGGCGGCGGCGATCAGCAGCATCGGGACGAAGGAGGCCAGCATGACGCCGGGTGCGTAGATGCCGGCGAGCGCGACGATCGGTCCGATGACCGCGGCCAGGGAGTAGGCGGGCGAGGTCGAGTTCAGGCCGATGACGAGCGCGTCGAGGAAGCCGATCGCGTTGGCCTTGAGCCCCGGTTCCGCGGCGCCGGAGTCCCCGGCGGCGGGGTCCGTGACGGCCCTCGCTCCCGGTTCCGGCGCCGGTTCCGGGGGCTCAGGGGGCACGCCGTCCGAGCCATGGTGGGCCATGTACGCATCGTCACGCAGACGCGGCCCGCGCGCGAGGCGGGGGGCGTCAGGGGCGGGTGTTCCAGCCCGCGATCACGGGCAGGCCGTGCTCCGTGGACAGCACGCTGAAGGTGCCCGTACGGAGCAGGAAGAGGCGTCCCGCCTCGGGCGGCAGGCCGAGATAGCGGGCGGTCAGCACCCGCAGCAGGTGCGCGTGGGCCACCAGGACGACGTTGCCCCGGTCGGCGTGCAGCACCTCGGCCGCCCGGGCGAGCACCCGGTCCGCGCGGGCGCCGACCTGGGCGGCGTTCTCGCCGGGGTGGTCCTCGTCGCCGGGCGGCACCCCGTCGGTCCACAGGGACCAGTCGGGGCGCTCGCGCAGGATCTCGGGGGTGGTGACGCCCTCGTAGCCGCCGTAGTCCCACTCGTAGAGGTCAGGATCGGCGACCGCGCCGGTCAGCCCGGCGAGCTGTGCGGTGGCGGCGGCCCTGCGCAGCGGGCTGGTCAGGACCAGGGCGGGCTCGCGGTCGCGGAAGTACGGGAAGAGCGAGATCGCCTCCTCGACCCCGCGCGGGGCCAGCGGGACGTCCGTCCGCCCGGTGTGCCGTCCGGTCGCACTCCAGGCGGTCTCGCCGTGCCTCACCAGCAGAAGATCGCTCACCCTTCGGACCCTAGTCCCTGCGGCATGTCGGCGCCGGACGAGCGCGCCGGACCTGCCACTGTCGGGGCTCATGAGCCCGGGTTCCCGTGTGACGCGACCTCCGCTGACCCTCCTGCTGCTGGTGCTGACCGCGGCGACCGGGCTGACCGAGGCGGTCAGCCTGCTGGCGCTCGGGCCCGTCTTCACGGCCATGCAGACGGGCAACGTGCTGTTCCTGGCCTTCGGCGTGGCCCACGCCGGCCCGGTGCCCGCGCTGGCGCCCGCCGTCTCGCTGTGCGCGTTCGCCCTGGGGGCGGCGGGCGGGGCCCGGCTGGAGGCCTTCGTGGAGGACCGGGGCCGGCGCTGGTTCGTGGCCGGCCTGTCGGCCGAAGCGGTGCTGGTCCTGTCGGCCGCGGCCGCCGGATGGGGGGTGGCGCCCCGCTACGGAGCTCCAGACGTCCGACAGCTGCTGGTCTCGGCGGCCCTGTCGACGGCGATGGGGATCCGGAACGTGACGAGCCTGCGGGTGAACCTGGCCGGGGTGCCGACCACCCTGGTGACCCGCTCGCTGACCTCCTTCCTCGGCGGCTCGGTCATCGGACAGGACCGGGCCTTCGGGTACGGGACCGCGGCCTGGGTGCGGCGGGGCTCGTCGGTCGGCGCGATGTTCGCGGGCGGGCTGGCCGGGGCGCTGCTCGTCCGCACCGGCTGGTCGGTGGGGTGGCTGCTGCTGCCGGCCGCCGTACTGGTCCTGGCGGTGGCGCTGGTGTACCTGACCCAGCCGCTGATGCACCCCGGCGGGGAGGCATCGGTCTGACCGGCCTGCCTCACCGAAAAGCGATGCGGAAACGGTGCAAGTTGGTTGCGGATGCCGTTCTCGCGAGGCTCGGGGCATGGACAACCAGGACGACACGCGGCTGGCGGCGGGGTTCACGGCGGGCGACGAGCAGTGCGTGGCCGTGGTCTACCGGCGCTGGCGGCCGCTGGTGCACGGGCTCGCCGTGCGCTCGCTCGGCGACGAGCGGGAGGCCGAGGACGTGACCCAGCAGGTCTTCCTCGCCGCGTGGCGGGGCCGCGGCGGATACCGGCCCGGGCCGGGCGGCCTCGGAGCCTGGCTGACCGGCATCACCCGGCACAAGGTGGCCGACGCCCTGGAGGCCCGTACCCGGCGGGCCCGGGTGGTCCGGGCCGCCGCGTGCGTCTGCGCGCAGGCCCGTCCGGAGCCGGAGCCGGGACCGGAGCGGGCCGTGGAACGGGTGCTGCTGCTCGGTGAGCTGGCCCGGCTGCCCTCGACGCAGCAGCGGGTACTGCGGCTCGCCTTCTACGCGGACCTGACCCAGTCGCAGATCGCGGACCGCACCGGGCTCCCGCTGGGCACCGTCAAGAGCCACATGCGGCGGGCGCTGCATGTCCTGCGGCAGTCCCTCGCGCCGTCCCTGGAACGCTCCCTCGAACCCCGGATGCCACAACCGACTCGATGACGGCCAGCCCCGAGCGCAGCCCGAACAGCCGCTCGGCGCGGACGGGCGGGGCCGTGGCCGCGGCGCCCCAGCCGGGTCCGGCGAGCAGCAGCGCCGAGTGGCCGCGGGCACCGCGCGGGCCCCATTCGATGGCCGCCACCGACCGGGCGAGCGAGGCGTCCGCGGTCGTACGGGACTGCGCCCACAGGACGACGGCCCGCGGACCCGTCCGCCGGACGGCCTCGCACAGGGCGTCCGCCGGCAGGGCCGCCCCGAACATCCGCACCGGCAGGGCACGTTCGCCCAGGGCGGCGGCCAACGCCTCCATCGGCAGGCTGTGTTGCTCCCCCGGTGTGCAGGCCAGCAGCACGGGCGGGGCTGGGAGCCGCTCCGGGGCGGGCCGGATCCGGTGCAGGGCCGCGGAGACGTACCAGGACAGGAGGTGCTCGACCTCGACGTAACGCTCCCCCGCCGTGGCCCACTTGCGGCCCACGGCGTGCAGCGTCGGCGCGATGACCTCCTCCCAGGCCGTGACCGGGCCCAGATCCGCGAGCACGGCCGCCAGCAGGTCCTCCACGGCCGGCGCGTCCAGGCGTACGGCGGCCCGCGCGAGCCCCCTGCACTCCGGGCGGACGTCCCCGAGGCGGAGCGCGCGGGGCCCTCCGGGAGTCGGGGCGGCGAGATCGACGGGATCGGCGGGATCGGCGGCGGCCGGCTCCTCCGCGGTGACTCCCCTGGCCACCCGGGCGGCTTCGGACGGGGGTGCGCCCTGGGCGGTGAGGCGGCACATCAGTTCCAGCCGGGCGATGTCCTCGGGGGTCCAGCGCCGGTGCCGGCCCGCTTCGCGGCGGCCCGGGCCGATGGCGTAGCGGCGCTCCCAGGAGCGCAGCGTGGTCGGGGAGACGCCGAGGCGCCGGGCGACGGCCCCGGTGCCGAGGGCGACGGGCGGGGGCTGCAGCCGGGTCTGCGGGGGTTCGGGCTCCACCGTTCCACCGTACGGCGCGAGCGCCGGGCGGGGGGTCACGGGGAGTCCGGCCCCGCCCTGCGGCCGGCGCGGAAGCGGTCGAGGCCGTCGGCGAGGGCGACCAGCGGGTCGGGGTAGTCGTAGCCCGCCCGTTCCAGGCCGCGGAGCCGCCAGGGCTCGTGCACGCGCGGCGCGGGGAGGCCGGCCAGCTCGGGGACCCAGCGGTGGACGTAGCCGCCGTCGGGGTCGTACCGCAGGCCCTGGCGGACCGGGTTGAGGACCCGGTTGGGGCGGGTGTCGGTGCCGGTGCCCGCCACCCACTGCCAGTTGAGCTGGTTGTTGGCGAGGTCTCCGTCGACGAGGAGGTCCATGAAGTGGCGGGCTCCGACGCGCCAGTCCACGTACAGGGTCTTGGTGAGGAAGCTCGCGACCAGCAGCCGGGCGCGGTTGTGCATCCAGCCCTCGTGGGCCAGTTGGCGCATGGCCGCGTCCACGACCGGATAGCCGGTGCGGCCCTCCTTCCAGGCCAGGGTCTCCTCCTCGGCGGCGGGGCCGGTGCGCCAGAGGTCGCCGCGGTCGCGGTAGTCCGCGGCGGCGGCCGCGGGCCGGGCCGCGAGCACCTGGTGGTGGAAGTCGCGCCAGCACAACTGCCGTACGAAGGCCTCCGCGCCGGGGCCGCCGGCGGCGCGGGCGCGGTGCACGGCCTCGGTGGGCGAGAGCGTGCCGAAGTGCAGGTGCGGGGAGAGCCGGGAGGTGGCGTCGCCGGCCAGGTCGTCGTGGGTCTCGTGGTAGCGGTCGATGCCGGAACGCAGCCACCGGGCCAGCAGCCGGCGCGCCTCGGACTCCCCGCCGGGGGCGAGGCCCGGGGAGGTACCGGTGACGGCGGCGCGCTCGGGCAGGGGCTCGGAGCGGATCGCGTCGGGCACCGGGACGGCGCGGGGCGCGGGAGCGGCGGCCCGCAGCGGGTGCTCCGACCAGCGGCGGTGGTACGGGGTGAAGACGGCGAAGTGGTCCGACCCGGCCCCGCTGGGAGTGACGGCCCCCGGGGCGACCGCGGTGATCACGGCATCGTGGACGTGGAACCGCCTGCCCTCCGCTTCGAGGGCCTCCCGCAGCCGCTCCTCGCGGGCATGGGCGTAGGCACTGACTCCGGCCGCCATGTGCACCTCGTCGGCATCGGCCTCCCGCACGAGGGCCATGGTCGCGGCGACCGGGTCGCCGGACCGTACGACGAGGCGGCCGCCGCGGGAGCGCAGTCCGGCGTCGAGCGCGGCGAGACTGTCGGCGAGGAAGGCGAGCCGGTTGGGCGGGGCGGCGACGGACGGGTCGCGCACGAAGAGCGGCACGACCTGCTCCGATGAGGACAGGGCGGCCCGCAGCGGCGGATGGTCGTGCAGCCGCAGGTCGGAGGTGTAGAGGACCACCGCGACGTTCATGGGGTTCGCTCCGCGTGAGGGGGGTGGGGTACGGGCTGTCGTGGGGTACTTCAGCGCCTGCCCCCTCCCCGGATGCGGTGGCGCCACCGCTCGGTGCCCGGGGTGTCCGGCACGGGCGCCCCGGGGTGTCCGGAGCGGTGCCCGCGCGGCGTCCACCCGCAGGGCGTCTACCGCGGGGGGTTCCCGGGGGTTCCCCTCGGCTCGGGCCGGCGCAGGGACGCGTCCAGGACGGTCATGAGCTGCGCGGTACGGCTCGGGCCGACCGGGGCCGGAGGATATCTGCGCAGGACGTCGACCAGGACGGGAGCGGCGCGCCGGCGGGCCTCCTCGATCAGCCGGAGCCCGACGGCGGGATCGTCGTCCGCGTTCAGCTCGCCGATGCGTGCCGCGCTCGCGGCGGCCCTCAGGATGTGTCCCACCTGGGTGGCCTTCGCGATCGGGTGGAGGTAGGCAGCCGCCGCGGCGTCCCCCGCGGCACGCGCGGCGAGCCGGGCGGCCTCCGTGCCCGCCTCCCTGGCCGCCCGGTGGGCGTCGGTGGAGGCAGTGCGCTGGAGGTTGGTCCTCCTGGCACCGCTCACGAAGGCCGCCGCGGCCTCGACGGCCGCACGGGGCCGGCGATCGCCGGGCACGGCTTCCTCGAAGACGTGCAGGACCTCCTCGGCGCTCTCCAGCGCGTAGCGCGCGACGACGCGCAGTTCGTCCATGGTCAGTTCGAAGTCTCCGGGTCCGGTCGTCACGGGCCCGAGTCTCCCATCGCCCCGGACCGCCCATCGAGCGGTCGTCACCTGCGGTCCGGGGAGGGACCCGGCGTGCCGCTTTGACGGTCCTGTGCCGCACCCGTGTCGCCGTCGCCCGCCCGCTCCGCCGCGCGGGCGATGTTGCGTGCCATGCCGCCGAAGACGACGGCGTGGAACGGTGACACGCTCCACCAGTACAGGTGGCCGAGCAGGCCGTGCGGATGGAACAGCGCCCGCTGGCGGTAGCGGGACCCGGTCTCCCCCGGGGACGGCGGATCGGCGTGCAGTTCCAGCCACGCCAGCCCCGGCAGCCGCATTTCGGCGCGCAGCCGCAGCAGCCGGCCCGGTTCGATCGCCTCCACCCGCCAGAAGTCCAGGGAGTCCCCCACCCGCAGCCGCGCGGCGTCCCGGCGGCCGCGCCGGATGCCGACTCCGCCGACGAGCCGGTCCAGCCAGCCCCGTACGGCCCAGGCGAGCGGGAAGGAGTACCAGCCGTTCTCCCCGCCGATGCCCTCCACCACCCGCCACAGCGCCGCGGCAGGTGCCGCGACGGCCAGCTGCCGGCGGTCGGTGTAGAGGCTGCCGCCGGCCCAGTCGGGGTCGGTGGGCAGCGGGTCGCTCGGCGCGCCCGGGACGGCGGCGGAGGACCAGCGGGTGGTCACCCGGGCCTCGCGGATCCGCCGGAGGGCCAGGGCGAGGGCCTCGTCGAAGCCGATGGGCGCGCCCGGCGGGTCCGGGACGTGGCCGGCGATGTCGTGCTCCGCGCAGACCACCTCGTGCCGCAGGGATTCGGCGAGCGGCCGGGCCAGCGCCCTCGGCACGGGGGTGACCAGGCCGATCCAGTGGCTGGACAGCCTCGGGGTGAGCATCGGGACCCGCAGGATGAGGCGGGTGGGCAGCTGCGCCACGACGGCGTAGCGGCGCATCATCTCCTCGTACGTCAGCACGTCGGGCCCGCCGATGTCGAAGGCCCGGTTCACCTCGGGCGCCATGCCCGCGCTGCCGACGAGGTAGCGGAGCACGTCGCGGACGGCGATGGGCTGGCAGCGGGTGCCGACCCAGCTGGGGGTGACCATGACGGGCAGCCGTTCGGTCAGGTAGCGCAGCATCTCGAAGGAGGCGGACCCGGAGCCGATGACGACGGCGGCGCGCAGCACGGTCGCCGGGACGGCTCCGGCGAGGAAGACCTCGCCGACCTCGGCGCGGGAGCGCAGGTGCGGTGAGAGGCTCCGGACGGGGAGGTCCGTGGGGGTGAGGCCGCCGAGGTAGACGATGCGGCGGACCCCGGCGGCGCGGGCCTCGTCCGCGAAGGCCCGGGCGGCGTCCCGGTCGCGCTGCTCGAAGTCGGATCCGGTGCCGAGGGAGTGCACGAGGTAGTAGGCGACGTCGATGCCGGTCATCGCCCCCGCGAGGGACGAGGGGTCGGTGACGTCTCCGCGGACGGTCTCGACGTCCCCGGCCCAGGGGTGGTCGCGCAGTTTCTCCGGGGTGCGGGCCAGACAGCGGACCCGGTGCCCGGCGTCCAGGAGTTCGGGGACGAGGCGTCCGCCGATGTATCCGCTGGCCCCGGTGACCAGGCAGTTCTTGCCCGTCATGGCTGTCTCCGCTCTGTGCGCGCTGCTCTTCGGTACCTCCGCCCTCCCCTTCCGATTCCCCGCGGCGCGCCGGATCGGATGCGGGATTCCCCCGAACGGCACATCCAAGACCCCCCTCCGCTCCGAAGAAGGGGTGCCGGGATGGCCCGGTGACGGGGGGACGAGGAGGAACACGATGACCGAGCGAGGGGCGCCGCGCCCGCGGACGGCCGTGATCGGCGGGGGCGTGTCGGGGCTGACGGCGGCGTACGTCCTCGCGCGCTCGCACGAGGTGACCCTGTACGAGGCGGACGACCGGCTGGGCGGGCACGCGCACACCCACGAGCTGAAGGGGCCGGACGGGGTGGTGCGCGCGGTGGATTCGGGGTTCATCGTCCACAACGACCGCACCTACCCGCATCTGCTGCGGCTCTTCGGCGAGTTGGGGGTGGCCACCCGGCCGACGACGATGAGCCTGTCGGTCCGCTGCGAGGGGTGCGGTCTGGAGTACGCGGGTGCGCGCGGGCCGCGCGGGCTCTTCGCCGGGCGCCGGTCCGCCGCGAACCCGCAGTACCTGCGGATGCTGGCCCGGATCCCGGCGTTCCACCGGCGGGCCAGGAGCCTGCTGGCCGCCCCGTCCGCGGCCACGACCTCCGGCACCGGCACCGGCACCGGCGAGATCACCCTGGCCGAGTTCCTGGAGCGGGGCCGCTTCGGGGCCTACTTCACCGCGCACTTCGCGATCCCGCTGGTCGCCTCCGTGTGGTCCTGCCCTCCGGACACGGCGCTGGGGTACCCGGCCCGGTACCTGTTCCGGTTCCTGGAGCACCACGGCCTGCTGTCGGTGGGCGGCTCGCCGCGCTGGCGTACGGTCGAGGGCGGCTCGGCGCGCTACGTGGAGCGGGTCCGCGAACGGCTGGACGCCGTGTACCTGGCCGCGCCGGTACGGGCGCTCGCGCGCACCGGGCAGGGCGTGTCGGTCACCACCGCCGGCGGGGCCACCGAGCACTACGACGCGGCGGTCGTCGCCGTCCACGCCGATCAGGCGCTGCGGCTGCTGGCCGATCCGACGGACGCGGAACGCGCCGCGCTCGGCGCCTTCCGCTACTCCCGCAACCGGACCGTGCTGCACACCGACACCTCGGTGCTGCCGCGCACGCCCGGCGCCCGGGGCTGCTGGAACTACCGGCTGTCGGGGTGCCGTCCGGCCGATGCGCACGTACGGGTCAGCTACGACATGAACCGGCTCCAGGGGCTGGACGGTCCCGAGCCGTACATGGTCACGCTGAACGCCGGCGACGCGGTGCGGCCGGAGTCGGTGCTGGCCGAGATGGAGTACGAACACCCCGTCTACACCACGGAGTCGGTGGCGGCCCAGCGGCTCCTGCCGGCCCTGTCGGGGCCGGTGACGGCCTTCGCCGGCGCCTATCACGGGTGGGGGTTCCACGAGGACGGCTGCCGCTCGGGCGTGGAGGCCGCCGCCGCGCTGGGGGTGACGTGGTGAGCCCCCTGCGGAGCGGGGACGGCCCGGCGGAGCCACGTCTCTACGCGGCCGACGTCCGGCACGTCCGGTCGGGCGGGAGCAGCTACCGGCTCCGGCACCGCACGTACCTGTGGCTGGTGGACCTCGACCGGCTGCCCCGCCTCCCGCGGGCGCTCCGGCCGCTCGCCCGGTTCGAGGCCCGTGACCACTTCGGCGGTGGCGCCCCCTCGATCCGGGCCGGGCTGGACGCGTTCCTCGCGGCGCACGGCGCCGGACTCCCGGCGGGTTCGCGGGTGTCGATGCTGGCGCACGCCCGGGTGTTCGGCCACGTCTTCAACCCGCTGACCGTGTACTGGTGCCACGGACCGGACGGCGCCCTGCGGCAGGTGGTCGCCGAGGTGCACAACACGTACGGCGAACGGCACTGCTACCTCCTCCCTCCGGAAACGGCCCGGAGCGGCCCGCGCGGACCCGAAGACACCGCCGTCCCCAAGGAGTTCTACGTCTCCCCCTTCCTCCGGGTGGAAGGGGACTACCGCATGCGGCTGCCCGAGCCGGACGACCGCCTCGCGCTGACCGTCCGGCTGGCCGGCGGTACCGACGGCGCCCGCCTGACCGCGACCGTCCTCGGCACCCGCCGCCCGGCCGGCGCCCGGGGACTGCTGCGCGCGGCGCTGCGCCGTCCCTGGTCCACCGCCGCCGTCAGCCTCGGCATCCGCTACCACGGCGTCCGGCTGTGGCTGCGCGGGCTGCCGGTCCGCCCGCGACCCCGACACGTACCCCAGGAGGGCATGAAGTGAGCACGTCGACCACCACCACCGCCGGCGCCCCGGCCGTACCGCAGTGCTCCCGGGCCAGGGCCGCCGTCGGGCGGCTGCTGATCCGCCGGGCCCTGGACCGGCTGCCGCTCCAGGTCCGGATGGGTCCCGACGGGACCCTGGGGCGGGGCGGCCCCGCGATGGCGGTGTACGACCCGGACGCCTTCGAACGCCGGATCGCGGCCGAGGGGCTCATCGGCTTCGGCGAGTCGTACCTGGCCGGGGAGTGGGACGCGCGCGACCCGGTCGCCGTGCTGACCGTACTGGCGGGGCACGTGACGGGGCTGGTCCCGGCCCCGCTCCAGCGGCTGCGCGGCCTGTGGGCCTCCCGCCACCCGGCCTCCGAACGCAACACCCCGGACGGTTCGCGGACGAACATCCAGCGCCACTACGACCTGTCCAACGAGCTCTTCGCCGAGTTCCTCGACCCGACGATGACCTACTCCTCGGCGGTCTTCCACACCCTGCCCGCCGGCCGGGAGGAACTCGCCGAGGCCCAGCACCGCAAGATCGACATGCTGCTGGACCTGGCGGAGGCCGGTCCCGGCACCCGGCTGCTGGAGATCGGCACGGGCTGGGGCGAGCTCGCCGTCCGGGCGGCCCGGCGCGGTGCGCACGTGGTCACCCTGACCCTGTCGCGGGAGCAGCGGGAGCTGGCCCTGCGCCGGATCGCGGCCGCCGGGCTGTCCGACCGCGTCGAGGTGCGGCTGTGCGACTACCGGGAGGCCGAGGGGAGTTACGACGCCATCGTGAGCGTCGAGATGATCGAGGCGGTCGGCGCCGAGTACTGGCCGGTGTACTTCGCCACGCTGGACCGGCTGCTGGCCCCCGGCGGGCGGGTCGCGCTCCAGGCGATCACCATGCCGCACGAGCGCATGCTCGCCACCAGGGACACGTACACCTGGATCCACAAGTACATCTTCCCCGGCGGCATGCTGCCGTCGGTGCGGGTGGTGGAGGAGATGGCGCGCTCGCACACCGGGCTGCGCGTGATCCGCTCCGAGGCCTACGGGGCCCACTACGCGCAGACGCTGCGGCTGTGGCGGGAGCGCTTCGCCGAGCGGGCCGACCGGGTGGCGGAGCTCGGCTTCGACGCGGCGTTCCAGCGGATGTGGACCTTCTACCTGGCCTACTGCGAGGCGGGGTTCGCCTCGGGCTACCTGAACGTGCACCAGTTCCTCCTGACGGCCGAGGGCGGTGGTACCCGGTGAACTGGGGGGCCTTCGGGCTCAACCTGGCCGTCTCGGCGGGGGCGGCCCTCGCCGTCATGCTGGCCGCCTTCGCCGTCGGGGTCCGCCTGGACAGGCACCGCGGGGTGGACGTGGCCTGGGGCCTGGCCTTCGTCGCCGTCGCGGTGGCCACGTACGCGCTGTCGGGCGGCCGACACCCGCTGCCGGCGGTCCTGGCGGTCGTGTGGGGCCTGCGGCTGTCCGGGCACATCGCGTGGCGGGGCCGGGGGCACGGCGAGGACCCGCGCTACGAGCGGATGCTCGCCAAGGCTCCGGGCAGCCGGAACGCGTACGCGCTGCGCATGGTCTACCTGCTCCAGGCGGGCCTGGTCTGGCTGGTCTCGCTGCCCGTGCAGGCGGCGGCGTACGCCACCGGGCGTCCCGGGGCCCTGGCCGTGGCGGGCGCGTTGCTGTGGCTGTGCGGGCTGCTCTTCGAGGCGGTCGGCGACCACCAGCTGGCCCGGTTCAAGGCCGATCCCGCGAACCGGGGACGGATCATGGACCGGGGCCTGTGGTCCTGGACCCGGCACCCGAACTACTTCGGCGACTTCTGCGTGTGGTGGGGGCTGTCCCTGGCCGCCTGGACCTCGGGCGGAGCGGTGGCGGTGTCGGTTGTCTCCCCGCTCGTGATGTCGTACCTGCTGATCGGCGGCAGCGGGAAACGGCTGCTGGAGCGGCACATGGCGGAGCGCCCCGGCTACGCCGCGTACCGGGCGCGGACCAGCGGATTCCTGCCCCTGCCGCCCGGGCGGGCCCGGCGCCACCGCAGGTCACAGGGGGTTTGATCCGGGACGCACGAGGTCGCGTTGGTACAGTCGCGGCATGGCGGTGGACGAGCTCGACACACGGATCCTGCGCCTGCTGATCGAGCAGCCGCGCACCAGCGTCCGGGAGTACGCCCGGATCCTCGGCGTCGCGCGCGGCACCCTCCAGGCCCGGCTCGACCGGCTGGAGCGCACCGGGGTGATCACCGGAACCGGCCCCGTGCTCTCCCCCGCCGCGCTCGGGCATCCCGTCCTGGCCTTCGTGCACATCGAGGTCACGCAGGGGCACCTGGACGAGGTCGGCGATGCGCTGGCCTCCGTACCGGAGATCATCGAGGCCTTCTCCATCACCGGCGGCGGGGACCTGCTGACCCGGGTGGCCGCCCGGGACAACGCGCATCTGGAGGACGTCATCCAGCGGCTGATCCGGCTGCCCGGCGTGGTGCGCACGCGGACCGAGGTCGCGCTGCGCGAGCGGGTGGCGCACCGGCTCCTCCCCCTGGTCGAGTCCGTGGGACGAGCGGCGCGGAAACCCTAGAAATCCTGACAAGATGGTCGGGACAGAACAAGACAGGCACCGGCAGGACGGGCACAACGGATGATCTCCGTCATATTCGATCTCGACGGCACCCTCGTGGACAGCGAGCCGAACTACTACGAGTCCGGGCGGCGCACCCTGGAGCGCCACGGGGTCCCCGATTTCACCTGGGAGCAGCACTCCCGGTACATCGGCATCGGCACCCTGGAAACCCTGGAGATCCTCCGGGAGGCGTACGGGATCGCGGCACCGGTGGAGCAGCTGCTCGCCGAGCAGAACGCCGCCTACCTGGAGCTCGCCCGGACGCACACCGAGGCCTACCCCGAGATGAGCGCCTTCGTGCGGCGGCTGCACTCCGAGGGGGTCCCGATGGCGGTGGCCTCGGGCTCCTCGCGCGAGGCGATCGACGCGGTCCTGTCGGGCACCGGGCTGGACGCACTGCTGACCACCGTGGTCTCCGCCGAGGAGGTCGCCCAGGGCAAGCCCGCCCCGGACGTGTTCCTGGAGGCAGCGCGCAGGCTGGGCGCGGACCCGGCCGACTGCGTGGTCGTCGAGGACGCGGCGCCGGGCGCCCTGGCCGCGCACGCGGCGGGCATGCGGTGCGTGGCGGTCCCGTACGTGGCGGCCACCGCCGACGACCCGGCCTTCGCCGCGGCCGGGCTGCTCTTCCCCTCCGGGCAGACGGAGTTCAGCGCGGAGAGCGCCTACAGCTGGCTCACCGCGGCACAGGCGGCCTGAGCCGTCGGACGCCGGGGTCCGTCGCGCTCTGGCGCCCTGGGGGCGGCGCTGTCACCATGCCGGGGTGACCGCCACCCTGACGCCCCCGGGCTCCGAGCGCGGACCGCGCCGCTGGCCCCTGGTGGGGAACCTGCCCGCCTTCGCCCGCGATCCGCTGGCCTTCTTCGAGTCGCTGCGAGACGAGTACGGGGACTGGGTGCCCTGGGCACTCGGCCCGCAGCGCAATGTCCTGGTCTCCCAGCCGGAGCACGCCGGTGAGCTGCTCGGCGCCGTGGAGTCCACCTTCAAGCCGACCGAACTGGGCTGGGCCTTCCGGCAGTTGCTGGGCAACGGGGTGGTCGTGGCCACCGGCGAGGACTGGCGGCGCAAGCGGGCACTGGTCCAGCCCTCGGTGCGGCCGCGCCAAGTGCGCGCGTACGCCGCCACGATGGTGGAGTGCGCCGACGCGCTGGTCTCCGGCTGGAGCGACGGCGCGCAGATCGACGTGCACCGGGAGATGGCCGGACTCACCCAACGCATCGCGGTGCGGACCCTGTTCGGGAGCGATGCCGCGGGCCGGGAGGCACCCATCAGTGCGGCCATGGCCACGGCGCAGCGCGAGCTGGGCGCCGAGTTCCGGGGTGTGACGATGTTCCTGCCGCCCTGGGTGCAGACTCCGGGGCGGCGCCGGATGCGCGCCGCCGTGGACGTCCTCGACCGCGAGATCGAGCACGTCATACGGGAGCACGAGGCGGCCTCGGCGGCCGGCGAGGAGCGGGACGACCTCCTCAGCAGGCTCCTCTCCGCCCGTGACGAGGACGGCGGGCCGCTGTCGCGCACGGAGCTGCGGGACGAGTCGATCACCCTGTACATCGGCGGCCACGAGACCACGTCGACCACCTTGACCTGGGCCTGGCAGCTGCTCTCGGGGGCGCCGGAGGCCCGCGAACGGCTGACGGAGGAGCTGGACCGGGTGCTCGGCGGCCGGCTGCCGACGTACGAGGACTACGCGCGGCTGCCCTGGACCCAGCAGGTGGTCAAGGAAGCGCTGCGGATCTACCCGCCGATCTGGCTGATCTCGGCGGTGGCCGGGGAAGGCGCCACGCTCGGCGGCCGCCCGATCCCGGCCGGCCTGTCGGTGTGGATCAGCCCGTGGTCGATGCACCGGGACGAGCGGTGGTTCCCGGAGCCGGAGGCCTTCCGCCCCGAGCGCTGGTCCGCCGATGCGGGCGCCGCCCAGCAGATCCCGGAGCACGCCTGGTTCCCCTTCGGCGGCGGCCCGCGCGCCTGCCTGGGCGCCCGCTTCGCCCTGGTCGAGGCCGCCCTGGTGCTGGCCGTCGTGGCCCAGCGCTTCCACCTGGACAGCGGCCCGGCCCGCGCGAGGGTCCTCCCGGGGCTCACCCTCCAGCCCCGGGACCCGGTCCTGGCCACGCTCCGCGCGCACCGCTCCTGACGGCGGTGGCGGGGGCCGGGATCCGGGAAGATCTCGGCCCCGCCGCCAGTTGGTAGAACCGTGAACGATTTCGCGGTGCAGGACGTGAGTGCGGACGTGGACGTCGACGTGGATGCTGACGTGGACGTGGTCGTCGTGGGCGCGGGACAGGCGGGACTGTCCAGCGCCTACCACCTGGCGCGGGCGGGCATCCGCCACGTGGTCCTGGACCACGCACCGCGCCCGGGCGGCGCCTGGCAGTTCCGCTGGCCCTCGCTCACGTACGGCAAGGTCCACGGCATGCACGCCCTGCCCGGGATGGAACTGACCGGCGCCGATCCGCTGCGGCCCTCCTCCGAGGTGATCGCCGAGTACTTCGCCGCCTACGAGGAACGCTTCGGCCTGCACGTGCGCCGCCCCGTGGACGTCACGGCCGTACGCGACGGGGCGGACCGCCGGCTGCTGGTGGAGTCCGGATCCGGGACCTGGTCGGCGCGGGCCCTGATCAACGCCACCGGGACCTGGGACCGGCCGTTCTGGCCGCGCTACCCGGGACAGGAGCTCTTCCGGGGCCGCCAGCTGCACACCGCGAACTACCCCGGGCCGGACGAGTTCACCGGGGCCCGGGTCGTCGTCGTGGGAGGCGGCACCTCGGCGGTGCAGCACCTGCTGGAGATCGCCGAGGTGGCGGCGGAGACCACCTGGGTCACCCGGCGGCCCCCGGTGTTCCGCGACGGGAAGTTCGGCGAGGAGCAGGGCCGAGCGGCGGTGGCCCTGGTGGAGGAACGGGTACGACAGGGGCTGCCGCCCCGGAGCGTGGTCAGCGTCACCGGGCTGCCCCTGAACGAGGCGGTCCGGGGCGGGCTGGAATCGGGCGTCCTGGACCGCCGGCCGATGTTCGACCACCTCACGAGGACGGGGGCCGCCTGGCCGGACGGCAGCCGCGTGGAGGCGGACGTGATCCTGTGGGCCACCGGCTTCCGCCCCGCCATCGACCACCTGGCTCCGCTACGCCTGCGCGAGCCGGGCGGCGGCATCCGCCTCGACGGCACCCGCGCGGTCCGCGACGAGCGGATCCACCTGGTCGGCTACGGCCCGTCGGCGTCGACCATCGGCGCCAACCGCGCCGGCGGCGCCGCAGTCCGCGAAATCCACCGCCTCCTCACCCGCACCGGGGCCGTGGCCTGATTCCTTGCGGCGGAGGCGGGCTCAGGTCGCGCGTGACGCCGCGCGGAGGCGGTTGAACTCGGCCACGTGGCGCTTGTGTTCCTCGTACGTCGACGAGAAGCGGGTGTCGCCCTGTTTCACGGTGACGAAGAAGAGCCAGTCACCGGGTGTCGGGGCCACTGCGGCCGCCATGGCCTGCAGGCCGGGGCTGTCGATCGGGGTGGGCGGCAGGCCCTGGCGTTCGTACGTGTTGAAGGGGCTGTCGATCTTCGTCTCGCTCAGCTTGGTGTCCACCGTGGAACGGTTCAGCGCGTAGTTGATGGTGGAGTCCATCTGGAGCGGCATCGATTTCGCCAGCCGGTTGTGCACCACCCGGGCGACCTTGCCCATGTCTCCGCGGGTCTCGGCCTCCGCCTCGATGATGCTCGCGAGGGTGGCCGTCTGGTACGGGGTCATCCCGTGGGCCTTGCCGCCGTCCGCCACGGACTTGGTGGCGAGGCTCTTGTTGGCCGTCTCGACCATGTAGGTGATCAGCGAGGCCGGGGTGGACTGCGAGGTCACCGGATAGGTGGCCGGGAAGAGGTACCCCTCCGGGTTGCCCTTCGCCTCGGCGGGCAGGGGCAGCGCGATCGTGGCGACCGCGGCCTTGGCGGAACCGGCCGGGAGCTTCAGTTCGCGGTCGATGGCGGCGTAGACCTGTGCGGCCCGCCAGCCCTCGGGGATCAGCAGCAGGCGCGGCTTCTCGGGAGCCCGTTCCCCGGGAAGCAGGGGGATCAGGAGGGCTGCCCCGAGTCCCAGGACGGTTCCGAGGAAGAGCGCCAGCCTGCCCCGGCGGGTGAGCCGGGAACGGCGCGGTGACGGCGGCCGGTTCTCATGAGGCATGCGGGCACGCTAACCCGCGAACCGCCGGATTCCCGGCATCCCACCCGTGTGCCGGTCATACGATCACACGTTTACCGGGGTCTGCTCGGTGCCGCGCAGGGTGTCCGGCTTGAACGTCCCGGGCTTGAGCAGATCCGCCTTGCGCATCTCGGAGCCGAGCGCCCCGAGGAGCGCGCCGGACGCCGGAGCCTCGGGCTTGAGGGCACTCTCGCGGTCGCGGCGGACGAGGGCGGCGTACCGGCCGTCGGCCCGCAGCAGCTCCTCGTGGGTGCCGCGCTCCGCGATCCGGCCGCCGTCGAGCACCACGATCTGGTCGGCATCGCGGACGGTGGAGAGGCGGTGGGCGATGGTGATGGTGGTGCGCCCCTGGGAGAGGTTGTCGATGGCGCGCTGCACGGCGTGCTCGGTGCGGGTGTCCAGGGCGCTGGTGGCCTCGTCGAGGATCAGGACCGGCGGGTCGCGCAGGATGGTGCGCGCGATGGCCAGGCGCTGCTTCTCCCCACCGGAGAACCGGTACCCGCGCTCGCCGACCAGGGTGTCGTATCCGTCGGGCAGGGACTCGATGTGATCGTGGATCTGGGCCGCGCGGGCCGCCTCCACTATCTCCTCGTCGGTGGCGTCCGGCTTGGCGAAGCGCAGGTTGTCGGCGACGGAGGCGTGGAAGAGGTAGGTCTCCTGGGAGACCACGCCGATGGAGCGGGCCAGGGAGTCGAAGTCGAGGTCGCGCACGTCCACGCCGTCGAGGGCGACCCGGCCGCCGGTGACGTCGTAGAGCCGGGGCACGAGGTAGCTCAGCGTGCTCTTGCCTGACCCGGTCGGGCCGACCACCGCGAGGGAACCGCCGGCCGGGACCGTGATGTCGATGCCGGTCAGGGTGGGGCCGCTCTTGGCGTCGTAGGCGAAGTGGACGTCCTCCAGCCGGACCTCGCCCTTGGCGCGGTCGAGGCGGACGGGGTCCTCGCGCTCGGTGATGTCCACCGGCAGGTCGAGGTACTCGAAGATGCGGGCGAAGAGCGCCAGGGAGGTCTGGATCTGGACGCCGGTCGACAACAGGCTCACGGCGGGCCGGAACAGGCCCTGCTGGAGGGTGACGAAGGCGACGAGGGTGCCGACCGAGAGCGAAGGGGCTCCGCTCTGCAGGGCTATGCCGGCCGCCCAGTAGATGAGCGCGGGCATGGCGGCCATGACGATGCCGATGGTGGACATCCGCCAGCGCCCGGCCATGCTGGAGCGCACTTCGAGGTCGACGAGCTTCTCGGACTCCTCCGCGAAGGAGGTGGTGAGCGAATCGGCGCGGCCCATGGTGCGGCCGAGCAGGATGCCGCTGACCGACAGGGACTCGGTGACCGTCGCGGCCATCGTGGCCATCTGCTTCTGGCGCTGCGCGGTGATCTTCTTGCGCTCGCCGCCGACGCGGCGGCTGATCCACACGAAGACGGGCAGCAGGGCGAGCGAGACGAGCGTGAGCCGCCAGTCGAGCGCGAGCATCGCGACGACGGAGGCGATGACGGCCGTCGCGTTCGAGACGAGGGAGGTCGCCGTGGAGGTGACCGTGGCCTGCATGCCGCCGATGTCATTGGCGATGCGGGACTGCACCTCGCCGGTGCGCGTACGGGTGAAGAAGGCCAGCGGCATCCGCTGGAGCTGTGCGTAGACGGCGGTGCGCAGATCGTGCATGACGCGCTGGCCGACGGTGGTGGATATCAGGGTCTGGAGCACGCCGAAGATGCTGGTGACGACCGCGGTCGCGATCATGCCGAGGGCGAGCAGGCTGAGCAGCCCGGTACGGCCCTGCGGGATCGCGACGTCGAGGACCTCCTTCAGCAGGAAGGGGGTGGCGACTCCGACCAGCGAGGAGGCGGCGACGAGGATGCCGACCACGGCGAGGCGGCCGCGGTAGGGCCGGAAGAGACCGGCGATGCGGCGCAGTTCGCGCGGCCGCTCGTGCGGCGCGGGGCCGCCGGGGTCGAGGGATTCTTTCGAGGGTTCCCACTCGGGTTCTTTGGGGCGCATGGGCCTCCTTCATGACAGATGACGAGACTCGCATGAGCATAGCTCATTGTTACCTATACTCACAATGAATCTGGTCCTGATATCGTTCCCATTATGAGGACCGCAGCATGAGCACCGCTTCCGAGACCGACAGCAGCCAGGGCGCCGGCGGCACCGCCGCACCCGACGGCACCGACGGCGCCGACACCACCGACGGCGTGCTCGCCGAGCAGCTGCTCCGCCTGACCCGGCGGCTCCACCGCATCCAGAAGCGCCACCTGGAGCCGCTCGGCATCACCCCGGCCCAGTCCCGACTGCTGCGCACCGTCGCCCACCTCTCCACCGTGCATCCGCCCCGGATGGCGGACCTCGCCGCGCGTCTGGAGGTCGTGCCCCGTGCCGTGACCACGCTCGTCGACGGCCTGGAGGGCGCCGACTGCGTGCGCCGCGTGCCCGACCCGGCGAACCGCCGTGTCATAAGGATCGAGCTCACCGACACCGGCCGCGCCACGCTGCGCCGCCTGCGCAACGCGCGAACCGGGGCCGCAGAGGAGATCCTGGCTCCATTGACCGCCGATCAGCGCGAGGTGCTCGGCGGTCTGCTGAACGCCCTGGCCGACGCTCCGGCGGAGCAGGGCTGCTGACGGGCGACGGTCCGGCCGGAACCGGGCCGGGGCTGCGCCGAACGAGTGAGATCGACCCAGTGAGACCGACCCAGTGTGATCGACCGACACGGCGCGAGTTGAGGGGCTGCAGATGCCACTGCTGGAACCGAAGCCGGGGGCCCTGCGCCCGCGCACCCTCGGCGGCCCCGCCCCCGACCGGGTGCCCGACCGCGCCTCGACGGGCACCCCCGAGCCGCTGCGCAGCGAGCTGGCGGAACTGCTGGGGGCCGACAAGGTGCTCTCGGGCGTCTCGGACCTGGTCCGCTACGCCTCCGACGCCTCCCCGTACCGGTTCCTGCCGCAGGTCGTCGTGATCGCGGAGGACATCGACGACGTCTCCGCCGTCCTGTCCTACGCCCACGGCAAGCAGCGCGAGGTGGTCTTCCGGGCCGCCGGGACCTCCCTCAACGGGCAGGCCCAGGGCGAGGACATCCTCGTCGACGTCCGCCGCCACTGGGCCGGGGTCGAGGTGCTCGACGAGGGCCTGCGGGCCCGGATCCAGCCCGGCACCACGGTCCTCCGCGCCAACGCCGCGCTCGCCCGGCACGGCCGGATCCTCGGCCCGGACCCGGCCAGCGCCATCGCCTGCACCCTCGGCGGAGTCGTCGCGAACAACGCCTCGGGCATGACCGCGGGCACCACGAGGAACTCGTACCGCACCCTGTCCTCCCTCACCTTCGTGCTGCCGAGCGGCACCGTGGTGGACACCGCCGATCCGCTCGCCGACGAGGAGCTGGAGCACGCCGAGCCCGCCCTGTGCCACGGCCTGATGGAGATCAAGAAGGAGATCGAGGCCGATCCGGAGCTCGTCGCCCGCATCCGGGCCAAGTACGAGATCAAGAACACCACCGGCTACCGCCTCGACGCCTACCTCGACGGCGCGACCCCCGTGGAGATCCTGCGCGGGCTGATGGTCGGCTCCGAGGGCACGCTCGGCTTCATCGCCGAGGTCGTCTTCGACACCCTGCCGCTGGACCGCGAGCTCACCAGCGCCCTGCTCTTCTTCCCCTCGCTTCCCGCCGCGGCCGCCGCCGTACCGCTCTTCAACGAGGCGGGGGCCCTGGCCGTCGAGCTGATGGACGGCAACACCCTGCGCGCCTCGGTGAGCGTCGCGGGCGTCCCCGCCGACTGGGCCTCGCTGCCCAAGGACACCACCGCGCTGCTGGTGGAGTTCCGGGCTCCCGACGAGGCCGGCCGCGCGGAGTACGAGCGGCGGGCCGCCGAAGTGCTGGCCGGGCTGGACCTGGTGGCCCCGGTGGCCTCGGTGACCAATGCCTTCACCCGCGACGCCAAGACCATCTCCGGCTACTGGAAGGCCCGCAAGGCCTTCGTCACCGCCGTCGGCGGCGCCCGCGCCTCCGGCACCACCCTGATCACCGAGGACTTCGCGGTCCCCCCGTCCCGGCTGGCCGAGGCCTGCGAGGCGCTCCTCGAACTCCAGGCGGAACACGGCTTCGACGCAGCCGTCGCCGGGCACGCCGCCCACGGCAACCTGCACTTCCTGCTCGCCTTCGACGCCGCCCGGCCCGCCGACGTCGAGCGGTACGCCGCGTTCATGGACGCCTTCTGCCGGCTCACCGTGGAGCGCTTCGACGGCTCGCTGAAGGCCGAGCACTCCACCGGCCGCAACATGGCCCCCTTCCTCGAACTGGAGTGGGGACCCCGGGCCACCGAGATGATGTGGCGGACCAAGCGGGTCGTCGACCCGGACCTGGTGCTCGCCCCGCGGATCCTCCTGGACCGCGATCCCACGGCGCACCTGCGCGGCCTCAAGACGATCCCGCAGGTGGAGGCCGTCGCCGACCCCTGCATCGAGTGCGGGTTCTGCGAACCGACCTGCCCCAGCGAGGACCTGACGACCACCCCGCGCCAGCGGATCGTGCTGCGCCGGGAGATGATGCGCCAGCAGCCCGGCTCAACCGTGCTCGACGGCCTGCTCGACGCCTACGGGTACGACGCCGTGGACACCTGCGCCGGCGACTCCACCTGCAAGCTCGCCTGCCCCGTCGGCATCGACACCGGCGCCCTGATGAAGGACTTCCGGCACCGCCGGCACAGCCCGCGCGAGGAGCGCGCGGCCGAGCTCGCCGCCCTGCGGTTCGGCGCCGTAGAGGTCGCCGCACGGCTCGCCGTGGCAGCCGCCGACAAGATCACCGACGCCGTCGGGGACGGGCTCCTGGAGGCCGTGACGGGGGCGGCGCGCAGGATCGTACGGCCCGACCTGGTCCCGGAGTGGCTGCCGCAGGTCCCCGGCGCCGCGGCCCGGAAACTGCCCGTCACCCGGCGCGGGGGCGCCGCCGCGGTCTACTACCCGGCCTGCGTCAACCGGATCTTCGGCGGCCCCGGCGGCGCCGGCGGACCCTCCCTGCCCGAAGCCGTGGTGGCGGTGTCGGAGCGGGCCGGCAGGCCGGTGTGGATCCCCGGGGACGTCCGGGGCACCTGCTGCGCGACCATCTGGCACTCCAAGGGGTACGACGCCGGGAACCGCGTGATGGCCAACCGGATCGTGGAAGCCGCCTGGGGCTGGACGGCCGGCGGGCGACTGCCGCTCGTGGTCGACGCCTCCTCCTGCACCCTGGGCATCGCCCACGAGGTGGTCCCGTACCTGACGGACGACAACCGGTCGCTCCACGCCGAGCTGCGGATCGTCGACTCCATCGTCTGGGCGGCCGAGGAGCTCCTTCCGCACCTGGAGGTCCGGCGCACGGTCGGCTCGGCGGTGCTCCACCCCACCTGCTCGATGCGGCACCTCGACGACGAGGCGCACCTGCGGGCCGTGGCCGAGGCCTGCGCCGACGAGGTGGTGGTCCCGTACGACACGGGGTGCTGCGCCTTCGCGGGCGACCGCGGCATGCTGCACCCGGAGCTGACGGAGTCGGCGACGGCGCGCGAGGCAGCCGAGGTGACGGCCCGGCAGTTCGACGCGCACCTGTCGGCGAACCGGATGTGCGAGGTGGGCATGGACCGGGCCACGGGCCGCAGCTACTACTCGGCGCTGCTGGAACTGGAGCGCGCCACCCGGCCCTAGGTCGTCTCTTTCGGATCTTGCCGGGCCCGCGGTGTCTGGTACCGCGCCCGGCCGCACTGCCGGGGCGACCACGTACACCCAGCACGCGAGCGCCCCGACAGCACGCCCAGGCACGGCACCAGACACCGCGAGCTCGACCGACAAGATCCGAAAGAGACGACCTAGAAGTTCTCGCGTCGAGGTCAGATCACGCTCACCGGGTGGCGCACCACCGCGTCGAACAGGTAGCCCTGCGTGTTGTGGGGCGTGGTCGCCGGCTGGGTCCGGCCGGTGGTGTCGGTGGCCCGCGCCAGCAGCGCGGTCGGGCCGGTGGCCCGGGGCGTCCAGGGCAACGACCAGCGCACCCAGCTGCCCCGGCACGGGACGTCGTGCAGCCGGGCCCGCTGCCAGTGGTCCCCGCCGTCGGTGCTGACCTCCACCCGGTGCACGGGCGCCGCTCCCGACCAGGAGCGCCCGGTCAGCAGCCGCGTCCGGCGGACGGGCACGGTCGCGCCCGGCTCCAGCTCGAAGGCGCTCTTGATGGTCTGGCGGGTCAGCGGGGCACTGCCCTGCGGCGGCTGGTCGGGCCCGAACAGCCGGTACAGGTCGGTGTTCCACGGTGTGTAGAGGGGCTGCCCGCTCACCTCGATGTCCCCGACCCACTTGATCGAGGAGATCCCGATCCAGTTCGGTACGACCACGCGGACCGGACCGCCGTGGTCGGGCGGCAGCGGCTCGCCGTTCATCTCGTACGCGAGGATCACGTCGTCGAGGGCCTTGGAGACGGGCAGTGGGCGCCGCACCCGGCCCAGGTTCACCCCGTTCGTGACGACCTCGTCGTCCAGCCCGCGGGGCAGCACGTCCACGGCCCCGCGGGTCAGGCCCGCCCGCCTCAGGACGTCGGACAGCCGGGCGCCGCGCCAGCGGGCCACACCGATCGCGCCGAGGGTCCACGCGGTCCCGCTCACCTGCTGGCCCTGCTGCGTGGTGTAGAAGCTGCGGCCGTTGCCCGCGCACTCGATGAACAGGGTCCGCTCGACCGCCGGCAGCGCGCGCAGCCGGTCGTAGGAGAACTCCACCGGCCCGCCGGACAGGGCGTCGCCCCACACCGTCAACCGCCAGTCGTGCGCGTCGAGGCGCGGGGTGACGGTGTGGTTGCGTACGAAGAACCGGTCGAGGGGGGTCAGGGGGCCCGTGCCGCGCAGGGCGGCGAAGTTGGTCTCCGCGTTGGTGCCCCGGATGGTGAACAGCTCGGGCGGCAGCGGCTTCACGGTCCCGGGCAGCGCGGCAGCGGCGGTCGCCGCACTGCCGGTGGCGGCCGCGGCGGTTCCGGCGGCGCCCAGTCCGAGGGAGCCGGCCGTGGCTCCCGCCACGAACAGTCCGAGCAGGTCCCGGCGGTCCACCCCGGCGGAGCGTGCGCGGTCGCGCGCCCACTGCTTCAGGCGCAGGCGGTCGTACTGGCTCTCGTCCGACAGGTCGAGGGGCATGGCGGGGCGCTCCTTGGTCGTGATTCCCGACGGACCGTAGAACCCCGGCCCCACCTGCGGGAACCTCCTCGTCCCGATGGCCACGAACCTGCAACACGGCCGCAATGACAGCCGGTTCACCCCTCAGTGGCCGGTGCCCGGCTGCCGGAACAGCCGGTTCTCCAGGCACTGCGTCAGATAGGGGACGCCGTCGGTGTAGCCCGAACCGTGGGCGTCGCCGAGCATGCGCGCGGCCAGACCGCGATGTGCCGACTTCCACCGCTGGTGCCCGCGCTCCAGACGGCCGATCGCCCTGTCGAGGCGGGTCCACCGCGCCGGGTCGACGCGCCCTCCGCTCCGGAGGTCGTGGTAGGCCCGGGTGACGGTGTCGTGGCCGGGATCCCGCACCTCGGCCCGTACGGCGGGCACGCTCGTGAATGCGGACGAATCCAGGCGCGGTACGGGCGGAACTCCGCACAGGCCCTCGAACCGTTTGTACTGTTCGGACTGAATGGCGCTGGCGCCCTGGGTGTACTGCCGGAAAGCGGAGAACTGTTCCGCCCGCATGGTGGCCACGACACGGAAGAGCGTCGCGGCCCGCTCGAACATCGCCACCCCGTGATCCACTAGCTCCGCGGCCCTTTCCGGATCCCCCGCACGCAGCGACCCGATCACCTCTTTCATGGCAGCCGCCAGTGCGGTGAAATGCATTTCGTGGGTCTGGAGGACACGAATGAAGAAGTATTCGTCGTGCACGGTGGAAACCGGCTGGACGGTGACGTCGAACCACCGGGCATGGTCCGTCGCCGACGGTCTGGGCAGGCGATCGGCAAGGTCTTCGAGGCGGGTCCGGGGAGCGTGCGCCAGCCGCGACGGAAGGTCGCCGTCCTGCGCCCGGTCGAGCCCTGTCACGAGGCGCAGGGCATGCCGCAGCCGCGTGCTCAGCGTGGGTGCATCCGGCCGGTCCCGCCCGGAGCCCTCGGGCGACCCGGCTGCCGCCTCGATCTCGAAGCGCACCACGTCGGCCATCAGCAGGGTCGACATCCGGTCCGCGCTCGGCGCGGCGTGCCGGTCGTCCATGAGGAGTTCCAGGACCGGCAGCGCGAGGTAGGTCCGGTTCTGGAAGCGTCCCTCGTGTTTGTCGAGGGTGCAGTCGAGAAAAGCGCTGAGGAACGGCCGGTCCGCCCCGTGCCGTCGCCCGATGTCGCTCAAACGCAGGAGCGTTTCGTTCGAAAGGAAGTGCTTTCCCGTCCGTCGTACCTGGTTCGTCACGGACCGGGCGAGCGAGATTCCGTCGCATTCCTCCGGCATGCGGTCGGCGGACGCCCAGCGCGTGATCTCGGAGTGTGTCGCCATGCGTCTCTCCCAAGCCGTCCTGCGGAATGAAGGGTCGCTTTCCACTAGGCACGATCGGAACACCGCACGTCATGTCTCGGAAATTCGGGGCTTGACAGCGGGACCCGGATCCGCTCCGGCAGGCCCGGCCGCCGGGTGCGCAGACCCTGCTGCGAGGAGGCGCGGCCAACGGAAAATCGATTGCCCCGGACCGGTCCGGAACGCGAACCTTGCACGGTTTGGAACACTCGACCAGTCATGGGGCGTCATGCAGATCAGCGATCTTCCGTATCCGGACCCAGGGGTACCCGACGCTCGCTCCGGCCCCCGCTTCCTCTGGTGGCTGGGGCGGGGCCAACTCGGCGGACAAGCCAAAAGCCTGTGCTGGGGGCTCCTGCACTTCGGCGGCGTCGCGGGGCTGCCGTACACCGTGGGCCTGGGTGTCGACGCGGTCGTGGACCGCGACGGCGCCCGGCTGCTGTGGGTCGGCGGCCTGATCGCGCTGCTCGGCGTCGCGATCTCGGTCGGCGACGCGATGCTGCACCGCACGGCCGTCACCAACTGGATCACCGCCGCCGCCCGGGTCCAGCAGCTGCTCGCCCGCAAGACCGCCGAGCTCGGTTCCGCCCTGGCCCGACGGGTCGCGGCGGGCGAGGTCGTGGCCGTGTCCACGGGCGACGTGGAGAAGATCGGCTGGTTCGTCGAGGCGGTCTCCCGTTTCCTGGCCGCCGCCCTGACCCTGGTCATCGGCTGCGCCGTCCTGCTGTTCTACGCGCCCACGATCGGCGTGGTCGTGGCGATCGGCATGCCGGTGCTCGCTCTGGCCGTCCTGCCGCTGCTGCCGCGCGCCACCCGGCGCGCCGACGTCCAGCGGGAGAAGGCGGGCAAGGCCACCGAACTGGCCTCGGACACCGTGGCGGGGCTGCGGGTGCTGCGCGGCATCGGCGGCGAGGAACTCTTCCTCGGCCGCTACCGCGAGGCCTCGCAGCAGGTCCGCGAGGCAGCGGTGCACAGTGCCCGGATGTGGGCGCTGATCTCCGCGATCCAGGTGCTGCTGCCGGGCGCGCTGCTGGTCACCGTGGTCTGGTACGGGTCCGCGCTCGTCCTGGACGGCCGGCTGGACGTCGGCGAACTCGTCGCCGCCTTCAGTGCGGTGGCGACCATGCTCTACCCGCTGCGGCACTTCGAGGAGATCGCCATGGCGTACTCCTTCTCCCGCCCCTCCGCGAAACGGGCCGCCCGGGTGCTGTCGCTGACCCGGACCGGCGCACAGGCGGAGGCCGGTGTGGAGCCGGAGAGCGCCGGGTCGCCGGAGACGGCCGCGCCGCCGGAAAAGGCTGCGGAGCCCATCGTCGCCACCGAGGCGGTGCGGGCCCCCGCCGCCGGCGGGGACCTGTACGACCCGGAGACCGGGCTGCTGGTTCCGGCGGGCCGGTTCACCGCCGTGGTCTGCGGGGACCCCGACCTGGCGGGCCGGCTCGCCGAGCGCCTGGGCGGGCACCCTATGGACGCGGCGGCCGGTCCCTCCGTCCTCCTGGGCGGGGTCGCACTGGACGAGCTCGCGCTCGCCGATGCGCGCACGCTGGTCCTCGTACAGGACAAGGATCCGGTCCTGCTGTCCGGAACGCTGCGCGAGCTGTTCGACGTACCGGCATCCGGAGCGGTCGTACCGTCCGAGGCGCTCGCGGCGGCCCAGTGCGCGGACGTGCTGGACGCCCTGCTGCAGTCCGCCCCGGACGGGGTCGACGACCCGATGGACGCCCGGATCACCGAGCGCGGCCGCTCGCTGTCCGGCGGGCAGCGCCAGCGGCTGGCGCTGGCGCGGTCCCTGGTGACCGACCCCGAGGTGCTGGTGCTCGACGAGCCGACCTCGGCGGTCGACTCGCACACCGAGGCCCGGATCGCGGAGGGCATCTCGGCGCTGCGCTCCGGTCGCACGACGGTGGTACTGGCTTCCTCGCCGCTGCTGCTGGACCGCGCCGACCGGGTCGTCCTGATCCACGAGGGCAAGGCGGCGGCGAGCGGCACGCACCGCGAGCTGCTGCACGGCGACCCGCGCTACCGGGCGGTCGTCACCCGCGAGACCGAGGAAGAACAGCGGCTCCCGCGGCTGGAATCCGTACTGACAGAGATCGAGGAATCCGCATGATCGGCGTGGCGCCGCCGCACTACGATCCGGCCGCCCCGGAAACGGCCGCGACCCTGCCCGTGGGCAGCTCCGCGACGGTACGGAGCTACGTGCGCGGCCTGTTCCGCCGCCACCGGCGGGCCTTCCTGGTCCTGGTGGGGGTCAACACGGTCGCGGTGATCGCCTCCATGGTCGGCCCGTACCTGCTGGGCCAGGTCGTGGACCGGCTCTCGGAAGGGGCCCGCGAACTCCATCTGGGCCGGGTGGGGCTGCTGTTCGCCCTGGCACTCGTCGTCCAGACCGTGTTCGTGCGGCTGGTCCGGCTACGCGGAGCGATGCTCGGCGAGGAGATGCTGGCCGATCTGCGCGAGGACTTCCTCGTGCGGTCGGTGGGCCTGCCGCCGGGCGTGCTGGAGCGTGCGGGAACCGGTGACCTGCTGTCGCGGATCACCACGGACATCGACCGGCTGGCCAACGCGATGCGCGAGGCCGTGCCGCAGCTGGCCATCGGCGTGGTGTGGGCGGGCCTGCTCTACGGGGCGCTCGCGGTGACCGCGCCGCCGCTGGCGCTCGCCGCGCTGGTGGCGCTGCCGGTGCTGGTCGTCGGCTGCCGCTGGTACTTCAAGCGGGCGCCCCGGGCCTACCGCTCCGAGGCGGCCGGGTACGCGGCGGTCGCGGCCGTGCTCACCGAGACGGTGGATGCGGGCCGCACCATCGAGGCGCACCGCCTCGGCGCGCGCCGGATCGAGCTGTCGGAGCGGCGGATCAAGGAGTGGACGGCGTGGGAGCGGTACACGCTGTTCCTGCGGACGGTCCTCTTCCCTGTCGTCAACGTCACCTACGTGACGATCCTCGGCTCGGTGCTGCTGATCGGCGGGTACTGCGTGATCCAGGGCTGGATGTCGGTGGGGCAGCTGACCACGGGCGCCCTGCTGGCGCAGATGATGGTCGACCCGATCGGTCTGATCCTGCGCTGGTACGACGAGCTGCAGATCGCGCAGGTCTCGCTGGCCCGGCTGGTGGGCGTACGGGAGATCGAACCCGACGCGGGCGACGCGGGCGTCCGTCCGGACGGCAGGGACGTCCGGGCGGACCGGGTGCACTTCGGGTACCGCGAGGGCGTCGACGTACTGCACCAGGTGTCGATGGCGGTGCCGCCGGGCACCCGGATGGCCCTCGTCGGGCCCTCGGGCGCCGGCAAGTCCACACTGGGCCGGCTCCTGGCGGGCATCTACGCGCCGCGGACCGGGGAGATCACCCTCGGCGGGGCGCAGCTGTCGCAGATGCCCGCGGAAAAGGTCCGCGAGCACGTGGCCCTGGTCAACCAGGAACACCACGTGTTCGTGGGCTCCCTGCGGGACAACCTGCGCCTCGCACGCCCGGAGGCCGGTGACGGCGAGCTGTGGGCGGCGCTCGGCGCCGTCGACGCGGAGGACTGGGCGCGGGCGCTGGACGCCGGCCTGGACACCGAGGTCGGCTCGGGCTCCACGGCGCTGACCCCGGCGCAGGCGCAGCAGATCGCGCTGGCCCGGCTGGTGCTGGCCGATCCGCACACGCTGGTGCTGGACGAGGCCACCTCGCTGCTGGACCCGCGCGCGGCACGGCACTTGGAGCGCTCGCTGGCCCGGGTGCTGGACGGCCGCACGGTGATCGCGATCGCGCACCGGCTGCACACCGCGCACGACGCGGACGTGATCGCGGTGGTCGAGGGCGGCCGCATCACCGAACTCGGCTCGCACGACACCCTGGTAGCGGCGAACGGCGCCTACGCCGCCCTGTGGAACTCCTGGCACGGGTGACGGCCCCCGCGCCGCCTGCCCTGGACCCGGCCTACGTGGTCCAGGGCAGGCGGACGGCCTCGATCTCGGGATCACGGAGCAGGGCGTCGACCAGTCGCTCGGGACCGATGACCTTGGTGGCCCAGAGGTCGTAGTCGGTGTACACGATCCAGGAGCGGTCCTCGGGCCACAGGTTGGAGGGGCTGAAGTCCGCTTCCGGGTTGTCGTAGAGGGCGTGTGCGTCTCCGAGCCGGCCCACACGGACGTGCGGTGCGTCGAAGTCGACGGTGGCCAGCATCAACGGGTTGTAGTACGCCAGGCAGCGCGTGTCCGCGCCTTCGGGGGCGTGGGCGGTCAGCAGGTCGATCAGCCGGTCCCAGGTGGGTCGGTCGAGGCTGCCTTCCGTGGGTGGCTGCAGGCCGACCGGCCAGCTGTCGTCCAGCTTCGCGGACGGGAAGCAGCGCCAGGAGGGAAGGCTCCCTTCGGGGACCATAGGGTCCCCGCAGCGCGCGGACAGCTCGGCCCAGCGCAGGCGGCGGTACTGCGGCCCCGGGTGTTCCGCGCGTCCCACTCGGCCGCCCGTGGCGACCCCTATTTCCAGGTCGATGTCGCCGAACCGGGCGGGTTCGACGGCGCCGGCGGCGATGGCCACCTGCCGCGCCTCGTGGTGGGAGATGCTCAGGATCCCGCCGGTGTGCTGGTACATCGCGTTCAGCACCCAGGCCGCGTCCGGCCTGCGGGGCGGGGGGAAGCCGAGGGTCCCGTCCCCGCAGAGCTCCGTCAGCCAGTCGGTCTCGGAGGAAGGCGCCAGGGGCCAGAGCTCATGGATTTCGGGCATCCCACCAGGCTACGGGCCTCAGAAGAAACCGAGGGCCGAGGCTCCGCCGATGCCGCCCAGGAGCATGAAGACCGGCATGAGGACCTTGAGCTCCACCCAGCTGCCGGCGCGGAAGCGCATCATCTTCGGCGGGCCGATGGGGTACCAGCGCTTGCCCGCGATGGGCAGGGGCCACAGGATCGGGCAGCCGGAGACGGTCAGGGCGTCGCCGATGTCGTGGACCAGGGCGCCGAGCACGATGGGCAGGCCGAGCCACAGGTATTCCTGGCCGGGGGCGGTGAAGAGCCAGTCGGAACCGTTGCCGGGCTGGTCGAGCACGCCGGCCAGTATCCAGGCGCTGGTCGCGCCGAGCAGCCAGACCAGGACGTCGCTGGACATGCGGGCGGCCCGCCACAGCAGGCCTTCGACGGCGAGGACCAGGTGGACGAAGAGGAGCGCGAGGACGCCCCAGCGGTCCGCGGTGACGGCGATCGCGGAGGAGCCGGCGCCGATCAGGACGGCCCAGAGCCAGGTGTGGGTCAGGGTGCGGTGGCCCCCGGTGCGGCGGGCGTCGCGCGGGGCCCGGGTGGCTTTGTAGACCGCGTAGGAGATCTTGTCGACCACCTCGCACAGGACCCGGGAGAGCGGGCCGAAGGCGCGGGAGATCGTCGCCGACTTGTGGTCCAGGTCGGGGGCAAGGGCGGCTCCGGCACAGATCAGCGCGCCGACGACGAGGACGGGCCAGGGCATCGGGTGCCCGTAGGCGGCCGCCGCGGCGCCCACCCCCAGCCAGGCCGCTGCCCCGGACAGTGAGTGCGCCGGACCCATCATGGTCGTTCCCCGCCCCGGTGGTGTGCTGGTCGGGCCCTGTTGACGGTGTCGTTCGGGCCGCATCGACGGCACAGCGTACCGCCGATGATCTTCCTTCTGTCCGCCGGTTCCCTGATCCGGGGGGAAGCCAGGCAAGATGGGGGGTGTGACCCTCATTGATCAGCTCCCGCCGAACGCCGACCCCGACGCCCTCTTCGAGGCTTTCTCCTCGTGGGCCGAGGACCAGGGCATCACCCTGTACCCGGCTCAGGAGGAGGCGCTGATGGAGGTGGTCACCGGCGCGAACGTGATCCTGTCCACGCCGACCGGCTCCGGCAAGAGCCTCGTCGCGGCCGGCGCCCACTTCACGGCCCTGGCCCAGGACAAGGTCACCTTCTACACCGCGCCGATCAAGGCCCTGGTCTCGGAGAAGTTCTTCGACCTGTGCAAGCTCTTCGGCACCGAGAACGTCGGCATGCTGACCGGCGACGCCTCGGTGAACTCGGACGCCCCGGTGATCTGCTGCACCGCCGAGGTGCTGGCCTCGATCGCCCTGCGCGACGGCAAGTACGCCGACATCGGCCAGGTCGTGATGGACGAGTTCCACTTCTACGCGGAGCCGGACCGCGGCTGGGCCTGGCAGATCCCGATCCTGGAGCTGCCGCAGGCGCAGTTCGTCCTGATGTCCGCGACCCTCGGCGACGTGAAGCGGTTCGAGGAGGACCTGACCCGGCGCACCGGCCGCCCCACCGCGGTGGTGCGCTCCGCGACCCGGCCCGTCCCGCTGTCGTACGAGTACGTCACGACGCCGATCACCGACACCATCACCGAGCTGCTGGAGACCCGGCAGGCGCCGGTGTACATCGTGCACTTCACCCAGGCCCAGGCGGTCGAGCGGGCGCAGTCGCTGATGAGCATCAACATGTGCACCCGCGAGGAGAAGGACAAGATCGCCGAGCTGATCGGCAACTTCCGCTTCACCACCAAGTTCGGCCAGAACCTCTCGCGTTACGTCCGCCACGGGATCGGCGTGCACCACGCGGGCATGCTGCCCAAGTACCGCCGCCTGGTGGAGAAGCTGGCCCAGGCCGGTCTGCTGAAGGTCATCTGCGGCACCGACACCCTCGGCGTCGGCGTCAACGTCCCGATCCGCACGGTGCTGTTCACGGCGCTGACCAAGTACGACGGCACCCGGGTCCGCACGCTGCGCGCCCGCGAGTTCCACCAGATCGCCGGCCGCGCCGGCCGGGCCGGCTTCGACACCGCCGGCTATGTGGTGGCCCAGGCGCCCGAGCACGTCATCGAGAACGAGAAGGCCCTCGCCAAGGCGGGCGACGACCCGAAGAAGCGCCGCAAGGTGGTCCGCAAGAAGGCCCCCGAGGGCTTCGTGGCCTGGTCGGACACCACCTTCGAGAAGCTCATCGCCGCCGACCCGGAGCCGCTGACCTCGCGCTTCAAGGTCACCAACATCATGCTCCTGTCCGTCATCGCCCGGCCCGGCGACGCCTTCCAGGCGATGCGCCACCTGCTGGAGGACAACCACGAGCCGCGCAAGGCCCAGCTGCGCCACATCCGCCGGGCCATCGCCATCTACCGTTCGCTGCTGGACGGCGGTGTCGTCGAGAAGCTCGACACCCCGGACGCCGAGGGCCGCACGATCCGGCTGACGGTCGACCTCCAGCAGGACTTCGCGCTGAACCAGCCGCTGTCCACCTTCGCGCTGGCCTCCTTCGACCTGCTGGACCCGGAGTCCCCTTCCTACGCGCTGGACATGGTCTCGGTGGTGGAGTCCACGCTGGACGACCCGCGCCAGATCCTCGCCGCCCAGCAGAACAAGGAACGCGGCATGGCCGTGGGCGCGATGAAGGCCGACGGGGTCGAATACGAGGAGCGGATGGAGCGGCTCCAGGAGATCACCTATCCCAAGCCCCTCGAAGAGCTGCTCCTGCACGCCTACGGCGTGTACAGCAAGAGCCACCCGTGGGTCCGTGACCACCCCGTCTCGCCGAAGTCGATCATCCGCGACATGTACGAACGCGCGATGACCTTCACCGAGTTCACCTCGTACTACGAGCTGGCGCGCACCGAGGGCATCGTGCTGCGCTACCTGGCGAGCGCCTTCAAGGCGCTGGACCACACCATCCCCGACGACCTCAAGTCCGAGGACCTCCAGGACCTGATCGAGTGGCTCGGCGAGCTGGTCCGCCAGGTCGACTCCAGCCTGCTCGACGAGTGGGAGCAGCTGGCGAACCCGGAGGTGGAGACGGCGGAGCAGGCCCAGGAGAAGGCCGACCAGGTCAAGCCGGTCACCGCGAACGCCCGCGCCTTCCGCGTCCTGGTCCGCAACGCGATGTTCCGCCGGGTCGAGCTGGCGGCCCTGGACCACGTCAACGTGCTGGGCGAGCTGGACGGCGACTCCGGCTGGGACGCCGACGCCTGGGGCGAGGCCATGGACGGCTACTGGGACGAGTACGACGACCTGGGCACGGGCCCGGACGCGCGCGGCCCCAAGCTGCTCCAGATCGAGGAGGACCCGGCGCACGGCCTGTGGCGCGTCCGGCAGACCTTCGCCGACCCCAACGGGGACCATGGCTGGGGCATCAGCGCCGAGGTGGACCTCGCGGCCTCCGACGAGGAGGGCCGGGCGGTCCTGCGCGTCACCTCGGTCGGCGAACTCGGCCAGCTCTGACCTCCTCCCGGCTCCGTCCGGGCGGGCACCCGACCCGTAACCGACCCTCGACCCGCAACCGGCCGGCGCCCGCCCGGCCGCCGGGCCCGACCGTGGAGATCCTCTGATGACGAACCCCGCCGAAAGGCTGGTCGATCTGCTCGACCTGGAGCAGATCGAGGTCAACATCTTCCGGGGCGCCAGTCCCCAGGAGTCCCTCCAGCGCGTCTTCGGCGGCCAGGTCGCCGGCCAGGCGCTGGTGGCGGCCGGCCGCACCACGGAGGGCGACCGGCCGGTCCACTCCCTCCATTCGTACTTCCTGCGCCCCGGCATCCCCGGAGTGCCGATCGTGTACCAGGTGGAGCGGGTGCGCGACGGGCGCTCCTTCACCACCCGCCGGGTCACCGCGGTCCAGCAGGGCAAGACCATCTTCAATCTGACCGCCTCCTTCCATCAGCCGGAGGAGGGCAGCATCGAGCACCAGCTGCCTCCCCGCCTCGACTTCCCGCACCCGGACACGCTCCCGAAGGTCGTGGACGAGATCCGGGAGCACCTGGGCACGCTGCCGGAGGCTCTGGAGCGGATGGCCCGCCGCCAGCCCTTCGACATCCGCTACACGGACCGGCTCCGCTGGACCCCCGAGGAGCTCAAGGACGCCGATCCGCGCAGTGCGGTGTGGATGCGCGCCGTCGGCCCGCTGGGCGACGACCCGCTCGTGCACACCTGCGCCCTCACCTACGCCAGTGACATGACCCTCCTCGACGCCGTGCGCATCCCCGTGGAGCCCCTGTGGGGCATGCGCGGTTTCGACATGGCCTCCCTCGACCACGCCATGTGGTTCCACCGGCCGTTCCGGGCCGACGAGTGGTTCCTGTACGACCAGGAGTCGCCCATCGCGCACGGCGGCCGGGGCCTGGCACGCGGTCGCATCTACGACCTCGAGGGCAAGCTGCTGGTGTCGGTGGTCCAGGAAGGGCTCTTCCGCCCGTACGGCGCGAAGGCCTCCAAGCCGGCCGTGTCCCCGCAGTAGTCCCTCCCCTCCACGAAGAACTGAGTGCTTCCATGCCCACCCCGGCTCCCGCTCCAGCCGTCCCCTGCCCCTGCGGGCTGCCCGCCGCCTACGCGGAGTGCTGCGGCCGCTTCCACTCCGGTGAGCGGCAGGCTCCCACCGCCGAGCTGCTGATGCGCTCCCGCTTCAGCGCCTTCGCCGTCGGCGACACCGCCTATCTCCGGCGCTCCTGGCACCCGTCGACCCGGCCGGGTGTGCTCGACCTGGATCCCGGGCAGCGCTGGGAACGGCTGGAGATCCTGGCCACCGAGCGCGGCGGGATGTTCGAGACGGAGGGCTCGGTGGAGTTCCGCGCGCACTACCGAGAGGGCCGGCACACCGGTTCCCTGCACGAGCACAGTTCCTTCGCTCGGGACAACGGGGCCTGGGTCTACCTGGGCCCCCTCTCCCCCGTCGACTTCGACTGACCCCTCGCTCCGGTCAGGGCGAAGTCGAGGCTGGTGCGGTACCAGCCGGTCTCGTCCGGTGACCCGGCACGCAGCAGCCGGGTCGCCACCTCGGCGGCCGCCGGCACCTGCGGGTGCCCGTAGGGCGGGGGCGGGGCCAGCGCGCACAGCAGGATGCGCTCCGCCGCGTCCGGCACGATCGCCCGCACGTCGTCCCCGGGGAGCACGGAGGCCAGTACGGCAGCCCGCTCCCAGGGGTCGGCGGTTCCTCTCAGCAACAGCCCGACGTGCCGTTCGCGCCACTTCCGGGGGCGCAGGTCCGCCCCGGCCGCCATCAGCTCCCGGTCCGCCGGCGGCGCGCTCCCCCGCAGCATTCCGGGCTCGCGGTCCGCGAAGTCCCGTAGCTCCACGGTCAGGTAGAGCCACACCACCGCCCGGTAGCGGTTGATCCGGTATCCCACCGGAGTGAGGTGGCCGCAGCGTGCGAGCCGGGTGAACCGGCTCGGGCCGACCCCCAGCACGGCGGCCGCGGCCTCCGCTCCCGCGACCGTCTCCACCCGCTCGCGCAGCGCGTCCGGGAACCCCTCGGCCGACCGGACCCGGTCGAGCTCGGTCCGGGTGTACCGCGCGGCCCCGGCGGGCCCCGGAGGTCCCGCCCGCACCAGGCCCAACTGGACGGCGCGGGCGAACTCGCTTCGACTCAGTCCCAGTTCCTCGGCGGCTCGTCCACCGCCGATCAGCCCGGAGGCCTCCGCGCATGCCGCGGGAACGGGCTCCACCGTCTGGATCGTCTGTGCCATCACGCTCTCCCCACCAGAGTGATTACTGTGTGTGAAGAACGTAACTCAGGGCTACGACGCCTCGCAGTGCCTGTGGACAACCCCGCCCGACTAGCCGCCGGTGATCCGCCGCTCCGCGACGCCCAGGTGCTCCCCCACCCGGTTGACCAGCAGCGTCATCTCGTACGCCACGTGCCCGATATCGGCTTCGGAGGCGCTCAGCACGCACAGGCAGCTGCCCGCACCCGCCGCCATGACGAAGAGGACCCCGTCGTCGTACTCGACCATCGTCTGGCGGACCTCACCCGCCCGGAAGTGCCGCCCCGAGCCCTTCGCCAGGCTCTGCAGACCCGCCGCGACCGCCGCCAGGTGCTCCGCGTCCTCCCGTGCCAGCCCCGCGCTCGCGCCCGTCACCAGGCCGTCGTTGGAGAGCACCACCGCGTGCCGCACCTGCTGCACCCGCCGCGTCAAGTCGTCGAGCAGCCAGTCCAGCTGCTTGTCCAGCGCCATATACAGCCCCTCCCCGTGGACGCGGCCGAACCGGCCGCGCCCCACCCCGCATAGTCGTGCCGCCAGCCTCACCCACCAGCGGCTTTCCGGCAAGGAGGATGGCCCCATGGTGAAGAAGATGACTCAAGAGGAATGGCGGGCGTTCGTCTCCCACTCCACCCGCACCGGGAAACTGTCCACCGTCCGTGAGGACGGAAGCCCCCACATCGCTCCCATCTGGTTCGTTCTCGACGGCGACTCCTTCGTGTTCAACACCGGGAAGGACACCGTCAAGGGGCGCAATCTGGCCCGCGACGGCCGCGTCGCCCTCTGCGTGGACGACGACCGGCCGCCGTTCTCCTACGTCGTCCTCCAGGGCCGGGCCGAGATCAGCGAGGACCTGGACGCGATGCTCCCCTGGGCGACCAGGATCGGCGCCCGCTACATGGGAGAGGAGCACGGCGAGGCCTTCGGCCGCCGCAACGCCGTCCCCGGCGAGCTCCTCGTGCGCGTCCCCATCGACAAGGTGATCTCGGCCGCCGGCGTGTCCGACTGACGGCTCGTCCGACCGACGGCACCGCACCGCGGGCCGGTTCACACCGAATCGGCCCGCGGCTCCACCGACTCCAGCAGCCGGGCCGTGTGCACCCGTCCCGCGTACTCCACCAGCCGGATCAGCACTTCCTTGCCCGAGTCCTTGTCCCGTGCGTCGCACAACACCACCGGCGTCCCCTGCTCCAGGTCCAGCGCCCGCGCGACCTCGTTCGAGGCGTACCTCCGGGCGTTCGCGAAGCAGTTGACGGCCACCACGAACGGGATCTTCCGGTGCTCGAAGTAGTCGACGGCCGGGAAGCAGTCCTCCAGCCGCCGCGTGTCGGCGAGGACCACCGCGCCCAGCGCTCCCTGGGACAACTCGTCCCACAGGAACCAGAACCGGTCCTGCCCGGGGGTCCCGAACAGGTACAGCGAGAGCCCCGACCTGATCGTGATCCGCCCGAAGTCCATCGCCACGGTGGTGGTCGTCTTCTGGTCGACCCCTCCCGTGTCGTCGACCAGCTCCCCGGCCTCGCTGAGCAGTTCCTCCGTGCGCAGGGGCCGGATCTCGCTGACCGAGCCGACCAGGGTCGTCTTGCCGACGCCGAAGCCGCCCGCCACGAGTATCTTCAGCGCGAGCGCGGCCAGTTCCTCGCCGCCCCCGGCAGCGGGCGCAGGCCCGTTGTCGTGCAGTCCCATCACAGCGCTCGCAATCCCTCGATGACTTCACGCAGAATCCGCTCGTCCGGCAGCTGTGCGGGCGGCACCGGCCGGCTGACCTTGACGTGCCCGGCCTCCAGCAGGTCTCCGAGCAGTACGCGCACCACGCCCACGGGCAGGTCCGCGTCCGCCGCGAGTTCGGCCACGGACTGGGTCTCGTCCCGGCACAGTCCGAGCAGCGCCCGGTGCTCCGGTCCCAGCAGCGACTCGGCCGCCTCGTCCGATCCCGCCGGGTCCACGGCGACCAGCGCGATCAGGTCGAACCGGACCCCGTGGGGTCCCGGCTTCGTCCGTCCGCCCGTCATGGCGTACGGACGGACGAGCGGGCCCGCGTCGGCGTCGTACCACCGCCCGTTCATGCTCAAGGCCGCCGCCCTCAACCGGCGGCCGGCGGCCGCGCCGCGAACCGGGCCGGGGTGTACAGGTGCTCGCCGACCCGCTTGACCAGCCGGGCCATCTCGTAGGCGATGAGCCCCATGTCGGCGCCGGCCCCGCTGAGCACTGCCAGGCAGGAGCCGTCTCCGGCGGCCGCCACGAAGAGGAAGCCCTCGTCCATCTCCACCATCGTCTGGCGCACGCCCCCGGCGTGGAAGTGCCGGCCCGCGCCCTTGGCCAGGCTGTGGAAGCCGGAGGCCACGGCCGCCAGGTGCTCGGCGTCCTCCCGGCTGAGCGCGCTGGAAGCACCCACCGCCAGGCCGTCGTTGGACAGGACGACGGCGTGCCGGACCTCGTGCACCCGGACCACGAGGTCGTCCAGGAGCCAGTCGAGTTCGCCCGACCTGCGGACGCCGTCGAGGTCGATCCTCTGATGTTCGATCATCACCGTGCTCCTTCGCCTTCGCCAGAACTGCCTGTGCCGCCCGTGCCACCCGTGCCGTCCGCGCCGGCTTCGCCGCTCGCCTGTGTGCCCCGCACCCAGCCCGCCCGGTACGCCGCCATCCGCTCGCGCGCCTGCTCGGGGCTGCGCCCGGGCGGTGCCTCCGCCCCCCGGACCCCGGCCGGGGCCTTGGGAGCGGGGGCTTCGCGCAGCTGCGGGACGAGGCTCGCCTGCCGGACACGGCGCGGCAGTTCGGTGACCGACGCGGCCGGGCCGGAACCGGCGGGACCAGAACCGGCGGGACTGGATCCGGCAGGGCCCGTGGGAGCCGGGCCCGAGGGGGCCGCCGGAGCCGCCGTGACCGCCGGGGCGGGCGTACGGGGAACCGCGCCCGCGGAGCCGCGCGGCCGCAGCGGGGCCACCGGGGAGGGCCGGGGCTCCTCGCGCACGGGGCTCCGGTCCGGGACCGGGACCCCGCGCGCGTCGTCCCGTACGACGCTGATGGTCGGGGACGACTCCCGGTACCGCTCCCGGACCGGTTCGGCGAGCGGCTCCGGCGTCGGCACGGGGGCCGGGGCCGCGGCCGGAGCTGCGCCGTGCTGCTCCTCCGGGTGCGGCGGGGCGGCCGTCAGGGCGCCCTGGAGCAGGGAGTTGGGGAGCAGTACCACCGCGGTGGTGCCGCCGTACGGTGACATGCGCAGGTGCACCTTCACCCCGTGGCGGGCCGAGAGGCGGCTGACCACGAAGAGCCCGAGCCGGTCGCTGTCGAAGAGATCGAGGGCCTCGGACTGCTCGATGCGCCGGTTGGCCTCCTGGAGGGATTCGCGGCCCATGCCGAGTCCGCGGTCCTCCACCTCCAGGACGTAGCCGGCGCCGACGGGTTCTCCGCTGACCCGGACCTTGGTGTGGGGCGGGGAGAACTGGGTGGCGTTCTCGATGAGTTCGGCCAGCAGGTGGGTCAGGTCGGCGACGGCTCCGCCGACGACGGCGGCCTCGGCGAGCTGGCGGACCTCGACGCGCGGGTAGTCCTCGATCTCGGATACGGCTGCCCGGACGACGTTCGTCAGCGGGATGGGCATGCGCCAGGCACGTCCGGGAGCGGCGCCCGAGAGGATGATCAGGCTTTCCGCGTGCCGCCGCATCCGGGTGGTGAGGTGGTCGAGGCGGAAGAGGTCGCCGAGCTCGTTCGGGTCGTCGGCGCGGCGTTCCATCGAGTCGAGCAGGGTGAGCTGCTTGTGCACCAGGACCTGGCTGCGCCGGGCGAGGTTGACGAAGACCCCGCTCACGCCGCTGGCCAGTTCGGCGCGTTCGACGGCGGCGCTGAGGGCGGCCCGGTGGACCGTGCCCAGCGCCTCGCCGACCTGGGCGATCTCGTCGTCGGCGGCCGGTCCCCGCGGGGTCTCAGCTGCCACGTCGATGTCCTGGCCGGACCGCAACCGGTCCATGGCCTGCGGGAGTTTGCGGTGGGCGATCTCCAGCGCGGTGTTGCGCAGCGAGACCAGTTCGACGACGAGGGCCCGGCCGATGCGGACCGAGATGACGAGGGAGGCAGCCACGGCGGCGAGGCCGAGGAGGACGGCGGCTCCGGCGGGGCTCAGCGCACCGGCGGCGAACGGGTCGGTGCGGTCGGCCGAGGCCGCGTGGGCGGCGTCCGTGATCTCCCGCATCGAGCCGGCGACGGAGGTGTAGGCCGCCTCCCAGCCGGGGGGCGGGCCGGCTGCTGCGGCACCGGCCGCGGCGGCCAGCGCCCGGTCCTCGGCCCCGGTGAGGTCGGCGTAGGCGGCGCTCTTGGCCACGGACTGCCAGGCGTCCTGCTGTGCGCCGGGCAGGTCCCGGGACGCGGTGGCGGTCAGGGCCCGGCGGGTCTCGACCGCGCCGGTCAGCCGGCGAAGCGTTTCGGCGGTGCGCGGTCCCGGCGCCGTCAGCAGGGCGTCCTCCCGCGACAGCTGTTCCCCGGCCCGGGCGAACTCCAGCAGGACCCGGGCGTCGACGCCCAGTTCGGCGTCCCGGCCCCCTCCGGAGAGGGCCCCGCCGACGTCCAGGGCCGCGTCGATCACCCGGGTGTACGTCTCGTACGCGGCTTCCGGGGTGGCCCGGTGTCCGGCGACGTCCTTGCGCGCCGGCCCCAGCCCCTCGGCGGCGGCGACGAAGTCGCGCAGCCGGATGACGATGTCGGTGCGGTAGTCGCCGGAGTCGGCCACGGTGTTGCGGTCGCCGAGCCTCAGGGCCCGTACGGCGCCGTCGGTGCGGCGTGCCTGCTCGTCGAGGGCTGCGGCCTGGCCGGGTGCCTGGGCGGCGGCCGCCTGGCCGTCGGTGGGATCGGCCAGCAGCCGTACGGCCGTGCGCCGTTCGGCCTGCAGGGCGGTGACGGCGGCCTCGACCGGTGCCCGGAGCTCACGGTCGACGCGCTGGGCGCGGGTGAGGCGGGCGACGTCCTGGGCCGCGTCGACGGTGGCGAAGGCCCAGAGGGCGAGCAGGGAGACCACCGGCACCATCAGCAGCGAGACGATCTTCGCCCGGACGGTGGCGGGGCGCAGCCGCGCGCGCAGACCGCGGGCCCCGCCCCCGCCGGGTATCGCCCCGAGCACCTCGGAGCTGGCGCGCTCCACGGGCTCCTCGGCGGGCGGTCCGGCGTGCGCCCGGCGGCCCGGCCCCTTGCCGCGGCCACCCGCCGGCGCGGGCGCGGGCGGCCGCGACGCCGCTGCTTCCGGTGTTCTGCGGGGTCTGCGCATGGGCTCCTCGTTCCGGGCGGTGTGCACGTACGTGACGGTCGCGGGGGCAGTGGCGGGGCGGCGGGTTCGGCGGCCGGTGGCGGCGGGGCCTCAGCCGGTGGGCGCGGTGGCGGTCCGCTCCCCCAGGCGCAGGTCGGCGGAGGCCGTCGCGGAGGCTTCCCGCTCGTCGGCCGTCGGCGAGAGGGCGACGAACGCGGAGGTGATGAAGAGGTAGGAACCGAGGCCGACGGCGAGCGGGAAGATGAACTGCATGGCGGTGGCGCCCGGGAGGGCCGCGTCCGAGGGGGTGACCTGCACGGCGACCGCGAGCATGCCGGTGTAGTGCATGCTGGTGACGGCGCCGCCCATCACGAGCGAGGCGACGGCGACGGCCACCGGGGACTTGATGTTGAGGGCCGCCCACAGGGCTGCCGTGGCCGCGACGACCGCGATGGCGACGGAGAGCCCGACGGCGAGCGGCTCGTAGGAGACCGAGCCGTGCAGGCGCAGGGCCGCCATGCCGAGGTAGTGCATGCTGGCGACGCCGAGGCCGGTGGTGAGGCCGCCGACGACGAGGGATCGGTTGCGGTCCTTCCCGTAGCCGACGGCGAAGACGCCGGCGCCGACGACGATCATCGCGACGAGGAGGCTGAGGATGGTCAGCGGCACGTTGAAGCGGATCTCGGTCCCGGCGACGTGGAAGCCGAGCATGGCGACGAAGTGCATCGTCCAGATCCCGGTGCCGATGGCCGAGGCCGCCGTGAGGAGCCAGTTGCGGCGGGAGGTTCCGGTCGTCGCGGCGAGCGCGCGAACGGTGCAGCGCAGGCCGAGGGCGGCGCCGATCGAAGCCATCACGTATGACAGCACGGGGGTAAGCCAGCCATAGGCGGCGTGGTCCAGGTGTCCCATGGCCACGGAAGCTAGTCCGGGTGAGGGAGCGAACACGGGCCGCATTTCGAAAGCCACTGGAACTGCTGGAATATGACAGAGCTACGTTCATCTTCGATCACGCCGCGTACCACCTTGCACACGTTCCGCAGGCATGTGCCGGAGCCCCGGTGAGGGATCATGGGCACATGAGCGAAGACCGCACACAGGACCAGACCCGGGACCGTGGCCACGTACAGGAGTTCTTCGGGGCGCGCGCGGCCGGCTGGGACCGCAAGTTCCCCGGCGACGGGCCCGCCTTCGCGACCGCCGTCGGCGAGTTCGGACTGCACCCCGGCGACCGGGTGCTCGACGCGGGATGTGGCACCGGGCGGGCGCTGACCGCGCTCCGCGCGGCCGTCGGCCCGTCGGGAACGGTGCTCGGCGCCGATGTCACCCCGCAGATGCTGGCTGCCGCGCACGAGGCGGGCCGGGACGCGGAGGGAGCCCTGCTGCTCGCGGACGTGGCCCGGCTGCCGCTGCGCGACGGGGCGCTGGACGCCGTGTTCGCCGCCGGGCTCATCGCCCATCTGCCCGACCCCGGTGCCAACTTGCGCGAGCTCGCCCGCGTGGTGCGCCCGGGCGGCCGGCTCGCGCTGTTCCACCCGATCGGGCGGGCGGCCCTCGCGGCGCGCCACGGCCGCGAACTGACCCCGGACGACATGCGCGCCGAGCACAACCTGGGCCCGCTGCTGGCCGGTTCGGGCTGGCGGATGACCTCGTACGCCGACGAGGACTCGCGCTTCCTCGCACTGGCGGTCCGGACCCCCTGATCGCGTCCGGCGCATCCTCTACGCCGGCCACCTGCCCGGAGCGGCGGCCGTACGCCGGCCGCGCACCGGCCGTCCCCTGGGCACGCCGTCGGCGGCGCCGAGCGCTTTCCGTGGCGGGTGGCCGACGCTCCGTGCAGGTGACGGGCTCGGAAATCGCCTCCCGCCAGCTCTCGACGCGGTGGTTACTCGCTGGTTAGGGTGCGCCGACGAGAGAACGACCGGGAGGCCACGTGTCCGAAGAGGAGGACGGCGGGTCGCTGTACGTGCTGACCGCCGTGCTGCTGACCCCCGCGCAGTTCCCGAGCATCCTGGGTGACGACTACCCCGAGGCCTGCTCGCTGCTCGGCGTGCCGCCGGCGGCCGCCGGGTACGGCCTGGTGCTGGGGCAGGACGAGGAGGGCGCGCGCTGGACGGTCGTCGTCGACGACGTCTCGCTCGTGGCCATGGCCATCGCCTCGTGGGACTGCGGGATGGAGTACGACCTGTCCCCCGACGAACGGTCCATCGTGGTCTCGCTGGCGGGCTGGCCGCTGGCGCTCGCGGTGGCCAAGGCCGGGATCCCCGAACCGCACGATCCCGAGCAGGGTGCGGACGGCACCGGGCGGGTGCCGCTGGCCCCGCCGTCGGCCGAGACCTGGGGGCCGGTGCAGCGGCGGATGGGCGCCGACCAGATAGCCCGGGAGTGGGCCGACTGGAGCGAACGCGTGGCCACGGACGGCGGGGCCGCGGCCTCCGCGCACCCGGGGCTGGCGCGGGCCTTGGCGGAGGCCCTGGCGTACACGCAGAGCCCGCCGCCGCCCGGCAGGGTGCGGTCCTCCTTCGCGGGCGCCGAGGCGCGGACGCTGCGCGTCGACGGGCCGGGGTGGTCCCTGGTGGCCCGCACCGACGGGGCCGCCTTCGTCCTGCTCGACGAGGAGCCGAGCGAGGTGCTGGCCGTACCGCAGGAGGCCCACGGGGAGCTTCCCGAGCTGTCGGAGCTGCTGGCGGCCCTGGACCGGGTGGCCCTGCGGCCCGCCTGACCGGGGCGGGGCGGGGCCGGGCCGGGTCGGGCCGGGCCGAGCTGCGGTTCGGCGTGGCCTGGTGTGCGGCCGGGCGCGGCGCGGGTGAGCCGCGTGCAGGGTGTTCGACGTACAGGCTGGGATTGAGGGGGAGGATGCCTGATGGATCCGGTGGAAGTGGTCCCGGTGGGCAGGGTGGTGGGCGGCCGCTCGGAGGTCGTCGACGACGACTGGGGGCGGGAGACGGCGGTGATCCGGCTGGACCGGGAGCGGTTCGGTCCGGAAGCCCTGTACGGGCTGGAGGACTTCTCGCACGTCGAGGTGGTCTTCCACTTCGACCGGGTTCCGCAGGAGAAGATCGAGACGGGTGCGCGGCGCCCCCGGGGCAATCCGGACTGGCCGCTCGTCGGCATCTTCGCCCAGCGCGGCAAGAACCGGCCCAACCGGCTGGGCCTCTCGTGCTGTCGCGTCCTGAAGGTGGACGTACTGGCCGCGGACGGTCCGGAGTTGCACGTGGAGGGGCTGGACGCGGTCGCGGGCACGCCGGTGCTCGACCTCAAGCCGTACATGACGGAATTCGGCCCGCGCGGCGAGCACCGCCAGCCGGAGTGGGCCACGGAGCTGATGCGGGACTACTACTGAGTCGCGCGGGGCGGGGCGGGGCTCCGCGTGTAGGGTCCGAGACTCCGTGAGCACGTTGGGCGAGCCGACAGGAGTGCGGCATGACCGTGGTGACCCGTCTGGTCACGTACACCGATCTGCACGCCGGCGCCACGAACGACCGGCAGTTGTCGGTGTCGGCACGGCTGGAGGCCGTCCTCGCGGACGGCCGCAGCGTGGTGCTGCTCGACGATCGCGGCTGGAGCAGCTCGGGCCCGTCGGGCATGCCCGCGCTGACCTCCCCCGAGGACATCGCGGAGACGGCCCGGATGGTGGTCGGACCGGACGAGCCGTTCGACGGCATGACGCAGGAGCAGGCGGCCGCCGGACACTGGGGCCACCTGGCCGGCGTCCTCGGGGCACAGGGCGTGGACGTGACGGCCCGCGAGCTGGAGCGGCTGCCCCACGACGTGGTGATCGGCGAACGTCTGCGAGCGTGGCTCGGCTGAGCGATCAGACGCGGTCGAGGGCGATGTGGGGAGTCGGCGGCAGGGTGACCTCGATGGTGTCGCCGGGCTGGATGGTGCCACCGCGGTGGACCACGCCCATGATTCCCGCCTTGCGGAGCACGTTGCCCTCGTCGTCCCGGCCGACCACCTGCTTGAGCAGTCCGTGCTGGAAGTCGTCGATCTGCAGGCAGGGGTTGCGCAGCCCGGTCACCTCGACCACCGCGTCCGCACCCAGGTGCAGCAACGTGCCGGTCGGCAGGGCGAGCAGGTCTATGCCCTCGGTGGTGACGTTCTCCCCGAGCTGGCCCGGCTCGACCTGGTGACCGGCCTCGGCGACCTCCGCGAAGAGCTCCCGGTGGATCAGGTGCACCTGCCGGAGGTTCGGCTGCGTGGGGTCCTGGGCCACACGGGAACGGTGCTTGACCGTGACCCCGGCGTGGACGTCGCCCTCGACCCCGAGCCCTTCGAGGAGCGTGATGCTCTCGCGGGTGGGCTTGGTGAACGAATAGACCCCGTTGCTGCTGACCGATGCGACCTGCGCCGTGCCTGCCGTGCTCGCCGTGCTCGCCGTGCCCATGGTTGACCCCCCTGCCGCCGTCAGCGGCCGATCTGCTTCCTGGATATGCCCCGCAGCCTACGACGCTGGGAGGAGTCCAACAGCAGGTAGGCGGCTACCGGAACGCCGATCAGGACCAGCAGTCCGGCCCAGAAGCCGACCGTCGAGAACAGCACGATGGCTGCCACCACACCGGCAACCGCGATCTTTCCGCTCGTGGACATCAGCGGCACCCTCTTTCTCCGTAGGCCGTGGGCCACTACCTGACACAACGCGCGCTCCGGGCCGCGCGTTCCCGGCTCCTCGTTCCCGGCTCCTCGTTCCCGGATCCTCGTTCCCGGCCCTCGTTTCCGTCCGGTCCGCCGTCCCGCTCGCGCGAACGCCCGAGGACGTGACCCGGGTCACCGCGTCGCCGCGGGCCGGGGCGGCCGCCGGTGGGTTACTCTCGGCCACTCCGTATTCGGTAGTCAAGTTTGAGGAATGCGTGCTCCCAACGATCTCCGGCCTCATCCCCTGCTCCGCCGTCTTCCTCCCCGCCGAGCCGGCCCGCGAGGGCCGGATCGCCTTCTGGCGGCCCGACCCGGCCGAAGGCATCCGCCTCGGCGGCCTGGGCACCCCCGAGCAACTCACCGTCGTCACGCCCGACCTGCGGCGCGTCACCGTGCCCGCCCTCGCCCTGCCCCTCACCGAAGCCCTGCCCCTGCTCACCCGGGTCCGGTCCGCCGCATCCGCCGGAGCCGCGCCCTTCTGGGGCGCCGCCACCCTGCTCGCCCTGCGCTTCGCCGCGCGCGGGCTCCTGCTGCCGGGGCTGAGTCCCGCCGGGTACGACGCCTGGCGGCTCGGGCCCCTGGACGCCGCCGATCTGGAGGAGGTCCGGGAGCTGGCGGCGGCCATGCCGCCCGACGCGCACTGCGTACCGGTCGACCTCGGCCTCAGCTTCGGCCTCAGCGAGGAAGACGCCGACTCCGGGGATCGTGACCTCCCCGTCCCGCCGCGGCTGCCCGCCCCGGAACCGCTGCTGCGTGCCTTCCTCGACGCCGTCGCCGACACCCTGCCCCGCTCCCCCGCCGCGCCCGCGGCCGCCGGTGGCCCCGCCTACGCCGCCCGCCCGCCGCAGCTCCACCCGGAACTGCGCGACTGGGCCGCGGAGGTCGCGGCCGGGCACGACGCCGGGGTGCGCCTCTCGCTCCGCATCGAGGTGGATCCGGACGCCCGGCCCGCCGTCTTCCGCGCCGTCCTGCAGATGCACGGCCTCGCCGACGCCGCGCTCGTCGCGGACGCAGCCGACGTCTGGGCCGGGTCCGGGCCCGCCGCGGCCGCCTTCCCGCCCGGCGCCCGCCTGGACGCCCTCCGGGCCCTGCGCCGCGCCGCCCGGCTGTGGCCGCCGCTCGCGCCCCTGCTCGGCGCCGCCGTCCCGGACGCCGTGAACCTCGCCGACGAGGAGGTCGCGGAGCTGCTCGGGGAGGCCGCCGGCGCCCTGGCGGCCGACGGGGTGCAGGTGCACTGGCCGCGCGGGCTCGCCCGTACGCTCACCGCACGGGCCGTCGTGGGCCGGCCCGCCCCCGGCTCCGATCTGCCGGGCCTGTCGGGCCCGCTCTCCGCCACCTCCGCGCACCCCGTCGGCTGGCGCTACGCCCTGAGCGGCCAGGGCGATCTGACCGCCGATGAACTGGACGGGCTCGCCGAGGCGAAGCGGCCCCTGGTCCGGCTGCGCGACCAGTGGGTCCTGATCGATCCGGCCGCGGCCCGCCGGGCCCGGGCCGTCGCCCGCGAGAACCGCGAGGTGACGGCCGCCGACGCGCTGGCAGCCGTACTGACCGGCTCGGCGGAGCTCGGCGGCACTCGGTACGACGTAGAGGCCACCGGTCCGCTGGAACGGCTGCGCACGCTCCTCACGGCCGACCCCGAGCACCCCGCTCCGGAGCACTCGGACGCGCAGGCCGGCGTACGGGCCCCCGCGCAGGCCGACGTACAAGCCCCGGCCGCCCTTCGGGCCACCCTGCGCGACTACCAGCTCCGCGGCCTGCGCTGGCTCGCCCGCCTCACCGGGCTCGGCTTCGGGGCCTGCCTCGCCGACGACATGGGCCTCGGCAAGACCGTCACGCTGATCGCCCTGCACCTGCACCGCCAGGAGCACGGGCACGAGGGCCCGACGCTGGTGGTCTGCCCGGCCTCGCTGCTCGGCAACTGGCAGCGCGAGATCGAGAAGTTCGCCCCGGGCACGCCGGTGCGCCGCTTCCACGGCGCCGGCCGCAGCCTCGACGGGCCGGCCGGCCGCCCCGTCGAGGGCTTCGTCCTCACCACCTACGGCACCATGCGCCTGGACGCGCCCCGACTGGCCGCCGTGCCCTGGGGCATGGTCGTCGCGGACGAGGCCCAACACGTCAAGAACCCGCGCTCCTCGACCGCCAGGGCCCTGCGCACCATCCCGTCGGCGGCCCGCGTGGCCCTCACGGGCACCCCGGTCGAGAACAACCTGTCCGAGCTGTGGGCCGTCCTCGACTGGACCACGCCCGGCCTCCTCGGCCGCCTCGGCACCTTCCGCACGCGCTACGCCGAGCCGGTCGAAAGCGGCCGCGACCCCCGGGCGGCGGCCCGGCTCGGGGCGCTCGTCAGGCCGTTCCTGCTCCGCCGCAAGAAGTCCGACCCCGGGATCGCGCCCGAGCTGCCGCCGAAGACCGAGACCGACCACGCGGTGTCCCTGACCCGTGAACAGGCCGGGCTGTACGAGGCGGTCGTGCGCGAGACGCTCGCCGCGATCGCCGCTGCGGACGGGATGGAGCGCCGCGGGCTCGTCGTTAGACTGCTCACCTCGCTCAAGCAGATCTGCAACCACCCCGCCCAGTACACGAAGGAGCAGCACGGCTCGAAAGACTCCATCGGGGCGGCCTCCGGGAAGCTGGAGCTCCTCGACGAGCTGCTCGACACGATCCTGGCCGAGGGCGGCTCGGTGCTGGTCTTCACCCAGTACGTGACCATGGCCCGCATCATCGAACGCCA